>NZ_AP028947.1:0-1200000 GCF_036323495.1 Limnobacter thiooxidans | reverse complement strand
ACCGGGCTCGCCGATCAACACCGGGTTGTTCTTGGTTCGGCGCTGCAAAATCTGAATGGCACGGCGAATTTCATCGTCTCGACCAATCACGGGGTCCAACTTGCCCAGGCGCGCCCGTTCTGTCAGGTCAATGGTGTATTTTTTCAGGGACTCACGCTGGCTTTCGCCCTCGGCGCTGTCTACAGCTGCGCCACCACGTACCTGTTCAATCGCGCTATTCAAGGATTGGGCATTCAGCCCGGCTTCTTTCATGACCTTGGCCAAGCCAGTGCTTTCCTGAAGGCAGGCCAGCAAAAAAAGTTCACTGGCGATGAATTTATCACCGCGCTTCTGCGCTTCCTTGTCGGTCAGATTCAGTGCCGCCTGCAATTTGCTGCCAATCTGGATTTGGCCTGCATTGTTGGCCACCTGCGGCAGGTTGTTGACCTCGCCTTCCACGCCCTTGATCAATACCTGCGGATTGCCGCCCGCCTTGCTGATAACACCGCGCACCGACCCCTCGCCTTGCTTGAGCATGGCCAAGAGAACGTGCGCTGGCTCCACGGTGGGGTTGTCTTTGCCGACGGCCAAACTTTGCGCGTCGGACAAGGCTTCCTGAAACTTGGTGGTGAGGCGATCTAAACGCATGTGTGCAAACCCTTCCTGACAGTTTTGAGTCACAATACTCTTGCAATGTATGTGTGGACGAACACCCAGTTTTCAAGGTGGCCCCAAACACAAATGGTAAGTACCCTTTCCTGGCAATTGAACATGCAAATCAAACAACTTCAGGTGGCTTACGCACCCGAACACGATCGAATCTTAATGCGGATCAATTCAGCCGAGAATCAGGAAGTTCGTGTGTGGCTCACGCGCAGAATGGTCCGCATGCTGATTCCCAGCCTCGATGAAATGATGCAGAAATTGCTGGCCAGTGACCGCCCACTGAACGACGAGGGACGCAAAGCCCTATTGGAAATGAGCAGAGAAGTGTCTTTGTATTCAGCCGACTTCAAAAGCCCGTTTCAAGACAAGAACACCACAACACCGCTGGGTGCTGACCCGCTGCTGATTACCCAGATTGAATTGAGACCCAGCGGCGAAGCGCACAACACCGATCTGGTGCTAAAGCTGGTGGCAGGCACTGGCAAAGGGTTCGAGATGCGAATGGCTGAACAACTCCAGCATGGGTTTGCAGACCTTTTGATCAAAACCTGCGGTCAGGCCGATTGGGGACTGCATTTCAAAAGTACATCCAGCATCATTGAAAGGCCCGAAACTCGTCATTTGAATTGAACTCAAGCAATCAACGGGTTTGAATGTCCACTTGCACCCGTTGATTGGCGTACTTTGAAACAGACAGTACATTCACCTGGGACTTTTCTTCTTCGGGCAGCACCACATCACCCAGCAACTGGTGGGCATCGCTCTTGGAATGAATGGTGTCGAACTTGCGGGCAAACTGGCGATCAACCCGGCCGGCCTGTGAATTGGGCACCCAATAAGAAATATTGTGACCGTCTTGCAACACCACATTCCAACCCCTTGGCGCCTTGATCCTGACTTCAATGTCGAACTGCCACTGTTTTTTTTCGGAGTTGGACAGCCCTGCGCTGGAAGAAAAATCTGACACTTCACCCTTTAACCACTGGGCCATGTGATTGATCATGTTCAGTGCAAAACTTTGAGGGCTTTGGCCACCTTGCGCATGGGCCTGCCAGCCTGTAAGACAAGACAGAAGGCGCAAATTCAACACCATGGGCGATACCTTATGAGCCACACCTGCACCAGGTCTGGTTGTATTCAAGTAGTGGGTTAATTTGTTTTTCCAACCCAATCCTGAAATCAGTGTGTCCGCAAAAGCCTCTGGCCCCACGCTTCGACCGTTGTGCAATTCGACCGCCTGGTCATTGCCGTGCAACATCAGATACAGCTTTTGAAAATCGTTGTTGGTCTGCCGGGCCACCTCATGGAGCACACCCTCAAGATTGGCCTTGCCCAGCGTACTGAATGTTTGAACTTTGACGTTTCCGCGGGCTGCCAGGCGTTTGGCCAGACTTTCTGCAGAAGCCTTGAAAGGTGCGGGGTCATTCAACTTGCCAGCCCGATCTTTCCTGACCTCGGAAGGTACCGACACAATTGCGATTGACTGATTGTTCTTGCCTGCTCTCATCCGTTTCCCCCCATTACAACAATCTGATTAAGTTGCAATGGCAGAAATGTGGTTCCAATTCAAACGGATTTGGGCAGGAAAATCATTTGCAAATCATTCAAGAACCGCAAACCCGTTTCAGTGGGTTTCAAGGTGCCAGGCCTTGAATCCAGCAATCCTTTTTTCAAGGCGAGGTTCAGGCCCTTTTGAAGGTCAATCAAGGGGCGGCCACAGCGTTCTTCAAACCAGGCTTCAGGAACACCGTCCAGCAAACGCATGGCATTGAGCATGAATTCGAAGGGCAGGTCACGAACAGCCACGGTGGATACTTCAAGCGGTTGGGCTGCCCCTTCCATTTCATCCATGTAAGCCATGGGGTTGCGGTGGCGGGTTTCGCGTTCAATGCGGTTGGGGTAGCTGATCTTTGCATGCGCGCCCGCGCCAATACCCAGGTAATCGCCAAAACCCCAGTAATTCAGGTTGTGCTGGGAACGGTGACCAGGCTTGGCGAATGCAGAAATTTCGTAGTGCTCAAAACCCGCATTCCTGGCAGCCCCCTGAACTGCCTCTTCAATGTCCACCAAAGTGTCATCATCAGGTAAAGGGGGCGGTTTGGCAGCAAACAGGGTATTGGGCTCCATGGTCAATTGGTACAGGCTAAGGTGCGTAGTGTTCAGCGACAAAGCCTGTTTCACGTCGGCCAGTGCCTGATCTACGCTTTGATGGGGCAAGGCGTACATCAGATCGATATTGACTTCATCAAACAAGGCCACGGCACTGCGCACTGCATCAATGGCCTGACCACCGTTGTGAACACGACCCAGTGCTTTCAAATGCGAATCAGAAAAACTTTGCACGCCGATTGACAGCCGGTTCACACCAGCCTTGCGGTAGCCCTCGAACCGGGCCTGCTCAAAAGTGCCGGGGTTGGCTTCCATCGTGATTTCGCCGGTTTGTGGCATGCCAAGGCGTGCGCGTACAGCCGCAATCAACTCGTCAATCAGCGAGGGCTCAAACAGCGATGGAGTCCCCCCGCCAATAAAAATGGAATAAAGCTTGCGCCCCCAAATTTTGGGCAGCTGCTGGTCCAGGTCGGCAATCAATGCATTGAGGTAACGGCGCTGTAAATCCAGAGGCAGAGACGCTGCATAGCCCTGCTCCGCAGGCTCTGTCGATTCCACAGGTTTCGCATTCAGGGAATGCACTGGCACTGCCACTTCACGGAGCTTGCTTTCTGGCGCCAGGTGGCTGTTGAAGTCGCAATACGGGCACTTGCGCACACACCAAGGCAGGTGAATGTACAAAGCCAGTGGCGGCATGGCGGCGAAACGAAGTTCACTGGGCATGAACACACGGCCCACCAGGTTGTTGGCGGATGTGGCCATGAAGGCCGGGGCGTTGTTGCTTGGGTCCACAGGTTGACTCACGGGCGTGCGCTCACTCAGTCAATGACCCGCAGCCCGGCTTTTCAAACCCAGACGCTGTTCCAATTCCAGCAGCAGGGCCTGCGTGGCTTGCGCCCGGTGACTGTACTGGTTTTTCAATTCCTTCGGCATTTGGGCTGCTGTACATTGGGACTGAGGCAGCCAGAAATGGGGGTCGTAACCAAAGCCATGTTCACCTTGGGGCGTGTCAATCACTTCGCCCCACCACATTTTCTGGGCAATGGTGGGCGTGGGGTCGTCGGCATGGGCCACCCAAACCATGGCGCAAACAAAATAGGCACGGCGGTCTTCAATGCCCTTCAACTGCTGAATCAAACAGGCGTTGTTGTTCGCATCGCCCTTTTCCTGACCAAACAGGGTGGCGTAACGGGCAGACAACACACCTGGGGCACCCTGCAAGGCAGGCACGCAAAGGCCCGAATCGTCGGCCAAGGCTGGCCTGCCAGTCAAACGGCTGGCGTGTCGGGCCTTGGTCAAGGCATTTTCAACAAAGGTGTGAAAGGGCTCCTCGGCGTCAGGTACACCCAGCTCGCCCTGGGCCACCCAGTTCACCCCCCAAGGGGCGAACAGGTCCTGAAATTCACGCAACTTGCCCTTGTTGCCACTGGCCAATACCCATTCCGAATTCAGGGACATCTTATTTCCTCAAGCTTGCAAGGCCGCTTTTTGCAAGCGCACCAATTCAGTTATGCCTTGGGCTGCGGAATCGAGCATCCCGTTCAATTCTTCGCGGCTGAATGCATCGCCTTCGGCTGTGCCCTGCACTTCCACAAAACCACCTTTCTCGGTCATCACCACATTCAAATCGGTTTCGCAGGTGGAGTCTTCATCGTAGTTCAAATCAAGCACCACCTGGCCGTTGACCACACCCACAGAAACCGCAGCCACAAATTGCTTGATTGGGTTTTCAACCAAGGCACCGCTGGCAATCAACTTGCCCACAGCATCGGCCACCGCCACCATGGCACCGGTAATGGACGCAGTGCGTGTGCCACCATCGGCTTGAATCACATCGCAGTCAATTTTCAAAGTGCGTTCACCCAACTTGGTCAAGTCCACGGCTGCGCGCAGGGCACGGCCAATCAAGCGCTGGATTTCCTGCGTGCGGCCGCTTTGCTTGCCGCGAGCCGCTTCGCGATCCATGCGGGAATGGGTTGAACGGGGCAACATGCCGTATTCAGCGGTCAGCCAACCCTGGTTTTGACCTCGCAGAAAACCAGGCACCTTGTCTTCAACCGAACAGGTACACAATACGTGGGTGTCACCGAAACGAACCATGACCGAGCCTTCCGCATGCTTGGTGTAATTGCGCTCAAGGCTGATTGTGCGAAGGTTCTGGGGGGTGCGACCATCGGGGCGGGCGGCGTTTGGGGTTTGGCTGGGGGTGTTGCTCATTCAAATCTCTCCAGTGCATGTCGATTCATCGTGCGGCATTATGGCGCATCTTCAAGGTCGAGAAACAGTTGGGCTTGCCCTTTGGACTTGCGGCTTTCCAAGGCCGCCTGTTCAAGCGCTGCATCGGCTGGGCTGATCAGGTGGCTGGCCTTGATGCCCAACAAGCGAATTGTGGAATGGGCGCCCTTTTGCTCAAACGGGATTTTTTTCAGACAGGCCCGCGCCGCCTGCAAGATGTCATCGGCACTGCCCACCACTGCGCCCGTCGTAATGTCTCGCGTCAAGGATTTGAAATCGGCGAAGCGCACCTTCACCCCAATGGTTTTGGCGAGGCGCTGTTTGCGGGCCAGGTCTTGAGACAAGCGGTCTGCAAGATGAAGCAGCACTTGGGTCAAATTGTCCCTGTGCCTGCGCACGTGCATGTCCTGCTCAAACGTGGTTTCGCGGCTGATGCTTTTGGGCTCGGAATACAGGGTGACTTCACGCCGGTCGATGCCGTGCGCACTTTCGTGCATCCAAAGCCCGTAACTTTCACCAAAGCGCTCTCGAAGCAATTCGAGGGGCTGCGCTGCGAGTTGGGCAATGGTGTTCACACCCATGGCGTTGAGCTTTTCCTGCGCCTTGGGGCCCACGCCATTGATTTTGCCCACCGCCAAGGGCCAAATAATGTCCTGAAAATGCTCGGGCCTGACCACACTCAAGCCATTGGGCTTTTGCAGGTCGGAACAAATCTTGGAGGTCAGCTTGTTCTCGGACAAGCCCACCGAACAGGTCATACCGCCGGTGGCCTGGGTTACAGCAGCCTTCAACTTGAGAGCCAAGTCGATGGCGGCATCAAATTTGCCGCCGGTTTCCTCGGTCAGATCGATGTAGATTTCATCGATGCCACGGTCTTCCACATTGGGTGCCAAATCCCGAACTGCTGTTTTGAACTGGCGCGACAGGGTTTTGTACCAGTCAAAATCTGCAGGCAACAGAATGGCGTGGGGCGCCAGCTTGGCTGCTTTCATGGTGGGCATGGCAGAATGCAAGCCCAGCGCGCGTGCTTCGTAATTGGCCGTAGTCAACACCCCACGCCCTTCGTACTGTGCCAAAGTGGGAAATTGCTGGCCAGCCAAAGGCTGCATGCCCCGGCGACCACCCACGGCCACAGGCAGACCTTTCAAGGCCGGGTTGCGCACCAGTTCGGCATTGGCATAAAACGCATCCATGTCCAGATGGGCAATGATTCGACCCGACAAAAGCACCCTCAGCTAAAACACACCACAACGCAGAGTTTACAATCCATGCAACATCGACACACACGCACAGGCCCCAAATGAGCAAGGACAGTAAAAACACCGCAGCAGTGCACAGCATGACAGGCTTTGCGAACGCCCAGAGCACCACGCGTGCCGGCAACCTGAGCATGGAATTGCGCAGCGTGAATTCCCGTTTTCTGGACTTGAACTTTCGCATGGCCGATGACTTGCGCATGCTGGAACCACTGATTCGGGAAAAGCTGATGAATGCGCTCAGCCGTGGCAAGGTGGAATGCCGCATTTCATGGGGTCGGGCCGAAGGTGAAAAACGCATTCCGAAGGTGGACCTTGAACAGGTTCGCCAACTGGCCGCACTGGAATCAACCATACAGAGCGCCTTGCCCAAGGCGGGGGGTTTCCGGATTACGGATGTCCTCAGCTGGCCTGGCGTGGTGGAAGACAACAGCCTAAGCGGGGAAGAACTTCAGGAAACCATTGCCACCTTGTGCGACCAAGCCATTGAGGCGCTCAAGCAAAGCCGGGAACGGGAAGGTGCTGGCCTGGCTGCCGTGTTGCTCGAAAAAGTGGATGGGATGGAAGCCATTGTGAACAGCCTGTTGCCGATGCTGCCCCAGTTTTTGGCCCACTACGAAGGCAAAATTCGGGAACGCATGACGGAAGCCTTCGACAAAATCATTGCGGACAAGGCCAGCCACCTGACGGTGGAAGACCTGGAAGAACGGATCAAGCACGAAGTGGCACTGCACAGTGTGCGCATTGATGTGAAAGAAGAAGTGGAACGCTTGCAGACTCATTTCACCGAGGTACGGCGCATCCTGAAAAAAGGCGGCGTGATCGGCAAACGGCTCGATTTCGTGACCCAGGAACTGAACAGGGAAGCCAACACCCTGGGCAGCAAGGCCCACGCCATTGCTCAAACACAAGCCAGTATTGATCTGAAGGTACTGGTCGAGCAGTTCCGGGA
This sequence comes from Limnobacter thiooxidans, assembly GCF_036323495.1. Classification (NCBI taxonomy): domain Bacteria; kingdom Pseudomonadati; phylum Pseudomonadota; class Betaproteobacteria; order Burkholderiales; family Burkholderiaceae; genus Limnobacter; species Limnobacter thiooxidans. The sequence continues at coordinate 1,192,803 of NZ_AP028947.1, read as the reverse complement.
GCAGGTGCAAAACATTGAGTAAACCCAGCGCACGCATTCTTTCGCAGGCTTACCAGGAAAACCGCTAGCCTGTTAAAAGTTGATCCGCAAGATAGACCAGCCCTGACACCTCACTGACCAGATCCTCGGAAAACTCGGGATTGCCTGCAATACCGTTCTGCTCAAACCGGTCCAGTTTGTCCAGCAAGCCGGTCACCAACTGTCTGTTGGCCTGCAATCTCTGAGGTGTAGCGGCCAGCAGGGTTAAACGGGCCCGATGAGCCAGTTGATCAGAGGCGCCCAAGTTTGCTGGGGGGTGAAACAGCAACTTGTGGGTTCCCAGGTATTCACGGGCCAAGCCCCGAACAGCCTCCATGAAACGGATTGTTTTCTGGACAGAGTTCGGCCTGGTGTCCATCCCATGCAGCACCACCCCCGCAAGGCCGTTGCCCTGAAATCCGTCGACTGTCCCCAAAATGGGTTTGCCAGCAGGTTCGCCCATGCGGAGCGCGCAGCCATGATTCACCTTGTAACCGGCCCCGATCAGTTGCATGGCCAACAGACTGGCCACAATTCGCTGACTGGATTCATTGGCGTGGGGTGAATTGGCCTCAATCATTAGCCGGTGGGGCAGATCAGATCGATAAGCTTCACCAGTCGTCAGATTGACAGCACTGGCCAGATCATGCCGCATACCTTTCAGGATGCTGCAACGGCCTCCCAATGAAGTGCCAGACCAGATACTGCTGGCAGCCTCGCTCATCAAAGGCAGGATGGACGGCATTGGTGCCTGCCGGAACTCCTCGCAGGAATCTTCCCCTTCATACCTTGTTTGTTGTTGGGAAATTTCAAGTCCCCACAACCCACCCTGCATGTTGTATTGAGTGCCGCGATCCAATGGCTGAAACTGCATGACACGAACTCCTTGAAATCTGTTGAGGACGACTAAGTAGCTCCAAAGGGCTCGCGGTTCAGTGAATGTCCGTTCTGCTTTGCCCTTCAACCCCCGCCATTTGGGCGAGAAGCACTGAATGGGCGTGATTTGGCATAGAATCGGGACTTCGCAGATCAATTTGTTGTCAACTGAATGAGCAAGCACGAACAACCTGCACGAAAGCCGCATTACTCCGGCAGCCTTTTCATTGTGAGCGCCCCGTCTGGGGCTGGAAAATCATCTCTGGTGAAAGCGCTGCTGGCCGAAGTTCAGGGCGTTGGGCTGTCCATTTCAAACACCACCAGAAAAGCGAGAATCGGTGAGGTGGACGGCAAGGATTACCACTTCATTTCTCAAACCGAATTTGAAACCATCCGGGATGAAGACGGCTTTCTGGAATGGGCGCATGTGCATGGCAACTATTACGGCACATCACGAAGCTGGGTAGAAAACCAAATGGCGATAGACCGGGATGTGCTGCTGGAGATTGATTGGCAAGGCGCTGAACAGGTGGTTCGAAAAGTGGACAATGTAGTGTCCATTTTTATTTTGCCGCCTAGCATGGAAGAACTGGAAAAACGCCTGCGTGGACGGGGAACTGACAGCGAAGAGGTGATTTTGAAGCGAATGGGTGCCGCGCAACGGGAGATCGAGCAGGCGACACGCTTCGATTATGTTATCCTTAACGATGATTTCACACAGGCCTTGCTTGAGCTGAAATCGATCGTCTTCGCATCCCGTTGCCGTTTCAATCAGCAAATGGCGCGCCACGGGGCGCAACTCAAAAGTATTGGACTGTAAGGACACCAGATGGCCCGCATCACCGTTGAAGATTGCTTGAAAAAGATCCCTAACCGTTTCGACATGGCCCTGTGCGCCACCTACCGCGCACGCATGCTGGCCCAAGGGCATACTCCAAAGGTAAAGTCTGACAAGGACAAACCCACCGTTACAGCACTACGTGAAATCGCTGCTGGCGAAATCGGCATCGAAATGCTGAAACGCGTGCCCATTTAAACCGGGCGCAAATGCATTTAAACAAAGCCCGAGACCGGCACACGGCTCGGGCTTTGTTCGTCAAACAGGTCTTTATTGTTGATTTCCCGAAATTTGACTCACTTGAACAAACCCAGCTCCGCCATGCTTGACATCAAGTTCGCCCGAATCAAGGCGGTGACTTTCGCGTTGCGGCCCGCCCCCCAAAAAGAATCACTTGAAGCACTCAAAAAGCGGCTTGGCCCTACACCTGGCGTGTATTCGGCCGAGCCCGCAGTGCTGGACTTTGGCAGCTGGCCTGAAAATGAATTGACTGAACATGCGGTCGAGCTGAAAGCCTATGCCCAGTTGCTGGAAGCCGCCGGGGTTCACCTGGTGGAAGTGCGCGGCAATTCGGACAATCTGGAGGTGCAGGCTGAAGCACTGGGTTTGCGTTTTGAAAACAGCACTACATCAGTCGAGCCTGAAGAAACTGCGCCATTGGCTGAAACGAGCATTGATGACAAAAGCAAAGCCGCGGTGGATAAGCTACCCGAAACAGACAATTCGCCAGATCAAGCCGAAGCAAACCAAGCTGAACACCCACACGTTCCTGAATTTGACAGTGCGCGTCGCACCCTGGTGATTGACCAGCCCGTGCGCAGCGGCCAGAAAATTTATGCCCAAGGTGCAGATCTGATTGTCATGGGACAAGTGTCTGCTGGCGCAGAGGTCATCGCTGACGGCAATGTGCACGTTTACGGTGTATTGCGCGGTCGTGCCCTGGCCGGGGCAGCCGGCGATACACAGGCCAGAATCATTTCCACCTGCTTTGAGGCGGAACTGGTTGCCGTGGCTGGTTACTACTTAACATTCGAGGGTGGTTTTCCAGAAGAAAACCGTTCAAAACCCACCTTAATTCATCTTGACCATGGCACCGAGCCGGCAGTATTGCGACTCAAGGCCATCAACATCCGCTAGGAGACCATTTGTGAGTCGAGTCATTGTTGTTACATCCGGCAAGGGTGGCGTTGGTAAAACAACGACCAGCGCCAGTTTCTCTGCGGGCCTGGCCCTGCGCGGTTTTAAAACAGTCGTTATCGACTTTGATGTGGGCCTGCGCAACCTCGACTTGATCATGGGCTGTGAACGCCGCGTGGTCTATGACCTGGTCAACGTGATCAACGGGGAAGCCACCCTGCAGCAAACGCTGATCAAAGACAAACACTGCCCCATGCTATCGATCCTGCCGGCGTCACAAACCCGTGACAAAGACGCCCTGACCGAAGAAGGTGTGGAAAAAGTCATCAAAGACTTGATCGAGATGGGTTTTGAATACATTGTGTGCGACAGCCCGGCCGGCATTGAGCGTGGAGCTGTAATGGCACTCACCTTCGCGGATGAAGCCATTGTGGTGACCAACCCGGAAGTGTCCTCGGTTCGGGATTCCGACCGCATCATTGGTATTTTGCAAGCCAAAAGCAAGCGAGCCAAAGAAGGTGGCGAACCCGTCAAGGAACACCTGCTAATAACCCGTTATTCAGCCAAACGCGCTGCTGACGGTGAAATGCTGAGCTACACCGACGTGGCAGACCTGCTTCGCGTGCCATTGCTGGGGGTGATTCCCGAATCAGAAACCGTGTTGCAAGCTTCCAACCAAGGCATGCCGGTGATTCACGCAGAAGACAACGACGCTGCCCTGGCTTACCAGGACTGCATTTCACGCTTTTTGGGTGAAACCAAACCATTGCGATTCGTAGACTATGAGAAGCCCAGTCTGTTGAAGCGCCTGTTTGGAGGTTGAGGCCATGTCACTACTCAGCATGCTGTTTGGCGAAAAGAAAAAATCAGCCAATGTTGCAAAAGAACGACTTTCCCTGATTATTGCCCGGGAACGGATAGATCAGGATGGCCCGGACTTTTTGCCCCAAATGCGGGATGAATTGATGCAAGTCATCGCCAAATACGTCAAAATTGACCAAGAGGACATCAAGTTCAATCTTCAAAAGCAAGGCAACATGGAAATGCTTGAAGTCAATATCGTCTTGCCGGACCAGAAGTAAGCCTGCACAATAGAAGGTCGTAGTAACAGTTGTAAAAATGCGGGGGGCAATGCAAGCCAGAGAACTTCAACCTGAGCCAAACAGACCTGATGTGGTCTCTATCGCACAGCTTATAGGACTTGCCTCCAGTTACTTGCCGGAGGCCGAGATCCGGCGCGTTCGCGAGGCTTACAAGTTTTCTGACGTTGCACACCTGGGGCAATTTCGAGCCACAGGTGAGCCTTACGTTACCCACCCAATTGCAGTGGCTGAATTGTGTGCCTCCTGGCGTTTGGACAGCCAAGCCTTGCAGGCCGCCCTGCTCCACGACGTCATGGAGGACTCCGGCACCACCAAGGAAGATCTCATTGAACGCTTCGGCGCCTCGGTGGCTGACCTGGTGGACGGACTGTCCAAACTGGACAAAATGGAATTCTCCTCGCGTGAAGAGGCGCAGGCTGAGAACTTCCGAAAAATGCTGCTGGCCATGGCCCGCGACTTGCGCGTCATCCTGGTGAAACTGGCGGACCGTTTGCACAATATGCGAACGCTCGACATCATGAGCCCCGCCAAGAAACGCCGCATTGCCCTTGAAACCCTCGAAATTTATGCTCCCATTGCCCACCGCCTGGGTCTGAACGAAATTTTCCGCGAATTGCAGGAATTGAGCTTTCAGCACGCTTACCCCATGCGGTACGCGGTGTTAAAAAAAGCTGTATTGGCGGCCCGTGGTAACCGGCGCGAAGTCGTAGGAAAAATTTTGGAAGCGGTCGAGAAGTGCTTGAGCGACGCACAGATTGAATGCCAGGTCTACGGTCGGGAAAAAGCGCTGTACGGCATTTACCGCAAAATGATTGAAAAGCGCCTGAGCTTTTCACAGGTACTGGACGTGTACGGTTTCCGGGTTGTTGTGAAAGACATGCCCGGCTGCTACATGGCGATGGGTATGCTGCACCAGTTGTTCAAGCCAGTACCTGGCAAATTCAAGGATTACATTGCCATTCCCAAACTGAACGGCTATCAAAGCCTGCACACCACGCTGCTTGGCCCTTACGGCACACCGGTTGAATTCCAGATTCGCACCGAGGAAATGCACAAGGTGGCCGAAAAAGGTGTGGCTTCGCACTGGCTGTACAAAGGTGAAGGCGAGGCACTGAACAACATTCAGACCCAAACCCACCGCCTGTTGCAAAGTTTGCTGGACATTCAGAACCAGACAGGCGATTCAGCTGAATTCCTTGAACACATCAAGGTGGACCTGTTCCCCGATGCTGTTTATGTGTTCACACCCAACGGCAAGATCATGAGCCTGCCGCGCGGTGCCACGGTGGTGGACTTCGCCTACGCCGTGCACACCGACGTGGGCAACCACTGCGTGGCAGCCCGGGTGAACCAGGTGATCGAACCATTGCGGACCATGCTGAAAAGCGGCGACGTGGTGGAAATTATCACGGCACCCCATTCCCGCCCCAACCCGGTTTGGCTTGGGTTTGTGCGGTCAGGCAAGGCCAGGTCGGAAATTCGGCATTACCTGAAGTCGATGAACCTGGAAGAAACCGTTCGCTTGGGTAGCCGGCTGCTTGAACAGGCACTGGAAGCTGACCAGATCAAACTGGAAAACCTGAGCAATGAAGTGTGGGACCGATTGCAAAAAGACTCGCAAGTCAGCACCCGCGACGAATTGCTTGCCGATATTGGCGCCGGGCGCCGAGTGGCGCCAGTGGTGGCACGCCGCGTACTGATTGCTATGGGCCGTGCAGATGCCCGCGTGGATTCCCCTTCTGGCAACACTGGTGAAGCACGTGCCCCCATCATGATTCACGGTGGAGAAGGCATGTCGGTTCAGCGGGCGCCGTGTTGTTTGCCCATTCCCGGTGACAACATCATAGGCTATGTTCGAAAAGGCTCAGGTTTGATCATTCACACCGATGAGTGTGAGACAGCCCGCAAACAGATTCGCAAAGAGCCTGAACGTTGGACGGATGTGCAGTGGTCACCTGAAATTACCCGCCCCTTCGATGTCAATGTGGATTTGCAGGCAGTCAACGAGAAAGGCGCTTTGGCCACCATTGCAGCCACCTTGTCTGATGCGGGTGCCAACATCACCAACCTGACCATGAGCGATGAAACCGCTTACCGCAAGCTGCTTCACTTCACCATTCAGGTAACTGACCGTGTGCATTTGGCACGCATTCTGATGGCGCTACGCCGGCTGGAGTATGTGGAACGGGTTACGCGGGTTAAAGGTCGGGCGTTTGCGAAGCCACGCTTGCCAGTGGTGGGCACAACAGCGCACTAATCGCGCTTCCACTCGACGTGTTTTTGATGCCCACTCGGCGGGAGTTCAAATCGCCAATCGTATTTACTGCCCACTCGGCGAAAATTCCAATCCTTCGCCTGAAAACCTGTTGATCCCTTTTTGAAATTCACATTGACTCAACCCACTCGACAAAACAGATGGTCGATTGGGTTGTCGGCATCCAGCCGAACGTTGCATGTGAATTCAAACGGGCAGGTTTTCTTGAATGGCGAAGCGATTGGAACCTCACTGCCGATTGGGCTTGAAACCGACGGTGATTCATCGCACGCACGAGTGAGCAATCCCGTGACTGCTTGGACACCTGCTACAAGTTGGTAGTCAGGGTTAAATAGACTGCTCCTGTGATGCATCAAGTGGCGTGACCCTGAACTCGCCGTTGAACGTGCGAACAGGCTGCACGAACCTGCTGCTGAAAGGCCTTCCCGGCAGTGCACTTGCCTGTTCCGCACATTCAGGAAAACAGCCCCGTTTGAACAAGGATTGCATGCTCGCGCGTGGCGCGACATCGGAACCCGACCATCTGTTTTGTCGGGTTCCGGTGAATGCAAAGCCTTCGTTCAAAAAGGGATCAGCGGTTTTCTGTGCGGAATCGGGCAAGGCACGCTGGTTGGCTAAAGCTGTGATGGAGGCGCTGAATCAATCGACGATGTATTCAACCTGCACAATTTCAAGTTCATCCCGCCCAGCCGGTGTCATCAACTGCACCACATCGCCTTCCTTGGCCTTCAGCAGTGCGCGCGCAACCGGAGATATCCAACTGATGTGCCCTTTGGCGGTATCCACTTCGTCCACACCCACAATTTTCACGGTCAGCTCTTCGCCTTTGCCGTTGATATACGTCACTGTTGCGCCGAAAAAGATGTTTTCAAGTGCCTGCTGAGTAGCCGGATCAACAATTTCCGCAATTTCGGTGCGCTTGGTCAGAAAGCGAATTCGCTTGTCAATTTCCCGCAGACGCTTCTTGCCGTACAGGTAGTCGCCATTTTCAGACCTGTCCCCGTTGGATGCCGCCCAGGAGACCACCGCCACCACCTCGGGTCTTTCGGTTTTTACCAGGTGTGTCAACTCGTCGCGCAAGCGCCGATAACCTTTAGGTGTGATGTAATTCTTCAGGCCTTGAGGCAGGGCTGTGGCTGTGTCTTCCCCGTCATCATCAAAATCCGAATCATTTTCCTTGGTGAATGCCTTGTTCATGTCATATCTCGTGATTTACCCGACTGGACAGCCTCTGCAGAAGTGTGCAGGATACAGGAAGTTGTCCATTTCCTTGTTTATCACACCTTCAGACGACCCTCAATGATGACTGACCAGGAAGCGCCGATCATTATCGTAGTCGATGACAGCGAGGACGACTTTCTATTGATCAAACGCCAGCTTCTGAAAACCTGGCAAGCAGCCACTGTACGCCACGCCCACTGCGAGAATTCATTGCGCGAAGCCCTGGATGAGCTGGAACCTGACGTGGTGATTTGCGACTATTCCATGCCGCAGTTGACCCACGACCAAACCATCAAGCTGGTGAGCGATCGGAGACCGGATACGCCGGTAATCCTGCTGTCTGGACTGGCCTCGGATGCGCTGGGGGTTCAAGCCATGCACGCCGGCGTGCGGGATTATGTTGAAAAGTCGAAACTTGAACGCCTGATGCCCGCTGTGCGCCGCGAAATTCACACCCATCGACTGCACCGCGACAAGTTGCTGTTGGAGCAGGCCCATCGACGCGCGGTCTACTTTGATACATCCACAGGGTTTTTAAACCGGCAGGGTTTGGTCAAAACTTTGACGGGCCTGCGCGAAAGAACGGGCGAAACCATGTCGCTTTGCCTGCTCAGCATCAATGTGTCGCGCAATCAGGCGCGCCGCCCTGAGGTGGACCGCAGGGTTCGTCGCAACATGCTGGAAAAGATAATCAACCGCCTGAAGGACACTTTTCGGCAGGATATTTTGTGCCGCTGGTCAGACAACGTGTTCGTGGTGATCACCAGCAAGCTGGATTGGTCTGGCTCGCGTTTTGACATCACGGAAGCACTGTGTGGCATTGAGGCGGACCTGAACCGCCCGTTTCAGGTGGACAACATTGCAGTACGCCCCAACATGAGGTTGGGTCTTGCTCGCCCAGGCCTGCATGGTGAGCATGCAGCGGAACTGGTGACACATGCCCAGTCTGTGGCCAATGTGATTGAGTCAGACAATCTGGAGCTGCTCAATGTGCTGGACGATGAGGTACATGACCTGGCCCGACGTAGAAAAACCATTGAACTGGGTTTGGCCAAGGGCATCGAGAACAACGAGCTGGTGCTGGACTTTCAACCCATTGAAGATTTGAAAACAGGACGAATTTGCGGTGTAGAAGCCCTGGTGCGCTGGACACACCCGGAGTTGGGCCGGATCATGCCCTGCGAGTTCATCGGGGTGGCCGAGGATTCAGGGCTGATCGATGCCTTGGGCGAGTGGGTGATTGAATCGAGCAGCAGGAAGTTGCTGGAGTTGCACGCACAAGGCCACATGGTGTGGTGCGCGGTGAACTGTGCCGCAGGGCAGTTGCTGAACCCAGACTTCCCGTCACGGGCCGATCAGATCATCCGCGCAGCTGGCCTCGATCCAAAATGGATTGAGTTTGAAGTCACGGAATCCGCTGCAATCGATGACATGTCGAGAACCATCGACGCTTTGAAAAAACTGAAAGCCAATGGTTCTCAGATTGCGATGGATGATTTTGGTACTGGCTATGCATCGCTGAATTACCTGCGACAACTGCCGGTTGATGTACTTAAAATCGACAAAAGTTTTGTGATGGATTTGCTGGAAGACAAAAACAGCCACATGATTGTGAAAGCAGTGATTGACTTGGCACACGCCCTTGGGCTGACTGTGCATGCCGAGGGCATTGAAACGGCAGCGCAGCGGGAAAGCCTGTTGCAAATGGGTTGCGACCGCTTGCAAGGCTACTGGTTTTCAAAACCAATGGACCTGCAAGCATTGCAAGGCTGGCTGAAACCAGCGCCAGCCCAACCCTTAAATGCGAACCGCTGAACGGCCGCCAATTTTGGACAGATGTTCAAGCAAACGCTTCGCGATCTGATTCAAAGAAACCACTTCATCTGCCGCGCCAAGGGCAATCGCTTCTCGCGGCATGCCAAACACAACCGAGCTGGCCTCGTCCTGACAAATGTTGTAAGCCCCGGCTTTTTTCATGTCGGCCATGGCTTGAGCACCGTCTTTGCCCATACCGGTCAGCATGATGCCCACAATGTTGCGGGGCGATACTTCCTGACCTGATTTGAACAACACTTCGACGGAAGGGCGATGGCGGTTCACGGGTTCTGAATCCGACAACTGGCAAATGTAATTGGCGCCGTTTCGCCCCAGCATCAGGTGTTTGTCACCCGGTGCAATGTAGGCGTGTCCAGGCAGAATCCGCTCGCCATGTGTGGCTTCCTTGACAGTGATGTCACACACCTGATTCAAACGGTCCGCAAAACTTTTCGTAAAGCCCGCGGGCATGTGCTGCGTGATCAGGATGGCCGGGCTGTCTTTGGGCAGTTGCTCAAGAATCACGCGAAGCGCCTCGGTGCCGCCAGTTGAAGAACCGATCAACACCAGCTTTTCTGTGGCTGCGAAGCGATTACCCAAGGCGTTGTTCACAGGCAAGGCTTTGCCAGCCTGTGCTGGCACCACTAGCCCTGTGACAGGGTCCACTTGCGAGCTGGCAGTGCCAGCCGGTGGTTTGGCTGGCAGGCGGTTCAACCGATAACGGGCTGCATGGGCCGCACGAATTTTGTCGGTGATCTCGTTTGCGTAATCAATCATGCCCTGGCTGATATCCAGTTTGGGTTTGGTCACAAAATCCACAGCCCCGAGTTCCAATGCGCGGAAAGTGACATCGGTGCCACGCTCGGTCAAGGTGGATACCATGAGCACTGGCGTAGGGCGCAAGCGCATGATTTTTTCAAGAAACTCAATGCCGTCCATTTTGGGCATTTCAATGTCCAGGGTAATGACATCGGGATTGAATTTCTTGATCTGGTCACGGGCAATAAACGGATCTGGCGCGGTGGCGATGGTTTCCATGTCTTGCTGGGAGTTGATGATCTTGCTCATCAGGTTTCTGATCAGTGCCGAGTCATCCACTACCAATACTTTGATCTTGTTCATTTCAAGGGGCCTCAGAAAAATACAATGTCGCCATTGACCGGGTCTTTGTTGAGTTTGTCGCAATAACGTCGTTCTTGATTCAATGCGGCTGAATTGGCGCTCGCCACTCGCTCCACGCGCACTGCGCTGGTCTGGGTGTTAAAGCGAATTCGACGGCTGTGTGGCCCGCCAAGGTCTGATGCCACGACCTTGATTTTGTCTTTGTATAAAAAGTTGATTACGAATTCTGCGTTGCGCCGACCGATGTGCTGTGTGTTCAAGGCGCCTGTGATATTGGCACCACCAAACACTTTGGCCACCAGGTGTTCGCGCTTTGCACCCATGGTCAGCAGGTCGTTGATCAGACATTCCATGGAGTACAAGCCATAAAGCAGGGTTTTGGTTTTGTCACTGGGGCCATGGTTATCCGATGGCGAGTCGGGCAACATGAAATGGTTCAGACCCCCAATCCGCCGGCGACTGTCCCACAAGCAAGCAGAAACGCAAGATCCGAGCAAGGTGGAAATTTGTGCTGGTACCCAGGACACATAGTATTCACCCGGCATGACGATTTTGTTCACCAGCGGAAGTGGTGGCTTGACTTGGGGTTGAGGGCTCATGAGTCCGGTGGTCATGCGGTGATGATGTGTTGCTGGCTTTCACCGCTGGGGCCGGTCTTGGCGGCTTTGTCGGTGTTGACGGTGTAAACGGTTTTGCCACGCAGGCTGAAGTAATCTCGGGCCATGGCAAAGTTTTCAGAGTGACCGGCATACAGCAGGCCATTTGGATTCATCAATGGGGCAAAACGTTTGAGGATCTGCATCTGCACGTCTTTTTCAAAATAGATCATGACGTTGCGGCAAAAAATTGCGTCGAAGCCCGGGCGCAGTGACCACACGTTGTCCATCAGGTTGAGCTTGCGAAAGGTCAACAAGGCTTGAACTTCAGGACGCACGCGGATCAGGCCTTCGCTTTCTCCTTTGCCTTTGAGAAAATACTTGCGCAGAATGTCCTCTGGAATTTTGTCAACCTGGTCCATGCGATACACACCTTTTTTGGCGTGGTCCAGCACTTTGGTATCGATGTCGGTAGCCAGAATTCGCACGGGCGGCGTCATGCTGTTAAAGGCCTCCATGGCCGTGATAGCCATGGTGTAGGGTTCTTCTCCAGTGGACGCTGCGCTACACCACAGGTCAATTCGTGAACTGCGTGACAACGACTGCAACTGCTTTTTCAGCAAATCGAAGTGATGCGCCTCGCGATAAAACGAGGTCAAATTGGTGGTCAGCGAATTGGTGAAATGTTCCCATTCCGGGCTGCCCGGATTGGACTCCAGTGCATCGAGATAAGTGGAAAACCGGCTGTGGTTGCAGGCGCGCAATCGGCGAGCAAGTCGGCTGTACACCATGCTTTGCTTGCTGGGTGCCAGTGAAATGCCCGCAATCTTGAGAATCAGCGCGCGTACTCGAGAAAAGTCTTTGTCATTGAACTCGAATTCGCGATCACTGCTGTCGTCGTTCATCAAGGCCCGGTTTACTGTAGCAGCGGCTTGTGATGCACCAGCCACGAGGCTGTTGCGTGGTGTGACTCTGGAAAATTCAAATTTCTGATCGGGTTTGTTCATCAAGGGCCTTTGTCGCAGGGGCCACACAATTTGGTGGGTGGCCCTGTGCGTGTGAGTTCTATACCTTGTCATGTTCCGATAAGATGGATGAAATCATTGAAGGATTAAAACCTTGAAAGGGCGTTATCTCTCGCTTTGATATTGGCTCAACTGAACATCTGCAAAAAGTGAAAAAACAATGAGTGAACCCAAGGGACTTCCCCCGTCATTGCTTGACCTCAGTCAATACTCGGACGATGGTTTGAAAGTACTGGTGGTTGAGGACAATGATTCAGACTTTGAGTTGATGTGCTACCGCCTGAAACAGGGGGGATTGAAATACACGGCCACACGGGTCGACCGGATCGAAGACCTGCGCAGGTGCCTGGAACATGAGGAATGGCAGGTGGTCATTTCTGACCACAACCTGCCAGGCTTTGGTTCAGAAGAAGCGTTGCGCATTGTCCGGGATTCCGGTCTGGATATTCCTTTCATCATTGTGTCGGGCAGCATTGGGGAACACGTGGCGGTTGAAGCCATGCGGGCCGGGGCAGATGATTACCTGATGAAAGACAAGATGGCCCGCCTGGTACCGGCCATTGAAAGGTCGCTGCGGGCGGCAAATGAACGCCGCAGCCTTGCCACTGCTGAACAGGCACAAAGGGAGTCCGAGCGACGTTTCGCAGCGATTGCAGAGAACATTCCAGGCATTATTTTCCAGATGCATTCCGGGCCGTCCCTGCCCCGCCCCACAGTGCCTTTTGTCAGCGAGGGCGTTATTCGACTGTTCGGTGTACCGCCACGCCTTTTTCTGGAAAATCCGAATTATTTTTTTGAGCAGTTTGCAGCTGATGATGCTGCAAGTCTTTTCGAGATGTTGCTTGAGCCTCCACAGGCAGGCGCCCACCTGACATGGGAAGGTCGTCTGAAGCCGCATGGGAAGTATTCCGAGCGCTGGGTGCTGATGAATGCAGTGGCCAAGGCACGGGGCAACATGTTTGTCTGGGATGGCGTATTGCTGGATATTTCAGACCGCAAGGAAGCAGAAAACCATTTGCTGAACGCGCAAACCGAGTTGAGAAGGGTCACCACTGAATTCGAAAAACGACGAGAACAGGAACGCGGTGCGATTGCTCGTGAGATTCACGACGACATGGGCGGCTCGCTCACCAAACTGAAAGCGGACGTAGCGTGGTTGAACAAGAATTTGAGTCTGGACACACCCGCTGCAGAAAAGCTGGACGACATGCTGGAATTGATTGAACATTTGCTGGCCAGCAGTCAGCGGATTGCCAAAGACCTGCGCCCCGGAATTTTGGACTACGGCTTGATTCCCGCGCTAGACTGGCAGATGAAAGATTTTCAGAAGCGCACCCAGATTCAGGGGGAATTTCAGAGCAATGTGGAAGAATTACAACTGGATCCCGAGCTGAGCACTGCCTTGTTTCGCATCCTACAAGAGGCTTTGACCAATATTGTGAAACATGCACAAGCCACTAGGGTTGATGTGGAGTTGTTTGTCACTGAAAATGAACTATCGTTAGAGGTTCGAGATAATGGCCGCGGCATCGAGAATGCTGATAAATTAAAAGACACTTCATTTGGCCTTCGGGGCATGCAGGAGCGGGTTGCCGCTTTTGACGGCTGGGTCGATGTCAGTGGATCAACGGGATCAGGAACCACGGTCATGGTTTCAATCCCAAGAGGCAATCAGACAGACGAGGCAGAAAATGATTAAGGTATTGCTGGCAGATGACCACGCATTGCTTCGGGGCAGCTTGAAGCAGTTGCTGGACGAGACCGGTTTTGTGCAGGTGGTTGCTCAGGCCGGTGAATATTCCGAAATCATGAAAGCCATGACGACACAGCCAGTGGATGTGGCCATTCTGGACATTTCCATGCCGGGCAAGAATGGGGTGGACATTGTCAAGATTTTGAAAGACAAGTACCCTGCCCTGAAAATCCTTATGCTGTCCATGCACCCGGAAGACCAATACGCGGTGCGCTGTTTGAAGGCAGGTGCATCGGGCTACCTTACCAAAAACACGGCGCCCGAAAAATTGGTCGACGCAATCCAGGTGATTGCAGCAGGAAGAAAATACATTACGGCGGAACTGGCCGAATCGCTAGCCAGCCATTTAACGGAAGACTCCGAAAAGCCTTTGCACGCGACGCTGAGTGACCGCGAGTTTCAGACAATCCGCATGATTGCGTCGGGTAAAAAGTTGAGCGAAATTGCGGATGAGTTGTCACTGAGCCCAAAAACCGTGAGTGTTTACAGGGCCAGGATTCTGGAAAAAATGCGGATGAAAACCAATGGTGAACTGACGAGATACGCACTGGAGAATGGGTTGATTTAACTGGCGCTGCAGACTGGTTTGTTGAACTGGATTTGCAGTGTAGCTGCCGCTGTTTTTAGAACTGGATTTGCAGGGTCGCTGCAGCTGTTTTTAAAAACCGAATTTGCAGTGTCGCTACTGCCCGAAAACTTGGCATTTCGCCTTTGCGCTTGTTCCTCGCTAAGCCAGTCCCGACAAAAAACATGGTCGGGTCCTGGCTTTCGCTTCGCGACCGCAAGGCCCTGCGCACAAAGTCGGCAAGTTTTCTGATTGGGCAGCGTGCGAACACTTGCAAATCCAGTTTTACAAACTCACCAGTGACCTTTGCAGTGATCCAGCCAATCAACACCTGCAGTGACGCAGCTCAACGTCCAGTTCAATCAACACTTGCGGTGAGACAGTTCAACATCCCGTTCAGTCAATACCCGCAGTTCTATAACTCAGCTTTTGCGCTCAGAAAACAGCTGAGGGTTTAGGCTTGACCGGTGTTGGGATTGCTCAGCTTTCCTGCAAGAAAACAGCTGGGGTTTGGGCTTGAACGGTGTTGGGATTACTCAGACTGCGCACTTCAAGAGAACCGCCCCGTTTGAACAAGGCTTGCATGGTCGCGCTAAGCGCGACACACAGGTCCGACCATATTTTTTGTCGGGCCTGTGTGAATGCAAAGTCTTCGTTCAAAAAGGGACACAGCGGTTTTCTGTGCGCAGGCTGAGTAACCCTCACTGGGCAAGCACCAAAAACTACAATCTGTTTTCATACACAAGCTGGGCAGACCACGCTGGGTAAGGCAAAACCCTTTAGCTGATGAAGTTGAACAACGTCAGTTTCGATGTGCTGGCAAAGCTTTGCTGCGCCGCCTGAAGCTGTAATTGGCCCTGTGACAGCTCGCTGATGGCCTTGGCATAATCCAGCCCCACCGCTTCGCCTGCAACCCGCTCCAGCTCCAATTGGGCCGCCTGGTTGATCTGCTGCAAGGTTTCCACCTCGCGCAAGCGCACGCCCACTTTGGTTCTGGAAATTTGTACCTGATCAAACACATTGTCCAGTTGTGCGCCTTTGGCATTGAATGCTTTCAGAAATGTATCCTGCGGCGTTGCCCCTTCCTGTCCATTCGGAAAGCCTGGGGTGCGCAACAAGGCCACAGCCTCACGCAGAACCGCAAATGCATCTTCATTGGTTTCAGGGTCGACAAACGCATCCTGACCTGTGATGTTCAGGTTAACGAAACGCCCGCTGGCCACTTGAATTTCACGGCCAGTCACAGCCTCGGCCGCAGCCGCTGTGGTGGTTTCAAGAAAGGTTCCGGTGACAGCGCCGCCTGGGGCCTGAAACGGCTCCTGATCTTGAAAGGTGCCGGAGAACATGTAATAGCCGTTTGCGTCGGTGCGGTTGGCGATACCCCGCAGTTCTTCCATGCGGCCTTCGATGTCTTGGGCGATGATCTCCCGGTCAGCAGCACTGAGTGCAGCGTTGCCGGCCTGCATGAAGGCTTCCTTGATGGACACCATGATGTCTGAACCGGACTGCAAGGCCACATCCATCTGACCCAACTGGTTGTTGATGTAGGTGATGTTGCTCTGGTAGCTGTCAATGGTTTTAACGCCTGCTTTGGCACCCAGAGCCACCGACATGGCCAAGGGGTCGTCCGAAGGTTTAAGCACGCGCTGCCCGGTGGCCAATTGCCCCTGGATGTTGACCAGATCAGTCTGCTGCTTGCTCATGCGGTCAGTGCTAAGCTTGAAATACTGGTTGGTGCTGATTCTGCCGATTGCCATAATTTTTCCTTGAAATCTGATCAGAACATTTGAAGAATTTGATCAAACAATTCTTTGGACAGCGAAATGACGCGTCCGGAAGCCTGGTACGCCTGCTGAAACTTGATCAGGTTCGCTGCTTCTTCATCCATGTTCACGCCCTGCAGCGCATCACGCGAATCAGCAACCTGGTTCAACACGGTTTCCCGCGATTCGGCGGCCATGTTGAATTCACGTGCCTTGTTGCCCACGCGGCTGACCAGTTGGTTGAATCCATCGGAAATGGAAACGCCTGCGGAGTTGTTCGACTGAAACAGAGTGCGCGAATTTTGCAAGGCAGCAATGTCCAGAATGTTCTCGTTATTGCCAATGCTTGGGTTTATTGCAGAGGACGCCGCCACTTCCGAAGGGCGGTCAATCGCTGTGCGCATGTTCAGTGCTGCTTCGCGCACTGGCATCAAAGTAAAACGGTCGCCTTCCTGTGGGGCGGCGTTGTCAAGCTGGAAACTCAACAAAGGGGCACCCGCAGGGTCGCGAATTTCGTAATAATCACCGCCCGGGTCTGCAACAAAGTTGGCGGGTACAAAAGCTGAATCTGAGCCGGCTTCGCGATAACGCGGAACACCGCCCACAATTTGAACTTCGTATTCTGCTGCACTGAGTTTGGACAAGTCCAAACTTCGAAGGCTGACTTCAGTCGGGTTCGCAGTGCTGTTGTTGACGTTGGGGACAACGCGTGAAATGTCTTCCACAAAACTACCGCTGCTGCCAAAGCTGAACAGGGCGTTGCCTGGGTTGCCATCCAGGTCAACACCCGCAGTTTGAATGTCGTTTACGGCCTGACCCACACGTGCCGCCAGCAAACCAGTCGTGTTCTGGTATTCAGTCAACTCGTTTTCACGAAAACTTAAATACCCTGCCAGTGCGCCGTTGCCCAAGCTGTCTGAATCAAAGGCGAGCAATCTTTCCTGACCGTTGACATTGGTGGACATGCCCACCAGCAGGTTTTGCGGGTCTTGCGGATCGACCTGGGTTTGCACTTTGAATTGTGTGGGGCCCACCACCAGCGACTGGCCATTCGCCAGAAACAGGTTGGTAGAACCGTCGGCCATGTCCACGCGCGTGGTTTGTACCTGTTCAGACAACTGCAGAATCAGTTTGTCGCGGCGGTCCATCAGGTCGTTGGGCGGCCCGCCATTGGACGTCTGATTCAGCGCGGTGACAATCTGGTTGTTCAGGGACGCAATTTGCGAGGTGGCATTGTTCAGTTGCTCAACTGTGTCACGCACCTTCAGGTTGGTGGCACCGCGCAGTTCATCCATCACGGTGTTCAAACCATTGAACCGTGAGGCCAGTGTTTCCGAAGAGGACAGAAAGTTCTGTCGCGCAGCCAAATCAGCCGGATTGGTGGTCAGTGTTTGTGCGGCACCAAAGAAGATGCTCAACGCACTCGACAAACCTGAGGCGTCATCGGCAACCATGGCATCTACACGCGCAATCTGTTGCGCTTTGGCGCTGAAGAAGGCGGCATCCGATGTGGCTTTCTGTTCTTGCGAATTGATGAAGTCTGAATACACCCGCTGCACGGTAGCAATGCTGACGCCCTGCCCGATAAAGCCAATGTCGCTGCCTGTTGAGGGGCGCGACTGCTGGATCACCTGCTGGCGATTAAAGCCAACCGTGTTGCTGTTCGCAATGTTGTGCGATGTGGTGGATAGCCCAGCACGGGCCGCATTGAGGCCGCTGAGCGCAATTCCGTAGACCGAGTTCGACATAATTCAGGATCCTTTGGTGTCTTGAACGATTTAACGGTCAGCTTTCGGGAAAGTTGAGGGCAGGTCTTTTTTCACCTGCCCCGGAGGAAAGATTGTTTGCTCGCCTGCCGTGCCTGCACCTGCTTTCAATTGCCGTGCAATTTCGCTGGCCAGGCCCAAACCCTTGCCGGAAAGTTTCTGAACCAGCTCCTGGTCGTACATGCCCTGATAGGTTTTGGTGCTGGAATCGGTGAACAAACCGCCTTCGGGTGTCGCATCGCGCATGCTTTTCAGGGCCATCTGTAAAAAAATGGATTCAAACTGCACTGCCACTTTGTCGACCGAGGCATTGAACTCCTCGCTGCCACGCTCGGCCCGCGCGCCACGCTTGAGGCCTTCCAGGCTGCGTGAGTCCATGGACAGCATTTGCTGGGTATCCACCGGTTTGTTCGACAAGGGGCTCATGATCAGATCACCTCAAGTTCGGCTTTCAAACTGCCGGCTGTTTGCATGGCCTGCAAAATGGAAATCAGGTCGCTAGGTGTGGCACCCAAGGCATTCAGGGCTTTGACCACATCCGACAACTGGGCTGCACCCTTGATTTCGATCAACTCGCCACCCGATTCGGAAATCTGGATGTCGGCCTGTTCGGCCACCACGGTTTGACCTTGCGAAAAGGGCGCAGGCTGGGAAATGACAGGGGTTGACGTGATTTTTACCGTAAGGTTGCCGTGTGCAACGGCGCAACTTTCAAGCATGACAGCCTGGTTCATGACCACCGAACCTGTGCGTGCATTCACAATGACCTTGGCACTGCCAACGGATTTGTTGATGCTCAATTCCTGGATTCGGGATAAAAATGCAACACGATCATTGGGGTTGGACGGTGCGCGTACCTTGATGATTCGCCCATCCAAAGCTTGCGCCACATTGGGGCCCATGCTGGCGTTGATGGCTTCCGCCACGCGAATGGAATTGGAGAAATCGGTGCTGTTCAATTCAAGCTGCAGGGTTTCGCCGAGCAAAAATGGTGAAGCCACTTGACGTTCAACCAAGGCACCGGCAGGAATGCGACCCGCTGACAAGTGGTTGATGACCGTCTTTGAACCACCCGCCGAGGCACCTGCACCACCCACAATGAGTTGGCCCTGGGCCAAGGCATACACCTGGCCATCAGCGCCCTTCAGCGGGGTCATGAGCAGCATGCCACCGCGCAGGCTTTTGGCATTACCAATAGAGGACACAGTGACATCGATGGCCTGGCCTGGCTGTGCGAATGCGGGCAGGTTGCCTGTCACCATGACAGACGCCACGTTTTTCAGTTGCATGTTGGCACCCGGTGGCAAAGTGATGCCCGACTGCTGCAACATCGCCACAATACTTTGGCTGGTGAACGGGGTTTGCGTGGTCTGGTCACCCGTACCGTCCAGGCCAATCACGATGCCGTAGCCATACACCGGGTTGGAGCGTACGCCTGATACGGTGGTCAGGTCGCGTATGCGAGTTTGTGCATCGGCTTGGGTGCCAAAAACCATCACAGCCGCTGCAGTTGCTGCCAATACAAGCACCTTGAGTACCCGGTCTTTCAATTCAGAAAAGGAAATGCGTTTCATGTTGTGTGCCCAGTCAGAAAGGGAGTACGGTCAGGAAAAAGCGGCTCAACCAGCCCATGGTGGTGGCTGAGTCAATGGCGCCCTTTCCGCGGTATTCAATGCGGGCATCAGCCACTTTGGTGCTGGGCACCACATTCCCGGGAAGAATCGTGATCGGATTGACCACGCCGCTGAATTTCAAGTATTCAACATCGCGGTTGGTGCCAATCTGCTTTTCTCCAACCACCTGCAGGTTGCCGTTGGGCAACACACCCGCCACGCTCACGGTGATGGTGCCAGTCAGATTATTGGCTGCTTTACTGGACCCCTGACCGGAAAAATCTTTTTCACTGCTGGCGCTGCCATTGATGGCTTTCAAATCGCCAAAACCGAAAAAGCCCTGAATCAGCGGCACATCAATGCTGGCTGAATCGCTGCGGGAAGCATTCATGGAGTTGGTTTGCGCTGCATTGATCTGCTCCAGAATCTGAATGGTCAGTGTGTCACCCACAAAGCGGGCGCGCTGGTCTTCAAACAAGGGGCGATAGGTGGCAGTGCTGTAAAGGCTGCCAGTTGGCATACCCTGTTGGGCCGGCAAAGAAGGCGCCTGCTGCACAGTGGTTTTTTCAGGCATGTCAACTTTCGGTGCGAAAGTTGAACAAGCCCCTAAAGTTATCGAGAACGCTGCCGTTAAGCCTTTGAGAGTTAATCTTTTCATGCCATGGACTCCATCAGAACACATTCAGTGTGCCCGACGCTTTAAAAATCAAAGCTGCGATAAGCGCTGTAACATCTGGTCTGATGTGGAGATTGCCTTGGAGTTGATTTCGTACGCACGCTGGGCCTGGATCAGGCCGACCAGTTCTTCAACCACGTTGACGTTCGATGTTTCCACAAAACCCTGGGAAACAAAGCCCACACCATTGGTACCCGCCACCGCCTGGGTGGGTGCGCCCGAAGCCGCTGTTTCTGAGTAGAGATTTTGGCCCATGCTGAACAAGCCAGCCGGGTTCACAAAACTGGCCAGCTGTATTTGACCTAATTCCTGCGGCTGCACCTGGCCTTGAACTACGGCTGAGACCACGCCGCTTTGTGAAATCGAAATTTCCTGAACACCTTGGGGAACAGTGACCGGGCCAAGAATTGGGTAGCCGTTGGAAGTGACCAAGGTGCCAGCAGAGTCAATCTGAATGCTGCCGTCGCGGGTGTAGCTGGTGGTGCCATCGGGCATTTGAACCTGGAAGAAACCTTGACCATTGATGGCCACGTCCAGTGTATTGCCGGTTTGCTGCAGGTTGCCCTGCGCAAAATTCCGAACTGTCGACACAGGTTTGACACCCGTACCGATCTGCAAGCCGGAAGGCACCTGGGTTTGCTCGGTGGTTTGAGCACCGGGCTGGCGAAGGGTTTGGTACAGCAAATCCTCGAACACTGCCCGCGAACGCTTGAAACCATTAGTGGCGGTATTAGCCAGGTTGTTTGAAATCACATCCAGCTGGGTTTGCTGGGCGTCCAGACCTGTTTTTGCAATCCACAAAGAACGCATCATGGTGGTGTATCTCCTTAATTCATGCCAAACAGGCTGTTGGCAGCCTGGCCGTTTTCCTTGGCCGTGCTGATCATTTTCATTTGGGTTTCATACTGGCGGGCGGCGCTGATCATTTGCACCATCATGTCCACCGCGTTCACGTTGCTCGACTCGATAAAACCACCGGCAATGCGCACATTCGGGTCTGCGTCAGCGGGGTCACCATTGGCGGCACGAAACAGGCCGTCGTCGCCCCGGTTGATTTCCCCTTCGGGAATATTCACCAGTTTCAACTTGCCAAGCGCCACCACATTGGTGTCGCCAGTCAGAGGAATGGCAGAAACAGAACCATCGCCTTCGAAAGACAATCGGTGATCGGGCGGCACGTTGATCGGGCCGTTGGTGCCAATGACGGAATACCCTTCCTGAGTCACCAGGTTGCCAGTGCCATCCAACTGGAAGGAGCCGTTGCGGGTATACGCCTCGTTGCCTTTCGCGTCATTGACGGCAAACCAGCCCTCGCCTTGAACGGCCACATCCATTTCACGACCAGTGGACTGGATTTGCCCTGGCGTGGTGTCGAAGCCAATGCTGGTTTCCACCGCAAAGCTTCGGGAACCACTGCCCTCGCCGGTGACCGGGGCGCTTTGAAACGCCATGAGTTGTTGCCGAAACCCGGGTGTGTTCACGTTGGCCAGGTTGTTGGCAATGTTCTCTTGGCGAGACATGGTGCCTTTGGCGGCTTGGGCTGCCAGGAAAATCAGTTTGTCCATTCTGTTGCGTCCGCTTCAGTTCAATTTAAAAATTAACGAAGGTTGGTAATGGTCTGGAAAATCGAGTCCTGGGTCTTGATGGTCTGCGAGTTGGCCTGATACACGCGCTGTGCGGAAATCATGGCCACCAGTTCTGCCGTCAAGTCAATGTTCGATTCTTCGAGTGCGCCCGACTGGATGATGCCGAATGCAGTGTCTTCGCTGAGCGATACCAACTCAGGCCCCGACGAGTTGGTGGCCAACCAGCCGTTGGAACCCACAGGTTGCAGACCTTCGGGATTGGGGAAGCGATACAAGCCGACCTGGGCGTGCTTGACCAACTGGCCGTTGGCGTAGCTGATGGTCAACATGCCGTCTGCGCCCACATCGAAACCTGCGAACGGAGAGGACTCAAAACCATCCTGCCCCAGGTTTTGCACCACGAACGAACTGCCGTACTGGGTGGTGTTGCTCATGTCAAACGTGAACTGGTTGGGCGCCACACCGGTTGAAGAAAATGGCACACCGCTGGCGGTGACAAAACGGGACATATCAACCGTCAGGTTGGCATTTGCAGGAGTAACCAACAGGCCATCAACACCGTATTGCAAAGATGCTGCCGTGGATTGCGCAGGGGCCGTGGTCACAGCGACCGGGGAGGTACCAATGTCCACCTGCGTGCCGTCTACTGTGGCGAACACGGACCAATCATTGGACGATTCCTTTCGCATGTAGATGCCCATGATGTGCGCGCCACCCAGCTCGTCGTACACCGTCATGGAGGTGGAGTTGTTGAAAGTATTCAGATTGCCCGGATCAAAAGTCAACGCTGGGTCAATCGCTGTAGCACGTGCATCCAGGTTCAATTCGAGATTACCGCCACGGGTTGCAGCCGGAGGAATGTTGCCACGCGGCACGGTGATGGATTGGGCGACGTCCGAAGGGCGGCCCGTGGTGGCATCAATAGGAAAACCCTGAAGCCTGTCGCCACGGGAGTTCACGATCACGCCTTCGTTGTTCAAGCCCATCTGGCCGTTGCGGGTGTAAATGTTGTCGCCGTTGGCTGCCTGCACCTTGAAAAAGCCGGTTCCACTGATGGCCAGGTCCAGGGGGTTGCCGGTGACATTGATGTTGCCTTGCTTGAAGTTCTGCGTGACTGCAGCCAGGCTGGTACCCAAACCGATGCCATTGGTGGAACGCGCGCCGTTGAAAGCGCGGGCAAACACGTCTGAAAACTCCGCTTCAGATCCCTTGAAGCCGACCACGCTGGCGTTGGAGACGTTGTTGGCAATCACCTCCAAGCCGCGCTGTGCCGCGTTCAAACCACTCAAGCCTTGCTGAAAACTTCCACCTGCTGAAAAAGCCATTTTTGACTCCTTGAAAAATCTTTAAATTAGAAAACCTGCTTGATGTCCGCGAAGGAAACTTCGCCACCGTTGCTGGTCAAAAGTTTGGTACCGTCTGCGCCCGCATTGCGCACACCTTGAACCACGGACAAAGTCAGCGGTGTCACGCTGGCGTCTTTGCCTGCAGCCTTGGCTTCAATTTCGAATTTGTAATTGCCAGCTGGCAATGTGCTGCCGTCATCGCTTTTGCCATCCCACTGGAATTCGTGCGTGCCCTTGGACTGCGCACCCAGGTTGATGGTGCGCACCACGTTGGCACCAGCGTCCAGCACCTTCACGTTCAACACGTCGGCGCTTTGATCCAGCTGCATCGAACCCAGGGCCTTGCCATCGGCCAGGGTCAGGGAATTGCCTTCGGTCAACACCGCGCGGCCCAGCATGCTGGTGGCCTGCACGGTCTGGTTGGCGTTGAGGGAACTGGCCATACCTTCCATGGTGGCATTCAAGTTGTTGATACCGGTTACAGTATTCAACTGCGCCATTTGACTGGTGACCTGGGCGTTGTCCATCGGGGCCAATGGATCCTGATTTTTAAGCTGGGCCACCAGCAGGGACATGAAACGCTCCTGAATGGCTTCAGGACTGTTCTCTTCAGCTTTTTTCTTGGTCGCCGCAGTGCCCGTGTTGTTGCCCAGCGCGGAAGTTACATCAATAGCCATTTTTCATTTCTCCTTACTGGTTGCCCATGTTCAGTGTTTTCAGCATCAGCTGTTTGGCGGTGTTCATCACTTCTGCATTGGTTTGATAGCTGCGCGATGCCGCGAGCATGTCCACCATTTCTTCAACCGCATTCACGTTGGGCATGTAGACGTAACCGTCTTCATCGGCCATGGGGTGTTTGGGGTCGAACATTTTCTTCGCTTCGGTTTTGTCTTCAACGATGTCCTTGACCTGCACGTTCTCCGCCAAGGCAGCCTTGCCGGGTGCAGCCTTTTGAAGCACGGCTTCGAACACCACTTTGCGGGCCTGGTAAACCTCGTTGGGTTTGGCAGCGGCCGTATCGACGTTGGCCAGGTTGCTGGCCACGGTGTTCAGGCGCATGGTTTGCGCTTGCATCGCGCCACCGGCCAACTTGAAGGAATTGAATAGCGACATGTTGTTCCCCTAAGCCTTATTGGTTACCTGAGCCCATGGCCTGCTTCAAGGTCGAGATTCGACCATTGATGGCACGCAAGGCGGCTTCGTATTTCACGGTGTTTTCGGCAAATGCGGCACGTTCACGTTCAATGTCCACGGTGTTGCCATCAATGGCTGCGTTATTGCCCCGGCGAAACTGCAGCATTTCTGCTGTGCTTTGCCCGGCATTGCCTTTGCCTGTGATGTGTCCCTTGTGGGTCACAGCCAGGCCGCCTGCGCCATTGCCAAGGCTGGGTTGTGCAGGTGTGCCCATGGAGCCTTTTTCGCCCGTGGCGGCCTTCAAGGCATCTTCGAACTTGAAATCAATTGCTTTGTAATTGGGTGTATCCACGTTGGAAATGTTGGAAGTCAATACCTCTTGCCGGCGCGCTCTGAGTTTCAGGGCCTCGGCAGAGAACTGCATTGAATCGGTGAGTTTGTCCAACATCTTTTGAATCCTTCATACACGGATGGATGAGAAGATTATTGAATTGATGAGACCAAATCAAAGAGGAGATAAAGCGGGTAAAGGGTGTTCTTTTCCCGCTTAGTGGATGCGCGCGCCCAGCCTACGATGGCAACATCGAAGCGAACATGACCCTTTTGTTCACCTTTACGGCAACTGCACAGAAAACTTAAATGAAATTTCACACTGTCCTGTGTTCATCAAAAAATCGTTTGTTTGGCAAGACGCCAGGCAAAAGGCTGGGTATTGCCCTGCTTTGCGCCAGCGCTTTGACAGGTGCTGTTGCACAGGCCGACGAATCGAGGTGGGTGCCAGAAGACCGGTTGAGTGAACTGGTGGATCCTGCCTTGCTGCCCGCCGGTGCAAACGTGGATGTGAAGTTTGTCAAAGTCGATGAACGGATTGGCAGTGCGCGTTGCCCGGCAGCCCTGTTTGCCAACAGTTCTGGCAACAAGATGTGGGGGCGCACCTTTGTACGCGTGCAATGTGTCGGTTCTGACACGGCCCCGTTTTTCCTCGGTGTGGACGTCAAAGTGTGGGCACCCGTGCTGGTGATCAAGAACATGGTTCAATCGGGTCAAACTGTGGGTGCCGGTGATGTGGAGTACCGGACCATGGATCTGAGTCAGTTGACGCAGGGCTGGGTCACCGACATGACCCACTTGGCCAACAAGACAAGCACCCGGCAGCTGTGGCCGGGAACCCTGTTGAAACACGACCACTTGCGAGGTCAGCCGATGGTCAAGAATGGCGATACGGTGAAAGTGGTCATGAGCGGGCCTGGGTTTGCAATTGGTGGCACTGCGGTGGCGATGGGCGAAGCCGAACTGGGTGAAGTGGTCAAAATCAAGACTGCCCAAGGCAAGATTTTGCACGGTGTGGCCAGAGATGCGCTGGTGGTGGAAGTGAATTTGTAAACGTGTCAGCCTAAATATAGGAATTCTTTTGGGAATTCGTTAAAGTTAGGTGGACTTGAGCCGTTAAGAAAACATACGAAAACCACTTGGGCTCTGCCAAATGCGGAGGAAATTATGAGTATCAATCGAATCAACCCGGGAAGCAGTCCCCTGGACAAACTGGCCAAACCACAAAGCGGCGGGAAATCTGCGCCTGTGGCGGCTGCTGACAAAGCCAGTACGGAAGGCGCAGTGGCCAGGCTTTCTGGCCAGTCCAGCGAGCTGAGTGCTGTGGGTGCCCCATTCAACGCCGAAAAAGTGGCCGAGATCAAGGATGCCATCAGCAAAGGGGAATTCAAGGTGAATGCCGAGGCAGTTGCTGCCAAGGTCATTGAAAGTGCTCGCGAGTTGCTGGGTCAGAAATAACACTGACCAGCCCGCTCGGGAACGACAACTGGGAATATTGAATATGTCGCATGTTGCTGCAGCAAAAAACTTGTACAACAACCTGGCTTATGAATGTGAAACAGCCATGGCGCTGGTGGACATTCTGCTTGAAGAACAGGCTTGCCTGGTCAAAATGGAAACCGGTGCATTGAACAGCCTCGCTACTCGCAAGGAAGCGATGATGCTGGACCTGGAGAAGCGTTACCTGGCCAACATTGAATTGTCCAAAGCCGCAGGCTTTGCACCAGACCTGGATGGCATTGCCTTGTGGGTAGATGTACTGGCAGCCGATGAACCCAGACTGTTCGGCACCTATTCCACACTGCGTTCTACCTTGACCCATGCACAGCGCCTGAACACCACCAATGGTGAGTTGGTCACGGAACAATTGGCAGGTTTGCAGGAACGTATTTCGATTTTGACTGCTGCTGCAGTGGCTGAACAAAAACCCACTGCCAGCGACACTTACGGACCGAAGGGCGGCATGGCCCAGTCTGCATTGACCGGTGGCGCTATGCCCCGCGCGGTAATTCGTTGATGGTCAACCAGTAGGAAACCAGTGCGGAAATTCGGGTCAGGTACTGATCGAATTGCACTGGTTTGACTGCAAAACTGTTGACACCCAATTCATAAGAACGCTTCACATCGCTGATTTCCCTGGACGACGACAACACCACGATTGGCATGGTTTTGAATACGTCATGGGAACGCAGAAACTTCAGCACCTCCAGTCCATCCAGTTTGGGTAGTTTCAGGTCAAGCAACACCAACTTGGGCAAGTTCAATACAGCACTGTTCTCGGGGTGGTCATCCATCAACTGCTTGAAATAGTCAATGGCGCGCTCGCCGTCTTCCAGCAACAGAGTGCTGGAACTTGACGAAGTTTTTCTCACCACGCGCAGGGCGAGGTCCGCGTCGTTGGCGTTGTCATCAACCAACACAACATCAGCCATGGAAATTCCTTTCATTCAGTCAATTCAATTTGATCGGGTAGCGTGAAGGTAAAGCATGCACCCTGGCCCAATTCACCACTGGCACTGATTTCTCCACCGTGGCGTTCGATGATCCGTTTGACAATGGCCAGGCCTACACCAGTGCCGTCAAAATCTTTTTTGTGGTGCAAACGTTCAAACACATTGAACAGCTTGTCCGCGTATTTCATGTCAAAGCCAGCACCATTGTCTTGTACGGTAAAGCGGAAAGTCCGCACCCCTTTTTCGCAATGAATGATCACCTTGGGGTGTTCGGCCTTGCTGCTGAACTTCAGTGCATTGTCGATCAAATTCATCCAGACCTGTTTAAGTAACACCGGGTCTGCATACACCGGTGGCAGGTCACACACCTCGACGATGTTTTTGCGCTTGGCATCAAGCTGATCGAGAATCTGCTCCACCAACTGTTGCTGATCCACCTTGACGCGGGCCACATCGGTACGCAAAAGGCGGGAAAAATCCAGAAGCCCGTCAATCAAACCGCCCATTTGACGGGCATTGTTACTGATTCGGTCAAGCAGGCCGTTGGCTTCAGCAGGCAGACTATCGGCGAAATCTTCTTTCAAGATACTGGAAAACCCGTCAATGGCACGCAGGGGTGCCCGCAAGTCGTGCGACACGGTGTAAGTGAAAGCTTCCAGCTCGGAATTGCTGCGGGTCAGTTCAGCTGTGCGATCGGTAATGCGCTGCTCCAGCGTGCCGTTCAAGCCTTGTAAATCATCTTCGAATACTCGGCGTTCAACACACAAACCCAACAAGCGAATGGCGGTTAAAACCCGAAGTACATCGTCATGACAGGCATGCTCAACGCCCTGCTGAGCCACCATGATCCAGTATTCGGGCTGATTCGGCTCCACGGCTTTTCTGCGGGCCAGCCAAATAGAGGAAATACCCAGCTCGTTTTTCCAGCTGTCATCAAAATAATGTTCGGGCTTCATTTTGCTCAGTCAAACCAGGCCATGCTGGTCATGACCTTCCAGCGGATCGCAGTACTGCTCTGCGTTGTCCCAAAAAGCCTGGCCTTTGTCCAGCGGCATGCGAATCAAGGGGTTGGTTCCGCGAACACGCCAGTGATTTTGTTCGGATTTGTCACGAAATCCTAGCACCACTTCGGCGTGAACGGTCAGGCAGTTTTTCAGTCCGCGGGCGTATGAAGCAGCCAACTCGGGAATGGGCGCAGAAAGCAGAACCCCCTGCAACAGGGAGCGCTGCAATGAAAGCATTTGCTCATTCAAGCGCTTTTGGGTCATGTCCGTTGAAACACCCATGTAACCCAGAAACTCGCCCTTGGGGCCATACAAGGGGCGCCCTGTGGATTCGAAGATGATGCGTTCGGCGTTACGTGGCCAATATTCAAAACTGACTTTGTCAAAAGGCTGGTGATTGTCCAGCAATGCCTTGAATGTGTCCCAGTTGTAACGCGGGTCGATGCAGCTCAAGCCTTCCACTTCCCAGCGCGCCAAGCCGTCGAAGGGCAAGGGTTGGCTGCTTTTCGGTGTGCCGTTCTGATCTTTTCCACGATAAATAATGCGCACGATGGTGTGGGCCGGATCTTGCTGCCAGTACCAGTCGCCCGACAATTCCATCAGGCGGCGCAGCTGGCTTTCAGATTGAACAGATGTCTGAATGATTCCGAGCAAGCCGGAAATCAGCTTGTTGCCCATGAACCAGGCACCAATCGCACCCAACAGCAGGGAAAAGAAAATTGTGAGCAGCCAACCATCGGGGTCGGTGGTGTTGCCTGCCATGTAAAGCCCGGTGAGCGCCAAGGGGCCGATGGCTGTTATGACAACAAGAATCAGGGAACGGTTGACCCGCTTGCTGGATTGCCTGAAGGTTTTCGGTGTTCCTTGATCTTTAGGCTGGGCCATGCAAATTAGTAGTCGCGAAGCTTGGCCTTGAGACGACTGACAGCCTGGGTGTGCAACTGGCACACGCGGGATTCAGTGACCCCAAGAACAGCCGCAATTTCACGGAAGTTTAACTCCTGTTCATAATACAGCCCCATGAGCATTTTTTCACGCTCTGGCAGTTCTTCGATGGCTTGAATCAGCGTGGACCGGAATCGTTGGTCACCCAACAGCTCGAGTGGATTGGCGTCTTCATCACCATCCATCTGGCGATCCAGGTAACCTTCGCCATCACCGTCCTCGGCATAGTCGTCGTAAAAGACCAGTTGGGCACCGCGCGAGTCGAACAGCATGTTCTGGTATTCATCCAGGCTCACGCCCATGACTTCCGCTATTTCCTTTTCGGTGGCAGAACGACCCAACTGTTGCTCGGCCTTTAAGGTGGCCGTTTCGATTTTTCGCTGGGCTTGGCGAACACCGCGGGGCATCCAGTCTGCAGAGCGCAATTCATCCAGCATGGAACCACGAATGCGTTGGCTGGCGTAAGTTTCGAACTGTGCGCCCTGCCCTTCTTCAAACCGGGTGATTGCGTCCATCAGTCCAATGAGACCGGCTTGAATCAAGTCATCGATTTGCACTGAGGCCGGCAGCTTCGCAATGAGGTGGTGAGCAAGTCGGCGCACCAGCGGTATGTACTGGTCGATCTGCTTGGATTTGTTGAGTGTGCCCTGGGCTGTGTACATGGAGTGTGTGATTCCTGTCTTGTTATTACGCCAGCGCGTGTTCATCGAACGAACAAATGGCCTTCGCGATTCGACGCCCCGCCGCAATCATCTCCCGACTGACCTGATTCAGCGCCCTGCCCGGCGCCAGCGCTGGCAAATGCCCCGCGTACTGCAAAGGAGTTGCCAACATGGACGACGTACTTTCGAGCAGATTGGCGAATACATGATCAGCTTCATCCGTGCTCTTCACACCTGCAACAATAACACGGTGTTGAATGTTTTCGTCTACCCCTTTCGAAGAACGAATGGCGTGGAAAGCCCGTGTGACGGACCGCGCGGTGGGTTGCACAACCCAGTACCATTCATCATTCGGAGACAAGGCGTGAGCCAGCTCTACAGCCTCGTAGGGCAAAGTGGCGTAATAGCGGTCACAGTTGACCGGCATGCGGTGCAACTTGCCCAACAAGGCGTTGACCTGCCCCGGTTTTCGGGCCAGGGCCTGCAGGCCCAGTTTGGCGGGCACCAGGTATTGCCTGTCGCCCAACTGCACCACCTGATCTTCCAGGTTCAGCTTGCCATTGAAAAACTCGATAAGATCGTGCCGTGCGCCCTGGGGCAGCAATTGCAGCAGGCCTTCGCTTGAACCGTCAAACAAGGCAGTAACCCGGTCACGCTGTGCTTGTTGTTCAAGTACGAAGCGTCCCAGGCAGGCGGCGTAGTCAGACCCCATGTCACCCAGAATCGGATGAATGACGGCGTGTTGCTGACCCAGCAGGTGTCGAAGTGTATTGGCTTGATCCATATGCATCAGTTCACCATGAAACCTTAAATTCCAGTCGTCGAGACTTGGGCCATTTTCCATTTCAATTCTTCGCTCGAGGTTTGAAATGCCTGGCCGCTGCGCGAACGCAGGGCACGGTGCACCAGCACCTGTGGATTGGCCGGAAACAGGTCTTCGGGCACGCGCTGGCCGGTGGCAATGTAATGCAAGGCCAGTTTGTGACGCATGACCACATCGAGTACACCACCAATCTTGATGGCTTCATCCAGTTTGGACACGATTGCACCGCTCAGGCCCGTGCTTTTGTAATGGCGAACCACGTCATCGAGTGTTTCAGGCTGGCTGGTGGCATTCAGCAGCAGAATGCGTTTGACATGGCTATCGGTCAGGATCTTGGTTTGCTCGGCCACGCGGGAATCGCGCTGGCCCATGCCCACGGTGTCGATCAGGATCAGACGCTTGCGCTGCATGCTGTTGCGCAACTGAAGCAGGTCAGCATGGGTTTGTGCGGTGTAAACCTGCACACCCAGAATTTTGCCGTAAATGCGTAGTTGATCTTGCGCGCCAATCCGGTAGCTGTCGGTGGTGATCAAGCCCAAGGAATCGGCACCGTACTTGACCACACAACGTGCGGCCAGTTTGGCTGTGGTGGTGGTTTTTCCAACGCCAGTGGGGCCAACCAGAGCAAAGGTGCCTCCAGTTTCAACCACGTCCTTGTCGCCAGGAATGACGTTCAGGTTTTTCTTCAATACATTCGTGACCCAGTCCTGAACCTGATTGTCATTCAGCCCGGAAGGCAGCTTTTCAGCCACAGTGCGAGCAAACAAGGGGGAGAAGCCAGACTGGGTCAGCAGATTCCACAATTCGCCACGCTGCGGGTTTTTCTCCAGCGTGTCGCGCCAGGTCATCATGGCCATCTGGTCTTTCAGCAATTGGCGCATTTGACGGATTTCTTCCAGCACAGCGGTGTTTTCCTGCGCCATGGACTCACTGGCTGCCATGGAGCGACGCTTGGCCACCTCCGACAACATGTCGTCATTGGCAAATTCGCGGGCGGCAGCTATGGGTGTGGGCTGTGGCGTTAATACAGGTGCAGGTGCAGGCGCAGGTGCAAACGTTCGATTGATGAGAACATCGCGCTGGGCTGCAACTTGCTGAGCCACTTTTTCAGCGGCAGTGGGCGCGCGCTCGGTGGATTGGCGTTCAGCGGATTGCCGTTCAGTGGCCTGGGCCAACTGGGCCCGGTCTGCCCGTGTCCAGGAGGCGGGTGCAGCCTGTTGCGCAGGCTTTTCAGTGACAGCGTCCAGATCATGCGAGGATGCGGCAAGCACTTCCGTGCCGGCTGCAGTCTGCTTGGTAGACAGAATAATTGCATCTTCACCCAGTTCTGCGCGCAGCTTTTGCAGGGCCTCACGGGTGGTGGGGGCTGTGAATTTTTTCAATTTCATGCTTTCGCTCCTACGACTTGCGCAACGCGGATAGTTCGATTTTCTGGAATTTCACTGTGCGACAGGACCCGCAAATTGGGAGCTGCACGCTTCAAGAGGCGGGCCATGGACAAGCGCAAGGCATCGGGGACCAGCAACACCGGGCTCTGGCCCAGTTGTTCCTGACGGCCTGCGGCCTCTGCGGCCTGTCGGGCCAAAGTTTCTGCCAGATTGGGATCAATGCCCACCTGGTCTTGCCCAGCGGCAGAATGCGCGTGGGTAATCATTTGTTCCAGCTTGGGCTCCATGACCAGTACGTTCAGGTCTTCGCTGGTGCCTGCCAGGGCTTGCACAATGGCGCGACCCAGGGTGATACGTACGGCAGCGGTCAATTCCAGCGGGTTCTTGGTGCGAGCGCCGTTTTCAAGCAGGGTCTCAAAAATACTGCGCAAATCACGAATGTGAACACTTTCATCCAGCAGGCTTTGAAGCACTTTTTGAATGACAGCCACATCGAGCAATTTGGGGGTAAGGTCTTCAACCACCTTGGGCGACGTTTTTGCGCAATGGTCGAGCAACTGCTGGGTTTCGGTGCGGCCCAGCAACTGGGCAGCAGACGTTTGCAAAATGTGCGACAGGTGAGTGGCCACCACAGTGGAGGCATCCACCACGGTGTAACCCGCTGCATTGGCTTTTTCTTTTTGATCATCGCTGATCCACACCGCAGGCAAACCAAAGGCTGGGTCTGTAGTTTGTGGGCCAGGCAATTGCATGGTCACGCGGCCGGGGTTGATGGCCAGGTGCTGGTTCGGGAATACTTCGCCTTCACCCATACACACGCCCTTGAGCAAAATACGGTAAACCGAAGGACGCAATTCCAGATTGTCGCGAAGGTGCACAGCTGGTGGCAAAAAACCGATTTCCTGGGCAAACTTTTTGCGAATCGCTTTGATGCGTTTGAGCAGATCACCGTCTTGCTTGTTGTCGACCAGGGCGATGAGGCGGTAGCCGACTTCCAGTGCAATGGTGTCGATGGGGACCAGGTCGTCCCAAGTAGCTTCTTGCGCTTCCGTTGTAGCGGCCTTGATCTTGGCTTGTTCATCGGTGTTCTGTGCCACTTTGGACACTTCCGGTTTGGAAGCCAAGTGATAGGACAAATAACCGAAACCGGCAGCCAGTGACAGGAATGCGAAGCTGGGCATGCCGGGGATAATGCCCATCAGGGCCATGATGCCCGAGGTAATGCCCACAGCCTGTGGGGACTTGAGCAACTGGCTGGCCAGTTGGGTACCAATGTCCTGCCCCTGACCCACGCGTGCCACAACCAGACCGGCTGCAATGGAAATCACCAGTGCAGGAACCTGTGCAACCAAACCATCGCCAATGGCCAGCAGCACGTAGTTGGTGCCGGCGTCGGCAAAGCTCATGTCGTGCTGCATGACACCGACTGCAAAACCACCAATGATGTTGATGATCAGGATCATGATACCGGCCATGGCGTCGCCACGGACGAACTTGCTGGCACCGTCCATGGAACCGAAAAACTCGGCTTCCTGACTGACTTCGGCACGGCGAGTTCGTGCCTGGTCTTCAGTAATCAGGCCGGCGTTCAAATCAGCATCAATGGCCATCTGTTTACCAGGCATCGCATCGAGGGTGAAACGGGCAGACACTTCAGCAATTCGGCCAGCACCCTTGGTAATCACCACGAAGTTGATCAACATCAGGATCACGAACACCACAATACCGACTGCAAGGTTTCCGCCCACCAGGAAGTGACCAAACGCCTCGATCACTTTGCCAGCTGCATCGGGCCCTTCGTGGCCGTGCATAAGTACCACGCGGGTGGAAGCCACGTTCAAACTCAAACGCAACAACGTGGTGACCAGCAAAATGGTCGGGAATGCAGCGAAATCGAGTGGTTTGGTGGTGTACAGGCTTGCAACCAGCACCATGAGGCTGAGCGCGATGTTGAATGTAAAAAACAGGTCAAGCGCGAATGGGGGAACAGGCAAAATCATCATGACCAGAATCATGATGATGAAGATTGGCGCGCCCAAGGTTTTTACCTTGTCGCCGGCCAAGCCTGCTTTAATGAAGTCCAGTGAGAATGCGGTGGAGGCCACAATTCCGCCCATCAAGTTGTTAACGGTTCAATTATGGAAAACTTTAGGTTTTTTTAATGGGGGAACTGAGGCAGATTTAGGGCTCTATTGCGAGCTGGGTTGCCTGCTTTCGCTGTTGCGGTTATTGCGGCTTTTGAAGGCTGACTAGTCGTGGATAGGCTGATGCGATTGTCGAAGGCTGACTAGTCGTGACTTGCCTGTTCCGCACTGAAAACCGCTTGATCCCTTTTTGAAGCAAGGCTTTGCATTCACATCAACCCGACCAAAAGGATGGTCGGGTTGATGTGTCGCCATCGGTTTCACCGCTTGGCGAACATGCAAGCCTCGTTCAAACGGGGCGGTTTTCTTGAATGTGCGAAAAGGCAAGCCCACTGACCAGGCAGCCCAACAGCGACAGCATGCGCGCACCAGCCACGGCGCTGAAGCCCTAAACATGCAGTGGTACCAGCAGCACCAGACCCAGCTCAAACGCCAGCGGTACAGTCCCATTCAGAGCCACTGCCACACCCAGTCACCGCCGGGTTCAAGGCCAATCGGCAGCGACATCCCGATCGCTTCGCCTTTCAGAAAACCTGCCCGTTTGAATTCACACGCCACGTTCGGCTGCAAGCCGACAACACACTCGACCATCCCTTTTTGTCGAGTGTGTTGAGTCAGTGTGAAATTCAAAAAGGGAAAAACAGGTTTTCGGCAAGCGATTGGGGTTCGCGCCGAGTGGAGCAAAATTGAACCATGGCAGCAGCGCCGAGCGAATGGGCAATAACGCTCATCACGCCGCCGGTCCTGGATCCATGCCTTTCGGAATGTCCGAATCACCTGGCACTTCAACCAAATGCCCCCTGCCCTCGGCCAGCGCATAAACATAAGCCAGCAATTTGGCCACAGCTGTGTACAAGGCACCGGGAATTTCCTGCTCCAGTTCCACATTGGAATACAGGGCACGGGCCAGTGGTGGTGCTTCTACCATAGGTACTTTGTGTTCCTTGCCCACTTCACGAATTTTCAGGGCCAATGGGCCGATACCCTTGGCCACCACGCGTGGCGCACCTTTGCCGTCCTTGTCATACTTCAAGGCCACAGAGTAGTGAGTCGGGTTGGTGACGATCACATCGGCGTTGGGAACAGAAGCCATCATCCGCCGACGAGCTGCTTCGCGCTGCATGCTGCGGATTTTTCCTTTCAGGTGGGGGTCACCCTCAGACTCTTTGGACTCACGCTTGAGTTCTTCCAGATTCATGCGCAGACCTTTGTAGTAGCGCCACAACTGGTAAGGCACATCAATGGCCACAATCAGAAGAAACACAATCGACAGAATCAAAGCGTCTTTGATGGTAATTCGCGCGGTTTCGGCCATGCCATGTTCAAGCGGCATCGCGGACAACTGGGTAAATTCACCAAGGTCCTGCATCAGCAGCAGATACCCGACCCCGCCCAGCAGCACCGTTTTGAGAATGGCTTTCACCAGTTCGGCCAAACCATTGACTGAGAATATATTCTTCAGTCCAGTGATTGGATTCAACTTGGAGAACTTGGGCTCCATGGGCGTGGTGGACCAATTCAGTCCACCCAAAGCCACGTTCGCCAGAATGGCGGCAACCACGACCACCAGGAAAAGCGGCACCAGAATGACCAGGCTTTCCTGCAGCATGGACACCCACTTGAGCCCCATGTATTTGGTGTCAAATGCATGCTCACGCTCAAGCATTAAACCCTGACGCATCAGCTTTTCACTTTGCCCAACCAGCTCACCGCCCATGGCATACAGCAGGCCGACCCCGGACAACAGCACCGCACCACCACCCAGTTCTCTGGACCGGGGCAGATTGCCTTCCTCTCGCGCTTTACGGATCTTCTGTTCCGACGCGGGTAAGTCTTTTTCCTGATCTGTTTCTTCGGCCAAAGCAGCACCTGGGGTATTGGAATGTTCTTATTATGAAAACAGTCCGCCCAAATCAAAACGGCGAATTGAGCAGGTAACATGAGGCTACTTATCTGGAAAGGTTTCCACACATGCACTACGACCCGAGCGCGGCCCTGGCCCGAATTGACAAAGACACGGGTTTGATGACCCTGCTGATCACCGTATTCATCAAGGAATGTCCCAAATACATCTCGAAGCTACAGGCCGCCTGCGACAACCAAGACCTGCATGCACTGGGAGACGCGGCACACAATGTGAAAGGTGCCAGTGCTGCAATTGGCCTGGACGTAGCGTCCAGCCTTGCAGAAGAACTTGAAGTGGCCTGCCGCCAATCGGGTGTCAAAAGTATTGCGAGTTTCGAGACGAGTACAGCCAGGCTGGTCGACATACTGACTCAGTGCCCTGAATTCCTGAATGTCTGGATCAAGAGCAATCCATAAAAAAAAGCCGCAACTTGGTGCGGCTTTAAAACGGACCCCTATCCGCAATTCTCTCGCAGGGCGATCAGTCCTTGATCAAAAGCTCCGGGCTGAAGCCCAAGCGAATTCCACCCCAGTGTTTGCCGTCGATTTCAATGGGCAGTGACAAATCATTCAACACCTCACCGGTGTCACGCCGGTAGGTCTGCAAAAGCCAGGGCATCAGATTCTGCGCAGCACGCAAACCCACCGGGTCGCTGAACATGCGCTTGTCGCGGCTTTCCACCAGGTCTGTCTTCAAATCGCCGGTCAATGGACGTGAATACTTGCTGTTGTGCGTGGGCGCATAACCTTTGCGATCTACACAAAGCGAAAACACCGAACCCGGCACATTGGTCACCAATTGATCATAGGCGCCTTGCAACTGGCGTTCAACCGCTTTGTCATAGCAGGTGCTGTATTTCTGGGGGTTCGAGTTCGGAATGGCCCTGTAGGTCTCATCAAAAATGTCGTGGCCGTTGGACATGGCGTCCACCAGAATCTGCTTGCATTGCTCACGCGCAACAATGGCCTGCTCGATGACTTTTTCATAAGCCCCTTTTCCAATCTTGAAACGCGCCACCAATTCCTTGATTCGGTCAGTTGCGGCAGCCAACTCTGAACTTGATTTTTCCGATTCCTGGGTTTGATTGATGACCGACTGGGCTGTTTCACGAATTTCGGAAGCTTTTCCGGATACTTCTTGATTGATCTGCTTGACCGCCTGAACCTGCTGAGTGACGTCATTGATCTGCACACTCATTTCATCAAAACTTTGAACCATTCCGGAAAACTTGCTCGATGAAGTGCTGATTGTTTTCTGACCTTTCAGGATGCTCTGGTTGATTTCACGGGTTTCGCTCTGGGTTTCATCCACGAGGCTGAGCATGGAAGTGATGTTGCCACGAATTTCGCCTGTGGCAGACTTCACACGCTCGGCCAGGCCGCGCACTTCGTCAGCCACAACGGCAAACCCTCGCCCCTGCTCACCCGCACGCGCCGCTTCAATGGCTGCATTCAGTGCCAGCAAGTTGGTTTGGTCTGAAATATCGTTGATCAGTTTGACAATGTTTTCAATGCCTTTGCCCGTATCGGCCAACTTTTCAACAGTTTGCCCAAAGCTGCTCAAACTGCCTGAAGCCATATTCATTTCTTCTGCAACGGTCAACAACTCGCGGTAGGAGGAATTGACGGTGTGCAAGTGCTCAGCCGTGGCACGGGACAAATAGTTTGCACTGTTGGCCACATTTTCCATGGCATTGGATGCCAGATCAGCCGCCTGAAAAATCTCTGTGGTGATGCTGCCTTGTTTGTCTGCGGTACGGCTGGCGTCTTTAAGGCTGCCGGAAACACGAACCGATTCCATCGACACCTGTGCAGTCATTCTGCGAATCTCATGAATAAGGTCACGCAAGCGAACCATAAAGGCATTGTAGTTTTCAGCCAGCTCACTGAGCTCATCCTGAGTCACTGTGGGCAAATTCACGGAGAGGTCACCCTCACCGTTGGCCAATTGATCCATTCGGTCGCTGAGCAGATGAACCGGGCGAACAATGAGGTGTCGCAGGTAAAAAAATGCGCCCGCACAGGCCAGCAAAGTGGCACTCAGGGCCACGCTGAGCATCCAACGAAAATCGCCAGCCTGTTCAGGCGAGAGCTTGCCTGTAACCCAGCTGTAAATCGCAACATAACCCAGCAACACCACCACAGCGATGGCAGCCATGTTGCCCAATAATTTTCGAGTGAGTGTGTAGAAAAAACTTTTCTCAATCGATCTGTAAAGCGAACCCATCCTGCCTACTCCTCTGCCATTGTGGCTATTTTCGATGTCATTGGCATTCACTGCCCATGATTTGATTATCGAGTAGCTAACCCAAATGCATTAGGTTTAGGAAAAGAGTAAAAACACCCTTGTTCTTGAAGTAACAGTTAAACAATGAAAATTCCCCGAACGGGGTAAAGACTGCAAGTCCGCGTGCGGACTTGCAAAAAGATTTTTTTACAGCTTGCCTTCGATCAGTTCACGTAGTTCGAGCACCAGGACCAGGAGACCCTCGCCCGACAAAGTGGCACCGGCCACGCCTTTGGGCTTGACACCATCCAGCGGTTTGATCATGACTTCGTCCTGACCCACCATGGAATCAACAGCCAGTATGCAGGCCTTGTTGCCGCTGATGGCCAGAACACCCACCTTGGGTGTGGGGCTGCTTTCGCGACCAATCAGTACAGCGAGGTCGAGCAAGGGAATCACTTCGCCGCGCACCACCATTGTGGGCTTGCTGCCGACATACTGAACCTTGTCTTCTTCGATGGGAATGATTTCCCGTACGCAAGACAACGGCAAGGAATAAATCTGTTCCTCCAGCTTGAGCATCAACACAGGCAGGATAGCCAGTGTGAGGGGCAACAAAATGGTGATGGTCGAACCCTGCCCCGGATCAGATTGAATTTCAATACGGCCGTTCAGGCGCTGGATATTGGTTTTCACCACGTCCATGCCCACTCCACGCCCCGAGATGTCCGAGATCTGGTCCTTCGTTGAGAACCCTGGCAGGAAGATCAGCTGCAGGCTGTCCTGCACACTCAACTGCCCTGCTTCCTCGGCGTTGATCAAACCCTTCTCAACCGCTTTTTCGCGAATGATTTCAGGACGCATGCCACGGCCGTCATCCTGAATTTCAATCACGATGTGGTCGCCGGTTTGGCGTGCTGACAGGTTCACAATACCTTTCGGATTTTTACCGCAGGCAATTCGGTCTTCAATGGTTTCAATGCCATGATCAACCGCATTGCGAACCAAGTGGATCAGGGGGTCGTTCAGTTCTTCAAGGATGGATTTGTCCACCTCGGTTTCTGCGCCTTCAATGACCAGTTCAACATCTTTGCCCAACTGGCGAGACACATCACGCGCCAAGCGGCTGTATTTCTGAAACACCCGGCCCACGGGCTGCATGCGGGCTTTCATCACCGCAGACTGCAAATCGGACACCAGCATGTCCAACTGACCCATCACTGTGTCCAGTGATTTGATGGCGTCTTCGTTGGAACCGCTACCCGCAATGGTTTGAAACAGACAATTCAACCTGTTTTTGGTCAAACCGATTTCACCGCTGAGGTTCAGGATCTGGTCAAAACGCGCTGTATCAACGCGTATCGTATTTTCTTTCTGCACAGCTGCAGCCGGGGCTGCGGCTTTGGCTTTGGGGGGTGCTGCTTTGGGGCGCACAGCCGCTGCAGCCTGACGTGAGATGGCAGCAGTGACCATGTCAACACTCAATGCAGCCTGTTCCAGCTCACGGGGTGGAACACCCACGGCCGCCTCGTACAGAGCCGCCCAATCCAGTTCATCTCCAAAGAAATTATCGTGAGCCAATGCGGTTGAACCCAATGGGCTTGCAGGCTCATCAGCGATGAGTGTGGGCTGCAGTTGCTCAACGGGAGCGGCTGCAACTGCGGGCGCAGCGGTTCGCCCATGAATCGCGTCATCCAGCGCATCCAGCAGCTCAACAGGGGCTGCGCCTGGCTGTTGACCATTGCGCATTTCACCAAACATGCGGTGGACTTCACCGGTTGCCGCCATGATGGAATCCATCATTTCCGCATTCAGCAACAGCTTCTTGGCTCGCAGCAAGTCAAACAGGTTTTCTGTCTTGTGACACAGTTCAACCAGGTGGGTGGCCTCTAAAAATCCGGCACCACCCTTGATGGTGTGAAAGCCGCGAAAAACGGTGGCCAACAACTCGGCATCTTCGGGGCGCTGTTCCAGCTCCACCAGTTTGCTGTCCACGTCTTCCAACAAGTCGCCTGCTTCCGTCAGGAAGTCCTGCAGCAGTTCGACGTCACTGAATGCACTCATCTGTATTCTCCCACTTCAGCCTGGTTGTTTGTGTTGTTAGAAGCCGAGGCTTTCCAGCAGGTCATCGACCTGACTTTGATTGCTGCATACATCGGCACGACCTTCCGCGTTGATGGCAGGGCCATTCAGGAATGTTTCTTCAACCTGTTTGCGTTGGTCGGGCGGTGTGGTATCCAGCAGCAGCTGTACCAATTGTTCTTCAAGGCCTTGCGCCATGTTGCCAATGCGGTTGACCACTTGACCTGTCAAGTCATGGAAGTCCTGCGCCATCATGATGTCGGTGAGGTGACCACCCATCTGGCTGCTGTTTCCGGCAATTTCCTTCATGAACTCGCGGTTCTCGCGGGCATGTGACTTGAATTCCTCAAGGCTCATTTCATGGTTGTATAACCGGTCCCATTGCCTGTCCAGTTCAGCAGCGCGGGCGGCCATGTCATCGTTCAGTTTCTGCGAAGCTTCGACAGCACCCAGCACCTTGTCGGCGGCCTTGCCAGTCAGCTCTGCAATGTAATTCAGGCGTGCACGCGCATCAGGCAAAGAATTGACTGCGCTTTCCACGCTTTTGTCGTAGCCCAGTTCGCGAAGCGCATCATGCAGCTTTCGGGTCAGTGAGCCGACCCGGCGAAAGACATCGTGGGGTTCTTCGTTCAAGGGTGTTTCATTGAAGGAAACGCCCGATTCTGGCTCGGCCGACGCAGCGGTTACCTGCGCCACCGGTGCTGGAGCCTCAACAGGGCTGTCGTCCCAAACACGTTGTTCGGCGATTTCATCAAACAACGCTTCCAAGTCGACGTTGTCACCACTTTTCAGATTTTCCGGATTCATCGTTGCGACCTCTCCATTCCTGTTTTATTGGTTTTAGACAGACATCTTCGCGACGATCTTGCCCAGCTTTTCTTCCAGAGTGGCCTTGGTAAAAGGCTTGACAATGTAACCATTGGCACCCATCTGGGCGGCGGTCACAATGTCCTCTTTTTTCGCTTCTGCGGTCACCAGCAACACCGGCAGATGTTTCAGTTCGGCATCGGCTCGTATGTTCTGAAGCAGCTCAAAACCATTCATATTGGGCATGTTGAGGTCACTGACCACAAAATTGAAATTGCCGTTCTTCAGTTTGGCCAATGCGATTGCGCCGTCTTCCGCTTCATCCGCATTGTTGTAGCCAATTTCCTTCAACAGGTTGCGTACGATTCGACGCATGGTCGAAAAGTCGTCAACAATCAGGATTCTCAGGTCTTCGGGATTCATGCTTTCTCCTTAAGCTGGGTGAAGCATTGAGGTAACCATCTGCGCCAGTTCTTCGGGATGGAATTTGCCCACATAGGCATCCACACCAACTTGCTGACCCAACTTCTTGTTTGCCACGGATGACAACGATGAATGCATCACCACTGGAATACCCTTGAAGCGGGCATCCTCCTTGATGTGACGCGTCAACACATAGCCGTCCATCTCGGGCATTTCTGCATCGACCAGAATGAGGGAAACGACATCGCGCAGATCCCGGTTTTCCTGTTCTGCACGTGTGGCAATGTTGCGCAGTTTTTCCCACGCTTCACGACCATTGATGGCGCTTTGGTAAGGCAGGTGCAACTTCTCGAGGACTTCCGTGATTTTCTTGCGGGCGATATTGGAATCGTCTGCGAAAAACACCGGATAAGGATGATCGGGTCGCATTGAATCCATGTTGGGCACGTCGCCTTCACCAATCACTTCACCCAGAATCTGTTCTACATCCAGGATTGACACCAGCTTGCCATCGGGCAGCTCGGTCAAGGCCGTGATCATGGCGCTTTGGGCTTGCCCGATGCTTTGCGGCGACTTCACCTGTTCCCAGTCCACACGAACGATTCGATCCACGTCCTGAACCAGAAACGCCTGGGTGTGTGAAGAAAATTCGGTGATGATCAGCTTGGTGCGCTGCTCGCCATTACCCATGTGCAGGCATTGCGCCAGGTCAATCACCGGCAATATGCTGCCGCGCAGGGAAATAATGCCTTCTACGCCCGGTGGCATGTTCGGTGTGCGTGTGATGGGCAAGGTTTCGCACACTTCACGCACCTTGAACACGTTGATTCCAAACACTTCAGTGGAACCGAGGGAGAACAGAAGCAATTCCATTTTGTTGGAGCCTGCCAGCCGTGCCTTCTCATCGATCATGTTCATCAAGCGGTAATCGTTTTGCATTGTTTGTTACTCCTGACAGTTCATCTGTTTTCGGTTTTCAAATTCATCTTTTTACTGTTCCCGCGGGAACGGCAAGCCTTCGATTTTCGGCACGGGTGGCAACTCAATCTGGTTGGGGTCTTGCCCTTCATCCAGGTTCGCTAGCGCCCTGACTGCGTCTTCTGCACGCTTGTTCATCACTACAATTGCGATACGGCGGTTCACTGCTGCGTAGGGGTCTTTCTCATCCAGCGACACTGAAGAGGCCAAACCAACAACCCGCAACATTTTTGAATCCGGCATTCCGGCCAGGGTCATCTCGCGACGACTGGCATTGGCCCTGTCTGCCGACAGCTCCCAATTGCTGTACCCCTTGACACCCGCCGCATACGGCGCTGCATCGGTGTGGCCTGACAAACTTAATTTGTTGGGGACCTTGTTCAGCAACTTGGTCAAACTTCTTAAAATGTCTTTCATGTAGCTGTTCAGCACGGCACTGCCTGAATCAAACATGGGGCGATTGCGTTCATCCACGATCTGAATCCTCAAACCCTCTGGCGTAATGTCCAGAATGATTTGATTTTCAAACTTTTTCATCAACTCTGATGCGTCGATTAGGCCCTCTATTTCCCCCTTTAATTCAAGCAAGCGACGGGCTTCTGCCCGTTCGAATGCCTCGTTGGCGGAACCGTTGGCCGAGTTCTTTTCATTGCCGCCACTCTTGATTTGTCCCACCGAGCGTGTCAGGTCTGTACCCCCAGCATCAATAATGCTGGTTGCAGTTCCAGATCCGGGACCCCCTACAAGGGCAACTTTCAAGGGGGAGTTGAAATAATCCGAGATGCCTTTAAGATCATCTTCTGCAGTGGAACCTAGCAGCCACATCAGCAGAAAGAAAGCCATCATCGCCGTCACAAAGTCGGCATAGGCAATTTTCCAGGCACCACCGTGATGGCCATGCCCGCCTTTCTTGATCTTCTTGATGACAATGATTGGACGTTCTTCGTCAGACTTCGCCATGGTGCTTGTTTGTCCTTACTTGCCTTTGGTGTTCTTCACGTGCTCTTCAAGCTCGACAAAACTTGGGCGTTCGGTGGAATACA
The DNA here is from genome assembly GCF_036323495.1 of Limnobacter thiooxidans. Classification (NCBI taxonomy): domain Bacteria; kingdom Pseudomonadati; phylum Pseudomonadota; class Betaproteobacteria; order Burkholderiales; family Burkholderiaceae; genus Limnobacter; species Limnobacter thiooxidans. The sequence goes on along the minus strand of NZ_AP028947.1, from coordinate 1,149,361 downwards.
GCACCTTGCGACCGAACTCCACGGCCAGCGCTGGCGAATAGCCATTGAGGCTTGCCAGCAAAGTGGTTTTGACACATTCAAAAGGCTTGGATGATTCTGCAATTTTGTGATTGATGATGCTGGCCAGTGGCCCGACAAACCCGTAGGCCAACAAGATGCCAAGGAAAGTCCCCACCAAGGCTGCTGCGATCATGACGCCCAGCTCAGCGTTGCTGACCTGCCCCACCGAGCCCATCACGTGCACCACACCCATCACCGCAGCCACAATGCCGAAAGCAGGCAAACCATCTGCCATTTGCTGGACTGCCGCCTGCGGTGTGTGTGCTTCCTGGTGGTGGGTTTCAAGTTCACCATCCATCAGGTTTTCAATTTCCATCGGGTTCAAATTACCGCTGACCATCAGTCGCAGGTAGTCGGTCAAAAACTCGACAATGTGATGATCTGCGAGTACTTCGGGGTATTTTTGAAACAGCGGGCTTTGCTCTGGCTCTTCGACATCGCCTTCAATCGACATCAAGCCTTCTTTGCGAACCTTGGTCAGTACTTCATACATCAGAGCCATCAGCGACATGTAGAAGGCCTTGGTGATTGAACTGGGTTTGAATGCGCCGGCCATGGCCTTACCTGTGGCCTTCAGAATGTTGGGAGTGTTACTGACAACCATGGCACCCAGTGCACCACCACCGATGATCAGGATTTCCACGGGCTGCCACAGGGTGATCAAATGTCCGCCCATGAAGGCGAAGCCGCCTAACACACAGGCCGTGACGATCACGAATCCGATTGCTACTAACATGGGCTTGGGTTCTCTGTCTAAAAATGGTTTTTGTGTATAGGTATTGTCGGCAGAATTTGTAAAATCTTTTGTCTGAATAAAGTGGCTTTTCTAGGCGATTTCAAAGCATGGGGCTTGCTGGTGAAACACGACACAATCGTTTGCTCTAGCCGCTTTGGGGGCTATGAATTGAAAAAGGCCAGCAACAATGGCTGGCCTTTACGAGTATGAGAAACCCCCACTGCAGACCCGGAAGAGACAGAGGGTGGGAGGATGCAACCGGACCTTTTGTTGCAGCGGGGGTAAACGGCAAGCCCTGCTCCCGCGGGCTTTTGCCGGACTTTTAACTCAGGCTTCTACGCTGGCTTCTTCATTGAAGAAGCGGTCCGCTGCAGATTGCCTGGTCTTTCCGGCACGTGAGGGCATGTGGCACAGGCCACACACATAATCATTGACCAACTCATAGGTGTGAACCACAAAGCGGCCGTCACATTCCTTGCAGGCTGTGGTGGTCAACATGCCTGCATCAAAAAACTTGACCAAACGCCAGGCGCGGGTCAGGGACAACACCTCGGGCAGTCCCAAATGGGTAACCTGCTCCAAGTACATGCGATAGGCCTTGATAATGGCTTCGATGTCTTCAATGTCGGTGCTTTTGATCAAGGTCTGGTAAATGTTGATGAACAGCGACGAATGGATATTGGGTTGCCAGGTCATGAACCAGTCTGTCGAAAAAGGCAACATGCCCTTGGGCGGCGATTTGTGCTTGAGCTCTTTGTAGAGCTTGAGCAAACGTTCACGGGACAACTGGGTTTCCGATTCCAGCACCTGCAGCCTTGCATCCAGTCGAATCAGCTCGGTGGCCAAACGGATTTGTGCTGCTTCATCAATAATTGATTTGACTTTTGCCATGATTTTCTGACCCCTGTCTGATGTCAAAGTTGGGTGCCTTTATTGTTTTTGTTACACCCTCATTTTTAACTTATTACGCTGTAACGCCAACCGCCTTGCCAGACATGATGATGGCGGCATGCATTCCAGACACGCTGCGATCCTTGGTGTGGCTGGTCAACAGGTTCCAGACCACTTCATCATCAAAGCGGAAGCGACACATCAACATGTTGCTGGAGGCAATTCTCAGCACCTGTGCCGTGGTCAGTTGGTCGATCAGGTCGGCCACTTCCTCGGAAATACCCAGGCGGAAAGTAGCTTCGGCACGGTCTTCGCGAATCAGCTGCTGTGCTAGCAGCAAATAAGAAAGGTTGGTTTCACGAATTTCGTCAAGCAAGCGAGTAGCTTTCATGTGTGTATTCTCCAGTTCAGTCTCAGTTTTACGGCATCCCAATTTCGCACTGTGGTGTCTAGTCACAGTTGCAATTCCCTGATACGAATCATCGTCCTGAAGCCAGTTTTCATGAATCATCCTGCTTCTATTGATTCAGTCACTTCTCTGGCAATCCGCATGTAGGAAAACGTCTTACACCCTCACTATCGGGGAAAGGACTCGGTGAAAGGATCACGGTTTGGGGGGATCCCCCCATCCGTTCGAGTCACAAAGTGTTGCCCCGTCTGAGGTGTTACGACAAACGCACCCCGAACTTTAGGGGGTAAAAAGAATATTTTTTATTTCTCACACCAACCCTAAAGTTTTAATTCCAGCAATCGATAACAGGACACAAGGCAGCGCACAACGGTGCTCGACACTGAAGGCGACTGACCGATGAACTCAATACAATTGCTTGGAGAAATATCATGCTAGGAATCAATACCAACGTTGCATCGCTGACCGCCCAGAAGAACCTGTCAGGTTCAGGCATCGGTTTGAACAACTCAATCGCCCGCCTGTCTTCTGGCCTTCGTGTCAACAGCGCCAAGGACGACGCAGCAGGCCTGGCCATTGCAGAGCGTATGCAAGCGCAAATCAGGGGCTTTGATGTGGCGGGCCGCAATGCCAACGACGGTATCTCTCTTCTCCAGGTCGCTGACGGCGCCATGGGTAAGATGACAGACAACCTGCAGCGCATGCGTGAATTGGCTGTTCAAGCCAAGAACGGCACCCTGAACGACACCGACCGCGTGAACCTGAACCGTGAATACACGGAGCTGGCCAACGAAGTGGACCGCATCACCACAGGCAGCACCTTCAACGGCAACAACCTGTTTGATGCAGCCAACCAGACACTGAGCTTTCAGGTGGGCACGGGCAACGCCACCACCGACACTCTGGAATTGAATTTGACCGACGACGGCTTGAGCACAGGCAACGACCTGACCACCATCCTGACCGGTGCAGCCGCTGACATTCAGGCCAACCTGGGTTCAATCACCGACGTGGCCAACGCCACCACGGCGATTGACACACTGGACGCCTCGATTGATGCGATCACCGGTATTCGGGCAGTGGTGGGCGCGGGCCAAAGCCGCCTGGAACAGGTAGCTTCCTTTGCCGACACCTCCAGCACCAACCTGCAGGCCGCACGCGGACGCATCATGGATGCAGACTTCGCCAAGGAAACAGCGAACCTGACCCGTTCACAGATTTTGCAGCAGGCTGGTACCGCCATGCTGGCCCAGGCCAACCAGTTGCCCAACAACGTACTGAGCCTGTTGCAGTAAACAAGGATTTGATTGAATCACCTGTTGTATGAAGTCCAAGCAGCAACCTGCGATCTGATTCCTGATAGCTGGTTGTTTTAAAGGGGGTGGGAAGCATCCACCCCTCATTTTTTGCTTGCAGCTGCCGGGATACAGATTATCTTTTTCTTATTTAACAATATGAAAAAGATAATCTGTTTTTTTTATTAAATGTAAAAAAACAAATTGAAAAATATTTCAAAAATAAGCTAAATATTCATCCCCCAAAGACGTTATATAAACATCGGTGACAAACACCGAGGCGAACAAGAAGACACCCTCTTCTTACTAATAGTAAAGATTTTTTTGGAGTAATCTATCATGATGGGAATTAATACCAACGCACCTTCACTTGGCGCACAAATGAACCTCAGCAAATCTGCTGGTTCCCTTGAAACTTCAATCTCTCGACTGTCTTCCGGCTTGCGAGTCAACAGCGCAAAAGACGACGCAGCTGGCCTGGCTATTGCGGAACGGATGACCGCTCAGATTCGTGGCTTCGACGTGGCATCCCGCAACGCGAATGACGGTATTTCATTGTTGCAAGTGGCCGATGGCGCCCTGGGCAAAATCACTGACAACCTGCAGCGCATGCGTGAATTGGGTGTTCAATCGAAAAATGGCACCTTGAACGACACTGACCGCGCCAACCTGAACCGCGAATTTTCGGAGCTGGCCAACGAAGTGGGCCGTGTTGCAACAGGCACATCCTTCAATGACAACACAGTGTTTGCATCGGCGAACAAATCAGTTGAATTGCAAATTGGTGCAGGCAACGAAACAACTGACACCTTGGCAGTGAACCTGACTGACGACGGCACAGCGACCGGCAACGACTTGCAAACCACCCTGGGTGGCGCAACACAGGCCCTGATCGCGACAGCCCTTGGCGGTGTGGATTCCGCAGCCAACGCTGAAACTGCGATCGATACAATCGACACCGCGATTGATGACATCACCAACCTGCGTTCTACAGTAGGTGCTGGCTTGAGCCGACTGGAACAAGTGGCCTCCTCACTGGAAACCAACAGCAGCAACCTGAGTTCAGCCCGTGGCCGAATCATGGACGCTGACTTTGCCAAGGAAACTGCGAACCTGACCCGTTCACAGATTCTGCAACAGGCCGGTACCGCTATGCTGGCCCAGGCTAATCAGCTGCCCAACAACGTGTTGAGCCTGCTGCGTTAATCGAAGAGTCACTCCGAGCGACCCCTGGTTTGACAGTGCACCCTGCAACACGCACTGGAAAACCGGGGGAAGTTCAGACCAAGTTTCAAACAAAATGGCCCAATTACGGCACCCCCGCCGCAAACTTGAGGGCTATCAAAAATTCTCTTGAGAAAGTGAATTTTTTCGCATTTTTTTCTAAAGTTCCTGTTTTTTCAAGCGTTAAGGAATCATGAGGCAGCACACACAGTGATGCAGCCCGATGAACTCAACTGAATTGCTTGGAGAAATATCATGCTAGGAATCAATACCAACGTTGCATCACTGACCGCCCAGAAGAACCTGTCTGGTTCAGGTATGGGTTTGAACAACTCAATCGCCCGCTTGTCCTCTGGCCTTCGTGTAAACAGCGCCAAGGACGACGCAGCAGGCCTGGCAATCGCCGAGCGCATGCAAGCGCAGATCAAGGGCTTTGATGTGGCTGGCCGCAATGCCAATGACGGTATCTCTCTTCTCCAGGTCGCTGACGGCGCCATGGGCAAGATCACGGACAACCTGCAGCGCATGCGTGAATTGGCAGTACAGGCCAAGAACGGCACCCTGAACGACACCGACCGCGTGAACCTGAACCGTGAATACACGGAGCTGGCCAACGAAGTGGACCGCATCACCACAGGCAGCACCTTCAACGGCAACAACCTGTTTGATGCAGCCAACCAGACACTGAGCTTCCAGGTGGGCACGGGCAACGCCACCACCGACACACTTGAATTGAATTTGACCGACGACGGCTTGAGCACAGGCAACGACCTGACTACCATCCTGACCAACGGCGCAGCCGATATTCAAACCAACCTCGGTGCCATCACCGACGTGGCCAACGCCACCACGGCGATTGACACACTGGACGCCTCGATTGATGCCATCACGGGCATTCGGGCTGTGGTGGGCGCGGGCCAAAGCCGCCTTGAACAGGTGGCTTCCTTTGCCGACACCTCCAGCACCAATCTGCAGGCTGCGCGCGGACGCATCATGGACGCTGACTTCGCCAAGGAAACAGCGAACCTGACCCGTTCACAGATTTTGCAGCAGGCTGGCACCGCCATGCTGGCCCAGGCCAACCAGTTGCCCAACAACGTGCTGAGCCTGTTGCAGTAAATCAGATTCGCAAAATTGATTTTTGAAATCAAGAAACCTGATTTTTGATTTTTCCAAATTGGATTATCCCCTTTTCATGGGGATAATCCAATTTCGTTTTTGAAACTTAATTTACATTAATTAATAAAAGGAATTAACCCTATACATTTTTGAAAAACATCTCCGTTAGTTGTAGTGTCAGCAAGAGAAGCTGAGCAGGGTTACCTAACCCACACCGACAAAAACCCCTAAACCTGGTTTTGTCAACTCAACCGCAAGGAGGTCCTAAATGTTAGGAATCAACACAAACGCCCCTTCACTGGGCGCACAAACAAACCTGAGCAGATCGGCGGGTTCCCTAGAAACTTCAATCGCTCGCCTGTCTTCCGGCTTGCGAGTCAACAGCTCGAAAGACGATGCAGCCGGTTTGGCGATTGCTGAACGGATGACCGCCCAGATACGCGGCTTTGATGTAGCTTCCCGCAACGCCAACGACGGCATTTCACTGCTGCAAGTGGCAGATGGCGCCCTGGGTAAAATCACTGATAACCTGCAGCGCATGCGTGAACTGGGCGTACAAGCCAAAAACGGCACTTTGAACGACACCGACCGCGCAAACCTGAACCGTGAATTCACGGAACTGGCCAACGAAGTCGGCCGTGTTGCAACAGGCACCACGTTCAACGACAACAACGTGTTCGCAGCTGCAAACAAATCCGTTGAATTGCAGATTGGTTCAGGCAATGACGCTGCAGACACCTTGAACGTCAACCTGACTGACGACGGCCTTGCCGGCGGCAACGATCTGCAAACCACCCTGGGTGGCGCAACACAGGCAGCCATCGTGACGGCTTTCGGTGGCGTGGACACCGCGGCCAATGCAGAAACCGCAATCGACACCATTGACACTGCAATTGACGACATCACCAACCTTCGCGCCACAACCGGTGCAGGTTTGAGTCGACTTGAACAGGTCGTGGGTTCATTGGAAACAACTAGCAGCAACCTGAGTTCAGCCCGCGGCCGAATCATGGATGCCGACTTTGCCAAGGAAACTGCGAACCTGACCCGTTCACAGATTCTGCAACAGGCCGGTACCGCCATGCTGGCACAGGCCAACCAGCTGCCCAATAACGTGTTGAGTCTACTGCGTTAAGGCCAGGGCAAGCGTAACCTTGGACACAATACAGGCATGCCACAAGCGCGCCTGTATTGAACAAAAAGCCCGATGAACCAAGCGCATCGGGCTTTTTTTATTGTTAAAGAAAGACAGTAAACCTGCCGTTAATCAAGTCATGAGGGCTTGTAATGCCCGCTTAGAATGCAAAAGGTGGCGAAAATGAATATTTCAAACATGTCTGATTATGCAACGGCGCTGCAAAAGCCGCAGGACGCCAGCAACGTCAAAGCCATCACAGGCAATGCACCTAAACCCATTCTGGGCGAAGGCGCAGAGTTGACTGTGGAAGAGGTGATTGAAGTCGTTCAAAAAGCCAACGATGCGCTGGCCAGCAACCAATCCAATTTGCAGTTCCTGATTGACAACGACAACGGCAGACCCATTGTACAAATTGTCGATCGGGAAACGCAGGAAATACTGAAACAGATTCCTTCTGTGGAAATGCTGAAAATCGCCAAGGCCATTGAAAAAATGCAAGGCGTTCTCATGTCGCGCGAAGTCTGAGAACCCAACAACGTGAAGGAGCTTTAACATGCCATCGATTTCATCTGCAGGCATTGGGTCTGGACTGGACATTGAGGGAATCATCAGCTCGCTGATGGCCGCCGAGCGCCTGCCCCTGAACAAGGTGAGTACTGAAAGAACGGCGATCAATACCAAGATTTCGATCTACGGTATCATCAAGAACTCATTTGCCGACTTGAAAACGGCTACAGACAAACTCACCAACCTGAGCAACCTGAACCCACTGAAAGCCACATCCACAGACGACAAGGTGGTATCGGCCACAGCCAGTTCGGCCAATGCCAAGGGCAGCTACAGCATTGAAGTCAGCCAGTTGGCCAAAGCGCAAAGCGTAGCCACCCTGGGCGTGGCCACAGCCGACACCGTGGTGGGCACAGGCAGCCTGACCATTACACTGGGCAGTTACGATTCAAACACCAACACCTTCACCGACAATGCCGACAAAACACCGGTAACGATCAATATTGGTGCTGGCCAGCAAACGCTGGAAGGGGTTCGGCAAGCGATCAATGAAGCAAACGCCGGGGTGAACGCCTCCATCGTGAACGATGGCGCAGGCTCACGGTTGGTTTTGACCAGCAAGGACACCGGTGCGGTCAACGGCTTCAAGCTGGAAGTGGCTGACGACGATGGCAACAACACCAATGTGGCTGGCTTGTCACGCCTGGCTTATGACCCCACTGCCCTTGCAGGCTCCGGCAAGAATGCAGACACACTGCAAGCTGCGCAAAATGCCAACTTCACCATCAACAATCTGCCAGTGAGCAAGGCCAGCAACACTGTGAGCGATGCAGTGGAAGGTCTGACACTGAACCTGAAAGCAGTCACCACGACCCCGATCAACCTAGAAGTGGGGCTGGATGACGCTGCCTTGAAGACCACGCTGGATGGTTTTGTGACGGCGTACAACAAAATTCGCGGCAACCTGAAAGACCAACAGCAAAAAGACGCCACGCTGTCCAAGGAAACAACCCCTTCGAGCCTGGAAAGGGGCTTGCGCAATATTTTGCGTGAACAGGTGGCCCAATACGGCATCGGCTTGAGTGACATTGGCCTGAGCTTTGACAAGGACGGTGTACTGTCCCTGAACAAAAGCAAACTGGACACGGCTGTGGCCGCAGACCCTGCCATACTCGAAAAAGTATTTTCAAACACCGCCACGACCACGGATGCGCGGGTGAAATTCCTGGGAGCCACCAGCAAAACGCTGGAAGGCACCTACGCCATCAATGTCAGCAATGCTTACAACGGCAGCAATACGATAGCAGGCACCATCAATGGCGTTGCTGCAACGGGTGTCAGCAGTACGCTCAGCGGTGCAGTTGGCGATGCAAGTGAAGGCCTGCAGTTTTCAGTGGCACAAGATGCTTCCGGCAATATGGGCAGCATCACCTTCAGCAAAGGGCTGGCCGAACGCCTGAGCGACTGGATCAACACCCTGTCTGACGAAGGTGGTGCGTTGTCTTCCAGAACGGATGGATTGAACAGCAGAAAACTTCGACTCGACGACCAGGAAGATCGCCTGAACCTTCGGCTTGAACAGGTTGAGAAACGCTACAGGGCGCAATTCAGCGCTCTGGACAGCATGCTGGCCAGCATGCAGCAAACCAGCTCCTACCTCAGTCAGCAATTGGCCGCACTTTCGAGATAAGGACAAGCCACGAACTGTGCCCTAAAACCCCTGTTTTTAGGTCGATCAAACAGGGGATGCACAGCCTACTATCTGTATAAGACAAACCACCCAGTGAAAAAACCCATGATGTACGGCGCAAAAGCATATGCACAAGTTGGACTGGAGACAGGCATTAACAGCGCCTCTCCCCATGGCCTGATTGTGATGCTCTACGACGGGGCCATTGAGGCCATTCGCAAGGCCAAGATCTACATGGAAATGCGGGACATTGAAATGAAGACCAAATCGGTAGACAAGGCGTTGAGAATCATCAAGGACGGCTTGACTGCCGCCCTGGATGTCAACGCAGGCGGCGACCTGGCCAAACAACTGCTTTCCTTGTACGACTACATTGGCAAGGAACTGATTTTGGCCAATGCCCAGAACAGCGCCCAGCGCATGGACACCTGCATCGGTTTGCTGGATGACTTGCGTGGCGCGTGGCTTGAAATTGGCCAAACCGCCACCAGACCGTAACAACACTTATAGGACCGCTCGACACCATGATTTTCGCGACAGAAAACAACGGTACGATCATGAAGCTTTACGCCGCCATTGCGAACCAGAGCCAGATCATGCTGGACTCTGCAAAGTCTGGCAATTGGGACGAATTGTGTGCAGCCGAAGAACAGTGTTCAAAACTGATACACGAGCTTCAAGCCATCAAGCAGGCGCAACAAACTGAATTGAATGAAAAAGAACGCAGCCAGCACATCGGCTACCTGAAAAAAATCCTGGCCGATGATGCAGCCATTCGCGACATCACTGAACCCCGCCTCAAGCAGTTGGAAGAATTTCTTCGTGCAGCCAACAACTCACAGAAACTCAGCAGCTCGTACGGGTCCAACTAAGCCACGGCATCAACACGGACGGGTGTGAGACATGTCATTGACTCCGGTTAAATCGGCTCCGCCCAGTGTCAATTCCCTGCTGCAATCCAACCCGGGCGACCGGGTCAGTTCAGGCAAGGGGGAAATTGCGCCCGTGGTCGCGATTCTGTCGCGGCAACTCCCCCTGCCCCAGGCGCAACAACTGGCAGGACAAACTGCACTGGTTCGCGTGGTCAAGGGCGGCCCAGGCAATGAGGCCGAACTGGACTTTGCCGGCCAAAACATTCAGGTCAAACTGCCACCAGGCCGATCTCTGACCGCAGGCGAAATGGTCACAGTCAGCTTTGCCTTGGCCAGCAAAGGCGACGACCTGTCAGCTGGTGGGGCCACTGGCACCTCTGGCAACAAGAAAATTCAGGAAGCGCGCAATCTCATCACTCCGACCACTGCGGGTCAGGATGAAGGTGAGGCACAGGAATCGCCCAGCTTTGTCGACCGCTTGTCGGGCTCGGCCCGCCTGATCGGTTTGCTGGAACGACTTGGGCAAGGAACCACCACACAGGTGTCAACCACGGTCATGAGTAGCCTGAAACAACTCAGCACCCAGATTCAAGCCCAACTGGGTGCGGGTAATCCATTGACGCTGACAGACAGCAAAGCCAATATCGAAGCGCAAGGCGCACCGGGTGCGGCCAACCCTGCGGCCAACAACTCTGCCAGGGCTGCACAACAGCTCACCCCGTCAAGCCAATTGAACAACGCACTGGCAGGTGTATTGGCGAGGCAAGTCAGCTCGGCAGTTGAAAACAGTGGCCTGTTCTATGAATCGCATTTGCAACAGTGGGCCAATGGGCAGAGAAGCACCGACGAGATCGCGCGCGAACCTCAGGCCCGTTTTGGCCAAGACCAAGTCATCAGCGAGAAAGGCCTGAGCCCCTCTGCGGTGGATCAATCGGTCAAACTGATTACGGCACAACTGGCCACGCTAGACAACAACCGGATTTCCCTCGCCTTGAACGGCCTGCTCGGTCAGCCAGTACAAATCGACATTGAACCCGATGAACCATCGGGCGAGGAACAACAGGCTGAAGAACAAGGTGCTGAACCAGCGCGCCCCTGGGTTGCGAAACTGAAGCTGGACATGCCTCATCTGGGTGAGCTTCATGTGCGGGTACGCATGATAGGTTCACAGTGTGATGTGCAGATTTCCGGGCAGGCGCACAGCAAATCGGCGATCGACCCACATTGGCATGAATTCCGGACCGCCATGGACAACCAGGGAATCAAACTGGTTCATGGCCAGTTCATGGTGCCGTCGGAGACCAAGATTGACCAGTAAGTTGAACCCGCAGCAGGCTGTTGCACTGGCCTACCTGGAGCACTCGGGTGCCCCCAAGGTCGTGGCCAAGGGCAAGGGGCTGATTGCCGAGCAGATCATACAAAAGGCCAAAGACTCCGGGGTGTTTGTGCATGAAAGCAGGGAACTGGTTTCCCTGCTGATGAATGTAGACCTGGACCAGCAGATCCCCCCCGGTTTGTACCAGGCCATTGCAGAATTGCTGGCTTGGGTGTATCAAATTGAAAACAAAGAATTCAAAACAGAGGGATAACCGTGAATCACAACACCAGCATCGCGCCAGAAAGCGATCCAAAACTCCTTAAAGAATTCAGCTTGAGCGCAGAACCCACGCTGCGCAAACTGCTGACCACCATTGAAGAAGATGAACATGAGTTGTATGTATTCTTGCAAGCCGACCACACCCAGTTTGTCACTGAAATATTGAATATTGACTGGCAAACAGGTTTGATCTGGCTTGGAACACCCTACGAAAAATCATTGAGCGCGGGTTGCAATGGCTCAAGTGCCTATGTCATCGTGGCTTTCCCGGACGGAGTAAAGGTACAGTTTGCAGGAATTGGTATTCTTCAAAGTGAATACCAGGGCGCAGATGCCTTGCGGATTGCCATTCCGAAATCCATTGTTCGCCTGCAACGCCGAAACTATTTCCGGGTGATGGCAGATGAAGAACTGAACCACCAGGTCAAGCTGGAAATTCCGGCATATCCTGACAGACCCAACCTGATTGACCTCAGCCTGGCGGGTTGCGGATTTACGCTGATGGCTCAGGCTGGGCAATTCGAATCGGGCCAGGTCCTGTCTAATGTCCAGTTGACATTGCCTGACGGGGAAAGCAGCCTGCTGGTTGACCTGGTAGTTCGAAACATCAAACCCACTGTGGATAACCCTGACCTGATTCAGCTGGGCTGCGAAATGAAAGCGGCACAACGCAATGCAGAACGGCGTTTGCAGCGGTTCCTGCTGGCCACCGAGCGCAGGCAAAGGGCCAACCTGCACTCGATCGATTAGGCGTCAATCAAGAGGCTTAGCGGCGTTTGCTGCTGCCCAACAAGGAACCAAGAATACCGCGCATCAATTCGCGGCCAACCTGGGAACCGATGCTGCGGGCTGCGCTTTTTGCCATGGTTTCGGCAACACTTTGGCGTTTGCGCCCTCCCGCGCCCGTCGTGCCGAACAACATGTCACCCAGACCACCCAAGGCGCTTTTCTCTTCAGCGGTTTGCTCGCCCTTTACAGCCGTTGTGCTTACGGCATCTTGGGCAGCCATGGCCTGCGCTGTGTGCGCTTTCAACATCTCGAAAGCCGATTCACGGTCCACGGTTTGTTCATACACCCCGGCCACCAGCGAGTTGGCAATCAATGTCTTGCATTGCTCTGGCGTGGCTGGGCCAAACTTGCTGGCAGGTGGGTATACCCAGGCACGGCAGGTTGGGCTTGGTGTGCCTTTGGGGTCCAGGAAACTAACCAGTGCTTCACCCACGGCCAGCTCGGTGATGCTGGCCTCAATGTCCAGACCCGGGTTCGGGCGCATGGTTTCAGCCGCCACTTTCACCGCCTTTTGATCCCTTGGTGTGAAAGCGCGCAAGGCGTGCTGAACGCGGTTGCCCAACTGGCCCAGCACGGAATCCGGCACGTCCAGCGGGTTCTGGGTCACAAAATAAACACCCACCCCTTTGGAGCGGATCAAGCGGACCACCAACTCCACTTTCTCGATCAATGGCTTGGGGGCATCTGTGAACAAAAGGTGGGCTTCATCAAAGAAAAACACCATTTTGGGTTTGTCCACATCGCCCACCTCGGGCAGGTTTTCGAACAACTCCGACAACAACCACAACAAAAACGTGGCGTACAGTTTGGGGGAATTCATAAGCTGGCTGGCCGCCAGAATGTTGACCACACCCCGGCCGTTTGAATCGGTCTGCATCATGTCGTCAATGTTCAGCATGGGCTCGCCAAAAAACTGGTCTGCCCCCTGCCCTTCAAGGGCCAGCAGGCCGCGCTGAATGGCACCCACCGATGCAGCAGAAATATTGCCGTATTCGGTCGTGAATTCTTTCGCATTTTCGCCCACATGCTGCAACATGGCACGCAGGTCTTTCAGGTCGAGCAACAGCATGCCGTTGTCATCGGCAATTTTGAATACCAGGTTCAGCAGGCCTTCCTGCGTGTCATTCAAACCCAGCAAACGGCCCAACAACAAAGGACCCAGGTCTGAAATGGTGGCCCGTACAGGGTGTCCCTGTTTGCCGAATACATCCCACAAAGTCACTGGGCTACCTGCAAATTCAGGCACTGGGATACCCGTCGTTTTCAGGCGTTCCTCGAACTTCGGGGAGGATTGACCTGGTTGAGAAATACCGGTCAGGTCGCCTTTGACATCGGCCATGAATACAGGCGTACCCATTCTGGAAAAAGCCTCGGCCAACACCTGCAAAGTGACAGTTTTTCCGGTGCCGGTTGCCCCGGTAATAAGACCATGGCGATTGGCCAATTGCGGCAGCATGACCAGGTCTGTGGCGCTTTCGGCGCGGTTGTCTCGGGCTATCGGGAAAGGTGCAATCATGGGGTTGGCTCCGGTTCATCGCGGTGTTCGATGAACTGGATTGTGCCACACGCCGATTGCAATTCAGATCATTACACCGGCATGTTCATGATGTCGTTGTAGGCTTGCAGAATTTTGTTGCGCGCCTGAACCACCGCCGTGAATTGCAGGGACGACGTGTTCATGGCAATCACTGTTTCTTCCACCGAGGCAGTAGGGTCGTCCATCTGCAAACGCTTGCCCATTTCAGCAGACTTGTCCGCCGCCATGCTGGCGCTTTCCAGCGCCTTGGAAATGGCATCGGCAAATGAAGCCTGGTCCACCCCCTGTGGCTTGCTGCTCAGCGGTGCGCCCTTCAGCGCATCGGTCACCGCACTGCTTAAAAGGCCACTCACGGCCCCCATTTTGTCAATCATGAATTGCTCCAAAGCAAGAATGTCTGGTTCTACCCTCTCTTTGTACAGCCAAGCGGGGCAAGCCATTGCCACAAACAAGGGGTAAAAGTGCCCCTATTTTTTGAACCGCGATCTCAAGTTTTGGAAATAGCTGCCGTTAAAGGCCCCTTTTTACCGCATTGCCCGCAAGAACGAACACGCACAATGCAGGGGTAGAACAATTCAACTTACACGCAGGTATTACATGGCAGAAGTTCTCAGCAGCCCCGAAGTGATCGGACCCGTTGGCAACAACCCGATTACCAACATGCAGCAACGTTTTGCAAGATTGCCCCAAAAAAACAAGATCGGTATTCTTGTCGGAGTGCCCCTGCTGATCGCCATGCTGGCCTCGCTGCTGATGTGGGCCAATCAGACCAGCTACCGCGTATTGTTCAGTGGATTGAATGATCAGGACGGCGGCGCCATAGTTGAGGCGCTCACCCAGATGAAAGTGCCCTACGAATTCAACACCGCAGGTACAGCGATTCTGGTGCCTTCCGATAAAGTCTACGACACCCGCCTGGCACTGGCCAGCCAGGGCCTTCCCAAAGGCACCGTAAGTGGCTTTGAAGCCATGGACAACCAGAAGCTGGGTATTACCCAGTTTCAGGAACAGGTGAATTACCAGCGTGCACTGGAAGGTGAACTGGTTCGTTCCATTCAATCCATTTCAGCCGTACAAAGCGCCCGCGTGCATTTGGCCATACCCAAGCCCTCGATTTTCATTCGCGAAAAACAAACCCCCAGCGCGTCGATTGTGCTGAATCTGTTTGGCAGCCGCACTTTGTCTGAACCACAAATCAACGGCATTGTTCACCTGGTTGCATCGAGCCTGCCCAGCATGAACCCGGAAGACGTCAGCATCGTGGACCAATCCGGCCGTTTGCTCACGGGTAAAACCCAACTTGAAAGTGGTTTGAACCCCACCCAACTGGCTTACACCAATCAGATTGAACAAAGCCTGACCAGCCGCATTGTGGATATCCTTACCCCCGTATTTGGCAGCGAAAACGTGCGCGCCACCGTGACGGCCAACATGGACTACTCCACGTCCGAGCGCACCGACGAAATTTACAAACCCAACGGTGACGCGACACAGGCCACCATTCGCAGCCAGCAGATCAGTGAATCAAACGACGGCACCAGCAGCAACCCGCAAGGTGTGCCCGGTGTCATGGCCAACACGCCACCCGGTGCAGCAGCAGCCAACATTGGCCAAAACCCGCAACAGGCGCTCGCCAACGGCAACACGGCGCCTGCGCAAACCAACAACAGCAGCCGCAAAGATTCCACCGTGAACTACGAAGTGGACAAGTCGATTCAATACACGAAAGCACAGGTGGGCAAGATCGAACGCCTGTCAGCCGCCGTCGTGGTGAATTTCAAGACCATCACCGACCCCAAGGGTGAAACGCGCCAGGTGCCTTTGACACCAGAGGAAATCACCCAGCTGGACAACCTGGTGAAACAGGCCATTGGATTTGACGAAAAACGTGGCGATGCCGTGAATGTGGTCAACCAGGCCTTCACCAAGGTGGAAGAAGAAACAATCCCCATGTGGGCTCAGCAGGAAACCATGGACTTGGCCAAATCACTGGGCTTGCCGATTGGTATCGCACTGATCGCCGCCATCCTGGTGTTTGGCGTGTTCCGCCCCATGATGAAGCCTGCTGAGATCAATGCCTATGACGACGGCCCCGAACTGCTGCCAGGACAGCGCACACCGCTTCTGGCCAGCCGTGTGGGCGATGACAACGATGTGGAATTGCTGGAACAATTACAACGCGAAGGCACCCTGCCCGGCATGAACCGCCAGGAAAAACTGGAGAAGCTTCGCGAATTGGCGAAAGAGCACCCCCAGATTGTGGCCAACATCGTGAAAAACTGGGTCAACGGCGAAACACAGAACGCTTAAGGCAAACCTTCAGCAGAACAAGGAACAGACAACATGGCAGACAGCGAACTCGGCATCCAGAAAAGCGCAATCCTGATGCTCAGCCTCGGCGAAGAAGAAGCCGCTGAAGTATTCAAATACCTGGGCCCCAAGGAAGTTCAAAAGCTGGGGCAGCAGATGTCCAAGACCAAGGACGTGCCAGTAGACCGCATCGAGGAAATTGCTGGTGAAGTGGTGAACATGGCACAAAGCCAGAGCGCACTGGGACTGGATTCCGACGCTTACATTCGCAACGTGCTGACCAAAGCGCTGGGCGAAGACAAAGCCGGCTTTTTGCTCGACCGCATTCTGCAGGGCAGCGACACATCAGGCATTGAAGGCCTGAAGTGGATGGACCCGGGCACAGTGGCTGAACTGATCAAGAACGAACACCCGCAGATCATTGCCACCATTCTCGTGCACCTTGAACGCGACTTTGCCGCCGCCATTCTGAACCTGTTTGTCGACCGCCTTCGCAGCGACGTGGTGCTGCGCATCGCCACCATTGATGGTATTCAGCCCAACGCCCTGCTTGAACTGAACGACGTACTGTCCAAGGTACTGGCCGGCGGCGACAAGCTGAAGAAAACCACCCTGGGTGGCGTACGTGCTGCGGCTGAAATTTTGAACTTCGTGGGCACCACTTCAGAGAAAACCGTGCTCGACACCATCCGCGAATACGACAACGAACTCAGCCAGCGCATTCAGGATGAAATGTTCACCTTCGACAACCTGCTCGACATTGACGACCGCGGCATGCAGAGCATTTTGCGCGATGTTCAAGGCGACGTGCTGGTCATTGCCCTGAAAGGCGCAGACGAAGCCATTCGCGAGAAAGTGTTCAAGAACATGTCTGCCCGTGCAGCCGAAGCACTTCGGGATGACCTCGAAAGTCGCGGCCCCGTTCGCCTGTCGGAAGTGGAAGCAGCACAAAAGGATGTTCTGAAAGTCGCAAGAAAACTGGCCGATGCAGGCGAGTTGGTATTGGGTGGTGGAGGCGACGATGCGTTCGTCTAGCCGTATCATCCGCGGCCTGGATGCCGCAGAATTGCCCAGTTGGTCAGTGGATTTGATTGGCGATGTCTATCAGAATCCGGTTGAACGGATGATGTCGGACGCAGATCGCCAAAGGGCAAAGAATGCCCAGCCGGCAAAACCCCTTTCAGCCGAGGAAACGCGCCTGAAAGAATGGGAAGACGCGCTGGCTCGCCGGGAAGCACAATTGAAACTGCTTGAACGCGACACCCTGAAAGAAGCCGAAGAAAAAGGCCTGCAAACCGGCTACGAAGCGGGCTGGAACACGGCCCACAATGAACGGGTGGCATTGCTTCAAGCGACCAAAAGCATGGAAGACGAATTCGAGCGGTTCAAGCTTGAACTGTCTGACAAGTTACTGGACCTGGCTGTGCTGGTGAGCAAAAAAGTGATTGCCGACACAGTCACCTTGCAACCCCAACAGGCCGCCCTGCTGCTGAACCAGGTGCTGGACAGCATGCAGTTGTACAGCAAGGCAGTCACACTGCGAGCCCACCCCAATACCCTTCGTGTACTGGAAGCCCAGTTTGGTGACCAGAAAATGCTGGGCAACATTCGCCTGATGGAAGACCCGCAACAACTGCAAGGCGGCTTCATTCTTCAACACCCGGAAGGGGAAGTGGACGCCACCTTGCAAACCCGCTGGCTTCGCGCCATCGAATCTTTGGGCAAAAGCAACCCGATTACACCCGACGACTTGAACAGCGACCCTGAAAAGGACAGTGAATAAATGGCCGAATTGCTTGAATGGATTGATGAGTGCAAATTTCTGGTTGAACACAGTCAGCCACAAGTTGCAACCGGCAAGTTGACCCGCGTGGCGGGTTTGGTGATGGAGGCAGTGGGCCTCAAACTGCCCGTGGGTAGTGTGTGCACCGTAGTACAAAAAGGCGCACCCCCGCTTGAAGCCGAAGTGGTGGGTTTCAACGGCGACAAACTGTTTTTAATGCCTGCGACCGATGTGCATGGCATGACACCAGGCGCCAAAGTGATTGCACAGGAACCCCCTCCCATCGCCCCAAAGCTGGGTGTGAAAGCACACCCCTGGCGCCGCCCGGAAGACAAGACCAAGCACTTGCCTGTGGGTGACAGCCTGCTGGGCCGCGTGGTGGACAGCAATGGAAAACCACTGGACACGCTGGGTGAGCTGAAATTCGAAAAGCGTTGCCCCCTGGCCGCCCGCCCCATCAACCCGCTTGAGCGCGAACCCATTACAGAAACTCTTGATGTGGGCGTGCGCGCAATCAACGCACTACTGACTGTGGGCCGTGGCCAGCGAATCGGCCTGATGGCCGGTTCCGGCGTGGGCAAATCGGTGCTGTTGGGCATGATGGCCCGCTACACCAAGGCCGACCGCGTGGTGGTGGGCTTGATTGGCGAACGGGGCCGCGAAGTCAAGGAATTCATTGAACAGATTCTGGGTGAAGAAGGCTTGAAACGCAGCGTCGTGATCGCAGCGCCCGCCGATGTCAGCCCCCTGCTTCGCATGCAAGGTGCTGCCTACACCCAGGTGGTAGCCGAGCACTTTCGCGACCAGGGCCACAACGTGCTGATGATCATGGATTCACTGACACGCTACGCCATGGCCCAACGTGAAATTGCATTGGCGATTGGCGAACCCCCTGCCACCAAAGGTTACCCACCCAGTGTGTTTGCCAAATTGCCCACGCTGGTTGAGCGTGCCGGAAACGGCCGCAAGGGTGGCGGATCGATCACGGCGTTTTATACGGTGCTGACCGAGGGCGATGACCAGCAAGATCCGATTGCCGATTCCGCCCGCGCCATTCTGGACGGTCACATTGTGCTGTCGCGTCAACTCGCTGAAAGTGGCCATTACCCCGCCATTGACATTGAACAGTCCATTTCCCGCGCCATGCACAACATCGTGCCCCCCGGACACCTGAATGCCGCGCGAGGATTGAAAGCAGCCTTCTCCAAGGTACAACGCAACCGCGACCTGATCACCGTAGGCGCTTATTCCCCCGGGGCAGACCCGCAATTGGACCATTCTTTGGCCCTTTATCCGAAGATTGAAAATCTGCTGCAGCAGTCAATGTTAGAGAGCGCGAGTTTCGATGAAGCCCTTGCGGGCCTTCAATCGCTATTCCCCAATGAATTCAAGAACGACAAACACTAAAAAGCTTGGGTCTTTATGAGCAATGTGCTGCACACCCTGATTGAACAGGCCAGCGAAAAAGCCGATGCCATGGCCAAAAACATGGCGAAAACCCGGCAAAAACTGGTGCATGGCCAGGACAAACTGAACATGCTGCAAACCTATCGCGATGAATGCCAGAACGGCATGCACAGCAAAGCATCAACCGGCATGACCGGGCAGCAGTTGCGCAATCAAACCGCCTTTGTCGGAAAAATTGCAGAGGCCATTGCCCAGCAAACCCGTGAAGTGGAATTCCTGAACACAACACTGATTCACCAGAACACGCAATGGCAGGAAGCCCTGGCAGAGCAGCGCAAATTTGAAGCCTTGGTGGAAAGGGAAAAACTGAAACAGGCCAAGCTTGAAAACAAGCGTGACCAAAAAATGAACGATGAATTTGCCGCACGCATTTACCGGGTTCAAACCGCGGGAGAGGCCCAATGAGCACGAGTACCCAAGCCATGAACAGCATCAACAAAGTGCAAACACCCAACCAGGGCAACAAAGTTGCCTCGGACAAGAAAGGCCCCGATTTGCAATTTGAAGCGCTCTTCAGTTCTGCCATGGGTCAAATCGCCCCAAATGCCCAATGGAATAGCATCGAATCACAACTGCGTGAAAGCCTGTTCAAACAGGACAAACCAAAAAAAGAAACTGACAGCAATATCAATGCTGAAGCGGCTCAAGCCGCCGTGTGGGCGCAACGCAACTGGATGCAACAAGCCAGTGCGCCTGCACCCCAAGCTCAGTCCCTGTCGGTGAGCAACACAACCAGCAGCTCAGTGAGCAACTCAAAGCAGGCCACAGCCGCTGAGCCCGCTGATAAAGCAGAAGCAGCCAATTCACAGAACACAAAAACCAACGCAGAAAACAAGTCAACGCCAGCTGAGCAGGCCTCGGCCGAGGCATCAGCCAACCAGGCCGGGGAACCAACAGAAAACAAGGTCATCGATCAGGAGGCAAGTGCTCAACCCGCAAGCAATGGGCCAGCAAACAGCCGGGAAACCACAGCAGCAAGCCAACAAGCCAACGCCACAGTACCGCCCAGCGAAAGTACACTGACCGCGACCAAGGGTGTGGACACATCTGGATTAATACCCGGCACCACAAGCACAGCAAGTCCAGCCAATGCCCAAGGCAGTTCACAGGCCACAGGCACACCAGTGACCCAGGCTGCCGACACTTCAGGCCAGGTGCGTGACACAGGCAATACTCAAATTGATGCAATGCTGAACGCAGGGACAATCAGCAAAGCAGGCGACCCCGCTACACCCGCACCACCTACTGGCATCACAACAAGCAGCAATGCCAGCGCCGTGGCAGCCCAGCTGGCACCTCAAATTGCCCAGCAAACGCAAGGCATGGAAACAGAGCTGGAAGTTGGGGAACTGAAAGCGGGCCAGAAAATACTGGCTGGCTCGAACCTGCAGGCCGCGGGCAACCCCAACGCCATCGCAGCGGGTACCAACGGGCTGACAGGCCCGAGTGGCGCTGCACAGCAGGCACTGATCAAGACCCCGGTGAACCAACCCGGTTTTGCGAAGGAACTCGGACAAACCGTGCAATGGGCCATTGGCAAAAACATGTCCACCGTGGACATTCGCGTCAACCCGGAAACCTTTGGTCCGATGAACATGCGCCTGGTCCAGAAAGGTCAACAGGTACAATTGGTCATCCGTACCCAGGACGAAGCTTCTGCAAACTTGCTCAGCCAGTCATTGAGCAATTTGAAAGAAGTACTCGCACAAAATGGCCTGCAATTGAACAACGTGCAGATCCAGCACAACAACAACACACCAAGCGCCGGGCAAGGTCAAAACCAGCAAAGCCAGGCTCAGTTTGAACAAAACAGTGGCCAGCAAGGCCGCGGCGGCCAACAATCCGCACGAGGTGGAATGGCTTCTGACGAACAGGGATCCATTGCAACACCAGCACCAGGTCCGAAGGCCACCGGTCAGCTGGATATGTTCGCGTGATGAATGAATAGGGTCTAAAGAACACGGCTTTTCGGGGATTTGCTCAAAAACCTTTCAGACACAATGGTGTTTGAATGTGAAACAAAGCAATTGAACTTACGGAGTCAAGAAAATGGCCAAAGTTGCCCCGGCACCTGCTGCTGCAGCACCTGATGCAGCAGCCCCCGCAAAGGGATCGAAAAAAATGATCCTCATCATTGCCATTGTTCTGGCCGTGTTGGGTGCAGGTGGTGCAGCCGCCTATTTCATGTTGCTCAAGCCAGCAGACCATGCCGAAGAAGAAGTCAAGCCCGTAGAACCTGTTGGCCCACCGACCTTTGTCGTGATGGACCAGTTTGTGGTCAACCTGACTGATCCCGATAGCACCCGCTACCTTCAAATTGGCATCACCTACGAAGTCAGCAGTGCAGCCACTGCCGACGAAATCAAGAATTTCACACCCGTAATTCGCAGCCGAATCCTGCTGGTGTTGTCTGGCAAGAACGTCAGCAACCTCACCTCCATTGAAGGCAAGCAACAACTGATGGATGAACTGGTGGACCTGGCCCGCGTCACGATCAAGGGCGATGAGAAAGACCCCACCCGTGGCATACGCGACGTTCATTTTTCCAGCTTTGTGATTCAATAACAGGACAGCCAGTACCATGCCCGGAGAATTTCTTTCACAAGACGAAGTCGACGCCCTGCTCAGGGGAGTGAACGGCGAAGAAGAAACGAAAGAGCAATCAGAAATTGCAGGTGGCGTACGCCCTTACAACCTGGCGACACAGGAACGCATTGTGCGTGGCCGCATGCCCACGCTGGAAATCATCAACGAGCGCTTCGCCCGACTGATCCGCATCGGTTTGTTCAATTTCATGCGCCGCAGCCCCGAAATTTCGGTGGGCCCGGTGAAGGTACTGAAGTACAACGAATTCATCCGCAACCTGGTGGTGCCCACCAACCTGAACATCATGGCCATGAAGCCTTTGCGCGGCAACGCCCTGTTCATTTTTGACCCCAGCCTGGTGTTTGCAGTCATCGACAACCTGTTTGGCGGCGATGGTCGTTTTCACACCCGGGTGGAAGGCCGTGATTTCACCCAGACAGAACAACGCATTATTGCGCGAATGCTGGAAGTGATCCGCGAAGAATTTGTAAAAGCCTGGGCCCCTGTGTTTCCGCTGAAACCGGAATACCTGCGCTCAGAAATGCATACCCAGTTCGCCAACATCGCCACGCCTTCGGAAATTGTCGTGACCACCTCGTTCTCCATTGAACTGGGTGCAGGTGGCGGATCGCTTCATATTTGCGTGCCCTACTCCACACTGGAACCCATTCGCGACCTGCTGTATTCCAGCATGCAAGGCGACCAAGCTGAACCCGACAAACGTTGGGTCACCATGTTGAAGAAACAGGTGCAGATGGCCGAAGTGGACCTTGTGGCCAGCCTGGCCAACACACAACTGACGGTGGCTGACATCATGGAACTGCGTGTTGGCGATGTCATTCCAATTGAAATCGACAAAGTGATTGAAGCGCGTGTGGACAACGTGCCTGTGTTCAATTGCAGCTATGGCACCAGTGGTGGTCAATACGCGCTCAAAGTTGAAGAGGTGATGTCAGTAAGCAATGAATCGCATGCAGACGCCTTGAACCTGGAAGCCTTGCTCAACCGGGAAAACAAACAGCCTGAAAAGGCTCATCAACAGTAAACAGTAATTACGACAAGGAAGTAACCATGGCAGAACAGCACGAAGAAACAGTGACAGACGCAGCTGACGACTGGGCCGCCGCATTGGCCGAACAAGCCAACACCACCGCTCCAAATTCCAGCGACACGGACAACCTGTTTGCCAAGGCACAGGATGCAAAACCCGCAGCGGGTTTGTTCCAGCCGTTTGCTGGAAGTGTGGCGTCAGGCACTCAGAACGACATCGACATGATCCTGGATATCCCGGTTCAGTTGACTGTTGAGCTGGGTCGGACGAAGATACCGATTAAGCACATACTTCAACTTGCGCAGGGTTCCGTCATTGAACTGGATGGTCTTGCCGGAGAACCGATGGATGTGCTGGTAAACGGCTACCTGATTGCCCAAGGTGAGGTGGTGGTCGTCAACGACAAATTCGGTATCCGTTTGACTGACATCATTACGCCCTCCGAGCGTTTGAGAAAGCTCAACCGTTGATGCCCCTTTGCAGTACAAAGGCATGGTCACAATAAAAAAAGTAAGCACTGTTTTCGCAAAGGGAAAAACCCTTCTGTTTCTGACTGGCACCCTGCTGGCCAGCGGGGCCTGCCTGGCGCAGGAAAACACCACACCCGCCAGCCCTGCTGGCGAGGCTGTAAATTCCACAATGCCTGCCGCCACGGCGGCTGCAGATAACCCCATGACAGGTCACCTGCTGCAAACAACCCTCGGACTGCTCTTTGTGCTGGGGCTTTTGCTCGCACTGGTGTGGTTGCTCAAACGGCTCGGGGTAGGCAATGCACAACGGCGCGGTGGTTTTTACAAAGTACTGGCCACTTCTGCCCTGGGGCCTCGTGAAAAAATCGTATTGGTTGAAGTCGGCGACACATGGCTGGTATTGGGCATGACCAGCAACAGCATCAACACCCTGCACAGCATGCCGGCTGGCAGCATCGAGATAGATTCTGCACAAAACGCCGCCGCCAGTTTTGCCAAATTGCTCGATCGTGTCAAAACAGGCAAGGCCAAATCATGATTCATCAAGTTGTTTCACCCACCCGCCCACTCAAGTGGCTTGGGCTGGCCTTCGGACTGTTTGTCTTCCTGCTTTGCCTTGCCCAGCCCGAAGCACAGGCACAACAAGTGCTGCCAGGTGTCACCGCAAGCCCTGGTGCCAATGGCACCACGAACTACAGCGTGCCCATTCAAACCCTGCTGTTTTTCACTTTCCTCAGTTTTTTGCCAGCGCTGTTGCTGATGATGACCGGCTTCACCCGTATTGTGATTGTCATGTCACTGCTGCGTATGGCGCTGGGCACACAAAACTCACCACCCAACCAGGTCATCATTGGCCTAAGCATGTTCCTGACCTTCTTCATCATGTCGCCGGTGTTTGACCGCGTGTATGAAAACGCCTACCTGCCTTTCAGCAACAATGAAATTGAATTTCAGGAAATGACTGAGCGGGCCAGCGCGCCCATGAAGGACTTCATGCTCAAGCAGACTCGTGAACCGGATCTGGCGCTGTTCATGCGGCTTGGCAAGGTAGAAAATGTACAAAACCCCGAAGACGTGCCACTGCGCGTGTTGATTCCCGCTTTTGTCACCAGCGAGTTGAAAACCGCCTTTCAAATCGGTTTCATGATTTTCCTGCCGTTCCTCGTGATCGACCTGATTGTGGCCAGCGTCTTGATGTCCATGGGCATGATGATGCTCTCGCCCATGCTGATTTCCCTGCCCTTCAAAATCATGCTGTTTGTGCTGGTCGATGGCTGGACGCTCCTTGTGGGCTCGCTGGTTGCCAGCTTTGAAACCTGAACCGGATACTGATTCATGAACAGTCAAACCGTATTGAATTTGGGCCAGAACGCACTGGAAGTGATGTTGATGGTGTCAGGCCCCCTGCTGGTGGTTGCGCTGGTGGTGGGTTTGCTGGTCAGCATTTTGCAGGCAGCCACGCAAATCAATGAAATGACCCTGTCATTCATTCCGAAAATTCTGGCCATTTTCGCCACCCTGTTGTTGCTTGGCCCCTGGATGCTGGCCACGCTGGTGGACTACACCCAGCGGCTGATCATGAACATTCCGAACGTGATCGGCTAGGTCGGCACAACCATGGTCCCCATCAATGGCGAACAACTGGAAATGTGGATCGCCGCATTCCTGTGGCCATTCATTCGCATACTCGCCATGCTGGCCACTGCACCGGTGTTTGACAACCGCACCGTGCAACGCCGCACGCGTGTGGCACTGGCGGCCATGATCGCCATGCTGATGATGCCCATACTGCCGACACCACCCACACTCAGTTCGGCACAAGCCGTTCCCGTATTGATTCAGCAAATTCTGATCGGTGTGTCCATGGGGTTTTCAATGCGGCTGGTGTTCGCGGCATTCGAGATGGCAGGCGACTTGTTGGGCTTGCAAATGGGCCTGGCTTTTGCTCAGTTCATTGATCCGTCACGCGGCACCCAAACCCCTTTGCTGGGCAGTTTTCTGGGTGTGCTGGCCAGCCTGGTTTTTCTGGTGATTGATGGCCACTTGCTGGTTATTGCAGCGGTGGTTCAAAGTTTCGAGTTGATTCCGATCAGCGCTAACCTCTCGGTCGTGAATGCGCAAAACATCGCCATGGCGGGCGGCATCATGTTCACACTTGCGCTACAGATTTCCCTGCCCGTACTTGCAGCCGTGTTGATCAGCAATATTGTGCTGGGTATCCTGGCCCGTGCCGCACCCCAGTTGAACGTGATGTCGATTGGCTTTTCAATCACCATCGGCGTGGGTCTGTGGATATTGTGGGTCAGCCTGCCCTATTTCATCGCCGGCATTGACGGTGCAATTGGCCGCCTGCTCAGCGTGTCCGTGCTGACGCCGCAGTAGGTGCCTGCAGTAGGCGTTCCTATTCGAGAAAGAAGTCGGTGCTCACCTTGACATCTGTGCTGGGGCCGCTTGCTTCCTGGTCGCTAACCCTTGCCATCTGGTATCGGATGACATCAATCAATTGATCTACCTCGAAAGGCTTGATCAGGTAATCACTAGCACCCAGAAAAAAAGCATGTTGCAAATCGCTGGCCTCGCTTCGAGCGCTTAGCAGTACGAAAGGCAATACATGAAGTCCAGGGGTGGTACGCACCGCATGCAGCAGCTCAAAACCATCCATTTTGGGCATCATCAGGTCACTGACAATCATCCGGGGCAAGTTGCCCGGCTCGTTGCTCAGGGCAGCCGAGAGCAAATCAAGTGCCATTCGGCCATCGTGCGCCTCAATCACATCCAGTCCGCTCAATTGCAAAAGCTGAGAGAGATTACTCAGTATGGTCATATCATCTTCAACGATCATGACACGGGGCATGGGCTCTCCTTCATTGAGGGCAGATCGACGCACAACCAGTGTTGATTGCCGCGGCTTTTAATCATAATGCGTCCGTTGATCAAGCGTATCACCCGCTTGGTGAGTAACAGGGTAAACGGCAAGCACTCACCTTTGAACGGCACCACGGTTTCCTCTGTATGGTGCGGTTCAAGTTGCCCGCTTTTAATCATCCAGACTGGCCAGGCGGTCAGCTCGAGACACAAAAACAGGGTCTGGCTATCGGGCATCTTGATGCTGAGTTTGCCTACGCTTGATTCCCTGCTTTCTGCATAGGCCAGCAGTTGTCTCAAAGCCTGAGTGAACACATATTCATCGGAGTAAAAAGAATGATTATCCAGGGTGGGGTCCAGATGAAACTCAAGCCAGTGCTGGCCATGCCGCCTTCGTTGTTCAAACGAGGAAAACTGGTCAAATACACGCCGTACGTCAAGCGAGGTGATGTTCAAGTGCTTACGCGTGAAATTGGCCCCCATGAACATCAATGTTTCATCCACCAAAGCCCGAAGGGAACGCAAGGCACCCCCGATCTGGTCCACATAGTGAAGAGAATTTTCAAGATTGACCGGATCACGTTGCAGGGTACTTTCAAGCAGGGCTTTGGCAGAGCCTATCACAGTCATCGGTGTGCGGATTTCATGGGACAGGTAAGAAACAAACTGGGACTTTCTGGAGGAAAGCAGCGACTCTTCGTCCAGTTCCTCGCGAATTGAGCGCTCCAGGTCCATTTCCTCCGTGCGGTCGTGAATGATGCCAACCGCTTTACTAGGCAGCCCGTAGGCGTTCTTGACGGCCACCAGGCGTATTTCCAGCTTCAACAATGAACCGTAGGGGGTGGAGTATCGAATCTGTACGGCTTCGCTGGGGGTTTGCAAGGTCAGGCAATCCTGCAAGGCGGTATCCAGCGCCTTGATGTCGTCTTCCAGCACGCCAGCACGCCAAACTTCCGCAGGCATCGGACCTTGCTTGACCCGATCCAGACCAAACAAGTGGTGCCAACTGCTGCTGAAGGCCAGTGTTTCCTGCTCGAAGTCCCACTCAAACACACCATCTTCCAGCGTGGCCACGGCCGCAACCAGGCTGTCTACCGACATTTCGTGGTCGTGTTGCACCAGTTCAATGGAGCGTTCAAGTTGCGCAATTCGGGTGCGTTTGAATTCCAGTTCCTCGGAGGCATTGGCCACCCGGGTCAAGGCATCCTGTTTCAAGACCTGCAACTTCTGGTTGTCTGCGCGCAGCATGTGCAGAGAACGCTCTATAAAGGCATACACGTAGCACATCAACACGGAGATCATGATCAGCGCGGAAAAACTGACAAACACTTCAAAGCCAGACCAGCTGGTCCACAACCCGTACCAAGCCAATGGAACGCTGTGGTTACCCACATGGATAAAACCAATGACACTCAGCGCAATCATCTGGTTCAAACCCACAATTCCGAAAATATAAATCATGCGGCTTTGGAGGGGTCGGTACTTTCCCACCGAGGTTTCATGCGCAAATCTGCTTAACAGGGCCATGCAGATGAACAGGAAAACATACATGACCACCAGACCAGACCAGCGCACATCCAGAATTTTCTGGCTGTTGGGAATGAAGATGAATGCCATGTGAATTGCAAACTGAACAAGAATACCCAGCGAGGTGTACAGCAGCATGAACAGGCCAGCCTTTTCCTTCGATGACTGCACCAGGTAGTCGATACAGAGAAACACGGCCACACAGGCAATAAAGGTCAGCACCGTACCGGAGATACTGAACATGGCTTCCTTGGCAGATGGCAAGGTAAGGCCGACAAACGCCGATGCGAAAAACATGGAAATGACATAGAGCGTGATTAACGCGCCCCGACGAATGAGGTAATGCTGGTTGGCGATCAAGGGTGGGTTCTTGATCCGCACTTCAACACCCACTGTCATGGCCAGCAAGGACGCAAAAAAACCAAAGACCAATCCCGAAAGATGGGCCTCTGAGATGATCTGCGCCGCAAACGCGAAATCCTCAACGAGCCAATTCATTAATTTGTTTGCCCCAGTTTCGATTTGTTCAGCTTCTTTGCTGATTTAGTTTTTTAGTGCTGTCAATTAGGCCTGCTCACACAGCATTCCACATAATTTAACAACTTGAGGTGATGCCCCCCTCCCCCTAATTGGGGTAACTACAGCACAAATTACCACCGTAGCTGGGGTCTGGATAAAAAACATCCCAAAGCCAATGCGACCGACATTCCCACAGCACCCTCATACACCGTGTCGGGGAAGCCATAAAACTTCCAGGCCACAGTGACCGAAACACCTGTGACCGACATACAGAGCATGCTGACAGAGCTTAATTGCGCCCCACAAACCTTCCAAATCAAAACCGGAACAAAAGCAGCGCCCAGTGTGCCCCAAGCCCACACCACCAAAGAAAACACGCTTTGCTCACTCACTAGGCCAATGAGCAGAGCAAACACTGTAACGAGGGCTGTAGCCGCTTTGAGCAACCAGCGTTGCTCTGAGGGTGTTTTGGGTAAGTCCTGAGTCAGCGCTGAAGAACAGGACAGTACCAGCGAATCGGCAGTCGACATGGTGGCTGCAAATATACCTGCCAGCATCAGCCCTGCCAGCCAAGGTGGCAAAAGCTCGCGGGCCATGTGTGGCAATGCCATTTCAGGATCGAAACCCGTGTGATCGCCAAAATAAAGGCGGCTGAGCAGGCCCACTGTCGTGGCAAAGCAATAAAAGAGGAGATAGTAGCTGTAGTACCACAGCCGCACCCGGTTCATTTGCCGAGTGTGCTGCAAAGCGAGAAAACGACTGACGATATGAGGCTGCCCCAAGGCGGCTGCGCCAGCAAACATCCATCCGACCACAAATGCCACAGGGCCTGGCCACCCTGTCAACTCAAGACCACTGGGCTTGGCGTCCAAAAAACCGGGAATAGCAGCTGCTTGTTGCAGAACGGCCTCTGTTCCGCCAAGGTGTGACACTGTTGCCCAAAGTAACACCACCATGGAAACCACCATCAGCAGTGATTGCGCGGCATCTGTCCAGATTGATGCGCGCATGCCACCTGCAATGCTGTAAGCAATCACGACGAGCGCAACCATCGACATGCCCACCGCCATGGGTATATCCAGCATGCCTTCCAGTGCCTTGCCACCCGCCGATATTTGAGCCGCTGCGTAGGTACTCAAAAACACTACGCTTACCAAAGCCGCCAATATTTGCCAACTGCGGTGGTGATTTCCACCCCAGCGTGCCAACAGGCTGATGATGCCGTTCGCCTGGACACGCTCAGCCTCGTCTCGCATGCGTTCATGGGCAATTCTTGAGGCAATCAGATCACCAGTGATCCAGCCCACCATCAACCAAATGGATTGAATGCCCACAGCGTGCGTATATCCAATCAAGCCGATGAACATGTAGCCCGAATTGTTGGTGGCCACAGCCGACAAACCCACCAGCCAGGGTGGAACAGTGCGACTGGCGAGAAAGTAATCAGCCGCACTGGCTTTGGCTTGCCGGGCGGAACTTAGTCCGACCAGCAAAACCACTGCAAGGCATACAAAAAAGCTTGCAGCCAAATCAGGCCGGCACGTGGGCCGTCAGGGGATTCACCTGGCGAGCCGCCAGAAACTCGGGGCGAGGCTTGTCGGCCGCATAGGGTGCATTCAGAGCATTGCTGATTGCGTTGTACACGTAAAACAGGTTGGCTCGCAGGTATTCGCTGGTGTTGTTGCCTGCCCCGTGCATCACGTTGCAGTCAAACAGCAGCACCGAACCGGCCGGTGCTACCACTTCCTGCACGCCACCATGTTGCTGAAGTAGATCAAGCAACAATGCAGGGGGCTTGCCCACCGCCTGTTTCTTGAATGCATCCTGATAATTGCTACGGGGTGTTTCACCCGGACACGCCAGGAAAGTCCGGTGACTCCCGGGGATGAATTTCAGCGAACCTGGCGCTGAAATTTCATCGGTCAACAACACCGTGGCACTGATCGCGCGCATGCCGGGCATGCCATCCTCTGCATGCCATGTTTCAAAATCACTGTGCCATTCGAAGCCACTGCCATACTGCGGACTTTTAAAATTCAGGCGCGACTGGTGGATGTAAATCGAATCATTCAGCAAAAACTGGATGACCTCGAGCATGCGGGGATTGCTCGCCGTCTCCTTCAGCAAACCGTCCATGGCATGCACGCCAAACAGTGTTCGCAATTGGGAAGAATTTTCGTTTTGAAGGGCATCCTTGATCAGCTGCCCGGCATGCGCCTGCGCACAGGTTTTGCTGACCCTTTCAGAAGCAGCCCTCAATTCATCCAGCTCGTGGGCAGAAAATACGTCGGTCAACACCAGATATCCTTCACGTTCAAACTGCCTCACCTGCGATTCAGTCAGGGGTGAGTCATCAGTCCATTTGGCGTAAACCACTGGCTCAGCCCGTCTTATCAAGGCACCCTCGGACTTGTCGCGAGTGGGGTATGGATCTCTGACAGCAGAAAAAATCATGAGGTCGCCTCCTTCAATTTTTGACTGTTGACAGGCAGAGGGTACGCACCTGTTTCATCGTGCACCTCGGCACCTGCGACCGGTGGGTTGAAAACACAGGCCATCACCAAGGGTTCATCAAACGCACGCAACACATGTGGATCATGCAGATCCAGCGCATACACGGTGCCTGGCTCGATCGGATAGACTTTGCCGTCCAACCTGCTTTTGATTTCACCCCGGCCGCTAATGCAGTACACACTCTCCAGGTGATTCTTGTAATGCATGGGCAATTCAGCATTGGCGTGAATGGTGGTGATGTGGAAGGAGAAACCCATACCATCATCCCGCAGCAGAAGGCGAACACTGTCCCAACCCTGCGAACGAATATGCTTGTCTGTCCCCTCAACATCACTGAGCTTTCGTACAATCATGCTTTCACCTTTTTGTTGTTTATCTCTTTATCGGCGTTGGCACTGACTGTGGCCACGGCCTGTTCAAGAACTCCCAAGCCATTTTTGAGGTCTTCCATTTCGATATTCAAAGCAGCAAAAACCTTTACAACCTGACCTTCATTGCCGCAGGTCTCGATAATCATGTTGTGCCTGAAGCATTCGGCCACAACAGCATCCGCCAAGGCACCACTTTGCATTTCAATGCCCTGCATCATGCCCCGCCCCTTGACCTGAACTGCGATATTGTCGTTGGCCTGCAAAATCCGGTTGAGGCTTTTATGCACTTCTGCGGCACGTTGTTCAATACCCCGCTCGAATGCCGGGTTGGACCAGTACTTTTCAAGTGATGCAGCCCCGGTGATGAAGGCGTGGTTGTTGCCTCGGAATGTGCCGTTGTGTTCACCTGGTTTCCAGAAATCCAGATCAGGACGAATCAGGGTGATCGCCATGGGCAAACCCATGCCTGAAAGCGATTTGGACAGACAGATCAAATCGGGCTCGATGCCTGCTTTTTCAAAACTGAAAAATGAACCTGCGCGGCCAACACCTGCCTGAATGTCATCCAGAATCAGCATCGCGCCAGCCTTGCGCGTAATTCGGGCCAGGTTTTTAAGCCACGACATGGATGCGGGGTTCAACCCGCCCTCGCCCTGTACACCTTCTACAATTACAGCTGCTGGGGCATCTTGTCCGCTGGATTTGTCAGTCAGCATTTTTTCAAGGTACTCGGTGGTGTCCACCCCTTCGCCCATGTAACCATCGTAGGGATAACGGTCCACACCACACAAGGTGGCGGCAGACGCACTTCGATGGTGGGTATTGGCGGTACATGCCAATGCACCCTGAGTTACACCGTGAAAGCCGTTGGTGAAGGCAATGATCTGTTTGCGCCCGGTGATTTTTCGCGCCAGCTTGATGGCAGCCTCCACCGAATTGGTCCCGGTTGGGCCGGTGAACTGAATGCGGTACTGCATGCCACGGGGTTTAAGGATGTATCGGTTGAATGCATCAATGAATTTGGCCTTGGCTGCACTGTGCATGTCCAGACTGTGTCCGATGCCATCATCTGCGATGTAGTCAAGCAATGCCGATTTCATCTCTGGATCATTGTGGCCGTAGTTCAAGGAACCAGCCCCAGACAGGAAATCGAGATAGTCCTGACCATTCATGTCGGTCATAGTGCTGCCCTTGGCGCGCACAAACAGCGTTGGAAAACTTCGGCAGTAGCTGCGCGCTTCCGACTCGTTTTTTTGAAATGTGCGAATTTTGCTGAGCGTTTGAAAATCGATCGATTTGCTTTGGTCACTCATTGTTTTACCCCTTGTGTTGGCAAGGCGATTTCCACGAGCACTTCGGTGCTGTGACGACCGCTGAAGTGGGACTGATGTTCAAACCAGTCCCGAGATGACAAATCACTGCCCCAATCACGAGCCAATGACCTGAAAAGAGCCCAAGACGCCACATTGTTGGGCGTGATGGAAGTGTGTATTTTGTGAATGCCCCGCTGTTGCGCAAGCAACCAGTTAATCAGGCGTTTGCCCAAGGCCTGACCTCGTACTTTTTCACCAACAGCCACTTGCCATATGAAAAATGTATCGGGGTGGTGCGGAAGAATGTACCCGGATACCCAAGCCACAACTTCGCCCTGCAAACTTGCGACCACACAGGTGGGCGCAAAATGACTGCACTGCAAGAGGTACAAATAGCGAGAATTCAGATCGAGCGGTTTGCAGGCGTCAACAAGACCAAACACAGCAGTACCGTCTTCGAGCACCGGGTGGCGCAAGACAACATCGTTTCTTGACATCTGGATGAGGCGACCCCGTTATTGGCAGGATCACTTGTTATTAAACAATTAATGATTTCCCATCCTTTCGTAAAAGCTCATGAAAACCTTTTCAATCACTTGACGAGTTTTTATGAAAGAACAAAACAATAATAGTTTATTTTATAAACTATTGCAAACAGCACCGGGCAAAAGAATTTGCCTGTGTAACGCGTCAAATTTGGGGGGTTTGCTCTAAGTGCAAGTTTTTCCAACTGCTTCACCTTGTTAATCACTACAATTCATGAAACTGAATCAATTTACCGGGTTGGCGAACATGGACAGCACTCTACAAGACTCACTGATTTCGCTTCGCAGAATTATTCGTGCCACAGAATCGAGCGCCCGCGAATTGGCCAAACAAGCGGACATGGCTACCTCTGAATTGCTGACCCTGCAATCGGTGGCCGACAACCCCGGTATTTCACCTGGAGAGTTGGCCAAGTCGCTGAGTCTTTCCCCAGTCACATCCACCGTAATCCTTCAAAAACTGGAAGGTCGGGGACTAATCGAGAAAATTCGCAGCAATGTGGACAAGCGTCGGCTAGAGGTCGTGTTGACTGAAAAAGGCAAGCACGAAGTGAACGATGCGCCGTCAAGCCTTCAAACACGGTTTGCAGAACGGTTCGGATTGCTGCAAAGCTGGGAGCAACATCTGATTGCATCTGTACTGGGCAGGGTCACCATGCTGCTAGGCGCTGACTCGATGGACGCTGCCCCTATTCTTGATGTGGGCGAATTGGACAAGCCAGTCAAATAAAATTGACAAATTGTTAAATTATTTCAATACTGATTAACAATTCAACGTTGTTATTTTCAAGATTTGATGGGTTTTCATGCTTCATTCGGGTGGTTTTTTTCGCCGCAACAAAACCGCGCTGTGGCTAGGTGTTGCAGCTTTCATGGCGGTATTCGTGTCGGTTCAGTTTGGCAAAGCCCTGTCACAAAAGGATTCCCACTACGGTGAAATTGCAGAATGCAACTACACACACGACGCGCCTGAACTTCAAACCCCCGCGTCGCCTCAGCATCACCTTGAATCACTCTGCCTGAGCAGCGAGACCAAAAGCCATCAACAACAGTACCCGGCTGGTGGTTAAGCCTGCTCCACAATGACCCGGTTTTTTCCAGCCTTCTTGGCTTGATACATCAGACGGTCGGCTGCAAGCAGCAGTTGCTCGAGACTGACGTCTTCAAAAGTGTTCACGACGATCACACCGACACTGGCCGAGACAGGCAACTCGGGACAGGTGTACTGAACCACTTCTGCAATTGCAGCCTGTATACGCTGCCCCAGACTTTCCGCCAGCTCCTGACGCACCGCGCCCACACTGAGCACCACAAACTCGTCACCGGAAACTCGATACACCTTGTCTTCCACGCGCAGCCTCAGAGACAGCTTTGCGCACAGGCGGCGCAAGAGCTTGTCACCAGTGGCATGCCCCATGGTGTCATTTACCATCTTGAAATTGTCCAGATCAAGAAAGGAAATGACAAACGGTTCTCGCGTGTTGAGCACACGCCACACTGCCGCTTCCAGTGCTTTGCGATTCAAGCTGCGGGTCAGGGGGTCGGTCAGGTTTTCCTGCCGCAGCAATTTTGAACTGGCTTGAATCTTGACACTGACACCATAAAACTGAACAGGCAGGATAAGCAGCAGAAAGAGATTGGCCATGACAAGAATGTCGTACCCACCCCAGAATGGCACAAACCAACTCAACAACAGAACGATAACCACGGCCACAGCGGTGTGACTGGCCAACATGCAAGGCCCGTAACGGATGCCACGAACAAGGGCCACCACCGCCAGCAAAGGCGAAAACACGGCGAGGTATTCTCCAGCCACAGCGAGGCCCATGCCAATCAAGGGGAGGTCCAGCAAATAACTGGGAAGCTCGATTTTTTCCCAGTGAACTTCCTGTCGGGAAATCAGCCAGGCCTGCAACATCGCCGCCGAAAAATGCACAGTCAACAGCACCATCCAGGACAACATGACGGGATCGCCTGATATTGCACCCCCAGGCGCAAGAAACAGGACGATCAGAAAAGAAAGCCCTGAAAACACCATGCGCTGCTGAGCACGGGCGGTGCTGTCGGCCAAGTCTAGAACCTGTTTAAATGAATACATCCTTTATTCGCCCCAGAATGATGTTGGACAGATCTGGTTTCTCATGAAGCACGGACAAGGGGCTATCCCCGAGGTGGGTGTTGAACGGCTTTTCACAGCTTGTTTGGACGTACGCTAGCTGCAAGTGAGAGGAAGGTCAAATGCTGGGTCCGGCTAGGTGGAGGCCAGCGCTGATTACTGGGGAAGCCATGGCGTTGCGTTGTAAGCCTCCAGGTCAATTGGACAGCCTGCTTGGAAATCTGTGTTTCCAGCATGCTTCGTGATGCTTGCACTAAAGTCGACTCGCCAAAAAAGGCGAGCTCGACTTTTCACCTTCGGTGAACAGGCCGCATCACTTGCTGCTGGCAGATTTCCTTGAATCGCAGGCCGTGACAATTGAACCTGTAGGCTTTCAACGCCACCGGCTGACGTGAGCACGCCGACAGACGCTACAGACGCTACAGACGCTACAGACGCTACAGACGCTACAGACGCCGCAGACGCCGCAGACGCCGCAGAAGTAGTGAAGCCCGGCTACCCCGAGCACCTGCATTGCCTTCAAGGAAACCTGCCCTTTGGATTGATTCCAGCGCGTGTGCCCAAGGGGCAACACTGAATTCGGCTTTCTTTTTTGCCGAATTCAGTGAGCAATGGGTTCAATCAAAAGGGAATACAGGTTTTCTGGCAATGCAGGTGCTCGGGGTAGCCGGGCTTCACTACTTCTGCTCAACTAACTTAGCCAGGCTGCAAGGTCTAGGCGTATTTACGCCACAGCCGCTGCGGCCACTTCCTCAAGGTCAGAAGGAATGTCGAAGTCGAGCAGACGCTCCACATTCAGCACCAACACAAACTCTTCATCGACCTTGCCAATTCCCCGCAGGAAGTCGGTTCGCACTCCAGCGCCAAACTGTGGTGGCGGAGAAATCGAGTCAGCACCAATATCAACCACGGCGTTCACGGCATCCACCATGAAGCCAACCACCTGGGTTTCTTCGGCCATTTGTGATTCAAGAATCACGATACAGGTTCGGCGGTTTACTTCCGTTTTGCCTTGGCCAAACCGCGCGCTCAGATCCACCACCGGCACCACAGAACCACGAAGATTGATCACGCCACTGATGCATTGCTGCATCATGGGAACGACCGTGATTCTACCGAATTCAATGATTTCCTTGATTCGAAGAATTTCCACAGCCAGCTTCTGACCATGTACCTGGAAGGTCAAATACTGGTGGCTGGCGCTGTCACTCTCCATGGCCTTGGCCAGTTGTTCATTGATGTTGCTCATGTCGACTGTTTCCTTAAAATTCATCAAAGCTGTCAAAAGCGTCTGCTGCGTGGTGTGATGCGCCAGACTTGCCGGTCGAGGGTCTGCGTTCTGCCGGGCGGGCCTTGGCTCGGGGTCGGCTGCTTCCGGTGTCAAAGAAGCTCATGGCATTGTTCAGCATGCTGGCCTGTCCACTCATTTCCTCGGCCGTTGCCGCCAACTCTTCCGAGGCTGCTGCATTCTGCTGGGTTTGCTGGTTCAGGCTCATCATGGCCTGGTTGATTTGTGCAACGCCATTGGTCTGCTCGTTCGATGCAGCGGTAATTTCCTGCACCAAGTCAGAAGTGCGGTTGATTGCAGGAACCATCTCTTGCAGCAAACTGCCTGCGCGCTCCGCCTGCTTCACACTGCTGCTGGCCAAATCACCAATTTCCTGCGCGGCCACCTGGCTGCGCTCCGCCAGTTTGCGAACTTCGGCAGCCACCACGGCGAAGCCTTTGCCGTGCTCACCGGCACGGGCAGCCTCAATGGCTGCATTCAAGGCCAACAGGTTGGTTTGATAAGCAATGTCGTCCACGATGCTGATTTTTCCGGCAATCGCTTTCATCGCGTTCACGGTTTCAATCACGGCGCGGCCGCCTTCCTTGGCCTCTTCCGCAGCCTTGGTCGCAATCTGGTCGGTCACTCGGCTGTTCTCGCTGTTCTGCTTGATGGAGCCTGCCATCTGCTCAATGCTAGCGGACACTTCTTCCACACCCGCTGCCTGGCTACTTGCACCTTGCGACAAACTTTGCGACGTTTTTGAAATTTCGCGTGCAGCATTGGTCAGTGAATCGGCGTTGCCGCGAACATCCTCAATCACGTCACTCAAACGGTCGATAGTGGCGTTCACATCGTCTTTGACTTCACCAAACAACCCCTTGTAGTTGGCTGTAATTTTCTGGGTCATGTTGCCATTGGCGAGCAATTTCAAAACGCGACCCACATCTTCCAGACCCACCGACGTGGTGGTCAACAAACCGTTCACGTTTTGTGCAAGGGTTTTGAAGAATCCGCGCTTGTTGTCTTCACGAATACGTTCACTGAAATCACCTTCTGCTGCGCGAGCCACCACACTTGAAATTTCGGCCTCCATGGCCACTTCGGCAGTTCGATCACGCCATTCCACCACATAGCCCAGACGAGCCCCATGGTCGTCGTCAATCGGATTCACCGTGAGGTCAAAAGTGCAGGAACCCACTTTAAGCTCGGTTTTGTGCGTGCCTTTCAGGTTGGCCAGCATGCCTCGCTGGTGCGACGGATTCTTGTGGAACACATCAATGTTGGTACCCACGATTTTGCTTGCATTGAAATGGGGCAAATCTTTGCGAATATCGCTTTCAGCCCGGCGCAACATGTCAGTCAGCGATGCATTGCCGTACACAATATTGAAATTGGCATCAGCCAACATCACGTTCACTTCAACATTCTCCAGGCCGCCCAGTGCACGCCTGTTGAAGATTGCGCTGAATGTGGCCTGGGTAATATCAGTGGCAAACTTCACTACTTTGTAAGGCTTGCCAGTAGCATCCATGATCGGGTTGTAGCTGGCTTCAATCCAGACCTCTTTACCGCCTTTGCCAATGCGCCTGTATTGACCCGCATCGTATTCGCCCCGGTTCAGCTTGTCCCAGAACTGGCGGTATTCGATCGAACCACTCACTCCAGTGTCGGCGAACATGCTGTGGTGCTTGCCCTTGATCTCGTCAAGCGTATACCCCATGGTGCGCAGGAAGTTGTCATTGGCTGTAATGATGGTACCGTCCATCTTGAACTCGATCATGGCTTGCGCCTTGCTCACTGCGGTCAGTACAAACTCGCATTCGCTCAATTTGCGTTGCATCGCCTCAAGGGCTTCAGTTTGTTCAGTAATCTGTTTCTTGTTGAAAAAATCAAATGCGCCCATTTTTTTATCCTTAATCTATTTACGCGTTGGCCTGTTCAAGGCCATGGCTCAGAACTGCCGGTTGTTCAATGGCATGCCGGCTGGTTTCCAGCTCCGCCGTTTTTGTAGAAATACTGCTCACTTCATTAATCAACTTGGGTACATCGAGAATTAGTGCCACATCTCCGTTGCCCATGATGGTTGCGCCACTAATGGCCTTGTTCTGCTCAAACAGGTTGCCCAGTGGCTTGATTACGGTTTGCGATTCGCCATGCAACTGGTCGGCCACAATGCCCGCCTTCATTCCACCGAAGCTGACCACAATGATGTTCTCGCGCTTCGGTCTTGATGCCCTGGGGTGGAACACCTTGCGCAAACGCACACAGGGCAAAAATTCGCCGCGCAAGTCGTAATGAATATCCATACGGTCGTCGGTGCCCAAGGCATCGGCTGAAAGCTCCAGGCATTCCCGCACATAAGAAAGCGGAATGACGTAAACCGAGCCACCCACGCCGATCAAGAAACCATCAATAATGGCCAAGGTCAGTGGCAGTCGAATCTCGAATGTGCAACCCTGCCCCACGCGTGAACGCACTTGCACAGAGCCGCGCAGCGCCTCGATGTTTCGCTTGACCACGTCCATGCCCACACCACGACCGGAAATGTCGGTCACTTTGTCGGCGGTCGAAAATCCGGGGGCAAAAATCAGCATGTTGACTTCGGCGTCGGTGAGAATTTGCTCAGGCGAAACAATGCCCTTCTCAATGGCTTTCTTGAGAATCTTCTCGCGCGCCAGGCCACGGCCATCGTCTTGAACTTCAATCACGATATGCCCGCTGTCGTGGTAGGCATTCAACTGAAGCTTGCCTGTTGCAGACTTGCCTGCGGCACTGCGTTCTTCAGGGGTTTCAAGCCCGTGATCCAGCGCATTGCGTACCAGGTGCATCAAGGGGTCGCCAATTTTCTCGACCACCGACTTGTCCAGTTCGGTGTCTTCACCTGAAATTTCAAGCTGAATCTGTTTGCCCAGGCCCATGGCCGTGTCGCGCACCACGCGCTGAAAGCGCTGGAAGGTCTCACCGATTTGCACCATGCGCAAACCCAGTGCGCCGTCGCGAATTTCTTCAATCAAACCAGCCACGGCACTGGTGGATTCCAGCATCGCAGTGTGGTTCAGGTGTTTGGCCTGCTCCACAGTGCCCGCGTTGGCAATCACCAGTTCGCCCACCAGGTTGATGAGCGCATCCAGTTTGTCCGAAGGCACTCGAATGAATGAGCTGACCGGAGTGGCTTTGCCAGCTGATTTGGTTTTTGCCAGGTTGTTCGATGCGTTGCCGGAAGAATTGCCAGCAGGCAGTGCAGGCAATGAGACCGCATTTGCAACGGTTGCCAGGGCCATCTGCTCACCTTCAACTGGCACCGCAACATCGTGCTGTAGTTCTGCAGGGCGCACAAAGCCGGCTTGATGCAGCAAATCCACTGCGCGCGTTGGGCCCTCAGGCAACGCATTCACCAAGGCATCCCATTGTTCAGGCGTGCAGCTGTGCGGCAATATGCGCACCTTGCTTTCTTCGGTCAAAAACTCAAAGGCATCTTCAACCCCGGCCAGTCCTTTGTCAGTCTCGAATCGCAACTCGAAGCCAAGGTAGCAAGCTTCCGGGTCCAGATTGGCAAAACCAGGCAAGGCGTCCAGCACTGGGATTACGGCCTGCACATCGCCGTAGCTGTCCATGTAGGAAAAAATGGGGGCCGGGTCAAATCCGTCACACAAGGTGCTGCGGCCCAGTCGCACGGACACATGCCAGGTTTGGCTTGATTTGGCTACAGGTTCCGTATCCACAAGTACTGGCGTTGCGGGTGCAGCCGGCGGCGGTGCATCTTCCTGCAACAGGTAGGCTTTCAGACGGGCAGTCAGCCCTGCTTGCGAGGTGGCCATGTCAGGGCTGACGTGTTCCGCATCACCACCGGCTTCAATGCAATCCACCAGTTCAGAAATGTGGTCGCGACACTCCAGCACCAGGGTGCTCATGTTGGCGTCAAACGAAATTTCTGCATTGCGCACTCGGTCCAGGACGGTTTCCAGGTCGTGCACAAAGTGGGTAATTACCATGAGCCCGAATACGCCCGCACTGCCCTTGATGGTGTGCGCTGCGCGAAACGCTGCATTCAGCACCTCGGTGTCATTGGGGTTTTGCTCCAGCTGCAACACATGACTTTCCACCTCTGCGAGCAATTGCCGCGCTTCGGTGAAAAATATGCCGCGCGAGGCCTCAAGATCCAGTTCAAATGCCATGCCTTAATTCTCCAGAAAGCCAGCGTTGATCCAGGACTGGACACCCAGCCGGGCGGCCTTCATGGCCACCACTTCTGACGGTTTGGTCCAATGCACATGCAGATTCACGGCAGGATCGTTTTGAATCGTCACCAGCAGTTGTATGCCTGTGGTGTCCACTTCCTGGCAATCGCTCAGGTCCAGCACAACGTCATGCCCCTTGCCAAGCGATTGGCGAATATCATCGGCCAAAGCTGCACAATCGGCGATTGTCAAAGTCTGAAGGTTGAGCCGTGTGTGCAGGTGTTCTTCCTGCTGGAATTCAATTGCGCTGTCCATCTGATTCGTTCCTTATGGGCTGTTCAGGCCACCAGTTTGTTGACCGCTGCTATCATCTGCTCTGGCTTGAACGGCTTGACCATCCAGGCCTTCAGGCCAGCAGCCTGTCCCTCGGACTTCAGCTTTTCATCCGATTCGGTGGTCAGCATGATTATGGGTACGAATTTGTAAGCCGCCAGCTTTTTGACTTCGCGCACGAAGGTTAGGCCGTCCATGTTGGGCATGTTCAGGTCGCTGACAATCAGGTTGATTTTTCGGCCATCCAGCTTGGTCAAGGCGTCTTTGCCATCACACCCCTCCACCACATCAAAGCCCTGGCTTTTCAGGGTCATTGACACCACTTGGCGCAGAGAAGTGGAGTCATCCACGATCAGTACGGTTTTGCTCATAGTGTTACTCGTTCTCAAGTTTTCAGAAAAAAGTCAATTCGTCGGGAGCATCGGCAGACTGGGGCCCCGCCTTGCCTGCCTTGCCCGGGCTGCCATGGTTGGTACGCTCCTCGGCCATGGTGTATTTGCGTTCCAGCTCGTGCATCAGCGCAGCCACATTCAATGACTCCACGCCGCTGCCCAACTGGCCTTTCATCTGGTTCAAGCTGTCCTGCACATGCCCCAATATCTGGGACACGCGGTCCTGAAACTGAAAATGCACCACAGCGTTGTTCAGGCTGGATGAAACCTGGTTGGTGTTGGCAATGATTTTTTCACTGGCCAGGTGCAAAGGCCCAGTCACTTGTTCAAACTGGGAAACCACGCCATGCAAGGTTTCACTGGCCTGGATCAACACTTTTTCGTCCGAAGCCTCCATGCGTGCAGCACCATCGCCCGCGCGTTTTGCTGCGGTCGCAATCAACTGCACACGCTGGCGAATCTTCACACCGGTTTCCGCCGACAACATGGACAGTTTTCGAACTTCATCAGCCACAATCGAGAAGCCTCGACCCTCTTCACCGGCGCGGGCCGCTTCAATGGCGGCATTCAAGGCAAGCAAGTTGGTGCGTGCTGCCAGTGTTTCAACCGAAGCGGCCATTTTGGCAAGCTCCTCGGTGGAAGAAATAAACCCTTTGACCTCTTGCATGATGGTGGTCTTCTCGTCGAATGAATGGCGAATACTGTTCAATATTCCATTCAAGCTGTCGGCAACATGGTCAGCCAGACCATTCCCACCACTTGAGGTGTTGCCAAGCACACTGGCCGCGTCAGTGGCCACCGACACGGTGTCATTCAATTTGCTGTGAATTTCAGAAAAAGCCTCAGCCAAGTTCACGATGCCCATTTCCATTTGCGAATTGGCCGTGCCCAGCTGGCTGTTCAAGGTTGGCACCCAAGTACTGGCCATGCGCTGCAATTCAGCATCGGCATCGCCTGATTTTTTCAGTTCCGCCACTTCTGCATTCAATGCGCGAATATCGTCATTCAAGGCTGCGGTTTTCGGCTGCTGTATGAGCGTTATGCCGCCTGCAGCCAGTGCAATAGCACCCAAGCCCATCAACATCGGCCACACACTGCCTGTCAACAGGGCGGCACCCAGCAACAAGGCAATTGCGCCAAGTCCGAATGCGATTGGCACCCACCCCAGTTTCTGCGATGGTTTTTTATTGTGTTTTTTCATGAACAGACATTCCTATCAATTGTTTGACCGGGCACACAGGCTCTTCCGGCTCTGCGCAAGAATGCTCAAATGCCTCAAACCAGCCATGGCAACAGGCACTGCGAACGGCCAGGTAGGCTATTGCTGCCCACTGGTGCAGTACCTGTAGAAGCTGAATTGGGAGGCTTTGCATTGATATCTCCAACGAAGCACTTTTGTTACATGCGATGAAATCAACATTTCACGCTTGTAACCAGTGTGCTCCGATTGGCTTGCCCCCAATTGGGGGAAAAGAAGCGGAAAAAGGCACCAATATCGAATTAATGCTTTCGAGGGAACGTAAAAAAACCCGCTGCTGGAGCGGGTTTCAGAATGGAACACAATAAGCCGGGTTTACTTGGCAGGTTCAGGCTTTAACGTCATTCCCAATGGGCCCTTGATGGTGCCATCGTCATTGAGGTCGTAAATCAGGGTGTCACCATCCTTGGTGATTTTGACTTTCTTGTCTTCAACGGTGTAAGCGGCCTCACGGGTTACACCCATGGTCGACACATACACGGTGCCATTGCCCTGGAACTCGTATTTTTGCAAACCCAGTTCGTCTTTGTACACC
Organism: Limnobacter thiooxidans; assembly: GCF_036323495.1. Taxonomy (NCBI): domain Bacteria; kingdom Pseudomonadati; phylum Pseudomonadota; class Betaproteobacteria; order Burkholderiales; family Burkholderiaceae; genus Limnobacter; species Limnobacter thiooxidans. The sequence continues at coordinate 1,106,094 of NZ_AP028947.1, read as the reverse complement.
CCATTCAGGTTTTGCCCGCACGCGGCCAGCAAACATGTAAAAGCGCCTGCAAAACAGGCTTGACGAATATTCATGCTTCAAATTCCCCTTGTTGTGCGATCAAGCGGACCAAAACTCCTGCAAGGCTTTGGCTGTGCGGATCGGAATTTCAACCATGGGCAGGTGCCCGACTTCGTCAAAAAGTATCACATCTGCATGAGGAATAATGGCCTGGTAGGTATAAGCACCGGTGTAATGTACGAGACGGTCCTTTTTGCCCCACATGATCAGGGTGGGCGCCTGGGTGGCAGACATACCGGGGCCGTCGGGGTTGGGTGCGTTCACAAACATTTGGTGAAACAGGTGGCGATTCACATGACGGCGGCTGATCAGGTCTTGAGCCATCACCGGCGCAAGTGCCAAGGCGATGGCGCGGTTGTGCACGGCCAGGCTCATCAGGGTGTGCGCACCGGCCAGGCTTTCCACAATCATGGGGTTTCGGCCTTCGCGCAAACCAGCCTCAAAACGGGTGTGGTTTTCGCCTTTCCCGCCCGCCGGGTTCATCAGGCACAGTGTTTTGACCAGATTGCCATGGCGGCCGGCCAGCAGGGCCGACACCAAGCCACCAACCGAATTGCCCACCAAGTGGACCGGTCCTGGAGCATGTTGTTCAATCCATGCGGCCACGCGGGCAACCTGATCATCCAGACCATATGGCACATTGGCGTTGAACTGGCTTTCGCCCCAACCGGGCAAGTCCAGCACAAACAGGCGGTGCTGCTTCAGCAAAAATGGCACCAGCGACAACCAGTTTTCCTTGTTGGAGGCAAAGCCGTGCAACAACACCACTGGCGACCCCAAGGGGCTTCCGCCCTCCAGCCACACCAGTTTGTGATCCAGAACAGTGGCCTGTTTGCGCTTCAAACCTGACAGGCCTGCGTGCAACTTATTGATCAAGGGCACGGCGCTTCGGTTTTTCCACTGGCGAATTTTCAAACCATGCGGTGGCCTGGCCAGGCGCAGATAAGTTGGGGCTACATCATCAAGAAACGCAAGCTCCAGGTGATGCATTGCTGCGAATTCCTTGCCTGCTGTCATATTGCCCATGTACCAACTCCTCCAGTGAAAACCAGGTGCTTTGCGCACTATTCTCTTCTCAAACTTTTTACCAAACGTTTGTTTGTTTTATTGAATGTAACATTGACTGATGTAAAGGTAGGAGCAGCATCACACCAAGTCAACGATAAAAATAGAGGGGTTTTTACTAATAAAGCCGCAAAGGCTGAGCCCGCGCGGCTTTGGAGAGAAGATGAGCTTAGTCTTCGTAGGGTTGAATACCGCTTGCAGTAATCAGATAAGCAGCGTCACCCAATTCACTGCTAAATTTTTGAGCAGAGATTTCACCCCAAATCCAGTAGGCCTGCATAGCACCCACCGCCGGTTGCGGTTCACTCAACTTCACGTGAATGATCTGGTTGGCCGGGGGCGGCGGGGTATGAATACAGGCACCGAAATACGGGACCAGCAGCAACTCGTCCACGCCCTTGTCGCTCTGTTCCACCGGGATGGCAAAACCGGGAATTCTGACCTTCTTGCCGACAAGCTTGGGGTTGACCGGTGCGTCATTCCAGGCCTTGCGCATGGTGTCCAAGGCTTCTTGCGCTTTGGGGTCATTGTCTTGAAGTTCGGCAATGTTCATGCCGCGGAAGGCCGCCATGGGATCCCAGTCTGCGGGCATCAAATCATCCCATTGAAGTTCAGGAAATGCCGGATCAAACTCGGCTGCCTTTTTGGGTTCACCTGCTGGCAAACGATCACCCACGGCATAGTCTTCACCATTTGCAGAGGCTTCAGCGGTCAGTTGCGCAAGGGTTTTCTCAAGCTCGGTGGTGCCTTGCTTTACTTGTTCAGGCTTTCCCATGAACCAGGATGCCAACCCATAACCCAGTGCAGTCAGTGTGGCAACAACCAAGCCAAGCACAGCCAGTTTTTTAATATTCATCGACTACAAATCCTGATCAGTTTTTCAATTCAACCTGGGGTTTAACCCATCTTGTAGCTGACTACGATAGGCCTGTACCGCAGGCACCACGCCCAGCAGGCTACCAAACCCGGCAAATGCAGCTACAGCTGCGAGACCTGCTTTCAACTCGAACAAGGGCACCAACTGCAGCCCAAATTGTGCCTGAACCCAGGGCGCAAACGCTGAACCGGCTACAGCAAGCAACAGAATTCCCAATGAAACCCCCAGCAGCATCACCAAAGCACTTTCGAGACACAGCAATGTGAATACGGTTCTTGGCCCTGCACCCACTGAACGCAACACCGCCATTTCACGCCGGCGTTGGCCCAAGGCAACCAGCATTACGCTGACCAAGCCCAAGGCACTGACCAAGGCAACCAGCGCGGCCACGAACAACAATACCTGTTCAACCAGGCCCACGGTTTGCCACAGGCTGCTCAGGGCAACGCCGGGCAGAATAGCGCTCAAGGCCGCATCGGGTCTGTTCTCAAGCTCCCGCTGTATCCGGAACACACCGGCCCGGTTGTTCAAGGCCAACAACACCGCGGTAACCGATTTGGGCTGCAAATTGAATTTGGTCACATATTCAGCAGGAATGTCGGCACCAGGTACTGGAACACCGGCTGCCCAATCCACATGAATGGCCTCCATACCGGCCAGGCTAATGTGCACACTTTGGTCAACCGGTGTGCCGGTTGGCTTCAAAATACCGACCACGGTGAAAGGTTTGTCGGCATGGCTTGGGCCGGTTTGCTGAATTTGCATACCATGGCTTAAGGCAATGCGGTCGCCCAACTGGTGTTTCAGGCGCTTTGCAACTTCAGCCCCCAGCACAGCCTGAAAGAGCACGCCCGCTGGCTTGCCGATCTGGTAATCCTCAAAGGACTGACCTTCCGCAAACTGAAGGTTTTGTCGGGCTCCGTATAGAAACTGTTCAAAATAGGCTGATTTGGTACCCACCACGGCAAAGCCGCGATAGGAATCGCCCAAGGCAATTGGCAAGGCATGTTTCACACGGGGATCTTGTTCCAGGCGTTCAAATTCGGAATACGGCACATTCTGTGTGGCTTGCCCAATTCGAAACACGCTGTACAGCAACAACGACACCGGGCTGGTTTGCGCCCCAACAATGAGGTCAGTGCCAGCCACCGCATTGGAAAAGCTGGCCTTGGCACTTTGCCGGGCCAGGTCAATGCCCAGCAACAGGCAAGTGGACGTGATCACGCTGAGCAACAAGAGCAACAAACTGGCTTTTCTGCTCCAGGCACTTCGGCTGGCCAGCAAAAGAAGGGTTTGGATCATGCGTATCCCCCAGCTTGCCACCTGGACATCTGCTCGCGGCGCTGACAATGCTCGGCGAGCCGCGGATCGTGACTGACCAGAATCACAGCGGTGTTCTGCTGCGCAGCCTGCTTGAGCAACAGCTGAACAAACCGGGCCTGGTGCCTTGCATCCAGCGCCGAGGTGGGTTCATCCGCGATCACCAGGTCAGGCTTGCCAATCAGCGCTCGGGCTGCGGCAACGCGCTGTTGCTGCCCCACCGACAGGGTGCCAACCGGCTGCCTTGCAAAATCGGACATGCCCAGTGCATCCAGCAAATTCACTGCGGCCTGCACCACACTGCCGCACTGCTGCACAGCCTGTTGCCTGCGGCGTTTGGAAAATTTGCAGGGCAAGGCCACATTGTCGAGCACACTGAGATACGCCAGCAAATTGAATTGTTGAAACAGAAAGCCCACATGGTCCACCCGCAAGGCGTCACAGCGGCTGGCCGACAAGTCGTTCAGCTTTTGGCCCATCAAACTGACATGGCCGGTCTGTGGCAACAGCACCCCCGCCATCAGGTTCAGAAGCGTACTTTTGCCACTGCCGCTGTCACCTTCGAGAAACACGGTTTCCCCAGCCTGCATCGAGAATTCAGGCACCTGCAATTCAAAGCCGCTGCTGGCGTACTTGAATGCCAGGTTTTGGCACTGAAGCACGGCTTGTGTCATTTGATTTCCAGGCGGTTTTTGGCAGGTGTCAGGGTTGCGCCCACTTGTCCGCTGGGGAAAAGTGCCTGCACTTCAATTTTCTCAAAACCAGGGAACTGGCGAAATGCGCGCACTTCGATCAGCTTGAGCTTGTCTGGGAATTCGCATTCAAATTCGTAGGTAGCACGCAGATCAGAATGCCCGTGATCCGCATCGTGGTGCTGGTGGTCATCCGAGGGGCCGTGAGAATGGGGATTCAGCACCTCGGAATACAGTTTGTATCCGCTGCGCTTGCACTGGGCCGTGGGCGTAAATGCAAACAGCCCATTGGCCTTAAGCAGTGAAACCACCCGGCGCGCTTTCACTTTTTCTGCATCGGTCTTCGGCGTGTGCTCAAAACCCAATACATTGTGTAAGGGCGTCATCAGGCTGATGAACAAGCCATTGCCATCTTGCACAATTTCCATGTCACCCACGCCGTGTACATGGGCGGCGGTGTTGTGGTCCGCGCCCGCACTTGCAGTCGCGCTGAACGTCATTGCCGCGGCCAACAAACAAAGATTACCCAACAAGGGGCGAACTGCGAAATCTGTCATGAATGTCCTTTCAGTGTTTCAATTGGGTGGAAAGTAGACCTGTCATTCTGTACGGAGGTTCCCGGTTTTCAGCGCAATTCACACCGGGCCGAATTCGCACCAGAAGCCTTTGTAGATGGCCTGTTCGGCATCGCCGCGCTTTTCAAGTGGGCAAGCCAGGCGAACAATCATTTTGTGCGCCAGCTCATTGTAGGCCTGCCAAAACACCTCGGGTTTGGCACCAGGCAAATCCACGAATTCGGACACCTCAATCTGGTCAAAAAACTTGTCGGCTTCTTCCAGCCAGCTTGCAGACACGGTGTTGGCCACCTGTAACGCTACCTCTTCCGCCTTTACGGTATCGACCTTGAACGGCAAGATGATTTCAATGGTGTACAGGCTGAATTGGCCCAACATCGACAGGTGTTTGATGGTTTGAGTCAACACCATGGCATTGGGCACAGCCAGGCGTCGCCCAGTGTATTTGCCCGACATGCCAATTTCAAAAAGCTTGGTGCTGAGCAGATCAATGTCGATGACCCGGCCATTCTGCGTGCCAATTTCGATGTAGTCGCCAATTCGAAAAGGCTTGGACAATGAAATGTTCACATAACCCAACAGGCTGAGCACCACTTCCTTGCCGGTGATGATCATGGCGCCTGCAATGGCCACCACGCTGAGAAACGCCCCGGAAATCTGCGAGGCCCACACGGAGATCAACAGGAAGAATACGGCCATCCGAACCAGGTTTTTCAGGAACACCAGTTGGGAACGCGCCTTTTCAGGGTGATAGGGGTGGAGCTTGCGCAGAGACCAGGAAAGGGCCCGGTTCACGAAGAAGCCACTGGCCATCAAACCAAAGGTGATGGCCAGTTTGAACAGAAACAAAGTGGTGGGATCTTTGAATAATTCCATGCCCCTATGGTAACAGGGGAAGCCCTCCAATCAAGGGCAGGCCCCCGCCCGAGGTATTGCCGGTCTGACAGGCACTGGCGTTCTCGTAGCTGGAATCAATCACCTGGTCGATCCACTGGTTGATCAGGCTCACAGCTTCCGTGTGGACCACACTGCGGGCCAGCGGAGGCATTTTTGCAGCCAGTTCCACTGCTTCCGGCCCCATGCGGTAAGGCACAATCGAATCGCCGGACATGGCGGGGTGAATGTCGTAAGTGCGGGTACCACGACCTTCCGAACCGCTGGCTGTGGGCTTCTTGCAAATGCCATAGGTACTGTCTACTGGGCGGAACACATCCACATAAAACCCGGTGTTAGAGGCCTGGCCGTTCACGTTGTGGCAATGCGCGCAATTCACTTCTAGGTAGGCACGCGCCCGCGCTTCAATGTCGCCTTTTGAATTTGCAGGCAAGCCTGAATCGCCCGGGTTGTTGAACTTAGGTATGTGCTTGACGTTGGTGGCCACCTGCCGCTGGTCCAGGTTAAAGGTGCTGGGGCAACCGTTCATCAGACCGTTATCACACATGTACTTCAACTGGTTCTTGCCATTGACCGGGTGCTGCGATTGCCCGGTGAACAAAGGCGATTCATTCAAATATGCCCTGTTAAGGTTGCGCGGCTTGGGGCCAATCGGTGCAGAACCTGGGTCCACATCGTTGTTGCTGTGGCAAATGGCGCACTGGCTGGCATTGGGGAACATGTAGGCATTGGTACTTCCCATTTGCCGTTTGCCAGAATCCACGTCCACATAGTCCCAGCTTGCAGCCGCACTGCCACCGAACTGCGTCAGCACCGCCTTGCGTTTACCACCGCCAGCATCTTGCCAAATGTATTCCAGCGCCTCCCAGTAATTCTGGCCGTCCTTGCGTTGGCGCTTGATGAGCAGGCGTGTTTCATACGCTGTTTCACGCGCACGCGGTTGGTCCACAAAAGAGAATGTTTTGGCAATGATGGTACCCACCGGAAAATCAATGGTGGAATTCACGCGACTTTGCTCGTCCTCAAGGAAACGGGCCTGCTTTCCTTCAGGTATGAACATGACCCTGTGCTTGACTGAGTAATCGCTGAACAGTTTGCTGTTCAACACGTAAGGCATGCCCTGCCCGTTCGGTTTGCTGGTCGGATTCTGGTCGTCAGCAAACAGGTTGTACTGGGCCAGGTCTGGGCAGTTTACGGCGAATGCTGCTTCGTTCACCACGCCAGCTTTCAGTGGCACTTCACAAAGGGCTTTCACCGCCTCGGCTGCGGGTTCAGGTGCAAACTGCCCACTGGGCTCGAAAGGCTCAAATTCAAAATCGGGCAAGCGTGGCAGGTCAGCACCAAAGCGCGCCATGCAATCGTGTTTGCTGATGTCAAACTCGCTGGGCAACAAGGGAATTCCGGTTGCGATGGATTGAATATATTCCAGCGACAGATTGGCCGTGGGGTCGCTGGTGTTCAGCTTGATCACCGCATCCAGTCCGCGCGTGCCGTGAAAATTCGAGAAAGCCAGACTGTCCGAACCAAACTTGTTGCTTGGGTTGATGCAACTGAACCACCACGCTGGCACCTTGCGTTCACCATTGGGCTTGAACTTGTATTTGTTGTAGCGGCAGCTTGGGTTGGGGTTCTGGTTACCCTGTATTGGCTTGCCATCCGCGTCTACTGCAACGGGTTTGCCACTGCGGTCTTTGGGCAAGTCACAACTGTTGTTCAACACATCGGTGTAACCGTCCCACACAATGTGGGCCCCGCGGTAACCCTGACCACCCAGTGCATTTTTCAAACCCACCACCAAGGGAAATGCACTGCTGATCTGTGCACCCTGTGTGGCGATGATGCTGGCGAAATCGGGTTGCGGCAAATCATTGCCGTTGTTGGTGAAGGTGTTGTTGAAAATGTTCACCGCCTCGGAATACACATCCATGCGGCGGTCGCCGTTTTCACCAAGCAAATCGTAGCTGGTCAGGATAATGCCGGCTGTGCCATTGTTCTCGAACACGTTGTCGTAAATGTCGATCTTGTCGTAAGCCAATGTTATCAGGCCAGAGCCACGCGGCACGTTGGCCACAATCGAGCCGGGCACGGCGAAGTTGTAGGTGTTGTTGTTTCGGGCGATGTTGTTGTAAACCCGGGAACGCGAACCATACTGAGTCAGGTTATCCAGGTCGTAAACCAGAAAGCCGCCTGAATTGCATTCGGCCAGGTTCTCCGAATACTCGCCATCCACCACGTTTTCAATTTCAAACCCGAACACGTTGAATGCCGCGCGGCTTTTGCGGATTTTCGCGATATTGGTTTGGCCAACATAAATGCCCGCATCCGATGCACCAATACTTTCAGTCTCTTCAACCAGAATGTTTCGCGATTCAACAGGGTAAATGCCATAACGGCCTGAGGCAGTGCTCACCGTGTAATCGGGCGAAGTCTTGTCGGTTTCAAGCGGATTGGGGTTGGCGGGGTTGTGTCGTGCAGGGTCCGTACAAGCCACCTTGATTTCCTTCCGGAAATTGGCCGCTGTAATTGCACGTTCTTCGGGCAGTTTTCGACCGCTACTCCAGATGGCACGCACTTTTTTCAAGGTGCCGTGGTTCACGCCTTTCATCTTGAACGCATCACCGGGTGAATCACCAATGGTCAGGTTGCGCACCGTGACACCGCGCACGTTGGAGGCAAGGAACCCTTCCTGCGAGGTGCTGTCCCGGAATGAAAGGAAGGTTTCATCCATGCCGCAGCCTTCAATAATCACGTCTTCCGTGGTCGTGATCTGGATACCGGTTTTCAGGTCAAAAAAGCCGCAATCGAATCGAAGAATGTCTTTGGGCTTGAGCTGCACCATGGCCTTGACCATTTCTTCGGTCGCGTTTGCTCCAGGCTGGATCAGGAACACCCTGCCCGTCGATTCCGCTGGGTTGATGATGGTGCCCCCGCCACCCGATGCAACGGTTGGATCGTCGCTTGAAGAAAGACATCCCCCCAACGCCAGGGTGAATATTGAAACCCATACTGCCTGCAGTGCACATTTGGTGTAAGCCACGCCAAACCTCGTTCTTGTTATATGCATATGAGAAAAAACTGCTTGCCCATGACTGTTACCACGCTAGAATTCAGGCTGGATTCTGCGTTGTGTAAGCTAATTGACACTGCATGCACATTGCTTCATATTCGACGACACAATCGTTGCACAAGCATCGACTCATATAAAAACCAGGAGAGACACCCATGAGTGAATTTCAACAACGCGCCGCACGACTGCTGGTCGGAGCGACGCTCGCTGGCAGCGGTTTTTTGCTGGCAACCGGGGCTGTGGCCAAAGACACAAGCCCGGAAAAAACGCTTCAGGCGGCCAGCCTGGCTGCAACCTGCGCAAGCTGCCACGGCACGAACGGCCAGGGTATTGAAGGCAGTGCAGTCACGGGGCTTGCCAACCTCAGCGCCGAATACATCAAGACCAACATGATCTGGTTCAAGACCGGGCAGCGCCCCGCCACTGTGATGCACCAATTGTCCAAGGGTTACACCGACGAGCAGATTGACATCATTGCCAATTACCTGGGCAAAAAGGACTAAGGAGCGCACCATGCAAAGAAGACAGTTTCTACAAACCAGCGCACTGGCCTCTGCCCTGTTGGGCGGCATGCCACTTTCTGCAACCGCGAAATCAGCGAAAGGCAAAGTCGTTGTGATTGGTGGCGGCTACGGCGGGGCCACGGCTGCAAAATACCTGCGCCTGCTGTCAGGCAACCAGCTGGATGTCACACTGGTTGAACCCAATGCCACATTCGTTTCCTGCCCCATGTCCAACCTGGTGGTGGGCGGTATTCGCAAAATCAGCGAAATCAGCACGCCCTACACGGGATTGACCCGCAACCACGGCATCAAGATGGTGAAAGACTATGTCACCGCGATTGATGTGGACAAGCGCCAAGTCAAGTTGAAAAACGGCAAAACACTGCCCTATGACAAGCTGGTGCTTTCACCGGGCATCGACCTGCAACTCGACAAAATTGAAGGCCTGGCTGCTGCCAATGCAAGCGGACAGATTCTTCAAGCCTGGAAAGCAGGCCCTGAAACAGTTGGCCTGCGCAAGCAACTTGAAGACATGCCCGACGGCGGCACCTACATTCTGAATGTGCCACTGGCGCCCTACCGTTGCCCACCCGGCCCTTACGAGCGGGCCAGCATGGTGGCCAACTACTTCAAGGAAAACAAGCCAAAATCCAAGGTGCTGTTGCTGGATGCCAACGCAGATGTGACATCCAAAGGCAGGCTGTTCAAGGGCGTGTGGGAAAGCCAGTACAAGGGCATTCTGGAATATCGTCCCAACATGAAGGTCACCGGGGTGGATGGCGCTACAAAAACTGTGCGTTTCGAATTTGAAGAACCCATCAAGGGCGATGTCCTGAATATTCTTCCTGAACAACGTGCGGGCAAGCTGGCAGTTGAATCCGGTATTGCCAACCTGAACGGACGCTGGGCCGAAGTCAATTACAGGACCTTTGAGTCCACCGTGGCCCCCAATGTGCACGTGATTGGCGATGCGGTTCAAAGCGCCCCATTGATGCCCAAGTCTGGCCACATGGCCAACAGCCAAGCCAAAGTAGTGGCTGCTGCCATTGTGGCTGAACTCAGCGGATGGGAACCCAATGCAGCCCCGTTGACCAACAACACCTGCTACAGCTATGTGACCACCAAGAACGTGATTCACGTGGCCAGTGTGCATGTGTACAACGCGGAAAAGAAAACTTTCCTGACTGTGGAAGGTTCTGGTGGTGTTTCTACTGAACCCAACGAACTGGAAGGCACTTACGCCTGGAACTGGGCCCAGAACATTTGGGCAGACACTTTGGTGTAAGCGGTTTTGTTCAGCCTTCACGTGTTGTAAAAAAAGGCCAGCGAAAGCTGGCCTTTTTGTTTGACTGGGTTACATCGCACCAAATTATCAACGATCTACAAAGGTTTGCTCACAGACTTGAAATACAGGTCTGACTGCAATTCACGCACATGTACGGTAATCTGGGTTTGAAGTGCATCAAGGGGGTCTCTGCAACTGCGCTCAAGCGCTTTCAGCAGCACTTGCCCCAACAATTCCTTGATTGTGAATTCACGCCCGCTGAGCAAATCGACCGTGGCCGCGACAAAGGCATGGTCACCTGCTTCTGCTGCGGAAACACCAATTCGATAGGAACCAAGGCGATGAATTCGGGTTTTGATGTCTGAATCCATGAAGATACCCAGGCTCAAAACCGCTTTGTTCACCTGCAACAACACCCAGGATTCATCCAGATTGTGCAAATTGGAACTGTATTCAAGGCTGATGTGGGGCATGTTCTTGTTGTTGTGCAAGCGATTGAATTAACACGGGGATTGTGCCAGAAACTCCCCCTCCAAAACATGGAAATTCACGCTGGGTGAAGGTCACGTGTATGACAAACAGGTGAAAGTTCACACGATTGTCTAGTATAAATCACCTACAAATCTACTTGCCGGGCAGGGTCTGGGCGGGGAAAATACTTACATCGAACGCTGTAATGGTGTTCCCCCTCATGTCTCCTCTTCTCCGCAAGTGAGAAAGGTTAAGCCGGCTTCCAAGGAAGTCGGCTTTTTTTTATCCTTTTTCAATGTGATTTAATGTGACTTTCAATCAGGGTTGCCAGAACCTCAGGCTGGTCGTGGTGCACCATGTGACCCGCGTTGTCCACAATCACTGATTTCCAATTGGGCACGCACTCAAAACGCGTTCTGAACGCGTCAAAGTCAACGGGTTCGCCGGCGCGGCTCAACCACAAACCGGCTTCAGTCTGCTTCGCCTCGACGTGTAACACCGGTGCGGCGATATTGGCCCAACAAGCTTGCGCCTCGGCCAGCCTGTAACCAATCGGATTCATGATCTTGTGCGCAGCATCACCCAACAAGCTGTAGCCACCCTGCTCGGCCTTGGACCAGAATTGCGCCAGGTACATGGCTTTTTCATCGACAAGGCGATGATTGGTTTTTTGCAAACGCCGGGCAACCTCCTCCAGGCTGGCGTAGGTTCGAAGTGCCTTGGGCGCCTTGATTTCATCCAGCCAGGTGCCATAGCGCTTCGGGGCTTTTTCTGAAGGCGAATCCAGCATGCCAAACCCTTCCAGGTTCACCACACTTTGAATGCGTTGCGGGCGCACACCGGCATACACCATGGCAATGTTGCCTCCCATGCTGTGCCCCACCAGGTTTACTGCTTCATTGGGTGAGAAATGATCCAGCAAGGCATCAAGATCCGCCAGGTAATCGGGGAACCAATAGGATCGAATACCGGGTGACCCCTGCGCAACGGGCCAGTCGCTCAAACCGAAACCACGCCAGTCTGGCGCGATCACGCGGTAGTCATTTTCCAGCGCATCCACCACAAACTGGTAGCTTGCACCCACGTCCATCCAGCCGTGAACCATCACCAGCAAAGGCGCATCTTCTGGGCCCCAGCAATGCAGGTGCGTGCGCAACCCGCGCAAATCAATAAAACGAGACTCGTGCTTTTTAACCGGAATGTAGGTGTTCACTGCGTGCCCTCTTCGCTGGCAGACGCCCTGTCAGCCAATGCCTGTTGGAAAGTATTCAATACATGGGCAGGCATGTGCACCACCTTGCTCTGCATGTAATTGAAAAATACGAAACCTGACTTGGCCAGCGCAATCAGGCGATTGTCTGCTGGCCGGGTAATTCTGAAAACGATGTCGCAACCGTAGGCATTGAAATCCATCAGCCCGACCTCAAAACGCAACTGGTCGCGAGCATGGGCTTCGCTTTTGTACACGGTGGCCAGGTCGGTGACAATGATGCCGGTTTTGTCGTCGGTCAATTCCTGCACGCCCATTTGAAAAAGAAAACGGGCGCGCGCCTCGGAGATCATGGAAATCATCGAGTCGTTGGCCAAGTGATTGCCGGCATTGATGTCGGTGATGCGCACGGTCAGCGTGGTGTCGTAAATGAAACAGGAATCGGGAAACTCGAGTTGTAGCCTGGCCATGCAAATACTGCTGTCGAATTGAAGTGCTGAAAGTGTATGCGATCTGAATTTGACCCGGCGCTCTAAATGCAGAAGAAAAACAACCGAACTTGAAATTTCAACTTATCATTCATCAAAATTCAACAACAACCGGAGACAAAAATGCCGAAACTGGATGCTGCTTTGATCGATGCATTGGGTGGCCCCATGCCCGAACTTGAACAGCTAAGTGCTGCCAACCAAAAAAAACTGGCTGCTGACCTTGCCGCCGCACACCAGGCCCACGATGCATTCCTGAAACAGAGCATGGACAATGCCCTGGAGCATATCCCCCGCCTGCTGCGCGGTACCGTCAAAAAAATATTGGGGCTGTAAATCATGGACAGAAACACAGAACTACGCCGCCTGGCCCAAGCGCTTCACAAGTCGGCCGAGGAATTGACCTACCTGGACAAACTGGATGCAGTGGCGCTGCAGAAACTGCGCACCAATTTTCAGAACAGCCTGCTGAACAAATTTGGCCCAGTGTTTGAACGCATCGCGGGTGCAGGCAAACTGGCCCCCGATTCCATCAGTGCCACCCTGTGCACCAAGGTGTTTGGCCCTGCGATTACTGCCAACATGTCCTACTTCACGCCGATGAGCAAAGCAGTCAGCCTGTGCAAGCTGTTTGACGCAGAATTCATGGCCGATGTGGCGCGCGAACAGATCCCGGAACGCGCAGTGGACATGCTGGCCGAATTGCCCGTGGAACAACTCAAGAAAGTGACAGCCAAGCTGGTTGAGCAGGGTGACTTCCACGTGCTGGGTGGTTTCACCGATTACATTCCAGAGAAAAAAGCGCTTGAGATCATGGAAGTGATCAAAGACCCGGCTGCCAACCTGCACATCTCCTTTTACGCGCAGCGCAAAGACCGGATTGCCAAGCTGGCGGGTCAGCTCAACGACGATAAGTTGATCGCACTGATTGCTGCCGCATTTGCAGATGCCAACCTGATGGTTGAAGTGGGTTTGATTACTGCTGAAATGGATGCCAAGGCACAGGAACGCATGGCCAGATTGACTGACAAGGTTAATTCCGCTTTCCGCGGTTTGGCCAAGGCCAAGGCCGAAGAAATGGGCTATGCAGACCGCATGAAGGCGTATTTCGCGGCTTGAGGTGGTTCGGCGGGGCGCTGAGCAGGTTCGGTGTGGCGTTAATGGGCTCGGCGTGGCGCCCCCGTTCCGCATGAAAACCACTTATTCCCTTATTGAGCCAGGCTTTGCATTCACCTGGGCGCGACAAAAAAGATGGTCGCACCCAGGTGTCGGCCTGCAGCCGACCATTCAAACTCTGCTCAATCGGGGTGGTTTTCTTTAATTGCGTAACGGGTACAACCACTGCCGACCTTCATTAGCCGCGTAATCGCCCAGCAACACGCCTACGCACTACCGAACTGCACTACGCCACTCAATCCACCTGTTTCGTCGCAAAACACCCGCGCATTCACTCCGCTGTACTCCCACGCACTGCAGAGCTTTCACCGTGCCACACATTGCACTGAACTTCTCACCAGACAAGCTCCACATCAACAACTGGAAAACGCAGTGTTCACAATATTACACAAACAATATTTTTATATTAAACAGTTACTTAAAATTATTAGAATAGAAACTCGAGTACTTTGACACAATGTCAATTGACATTGAGTGCACAACTGTACACAATACAACTCATGCAAACACACAACAGGTTTGCTGGGTTAAAGCGGAAGCCCTGATTTCGCATAAATTGAAAGGGATACCAAAATGAAAAACTTTATCGACTCAGTTGTTCGCACTCCTGGCATTTTGTTTATGGCCATGATGACCACAGGCTTCACGATCAACGCTGGTGTACAGTACTTGAACGGAACCGGCTTGGAAGGTCCCAACATGTTGGCAGCGGCTTGCCTGGTTGTAGGTCAGGTAACAGTGGCAGTGGTTCACCAGTTGCGCCGCATTGGCCAAAGCAACAAACTGACCTTGCAATAATGGGTTTGGTGAGTGCGCGGCAAGGGTTCGCTTTGAATACAAGCGTCTAACCCTGCCGCCTTCGCCGCAGACAATCCGAGAACTACACGCCCCGCAGTACCCCTCCTCTGCTGTAACAATCCCGTCTCAAATCTGTCAAACTCAGGCAATACACACGCCACACACTGCACGCATTGATCACTCATCAAAGCAGAGCACATGCGCGTTTCTATTATCGGAAGTGGATATGTTGGTTTGGTTTCGGCAGCCTGTCTGGCTGAAGTCGGCAACAAGGTTTTGTGTTGCGACATCGACACCGCCAAAATCGACCAACTGAAAAGTGGTTCAAGCCCGATTTACGAACCGGGACTGGACGAACTACTGGAACGTAATCAACGTGAACAACGTCTGGATTTCAGCGCTTGTATTGAAGATGCGGTGAATCACGCCGAACTGATTTTCATCTGCGTAGGCACACCCCCCAAAGAAGACGGCAGCGCGGACCTGCAGCACGTGGTACGCGTGGCGCAACAGATTGCTGAGCACATGAATGGCTTCAAGGTCATCATCAACAAGTCCACCGTACCGGTCGGTACTGGTGAGCGCGTCGCCGAAGAAGTGCGCCGGGTGTTGATTCAACGCAATGCCCTGCACCCTTTCACCGTGGTCTCCAATCCGGAATTCCTGAAGGAAGGCGCAGCGATTGATGACTTCTTGCGCCCTGACCGCATCGTGCTGGGCACTGACCACACACCTGCGGGCCAACGTGCATTGCGCATGATGAAAGCCCTTTACGCCCCCTTTCAGCGCCACCACGAGCGACTGATTTGCATGGACGTACGCTCAGCCGAACTGACCAAATACGCCGCCAACGCCATGCTGGCCACGCGCATCAGCTTCATGAATGAATTGGCGAATCTGGCTGAAAAAATCGGCGCTGACATTGAACAGGTACGCGCAGGCATTGGATCAGACCCACGAATCGGATTTTCATTCCTGTACGCAGGCTGCGGCTATGGCGGTTCCTGTTTCCCCAAAGACGTTCGTGCACTGATTCAGACTGGTGTGGATGCTGGAGAAAATCTGTCCATCCTGCGTGCCGTCAACAACAGCAACCAGCGCCAAAAGCGGGTTCTCGTGGAAAAAATCATTCAGAGATTTGGCGAAGACTTGAGCAACATGACATTCGCCATGTGGGGCTTGGCCTTCAAGCCGGAAACAGACGACATGCGCGAGGCAAGTAGCCGCACCATCGCGGCCGAACTGGTGCTTCGAGGTGCCACCGTGCAGGCCTTCGACCCGATCGCCAATGAAACTGCGCGCCGGGCCATGGACGAGGATTTGACCAACTTCCGTCAAGATGGCCCACTGCTGGGGCATTTTGAAATTGTCAAAACGCAGGAAGACACCCTGATCAATGCGGATGCGCTGATCGTTTGCACAGAATGGCGCATGTTCAAGAGCCCGGACTTTTTGATGCTGTCCAGAACCCTGCGTGAAAAAGCGGTGTTTGATGGGCGAAATCTGTATGACCCCGCACTGCTGGCCGATTATGGCCTGATTTATGAAGGGGTTGGACGTCGTGCCGAGCCGGCAGATCAGGGAATCCCCGTGGAACAAATGCGCCTGGCTTCTTAAAATTTAGCGTCTTTGCCTTTATCATTGCGCAAGAGACAGAACAGACCATCTTCCACCCAGGACGAGCGCAATGATCAAGGTAGCCATCAGCGGCACAGGGCTTTTCGTGCCCAGCCAAACCATCACCAACGATGAATTGGTGGAATCGTTTAATGCCTATGTGGCGAAATTCAATGAAGCGCATGCAGATGAAATTGCCAGCGGCGAATTGCAGCCGCTGCAACCTTCCAACTCGGCTTTCATTGAAAGCGCATCCGGCATCAAGCAGCGTTATGTGATGGAAAAAGAAGGCATCCTGAACCCGGACCGCCTTCACCCCTATTTCTCGGAACGCGCGAATTCAGAATTGTCCATGATGGCTGAAATCGCCGTCGATGCGGGTCGCAAAGCGATGGATGCAGCAGGGCTGACAGCCGATCAAATTGACGCGGTAATTTGTTCCGCCTCGAACATGCAGCGCGCTTACCCGGCAATGGCTATTGAAATTCAGGAAGCACTGGGCATTCAAGGTTTTGGTTACGACATGAACGTGGCTTGTTCGTCGGCCACCTTCGGCATTGAACAGGCTGTGAACGCAGTGCGCAGCGGCACAGCCCGTGCGGTACTGATGGTCAACCCTGAAATCACCTCGGGCCACCAGGCCTGGTTGGACCGTGATTGCCACTTCATTTTTGGTGATGTGTGTACAGCGGTGATTGTTCAACGCCTTGAAGATGCAAAACCGGGCAGTTGGGAAGTGTTGGGCACCAAGCTGGCCACCAAGTTTTCAAACAATATTCGCAACAACTATGGTTTCCTGAACCGTTCCGAAGATGCCAAGCCCGATGCGCGTGACAAGCTGTTCATGCAGGAAGGCCGCAAAGTGTTCAAGGAAGTGTGCCCCATGGCCGCAGAACACATGAGCACCCACCTCGAAAGCTTGGGGCTGAATTCAGCCAACGACGTGCGACGTTATTGGCTGCACCAGGCCAACCTGGCCATGAACCAGTTGATTGCCAAAAAACTGTTGGGCAACAGCGACTTCAGCGCCGACAAAGCACCCGTCATTCTTGATGAATTTGCCAACACCGCGTCTGCCGGCTCCGTGATTGCCTTCCACCGACACAGTGCCGACTTGGCGCAGGGTGATGTGGGTGTGATCTGCTCGTTTGGGGCTGGTTACTCGATTGGCAGCGTGGTGGTACGTAAAACCTGACAACGCTTACGTTGCGCAAGCTTTGTTCGGTGTTCGCTGCTGCCGATTTCGCTTGTTGCGTAAGCTTTGGTCGGAGTTCGTTGCCGCTCATCTCGCCTTGGACAAGGCTGATTTCCCGACTTCTTGATTCTGGCTTGGGTCATGCGACACGCCAAAGCGTGCTCGCATCGATTGCTTGCGCAATCGCCCCGCGCTGCGAATCAGCCGGGAAGCCTTGCCCTGAATCGGCAAGATGATGCAGCAAACGAACACCTCCCAAGGCTACAAACTTCCGCTCGTTAGTGGCTGGTGACAACGGACATCTCACAGGCTGCGAATTAGCGCTGGTGAGCCAGATGACTTGAGCAGCGCCGCAGCTTGCAGGTCGCGCATTACTCGAAGCAAGTCGCAGGCGCTGTTCTTCGAGTTTGCGAAGGCTGCATGTCCCTCGCACCGCCTTTCAAGAAAGCCTGCCCGTTTTGAATTCACACGCCACGTTCGGCCATTGGCCGACACCTCGATTCGGCCATCTTTTTTGCCGATCGAGGTGAGTCAGTGTGAATTTCAAAAGGGGGAGTTCAGGCTTTCTGGCGGGAGAGAGACTGCGCCTGAGTAAACGAGCAAGCAATCATTCGCCTGAGCAAGCGAACAATGCCTCAGGCGCCAACAGAACCGTTACGCCCCGTATGTCGAATCCAGATAACGCAAGATGTCATTCGACTCGTACATCGCCACACCCGTATTCGGGTCAATCAGGTACGGCACCTGAACATGGCCCGTGTTTTCCGCCAGCCATGCACGGTTACGTGTGGTGGCCTTTGGGCCTTTGAACAGCTTGTCGCGAAACACCGCAGGACCCAGGTCGGTCATCTTGCCCTTGGGGGTGTTTTTCAGCAGGTACGGTATTTCCAATTCGCACAGGCGCGCGCGCACTGGTTTTGAATAAGGGCTTGCCTCAAAGCTGTACAACACCAAGGGTTCCGCTGGCACTTTGGCAGGCCGTGCTTTCATGCCCTGAAAACCACCAATACGGTACTGGAACAAACTGGCCAGTACCGAACTGCCCACTGCCACTTTTCGACCCACGCCTTGTTGGCTTTTCAGCTTGCTGTCGTAGGTTTTGGCCAGGTAATCGATGATGTTGGCCGATTCGTTCATTACCACGCCGGTGTTGTCATCGACCAGCATCGGGAATTTTGTACCGGGCAACAAGGCGCGGGCCTCGTCGCGAAAGCGCTTGCTGCCGACAGGGCAAGGCAAGATGATCACATCCAGATCCATTTCAGACAGGGCTTCACGCACCAGTCGGCAATAGGGGCTGATCTCGATGTCATACAGCTTCAAGGGTTTTTCAGGTGTTTTTCGGGCGCGGGCAGTTACGCCAGTTCCGCGCCAGCCGCGGGCTGTTCCAGCCAGCAAATTGAAAATTGCGTCGATGTTCGTGTTCATGGTGGGCCTTGGTCTCGGAATTTGTCGTTATTTTGTGCGCGAATGGTTCTGCAGTGTAGACGAAACCCCCTAGCCCACCACTTTGCTTGTTACTATTTTTTCAAACACACCGTACCGGAGAACCATTTTGAAAAAACTGCTGTTGATCAACGGCCCCAACCTGAACCTTCTGGGTACACGCGAACCAGGTATTTACGGTCACATGACCCTAGCTGACATTGAAAAGGCGCTGAAAAACATCGCTTTTACCGACGGTTTCGAATTGCTGACCTTTCAAAGCAATCACGAAGGTGCCCTGATCGACCGTGTTCACAAAGCAAAAACTGAAGACATTGCAGGCATTGTGATCAACCCGGCTGGCTACACGCACACCAGCGTGGCCCTGCGTGACGCCTTGGCCGGCGTGGCCATTCCATTCATTGAAGTGCACCTGTCCAATATCTACAAGCGGGAAAGCTTCCGCCATCACAGCTATTTTTCGGATCTTGCTGAAGGCGTTATTTGCGGTCTGGGCTGGCAGGGCTATGTGTATGCGCTGCGCCAACTGGCGTCAAAACAGTCATAACAATAGAGTCGGCGGTGCCGACCCTGCAGAAATGTTGATTTCGTGTTCAATTTTGTAAAGATCAGTTAACCACTGAACAAAAGCCCACAGAGTGTGGTCTGATGGGCACTCGACAAGAACAATGACACCATGAAGCAGCACCCCAACTTACCTCAACCGAAAAACCTGTTGTTTGCAACGCAGGAAAACCGGTGGCCCACAACATTCACGGCTGTGGTTTCAGCCATATTGCTTGCCTTTCTTGCTGGCTGTGCCAGCATCGATGCCTCAAAACCTGAAATTGATTCACGCTTTGAAAACGCGAACTTCAAACCACTGGTGGGCAGCGATGCACAGCCAGCCCCCGCCGACTGGTGGGTTGGTTTTTCAAGCAATCAACTGAACACACTGATGCAAAAGGCGCAAGCGGACAACCTGAACCTGGCGGCTACCGCAGCACGTCTGCGTGCCGCACAAGCCAGTCTGGATGCAGCTCAGGCCAGCTTTTTCCCCACGCTGAATTTCAACGCGGGGCGACAGGAAAACACGGTCAAAGGTGTCAGCATTCAGGGCCAGGCCACCAACAACCGCGGCCTGTTTACCTCGGGCTCATTTAGCGCCAGTTATGAAATTGATTTGTGGTCGCGGGTGCGCAACACAGCGCAGACGGCTGAACTGCAACTTCAAGCCACACGTTTCGAACTGGATGCTGCAAAAATCAGCCTGGCTGGCGAACTGGCTACAACCTGGACGCAATGGGTGGCGGCAGACCAAACCGTGGCACTGCTTGAAAAAGAACTTGAAAGTTTCCAGACCAATTTGAAACTGGTTGAACTGCGCTTTCGACAAGGCAGTGCAGTTGCCTCAGATGTGCTGCAACAGCGCCAATTGGTGGAATCGGCCCAAGGCAATCTCGCACTGGCCAATTCCAATCGCGAGGTGTTGCTCAACAGCCTGTCCATTCTTGTGGGTCAAGCCCCAAACAGCCTTGATCTGACACGTGAACAACTCCCCACCCTACCCCCCATACCCGCCACGGGCATTCCGGCTGAATTGCTGAACCGCCGCCCGGATGTGCAACAGGCGTGGGCCCTGGTTTTGTCCACGGATCGAAGTGTGGCCGCAGCCATTGCAAACCGCTTTCCACAACTCAGCTTGCGGGCCAGCTTCAGTGACCAGACACGCAGCTCAGATCTGTTGTTCGACAATTGGGTGCGCAACCTCAGTGTCAACATTGTCGCCCCCCTGTTCGACGGGGGTGCGCGGTCTGCAGAAGTGAACCGTCAACGCGCCTTGCTTGATCAGGCTGTGGCGCAGTACCAAGCTGCCGCCTTGAGCGCACTGGTTGACGTGGACAATGCGCTGGTTCAGGAAACCCGTCAGCGTGAGGCCGTACGAAGTTTTCAACAACAGCTTGAGCTGGCAGAACTCAGTTTGAAACGCCTGTTTGCAGGTTATCGCAACGGGTCAGTCGACTACCTGGCCATTCTGGACGCACAACAAAGTACCAGCCAATTGCGCCGTAACCTGGTGAATGCACAACAACAATGGGTAGGCTTTCGCATCGCTTTGTACAGGGCTTTGTCAGGCAATATCCCCCAACAATCCACAGCAGCAGAACCGTCATGAGCAATCAGCCTTTTTTTAAACGCAAGTGGGTTCAAATTGGCTTGGCCATCGGAGTGATCACGCTGGGTGTGCTCGCCTCGGAATTGCTGGTGGCCACCGCGCCAACCGCCAGTCGAAAGCCACCAGAAAAAACCGCACGCCTGGTCACAACCGAAGCAGTTGAATCAGGCAACTACAACGTCAGCCTGCTGGGCTACGGCGTGGTTCAAGCCGAACAGCAGGTCACCTTGCAAGCCCGTGTCAGCGGTACAGTTCAAAGCATTGGGCCACAATTTGTTCCGGGGGCCACCTTCAAAAAAGGCGATGTTCTTGTTCAACTGGACAACACCGATTACCGAATCGAATTGCAAACAGCGCAGGCCTCTTTGGCGCAGGCACAATCCAACCTGACCTCTGAACAAGGCAACCAGGTTGTGGCGCAATCGGATTTCGAGTTGCTTGGGTTGAATGTGGACGAACGCGAACGGGCATTGATCCTGCGCAAACCGCAACTGGAAGCCGCGAAGGCCACCGTGCAATCTGCACAGGCCGGGGTAGAACGAGCCAAGGTGAACCTGGATCGCACCGTGCTGCGAGCCCCTTTTGACGGCGTGGTGGTCAGCCGCGAAGCCAGTGTGGGCGCACAGGTCAGCGCCAGCAGCACCTTGGGGGTCCTTGCCAGCAGCAAAGCCTATTGGGTTAGCGTTGCCGTTCCGCAAGCCGACGTGAAGTGGATCAATTTCCCGAGCGGGCAGCAAAAAGGCTCTACGGTGTGTGTCAATGATGCAAGCAGCAGGGAAAAAGGCTGTCACAAAGGTTATGTGCTCAGCCTGCAAACCAGTGTTCAGGACAACGGCCGACAAGCCCAGGTGTTGATTGAAATCCCGAGAACATCGGACAAAACGCTTCAACCTTTGCTGCTGGCCCAGTACGTCAAGGTGCGGTTCGAAGGCATTGAATTGAAGAATGTGTTCAAGCTGGCGCCGTCAACAGTGCACGACAGCAAGGTGTGGGTGAACGACAATGGCGAGCTTGACATTCGCCCGGTGAATATCGCGTTTCGTTCCGCAGAGTACGTGCTGATCGACAAGGGCCTGAAAGACGGTGAACACATTGTGACCTCCAACCTGGGCTCACCCGTGAACCGCATGGCCATTCGCACGAACACAGCCAATGCGTCCAACACACCCACCCCAGCGGCGGCGGTCAAGCCATGAACGCAGCCAGCAGACGGCGGGTAGACCGCTCAGGCCCACTGGCCTGGATGACCAAGAACACCGTAGCGGCCAACATTCTGATGTGGTTTTGCCTGATCGGTGGTGTCATTGGTTTCATGAACATGACCAAAGAAGTATTTCCGGAATTCGAGCTGGATCTGGTCACCATCACTGTGGCCTACCCTGGCGCCAGCCCCCAGGACGTTGAGCAGGGCATTGTGCTGGCCGTGGAGGAAGCCATTTCTGCCATTGAAGGCATTGTGGAAGTCAATTCCACTGCCAATGAAGGATCTGCCAGTGTTGTGGTGGAAATTGACGAATCCGAAGATGCCCAAGCGGTTTATGACCGAATCAAACAGGAAGTTGATCGCATCACCACGTTCCCCGGTGACGCTGAAGTACCTAACGTGGCATTGACCGCACGCAAACGCGGTGTAGTGACCCTGGTGGTTTACGGCGAAACCGATGAACTGTCGCTTCGTAACCTGGCCGAAGAAGTACGGGATGGTTTGCTTCAGAACCCTGGGATTACCCAAGTGGATCTCGCTGAAACCCGCGAACAGGAAATTCACATCGAGGTGCCCGAAGCCAAACTGAATGCATTCGGGCTCAGTCTCCAAGGAATTGCAGACAACATTCGCGCCAATGTGGTGGAAGTATCCGGCGGCAGTATTTCCACCCAAAGCGGTGAAATTCTGTTGCGCGTGTCTGAACGTCGCGACTTCGCCAATGAATTTGCTGCCCTGCCGATTGTGTCCCCGGTGGCAGGAACACCACTGAAACTGGGCGACATCGCCACAGTGCGCGATGGCTTTCAGGACGTCGACAAATACGCCACATTCAATGGCAAACCCTCGATTGAAATTTCGGTGTCGCGTATTGGGGATCAAACACCCATCGGCGTTTCAGAAGCAACCCAGGAAGCCCTGGAGAGAATTCGTCCACTAATGCCTGAAGGTGTGGACATCGCTGTGGTCAGCGACAGTTCAAGCACCTACAAACAACGTCAGGAACTACTGGCCAGTAACGCCCTGCAAGGTCTGTTGCTGGTCATGGTTCTGCTGACCCTGTTTTTGGACTGGAAACTCGCATTCTGGATCTGCATGGGCATTCCCACAGCGTTTCTGGGTGCCATGCTGCTACTACCGCTATTTGGTGTGACATTCAATATGATCTCGATGTTCGCCTTCATCATTGCCTTGGGCATTGTGGTGGACGACGCCATTGTGGCGGGTGAAAACATCTATGAATACCGCCAACAGGGCATGAGCTTGCTGGACGCATCCATCCAGGGTGCTCGCGATGTGGCCCTGCCCGTCACCTTCAGTATTCTGACCAACGTGGCTGCTTTCGCACCGCTGTTGTTTGTTCCCGGTTTCCTTGGAAAGATATGGGCGTCCATTCCTTTGGTGGTCTGCACGGTCTTCATCATTTCCCTGATGGAAGCCATTTTCATTTTGCCAGCTCATTTGGCGCACAGCAAAGAAGGGGCGGGCAAGTTTCACGACTGGCAACAACGGTTTTCCAAAAACTTCAGTCTGTTTATTGAACGTCGCTACAACCCTATCATCCAGAAATGTGTCGAATATCGCTATTTGTCCATGGCCATGGGCATTGCATTGATGATCGTAGTGCTGGCCTGGCCCATCAGTGGTCGAATGGGGTTCGAGCTATTCCCACAGGTGGAAGCTGACCTGTCTGAAGTTCGCGCAATTTTGCCGCTGGGGAGCACCAACGAACAGGTCAACGTCGTACGCGACAAAATTGTGGCCAGTGCCCTGAAAACTGTGGAAGCCACAGGCGGTGAAGAACAAAGTACAGGCATTTATGCCAGCGTAAACGAGAATAACATCACTGTAAAAACCTACCTGACCCCACCCGGCATACGCCCGGTTCCAACAGCCGAATTCACCGACCAATGGCGCAAGGAAGTGGGCACCATTCCAGGGGTTGAAACCATGCGCTTCGCTGCAGATTCTGGCGGTCCCGGGAGCGGGCCCGCATTCACAGTGCAGTTAAGCCATCGCAATGTAGATACACTTCGCGAGGCCAGTGAAGCCTTGGCACGCGAGTTGGCCAATTACCCCATGGTGTCTGAAATTGATGACGGTTTTCAAAACGGAAAGGAACAGTTCAGTTTCACATTAAAAGAGGAAGCTCGCCGCCTGGGCCTAAGCTCCAATGAGATCGGCAGGCAAGTACGTGCAGCATTTTTTGGTGCCGAGGCACTTCGCCAACAACGCGGACGCAACGAAATCAAAGTACTGGTGATGCGACCAGAAACAGAACAGTCTGCACAAACTGATGTTCGGGACCTGTTGATTCGCACGCCACAAGGTACTTTGGTGCCTTTGCATTCGGTGGTTGAATTTGATGACACCCGAGCGGTCGCCAACATCACCCGTCGCGATGGTCGCAGAACCATTTCAGTGACAGCAAACGTCAACCCACGCAACCAGGCGCAGCAAGTTCAAGCCACCACGGTGCAAGACCTGATGCCCAAGTTGATGAACGACTACCCGGGCCTGAGCTACAGCTTTGCAGGCAGGCAACAGGACTTTTCCGAAGCCACCAGCGGACTGGGCAAAGGCTTCATGGTCGCACTGTTGATGATTTACGTGCTGCTGGCCATTCCGTTCAAAAGCTACCTGCAACCCTTCGTCGTCATGCTGGCCATTCCTTTCGGAATATTTGGTGCCATTCTGGGCCACTTGCTGATGGGCTACAGCATCAGCATTGTGTCTATCATGGGTATTCTTGCGCTGGCGGGCGTGGTGGTCAACGACTCCCTGGTGATGGTGGACTATGCCAATGAAAAGGTTCGGGATGGCATGTCACCCTATGAAGCCATTTGCAGTTCAGGTGTGCGACGTTTCCGGCCCATCATGCTGACCACCGTGTCTACATTTGGTGGTTTGGCCCCCATGATTTTCGAGACATCGCGGCAAGCCAAGTTCATGATCCCCATGGCCATTTCTCTGGGTTATGGCATTTTATTTGCCACTGCTATTACACTGCTGCTGGTGCCTTGCCTCTACCTGATTATTGATGATTTGAGACGTTTGTTTGGTACGAGTCCGGGTCTTGAACCCGATAAAATTGACCTGACCAAACTCGAGGAAAACAGCGCGACATGACCGCGGCAGACCCAAATACACCCGAGTTTCTGACCACCAAAGAAGTGGCTGAACTGCTGCGGATCAAGGAACGCAAACTCTATGACCTGGTCAGCGCGCAGGAAATTCCATGTGTAAAAGCCACGGGAAAACTGCTGTTCCCCAAAGCGGAACTGATGCACTGGATACGGACCGGAGAAAAACCGGTTCAAACACAGACTGCGCCGCGTTTGAATGTGGTCTCGGGCAGCCACGACCCATTGCTGGAATGGGCCATTCGTGAATCCGGCTGTGGTTTGGCCATGCAGTTCGATGGCAGTTCAAGTGGCCTGGATGTATTCGAGAACGCGGGGTCAATGGCCACTGGCCTGCATGTTCTAAACCCGGCAGCCACCGCGTGGAATATCCATGTGGTTCAAACCCGATTTGCCAGCAGCCATGTGGTGCTGGTGAATTGGGCCGTGCGGCAGCAAGGCTTGATTGTGGCCAGAGACAACCCAAAACGGATTGGCAGTGTGGCTGACCTGTCTGCCTTGAAAGTAGCCTTACGCCAACGCGGCGCGGGCGGCATGATTCTGTTTGAACACCTGCTGCAGGCACAAGGTTTGAAACTGGATACCTTGAATGTGACCGAAACCTGCCGTACCGAGAATGACACCGTTGCTGCAGTGGCTGGAGGAAGAGCAGACGCCGCACCTGGTTTGCAGGCACTGGCCCTTCAGTTTGGTTTGGGTTTTGTGCCCACTCAAACTGAACAATTCGACTTGTTGGTGTGCAGAAAAGCGTGGTTCGAGTCACCCTTTCAAACACTGCTGAAATTCACGCAGACAAGCGAGTTCAAGACCAAAGCCCAGCAATTTGCGGGCTATGACACCACGGCACTGGGTACCGTGGTGTGGAACGCCTAGCGATTCCAAAAAACTTACTTCGTTGCCTTATTTAGGCGCATTGGGAAAGAACAGCGACTGCCCGTTCTGTTTGAATCCCGCAATGGTGGCCTGTCCTTTCGGTGACAAAATCCAGCTCACGAAAGTATTGCCCAAGTCACTTTTCACATTCGGGCATTTGGCTGGGTTTACGGCAATTACGCCATACTGGTTAAACAGTGTGGGGTCGCCTTCCACCGCAATCTTGAAATTGCCCTTGTTACCAAACGCAATCCAGCTGGCACGGTCAGCCAACACGTAAGCGCCCATGCCCACCCCGGTGTTCAAGGTGGCGCCCATGCCTGAACCTGTTTCGCGGTACCACTTGCCACTGACGGCCTTCACATCCACCTTGGCCTCTTTCCACAATTCCTGTTCTTTCTTGTGGGTGCCGCTGTCGTCACCACGCGAAGCAAACAAGGCCTGCTTGTCGGCAATCGCCTTCATGGACTTGACAACTTCCTTGCTGCCAGCCACACCGGCTGGGTCATTGCTTGGGCCAACCACCACGAAGTCGTTGTACATCACATCGGTGCGTTTCACGCCATACCCTTCGGCCACGAATTTTTCTTCGGCAGATTTGGCATGCACCAGCACCACGTCTCCATCGCAGTTCTGCGCATTTTTCAAAGCCTGACCTGTACCCACGGCGACGACGCGAACATCAATGCCGGTATCGGCTTTGAATGCGGGCAACAGGTGGCCGAACAAGCCAGAGTTTTCTGTGGATGTAGTGGACTGAACCACGATGAACTTGTCGGCGGCATGGGCCTGGTGCACCAAGCCATTTGCAAATACGCCGCTTGCCATCAACAAGGCCAATGTTTTGATTTGAGTTTTCATGTGTGTCTCCGTTTGCTTCAGCAAAAAAATCAGTCAATCAATAACTCACCGGCCAGGTAAGCTTTCGCTTCCCGACTGGCCGGCTGGTTCAAAAAGGAATTGGTGGCCTGGACGGCATGCGCCTGGCCTTTGTGCACAAACATCACTTCGTCTGAAAGGCGGGCTGCCTGCCCCTGGTCATGCGTCACCAGCAACACTTTCACGCCACACTGGCTGGCACGCCGCACAATGTTTTCAATCAAGGCCGTGGCCTGTGGATCAAGGCTTGCGCTGGGTTCATCCAGCACCAACAAGCCGGGCTTGGCCGCCAAGGCGCGCAACAAGGTCAGGCGTTGCTGTTCACCGCCAGAAAGTTTGCGGGCCGGGGATTTGGACAGGTGTTCCATGCCGCCCAGTTCAAGCAGGGCTTGCGCGCGAGCAAGTCGCTGGCCCCGCTCTAGCCCCGCAATGGCCAAGGCGTGTAACAGGTTGTCTTGCACACTGCGGCGCAACAACACCGGGCGCTGAAACACAAAGCCGATTTGGCCCGCAAGCAAACCAGGCTTGTTGTTGTAAAGTACGCGCCCTTGGTCAGGCTGAATCAAGCCAGCGAGTAGCCGCAAAATCAGGCTTTTGCCAGCACCATTGGGCCCCATGATGGCGGTGATGCCTTGCGCGCCAATCTCCAGATTCAAATTGCTGTAAATGGCGCGTTTGGCAAACGCCAGGTGAATACCTTCAAAGCGGATGGGCAGGTGTTCAGAAAATGATTTACCGGGCGCAAGCAAGGCACGGTCGCTGTTAATCGAATTGTGCATCGGAGAGGTCACTTCACGCATACGCCCTCTTCTGAGCGCTGTTTTTCAGCAAAAACAAGGCGGCATTGATCAGGATGGACAACACAATGAGAATAATGCCCAAACCCAGTGCCAGCGCCAGCTGACCTTTCGACGTTTCAAGCGCAATGGTGGTGGTCATGACACGGGTCACATTGGCAATGTTGCCGCCCACAATGATGACTGCACCCACTTCGGCCAATGCCCGCCCCAAGCCTGCCAGTGCGCTGGTAAGCAGGGAATAGCGTGCGTCCACAATCAAGGTCCAGATGGTTTGAACGCGGCTGGCATTCATGGCCCGCAACATTTCATCGTATTCGCCGTACAGGTCTTCAATCACCTGCCGGGCCAATGCAGCCACGATCGGCGTCACCAACACCACCTGTGCAATCACCATGGCGGTTGGGGTGTAAAGCAGTTGCAGAAAACCCAATGGGCCAGCTGCAGACAAAAACAGGTAGATCACCAAGCCCACCACCACCGGGGGCAAGCCCATCAAGGAATTCAGAAACACCACCAACAGCATCCGACCCGGAAAGCGCCCCACAGCGAGCGCGGCACCAATTGGGAAACCCAGCACACAGGCCATGACTACGGCCGTAAGTGTTACCTGAAGCGACAAGGCAATAATGTCGATCAATACGGGGTCCGCTTGCCCGATCAGGGAAAACGCTTGAACAAAGGCTTGTGAGAAATCTTGCATTCGACTGCATTTTTTACGGAACGAATGCAGTGTACGGGGAAAAGACGAGACAGGTTATTGGTGGTAACACCAGCAACAGCAAAACGGAGGGTATAAAAAAGGCAGAGGACAAATTGTCCGAATTCGGGGTGGTCCCCTGCCGAAACCAGCTGACCCAATGCTAGTCAGATCAGCCAGTGCTTGGTCAATACGGTGTTACTGCAACAAGCTCAGCACGTTGTTGGGCAACTGGTTGGCCTGGGCCAGCATGGCGGTACCAGCCTGCTGCAAAATCTGTGAACGGGTCAGGTTCGCTGTTTCCTTGGCGAAGTCTGCATCCATGATGCGTCCGCGTGCGGCCTGCAGGTTGGTGCTGGAGGTGTCGGCAAAGGAAGCCACCTGTTCAAGGCGGCTTTGGCCCGCGCCCACCACAGCCCGAATGCCCGTGATGGCATCAATCGAGGCGTCCAGTGTGTCAATCGCCGTGGTGGCGTTGGCCACGTCGGTGATGGCACCGAGGTTGGTTTGAATATCGGCTGCGCCGTTGGTCAGGATGGTAGTCAGGTCGTTGCCTGTGCTCAAGCCGTCGTCGGTCAAATTCAATTCAAGTGTGTCGGTGGTGGCGTTGCCCGTGCCCACCTGGAAGCTCAGTGTCTGGTTGGCTGCATCAAACAGGTTGTTGCCGTTGAAGGTGCTGCCTGTGGTGATGCGGTCCACTTCGTTGGCCAGCTCCGTGTATTCACGGTTCAGGTTCACGCGGTCGGTGTCGTTCAGGGTGCCGTTCTTGGCTTGAACAGCCAATTCACGCATGCGCTGCAGGTTGTCTGTCATCTTGCCCATGGCGCCGTCAGCGACCTGGAGAAGAGAGATACCGTCGTTGGCATTGCGGCCCGCCACATCAAAGCCCCTGATCTGTGCTTGCATGCGCTCGGCGATTGCCAGGCCTGCTGCGTCGTCCTTGGCGCTGTTGACACGAAGGCCAGAAGACAGGCGGGCGATTGAGTTGTTCAAACCGATGCCTGAACCTGACAGGTTCTTCTGGGCGGTCAGCGATGCAACGTTGGTATTGATTCCTAGCATGATATTTCTCCAAGCAATTCAGTTGAGTTCATCGGGCTGCATCACTGTGTGTGCTGCCTCATGATTCATTAACGCTTGGAAAAATCGATTCTTTAGGGTCTATACCAAAAAAATTTAACTGGGTACCCTCAGACGAAGCGCCCAGGCCTGCAAAGCCTGCAACTGCGCAGCCAGGTTGGATTTGATTTTGTCATCCGTCACATTGCCATCGGTATCGAAACCACCCGCAAAAGCATTCGCAAACACCTCGGGTTTATTCAAGGGGTGCAAATCAACATACACGCACACTTGCCGCAAATGATATTGCGCCCTGGAAGTGCCCATGCCACCACCCGCCCCACACAGTGCAACCGCCTTGCCACCCAGCAATTTGTTGTCCGGGTAACGCGAGGCCCAGTCAATGGCGTTTTTCAATACCGGCGCAATGGAATAGTTGTATTCCGGGCAAGCCAGCAACAAGGCATCAGCCTGCTCTAATTGCTTGAAAAACGTTTCCACTGCTACCGGCTTTTCTTGCAGGTCCGCATTGTAAAAAGGAATCTGGCTGACATCGGCAAATTCAAATTCCATGCCTTCCGGCAATTGGCTGGCTGCCGCACGCAACAAACCGGTGTTGCACGACTTGGCGCGCAGACTGCCTGAAATACCCAGCACGCGAATGATTTTGCTCATGGTGAACTCCTCTTAATCTTTCTTGGGGGGAATGGCGTAAGTACCTACGGCGTGAGCAACCGGATCGGCCAAGCCCTCGGAATACACGCTGACTTCACCAATGGCCAAAGTTTTACCCACCTTGATCAACTTGCACACCCCGATGATGTCGCGGTCCGCAGAAGGCTTTCTCAAAAAGTTGATGTTCATGTTGGTAGTCACGGCCAGGGGCACAATGCCGATCCGTCCAAGTATACCGACGTACAGCGCACAGTCGGCCACCAGGAACATGACCGGCCCTGCCACGGTTCCGCCTGGCCGTAGCTCCGCGTCAGTAATCTTGTGGCGAATGGTGGCCGATTCGCCATCGACGTGTTCAACCGTGATTTTGCTTTGGGGAAATTGCGTGTTGATGAATTCATTCATCAGATCTTTCGTGACCACCGACTGCCTCCGTTCTATTGGAACTGTTCTGTTGTTTTTCGTTACTAAAAAAGCTTTTCTTTTTTTATTTTTCTAGAGGACATTATGCAAGCAGTGAAGTCACTACTCACCCAACAACTGGCAGAAATGAAAGGCAAGATACCCGAATCAAACGGGGTCAGCGTCAAACAATTCGAAAGCTTGCCAAAAACCGTGGCACAGTCGCTGGCCTTTTCACTTCAAGCCGAACAAGCGGGGCTGAAACCTTTGGGAAGCAGTGCGCACCAAGTGTCGATGAGTTGCTATGAAATTGCCGAACAAACGCCACCCGATTCATTTGTGCCGACACCCAATGGCGAGTCACTCACCAAGCTCGATTACCTGCAAGCCGCTGCCAACTTAAGTCCGAAAAAAACATTTCTATGGCAAGCCTTGGCTGAAAACCTTGGGGAACACCAAACTGTGACAGTGGGGCAGCAAAGGCTGAACAAATCAGATTGCCAGGCTCGCAGCGCACCCCTACCTCCAATTCGGGTCAAATTAGCTGAGACCCCCCCAGAAAACCAGACCCACACCAATCAGGGCGCTGCCCCCCAAAACCTCCAGCACCGTTCGCTTGAAGTAAAACAAGGCCACAACGGCACCCGTTGAAATCAATACGGAAAGCCAGTCAGGCTGACCGTTCAACCCTTGTGGTAACCACACATGGTAGGCAAAGAAAATGGCCAGATTCACAACCACACCCACCACAGCCGCAGTAATGGCCAACAAGGGTGCGGTGAATTTCAAATCGCCATGTGTGCTTTCAACCAAAGGCCCGCCAGCAAGAATAAAAACAAACGAAGGCAAAAAGGTAAACCAGGTCACGAGTGCCGCAGCAAGCGCACCGGCTACGAAAGCGTTTTCAGGTCCGAATGCCGCCTGTACATAGGCCCCCACAAAACCAACAAAGGCCACCACCATGATCAGCGGCCCAGGCGTGGTTTCACCCAGCGCCAGGCCATCAATCATTTGGGTTGGTGTCAACCAGCCATAATGCCCCACCGCCCCCTGATACACATATGGCAACACGGCATAGGCCCCACCAAAAGTCAGCAAAGCCGCCTTGGTAAAAAACCAGCTCATTTGCGTAAACGTGTTGGCCCAACCCAAAGTCAGGGTGAGCAAACCCATGGGCACCACCCACAACAACACACCGGTTAAAACCACACAGGCCAAACGCTTTTTGCTGAAGCGTGCATGTTCAGGCGTGGGGGTGTGGTCATCGATCAAGGCAGGCCCGTAATTTTTCTGCCCCGCTGCGTGGGCAGCGCTGCCATTGAATTTCTCAGGGAAATAGCGCCCACCGAGAAACCCGATAATCGCTGCTACCAGCACAATCAGGGGGAAAGGTACGTTCATCGCAAAAATAGCCACAAACGAAGCTGCAGCGATGCACCACATCCAGTTGTTCTTCAAGGCCCGTGACCCAATGCGATGGGCAGCATGCAACACAATGGCGGCCACGGCAGGTTTGATGCCGTAGAAAACGCCGGCCACCAAGGGGACATCGCCAAATGCCAGGTACACCCAGGACAGCGCAACCAAGATAAACAGCGAGGGCAGCACAAACAACACACCTGCCAACACCCCACCCCATGTGCGGTGCATCAACCAGCCCAAATAGGTAGCCAACTGCTGGGCTTCAGGCCCCGGCAGCAGCATGCAGTAGTTCAGGGCGTGCAGAAAACGTTTTTCAGAAATCCAGCGGCGGCGTTCCACCAACTCCTCGTGCATGATCGCAATTTGCCCGGCAGGGCCACCAAAGCTGATAAAGCCCAGCTTCAACCAAAACCAGAACGCTTGCATCAGGGTAATGGGTTGGGGGTCAAGGCGGGGGGGTTCGGAATGTGGGGCGGCTTCGGTCATCAACCACGGACTCTTTGTTTCAAAGATTTACAGTCTATCCCACCACCCCGGGTGTAATCAGGCCAAGTGAGCAGATTGCCTAACACTGCGATATGCCAGTAGGTTCACGGGTCCTGCAATTACCTCAAGCCTGTTCGCCGCCATGGATTTCGCCCACATTCCCGTATTTGGTCAGTCAGTCAAACCTGGACTTGGCCTTCGCTTTCGCGGCAACTATTGGGCATTTTTTGACAAGCGGACCGAGCTGTCCCCTTGGCTGATTTTGCACCGGGAATCGGTTAACGACACAGAACTTGATGAACTGCTGTTACACGGGTTCCCGCGCACACGCACAGGCGACACCGTGGATTGCAAAGTGTTGACCCACTTTGGGCTGATCCAAGGCGATTTGTATGAAGACGGCTGGACAGTGGGCCGAACTGAACGCCAGCGCACGGCCGCATTCACGGGCGATGTGCTGGTAGTCAAGATTCCGCTTTCGGCGAATCCGCAGAAAGACCTGCTTGACCCCGAAAGCATTTACTGGAGCAGCCAGACCAAGCTGGTACAGCACGCTGTAGGCAGCCCAGAACATGAGCGGGGCAAAGCCCTGGTAGAAATGGCCAGTATTTTGCTGGCCCGCTGGCGCGAACACGACACCCAGAACCTGGATTTCAAAATCAAGAACCGAATACAGGAATTGTGGGAAGAAGGAAAGGCCGTGGCCAGCGGGGCGGGTGCCGCCGCCATGGGCTTTGTTCAGGGTTTGTGGGATTTGATCAAGGTCACGGTGGAGTTTGATCAAACCGTATTCAAGGCAAGCTGCCATGGAGTGGAAACCATCATTGCGTCCAACTTCAGCCAGATCAAGACCATGTTGCTGGACGCAGGCATGGCCGCTTACAACACGGCGCAGGAAATGACAGCAGCCGTGAAGGAAGGCTTGCGACTTCTTGAACGAATCGGTTCCGACCGTTTGTTGCGCACTGGCCTGTTCGAGTTTCTGGACGGCTACGGCGAAAGCGTGCCGCACCTTCGAAGGCTGCACAATGCTTCCACCGTGGTGTTCACCATCGGCATTGAGGTACTGCTGGCCATTGCCACCATGGGTGGAAGCCTGGCAGTGGGAGCCGCACGCGTTGGTGCCCGTATTGGTAGCGGGGCTGCCCGGGCGGCAAGCCACGTGGGCCCATTTACCATGAAGGCGATTGGCCACCTGGCCCGCTTTGCCAAAGCGATGGACAAAGCCCAGGCCCCAAAAATGCGCAGTGTAGACTCTGCCCCCGCAGCAAAGCCGGCAGGTGGAGGTGGTAAATCTGGTTCTGCTGGTGGCGCAGGCAATGGTGTAGGAAATAAAAACGCAACGCCAAAGGCCGCAGACAACAATTCCCAAGGCGCCAGTTGCACCAAGGTGTCTTGCACGGAAACAGCGGGCGAGCCCATCAGCATGTTCAACGGCGAGGAATTGCTGCAACTGGTGGACTGCACCCTGCCCGGCCTCATCGGCCTGAACTGGCAGCGCACCTACCGCAGCAGCCTTGCGGAAAAAGGGTTCAACACGGGCCTTGGCAAAGGTTGGTCCCACCCCTTGGGCCAGCACCTTGAAGTGAACGCCGACAGCCTGAACTACATCGACGACGAAGGCCGCGCGGTTTATTTCAAACCCCTCGCAATTGGACAACGCTCTAACAACCTCAGTGAATTTGTGACACTGGTGCGCACAGGGGAGCACGCCTATCGCCTGCAAGCCAACAACGGCCTGGGGATAAGCTGGTTTTTTGAACAACTGCGCGATGATTCCTTGCACAGCAAGCAGCCGGGCAAATGCGCACTGGTTCGCATGGAAGACGCGTTTGGCAACACACTGCGCATTGAATACACCGCAGGCCGGGCCACGCATGTCCACAGCAGCCAAAGCACTTGGGTGATTGGCTACAACGCACACGGGCTTGTGTCGCAGATTGCCCAACTGGCGGCTGATGGTTCAACTGGTGCGGAAGCCAGCCCCTTGGGTGTGAACCAGTTGGTGCTGGTGCAATACCGGTACAACGAACAAGGCCAGTTGACAGGCGCCATGGATGCCGCCGGCTTCGAAGAGCAATACGCCTACAACGCCGACAATGTGCTGGTGCAACGCACCCTCAAAAGCGGCTACAACATTTACTTTGAATGGCAGCGCGTTGCGGCAGACGGCACCGCATGGCCCAACGCACGTTGTGTACGCCAGTGGGGCGACCCTGTCGATGGTCAACCCACCTACCACTACCGGTTTGAATGGAATGTGAATGGCTGCGCCAACCACAGCGCATCCATCGACAGCCGAGGTGCCCGCACCGACTACCAGTTCAATGAGCAGGGCCAGCCCACCTGGGTTCGTGGCCCCGAGGGTGGCACCACCCGCACCCGTTACAACAGCAACGGGCAAGTGCTTGAGCGCATTGACCCGCAAGGTTTTGGTGAACAGTTTCAGTACAACAGCAAAGGTCACTTGGTGGCCTACACCAACAAGCTGGGGCAACTGCACCAATTTGAATTGAATGCACAAGGGCAGGTGTTGAAGCACATCGCACCCGCCAACCCGGACGGCAAACAAGCCGTTCGCACCAACACCTACACCCCCGAAGGCCTGCTGGCCACCCACACAGACGCAACCGGCGCCACCACACGGTACCGTTACAACAGCCTGGGCCTGCTGTGCGAAACCATCAGCCCCTTGGGACAAAGCAGCCGTATTCTGTACAACGCCCAAGGGCAAGTACAGGCGCAAACCAATGCATTGGGCCAAAGCAACACGGTGCAGTTTGACAACTGGGGGCGGCTGGCCAGTGTCACCAACCCGCTGGGAAGAACAGCCTGGTATGCCTATGACCTGATGGGGCGCTGCACCCGCGCCAGCAACCAGGAAGGCTTGACCACGCAGTATAGCTACGGCCCACTGGGGCAGCTTGAAAGCATCACCGACCCCACAGGCCGCAGCACGGTGTATGAGTACGCTGACCGCCTAAGCCAGCCCACCGCCCGCATTGACCCCATGGGCAATCGCCTGCGTTACCGCTACGACAGCGAACGCAACCTGATTGAACTCCAAAATGAAAACGGCCAAAGCTGCCATTTTGATTATGACCTCGCAGAAAGACTGATCAAGGAAAGCGGCTTCGACGGCCGGGTTCAAACCTACCACTACAACGCCGCATGCCATCTGCTGGAAAAACAGGAATGGGGCGTGCTGCATGGCCAGCTTGGCGGGGGGCAACAATCTACCCTGCTCGACTTGGACCAGATTCCAGCGCAACCCGTGGCTTACACCCGTTACAAACGCGACGCACACGGCAAGCTGCTAACCGCCACGCACAGCGATGGAGATGAAGCACATTTTGAATACAACTCCCAAGGCCAGTTAATTCAGGCGTTCAATGCCCACCGCCAACTGGCGTGGGAAGTGGATCTGGAAGGCCGCGTGCTGGCTGAAATTCAAGACCAACACCGAATTGAACACCAGTACAACCTGGGCGGTTGGCTCAAGCTTACCCACTGGCAAGCCATGGGCGCAGGTGCACCGGAAGGGACGCTGGCCTACCAGTACAACGCGCTGGGCCTAGTCAGTGAAATCAATTTGAATGGCACGCTGCTGGCACAGTTCGAGCGCGACACGCTGGGCCGTGAACTGATGCGCAAACTCAGTAACCAGGTGCACACCCAAAGCCTGTACGACCCACAAGGCAGGCTTGTTGGGCAAGTGAATCGGCGTGAATTTTCGCCTTCCAGTTCAGTCGAGAAAAACACAATTTCGCGCAGGCGTTATTGCTACAACCCGCGCAACCAACTGGTACGGATTGATGACCAGGGCCACGGCACCCACCTGTACCATTACGACGTGCTGGACAGGCTGCGCACCGTGGAAGGCTCCACGCCGGAAGCGTTTCTGTTCGACCCCGCCAGCAATTTGCTGGAAACACTGGACGGGCAAGAAGCCACCGACGCACTGGCCAGCAAAGCCCTGCCCGAACCCACAAGCCCCAATGCCCACCGGCCACAGCAGGCACCGGGCAACAGGCTGAAACGCCAGGGCAACCGCCGATTCAACTACGATGCACGCGGCAACCGCATTGAAGAAGTTATCGAGCGCGGCCCCCGCCAAGGGCAAGTAACACGCTACCGCTACAACGCTCAAAACCAGCTTGTGGAAGTGAATGTGGGCGGAGTGATCACCCGCTATGCCTACGACGCACTGGGCAGGCGGATTTCAAAAAACAGCGAGCACGGCAGCACCACTTTTTACTGGAACGGCGACGTGTTGTTGGGCGAGGTCAATCGCGGATCTTCTGCCGCCTCGGCCGCTACCGGCCATAGCACTACACCCAGCCGCACCTACCTGTATGAGCCTTTCAGTTTCAAGCCGTTGGCACTGGTACAAGGTGCGCAGGTGTACCACTACCACACCGACCACATTGGCACGCCGCGCGAAATCACCAACGCTCAGGCCGAGGTGGTGTGGGCCAGCACCTTCAAAACTTATGGCGCGCTTGCCCTTGCGCATGTGAACGAAGTGGAAAACCCGCTGCGTTTTCAGGGTCAGTATTACGATTGCGAAACCGGATTACACTACAACAGGCACCGGTACTACGACCCGAACTGCGGGCAATTCACTACGCAGGACCCGATTGGTTTGCTGGGGGGAATGAATGCCTACCAGTACGCGCCGAACCCAGTGACGTGGGTGGATCCGTGGGGGTTGAGTTGTAAGGAAGGCGATAATGCCCCTTTGATTTCCCGAACCGACTTTATCACCGAGAAAGACAAAGCATTTTTTTGGTCAGGATTAGGTCGTGATGGTGCTATCAAAGCACAAGAAATTGCTCGAGAGAGAGGAGGGGTAACACTTGAAACAACAATTGAAGGTAGAAATATTCGAATGCCCGCTTGGGATGCCTCGGACCCTGCAAAAGTCAAAGCTTGGCAGGATGCTTCAAAATATTACGCCGAAGGCGCAAGCGGAAAGGTACATGCTATTTTGGGTGATAACTTGAGGCCAGGAAATATTTGGGAAACCTATGAGTTTCCAGCCCTAAAAAACAACCCAAAGGTGACGGAAATAATTAGAGTCAGTCCTGCTAATGGCGCGGAAGAGATACTTTTTAAACGGTAACGAAAAATGCTTGATGATGCGATAAGTGATTTTTTAGGTATAGATTCGAATAAATTTCCGAAAGAAAATCCAAAGTTAATTGTGTCGAGGTACGGTAGTTCAATGAATGAGCGCATTCAGGTAATCATGACCGCTTTTGAACATGAACTGCATAACAATCCGAATTTGGAGATAGCTGAGGCAATTGAAGTAGCCAAGGCCAAGATTTCCGAAAAATTTCCTGAAATTGGACAGTCTGGTCTTGATGCGCTTGAACGGGCCTTCTCTTATTGGTTTAAATGAATTCAGCCTTAAAGACAGGCTGATTTATTGGCCTTCCCTTGAGGAATTGGGAAACGAGTTGATAAAAATTACAAATGCTATCGCTATTGGATTAGTCCACCTTTCAATGACACCTCGATACCTCATCTTTTATCTGACCGTTTGTAACAGTCAGTTGGCTTTGCCAACTGACTACCCAGTTATCTGATTACGTACATACAACAACTCCCGCTTAAGTCAAACGAACTTTCCATTCTCTCCAGCCACTTACCTCTAATTCGAATGCAAAGTTTTCAGGTAAAGCTTGTCAAACAACTCAATCATTGTCGGTATTGATCTTGGCACCACGAACAGCTTGGTCGCCGTCATGGATCAGGGGCAGCCACGTATCCTGCCCAATTCCTTGGGCGAAAAACTCACTCCGTCTGTGGTTGGTCTGTGCAATGAGGGAAAGCTCATTGTTGGTCGATCTGCACGAAATCGATTGGTTACCCATCCAAAGCAAACAGCGGCCATGTTCAAGCGAAGTATGGGGACAGACCAACAGTTTGATTTGGGTGGCAAAAACTACTCGGCGACAGAACTCTCTGCATTGCTGTTACGTCATTTGAAAGATGAGGCGCAGGCGCAGCTGAACAGTGAAATTGTTGAGGCGGTTGTCAGCGTGCCGGCGTACTTTAATGAAAGCCAACGTCGTGCTACGAAGCAGGCTGGTGAGTTGGCAGGCTTGAAAATTGAACGCCTGATTAACGAACCTACCGCGGCTGCAATTTTCTGCTCAATGGCTGATTTGAGCAGAAACAAAACCGTGTTGGTGTTTGATCTGGGTGGCGGTACGCTGGATGTGACAATTCTCAATCAATACCAAAGCGTGATTGAAATCATCGCCACGGCTGGAAACCATCAACTGGGTGGCGAAGATTTAACCGACGCAATCGTTACCTACTTTTTGAAAGAGCATGATTTGTTGCGATCGGAAGTGGATTGCCATGAATTAGCACAACTTCGACATCACGTGGAATACATCAAGCGGGGACTGTCTCTCAAGGATGCGATCAGCACGCATGTGCAGCTTGCCGGTGTGTCAAGGCTACTTGTCCTGACTGCCGAAAAACTGGCATCGATTATTGAGCCACATCTACAAAAAATGCATGCCGTACTCAAGCAAGCTTTGCGCGATGCCGGGGTCATGACAACCCAGTTGGACGAAGTTATCTTGGTTGGTGGCGGTACACGCGCTTTGGCAGTGGCTGACCTTGTTCGGAAGTATTGTGGTTGTGAGGTGCTTCGGCACACGAATCCAGATGAGGCAATTGCCTTGGGTGCTGCACTGCAGGCGGCACTTAAATCACAAGACCAATCAATCAGCGATCTCATTCTCACTGATGTTTGCCCTCATAGTCTTGGTGTTGAAGTGGCCAACCGCGGATGGAGCGGGCAAATCCAGACTGGGCATTTCTCGTCAATCATCGACAGGAATGTGGTGGTGCCATGCAGCCGTGAGCGTCGTTTTTTCACGGTGAGTGACAATCAGACCGAAGTACGTCTCAAAGTGTATCAAGGCGAGCACCGTCGCGTCGAAAAGAACCTGTTGTTGGGTGAACTCCAGATTTCTGTTGATGCCCGACCTGCTGGCGAACAAGCCGTTGATGT
Organism: Limnobacter thiooxidans; assembly: GCF_036323495.1. Taxonomy (NCBI): domain Bacteria; kingdom Pseudomonadati; phylum Pseudomonadota; class Betaproteobacteria; order Burkholderiales; family Burkholderiaceae; genus Limnobacter; species Limnobacter thiooxidans. The sequence goes on along the minus strand of NZ_AP028947.1, from coordinate 1,066,521 downwards.
TCGCTTTTCATATGACATCAACGGCCTATTGGAGGTCATCGCAAAAGTTGCACAAACAGGTCTTTCATACTCGAAACTGATGCTCCCTCAGCAGGGAGTTTTATCAGAGGAAGAAGTCACCCAATCGCTACAACGACTAAGCGCACTCAAAACACATCCTCGGGAAAAGCAGGTTAACCAAGTTCTTTTGACAAGGGCTGAGCGTGTTTTTCAAATGACACTGGGCCAACTTCGAGACCAACTTGAGCACTTGATACGTCAATATGAATTTGCCCTTGATTCTCAGGATGAGAGAAAAATTCGTGCTGCTGTAACCACTTTGTTACCCCTACTCGAACAACTTGATAACGAGGAAATCCAATGAATTGGTGGGAAGTGTTGAACGTTGATTCAAATGCAGATCTGAACAAAGTGCGGTTGGCGTATCTCGATTTATTGAAGTCGAACAAGCCGGAGGAAAATCCCGAGGGTTTCAAGTTGATTCGCGATGCTTTCGAAGGAGCAAAGCACCACCTGGAAAACCACCACCAGGTCACCAAACATGAGAACCCTGAAAACCCATTGAAAGAATGGATAGAAAACTATCAGAACTTTGAATCCAGAATTCAGCCCGAAAGTTGGCAAAAATTAATCGCAGCGCAGCGTGAATTGGCCGATGCAAAAATCTTTACCCAATTGGCTTTGGGATTGTTCGAGTTCCTGCTGAGGAACCCCTATTTGCCTGCATCAATCTGGAAACTTCTGGACGGGTACTTTGGCTGGATAAACAATGCCGAACGTTTGAACACCTACTTCAGCGAAGACGCTGTAGGGTATTTGTTGTATCGGGTCGAATATGGCAAATGGCTGCCCAAAATTGATTCTGTCAAGTTTCCACGATATTACAGCCACGAACAGACCCAAACATATTTTTATCACCGCGATCAGGTCTACCGATGCCTGCGAAACGGTGAGGTCTGTTCAACAGAATTGACCACACATCTAAAAAACAGCTTGTCGAAGGTTCAGGATGAAGAGGCATTTCTGATGCTTTTCATCGTGCATGGCAGGCAAGGCGAGGCCGATGCGCAAGTGCAAACGGCCAAGCTATACCTGGACTGTTTTCCAGATTCGGTCGATGCACAGCAAACCTGGTTTCAAGCAATGGTTTTCCAGAAAAGGCACACGGATGCAATTGAGTTTTTCCAGCACACACTGGAACAGCAGAACCCCAGCCTGGACGCACTGAAAATGGCAGCAAGCAGTGCGGAGGCTACCGGCAACATGACATTGGCCCAGAATTTGTATGACAAGGCGATTGTGCTTTGCCCCTGGGACTATGAGGCGAATTTCCACAAGTATTTACTTCAACTCAAGGAAGTAGAGGCGGCGAATGATCCAGTTTTAATGTGCATAGAGCGGGCTGAGGTGGAGGCTTTTCGCGGGTATCCGGATATTGCGCTTGAGTTGCTTACAGCTGCGGCGAAAGAGTTCTGCTATAGGACAGATACCAAATGCATTCATAGTCTGGAAAAACTGTCACTTGCCTTGTTGCGTTTGAACGCCTACGCACAACTCAAGGACCTGTTGAAACCTGTCATAAAAACCGGGACGAACAATCACGTGTTGCTGTTTTGCCTGGCCGAAGCTTACCGCGCTCTATTAAATCCGGGCAAGGCACTTGACCTGTTGAGTCAAGCCGATGAGACCTTACCCACGCTGTGGAGCAAAAGCAATGTGTTGCTCGAGTTGAGGCGGTATGGCGAGGCCAAGGAGGTGTGTACTACCTTACTGAACCATTCTCCAGCGGATTGGACTTTGTATCGATGCATGGGGCGCTGCGAAGAGGGTTTGGGCAATAGGCTGGAAGCACTTTCGCATTACCAAAAGTTACTTGAATTACAACCCGGGGAATTCGCATGCTATTGCGCTGTGATGGATCAAGCGCTTGCACTGGGAAAAATGGAACTGTTGCACACCACATTCCAGCAATTGCAGGTACGTGAAATTGCACCGCAGAATGTTCTGGATTATTGGGGCGTGTACGCAGCAGGCCTGGATTGCAAAGCAAAGGACGCGCTGTTGAAATGAGTGATCAAAACAATGAGCAGACCAAGCAGTGGTTTTTGGGACTTGGCGCAATGTTTCAAAAACGAGAAGGGTGGTCACATGAAACTTTTGGGCCGCGTGATATTGCCCCGAAAAACAAAGACTTCTACCGCCGGGCTTTGGCTGACAGTTGGGAAATCGAAAATCGGGATCAGCTGCATTCACAACTCGACTGGTTGTATACCAGTGGGCAGCAGGACAGTTATCTTGGGATACGCAATCAAATCTGTTGCATGAAGCGGGATCGGGTAGCCGCCTTGGCGAGTGAAATCGCTGAAGGTGACAAACAGCGTCTCAGACTCGGTGTGGTAATGCAATATCAGCATGCCTTGGGTGAAGGGGGTGTCCTTGGTTTTGACGCAGCGCGAGCGTTTTGGATATGCAAGGTGAGTTACTTGGTGGGCATTATGAGCGAGCAAGAGGCCTATGCGTGTTTGCATAAATTTGCTTTGCATGTCCAACCAAAATTCAACAGCTGGTACCACTACGGATTAAGTTACATGGTTGGTCGAGAGTTCTGGCGACCTAGCACCTCGACCGAGAGTCTGATTTTTTTGATGAAAGACGCAAAAGGCCTTGCCACCGACCCAGCGAGCCCATGGAAAACTCTCCCGTGGAAAGTGAGTTTACCCAAATCACTTTAACCAAGTAAACTCAAATGGGGATTTTTTGGAGGTCCCTGTTCAGTGCCACAGTGCTCACAATTCAATTTGTAAATTCTGGTTGGGATTCTGCACGCCACGCAGTTGACTTTCAAGGCTTCGATCGGGGGTCTTTGGTCAACTGTGGAAATTGATACGTCAATGTCATGACGGGTAACCAATACCTTTTCTCGATTTCTCAAGAAATAAAGTAACGCCGCCGTGGTAAACGGCGTCACTAACACGCTGCAGAAAACCCAAAAGAAAATGCTTCTGCCTTGTTTGGCAACCATCTTTGCAACTGCACAAAACATACAAAGGTAAACAATCGCAATCAGAATGGTCATGGCGAGTAACAGCGGAATTTAAAATTTTAGAGTGTGATACGGCTTGAGTGACCATGCAGCCCATAAGGTTCGATGGGACCTGATTCTGCCCACTTCCAAACCCGGTAAAAAAATGGGAGGATCAGCGTGCCACCGCAGTGCAACGAAAAACTTGCGCCTGTCTTCAATATTAAGTAGCTCGAATGCATCCAAACTGTCTGGGGATTCTTCCATGTCACAAACCAGCACCATGACCGTACGCTTGAACGCAACCTTGAGCGAATTTTTGGCTACCAAGGTTCATCAGGACGGCGCATATGAGAATGCTAGCGAATACATGCGCGACCTGATTAGGCCTGACATGGAACGAAAGGAACAGCAGGTTTTTGATCGCTTGAAGGCTGAGCTGACTCACGCTTTCTCGTCACCCGAGGACACATACCAACCCCTGACGGCTGCTGAAGTGATTGCGCGCAATACCGAAGCCCGTGCCAAGAAAGCAAAGGGCGGCTGAACGATGCCTGCCCTGCGTATCCAAGAGGCCGCCTCCTGGCGTCTGGATGAAATTTATCTCCACACCTTGGAGCGCTGGGGCGAAGCGCAAGCCAATCCCTAGGTCACCGGTCTGTTCGATGCATTTGAAAGAATCGAGTCGCATGCTGTGGTGTCAATCCAAGTACCGGCTGAGTACGGGGTCAAAGGCTTCTTTTTTCCTTATGAGCGACACTTCGTGTGCTGGCAGCGCTTGTCAAACAACGACATCGGCATAGTTACCATCTTGCACGAGCGCATGCACCAGATTGCGCGCTTTCAGGATAACTTTTTCGGGGAAGCCCCTTCTTAACAACCCCTTCCATAAAAAAACAAAAACTCAAATCACCGGTCTGCCCTGCAACGCTTGAACCAACGCATACACTGTCAGGCTGCTGTACAGCAATGCAAACACGGCCACAGGCCAGCGCCGTTCTTGCCCAAGCCAACGCGCAACAACCCATGCAAAAAGAGGTATCACATGCATGGCATGCACCCCAAGAAAATGCGCCACACGGTAATCCCCAAACTGGCGCGACCAGCCCAACAAGGGCAGATCATCGGGACCCGGCATGCCGCCCACCACGCTGGTGGGGCCACCCGCCATGACAATACCAACGCCTGCACCCAGTATGAAAGTCAAGCTCAGCCCCAGCACCAGGCCAAGTCGAAGCGCTGGCCCCACCAAGGGCTGTGGGCTGCGCCACAAGCCCCAGGCCAGCACGGCCGAAGCCGATGTCAACGTAAGGGCACCAATACCCATAAGCTGAAACATCACGAAGTGGAAGGTGTCGGTTTCATTGAAGTGCGAAGGCTCACCCCGCGCAGCCTGAAACACGATGTAGCCCAGCTCGAAAAAGGATGGCAGCATGGCACCCCACACCACGAACCGCCCTTTGCGAGTGGCTGCAAAGGCTTTGCCCGCCAAGGGAAGAAAGAATGCGAGGGTAAGCAGGTATATGCCCAGGCCCAGCTCGAAACGCATGGGCTTGGCCCAAATGGATGAACCATGAATCAAGCGCTCGTCGAACACCAAGGCAAACGCAGTAGGAATCATCAACAGCAGCAGTGCAATGCCTGCGGCGGCCAGTCGTGGTTCAAATGTGGGCAAACGGAAACTCAGTCGGGTCATCCACATGGCAGGGGATTGCGTTGCCCACCCTGCTGAGGAGAATACACCGCCCTGCTGCCACGCAAGGCGAAGCACCAAAAACAGCAGATACCCAACCGGGCCGAACATCAATGTCAGGGGCAGCAAAGGCAGCACCAGCCCATGCGGAATTCCCTCACGCTGCGCAGTACGCACTATCCAGCCACCGATCAACAGGTCGAAAGCAAGGTAGTGAAGCCAGCCCGCCAGCAGCAACGCATCGGATTCAAACAACACGCGCAACTCAGCCAGTGAATCGAAACTGCCATGTGCTGTTTGCCAAGCTGCAAGCACCAGACCTGTGTAGGCTGCGGCCAACAAAGCGGGTACCAAGGTCAACGCCAACAGTTGGCCCACACGCCAGCGCGGTGTGACTGCCAACAAGGCCCAGCCCAGCAGGGCGACGGCAGAGCCTGCAATAAAAACATCGTCGAACAACGCCAATTCAGTGACCATTTTTCCCTGCATCCAAACACTGCGCTTCCAGTTCCAGTTTTTCCAGCCACACCTGGTGCCACTTGATGTGCAGGCTACCGGGCATCATCAACTGCCCCAAGCGGCACAGCCAACCGTGCTGGGTTTCTTCGGTGAGCACATGGCAACCTGTCGCAGTCGGTGTGATCAGCCACGCGTGGTAAGCCCAGGTGCCAACACCCTTGGCATCCCAGGCCAATCGGGATTCAGGCTCAAACTCGCGCACATTGCAGTTGATACGCAGGCCCATGGTTTTCCAGCTGAAGTTCAAGTCTTGTTCCAGGGTGGTTGCGCCGCCTAAATCAACCTCGCTGGCCTGCGGATAAAAAGAAGGCCAGCGCTGTGCATCGATCAAGACCTGCCAAACCGAATCGGGAGAAGCGCGCACATTCAATTCATTGCGGATGTGGATGGGTACACGGCCTGGTCGAAATTCGTCAGGCCAATGAATTGCAGATGGCGAAGATTGAGTGGCAAAGTTGTTTGTGCTCATCGGGTAATTTCATCCTGAAGCGGTTGGACGGCTGGAGACCAATGCACGTGCTGCGCGACCTGTCAGCCACGCTTACCATGCACTGAAAACGTACCGGAAATTGATTGTGCTGAGGCTACCTGTGATGGGCGATGGCTTGGTTCAGCAGAAGGATACAAAAAAGCCCCCAAGACCGTCACGAGTCGTTGGGGGCACTACCCTCAAGGAAAGCGGAAACCACACCCCGCCAACTTGATCTTTCAATAAGCGCTTATGCGTTCACTTCAACTGGCACTTGTCGATAGGCTTTCAAATCGAACTGGCCCATTTGTGCGGCGTACTGCGTTGCAAAGCCGGGGAACATGGTGGCGTTGAAACCGTCTTCGGTCAGGTACCAGCTCTTGCAGCCTGAGTTCCAGTTGGTTTTGGCCAAACGTTTCTGAATGTTGGCATTGTGCTTGGCCTGTACATCGGGCTTCACGTCCAGCATTTTCAAATTGGAATCCAGAATTGTGCGAATACCTTTGACTGCATAGGCAATTTGCTGCTCCATGTACACCAGTGCGGAGTTGTGGCCAGGGCCACTGTTGGGTCCGAACATGATGTACAGGTTGGGGTAGCCGCTGACGTTGATGCTCTTGTACGCTTGCGCCCCACGCTGCCATTCTTTGGCCAACTCACGCCCACCCACACCGTGAATCGGATACGGTGTACCGCTTTTTGGCACATCAAAACCGGTGGCAAACACGATGCAATCCACGCGGTGTTCAATGCCTTCGGAGGTGCGAATGCCCTTCTCCACGATATTGGCAATCGGCCAGGTGATCAGCTCGCAGTTCTCTTTTTGCAAGGCGGGGTAATAATCATTGCTGACCAGAATTCGCTTGCAGCCCAGCTTGTAGTCGGGCTTCAACTGGCGGCGCATCCAGGGATCAGGCACTTGTGATTTCAAGAACGCTTGGCCCAAACGCTCGCCCAGGCGAGTCACTGGTGAACTCCAGATCACGGCCAGTGCCATGCTTTCATGCGCCCAGTACAATGCCTCGCGCACCGCCTTCTGTGTGAAGGGCAGTTTTGCAAACACCTTCTTGCTCAAATCCGATGTGGAGAAATCAGGACGCGGCATGACCCAGGCCGGTGTGCGCTGGAACACCTTGAGCACATCCACTTTCTTGACCAGTTCAGGAATGATCTGGATTGCACTTGCGCCCGTGCCGATTACTGCAACACGTTTGCCTGTGAAGTCGTACTCGTGGTCCCACTGGGCACTGTGAATTTTCTTGCCTTTGTAGTTTTCAAGGCCACGAATATTCGGGAAACTGGCGTTGGCCAAAGGGCCAGACGCCATGATGACGGCTTTGCCTTTCCACACCTTGCCATTGTCGGTGTGGATCATCCAGATACCTTGGGCCTCTTCGAACTCCACACGCGACACATTTTGCTGGTACTGAATCAGGCTACCCAGGCCGAAGTCATTCACCAGGCTGTGTACATAGCCCAGAATTTCCTTGCTGCCTGAATAGCTGCGTGACCAATTGGGATTGGGCGCAAAAGAAAAGCTGTACAGGTTTGAAGGAATATCGCAGGCCGCACCGGGGTACTGGTTGTCACGCCAGGTACCACCCACCTCAGCTGCGCGTTCCAGAATGGCGATGTTGTGCACGCCGGCTTCACGCAGTTTGATGGCTGTTCCAAGGCCGGCAAAGCCTGCGCCAATGATCAGGGTGTCGTACACATGCTCGCCGCTTTTTTCCGCGGCTTTGCGGCGTGTGGCTGTGCCCGCAGTGGCCGATGTTGTGGCCGAAGTTCTGGCCGTTGTTCTGGACTTTGGCTCAGCTTTCAATGCCTGTGCACGTGTGGTTTTCTCAGTCGTCATCTTAATTTCCCGTTCTTGTTCTTTCTCGTTCTTGCAATCAGGCCGTGGTGTGCCAGGTCAACTTGTTCACCCAGCTTGGCACTGCAGGCAGCCAGCTTTTCGGAATGTAGTTGGAGGCTTTCACCGCGGCATCCACGGGTGCATGGTAGAAGCGGTTTTTGCGGTCGATCACCCACTTGCCATGAAGGCGCATGATCTGATACCAGGGGTTGCGGCGACCTTCGGGTGTTTCACCACCGTACTTTTCAAACTTGGCCATGGCTTCATACAGCTTTTCTTCTTTCAAGCCCATGGTTACGATGTTGTCGCGCATGCGGTTTAGCAACGGGAAGTACACGGCCACGCCCAACAGCAATTTGGGGTTGATTGCAGTGGCAATCGATTCCAGCGCCAGGCGGTACATTGGGCCGTGACCCATCATTTCCAGCACGTGGAAGTCCACGCCAAGGTGGCGCGCTTCGTCGGAATTGATTTTCTTGAACACTTCGTGACACACGGGGTCTTTGACTTCATCCAGCAGGAACTTGCACAGTGCGCCGTCCAGCGTCACTTCCAGCATGGGGATCACACTGCCCAGCACGCTCAACGGCATGTCGTCGCTGTACTTGTCCAGCCACTCGATGGTCAATCGCAGGTTGATGTTTGGCTCGGGGATTTCGCCGTCTTCCAGCATGCCCCAGCGTTGCATCAAGGCCAGTTCGGCGTTGGCGTGGCGCTGCTCTTCAGCATGAAACCAGGTGTAAATTTCGCGCAGCGTGTCATTGGGCGCCTTCTTGGCCATGGCGGCAAAGCCGCGTGCACCAATGTGCTCAATCCATGTCAGGTCGGCCATGAAAGCTTTCAGCTTGGGCCACTGTTCTTCAGTGATCATTTCGCGTCCGGGTGCATCCCAGTCAATGTCGGCCAGGGCCCATTGATTTTCCTTGATGCGACGCAGTGTTTTTTCCAGATCGAGTTGAGGCATTTGTCAGTACTCCTTAAAAAGCTTTAGCGGCCACACGGGCCAACAAACCAGCACCGCGTGTATAGCTGCGGGGCATCAAGCGCTTCATGCGCCAAATCATGCGTGCATCAAGCTGTGGCAACACATACAGTTGCCCCTTGTCCAATGCATTCAGTGTTTCTTTGGCCACGCCGTCAGCGGACACGCCGGTCCACTCCATCAGCTTGTTGGCAAGTTGGTTGGAAGCCGCATCAATGCGGCCGTCCTTGGTGATGTTGGTTTTGACGAAGGTGGGGCAAAGGGCGGTGACATTCACGCCAGTTCCGGCCATTTCAGCGGCCAGGGTTTCGCTCAGCGCCAAGGCACCCGCCTTGGTGACGTTGTAGGCGCTCATCAAAGGCGCAGCAGCGAAGCTTGCTGTAGAGGCCACATTGATGATGCCGCACTTCTTCGCAGCGCCTTTCTTGCGCAGGCGGGGAGCAAACACGTGGCAACCGTGGATCACGCCCCACAGGTTCACGCCAATGGTCCACTTCCAGTCGTCAATGGTGGTTTCACCCACCGGCTTTCCACCCGCACCCACGCCTGCGTTGTTGATCACCAGGTCAATCGCTGTGTCGTGGTCAGTGCCACCAAAAATACGTTCAGCCTCAATGGCCAGGGCTTCGACGTCTTTCAGTTTGCTGACGTCGCATTTCACGGCCCAGGCCTGCGCAACAAACACGAGATCGGGGTTTTTCAGTTTGCCTGCCACCATGTCCATGATCAGGTCCACGGTTTCCTGTGCACGCTCCTTGCTGATGTCGGCACACACCACGCGGCCACCGCGGCGAACAATTTCCATGGCGAAGGCCCGGCCAATGCCACTGCCTGCTCCGGTGACTACTGCGTTGGCACCCTTGGTGATTTTCTTGCCGAACATTGAATTCCCTTAGTTCACTTGGTTGAGCTTGGCAAATGCTTGACACATTGACCGTGACATTGAACAATGTCATATTAAAACGAACGTTTGTTCGGATTCAATTCGGATTTTTTATGGCCAGAAAACCAAAACAGAATCGCTCCCAAAACACTGTGGACACCATTGTTCAGGGTGCCTTCATCGCCCTGTCCAAACATGGCGCAGAAGGCGCAACAACAAGGCAGATTGCGGAATGTGCCGGGGTCGGCGTGGGTTCAATTTACGAGTACTTCGAGAACAAGGAAGCCATTTTCGGCGCGATGGGGGAACAATTTTCCCGTGAGCTGGTGGCCTTGATTCAGACAGCAGCCCCTTCCCTTGTTCGGCTTTCGCTTCGCGATGCGGTGTATGAATTGATCGCCCAAACCGCAGAGTTTCTGAGAAAAGACAACGAACTGTACCTGCGCTGCGCCAGGGAGTCAGCCTTGATGGAAAAGCATGTGCCTTTTGGACAGGTTTACCGGGCTCTGGCTGACCTGTTTATTCAACACGCCATCAAGCATCCGGAAATTCTGAGGCTGAACAATTTGCAGACCATGGCTTACATTTTCATCAACAGCGGCATGGCCACTATGATTCGCTATTTGAACCACCCCAACCCCGGTTTTTCATTTGATGATCTGGCCAAAGGGCTGGCGGACATGGCGGGGCATTATGTGGAGAAAGAACTCAGTCAGTTGTAATGACAGTTGTAAGCGGCCCGACAAGGTTCTCGCCTATACTGCTTCAAACAAATGAGAAAAATCCGGAGACATTCATGCGTCAACTGATGCGTTCATTTCAACGCACCGCCTTGCTTTCATTGGCTGTAGTGCTCACAGCCTGCAGCCCCCCCGCCCCAGATTCCATGGAAAAAATGGCCAACGGCAACATTGCTGAAATTCGGGGCTTGAACACGGAGCAACTGACCTTTGTCACCCGCAACCGAATCGTGACCCTGTTTGCAACCGACGCCTACAACATCATGCGGGAAATGAAACGCTTCTACCCACAGGAATTCAACAGCCACCCCACCCTGTCAGTGCAGGCGGTGACCGAATTGAAAAACCAGAAAGGTGAAGTGTTTCAAAACCAGCCGCTGTTTACGGTGCATTGGCGCCGCCCAGACCTGAACCAGCTGGACCTGGATTCGAAGTTCAGCCTGGACACGGAGGAAATTCTGCTTTACGCCGACCGCGTTGAATCACAAAGCCTGGTCGGTGACCAGGTGTTGATTGAACATTGCACCGTGACGGGCAATGGTGAAAAACGCCAACGTTTTTGTGACCAAGTGCTTGAAGGCCTGTTCAACAAGTAAAGCGCAACATTCAGTTTGAAAAACGGGTCAGTGACATGGTCACTTTCCCGCCTTTCATAATGGACGTGTTCAGTGGTTCATCCCTTTCCAATTTCACAAGACCCACACCGGGTGCATACCATTCGGTGTGATTGATCAGGATTTCCTGGTAACCCGCGCTGGCATCGGCATAAAAAACCATCTTGCCCGTGCCATCTACACGCACGCATTTTTCGAATACACCGGCAGGCGTTTCAACCGTTTCATCCAGTGCGGCTATTTCATACACCATGTCAAACGGCTTGATACTGGCATTGGCTTGATCAAACGGAGGCATCCAGTGCATCACATACGGACTGGTATCCAGTGTCCAGGTGTAACCCAGCCGAAGATTGCGGCCCTTGGGCAGAATCAGCCTGGCTTCCTTGTCCACCTGGGGCTTGGTTTCAACCACCAGGCGCTTGGCCACACGGTAAAAACCATCATCACGTTCCTGGATGAAATAGTCTGTTCCGTCCGAGGTGCGGCGTACGAACCCTTCAATTTCCTTTTCGCCTGACAGAAAACCTGTTTCACCCAGTGTGCGAATTTCCAGTTGCTTGTTGTTTTTGCCGTCGGGCATCACCTTGTTCAGGCTGTAGCTCCAGGAGCTTCCACTTTCCAACGGAAAATAATCCTTGTCACCCAGCAGGGAACAGGATGAGAGGGGCAAAGTCAGAGTCAGCGCCAGTGCGGCCACACGCAGTTTTTTCAACATGGCTTATTTCTCCGGCAATTGGGGGTCGGGCAGATCCGTGAACTCCAGGTCAATTTTCCTGTCTGCAATCCGGGTGTTGTCACGCGCAGCCTGAGGATCGAACAAGGCGCCCCCCACTTCACCAATTTGAAGGTTGCCATTGCGCATCTGGCGCTGTGCGGCGTCGAGCTTGGCATGCAAATCCTTGCCATACGGCAGCACATAAGCACGCGGTGTGTCAGCAGGTTTGTCATTGCTCAAATCACTGGCCCAAACAAACAGGCGCCCTTCTATGCCTTCCGCCTTGTCAGGTTCTTCCACCACCACTGCGTAAAACAGAAAACGCTTGGGTAACTCGGCTTGGCTGGGCCAACCCTGTGCGTCTTGCCAGTTGATGTAACTGACCCAGTAAAAACCGACAGACACGACAATCAGGATCAACTTGGTGACCCACTTCATCTGCCCGAAAATCAGGGCCAGCAGCAACAGGGCTGCGAGGAAAATATAGGCAATGCCCAAACCCACTAACACTTCATTCATTTGCCGTCTGCCTTCACCAAAGATTTTTCAAGTTGGTTGATGTTGCTCACCGTGCCATTGGCATCGATCGAAAATCGCACTGCCGTGGCTTCGTCGCCTTCCTGCTGCATGTTCACGGTGGAGTAATGCAGCACTTTCAACTTCGGGTTGACCTCGGCCACGTAAATGTTCACGGGCACAGGGAGCTTGTTTTCGGTTTTGTAGTAATGCAGGTTGATGATGTACTCACCTGGCGGGCGGCCACGTATGGTCAGCACTTCCTGATTCAACGGGTTTACAAATGTTTTGCCCTCGATTTCCTGCGTGTCGTTGGCCAAACCACGGTCATCTCGGTCCAGGTGCAAGAGACCATCTTGCGGCCGCATGAACCACACCTGCGCACCGGCAGGCCCGGCAGCCCACACATCAATGTCATTGGGGTCGTTGTCAGGCCAGCTCACCGTGACCAGAAATTCGGCCTTGGGGTCGATGATGCCGCTTTTGGCTGGCGGATTCAGCAACAGCAAAGCCATCAAAAACAGGAATGTGAAAATCAACAGCGCGTTGAAGATCAAGTCCGTGAATGGGTCCAGCTCAAAGTCCGGTTTGTGATTGAAAAGAGCCATACGACTCAGGCCGCCTTGACAGTTCGATGCGCAAAGTCAACCGTGTCAGCAACAAGGCGATCGGCATGCCGGTCCAGCAAGAGCAATTGAATACTCAACAAGATACTGCCAACCAAACCGACCAGCGTGGTGTTCATGGCCACGGCCATGCCCTGGGTCATTTGCTGCATCAGGGTTTTGATGTCAGAAATGTCCAGTTGCTCCAGCCCCTCCAGGCTACCCAACATGATCGTGAACCCGACCACGGTTCCAAGCAGGCCCAACTTCAACATCAAACCGGTGACAAACCAACCCACCTGGTGCGTGCCACGCGCTTTTTCGGCCATCACCTCGGCCATCAACTGGCTTTCATGGGGAGTGTTGCCACAGTGGGTCAAGTAGTCATTACAAATTGACTGGCCTTGATTGAAGGTGCGCAGACCCCGTTTGAATTGATCGAAGTAAAGAGACTGCAAGCTGAGGTAAATGCTGCGCCAGCCGGCCAAACCACTGCCCAACAAAAAAGCCAGAATGATCACCACGCAAATTCTGGTGTTGTCAGTCAATACAATCCACTGAAGCAGGCCTTTGTCCCACGTCATGTAAAGGCCAAAACCAGTCAGGCTGGTCAGTAACAACCACAGCAAAAACAGGGTGTGTGTTTTGTAGGTATTCAATGCGAATCATCCCCTTGTTGTTGTTCTCCTGTTCCAGTTTGAAACAACTGGAATGGGGTGCGCGGTTTTGGACCGCACAACAAGAGGCTAAAAGCAAGCCTCGTTCCACATCGATCTTAAAACGCAAACGGCTCGGTTTGATGGAATATCCGTTGAATGTTCAACTGGTGGGTTTCAAGCGCTTGGGCGTTGGCGCGGGGGTCAGTTTCAGGCAGAACAGGATTTTTAAAACGTGTAATGTCGGCACTGATTTGTTCGATCAGTTCCACTTCGCTGAAGCCTGCCTCAAGCCCATACAACACAGTTTGATGTACCTGTACGAAATAATGAAGATTGCGATCAATCCATTCGGCGTCTAAAGCACCGAATGAGGTTAGTACTGTTTCATCGGACTTTAACTGGGTTTTCAATCGGCCCAGAAAATTGACACGGTCAATCACATTGCCATCGTAGAGATCGGGGATGTCGCGATTTTGCAGTGCTGAACCCACCCACCACAGTTTCAAGTCTGCGTTGCGAAGTACCAGTGCTTCTTCAGTCTCCAGGTCCTTGTGCAATCTGTATTTCCACTTCACCCAATCACTTTGCAACACACCCAAATGACCTGTCTGTGTTTTTAATACGCGTTCAGGCACCAGGGACTCGGTGCCCTTCACGGAGTCACCGCCCATGCGTTCTGAAAAATTCTCGATGCATGTCGGGCAACGTGCCTTCATCAGGTCTGCTGTGCGCTTGCCCGCCACCAAGCGGTTTGCAAACGATTCGCCTGAGACAACAGTGTCCTTGAATACATTTCGAAAACCCACATTGCCCAGTACATGCTCAGGCTTGGGCTGGGAATTCAGTACCCAAAACGGCTTGGTACCAAACTTTGAGCGAATGGCTTTTGCGGCGCTTTCACCCACAGCTGCAGTTGCACCTGAATCAATCACCAGCAACGCTTTGGGTGAATCGACCACAACAATCGACAAGGCAAAATTCTTCCCTTCAGCAGGCAGGCTTTGTCCTGCGCATGTCCACTCATGAACTGTGGCACGGTGCTGTTGCCAGCATGGTTCACCTTGCGCACTGGCGGGCAGCGTCAGAAAAACAGGGATGACTGAAAAAATAAAAGTGGGGAATTTAAAGCGCATCAAAAATACAGGGCCTGAATCAATGCAACTACAAGAGCATATCTGATTCAGGCCTCAGCTCAAACCACTAGAACCGGAGACTCAGGCCAAGCCACGCATTTCGGGGAGTACCTGGTGCGAGGAAGGTTTCATAAGTGATGTCATCCTCTTCTTCAACAAGTGCGCCATTGCGATCAAATATATTGCCGCCCAGCACCGCCCCGTTGAAATACTTTCGGTCAAACACGTTATTCAACCGGGCAATGACGGTGAGGTTTTTGCTCAATGAGTGATTCATGCCCAGATTGAACACCGCAAAACCCGGAATTTTTCCATTGTCCCTGAATTCAACCGGCCCTTGACCTGGAACGTTGACGACACCTGCCTGATGCTGGTTGTTCTCGTTACCTCGCGCATATTGCTCACTTTGTGCTTGCATGTCGACAAACAGGGTGGTGAGCGCACTCGCTTTGTAGCCCAGCGACAACTTCACATTGTGCTCGGCTAGACCTGGTATCTTGTTACCGGGTTGCACCTGGATGAACCCGCCTTCTACTGCAGGGTCTCCGTTCAAATCCACTGCACTGCTGTTGCCTTCACTGGCCAGTCGCGCTGCGCTTTGAAAGGTGGCATCCAGGTATTGGTAACTTGCCCCAAAGTTCCAGGCTGAAACGTCCCAGTCAAAATCAAGCTCCAACCCTTGCCTGCGGGTTTTTCCATAATTCTGAAAAAAACCGCCTGAGCCTGCTCCATCTGTTACAAACAGAATGTCGTTCTTGTTGTCAGCCTTGAATAGGTTGAATGAGAAACCATACTGGTTGGCGCCACTCGCCCAACGTGTGCGATACCCGCCTTCCACCGTGGTGGTAATGACCTGTTCAAGAAAGGGGTCTGCCGCCATGGCATTGGGCAACAAGCAGGGAAACTCTGGATCGGAGCAAGCCAGTTCGACAGGTGTCGGCACACGGTTGCTGGTTCCTGCACTGGCGTACCATGTCGAATTGATTGCGGGTTGATAGGACAAACCAATGGAGGGGTTAAAACGCTGATAGGTGTAATCGTTGTTCAAACCAGGGCTGGCTTCGCCCTCAACATTGATCAACACCGGGCTGAGGTGATCCGTGGTTTTGACAGACGCATGGTTGTAACGCCCCCCCAGCAACAGGGTGGTTTTTTCGCCAACAGCCCACACATCTTGAGCATAAATACCAAACTGTCGATTGCTGGCTTCCACATTGACTTGCTCAATTGGCGCATACAACTCGCCCACAGTTCTGTCGGCATTGAATATCCCAAGCGCATAGCTGCGGCGAAAATCAGATTTGCCAAATTCAAGCTGGGTTCCCACCAGCAACTTGTGGGCACCCAGCGGTGCAAAGGCATATTGCAAACCCAGCCCAATTACGTCCTGATTCAACACACCCCGGTTGTTGGCACCAGGGCAATCTGCCGTATTGGGGTCGATTGCTGCGGGATCATTTTCGTCAAAAGTCACAGTACCTGGGGCGTAGGCCAGCGCTGCGGGTGCGCTACACGCCACATTGTAGGTACCGGGCCCCAAATTGGCTTCTATGCCCGGCAAGTCGGGCTCGAAGGGTGTCACACCGAATCGGTAATCTTCGTTTTCATTGGCATCGCCGTTGAACGTTCTGGATTTTGAACTGCGATAGTATGCGTTCGCACTCAGCTCGGCACCGCTTTTCAGGAAACGGGTGAAATCCACGGCAAACTGCCCACCCGTGTTCTGGGTATTGTCAAAGTAAGTGAAGGACTGGGCACGATTTTGTTCATAAAAACTTCTCGGCACCACACCGTTTCCGTTCAAATCGGACTCATAAAGTGACAGGCTGAAGTTGGTTTGCGTGTCACCCGAAGTTACACCCATTTTCCCGAACAATTGCATGACCGAACTGGGAGACATGATGCGCCAGCCATCTTCCTTGAATGAATTGAAGTTCACATAGAAATCGCGTTGTGTTGGCTCGTCAATCCAGCCTTTTTGCAAACCAAACCGAGTTCGACCAAAGTCGCCAAGCTCGGCATCCAGTTGGGTCCCTTGAAAGTCACGACCGCTTTTGGTCTGCATCACAATGGCGCCGCCCAGAGAATTCAAACCGAACTGGGGCATGGTGCCAGGCAGAACGGTCACCTCCTTCAAAGCCGATTGGGGTATGGCATCAAATCGAACCACATCACCAAATGTTTCGTTCTGGCGCACGCCATCCACATAGACCGACAAACCAGGGGGCGTACCCAACAAAGGCGTTACAGAAAACCCGCGGTAGGTGACATCTGACTGATACGGGTTGCCCTGATTGTCGGTAACCTGCACGCCACTGATGCCGCGAAACAGGCTACGGCTAAGTGATTCCCGGTCGGTGTCATTCCTCAATGAATCTGGCTTCTTGACACTAAAAGGCGCCTGCTCAATCGGCAAGGCGCCACCCGGCAGTGGTGTGGTGGAAATAACCTGCACTTCCTGAAGCTGCTGCGCCTGAACAGGCACGAACAAAGAATAAAGAGAAAGCGCCACTAGACTGCGGCGCATGCAGAGATGACGGTACATGAACATAAAAAACCCTTGGCAGGTATTGACTGTGTTTTATGAAGTCTCGCAGCTTGCCTGCTCTGCGCGCCATGGAGATTGGCCAGGCAAGCACGTGACTTGTTTGATCACATCTTCAATTATTCTGCCAAAATCGAACAGGGAAGTTTTCCCGAAAATGAATTTGGACCTGTTGCAAACCTGGTTTCTGGTGCACATTGTTGCAATTCTTCAAAGGTAATCATTCCATGCGGCTTCGCGAGCTTTTGGTTCGGCGTTTACTCACCTGGCTGGGACTTTGGGCCCTGTGCTGCGTACTTGTTGTGTTCATGATGGGCCGGCTGGATGTCAAGACCGAATACACCAGCGCTTCAATCATGGTTGGCGACCTGCACCGCGCACTGTCGCGTGTTGAACCCTTGGGCAACCTGGAGTTCGAATTGTTTCGTCAACAGCTTGCTGAAGCCAAAGCGAATCAGGAGCGCCGTGAAACACGTCGTGAACTGCTGTTGACCAGCGCGATGTTGTTGTTGATGGCTGCAGGAAGCGGCATTGTGGTGTGGTATTCGCTGAAACCGGCCCTGAACCAACCCCTTCAGGAACTGGTGCAATGGCTGGGGGACTATGAACAATCGGAACGCCATACCTTCGCATCCGACAAACTGCCCACAAGCCAGACCACATTCAAGATTGATGAGCTGAAAAGTATTCACGACAGCGTTTTGCAACTGATCCAAACACTGAATGCAGAACAGCAAAAAAGCCGACGCCTGCTGAATCATGTGATCGACGCGCAAGAAAAAGAACGCGAGACAATTGCCCAGGATCTTCACGACTACTTTGGGCAGTCATTGACGTCGATTTCCGTGAATTCGGCCTTTTTGGTCAAGAGCACCGATTCTTATACTCGCGAAGCTGCGCAAGCAGTGCATGACCAAACGCAGGAAATGATGGGTTGGCTGCGCAGTTCACTGAGGGAATTAAAGCCCCATCTGCTTCTGGATGTTTCCCTTCGAGATGCCGCACTGGATTTGCTCGACAACTGGGCGCGACGGCATGGCTGGTACGTCGACTTTGCCTGGGACCCTGGCACGCCGCCGCTACCGAAAGAGGCCCCCATCGCACTGTACAGAACATTGCAGGAAGCGCTGACCAATGTGGCCCGACATTCCACCGCCAAGAAGGTCAAAGTGCTTGCCGGATTTGATCGGGAAAAATCGGAGTTCATCCTGATTGTCGAAAATGACGGTGTGCGCGAAACCAAGGCAGTGAGCCCTTCACTCGGACTGACAGGTATTCGTGAACGAATCAGCAACCTGAATGGCAGAGTCCGCTGGAGCACGGACAAAGAATCATTTGTATTGACCTGCTTTTTGCCCGTGGAGAACCTGCCGAATGTCCCTTGAATCCCGAATTATCCTGGTTGACGACCATGCGGCGGTGCGCTCAGGGTACAAGCGCTTTATCGACACTGAACATGATCTGCGAGTGGTTGGTGAGGCCTGCAATGCGGAGGAGGCCTTCGCTTTACTTAAAACAATCCCGTGCGACGCACTGGTGCTCGACATCAGCATGCCTGGCCAAAGTGGGCTGGAACTCATCAAACGGGTGCGGCTGAAATGGCCGCGTTTGCCCTTGGTGGTTCTGTCGATGCACGACAGCCCTGTGGTGGCGAGCAAAGCACTGGAACAAGGTGCCAAAGGATATGTCACCAAATCAAGCGATCCGGATGAGTTGATCATCGCCTTGCGAAAAGCCATGAACGAACAAACCCATGTGTCACCGGACATTCAAAGCCAAGGATTGATTATCGAAAACGTTCACTCGCAACCTGGATTGCCCGTGCATGAAGCGGAAGGCCATTCGGTGGACGGTGCGACCACAAACACCAGTGGGTTAACCCCACGAGAGGTCGATGTAGTGCGGTTGTTGGTAGAGGGAAAAACAATTGATCAGGTGGCAACCAGCCTGGGGATCAGCAGCAAGACGGTGAGTAACAACCTGTCACAGATCCGGCAAAAAGTTGGTGTGCAAACCGACTTCGAGCTGGCATTTTGGGCTTGGAGTCAGGGTTTTGGAAGAAAACCACCTGGCTTTGGCGACTGAATAACCGGGAGTAATCCCCATTCGTATTTTCCCTTATTTTTCGGAAAAACAGGGACTTGCGCCTTGCAACCTGTTGCGTTCTCGGGGATATTCAAGCCACAACCAAAACATGACAACACCACTCAGGAGGATTTCCGCATGATGTTTCGCACAGCAAAAACTGCCATTCTGGCTGCCACAATCACTGGCTTGGTATTTGCAGCAACACCAGCCAAAGCCGAATTCATCAACATCCTGACAGGCGGTACATCAGGCATTTATTACCCGATTGGTGTCGCTCTTTCCAAAGTGTACGGCGACAACATCAAAGGTGCGCGCACCCAGGTTCAAGCGACCAAAGCATCTGTTGAAAACCTGAACCTACTGCAACAAGGTCGCGGAGAATTGGGTATTTCTCTGGGTGATTCAGTGAAGCTGGCTTGGGAAGGCGATGCAGACGCAGGCTTCAAAGCTCCTTTGAAAAAACTGCGCGGCATTGCAGCAATCTACCCCAACTACGTTCAAATTGTGGCGTCGAAATCCTCTGGTATTACCACACTCGAACAACTGAAGGGCAAGGGACTTTCTGTGGGTGCAGCCAAGTCGGGCACTGAATTGAACGCACGTGCCATTTTGGGTGCGGCAGGCCTTGGCTATAAAGACCTGGGCAAAACAGAATACCTGCCCTATGCCGAATCTGTGGAGCTGATGAAAAACCGCCAGTTGGATGCAACATTGCAGTCGGCCGGGCTGGGTGTGGCTTCCTTGAAAGACCTGTCTGCATCGATGGAAGTGAATATGGTGGCAGTACCGGCAAGCGTGGTTAAAAAACTGGGGGCACCTTATGTTGAAGGCACCATTCCTGCCGGTACCTACCAAGGGCAAACCAAGGATGTACCCACAGCAGCAATCGTGAACTTCCTGATTACCCATTCGGACGTTTCGGATGAAGCGGCTTATCAAATGACCAAGCTGCTGTGGGAAAACCTGCCCGCCTTGCGCTCAGCCCACAAGGCAGCCGAAGCAATCAAGTTTGAAAACGCCTTGCAGGGTATGCCAGTGCCCTTGCACCCCGGTGCAGAGAAGTTTTACAAAGAAAAAGGCTTGATCAAGTAAGCGGGCGGTTGCAACAGCTGTCACAGTTGCATTAGTTGTCGAAGCTGCCACATCCCGCCGGGGGGTGGCTTTCAACCTCAATTACCTTGTAGCCCGTTCCGGGCTTCCTGCCCATGTCCAATATTCCTACTACCTACCCCATTGACGCAAATCCGGGTTTTCATGACCCCACTGCTGCAGGCTTCACGCAGTCTTTTGAAGGCCGGCTACTTTTCTGGATTGCCGTCCTGCTTTCAACGTTTCAAATTGCTACTGCCGCCCACCTTTTTGACCTGTCCAGTCAGGTTCAACGGGCCTGCCATGTGGGATTTTTGTTGTTACTGACGTTCCCGCTGATTGCCATGAACAAGAATGTGGCTTTCAAAGCCATGGCCTGGATCCTGGCCTTGTCAGCTGTTTGCGTAGCAGGCTATCAATGGGTGGAATACGAACCACTGCTGATTCGAGCGGGCGACCCCACTGAACTGGATATTTACCTCGGCATGTTGGCCATTGCCACCGTGTTTGTTGCCACTTGGTTGCTGATGGGCCCTGCACTGCCGATTATTTGCGGAACATTTTTTGCCTACTGCCTGTTTGGCCAGTACCTGCCAGCACCTTTCGACCACCGCGGTTACGACTTTCACCAGGTGATCGAGCACATGGCCTACGGCACCGAGGGTATTTATGGCATTCCCACGTATGTATCAGCCTCGTATATTTTCCTGTTCATCCTGTTCGGAGCTTTTCTTGAAAAAGCAGGCATGATCAAACTGTTCACCGACTTCGCATTGGGTCTGGTAGGCCATGCGCAAGGTGGTGCAGCCAAAGTTGCCGTGGTGTCCTCCGCCTTGATGGGAACCATTTCAGGTTCGGGTGTCGCCAACGTAGTTACAACAGGCCAATTCACCATTCCATTGATGAAGCGGTTTGGCTACCGGGCCGCGTTTGCAGGTGGAGTGGAATCCACCGCATCCATGGGCGGACAATTGATGCCACCTGTGATGGGTGCAGTAGCCTTCATCATGGCCGAAACACTGGGCGTGGCCTATTCAGAAATTGTGAAAGCGGCCATCATTCCAGCGGTGTTGTATTTCTTCGGGGCATTCTGGATGGTGCACCTGGAGGCCGGCAAACATGGCCTGAAAGGTCTGGACAAAAAAGATCTGCCCTCACCATTGAAAGCGGTCAAGGAACAGTGGTATTTGGTCATTCCGCTTGTGGCACTGGTTTGGCTGCTGGTGGGTGGGTACACGCCACTGTTTGCAGGCACGGTGGGGCTGGCTTTCACGGTGGTGCTGATTTTGGGTGCGTCCATTGCGATTGGTTTGCCAAGTACCGTGATTCGTATTTTGTTCTGGATCGGTCTGGGTGTGGTATGTGCCGCGTTCCTGCAGTTCGGTATTTGGGTCATTGCTGGCGCCATTCTGGCGCTGATTGCAATCAATGCGCTGAACAAAGGTGGACGTGAAACGTTGAAAGCTTGCCGCGACTCTCTGGCAGACGGTGCCAAATCCGCCCTGCCGGTGGGTGTGGCCTGTGCCATGGTGGGCATTATCATCGGCACGATGACGCTGACAGGTGCGGCAAACACGTTCGGTCAGTTTGTGGTCAGCGTGGGCGAGAATAGCCTGTTCCTGTCACTGATATTGACGATGATCACCTGCATTGTGCTTGGCATGGGCATACCCACCATTCCGAACTACATCATCACATCCAGCATTGCCGGGCCCGCATTGGAACAACTGGGGGTACCGTTGATCATCAGCCACATGTTCGTGTTCTATTTCGGCATCCTTGCAGACCTGACGCCCCCGGTTGCACTGGCCTGCTTTGCAGCAGCACCCATTGCCAAGGAACGGGGCCTGACCATTTCAATTGAAGCCGTGAAAATTGCCGCAGCAGGGTTTGTCATCCCGTTCATGGCGGTGTACACCCCTGCACTGATGCTGCAAGACGGTGGCCCATTGGCCAGTGAAATTGGTTACGTTCCAGCGGTGATTTATATTGTTGTAAAAACAGTGCTTGCGATCAGTTTGTGGGGAGCAGCGGTGATTGGCTATTTGGGTACCAAACTTCCAGTCTGGTTGCGCGTACTTGCAATGACCAGCGCATTCACGCTGATTGCTGCCTTGCCTGTAACTGATGAAATCGGATTTGCACTGGCCGTGGTGTTCGGCTATCTGGCTTGGCGCAACGTGCGGGCAGTGAAAAGTAAACTTCAAACCGCATGAGCTTGTGCGTTTTCATCGCGGGGAAATCAGCAGCTTGCCTGGCAGGTTTGCTGTTTTCCCTGAGTTGGACACACTCGATTGAGAAAACGCAGTGGGTGGAGCACTGGAAAATTTCTGGCGAACAATTGAGCTTGCGAGAAACCTTCGTCAAGGGCAGTGGCGCCGGAATAGACCCAGCACCCCATGCCGTGCTTCAGGATGGCTGGTACCGATGGAAGCCCTTACAGGCAGTTGAACTGACATCGATTTCACTGGCCAACTCGGAATTGACGCCTGACAACTGGAAGCTTTGCGCGATTGATGCCGTGACCTACCAGGTTGGTGAATGCATCGACTTTGACAGCTTTAAAGCGCTGCACTCGGAGTCGTTCACGATCAGGCCGGTTCCATAGGCACGGGCTGCGGTCTTTGTTTGCTCAGGCGCATAATTCGTTCTTCATTTGCTCAGGCGCATGCCCTACTTCCGCCAGAAAGCCTTTAGTCCCCGTTTTGAATGGCGGTGCGAGGGCTATGCTGCCTTCGCAAACTCGAACGGGCTCCGCCTGCGACTTGCGGTGAGTGACCTGCGACTTAAGAAAACTTTCAGCGACTCACTCAAGCTTGCAGTGGCTTCCGGCGATGATTGAATCACCTGCCCTTTCTCCGGCGCAAGTTCGCAGCCAGTGAGGTGTTTGTTTGCTGCATCATCTTGCCGATTCAGGGCAAGGCTTCCCGGCTGATTCGCAGCGAGGGGCGATTCCGTTAGGAATCGATGCGAAGACGCTTTTGCGTTTCGCATGCCCCAAGCCAGAACCAACAAGGCAGGAAACAAGCCTTGACCAAGGCGAGATGAGCAGCAACGAACATCGAGCAAAGCCCGCGCAACATCGGCCGCGTCCAAGGCGAGATGAGCTGTGAAGAACACCGAACAAAGTCTGCGCAAAAAGCGCTAGCCACCGCCTCTCAGCGTGTGCATCTGAAACTGCTTTGAAAAATGCGCCCTCGCTTCCACTGGAACCCCATCGGAATACGCCAGCGTGACTTCCATTCGTTTCAACCGCACCAAGGCTATAACGCGGTCGGGCAACAACTTCCACGCAATACGCGCAGTACCACCCTCAAGCGCGAAGTCCGCATAGGAATCACCGGTGCCGCACTTGGGGAAAAGCGACGCAATCATGTCGACCCAGCGCAGTAACTCGCGCTCGGTGCACGACATGTCGAGCGCCACGTCAGTGTTGAATATGGTCATCGAACAAATCAACCACCCGCGATGGGCGGCCAAATGGCCAACACATCGTCGGGGGTCAATACTTTGGTACTGCGATCGGCCGGGTCCACGTACACCCCATTAACCAACACCAGGTGGGTCAGTTTTTCAGGCAGGTGAAACTGGTCGATGATTTGCTGCACGGTGCTGCCATCTTTGACTTGCAGGTGAACCGCGTTGTCCACGCGGTTCGAAGGCAAGTAGTCGGTCAGTGTTGCAAAGAGTTTGAAGGTAATTTCCATGTGCTTTGTGACTGAGCGCAAGCCAGATAGGCTTCCATTAATCGGGTTGGATCTTCAAGCAAATGGTCTTTCCATTCACCCAAGTGGATTTTGCCCTGAATCAGCCCCCGCATGACGCCAACATGGTTCGTTAGCCCCAAACTGGTTGCACCAATCAGCACATCGTCGAGAAACTCCAAACGCATGTAGGAAAACTCGTCCTTGTTTTGCAACTCAACGCTTTGCCCACCCTCAGCGCCCCACCACTGGCCAAACGAGGCAGCAATCAAACCCAAGGTATCCAGTACGTTCATGGCCAGGCTTCCCTGCGTACTCGTGCCCTGCCCCATCATGTTCTGGGCGGCAATTCGTGCGTCGTCGGCAGCAGCAGGCTGAATCATGTTCACGGTTTTTTCACCCGTGGAGAAGTCACGAACCTGAGCCACGTCACCGGCAGCATACACATCCTTGATGTTGGTCTGCATGTGGTCATCAACCAGCAAACCCTGATCCAGTTCAAGACCACTGCCTTCAAGAAAGTCCAGGTTGGGTTTCACACCTGTTGCGGAAATAACAAGGTCCACTTCCAGCACTTCGCCGTTGGACAACTTCACGCGCAAGGGTGCACTGTCCTTGGCAGCAAGCACAGCATTATTACCTCCACCACCAAAACCAAGTGCGGATGTAATCTTGCCGATCAGGCCTTGCTCAGAGGGTTGAACAGGCTGACCGCCTTGTTCGATTGCTTCCACGCGGGTGGAGCAATACACATTCACGCCTTTTTTGATACACCAGTCACGGATCATGGAACCTGCGCCTTCGGTCATCATGCGGGGCACCATGCGGTTGCCCATTTCGACCACGGTCAGCTTCACACCGCGCAAGGCCAGTGCTTCCATGATGATGCAGCCGATAAAGCCCGCACCCATTTGCAACACACGTGAACCAGGCTTGGCCAGCTCAATGATCTGCCGGGCGTTTTCCAGCGTCCAGCACGGGTGCACACCGGGCAAATTCACCCCCGGAATGGGCGGTGAAATTGGGCGTGCGCCTGTGGCAATCAGCAGCTTGTCGTATTCAAGCACATCGCCATTGTCCAGCATCACTTTCTTGCCCGCCGTGTCCAGCTGGGTTGCACGGGCTTGCACTTCCTGAATGTTCTGCTTCTTGAAATGGTCTGGGTCTTTGCGAAGGTATGTGCCTTTCTCGCCCACTTTGCCAATCAGCAGGTAGGGAATGGCCATGCGGGAATATGGGGGTTCCGGTTCGGCACCCACCATCACGATTGAATCGCGCGGCCGCTGCTTGCGAATCTGCTCGGCAGCGACCACCCCCGCTGGCCCGTTACCCAGGATAACGTGCCTCAGAGAACCCTTTACGGGAGTGGATACAGTCATAGCCCCAAACGCTCCAGTGTGGCGGAAGTTGGTCGACCTTCGGTGTCCCAGCCGCGCAGGTCATAGTACTCGGGCAACATTTTGTCGATGCCGTTGACCAGGCCTTTGGCGGGGCCCACCTTTGCAGCGTCTTTCTTCAAGCGTGCTGGCAGGTCGTCGTCGGCCTTGGTGAAACCAGCTTCCAGGTTGAACTGGCGCTCCATGTTCCAGATGCGCTCGCCCATGGTTTCCAGGTTAGCCATGTCGAACTCGTCACCACAGGCAGCAGCCACCTGGGGCTGAACATCAGCCAGGGTCCATGCAAAGCTGGTGAACACGCAAATACCGGCTGAATCAAAAATGGCTGTTGCATCTTGGAAAGCCTTGACCAAACCGGCTTTTCCATCGGTCACCAACGGGTCTGTTTTAACAGGAATACCCAAGACTTCGGATGCGACGGTGTAGCCGCGCAAGTGGCAGGCACCGCGGTTGGATGTGGCATAGGCCAAGCCCATGCCCTGAATGCCGCGTGAATCGTAGGCCGGGAATTCCTGGCCTTTCACGCTCATGGACAGCTGGGGCTGACCATACTTTTCTGTCAGGCGCTTGGAGCCCTGTCCTATTTCCACGCCAAAGCCCACGGCGTTGCAAGTGTCTTCAGACAACTTCACCAAGGCCTGGGCAGAACCAAACGGGGCTTTGCAACCAAGTTGTGCTTCAGTCAACACGCCCATTTCATACAATTCCATCACTGCGGAAATGGTGGCACCCAAAGAAATCGGATCAATGCCGTGCTCGTTACACAGGAAGTTGACATAGGTCAGCGCTTCCAGGTCATTCACGCCATTGGATGAACCCAGTGCCCAGGCTGCCTCATATTCCAAGCCGCCAGATGCGCCATGGTATTGCGGCTTGTTTTCTACGGTGAAATGGGTTTCATCAATTTTTGAAATGCGACCGCAGGCAATGGTGCAACCGAAGCAGGCCTGGTTGGTCACCAGGTTGGCCTTGCCGTCGGTTTTGCGTGGCTCGTGCATTTTTTCGCCGGAAATGTCTTTGGCGCCATCAAAAATCACGTCACGGTGGTTGTTCGTGGGCATCGCGCCCATTTCGTTGATCACGTTCATCAACACCTGCGTGCCGTAGGTGGGCAGGCCTGTGCCGGTCACAGCGTTCTCGGCGAGAATTTTTTTCTTCTCGTAAGTCACCTTCATGAATTCCTTGGGGTTGGAAATATTGCCAACACCCTTGGTGCCACGAACTGCAATGGCTTTCACATTCTTGGAGCCCATGACGGCACCCACACCAGAACGTCCAGCAGCACGGTGCAGATCGTTCACGATCGCTGCATACAGCACCTGGTTTTCACCGGCCTTGCCAATCGAGCACACACGCATCAGCGGGTCCTGGTGCTTGGTCTTGATGGCGGGTTCTGTGTCCCACACGCTCTTGCCCCACAAGTCCGATGCATCCATCAGTTTCGCGTTTTCGTTTTCAATCAACAGGTACACGGGCTTCGGGGACTTGCCTTCCATGATGACCATGTCCCACCCGGCACTTTTTAACTCGTTGCCAAAGTAGCCGCCCGAGTTTGAACAGGCGATTGCGCCAGTCAATGGACCCTTGGTGATCACAGAGTAACGGCCACCGGTTGAGGCCATGGTGCCCGTCAAAGGGCCAGTTGCATAAATCAGTTTGTTTTCAGGTGAAAGTGGATCCACTTTCGCGCTGACTTCTTCCACGAAGTACTTGGTGGCCAAACCACGCTGGCCAAGGTAGCTTTTCGCCCAATCCATTCTCAAGTCTTCAGTTGTACAGGTGCCTGTAGTCAGGTTAACGCGCAGTACTTTGCCGGTCCATGCCATGTTGTATTACTCCCTTCTCTATTCTTCAGAATTACGCGTGAGCCTGGTTGCTCAACTTTTCAGCCCATTGCTTCATCTTGTCCAGACCTGTCCAGTTGGAATCGATGAAGGTGATTGCGCCGGTTGGGCAAGCTGTTGCACAAGCAGGGTCGCCACCACACAGGTCACACTTCTGAACCTTGCCGGTTTCCTGGACATAGTTGACCGTACCGAACGGGCAGGCAATGGTGCACACCTTGCAACCCACGCATGTGTCTTCTGAAACAACCTTCACACCGTTGGTCTTGTCCATCGTAATGGCTTCGACCGGGCAGGCATGCAGACACCACGCCTCGTCACACTGCGTGCAGGTGTAGGGCACTTTTTTGCCAGTGTGATGAAAGTCGAATACCTTGATTCGCGACAGTGAGGTGTTGAACACCTGGTAGTTTTCATAGCTGCAAGCCATTTCACACTGCAGGCAGCCCGTGCACTTGTCGGGCGTGATGTGAAGAGATTTTTGCATCCCGTTGTTCCTCGCTTTATTGGTTTATTGGTTTTTTGGCACTACTCATGGAGGGGTCTTATGCAATAAGCCTGCCAACTTTAAAACAGGTGCGGAACAGGTCACGGCAACAATTTTCTGAATTAACGACAATCACGCAGCATCGAAGAAGGACAGGTGTTTCATTTTGATACAACTGCTTCAAAAAAAAGCCCTGCGCATTGGCAGGGCTGTTTCATTCAATCACTTCAGGCGTTCAGGGCCTAATGTACTTCACACCGTATTTTTCAAAGATTTTTGCCAGTTCCCCTGATTCCTTCAAATCATTCATGGCGTTGGTCAGCTTTTCAGCCAATTCCTTGTTGCTTTTCTTGGTGGCCATGCCAACGACCCAACCTTTTGGAGGCAAGGAGTTGTGTGGAACCTTGGACACGTAGAAATCGGCTTTTTTGTCAGGGTACTGCTGCAAGGCCCACTCCAGCTCTGCACGGGTGGCCATGACCGCCACCAACTCACCGCTCACCATGGCATCTACTGCTTCCTTCGGGGTTTTGAAGTTGACCAGGTTGTCTGCATAGGCTGCATTGTCAGCCCCTGCAAGCATGATGCTGGGCAATGCCGCGGTTTCAGCCCCGATCCTGTTGCCTGCTTCAGAAAACGGCTTGAAACTGTCCAGCGTGGGCAGTTTCTTGATATTACGCGCCACGAAAATGTCGTCGCGTGTGTAAGGCGAGAAGAACAGTGCCTGGTCCTCTTTCTGCATGATGTAGGCGTCAACAGGCGCATGCATCAGGATGTCGGCAGGTGCTCCAGCCAGGTAGTGGCCACGGGTCACCATGTTACGAATGTCATCAGAAAACTCTTCATCCTCATTGAACGGACGAACGCGCAATCCCAATCCAAGCTTGCCCGCAAGGGCGCGGGCAATGTCAACGTCAATGCCTTTGCCTTGGTCCGAATAAGGGGCCAGGTAGTTATAAACAGCCACAGTGAGCACACCCGAGGCCTGAACCTTGGCCCAGTCGGTGAGTTCCTGTGCCTGGGCACCCACGTGAACCGAGAATGCGATCGCTACTGCAGAAAGGGCTTTTACAGCCAAGTTGGCAGTTTTGCGAAAAGAAAATGGAAGAGTCAACGCGATGGGAGTTGCGTTCATGAGGTGTGTCTCCTGAGAGGAATGTGCCTTGGTAGCACTTCTGTTTTTTCTGTAAATGAAGGCCCAAGCTTCAATGAACCTGGGCTCTTCGTAAAGCCAACTGGCGCAGCTTATTCCGCTGGGCGGGTTTCTACATACGCCTTGATCGCCCAAATGGCTTCCTGATTCAGGATGCCGGCGAAGGCCGGCATGTAAACGCGGTCACCGCGCACTTTGCCACCCAGTACAGAATTGCGGAAGTAAGTGTCCATTTCAGTCTTGCACTGTTCTTTGGCCTTCTTGCCTGCGAACGAATCGCACTCGGCATTCATCTTGCGCAAGTCAGGTGAAATTCCACCGCTGATTACTTCCAAACCATGACAACGCGCGCAATTCTGGTTGTAGGCCGAGCTTCCAATCCGAATGGCTTCCTTGTCGCCCGTGTACGGGTTGTTGTCCAGCATGTCGTCACCAAGCGGCTTCAGCGTCGAGGTGTCAACAACCTGAGGGGTTACATCGCCATGGGCGAAAGCAACGGCCGCAGCAATTGAAAAAAGGGATGCCACAAGGGCTTTACGAACTAACATCACAACTCCTGTCTTTCTAAGAATGATTCAACACCTCCGAGCTATTGCAAGCCCCATGCCACCCAACAAACCATCAATTGTGAATAACCTTGAGAAACTGTAACAAATGGCGAACTGGGTAGCCCCTGCCACTGTTCTGTGCTAATTTTCATCAAGCTGTGTTTCATTTTGAAACAAGATGAATTGAGTTGGCACAGTGTTTGCATTGTGAAGAAACAGGATCGAGCAGGTGGATGTTGTCACTGCCAGACTCAGATCCCCGTTGCACCAAAAAACATACCTATAAAAAGCAGCACCCAAAGAAGCAGGAGACAAGGATGACATTTTTATCCGAGCGGGACAGCGGCAGCATCGCGTCCAATGCCCAGGTACTGGAACTGATTGACCCCGGCACAGAGGGGCATCTTGAATTTATTCGCAGGGCCCACCAGCGTTCAACCGCAGCCGGCCTTGACACTACAGCCAAAGTTGACATTGCCCCCCCTGCAGGAAACACGCTCAAAGAACTGATCGAAAAAAACAATCGATTGAAATCTTGCGCGCTCCCTTTCATGGAGACGCTGTACGAGCAAGTGGTCAATACACACAGCATGGTTCTGCTGACCGATGCCAGCGGAACCATCATTGAATCCCTCGGAGACGACGACTTTCTGGTCAAGGCCCAGAAAGTTGCCTTGGCGCCTGGCGTTACCTGGAGCGAAGAGCACAAGGGCACGAATGCGATTGGCACTGCCCTGATTGAGGAATTGCCCACGGTGGTTCACGGTCAGGATCACTTTCTGGATGTGAACCGTTTTCTGACCTGCTCTGCTGCACCGATTTTCGATCCGAACGGTGTCGCCATTGGTGTACTGGATGTGACAGGCGATTACCGCAGCTACCACCGCCACACCATGGGCCTGGTGCGCATGTCGGCGCAAATGATTGAAAACCATTTGTTCAACAGCTCCTTTCAAGACGCAATTATTGTCCAGTTTCACCAGCGCGGAGAGTTCTTGGGCTCTGTGGTGGAAGGTGCTGCGGCGTTTTCTCCAGGAGGCAAGTTTCTCGCAGCCAACAGGGCGGCCATGGTCCAGTTTGGCATGTCCAGCAACGCACTGAAAAGCCACACCTTCAGCTCGCTTTTCGGCATGCCTTTGTCGGCACTGATTGACCATTACCGAACTTGCAACCCTATCCCCCTGATTCTCTGCCTGCACAATGGCAACCAGGTAACCGCCAAGGCAAGCCTTGGCAGCGTGGGCCGTGGCCGCATATTCGACTCAGTGGGCCTGGTCAAAAACAATGCCGACGCTGCGGTGGTTCAAAACCAGGCGCCAGCTACACAAAAAGCCAACACCACGTGCCAAAAAAGCCGCCACCTTTCCAGCTTGAAGTACCTGAACACTGGTGACAACCAGGTCGCCCGAATTATTGACAAGGTGTGCAAGGTCATTGACAAGGATATCCCCATCCTGATTTTGGGAGAAACCGGAACTGGCAAGGAAATTCTGGCGCAGGCCATTCACAACGATTCGCCACGGCAAGACAAACCGTTTGTGGCTGTGAATTGCGCATCCATCCCGGAAACGCTGATTGAATCTGAATTGTTCGGTTATGAAGACGGTGCCTTTACGGGTGCGAAGAAAAAAGGTTCACAAGGCCGAATTCTGCAAGCCAATGGCGGCACATTGTTTCTGGATGAAATTGGTGACATGCCAATTTCGCTGCAGGCCCGTTTGCTGCGGGTTTTGCAGGAGCGGGTGGTCACGCCCCTGGGCAGCCAAAAGAGTATTCCTGTCAATTTGCAGGTGATTTGTGCAACGCACAGAAACCTGCGCGACCAGATTACCGCCGGACTTTTCCGCGAAGACTTGTATTACCGGCTACATGGCTTGGTGGTTCGTCTACCGGCACTTCGTGAACGCACTGACCTTGAAAAAATCATTCAGCGCATCCTGGAAAACGAATCACACAACCCACGTATTCAGGTGTCGGCTGAAGTAATGAATGCATTCACCACGCACAGTTGGCCCGGCAATATTCGACAGTTGACCAACATTCTGCGCACGGCCAGCGTGATGACGGACGAGCACGAAATGATCGAATGGGATCACCTCCCCGACGACTTTCTGGACGAGTGGCGCGCCTTGCGACTGGACCAGCAAAGTACGCGTGAGGCCCCTAGCTGCGCACCGGTTGCTCCTGTTGAGAAGCACACACCGCAAGTGGCTCAACCCGCACGGCCGCAATTCAATGTTCGGAGCAATTTTTCCACCGAGACCAAAGGAAGCGGCTTTCAAACGAAAGCTGTTCCTGCAAGTCACGCCCAGCAAAGAAACACCGGCAAGGCAAATCACAGCATGTTCGATGTTCAGGTGCATCGAGGTCAAAACACATCGGCTCCCGCAAGACCTGTTCAGCAAAAAGCAAACGGACTCGATCAGACTTTCAACAAGTTCAGGGAAGGACGTTTTGATTCCTGGCAAAGCCCGGCAAAAACAGTTGGCCGGGACGACTTCGGGTCAACCACTGCGCAGCCTCCTCACCGTTTCAAGGAGGATGGTTTTGATGCACGGCCTTACGACGCCCGTTCACAAGGCTATCTTGGATCAAGACAGGCTGCCCGTACCCCGGTGGAGAACCCAATCAACCTAGACGACCTGGAGTCCAAAGCGATTCAGGAAGCACTGGAAAACTGTCGGGGCAACGTCAGCGCTGCCGCCCGAATGCTGGGTATTTCAAGAAACACAATCTACCGACGTTTGAACTCCAAGTAATCAATTGCATACCCGAAAAACCACCCCCTTCGCGGGGTGGTTTTTTTTGGTACATGCCCAATGCGCAGCTGTCACAAAACTGTCACCTCACTGCTCCAGCTCACAACAACATTGTTTCAAAGCGCATCGCCTGACGCGACACACCCCTGGCGGAAGCACACGTCCTGACAACCATCGTATTTTCAATTAAACCAATAAAAACAATAACTTAATAATTGGCACGGCTTTTGCCATAGCTCTTTGCAAGCCAGGTTTACTCTGCGGTTCACTGGCGAGCTTTAGAAGACAACAAACAAGCAACAACCTTTAAAACTAAAAACTGGAGGGTTGATCTTATGATCAGCAAAAAATTAGTAGCAGCTTCAATCCTGGCGGCAATGGGGACATCGGCACACGCAATCGGCTTCAAGGCCGGCGAATGGGAAATGGACATTTCCGGTTCTGTTAACGCTTACTACAACACAACCAGTTGCGACAACGCTGGCGCTGCTGCATCTGGCGCGTTGGGTGTATGCGGGGGCACGGCCACCGGTCAAGATCGCACATCGATTCAGAACGGTCTATTGCCTGGTTTCGTGATTTTCTCTGCTTCGACAAAGCAAGCTGGATACGATCTGAAAGCAGTCATCTCCATTGATCCAGGTACAACTTTCACTGGTGCCGGTACTGGCACATCGGGACAACTGGTCGGTGACCAGCGCCGTGTATTCCTCCAATTCGGCAACGAATCCATGGGTACCATCAAGGCTGGTCGTGACATTGGTCTGTTCGGTCAGAACGCCATCTTGAATGACATGTCCTTGCTGGCTGTCGGTGGTGGTTCCGGTTTCAACGGCGCATTGAACACAACATTGGGTTCAATCGGTGCTGGCTACATCTACACTGAATTCCAACCACAGATTACTTACACCGCTCCTGCGATGGGTAACCTGAGCTTGTCCGCTGGTGTCTTCCAACCCAAGACACCACGTGGAGAAGCTGATTCTGCAGGCATCCAGGCCTTGGCCACATACAGCCTTGGCAACACAGGCAAACTGTGGGGCGCACTGATCAATCAATCACGTGACACCTTGGCAGCAACTGCACCAGGCGCAGGCAATCAGCAAAGCGACATCATGGGCTACGAAGTGGGTGGTGCGTTGAACTTCGGAAATCTTGGCTTGGTAGGTAACTATTTCTCCGGCGAAGGTTTAGGTACAACATTGATCGGTTTCGGCGGTGCTGACGCTCTGGGTCAAGAACGTGATTCTGATGGTTACCTGGTACAGGCAACCTACAAAGTCGGTAACACGAAGTTTGGTGTTAACTATGGTTCATCAAACCTGGATGCGACTCGTAACGACAACGCCATCATGCTGGATCAAACCAATCAGATGGTATTGGGCGTGTATCACAGCCTGACACCCAGCTTGACTCTTGCTGGTGAATACATCACACGCGAAGAAAAGTACCGCTTCGCTCCAGCAGGCACACCAAAAGGTGAAGAAAGCACCATCGCTGTAGGCGCAATCCTGTTCTTCTAATCGTTAACTACCCTCCGTTAGCGATTTTCCCAAGGCGTGAACTCAAAAGGTTCGCGCCTTTTTGCATTCTGTTTCAAACTGGAACAGTTTGAACATCTCCACAATCAGTTTTCCCTAACGCAAACGCCCTCAATCGAAAGACCCGATCACGGCACAGTAATTGCTATTTAACCCTTGAGGACGAACAAAGCGGCAAACGCCAGGTTCTTCACCAAGCCCATCGGGTTCTGGTGCATTTCAATAAAGCAAAGGAGGATTGATCATGCAGTGGACTACACCATCATTCGTTGACATGCGTTTCGGTTTCGAAATCACCATGTACATCGCCAACCGTTGATTTGACGGTTTGCAAGACCCCGAACAGCCGCTTGGCTGGCGGGGTTTTTTTTACCCCTGAAAAAAGCAATTATGAAAATCAAAGTTCTGGGTTCCGCAGCAGGCGGAGGGTTCCCTCAGTGGAACTGCAACTGCAGCAATTGTCAGGCTGTCCGGGCAAAAAAACCGGGCTATACCGCGCGCACGCAATCGTCGATCGCCATCTCGGACGGGTCGGCCAACTGGATTCTGGTCAACGCATCACCTGACATTCTGACCCAAATCAAGAACACACCGGAACTGCAACCCAATCGCAGCCCCAGAGACAGCGGCATTGCCGCCGTGATTCTGATGGACGCCCAAATTGACCACACCACCGGCCTGTTGATGATGCGCGAGGGTAAAAACCCCATGCGCCTGTACACAACCCCCGCCGTGTGGGAAGACCTCACCAATGGCCTGCCACTGGTGCCCACGCTGGGCTTTTATTGCGGCGTGAAATGGACACCCCTTTGTACCGAATGCGACGAGCCTTTTTCGATCAGCCCATTGGACAGCATTCGCATCAAATCCATTCCACTGGTCAGCAAGGCTCCGCCGTATTCACCAAGCCGTTATGCCCAGCGCCGTGGTGACAATATTGGCCTGTTGATTGAAGACCTGAACACCGGCAAGACAGTATTTTATGCACCCGGCCTGGGCGAAATCACGCCCGATATTCTGCCCTACATGCAGCAAGCCGATGTGTTGATGGTGGACGGCACGTTCTGGACCGAAGATGAAATGGTCACACAAGGGTTTTCGCAAAAAATGGCAGCTGACATGGGTCACCTGCCCCAAACCGACAAACCGGGCAAACGGGGGTCGGGCATGATCAGCCAGCTGCGTCAATTTGAGAAGCAACGCAAGGTGCTGATCCACATCAACAACACCAATCCGATTTTGAACGAGCACGGTGATGAATCTGCCGTGTTGGCGGAGAACGGCATCGAAGTGTCCTATGACGGCATGGAGATTCTTGCATGAGCAGCAACAAGCCCTGGAACAAAAAAGAATTTGAAGCCCGGTTGCGGGCCAAGGGTGACCGTTACCACATTCACCACCCCTTCAACATCGCCATGCGGGAAGGCAAACTGAGCCGGGAGCAACTTCGTGGGTGGGTCGCCAACCGTTTTTACTACCAGGTGTGTATTCCGCAGAAAGACGCAGCAGTCATGGCCAACTGTGATGACCGCGAAACACGCAGGCGTTGGGTGCAGCGCATTCTTGACCACGATGGCTGGGAAGGCAATGCCGGTGGCATTGAGGCCTGGGGCCGACTGGGTGAAGCTGTTGGCATTGACAAAGACAAACTGTGGGGCCAGGAACTGGTGTTGCCCGGTGTGCGGTTTGCAGTGGATGCCTACTTGAACTTCGCACGCCGTGCCCCTTGGCAGGAGGCCGTGTGTTCCTCGCTGACTGAAATGTTTGCACCGGAAATTCACAAGCAGCGTTTGAGCAATTGGCCCACCGACTACAAATGGGTTGCACCGGAAGGCCTGAATTATTTTCGATCCAGGATCAGCCTGGCACAGCGCGATGTCGAGCACGGGCTGGAGGTGACATTGAATCATTTCAAGACACGTGCCCAACAGGAACGCGCACTCGACATTCTGCAGTTTAAACTGGATGTGTTGTGGAGCATGTCGGACGCCATTGCGCTGGCCTATCCTGACAAGCCCGCCAAGGTGAAATCGAGCAAAAAATGAATACAAACACAAACTACAAATTGCCTGAACACCCCAAGCTGAACCGTCTGTTTCGTTTGCAATACGAAGAGGCGCAAAAAACCCACGTGCTGCTGTACCCGGAAGGCATGGTGAAACTGAACCAGTCGGCCAGCGAAATCCTGTTGCTGTGCGACGGCAACCGCACGGTCAACGACATTGTCGCGGCACTGGAATCGAAGTTCAACACCAAGGGACTTGAGCCTGATGTGCGCAGCATGCTTGAAGAAGCAAGCCGTCGAAACTGGCTGGACGCATGACGACAAGCGCCACCGACCCCGTGCGCCCTGCCGGCCCCTTGTGGCTGCTGGCCGAACTCACTTACCGTTGCCCGCTGCATTGCGTGTTCTGCTACAACCCGGTGGACTACAAACGCAACACGGATGAGCTGACCACTGAGCAATGGAAAGAAACCATGAAGCAGGCTCGCGCTTTGGGAGCAGTGCAGTTGGGCTTTTCCGGCGGTGAACCCCTGCTGCGGGACGACCTTGAGGAACTGGTGGCCTACGGGCATGAACTGGGGTATTACACCAACCTGATTACCTCGGGTATCGGCTTGAAACCAGCAAGACTGGACGCCTTGAAGGCCGCCGGACTTGATCACATTCAAGTGAGCTTTCAGGACGCCACACAAGCCGCCAACGACGCGCTGAGCGACACCAAAACCTTTCAGAAGAAACTCGAGATTGCAACGGCCGTGAAAGCGGCAGGTTGGCCCATGGTGCTGAATGTGGTGCTGCATCGCCTGAACTTGGACCACATCGATTCCATCATTGAATTGGCGGTGAAGCTGGGCGTCGAATACCTGGAGCTGGCCAACACCCAATATTATGGCTGGGCTTTTCAGAACAAGGCGGCACTCATTCCCACTCACGAACAATTGAAACACGCAGAAGAACGGGTGGCCGCGTGGCGTGAAGAACTGGGCAACACCATGAAGCTGTTGTTCGTGGTGCCCGATTACTTTGAAAAAACCCCGAAACCCTGCATGAGCGGTTGGGGCAATGTGTTCCTCAGCATCAGCCCCGATGGCACTGCCCTGCCCTGTCAGGCTGCACGCATGCTACCCGGCTTTGAATTTCCCAATGTCAAAACCCGCAGCGTTGAACACATCTGGTTCGAAAGTGATGGGTTTACTCGCTACCGGGGTGATGCCTGGATGAAAGACCCCTGCCGCACCTGCCCGGACAAAGCCAAGGATTACGGCGGCTGCCGCTGCCAGGCCTACCTGATTACGGGGGATGCCACCAACGCAGATCCTGTTTGCCACAAATCGCCTGACCACGAAAAAGTAGTAGCCTTTGTTGATGCAGCCCAGCGACGTGACAACCCTGACGACTACTTCAAGGTTCAAAAGCCCGAACAACAAGGGCTGGCAACGGCAGCCGAAGTGCCCGTGGTATGGTATCGCAGCGATCACAACAGCTTGCACTTGAGCAACAACGGCACTTGAACACACACATCACGGCAACAAATCAACCCCTTCGGCTTCAAGCGCACGGCGTGCGCTTCTCATGGGGGGACAGGCTGGCTTTGAACAACATCAACCTTGATCTTCATGCGGGTGAAATGTTTGGCCTGCTGGGCCCCAACGGAGCCGGCAAAACCACGCTGATCAGCCTGATCGCAGGCTTGATCAAACCCGATCAAGGTGAGCTTTCAGTATTGGGCCACAGCACCCATAAAGCAGCGGACCTGGCCCGTAAAAACCTCGGCTTCGTGTTCCAATCGGTGTCGCTTGATCGTTTCATGACAGTCGAAGAAAACCTGTTTTTTGCCGCCGGGCTTCAGGGCCTGGACAAGGCTCAAACCCGAAGCAACCTTGCCCACCTGTTTACCGTATTCCCCATTGAAGGCTGGCTCAAACGCACAGTGGGCAGTTTATCCGGCGGGCAAAAACGACTGGTTGACATCGCCCGTGCCCTGATCCACCGTCCCGGCGTGCTGATACTTGACGAGCCCACCACTGCGCTGGATGTACCGTCCAAAAACACCGTGTGGCACACCCTCAAGACTTTGCAGGCCCTGGACGGCCTGACCATTTTTGTGGCCACCCATCTGATGGATGAAGCCAGCAGCTGCGACCGCGTAGGCTTTCTGAATAAAGGCGAATTGAACTGGCTGGGCACCCCTGCGCAGGCACTGGACGAATTGCCAGATCAAAGTGTAACCAGCGTACGCACAGCGACACTGGCAGACTGGTTTGTCTGGAAAATGAAGGCTGAGACAGAACAACCATGCTGATTCAATTTTATCGGGCTGTCATTGCCCGGGAAAGTCAAAAGCTGCTGAAACAGCGCGATCGCCTGGCAGCTGCCATGGTGCGCCCGGTGCTGTGGTTGTGGATTATTGGTGGCGGCATGCAGGCACTTGCCGGGATTGATTACACCGCACGCCTGCTGCCCGGCATCATTGGCATGACCCTGCTGTTCGGCGGCATGGTGGGCGGCTTGAGCATCGCACTGGACAAAGACGCCGGGACCATGCGCCTGCTGGTTACAGCACCAGTAAAAACCCGGCATATCCTGATCGCTAAAACACTGGGGGCTGCCTTGGGTGCATTGGTGCAAATGGCTTTGCTGGTCGCATTGTTGCTCGGCCTGGAGGGGCTTTACGCGGTACTGACCCCGTTGGGCGTTGATTTGCAGCAGGCACTGCCCTGGGTTGGGCGCACGGTGTGGCCACAATTACATGTGCTGTTGCCGGCTGCAGTATTGGCAGCGCTCAGTTGTGCGGCACTGGGCGTGCTGTGTGGCACGTTTGCAAAATCGATTGACGGTTTTGCCGTCATGATGAACTTCGTGATTTTTCCGGTGTTCTTTTTCAGCGGCGCACTGTACCCAATTGACCCCATGCCAGCCCTGGCCAGGTGGGTTTCATTGCTCAACCCCTTTTCCTATTGTGTGGACATGCTGCGGCATGCCTTCACAAGCCACGCAGAATTCAGCCTGATTCTCAGCTCCACAGTATTGATTGTTTCAACCTTGGCCATGCTCGTAGTAGCAACCTGGAAGTTCTCTCAAAGCGGTGCAGCGGTGCCGTTGAACACCTGAATAGCGGGCAATTCCCGTTTCTTATCGCAGATTACTCTTACAGCAATATCTCTACACATTTATGTAATTTTACTTACAATAGTCCTCCGCCAAAAAATCACAATCCACCCTGGCGCCCTTGAGGACAACATGAAATACATTCCATTTAAATTTAGCCCACTTCACATTGCAGTCGCTACACTCGGTCTGGGAATTGGCTCCATTTCACATGCAGCAGGTTTTGCACTGCTGGAGCAAAATGCCAGCGGCGCTGGTGTGGCTTATGCAGGCAAAGCCGCCATCGCTGAAGATGCCAGCGCGGCCTGGTTCAACCCGGCCAGCATGGCCCGCTTGAAAGAGCGTCAGGTTGTACTGGGTGGCCATTACGTTGACTTGAATGCCGAGTTCCACAATGAAGGCTCCACCACCCCGCCTGCCATGGCCGGAAACCCTGGCCGCAATGTTGGCGACTTCGGCGCGGAAGGCTACATCCCCAACTTCCACCTGGTCGTGCCGTTCAACGACAAGATCAACTTTGGCTTGTCTGTGGCCACGCCCTTCGGACTCAAAACCGATTACCAGCAAGACTGGATTGGCCGCTTTCAAGGCATTACCTCCGACATCAAGACACTGAACATCAACCCTTCAGCTTCCTATCAAATCAATGATCAGTGGTCGGTCGGTGCAGGTGTTTCTGCAGAAAAACTCGATGCAAAACTGAGTGCCTCCAGCGTGCTGGGCGCCGGTGTGGAATCACTGACCACGATTGCAGGCGATGGATGGGGATACGGATTCAACCTAGGTGCCATGGGCCAAATTACGCCGGCCACACGCGTGGGTGTTGCCTACCGCTCGGCCATTGAACACGACCTGAAAGGCAATGTGACCTTTGCCGGCGCTGGCGTGCTGAACAGCGACCTTGCCGCAAAAATCCGTCTTCCCGCTTCACTGGCTCTTTCTTCCGTTACTGCGCTCGATTCAAGATGGCAGGTACTGACTGATGCAACCTGGACCGAATGGAGCACCATTCAACAGCTGAATTTCCAACGCGTCAATGCAGTGGGGCCGGCTGCAGGCGTTCCAATTCCTGTTCAGGACTACGAGTGGAAAAACAGCTGGCGCTTTGCTGTGGGCGGCATCTACAAATACAGCGACACGATCAATCTGAAAGCCGGTGTGGCCTACGACATCACGCCCGTGCCCGATGAACGACGCAAGGTGCGCCTGCCAGACGAGAACCGGATCACACTGGCCCTGGGTTCACAGTACAAATTCGACAAAGCCACCACATTCGATGTGGCCTTTCAGTACGTCATGCCCGACAAGGCAAAAATTGACAGCACCGAAGGCGCAGGCGGCACACAAAGCCGTGTTCTTGGAACTGTAGAAGGCGATGCAATTGTCCTGTCGGGTCAGGTTGCTTACAAGTTCTAACTACTGTTGACGAAAAAATGCCCGGCTCATGGCCGGGCTGAAAAGACGCATTCGGTTAGGAGACTATCAAACCGCTACAACTTTCTCCGACTGAAATCTGTGCCAGAAAAAGGTCCCAAGGAGCTGTTTGATCACATCGTCTGCGTCCATAAGTTCCCTGCGGAGCAGGCAGAAAACTTGGGGGTGAAAATCACAACATTACTATTACGCTCTACTACTTCACTACGCATCAAACCACCCCACACGGGGCAGTTTGATGTACTGCACAAACCGATTACTTCATCAGCTTGAATACCCAGACGGAACCACCTTGTTCAAGGTAGTTCACCTTGCTGGCTACGTCTCCGCCCCACAGGGGAACTGCGCCACCCCAACCAGACACAACAGCCACGTACTGCTGACCATCTTTGCCTTTCCAAGTCACGGGAGGTGCAACCACGCCTGAACCGGTCTGGAATTTCCAGACTTCTTTACCGGTCTTGGCATCAGCAGCCTTCAGGAAACCTTCTGGAGTACCCCAGAACACGAGGTTACCGCCTGTGGTCAGAACACCGCCCCACAGAGGCGCGTTGTTCGTGATTTCCCACTCGATCTTGCCGGTCTTGGGGTTCATCGCACGCAATGCGCCGATGTAGTCAAAGCCAGGCAATGTCTTGATGGTGAAACCGGCACCCAGGTAAGCCGCACCTTTCTTGTAGGTGATTGGCTCGTTCCAGATTTCCATGCCCCATTCGTTGGCAGGAACATAGAACAGACCTGTGTCAGGGCTGTAAGCCATTGGCTGCTGGTTCTTGCCACCCAGGAATGAAGGTGCAGAGAAGACCACTTCACCCTTCTTGCCATCCTTGGCTGTGGGGTCGCCGGGGCGGTTGGCTGGATCGAAAATCGGACGGCCTGTCTTCATGTCGATGCCCTTGGCCCATGTGATTTTCTTCACGAATGGGAAGGCGTTTTCCAGTTTGCCGGTCTTGGCGTCGTTCACGTACATGAAGCCGTTGCGGTCGGCTTTTGCACCCACACGCTTGCCGTTCATGTCAAAGGTCACGAACTCGTTCACACCGTCATAGTCCCAGCCGTCGTTGGGCGTGGACTGGTAGTGCCACTCGATCTTGCCTGTGTCAATGTTCACAGCCACGGTGGATGTGGAGTACAGGTTGTCGCCAGGGCGCAGGTGGCTATTCCAGGGCGCTGGGTTGCCAGTACCGAAGTAGGCCAAGCCTGTTTTGTTGTCGTAGGTACCGCCCAGCCAGGTTGCTGCACCACCGGTTTTCCACAAGTCGCCTTTCCAGGTCGCATTGGTGGTACCGGAAATACCGTTTTCAATTTTCTTGCCGTCTTTGTCGAACTTGTAACCCATGTGACCTTCAACGGTTGGACGAATCCAAACCAGTTCACCAGTCTTGGCGTTGCGCGCTTCAACACGACCTACCACACCGAATTCACCGCCAGATACTCCAGTCAACACCAAGCCTTTGGCGATGATTGGAGCAGCAGTATTGGAGTAGCCAGCTGCGTAGTCGTCAATCTTGTCTTTCCAGACCACCTTGCCCGTGTTCTGATCCAGAGCGATCAACTGGGCATCCAGTGTCGAGAAGATCACCAGGTTGTCATACAGTGCGGCACCACGGTTCACCACGTCGCAGCAAGGCATGATGCCTTCTGGCAGACGGTGCTCATACTTCCACAGTTTTTCACCTGTAGAGGCATCCAGTGCGTAAATGCGTGAATAGGAACCAGTCACGAACATCTTGCCGTTGTGAATTACAGGCTGGCTTTCCTGACCGCGCTGCTTTTCACCGCCGAACGAGAATGAC
Organism: Limnobacter thiooxidans; assembly: GCF_036323495.1. NCBI lineage: Bacteria > Pseudomonadati > Pseudomonadota > Betaproteobacteria > Burkholderiales > Burkholderiaceae > Limnobacter > Limnobacter thiooxidans. Next base: position 1,024,615 of record NZ_AP028947.1, on the reverse strand, counting down.
CAGGCTGGAACCAGCTTGCCCACGTTGGCTACGTTGATGTCTTTCAATGGGCTGTAACGCTGACCCTCGGTACCCATACCCCAGGAAAGAATGTCGCCTGTGGATTTGGCATCGCCTTGAATCATTGCGTCTGTCACAGTGGCAGAAGCCACTGCTGGAATCGCCAGTGCGGTTGCTACCATCGCGCTAAGCAGAGTTTTGCGCATTTTTAGTTTCTCCTCTCTTCATCCGTTACTTTGTGAGGTTCTCGCCCCTCATTTGCAGAGTCGGGGCTACCCGAAGAAACCTAGCGCAAGCTTCATGCCAAGTAGAATCTTTCATCTAAATAATTTTTTTATTCAATAAAATCAGTGGCTTGAAAAAACGACTCTTTTGGGTGGGATGCCGCTGCTGCAAGATGTAAAAAAAGAGACAAGCTTGTGTCACTGCAACAGCACAATTGCTCAGCAACACACAAGCTGTCCCTTTTTGGAACACCTGATACACCCAGATTGTTTAGAATCCGCCCAATGCGCCCTTCTCGTAAACTGGATACAAATTGGTGACGTTTCGATAGAACTCGGCCGGGTAGGCTGCAAAGCTCCTGAAGCGTTCAGGCGCGCCTTGCTTCATGACCTCATTCATTTCTTCTCCCATCTGGGCAGCCTGGGTCAAACGCGTGTCCAGCCAGGTCAGGTAATCCAGTGTCTGGTCGATGGCTTCAGTGCCCCAGCTTACTGGCCCGTGGCTGGGCACCACGACTTTCGGTTTCATGGCCTGCAGCTTTTTGAGGCTTTCAATCCAGGGCTTCAATCGCGCATGCGGGGTGGTCACAATTCGTTTGTAAAACACAAGGCCACCTGCCCACATCACCTTGCTGTCGGGGTCGAACAACACCAGGTCTGAATCGGTGTGCCCTTTCAGCTCAATGGCTTCAATCGCCTTGCCACCCAACTTGTTGAGCTTCTCCGGCACAATCGTTTGACTTGGAAACACACTTTCAGTGGCCTTCATCCAGTCGCCGCACAGGCGGTACAAATTGGTTTCATACAGCGCTGCTTCGGCCTTGATGCCCTGAATGGTCACTTTGGTCGCAGCCAATGCTTCCTTGGGGTAGGCCTGATTGCCCAAAAAATAATCCGGGTGCAAATTCAATGCGACAACTTGCTGAATGGGCTTGCCCTTGCTGATTGAATCGATCAAGGCACGTTGTTGCTCGCCATAAATTCGCGAAGTGCCAGTATTGATGACAAACACGCCCGCATCATCAATATAAAAACCGGTGTTGATGATGTTGCAGCCATTGGCCTGCGAAAAATCGTCATTGGCACCGGCGATGACATACCATCCACCCGCCAGTTCGGTGGCCTTCAAGCCATAGTTCAGCGTGGCCTTGTCGGCTGAGGGTTTGGCCACATTGGGCAGCTCAGCCCAGGCGGGGCCTGCGCTCAAAAAGCCGCACACCAACAAACCGGCGAGCGCGTTGAAACCTGTCTTTGCAGGCTTGGGTATTGAATGAAAATTCATTGCGTAACCTTTGCATCAATTCGGTTGCCATTGTTGTCACGCCCAACAAGGCTGACAGGCCCTAGCGGTTTTTTGTCGAAGTCGAAGGAGAACAGCGGGTTTTCCGACACAGGCTCGAAAGGATAAAGCCGGGCCAGCACCTGCCGGTTTTTGTCTTGCAACACCATTTCCTCAATGTAGAAAGCGGGCACTCCCGCCACCAATCCGGTGTCCATCGGGTGCGAAACCTGCACCCGCAAACGGGCGTCGTTGCGCAACTGGTTGGCGTCAAACATTTTGCCGGCCACCTTGTTCAGGGTTTGGGGCCAACTGCCGTCAGCCCGCGTAGCGCCTGGCACCGTGCAACCGCCACCGGCTGCTTCAATGAAGGCATAACCCACGTGCCACACATTGTCTTCACCCAATGCAGCAATTCGTATCGGGCTTGCCTGCTCCAGCTTGAAGCGGAAATTCAATGCCGGCTTTGCTTTCTCGGGAATGAACTCAAGTACCTTTCGAATCGGGTTTCGGTCCACCAACACCACAATTTTTTTGACCTTGCCCACCGCTGAAGCATCAAAGGAAACCGGCACATTCATCGCGTCCTCAGCAAACAGGGGCACTGTCACCTTGATTCTGGAATCGAATACTGTTTTGGCATTGGTATCAAAAAACTGCCCCTTCATGTCGGGCCATTGCATGGAGCCCAAAGGGTCGCCACCAGTCAGGTCACCTTGCACTGCGCCCAATTCTGCTGTGGCTGCTGTTGCAGGTACAGCCAGTACGCTGCCCGCAACGATGCAGGCCCCGGCGATCAGTCTGGTGAACAGCTCAAGCGCCCTTGTTTCCCGATCGAGGTAATTTCTACTGCTGAACTTCATGACATTTGTCTCCTGCTTTTTTTAATCTGTCAGAATGCAAGCAATCGATGTGCCTATATTCGCAAATGCTCAACTTAAAATTATCCGCACGCTGGAAACGGGAAGACGGTCAGTTCATTGAACTGGACCAGCGCCTGATGCAAACCCTCAAAACCATAGACTCCGAGGGATCCATCTCGCTGGCGTGCAAGGCACTCGGCGTTTCCTACCGTACTCTGTGGGCTCAAATTCAGCAATACAACCAGATACTGGGCGAAGACCTGGTGGCCACCCACGGCCGCGCCGGCGCCTGCCTGACCCGGTTCGGGCACAAGTTGATCTGGATGGTCGAGCAAGGCAATGTGCGTGTAGCGCCTGACCTGGGAACAGTCGGCGAACAGCTGAATGCGGAATGGCTGGACATCGACCAGAACAAACCTTGGATCAGCCTGGCCTTGAGCGATGACCTGGTGCTTCAAAACCTGTTTCAAAACACGGCCTTGTACAAAAAGCTGCAGTTGTCTTTGCGCTGGTCAGGCAGTATTGCCGCGCTTTCGGCATTGCACCGCGGCGAAGTTCGGGTGGCGGGTTGCCACTTGCCCATAGGCCTTGAAGAACATTCGCACGTGCATCAAATCATGAGGCGTTGGCTGCGGGGTGCCAATTTGTCGGTGGTTGAATTGTTTGAGCGTGAAATCGGCTGGATTAGCCGACCGGCTGCCACGCCACCCACGCTGGAAGATGTCTCGATGCGGCGTGCCTTGCTGGTCAATCGAAATTCCGCCTCGTCGACCCACCATCAACTCAACGCGCTGATCACCAAAGCGTGCCTGAACCCGGAAAACCTGCCCGGCTACTACCACGAGGAAAACTCCCATTTGGCTGTGGCTTGTACCATTGCCGCTGGTCATGGCGACTTGGGCCTGGGTATTCGTGCAGCAGCAGACCACTATGACCTGCATTTCCGCACGGTTTCCAAAGAACGCTATTTCCTGGTGTTGCACAACAGTGATCTTCAATACCCCGCCATGGATATCCTGTTGCCGTGGTTGAAAAGCGAAGAGGTGCAAAGCCAGGTGGGAAGTGCCGCAGGTTACAGCGCTGTGAATTTGGGGCGAACCCAGTTACTCGAAACATTTCTCCACGAAATTCAATCGACCTGACGCGCCAGGCAGTGTGTCAAATTTTTGCAACGCAACAATATTATGCAAATGTTTACACAATAAAAGACTGTCCCAGTGTTCCACCAGAGTCAAATTTCGGCGCACTATTTCCTATTTCTGTGACTTGCACGCACAGTGACTGAAAGAGAATGCCGAAAACTGCCCTGAATTGCCACTGGCATGCCCGTTGCGCTTGACTCCTCACCTACATCAACATAACAAAGGAGTTAGGGACATGAACATGGTTGACGAGCTAAAACTGGGCGTTGCTTTTCCATTCAAAGCGAAATATGACAACTTCATCGGCGGCAAATGGGTCGCCCCAAGAAATGGTCAGTATTTCGACAACATCACACCTGTAACCGGCCAGGTACTTTGCCAAGTGGCACGTTCACAGGCTGAAGACATTGAACTGGCGCTAGACGCCGCCCACGCCGCCAAAGACGCCTGGGGCAAGCGCTCACCCACAGAACGCGCAACAATCCTGAACAAAATCGCGGACCGCATGGAAGAAAACCTGCGCCTGATCGCCGTGGCTGAAACGCTGGACAACGGCAAGCCACTGCGCGAAACCATGGCTGCCGACATTCCATTGGCCATTGACCACTTCCGCTACTTCGCTGCCTGCATTCGCGGCGAAGAAGGCAGCATCTGTGAAATTGACCACCAAACCTACGCTTACCACTTCAACGAGCCACTAGGTGTTGTCGGTCAGATCATTCCCTGGAACTTCCCGATCCTGATGGCCGCCTGGAAACTGGCGCCCGCATTGGCCGCCGGCAACTGCGTGGTTCTGAAGCCCGCTGAACAAACTCCAGCTTCCTTGCTGGTTGTCATGGACCTGATCGCTGACCTGCTACCACCCGGCGTGTTGAACATCGTGAACGGTTTTGGCCTGGAAGCCGGCAAGCCACTGGCGAGCAACTCACGCATCGCGAAAATTGCGTTCACCGGCGAAACATCGACTGGTCGCCTGATCATGAGCTACGCCGCACAAAACCTGATTCCAGTGACCCTGGAACTGGGCGGAAAGTCCCCCAACATTTTCTTCTCCGACATCATGGATGCCGACGACGCATTCTTCGACAAGACCCTCGAAGGTTTTGCGATGTTCGCGCTGAACCAGGGTGAAGTGTGCACATGCCCTTCACGTGCATTGATCCAGGAAGACATTTACGACGCGTTCATTGAGCGTGCAATTGACCGCGTGGGCAAGATCAAGCAGGGCAACCCGCTGGACGAAACCACAATGATCGGTGCACAGGCTTCTTCCGAACAACTGGAAAAGATCATGAGCTACATCGACCTGGGCAAACAAGAAGGTGCGAAGTGCCTGATCGGTGGCGAGCAGAACAAGCAAGGTGGCGATTTGGCAGGCGGCTTTTATGTCAAGCCCACCGTGTTCAAAGGCCACAACAAGATGCGCATTTTCCAGGAAGAAATTTTTGGCCCAGTGTTGTCTGTAACCACATTCAAGGACGAAGCTGAAGCCCTGCAAATTGCCAACGACACCTTGTACGGCCTGGGCGCAGGTGTGTGGAGCCGTGATGGCGCCCGCGCATTCCGCATGGGTCGCGCCATTCAGGCTGGCCGTGTGTGGACCAACTGCTACCACCTGTATCCTGCTCATGCCGCATTCGGTGGCTACAAGCAGTCAGGTATTGGCCGTGAAAACCACAAGATGATGTTGCACCATTATCAGCAGACGAAGAACCTGTTGGTGAGCTACAACCCCAATGCAATGGGCTTCTTCTGATTGGTGATTCGAAAACGATTGCAAGTTTGGCAGCGTTGCTGGTTGTGTAGCGCTGTCCATGTTGCAATCGGTTACGCGTCATGAACCGTGCCGCCCCGAAAGCCTGTAGTCCCTTTTTGATTGTCATTCTGGCTCACCTTGTTCGGCAAAAAACAAGGCCGAACAAAGGTGCCAGCCTTCGGCTGAACGCTGCGAATGACATCAAACGGGCAGGCTTTCTTGAAGGGGCGGACACAGTCCACCGACTGCGCAACCTCAGCATCACTGCAAAACCAAAGCACTGCAACTCTGCATTTCATTTGCAACCAGTCAAACCAATCCGGAGAAACCCATGAACACCCGAGTCAGCGCAACGCACGACGCACTGGAGCTGATTGCATCGCTCAAAGCGCAACATGGTGACGTAATTTTTCACCAAAGCGGCGGCTGTTGCGACGGCAGCGCCCCCATGATGTTTCCACGCAGCGATTTTCCCTTGGGTGGCTCTGATGTCAAACTGGGTGAAATTGGCGGCGTGTCTTTTTACATGAGCAAATCCCAATTCGCCTATTGGGAGCACACCCACCTCACCATTGATGTGGTGAAAGGCAATGGTGGCATGTTCAGCCTTGAAAGGCCCAGCGGCCTAAGATTTCTGACGCGATCCCGCCTGTATTCCGACGAAGAATTTGCAGCACTTCCACCAGTAGAAGCGGTCGACTGATTCGGCAAGTTGCGCTACATGTACTGCTTGCTAAGGCGCATGTCCTTCGTTCATTTGCAAAGGCGCATGCTCGTTCTTCGTTTTCTCAGGCGCATACCCTCTTCCGCCGAAAGCCTGCATTTCCCTTTTTTGAATTCGCCCTGACTCACCATGGTTCGGCAAAAAAGATGGCCGAACCCGGTGTCGGCTTGCCGCCGCACGTGGCGTGTGAATTCAAAACGGGCAGGCTTTCTTGAATGGCGGTGCGAGAGCAATGCTGCCTTTGCAAACTGAAAGGCCAGCGCCTGTGACTCTATGAGAGCGGCTTGCGGGATACGCGGCCAGCAAGTCACTGTTCAATCTCTGGAGCAAGTTGGCTTGGAGGATTTGCAGAATGGTCGAATTGTTCTGCCGATTCAGATCAACGCGCCCGGCTTGGTTCGCAGCGCGGGGCGATTGCGCCAGCAATCGATGCGAACACGCCCTTGCGTGTCGCATGCCCCAAGCCAGAATCAAGAAGGGATACACGCCTTGATCAAGGCAGGACAGGTGACTTTCTGCAAATACGAAAAGAGCCCGACGAAAAAAAACCGCCGGTCGCAACCAGCGGTTCTTCAAATAACGAAACTCAATCCAACTTACGCCGCAATGCTTCCAACCATCAGCACTTTCGAATCACGCTCAGCCAGTACCTCAAATGCAGAAGCACCCTCGGCAGTCACGTGCTTCACCGAAATACCGGAAGGCAAAAACACCGGCTGCTTGAACGACAGGTCAAACTTGCGTGCAGGCGCACCCAAACCAGCTTCAACGATGCTCAAGGTTTTCGCTGCAGTCCACATGCCATGCACAATCGCCTGTTTGAAACCAAACAGTTTTGCAGTTTGTGCGTACAGGTGAATCGGGTTGTAGTCATTGGACACTTTGGCGTATTTGCGACCCTGATTTTCAGGCACTTTCACCGCAGTGTACTGCGCACCAACCGCGCTCAAAGCTTCAGCAGGCGCTGGCTTTGAAGCTGGCTTTGGCATGCCCTTCACACGGCACAAAATGCTCATTGTGCTTTTCCAGTGAACCTCATCACCCACGAAAAACTCGGTGTGCAAATCAAATTCCAGACCTTGCGGTATGCCGCGGGTTTCACCCACAGTCACCACCACGTCGTACGGCACGCCGTATTCAAGTGGCTTGATGCTCTCAATTGAGTTGTGCAAGTGAACCATGCCCAACATCGGCATCGGGTGCTCTGGGCGACTCAACAAAAACATGTGCAGGGGTGACGCCACGACCTGCGCTGCGGTCAAGGCAATTACATCTTCCTTGAACCCGCAAACCAGGTTGTACTGACGTACCCACTCACGGTCAATAAATACTTTCTTCACACGCGCACCCAGGCGTGCGGCCTGGGTATCGGGTTTTGGCTTTTTGTTGGACGTGGTGGCAGCCTTCAGCAGCAGCGCCTTGCCATTTGGAAACTCAGGCAGCTCATAAAACTTCGCGGCTGCTTTCAGGGTGTCATTCACGCTCATGATTTCACTTCTCGATAATTGCAGTTACACCGATACCACCGGCTGCACAAATGGAGATCAAGCCCTTGCCACTGCCTTTTTCGTTCAGCAGTTTGGCCAGTGTGCCGATAATGCGGCCGCCTGTGGCTGCGAAGGGGTGTCCAACGGCCAGTGAGCCGCCTTTCACATTCAGCTTGCTGCGGTCAATTGAACCCAGTGGTGCATCCAGACCCAGTTTTTCCTTGCAGAACTTGGGGTCTTCCCATGCTTTCAATGTACACAGAACCTGTGCAGCGAACGCTTCGTGAATTTCAAGGAAGTCGAAATCCTGCAGCTTCAAGCCAGCTTTTTTCAACATGCGTGGCACGGCGTAAGCAGGCGCCATCAACAGACCTTCCTTGCCGGAAACAAAATCAACACCAATGGTTTCGCTGAATGTCAGGTAAGCCAAGGGCTTGATGCCACGGGCCTTGGCCCAGTCTTCAGAGGCCAGCAAAACAGCCGACGCACCATCTGTCAACGGTGTGGAGTTACCCGCTGTCATCGTGCCCTTGCCGCTCTTGCGATCAAACGCAGGCTTCAGGCCTTGCAGGCGCTCAACGGATGAATCTGCACGCAAGTTGTTGTCACGTGTCAAACCATTGAATGGAACAACCAGGTCATCGAAGAAGCCTTCTTCGTAGGCCTTGGCTGCTTTCAGGTGGCTGCTTACAGCCAGCTCATCTTGCGCTTCGCGTGTAATGCCCCAGGTTTGAGCCATCACTTCACAGTGCGCGCCCATGCTCATTTTTGTGCGTGGCTCGGCATTCGCGGGTGGCAGGGGTGCCAAGTGCTTGGGGCGAATTTTCAGCAAGGCAGCCAGCTTGCCCTTGGTGTCACGAGCGCGGTTGGCTTCCAGCAAAATCTTGCGCAGGCCTTCGCTCACTGCGATCGGTGCGTCGGTTGTGGTGTCTACACCGCCCGCCATGCCCACTTCAATTTGGCCTAAGGCAATCTTGTTGGCCACAACAATTGCGGCTTCCAGGCCGGTACCGCAAGCCTGTTGAATGTCAAAGGCGGGTGTCATGGGGCTCAAGCCTGAACCCAAAACAGATTCACGGCACAGGGAAAAATCGCGACTGTGCTTGACCACCGCACCCGCAACAACGTCACCCAGTTCTTCACCGTGCAACTGGAACTTGTCCACCACACCGCGGAATGCTGCAGTCAGCATGTCCTGGTTGGACTTGCCGATGTAGGCTGTGTTTGAACGTGCAAATGGAATGCGTGAACCGCCAATAATGGCAACGCGACGACCGTGTTTCATAAGTTTCTCCAAATAATTTTTTTAGTTTAAAGCGCCGTATTCATTGAATGAATGAATGAATGAATGAATTACGCGCCCACCAGGTTTTGTCCGCACACACGCAAGGTGGCACCGTTCACACCAGCAGCCAATGGGCTCGCCATGAATGTCACTGCTTCAGCAATGTCCACTGGCAGACCACCTTGTGACAGGCTGGACAAACGACGCGCCACTTCGCGAGTCACTACGGGAATTGCGGCAGTCATTTGTGTTTCGATGAAGCCCGGTGCAATGGCGTTGATTGAAATACCCTTGCCTTCCAACTGCTTGGCCATGGCATCTACATAGCCAATCACGGCGCTCTTGGTCGCAGCGTAGTTGGTTTGACCTGCATTGCCTGCAATGCCACCGATCGATGAAATGCACACAATGCGCGCATTCGAACCAAACGCATCGCCTGCCAGCAACTGGTCGTTGCAACGAACAATCGCGCCCAGGTTTACATCAAGTACCATGTCCCACAGGTGGGCCGCCATGTTGCGCATCATCTTGTCGCGGGTAATACCGGCGTTGTGAACGATGATGTCGATCTTGCCGCCTTTCTCCGCTGCCACAGCGGCCAGCTTGTTGCCAGCGTCTGCATCGGTAATGTCCAGCGGGCAAGCGATGCCGCCAATGCTGCTCATAGTGGTACCCAACACGCTTTCATCTGCCGGGCGGTCAACACCAATCACTGTTGCGCCTTCACGGGCCAATACCTCAGCGATCGCTGCTCCAATGCCGCGTGCAGCACCGGTTACAACAGCCAGCTTGCCAGTCAATGGCTTTTCTGAAAACGCAGCAACCTTCACACCCTTGGGTGCGCCAACCACTGGCAACACCTGGCCTGTTACAAACGCTGAATGCGGGCTCAGGAAAAAGCGCAAGGCGCCTTCAATCCCGTTTTCCGCGCCGGTTTTTACCTGAATCAAGTTGGCGGTTGTGCCATTCTTGCCACTTTCCTTCGCCAAGCTGCGAATGAAGCCGGGCAAGGAGGACTGCGCTGTTTCAGCCAGCGCATCTTTTGAATCACCACGCGGGCGACCAATCACCACGATGCGGCTGTTTGATGGCACCTTGCGCAGGCGCGGGTTGAAAAAGTCGTACAACAAACGCAGATCGGCCACATTGACAGCCGCTGTTACGTCCAGTACGTACACGTTTTCAGGCACGCCATTGTCGGCCTGGGAAATCGTCACATCCACCTTGGCTTTGGCCGCAGCCTGCTTGATACCGTCCAATCCGGCCAAATCAGCAGACACCTTGATCGACGCACCCATGGCGTCCAGGCCCTTCACCACCGCCGTGGCCACTGGACCAAAGGCGCTGGCGCCCACCAGTGCATTGGCCTTGGCCAAGGACTTCTCGGCGTAACCGGCCTTGGCGCGCTTCAACAGAGGGGGCACGGGCAAGCCCAGTGCTGCAGCAATTTGTTTACCTGTAGAGGTATGGACAAATTCAAGAATTTTGTCGGCCATGAGTCTCGTCCTTCTTATAGGGGGAAATGTCTTTTTTGAGGGCTAAGCATAGCCCAGCAAGACAATGTTACTGTTGCGTAACTTTGGAGTGTATAGAAACTTTGGCTGAAAATCGTAGAGGGCTTTCTCTAACCCGGAAAGGTGAGAGGTTCATCCCCCAACTGCCAAGGCTTCAGCTTGGGCATGGCCTGTTCCAGAATATTCGATGCCAAAAATACGCCCAGCCAAGCCTTTAAAGCGTCGCAGCCGGGCATTGAATCGAACCACGCTTCGTCAGCTATTCGAAACTGTCGAACAAAAGGAAGAATGGCGTAGTCGGCAAAACTGGGTTTGCCGCCAAACAGAAAAGCCCCGTTACTCTCGAGCACTTCATTCCACCGGACCAGTATGGCCACACACACGTTGCGGTGTTCAAGCGGATCACAGACATAGGTTTCTGTGGGTGTATTGACGTGATAGCGGTGGGGGTATTTGTACCGGTCCAGGTTGCGCTTGAACTCACCATCCAGCAGAGCGATCCATTCATCGCCTTGCCGCTGTTGCGCATCGTTCAACACAAGCCAATCGCTGGGGAAATTCTGCGAAACTGCCCAGCGCATCACATCCAGGCTTTCATCAATCACAGTGCCATCCTGCAACCACAGCACGGGCACAGTACCTTTGGGTGAAATTTCCAGCATGTGCGGGGGTTTGGCACGCAGCACCAACTCACGAACTTCAACTTTCACGCCCGCAGCCACAATGGCCAACCGCGCCCGCATGGCATACGGGCACCGACGAAAGCTGTACAACACGGGCAGGCCAAGCAGGTGCCCGGTCAAGGCTGGGTCGTTCAATTCCTGGTTCGGGCTGTCCACGTTTTCCGCATTCACTGACAATTACTCCGCCAGCCGGGAAGCATCCGCCTCAATTCCAACTTCCTTGGGCGGCATCTTGCGGCCGATGTGCTTTTCATTGCGCATTTTCGCCAACTGAATCTGCTTCTGGCGTTCACCGAAACGGCTTTTTTGGTCTTCAGTCAACGAATCGTAGCAATGCGGACAACCCACGCCCTGGATGTACTTGTCGCTTTGCTTTTCTTCTTCAGTAATCGGCATACGGCATGCATGGCAAAGTTCATAGGTGCCAATCTGCAAACCATGGGTCACGGACACGCGCTGGTCAAACACGAAACATTCGCCTTTCCACATGCTTTGTTCCTGGGGCACTTCCTCCAGGTACTTCAGGATACCGCCCTCAAGGTGATAGACCTCGTCAAATCCCTGCTCCAGCATGTAGGCCGTGGATTTTTCACAGCGAATGCCCCCCGTGCAAAACATCGCAATTTTCTTGGGACGTTTTTCAGCTGGCAGACTTTTGAGGTTTTTCTCGATCCATTCCGGAAACTGTCTGAAGGTATCAGTGGCAGGATCAAGCGCCCCTTCGAACGTACCGATGGCATATTCATAGCTGTTGCGTGTGTCGATCACCAAGGTGTCCGGGTCCTGAATCAAGGCGTTCCAGTCGGCAGGTTTTACATATCGACCCACCAGGCGGTTGGGATCAATCCCGTCTTTGCCCATGGTCACAATTTCCCGCTTCAACTTCACTTTCATGCGTGTGAATGCCTGATCGGGCGCGATGGAATACTTGGGTGCAAGATCCGCAAACCGCGAATCAGCCCACAAAAAATTCATCAAGGCCACGATGCCCGCGCGCGGCGCACTGACCGTGCCGTTAATTCCTTCCGTGGCCAGCAACAAGGTGCCCAGCACGCTGTTCTGGTTACACAGTTCTTCCAGTTGCGGTTTCAGTTCCTCGAAATCGGGCAAGCTGACAAACTTGTACAGGGCCGCAACCACGATTTGATCAGTTCCGGGAATAGAAGCTTCGGTCATCGACATGGCAATTCTTTCAATTAGTGTTCGCGTAGCCTCTTATTGTAACCGAGGCCACCGCTTTGCCCAATCGGCCCAATTCGGCGAAAAACCCAAACAGGCACGCCTTTGGTAAACTGAACACCACGCCATCTGGCCCCGCACTTCAATAAAAGAACAGTCAACATGAATGCCTTCTGGATTTTGGTCCTACTGATTTTGGTTTCCGGCTTTTTCGCACTTTCGGAAATGGCCTTGGCCTCCAGCCGCCGCTCCAAATTGCAAGCCATGGCCGATGCAGGTAACCACAAAGCTGGCATCGCCTTGGATATCATGGGCAACCCCAGCCGCCTGCTGGCCGCCACCCAAACCGGCATTACAGCAGCCGCCCTACTAATGGGTATTTATGGTGAGTCTGCCCTCACAGCGACTTTCCAACATTACATCGACCTGTATTTTCCGACCCTAACCGACTGGGCCGACACGATTTCATTTGCGGTCACCATTGCACTGGTCACTGGCTTTTCCATCATTTTCGGTGAAATCGTGCCCAAGCGGCTGGCCATCGCCAACCCGGAAGTGGTGGCGGCCTTCTGTGCACCCTTCATGTCAATTTTCCTGAAAGTGCTCAGCCCCGCCATCGCCTTGCTGTCCAAGGGTTCCGACCTGGTTCTCAGCTTCATCCCGTTCAAGGCGGCCCCTGCGGTCAGCACCATTGAAGAGATTCAGGCTTTCCTTGATGAAGGCGCCAAAACCGGCATGCTGGCACCTGAAGAACGCCACCTGATGAGCAACGTGCTGCGCCTTGAAGACCGCCGACTGGCTTCGGTCATGACACCGGTCAGCGACATTGCTTACCTCGACTTGAACGCCCCCCGTGAAGACAACCTGCGCCTGCTTCGCGAAGCACCCCATTCCATGCTGCCCATCTGCAAAGGCAGTTTGCAACAGGTCATCGGGGTGGCAGAAAGCCATGACATCTTGCAGGCCGCCATGGAAGGCGACATTGATTTCGCCGAAATTCCGCTTCAAAACGCCCTGTTTGTGCCCGCATCGCTCACGCTGGTTGATTTGCTGCGAACATTTCGGCAACAGAAAAAAACCTTCGCGTTTGTAGTGAGCGAATTTGGCATGACCGAAGGTATTGTCACCATTGATGACGTGCTTTCCAGCGTGGTGGGCGACATGATGCCCATGATGGACACGCCCGAAGAATCACTGGCCGTGCGCCGCGAGGACGGATCCTGGCTGTTGGACGGGCTGTTGCCCATCGACGAAATGAAAATCAAGCTCGGCATTCGCGATTTGCCACAAGAGGCCTTGGGCAACTTTCACACCGTGGGTGGTTTCGTGCTGGCCTCGCTGGGCCGGATTCCGAAAAAAACGGAAAAATTTGACTGGAACGACTGGCGCTTTGAAGTGGTGGATGTGGATAGAAACAGGGTGGACCAGGTACTGGCCACCCCGAAACTAGCGTCTTAAAACCGCATCAAAACCAGTGGATTGAGGACAAGCGCCTGTTACGCACCGGCCCTGGGGTTCAAACCCTTGGGCATTGGAAACGCAATGTTTTCCTCGACACCTTCCAGATTACGCACCGACAAGGCGCCCCACTCTTTCAGGCGTTTCACCACACCTTGCACTAAATGTTCGGGCGCAGATGCGCCAGCAGTAAGCCCGATGTGCTTCACATTGTCAAACCAGCCCTTCTCCAGGCTGTCCGCGTTCTCGATCAATTTGGCCGGCACGCCGAGCTTTTCAGCCACCTCGCGCAAGCGGTTGGAATTCGAGCTGCTTGGGCTGCCCACCACCAGTACCAAGTCCACCTGGCGAGCCATGAACTTCACTGCATCCTGCCGGTTCTGGGTGGCATAACAAATGTCAGCTTTCTTGGGTTCGCGAATGTCGGGAAACTTTGCTTTCAACGCAGCGATTACACGAGACGCGTCGTCCACACTCAGGGTAGTCTGCGTCACAAAAGCCAGCTGTGTGCCTTCTGCAATGTGAAGCTTATTCACATCTTCTTCAGTTTCCACCAGGTAAATGCCGTCCTTGACCTGACCCATGGTGCCTTCCACTTCGGGGTGACCTTCGTGACCAATCATGATGATCTCGCAGCCCTGTGCACGCATTTTGCTCACTTCCACGTGCACCTTGGTCACCAATGGGCAGGTGGCGTCAAACACTTTCAAGCCAAGGCCCTCGGCTTGCACGCGCACGTCCTGCGACACGCCATGCGCTGAAAACACCACGGTAGAACCGGTGGGGACGTCTTCCAGCTCATCGACAAAAATCGCGCCCTTGTTGCGCAGGTCTTCCACCACCGTCTTGTTGTGAACAATTTCATGCTTCACATAAATGGGCGCACCAAACTGCTGCAAAGCACGTTCCACAATTTCAATGGCACGGTCAACGCCGGCGCAAAAACCGCGCGGCTGGGCCAGGCTGATTTCCATACTCACCTCACAACACCCCAATCAACTGCACTTCAAAAGTCAGCGCCTTGCCGGCCAAGGGGTGGTTAAAGTCAAACAAAATATCGTCTTCACGCTCTTCGACCACGGTGCCTGCAAACTGGCCGCCATCGGGTGCGGGAAAATGCACGAACTCGCCCGGCTCGAAGGTCGTGCCTTCCTCGGCATACTTCGACAACAGGGCCTTGGTCACTGGGCGATACAAATCCGGGTTGATGTCACCATAACCACTGCCGGCAGGCAAAGTGAAAGTGTCACGCTGGCCTGCCTGCATTCCATACAGGCAACGTTCAAGGCCCTCGGCCAACTGCCCGGCACCAATTGACAAAGTGGCGGGCTTGTCTTCAAAGGTAGACACAATCACCTGCTGGCTGTCGGCCAGGCGAATGCGGTAATGCAGTGTCACAAAAGAAGATTCGTTCACCACGGGTTTGGGCTGTACTGCGTCGGTCATGTCAACATCCTGAAATCATTTCAAAAACGCCTCTATTCTACGCCTTTGAATACCTCCCGGCAGTCGACGGCAGCCTGTCGGTACAACGGAACTGTGGTGCAGGCCCATGCCACCTAAATGCTTTTCAGGTTTCATCAATGAGTATTCAAAGCTGGCCCAAACACGATCGCCCCCGTGAGCGTTTGATCAAACAAGGCGCACAAGCCCTTTCCGACGCTGAACTGTTGGCGATTTTCCTGCGCACCGGCTTGCCAGGAAAAAGTGCGGTTGACCTGGCCCGTGAAATGATCGCCCAATTTGGCGGCCTGCAAAATTTGAACAGGGTGTCGCTGACAGACTGGGTTCAAGTCCGCGGCCTTGGCGAAGCCAAGTATGCCCAATTGCGTGCCTGCCTGGAAATGGCCAAGCGCTGCCTGAGCCATGAACTGCAAGACCCATCGACCAACCTGCTTGCTTCCCCGGAGCGGTTTGAACAGTTTGTGCGCGCCCAAATTGGGTTGAGCGACATTGAAAACTTCATGGCCATTGCGCTGGACAGCCAATTAAAAGTACTGGATCACAAGATACTGTCCAGCGGCACAGTGAACAAAACCGCTGTTTTTCCACGGGAAGTATTGAAATTCGCCATTCATACCAATGCCCCGCGCATCATGGTGGCCCACAACCACCCCAGTAACTGTTGCACGCCCAGCAGCGCAGACGATCGGCTCACCCGCGAATTGCACTCAGCCCTGGCACTGGTTGATATAGAATTGGTAGACCATTTGGTAGTGGGTCCCAGCACCGGTTACTCTTATCGAATGAACAACCGCCCACCTTTTTGATTTTTTCCCGAAGATCGAACAATTGCCCACCTTTTTGATCTTTTTAACAAAAAGGGCTGGGCAAAAGTTTCCCAATTGGTTACAATCTTGGACTTCGCCGCAAATCCATGGCTTTTCCATTTTCGCCGTGTGATTTTGCAGATACACTAATTTGCTGAATTTTTTGGGGTCATCATGGCTCGCGTATGTCAAGTAACGGGTAAGCGCCCGATGGTCGGAAACAAAGTTTCCCACGCCAACAACAAAACAAAACGTCGTTTCCTGCCTAACTTGCAGTCACGCAAGTTCTGGGTTGAAAGCGAAAACCGCTGGGTTCGCCTGCGTCTAACAAACAACGCACTGCGCACGATCGACAAAAACGGCATCGACTCCGTTTTGGCTGATCTTCGTGCACGTGGCGAAATCTAAGCAGGAGTAAATCATGGCTAAAGGCGGTCGCGAAAAAATCAAACTCGAATCTTCTGCAGGTACTGGTCACTTCTACACCACGACCAAGAACAAGCGTACGAAGCCCGAGAAAATTGAAATCATGAAATACGATCCAGTGGTTCGTAAGCATGTGTCATACAAAGAAACCAAGCTGAAGTAATTCGATTACCTTCACTGTTTCTACAGAAACCCGCTACTGAAATTCAGAGCGGGTTTTTTGTTGCCTCCATTCCATCAGAGTTCTTGCGAAGCGCATACCCCTCAGTCGTCTTCACGGCGCATACCGCTCCGTCGTTTTCAGGGCGCATGTCGCTCTCTGTTTACTCAGGCGCATGCCCTACTTCCGCCAGAAAGCCTGTTGATCCCTTTTTTGAACGTCACACTGACTCACCTTGGTTCGGCAAAACACATGGCCGAACCCGGTGTCGGCTGATCGCCGAACGTTGCGTGCGAATTCAAAACGGGCAGGCTTTCCTGAATGGCGGTGCGAGGGCAATGCTGCCTTCGCAAACAGAACGGTCAGCACCTGCAACTCGCCGGCTTGCGGCTTGCGGCTTGCGGCTTGCGGCGTTGATTGTGTCACGAGCTCTAACCGGCGCAAGTTCGCAGGCAGTGAGGTGTTTGTTTGCTGCATCATCTTGCCGATTCAGGGCAAGGCTTCCCGGCTGATTCGCAGCGCGGGGCGATTGCGCAAGCAATCGATGCGAAGACGCGCAAGCGTTTCGCACACCCTAAGCCAGAATCAACAAGACGGGAAACAAGCCTTGTCCAAGGCAAGATGAGTAGCAACGAACACCGAGCAAAGCCTGCGCAACAAAAGCACTGGTGAGTAGCAACAAACACCGAACAAGCAAGGCGAAAAAAAACCGCTGATCGCAACCAGCGGTTTTTTCATTCAGCCTAAGCTACGATCAGCGCATCAAGCCGCGTAGCGACGAATGCGGATTGACATTTCTTCCAGCCAGCGAATGCCGCTTTGCTCAGCACGCTCGCACCAGGCTTGCAACTGAACAAGCATCTGCTCACGGCTCAAATTGGTTTTTTCCCAAATCTGACGCAATTCAGCACGCATTTCAACCAGGGTATTGATCACCTTGGACTGCGCACACAGCTGGGCCAACTCGGCACGCTGCACGTCGCACAGCTTGCTTTCGTCAATCGACAACAGCTTGGTACCTTTGGACAGCACTTTGCGTTCTTGTGCATTCGCAGCTTTCTGCTTCAAGGCACCCGCTTCGGAGCGGAAGGCTTTGCGCATTGAACTGGCGTAACGGGCCATCACGTCGTAGCGGTGGTTCACCACCGCCTGAACGGTCGCCAGGTTCAGCACCGGCTTGCTTTCCGATGAAAACTTGGGCGATTCAGCCACTTTCTTTACCTTGGCCAAACCGAGGAAACTGAAAATCTTGATGTACATCCAGCCAATGTCGAACTCGTACCACTTGTTGCTCAGCTTGGCCGAGGTGGCATGGGTGTGGTGGTTGTTGTGCAACTCCTCACCACCGATCAGGATACCGAATGGGGAGATGTTACGGCTTGCGTCAGGGCAATCGAAGTTGCGGTAACCCCAGTAGTGGCCGATACCATTGATCACACCAGCGGCCAGAACAGGAATCCACAACATCTGGATGGCCCAAATGCTCACGCCTGGGAAACCAAACAAAATAAAGCTCAGCACCAGAGTAAAACCAACACCCTGCCAAGGGAAACGCTCGTACACCTGGAACTCCAGGAAGTCAGCGGGAGTGCCATGGCTGTATTTGGCCAGTGTTTCCTGGTTCTTGGATTCGGCACGATACAACTCGGCACCGCGCCAGAACACAGTTTTCAAACCACGGGTTTGCGGGCTGTGGGGGTCATCGGGTGTTTCACACTTGGCGTGGTGCTTGCGGTGAATCGCAGCCCATGCACGCGTGCTCATGCCGGTGGTCAGCCACAGCCAGGCGCGGAAAAAATGCGCCAGTGCAGGGTGGACTTCCAAAGCACGGTGGGCCTGGCAACGGTGCAAATACACGGTTACAGCCACAATCGTGATGTGGGTTACGATCAGGGTATAAATCACCATCTGGAGCACGGATGCACCGGTAATTCCCGAGGTCAGAAATTCAATCATATTCACAAACTCTCAACAGGTCGTCTTTCAAAGGTTACGGCCATCTCGTCTTGCTTCTGAAGGAGCCGTATCATATTTTCAGTGTACAAGTGTACTTTCAAACCCGAAACACATTTGGAATTTATATTCAGTTCAGGCTTTGGAACGTTGTAACACTGCTGCAAAAAAGCCATCCGACTCACCGTCTTCTGGCCACAACCGAAGCATGTCATCGGTCGTGTTTGCCTTCACAGGCCGCTCTCCGGGGTTAAGCACCTCGGTCCAGCGGCGAAGCCGGAATTCGGGGTTGCTTTCCAGAAATGCATTAACAATGTCTTCATTCTCATCACGAAGAACACTGCATGTAATGTAAACAAGCCGTCCATCGGGTTTCACCAACTTAGCGGCATGCTCAATGATGGATTTTTGCTTCGCGGTCAATTCTGCCAGACTCTGCAAACTCTGTCTAAATTTAAGATCCGGGTTACGCCTCAAGGTGCCCATGCCACTGCAAGGCACATCGGTCACAACCCTGTCGGCCTTGCCAAAATACTTGTTCAGGCGTGGGTCAGCCTCATCGTTGATCACCATGGTGTAGAAGTTGCTCAGACCCGACCGTGCTGCGCGGGGCTTGAACTTCACCAGGCGCTTCTCCGATGTATCCAGCGCCACGATGCGACCGGTGTTCTTCATCTGAGCGCCAATTGCAAGCGTTTTACCACCTGCGCCAGCACAGAAATCGATCACCAGGTCGCCACGGCGCGGTGCCACCAAGCGGCTAACCCACTGGCTACCGGCATCCTGCACTTCAAAGTAGCCTTCCTGAAACACCTCGGTTTTGCCCACAATGGGCTTACCCACTGCGCGCAAGCCTTCGGGCAGGCCCTCGATCGGGTTCACTTGAATACCCATATTGGTAAGCGCCGCCAACAAATCCGTGGTACTGGCTTTCACCGTGTTCACCCGCAAGTCAAGTGGCGCTGCGCTCAGTACAGCCTGTGAAAACGATTCTGCGCGTGACTCGCCAAACTGCTCGGCCAGCTTCAAGTAAAACCACTCGGGCAGGCAGGTTCGGGCCTCTACACCCAAATCATCGGCCGAAATATTGATTACGCGGCTTAACCACTCGTTGTCAGCCTGCTTGCCGGCGGACCAGATCTGCTCGGGCGCACCTGACCACAACAAAGCCAGCTTGGCCTGGCGAACCACTGAGGGGCCTTCGCCAGCCTGCGCCAAGTGGTTAATACGGTAGCGGTAGCGCAACCAGCAGTACACAGCCTCGGCCACCATGGGGCGATCGCGCCCACCCAACTCCGGGTGATCCTTGAAAAAGCGGGAAATTGCAGCGTCTGCCGGGCCTTCAAACTGGGCCAACAAGTCGATCAACTGTGCAACCGTGCTCACCAAGCCGTAGCGCGACTGTGCGCCCTGGCGCTCGACCTTGGAGTCGCGGCGGGTAGTGGGTTTGCGAAAGGGGGTGTTTTTAGTTGACCCGGCCATATATGAATTCCTGATTATTATTTAATTGCATGAATCAAAGGCAAGGTCAAAGTACCTTCAAGCCTTCCGTTCACTGATTTTATTTGCCCACTGGCCAATGCTGACAAGGCTCGGGGATAAATTTGATGTTCCAGCGCAAGTACGCGCGCTGCCAGCGTTTCAGGCGTATCACCCGGCAACACCAACAACATGGCCTGGTCCACGATCGGACCATGGTCCAACTCGGGGGTAACCAAATGAACGGTCACGCCATGCACCCGAACCCCCGCCTCCAAAGCCTGCTGGTGGGTTTTCAGACCCGGAAATGCAGGTAACAGCGAGGGGTGTATGTTCACCAGGCGACCCAAGTATCTGTTCACAAACCCTTCGGTAAGTACCCGCATGAAACCGGCCAACACCAGCCAGTCAGGCTGATATTCGTCAATCAGGTCCGCCAAGGCTGCATCAAAAGCTTCCCGGCTTTCATATTCAGTGTGGTCCAGAACAGCAGTGTCCAGCCCGGCGGTTTTTGCCAATGCCAAGCCAGCCGCATTTGGGCGGTTGGAAATGACTGCACAAATTTGGTAAGCCCCGGTCTGTTTGGCGTGATCGATCAGGGCATTCAAGTTTGAACCCCGCCCCGAGATCAGAATGACGACGGAAGGTGTGGAATTTTGCATGGCTCGAGTTTATCACTGTGCGGGCGAAAAAGCCTTAATTTTAATGATTCCGGCCTTATAATGACCGGTTGTTTTGCAACCACTAACGAGCCGAATCACGCGGTATGAAAATCATTCGTCGCCCCCGGCCACACACATTCACCCAAGGCACTGCGCTTACCATTGGCAATTTCGACGGCGTTCATTCCGGCCATGCCGAGTTGTTCCGCCGCGTTGTTGCCGTCGCGCGGGCGCAGGGCCTGGTACCCACTGTGGTCACCTTTCACCCGCACCCCAAAGAATTTTTCAGCAGCAGCTTCAAACTCAACCGAATTTCGACGCTGCGCGACAGAATGATCGAGATGAAGCGTTGCGGCATTGAGCAAGTGTGCATCCTGCCGTTCGACAAAGCCATGGCGGCCCTCAGTCCGCAAGAATTCGTGCAAGAGATTTTGCTGAATCGCCTGAATGCCAAACAGGTCTGGGTGGGTGACGACTTTCGATTCGGTGCAAAACGCGCCGGCGACTTTGCACTGCTCAAACAACTGGGTGATGCACAGGGCTTTGTCGTCAACGACCTGGCCGAGGTTCAGAGCAACGGCACACGTGTCTCCAGCTCCAACATTCGAGAGGCTTTGAAGGCAGGCAACGTACCCCAGGCCGTCCAGATGCTGGGCCACCCACTGGTGTATTCCGGGCACATCATTCACGGCAAAAAGCTGGGCCGTACGCTTGGCTTTCCCACCATGAACCTGAAAATCACCGGGCGCGCCAGCGCGCTGACCGGCATTCTGGCCGTGTGGGTGCATGGATTGGAAGACAAACCCCTGCCGGCTGTTGCCAGCATGGGCGTTCGCCCCACCGTGGAAGAATCCGATCAGATTTTGCTGGAAACCTTTATTCCAGACTGGCAAGGCAATGCCTATGGCAAGCTGCTGCGCATTGAAGTGCTGGCCCACATACGCCCGGAACAACACTTCGATTCGCTAGACACCATGGTGACCCAGATGCACCAGGACACGGCAAAAGCCATGGCCCTGCTGGCCGCCAATCAACCCCAGATTTCAAACACAGGCTGTTAACCCGACATGGATTACAAGAACACACTCAACCTGCCCGACACGCCCTTCCCCATGCGCGGCAACCTGCCCGCCCGGGAACCAAACTGGGTTGAAAAATGGTGCAAGGAAGACCTGTACAAGGCCATTCGCCAATCGAAAGCGGGTAAGCCCAAATTCGTGCTGCACGACGGCCCCCCCTACGCCAACGGTGATATTCACATTGGCCATGCGGTCAACAAGATCCTGAAAGACATCATTGTGAAGTGCCGTTGTTTGGCTGGTTACGACGCCCGCTATGTGCCGGGTTGGGACTGCCACGGCATGCCGATTGAAATCCAGATTGAAAAAACCCACGGCAAAGGCAAGCCCACGCTGGAAGTGCAGGAAAAAAGCCGCGCCTACGCCGCAGAACAGATTGAGCGCCAGAAGAAAGACTTCATCCGCCTGGGTGTGTTGGCTGACTGGGAGAACCCTTACAAGACCATGAACTTCAGCAACGAAGCCGATGAACTTCGCGCCTTGGGCAAGATCATGGAAAAAGGCTACGTATTCCGCGGCCTGAAGCCTGTGAACTGGTGTTTCGATTGCGGCTCAGCCTTGGCTGAAGCGGAAGTGGAATACAAGGACAAACAAGACATTGCTGTGGACGTGGGGTTTGCCTTCAACAAGGCAACCCTGGACAAGCTGGCCGCTGCATTCAACATGCCGCTGGCAACCCTGCAGGCCAAACCGGGACAACTAGTTATCTGGACCACCACCCCGTGGACGTTGCCTGCCAACCAGGCATTGAACATGCACCCGGAATTGGTCTACAGCCTGATCGATGTCGGCAGCAAATTCTTGCTACTGGCACAGGAACGTGTGAAGCCCTGCCTGGAAAGCTATGAACTACAGGGTTCAGAAGTTGCCACCACCACCGGTGCGGCACTGGAAGGCATTGCCTTTCACCACCCATTCTATGACCGCTTGAGCCCTGTGTATTTGGCCGACTATGTCAGCACCGACGCGGGCACCGGCATTGTGCATTGCTCCCCGGCTTATGGCGTAGACGACTTTTTGACCAGCAAGGCCTATGGCCTCAAAGACGCCGACATCATCAACCCGGTGATGGGCAACGGCCAGTATGTCGACTCGCTGCCCTTCTTCGGCGGCCTGCACATCTGGAAAGCCAACCCGCTGATCGTTGAAAAAATGATCGAGGTGGGTAGCCTCGTCAAGCAAGTCAAGTTTGGTCACAGCTACATGCACTGCTGGCGCCACAAGACACCGATTATTTATCGCGCCACTTCCCAGTGGTTCGCAGGCATGGACGTGAAATCGAACGACGGCTCAGGCAGCCTGCGTGAGAAAGCGCTGGCTGGTGTCGAAGCCACCGAGTTTTTCCCCGCCTGGGGCAAAGCCCGCCTGCACGCCATGATCGCCAACAGGCCCGACTGGACCTTGTCACGCCAACGCCAGTGGGGCGTGCCCATGGCGTTTCTGGTGCACCGTGAAACCGGTGAACTGCACCCTCGCACACCCGAGCTGATTGAAACCATTGCCCAGATGATCGAGCAAAAAGGCATCGAAGCCTGGCAACATGTTACGGTTGAAGAACTGATCGGCGATGACGCCAAAAACTACGTCAAGAACCCCGACACACTCGACGTGTGGTTCGATTCCGGCACCACGCATGAAACCGTGTTGCGGGGCAGCCATGCCGATGAAAGCCATTTCCCGGCTGACCTGTACCTTGAAGGTTCAGACCAGCACCGCGGCTGGTTCCATTCCAGTTTGCTCACCAGTTGCATGATCAATGGCGTACCGCCTTACAAGGCCCTGCTCACCCACGGTTTTGTGGTCGACGGCCAAGGCCGCAAAATGAGCAAATCAGTGGGCAACGTGATTGCACCCCAGCAAGTCACTGACAAAATGGGCGCGGAAATTTTGCGCCTGTGGGTTGCCAGTACCGATTACTCCGGTGAACTGACCATTTCCGATGAAATTTTGAAGCGCGTGGTGGAAAGCTATCGACGCATTCGCAACACGCTGCGCTTCTTGCTGGCCAATATTTCCGACTTTGATTTTGCAACGCAGGCTGTTGCAACGGCAGAACTTGCGGAAGTCGACCAGTACGCACTGGCCCTGGTCAGCAAGCTGCAAAGCGAATGTGAAGCGCACTACCAGAGCTACGAGTTTCACCCCATAGTCAGCAAGCTGCAGATTTTCTGCTCTGAAGACCTGGGCTCGTTCTATCTCGATGTGCTGAAAGACCGCCTGTACACCACCGGTGTGGATTCCAAAT
Organism: Limnobacter thiooxidans; assembly: GCF_036323495.1. Classification (NCBI taxonomy): domain Bacteria; kingdom Pseudomonadati; phylum Pseudomonadota; class Betaproteobacteria; order Burkholderiales; family Burkholderiaceae; genus Limnobacter; species Limnobacter thiooxidans. Next base: position 1,000,747 of record NZ_AP028947.1, on the reverse strand, counting down.
CACGGCGCAGTGCCCAAACCACGCTGTACCACATCACCCACGCCTTGTTGCGCCTGATGGCGCCGGTACTGAGCTTCACAGCCGAAGAAGCATGTGAAGTGATGGGCAATGTGGAAGCCTCGATTTTCTGCAACGAGTTTTACAAAGTACCCACTGTGGCCAATGCGGAATCATTGAGCAGCAAATGGGCTGGCTTGTTGGGACTGCGTGCAAGGGTTGTCAAAGAACTTGAGAACCTGCGTACAGAGGGGAAAATCGGTTCATCCCTGCAGGGTTCGGTCACATTGCATTTGCCCGAAGAACTTCATGCCGCCGCGGCTAGCTTGGGCGACGATCTGAAGTTCCTGTTCATTGTGTCCAGTGTGTCAATTTCAAAAGCCGATGTTGAAAAAATTGAGGTAAGCACGGCCACTGGCGAGAAATGCGAACGCTGCTGGCATGTCCGCGCAGACACAGGCGCCGACCCGCAACACCCGGGTGTGTGCGGGCGTTGCGTCAGCAACCTGTTTGGTGAAGGTGAGGTACGGAACCATGTCTAACAAGCAAACAAAAAAAGGCGCTTCGGCGCCGGCCCAAAAGGCAGCAAACCACTCGGGAAACAATGAACCAGTGGTCAAAAAATCCATCCTGCCCTGGATCGGTTTTTCCCTGCTCATCATTGTGCTCGACCAAATCACAAAGCTCTGGGTACAGGCCAAGCTTGACCTGGGGTCAGTGATTGAAGTCACCAGCTATTTCAACCTGGTGTATGTGCTGAACCCGGGTGCTGCCTTCAGCTTTTTGGCCGATCAAGAAGGGTGGCAAAAACACTTTCTGTCGGCTGTTGCTGTAGTCGCATCCGTCGTCATCGTATTCATGATGCGTTCATCCAGCCACAGAAAATTTGCCATGTTTTGCCTCGCCTGCATTTTGGGTGGTGCCTTGGGCAATCTTATTGATCGCTTGGCCCATGGTGCAGTCATCGATTTCCTGGACTTTTACATCCAGAATTATCACTGGCCGGCATTTAACGTTGCAGATGTGGCTATTTCAATCGGCGCAGTCGGCCTGATCGTGGACGAATTGTTTTTCAACAAGGAAAACAAAAGTCCACCCGCTAAAAAAGCTTAAGGTTCCATCACCATGCGCCCCGTTGAACTTCCCAAGCTTCCCGGTTTGAATGAACTTCGCGTGGTGCTGGGCGTTTGCGGTGGCATTGCCGCCTACAAGTCGGCCGAATTGGTGCGCCTGCTCATCAAACAAGGTTGCGATGTGCAAGTGGTCATGACCGAATCGGCCACCCGCTTCATCGCCCCGCTAACCTTTCAAGCCCTGTCGGGCAAACCCGTGCACGTGTCACAATGGCCAGCAGGAAACAACGACCGGGGCATGCCCCACATCGACATTTCCCGACAGGCTGATTTTTTACTGGTTGCCCCGTGCACTGCCAATTCCATGGCCAAATACGCGCATGGTTTTGCAGACAATCTGCTCGACAACTTGGTGTTGGCTCGCAACTGCCCATTGGCTATTGCACCAGCAATGAACGTGGAAATGTGGAACAACCCGGCAACACTTCGCAATGTGGCCCGCCTGCAAGCAGATGGCGTGCATGTATTTGGCCCTGCAGCGGGTGAACAAGCCTGTGGCGAAATCGGCAGTGGCCGCATGTTGGAACCCTTCGAGATTGTGCTGGAACTGGCCCGCGCGGTTGCTCCCAAGCCATTTGCAGGCAAGAAGATACTGATCACTGCAGGCCCCACATTTGAAGCCATTGACCCTGTGCGCGGAATCACCAACCGGTCCAGCGGCAAAATGGGCTATGCCCTGGCGCAGGCCGCCTGGTTGTTGGGCGCGGAAGTCACCTTGGTCAGTGGCCCTACCGCCCTGCCCGCACCCTATGGTGCACGCATGCTGCAGGTGCAGTCTGCGCGGCAAATGCACGCGGCCGTGTTCACCCACCTGGAGCAAGCCGACCTGTTTATCGGTGTGGCGGCTGTAGCCGACTACGGCATCAAAAACCCCAGCCTGTCCAAACAGAAAAAACAGGAAGGCCAGCCCGCCGGATTGAACATGGAGTTTGAGTTGAACCCCGACATCCTGGCGGAAGTGGGCCAACTGGCCAGTCAGCGAGCAAATCCACTGACCGTGGTGGGCTTTGCCGCCGAAACAGAAAACCTGGACGAATACGCCACCCGCAAATTGGCCAGCAAAAAAGCGCATTTCATTGTGGGCAATTTGGCGCAAGATGCCTTGGGTGCCGACCTTAGCGAACTGACCTTGTATAGTCCCACTGAAGCCCCAATTCGCCTCGAGAGGATGAGCAAGCTTCAGTCCGCCCAAGCACTACTCGCCCACCTTGCCCAACACGCCTGAACACAAAGAGAACCATGAAAATCCAAGTAGAACTGAAAGTACTCGACCCCCGCATGCAAGACCAACTGCCAGCCTATGGCACACCCGGCAGCGCAGGCATTGACCTGCGGGCATGCCTGAATGAACCCCTGACCTTGCAGCCAGGCCAGGCGGAATTGGTCCCTACGGGTATATCCATGTACATCGGCGACCCCAATTACTGCGCCACCATTCTGCCGCGGTCCGGCCTGGGACACAAAAAGGGTTTGGTGCTGGGCAACCTGGTTGGGCTGATCGACTCCGACTACCAGGGCCCCTTGATGGTGTCTGCCTGGAACAGAAGCCAAACGGCTGTCACCATTGAACCCATGGAACGCATTGCACAACTGGTGATCTTGCCGGTGGCGCATGCCGACTTCAAGGTAGTTAATGATTTCACACCAAGCGAACGAGGCGATGGCGGGTTCGGTAGCACCGGCACACGCTAGGGGGAACCTATTCACACGCACCAACCACTGAGTGTCATTGTGATGATCGGGAAATGCAATGAACTCAGGGGTAAGTGGGCTGGATGGTCGTGTTCACAAAGGAATTCGCCATCACATACTTCAACAACTTCAGCCTTGCTCCGAACGTACCGTTCGTTACCTCTGGATTGCCCTGTGCTGCATGCTGGCCTTGGTGGCTGTTTTCAACTTTCAACAGACCAACAACATTCAGGCCGACATGGCCAAGCGGCGTCTTATTGAAGTGACCGTGCAAGACCTGATCGTTCAAAGCACTGCCCTAAGACATTTGGGCAATGCCAGAACTTATGAAACCAAGCTTGGTCTTGAAAGCCGCGGCTATCAGTCACCCCAAGAGTTGTTAAATCAGCTCGCAGCAAGGCTAGCGGTGGTGGAAGCGGTGAACGAACCTGGGTCACTCGCAGCTCACGCACACGCTTTACGCCAACACCTGATTCAAATTGACCAGTTGATCAACAATCCAAATCAGCAAAATCCTTCTGTGATGGACCACTGGTTCATCGAGTTAAGCCTGCTGAACACTGCTTTGAAAAAAAGCGCGCTTGCTTCTGACGAGAAGGTGAATACGCTCCAACGCAACAACCTCATCCTGACAGTGATCGTGCTGTTTTTCTCCGTTGGCTTTGTGGGCTTGACTCTATGGCGTCAATCCAGACTGAGAAAGCGTTTCGCCAGCGAGCTGTTTCACTTGGGCAACCAGGCCCGCACCGACGCCCTCACTGGACTTTTAAACCGACGAGGATGGCAAGACATGAGCGGTGCCTACCTGCGAAAAATGCGACGTGAGAACCAGGCGCAAGGCAGTGTAGCCATTATCGACATTGATTACTTCAAACAGTACAACGACACTTATGGACACGAGGCAGGCGATACTCGCCTGAAAGAGTTCGCAACCATTCTTCGAATGAACTTCAGGCCAGGCGATTTGATTGCCAGAATTGGCGGGGAAGAATTTGCTGTCTTGTTGCCTAACTGCACAGCAAGCGACGCGCAACGAATCGTCGACCGAATCAGGTTGGGTGGGCAAAGCCAAGTGGGATTTTCAGCAGGCATTTCAGACATTGCACCACTTGAGACAATCGAGCGGACCATGGCCAGTGCAGACCAGGCCTTGTATCAAGCGAAAAACAAAGGCAGAAACCGAAGTTGTTTGGGCAAAATGTGACAGGGTGTCCCATTTTGCCCAAGCGTCATTTCTTCAATTAACGAAGATCAGAACAGCTTAGTCGAGCGCAACTTCCGTTCCGCTTTCCGAAACCTGGCCATTTGCACCTTCGTCGAAGGTCAATGAAACCTGATCCGCTTCAGCATCATGATCCACGGTGACACGGCCACCGTTAAGCAACTTGCCAAACAATAACTCGTCGGCCAAGGCCTTCCGAATGGTGTCCTGAATCAGGCGCTGCATGGGGCGTGCGCCCATCAGTGGGTCAAAGCCTTTCTTGGCGAGGTGCTTGCGCAACTCGTCGGTGAATACAGCTTCCACTTTCTTCTGGTGCAGTTGCTCTTCCAGTTCCATCAGGAACTTATCGACCACGCGCAGGATGATTTGCTCATCCAGTGCTCGGAAGGAGATCACTGAATCCAGACGGTTTCGGAATTCTGGGCTGAACATGCGCTTGATGTCTTCCATCTCGTCGCCCTGCACCTTCGACTCCATGAAGCCGATTCCACGCTTGGTCAAGGCTTCAGCGCCCGCATTGGTGGTCATGATGATGATCACGTTGCGGAAGTCTGCCTTGCGACCGTTGTTGTCGGTCAAGGTGCCGTTGTCCATCACCTGCAACAGGATGTTGAATACATCCGGGTGGGCTTTCTCGATTTCGTCGAGCAGCAACACGCAGTGTGGCTTCTTGGTGATGGCCTCGGTCAGCAAACCGCCCTGGTCAAAACCAACATAGCCCGGGGGCGCGCCAATCAGACGAGACACCGCATGGCGTTCCATGTACTCCGACATGTCAAAGCGCAGCATTTCAATGCCGAGAATGAAGGCCAACTGCTTGGCCACCTCGGTTTTGCCCACACCGGTGGGGCCGCTGAACAGGAAGGAACCAATCGGCTTGTCTGCCTTGCCCAAACCGGCACGCGACATCTTGATCGCATTGGCCAGTGCCTCGATGGCGGGGTCTTGGCCAAACACGGTGGCTTTCAGGTCACGGTCCAGTGTTGCCAGCTTGTTGCGATCGTCGGTGTTGACAGACTGTGGCGGAATGCGGGCAATCTTGGACACGATGTCTTCAATGTCACCTTTGGTGATTGTTTTGCGCTGCTTGCTTTTCGGCAAAATACGCTGCGCTGCACCGGCTTCATCGATCACGTCAATGGCCTTGTCAGGCAAATGGCGGTCGTTGATGAACTTGGCAGACAATTCGGCAGCAGCGGAAATCGCAGCGCTGGAATACTTGACGCCGTGGTGGTCTTCAAACCGGCTCTTCAAGCCGCGCAGAATTTCAATGGTTTGTTCCACAGTGGGCTCAGAAACATCAATTTTCTGGAACCTGCGTGACAGCGCATGGTCTTTCTCGAAAATACCGCGGTATTCGGTGAATGTGGTTGCGCCAATGCACTTCAACTGACCCGAAGACAAGGCAGGCTTCAACAGGTTGGAGGCATCCAGCGTGCCGCCCGATGCAGAGCCAGCCCCAATCAAGGTATGGATTTCATCAATGAACAACACGGAGTCCGGATTGGCCTTGAGTTGCTTGAGCACCGCCTTCAAGCGCTGTTCAAAATCGCCCCGGTATTTGGTACCGGCCAGCAAAGCACCCATGTCGAGCGAATGCACTTGGGCGCTGCTCAGAATTTCAGGCACGTCGCCCTGGACAATTCTCCAGGCCAGGCCTTCTGCAATTGCAGTTTTGCCCACACCCGCTTCACCCACCAACAGGGGGTTGTTCTTGCGGCGGCGGCACAGAACCTGAATCACACGCTCCACTTCCTGCTCACGACCAATCAAGGGGTCGATCTTGCCTTCCTTGGCCAGCGTATTCAAATTCTGGGTGTATTGGTCCAGGGGTGACTGCTTGTCACCCACACCCTGGGGTGCCTCGGCCTCTTGTTCCTGGTTTTCGTTTTGAGCGTTTTCAGGTTTAGGGGCGGGTGCCTGGGGTGTTTTTGTAATGCCGTGGGAAATATAATTCACCACATCGAGGCGTGTGATGCCTTGCTGGTGCAGGTAGTACACCGCGTGGGAATCCTTTTCCCCGAAAATGGCCACCAGCACATTTGCGCCAGTGACCTCCTTCTTGCCATTCGACGTGCTTTGCACATGCATGATGGCACGCTGAATAACACGCTGGAAGCCCAGAGTGGGCTGCGTGTCCACTTCATCCTGTCCAGACACCACCGGGGTGTTGTCTTTGATGAAGTTTTGAAGATTCTTGCGGATCTCCTCCACATCACAGGAGCAGGAGCGTAATACTTCGGCAGCTGACGGGTTATCCAGCAGTGCCAATAGCAGGTGCTCCACGGTGATGAATTCATGCTTCTGTTGACGGGCGTCAACAAAGGCCATGTGCAAACTTACTTCCAATTCTTGCGCAATCATGTTTCCTCCATCACGCACTGCAGCGGGTGTTGATGCTGCTTTGCGAATCCGCATACCAATTCGACTTTGGTCGAGGCGATGTCTTTGGGATATACCCCGCAGACGCCTTTCCCTTCTCGATGCACTTTCAGCATGATCTGGGTGGCCTGTTCCCTTCCTTTTCCAAAAAACTTCTGCAAAACAATCACCACAAACTCCATTGGGGTGTAGTCGTCGTTCAAAAGTACGACCTGATACATGGGCGGCAGTTTCGCTTTAAGCGTCTGCGATTCCAGTACTGTTGTTGGATTGTTTTGCGAACTCATAACTTCATTGTAATCACTTCTAAGGGGCACGCAACAAGGATTAGGGAGCATTACACCGCCTTTATTCGCGGCTAGAATTTTTCTCTGAAAATTCAAACAGTCTCACCACCAAATTTGCATGAATCCGATTGTCAATCGATGGTTTTTTAATCCAGATCGACCCAAGTGGGGACGTTTACCGCCAACACAAGGGGTAAACCCTGAAAAAATGTATCTATTGTATTGTTGACCACGAACCAAACTGATCAAAGAATAGTAACTAAGCCAGTTCTGACTGGTGAGTTGTCGGAAAGTTCGTGCATTCCGATGGAAGTATTAGTTTTTTGAAGGAGGTTTCGCGATGGCGACCGGCACCGTAAAATGGTTCAATGATGCAAAGGGTTTTGGTTTTATCACTCCAGATCAAGGCAGTGATGAACTGTTTGCCCACTTTTCAGCAATCCAGGCATCTGGATTCCGAACTCTGAAAGAAGGCCAGAAAGTCACTTTCGAAGTTGTGGATGGACCAAAAGGCAAGCAGGCTCAAAACATCTGCGCGATGGACGCAACCAGCGCCGCCTGATAAGTACAATAATCAAACCACCGATTAAGGAGAAAGCCGGCCCCAAGCCGGCTTTTTTCTTGGTGTTAGCTTTGGCCAACACCGAGTCAGCCCACGCAGGCCCAGACATCAAAAAAGCCCCTTTACAGGGGCTTTTTCAAAAGCACATGCGCTTGAACACTGCTTACATGTGGTCAATCATGACCTGGCCGAAACCGGAACAGCTCACCTGTGTCGCACCTTCCATCAGGCGTGCGAAGTCGTAGGTGACTTTCTTGGAGGCAATTGATTTTTCCATGGAGGAAATGATCAGGTCTGCCGCTTCAACCCAGCCCATGTGACGCAACATCATTTCAGCGGACAGAATTTGCGAACCTGGGTTCACGTAATCCTTGCCAGCATACTTGGGTGCGGTGCCATGGGTTGCTTCGAACATGGCAATTGAATCAGACAGGTTGGCACCTGGTGCAATACCGATACCGCCGACTTGTGCAGCCAATGCATCGGAAATGTAGTCACCGTTCAGGTTCATGGTGGCGATGACGCTGTATTCAGCTGGGCGCAACAGAATCTGCTGAAGGAACGCATCGGCAATCACGTCTTTGATCACGATGTCGCCATGTGGTGCCTTGATCTTCATCCAAGGGCCACCATCCAGAAGCTCTGCGCCAAATTCATTCTTGGCCAGCGCGTAGGACCAAGCCGCAAATGCGCCCTCGGTGTACTTCATGATGTTGCCCTTGTGAACAATAGTCACTGAAGGCTTTTTGTTGTCAATCGCATACTGAATTGCTTTGCGGAACAGGCGCTCGGTGCCTTCCTTGGAAATTGGCTTGATACCAATGCCGGATGTGTCGGGGAAACGGATTTTGCTGACGCCCAACTCTTCCTGCAAAAACTTGATCAGCTTCTTGGCCTTGTCAGTTTCTGCTTCGTACTCTATACCGGCATAAATGTCTTCCGAGTTTTCACGGAAAATGACCATGTCTGTTTTGTGGGGTTCTTTCACAGGGCTGGGTACGCCGGTGAAATAACGCACGGGGCGCAAGCACACATACAGGTCCAGTTGCTGACGCAATGCGACGTTAATGGAGCGAATACCTCCGCCTACAGGCGTGGTCAGCGGGCCTTTGACGGACACCACATATTCCTTGAGAACTTCAAGAGTTTCTTCAGGCAGCCACATGTCAGGGCCGTACACCTTGGTGGATTTCTCACCTGCGTAGATTTCCATCCAGCTGATTTTGCGCTTGCCACCGTAGGCTTTGGCCACTGCGGCATCCACCACATCAATCATGACGGGCGTAATGTCGAAACCTGTACCGTCGCCTTCAATGAAAGGGATAATGGGTTGATCTGGAACGTTGAGCGAGTAATCACTATTGACCGTGATTTTTTCGCCGACTGATGGGACTTTGATGTGTTGGTACATGGTCTCTCCGCTGCTTCTGGGGTGTGTTAGAAGGAACACTCTAGTGTATCCCTTCACTACAATTATCTCAATTATTTCGCAATATGAAATTGCATTCCTTATTGCGCCAAGCTGTATAATAACGCCAACTTCTTTCAGTTCTCTGACAGGACCCTGATTTCATGTACTTTGATCCATACCCCAAACGACTTGTTCCCGGCATGCTTGGCCTGCTGATCGCCTTGCTGGGCGCGTCTGCCTGTGCCTCTGGCAACGCGGGTCCAGTACAGGGTCCACTGCCCCAGATACAGGTTCTCATTGGGGAAGAAAAACTGAATGTCGAACTGGCCAACACGGACTTGAGTCGACAAATTGGTTTGATGAACCGGAAAAAACTGGCCGAGAATGCAGGCATGCTCTTTGTTTTCAAGCGAGCTGAAACGCAATGCATGTGGATGAAAAATACATTGATTGATCTGGACGTGGCTTTCGCGGATGATCAGGGAAAAATACTGAATGTTGAACACATGACCGCGGGAACCAGTGACGTTCACTGCGCCAAGGGTAACGCGAGGCTCGCTCTCGAGATGAATCGCAACTGGTTTTCAAAGCGGAAGATCGGGGCAGGCCAAATCATTCAGGTGCCTGAATCGGCCATGGCAAGCCAATAAAAAAACCGACCCGGTTTGAAGAAAACGGGGGCCGGTTTTGAGTGGCACTTCAGGCTTTGATCAGGCTGTTGCCAGCCTGAAATTTCAACCTTCAGGTTCAGCCTTCGAAGTTCGCAGATGCGAATGACCAGTTGGCCAGATTCCAGAATGTTTCAACATACTTTGGACGTGCATTGCGGTAGTCAACGTAATACGCATGTTCCCACAGGTCGCAAGTCAACAAAGGCTTGTCCTGGGTAGTCAAAGGAGTTGCAGCGTTGCTGGTGTTCACGATGTCAACTGAACCATCGGCCTTTTTAACCAACCAGGTCCAGCTGGAACCGAAGTTGCCAATGGCGCTCTTGGTGAAGGCTTCCTTGAAGGCATCAAAGCTGCCGAATTTGGCGTTGATGGCTTCAGCCAACTTGCCAGTGGGTGCACCACCGCCGTTGGGGGAGAGGCAGTGCCAGTAGAAGGTATGGTTCCAGATCTGGGCTGCGTTGTTGAACACACCACCGGTGGACTTCTTGACGATGTCTTCCAGGCTGGAGGTTTCAAACTCGGTACCCTTGACCAGGTTGTTCAGGTTGGTCACGTAGGCAGCGTGGTGCTTGCCGTAATGGTACTCAAGTGTTTCTTTGGAAATATGGGGCGCCAAGGCGTCCATTGCATAAGGCAATTCGGGCAGGGTATGTTGCATGTGGGTATCCTCTTTACTTCGTCATTACGAAAACATCAAATGGGGGCAAAGTGATGTACTTCAACCCCGCACCGCGTACCTTTTGATTCTATCGTGAATTTTCCTTCCGCTTGGCAGAAGGTCCGCGCAGGCTGGTTTTCTCGAGCACATTCAGAACAATTTCCCCATCTGCCAGGGTGGCCCGCAAATTGTCTCCGTTTTTGACCTGCTCAACGGATCGAACCACTTCATCACCCACCTCGGGCTGAAGAAAAGCATAGCCGCGCTCCAAGGTGCGCTGGGGCGATACAGCCTCCACCACAGCCCCCAAACGCTGCAACCGGCTTTCCATCGCAGTCAATTGGCGATTCTGCGCCATTCGAATAGCAGCCGCAGCAGATTCCGATCGCTGATTGGCCAACGCTTGAGCCTTGCGCATCTCCAAAGTCAGGGATTGACCCCGGTTTGACACAGCGGCCTCATGCTGTTGCAACTGGCGCTGAACCAAGCGGGGCATTCGAGTCAAGGCGTTGTGGATTTTTGACTCCAGTGCATTCACGTAGGCGGTCGGGGTCAATAGGCGCATTTCGGCGCGATCCAGCTGCTGCACCAACAATTGTGCCCGGTGGCGCAAAGCTCGGCGCAAATTGCTGTGCAGGTTGTGCACTTGGGTCAGAAGTTCCTGGGTTGGCTTGCTGATCAGCTCCGCAGCCGCAGTGGGAGTTGCCGCCCGAAGATCTGCGGCGAATTCGGCCAACGTGACATCCGATTCGTGGCCGACACCGACCACAACGGGTGTTTTACAGGCGGCCACCGCGCGCACCACGGCCTCAATGTTAAAACTCCACAGGTCTTCCAGGCTGCCACCGCCACGGCAAAGTATGAGCACCTCGTGCCCGGCGGCGTCTGCCTTTTGAAGTGCGTCAATAATTTGGGCTGCCGCCTGCTCACCTTGAACAGCCGTGTGGTAAACGGTGTATTTCACATGAGGCGCACGGCGAGCCAGGGCCTGCTTGACATCAGCCAGCGCCGCGGCCTGCAAGGATGTCACCACACCCAGATTAAAAACCACGGTTGGAACCGGTTTTTTTCGGTTCAGGTCGAAAAGCCCTTCCTGGCTTAACTTGGCCTTCAATTGGAGGTACTGCTCGTGCAGGTTGCCCTGCCCGGCCTTCTTCATCACATCGACAATCAGCTGCAGTTCACCACGCTGCTCGTACATGGCCAGTTGGGCAAGCACTTCAACCTTGTCGCCCACTGCGGGCAAAAAACCGGCCAATATATTGCGCTGGCGAAACATCACGGCTTTCAACTGGGCTGTACTGTCTTTCAATCCAAAGTACCAGTGACCTGATGAGGCCCTGGTGAATGACGCCACTTCGCCCTGAATTCGAATAGCCCCGAACTCCGTTCGGAAATGATCATTCAAGTGCCTTGCAAACTGGCTAACTGAAAAAACTGTTTTGAAGTCAACCATTTAAGACCTGATTTGACAAATTTTTAAAAACATTTCCACAAGTGCTAACAAAAAGCGACTTCGGATGCAATATGTCTGAAACACAACGAATTACAAATAAACCATTGATAAAAAACAATAAAAACGCACCAAGACATGCCACAAAAAGTTCATTGTTCACCCAACGCCCGGATTTTTCGAAAATTTGAGGAGTTTTTCCCCAAAGTTATCCACAATTGTGAGTGCACAGCGAAAGCACTGATTTGTGTATTGCCGCTTTTTTCGCTAGAGTCCGTGTCTTATCGAATAGGAGTCTACTTGTGTGGTCAATCATTTCCGCGGCGGGCTGGCCAATTTGGCCCCTGATTTTTGGCTCGATTGTTGCGCTGGCGATCGTATTTGAGCGCATTTGGGCCTTGCGAAAGAAAGAATTGATTCCGGCCAGCCTGGTTGCCGATGTGTGCAAAACACTGCCACAGTTTAAGGACCGGCAGAACTTGGCACGGCTTGAAGCACACAGCGCGCTGGGCAGCCTGATGGCTGCTGGCCTGTCTGCGTTCTACAAAAATGAAGACATCGAAGCGGCTATGCAGGAAAAATCAATTGGCGTGCAGAACAGGCTGGAAAAACACCTGGACGTGCTGTCGATGATTGCCAGTGCAGCGCCTTTGATGGGTCTGTTAGGTACGGTCATCGGAATGATCGAGATTTTTGCTGTTCAAGGTTCGGGCGCGCAAACTCCAGAAGCCATTGCAGCCGGTATCGCTGTCGCACTTTACAACACCGCATTTGGACTGATTGTTGCCATTCCGGCACTGGTAGCCTACCGCCTGTTCAAAATCAGGATCAACAACCTTCTGGAAACCATGGGCAAATCCCTTGAGCCCTTTGAGGATTTGCTCAAACAAGCGGTCAACAGCCGCAAACCGGGCTGAGGTCGATTGTGAGAATCAAGCGGATCGCACCATCAGAAGCCCCTGACATCAATCTGATTCCCTTGATTGATGTGCTTCTGGTGATTGTCATTTTCCTGGTCGTCTCCACCACCTTCATGCAACCCAGCCAGCTGGAAGTGGATCTGCCGGGTACACAAAGCGCCAAGGAAGACACTGCGCCAACGGAGGCTCTGCGGATACGAATCGGCCGCGACGGCAACTATGCCTTCGGAAGCCTTGGCGTATTGAATGAAACCCAGCTTCGACGTGAACTGACCAAAGCCATGGCGACCAACAAAGACGGACAAGAGCGCCGGGCAGTGGTGGAAGCGGATGCTGCTGCAACCCATCAATCGGTGGTGCTGGTCATGGACATGCTTGCATCCCTCGGAGTTGCACGGGTATCCATTGCCACGGCCGGTGGCAAAGCACCATGAACAACGATGGCCGTGTGAGCGACAATGGACGCGATGGCACAGGCAAACTCGAAAAAGAACTGCTGAAGATCTGGTACGGCGGGCAGCAACCCGGACTCATCACGCAGACAACGCTTGAAAGTCTGACGCTGCTTTACCGTTTGCTGCGCTTTTTAAGTCGGCAAAACACCAAGGCGAAAGCCAGCAAGCTGCACACCAACCCACCGTTACTGGTGGTAGGCAATCTGATTGCAGGTGGAGCCGGAAAAACGCCCGTTGTGATGGCCGTTTGCCGCCACCTTTCCAGCACTGGCAGGAAAGTAGGTATCGTAAGCCGTGGTTATGGCCGTTCCGGAACAGGTGCATTGCTGATCGACCCGGCCCAACCATTGCCATCCGCACAAGACGCAGGTGACGAGCCCCTGTTTCTGGCCACTGAAACCCAGTGCCCGGTTGCAATATGTGCAGACAGAACCCAGGCCGTTGATACCCTGTTGTCCGCATTTCCCGATCTCGACCTGATCGTGTCGGACGATGGCCTTCAGCACCACCGCCTGAAACGGCAACTGGAATGGGTCGTATTCGACGAACGTGGTCAGGGCAATGGAAAACTGCTTCCCGCAGGCCCCTTGCGGGAACCGCTTTCACGATTGAACTCCGTGGATGCCGTGCTGTGCTCGAACATGTCGACTCTCCGACTGAGTGCAGCGCTGAAACTGCCTGAACAGCACAATTGGCATGCAGTGGAGGTGAAGCTGGCAGGTTTTCGACATTTGCAATCGGGCGAGTTCCTGAATCTCGGCCAGGCCAAAGTACAGTGGAAAGATTCGTCTGTGATGGCTTTCACTGGCATCGGAAACCCGGAAAAACTGTTCAAGGCATTGAAAGCTGCCCACATTGTTTTGCAGAACACATTGGACCTTCCCGACCATTACAGTTATCCGGTTGATTTTTGCGCGCAGTTCGATCAGCAAGTGCTGATAACAAGCGGCAAAGATGCCGTAAAATTGAGCGCATCAAACCCCAAGGTGTGGGTGGCTGAAATCACCGTTGAACTGCCCCCTTCCCTGACCCAAGCCTTAGAGGACTGCATTGGATCCACAATTGATTGATATCCTAGTTTGCCCCATTTGCAAGGGCCCGCTAGAAAAGCGTCCCACTGACGGATTCCTGATGTGCAAGGCCGACAAACTCGCTTTCCCCGTGCGTGATGGCATTCCCATCATGCTAGTGGAGCAGGCCGAGCCAATTCAAACCTCCAACGACTGAGCCCGCATGTACAAAGCCGTTATTCCGGCCCGTCACGCATCAACTCGATTGCCGGGCAAACCTTTGCTGGACATCGCTGGTAAACCCATGGTGGTGCGCGTGGCCGAGCAGGCCATGAAATCTGGCGCAGATGAAGTGCTGGTTGCGACAGACCACCCGGACATTGAGTCCATTTGCAAAGCGCATGGCTTGCAAGTGTTGATGACACGGGGCGATTGGCCCACAGGCACAGACCGCATTGCCGAGGTAGCCCACCTGAAAGGCTGGAGCGACGACACGGTGGTGGTTAATGTGCAGGGCGATGAGCCCTTGATTGACCCCAAACTGATTGACCTGGTGGCCAACGCCTTGTTGACAGGGCAACATGACATTGCAACCTGTGGGCATGCGATCGACAACTGGGAAGAATTCAAGAACCCCAATGTGGTGAAAATTGCCATGCGGGAAGACGGTGACGCACTTTACTTTTCACGCGCACCGATTCCCTATCCACGAGATGCGTACGGCGAACAATCCTGGCCAGTCAGCGCACCTGAAGGGCAACTGGGCATACGCCACATCGGCCTGTATGCTTACCGAACCCGATTTTTGAAGAAATATCAAACCTTGCCACCAGCCCCGGTAGAGCTGCTCGAATCACTTGAACAACTGCGGGCGCTGGCCAATGGCTTTCGGATAAAAGTGTGTATGATTCAGGATGCCCCGCTACCTGGGGTAGACACCGCCCAGGACCTTGAAAAAGTAAGGTCTTTGTTCGGGTCTTGTTAGGGCTGAACGATCAAACAATAACTATTCGGGCCTGCCACGGGGTAAGTTTGCTGCAAGTTGAACCACCCATAATCGCATCGGCCCTGAATAAGAAGAAAAAACAGCCAGAAATACAGCCTGTTGTAACAGACGCATCCAGTACAACAGGCAAGCAGATTAAAAACTCTTGAGGCGACTATGCGTTTAATTCTATTGGGAGCGCCCGGTGCTGGCAAAGGCACGCAGGCGACATTCATCAAGGAAAAATTTGGTATTCCCCAAATTTCCACAGGCGACATGCTGCGCGCAGCCGTCAAGGCCGGCACGCCCTTGGGTGTGGAAGCCAAGAAAGTCATGGACAGTGGCGGCCTTGTTTCTGACGAAATCATCATCAACCTGGTGAAAGAGCGCCTGAAGGAATCAGACTGTGCCAATGGCTACCTGTTTGACGGCTTCCCCCGCACGATTCCCCAGGCGGAAGCCATGAAGGAAGCCGGTGTAAAAATCGACTTTGTGCTGGAAATCGATGTGCCCCACGATGCAATCATTGATCGCATGAGCGGACGTCGCACCCACCCTGCTTCAGGTCGTACCTATCACGTGAAGTTCAACCCCCCAAAGCAAGAGGGTATTGACGACATCAGCGGAGAACCCCTGGTTCAGCGCGATGACGACAAGGAAGAAACCGTGAAGAAGCGCCTGGACGTGTATGAGAAGCAAACACGCCCCTTGGTGGATTACTACGGCCAGTGGGCAGCCACTGGCGATGCGCATGCGCCGCAGTACCGCAAGATTGCGGGTGTGGGCAGCGTGGAAGAAATCAAGGCGCGCGCCTTTGACGTATTGAAGTAAATCAAACCTGCTGCAGCGCCTGCGAATTACTTGCGCGGGTGCTGCGGTTGTCATGGCAGGCCTCTGCCAAACGCAAACTCACTGTTGTAAATTCGCTGCCTAAGGCAAGTTCATCGGTTCATACCCAAGATCAGACTCACAGGGTGTTACCGACAGGCACCGCCCATCGAGAATACTTGCTGCTGTGGCCATTCCTTGCGCAACCCGCAATGAATGCCGGAACCGCAATGGCGGCTTCCGGGGGCCTGCGGCCCAATTCATCGCAAGTTGCCGGAATGGCGGGCGGGCCTTGAAGTCGATAACAAGGCTGTGATGATCTGATCTCAGTCACTGCACATTAAATCTGCTGCACCAAGGATGCACGCTACAGGGATTAGCGCCGCAGAGATTCACGCAACAGGCATCTGATTTGCCGTTCAGGAGTTCTACTGCCCGGCAGGCTTGCGAATCAAGCGCCGTGGATTCAGCCCCAACACAGCCAGTACTGCGAAGTAGATCAAACCGCACACCGCAATCACACCCAGCACAGCAGCAATTCGAAGTACCGGTGTGGTCGCCATAGCCAGCCAGTCAAACTGCTGGTTCATGAACCACAAGCCAACACCCATTGCGACTGCGGCCAACAACACTTTGGTGAAGTACATGGCCCAGCCTGTTGAAGGGGTATACAGTCCGCGCCTGCGCAAGCCCCAGTACAGCACGGCCGCATTAAGCAAGGCGCCGCCACTGATGCTCAAGGGTAAACCGGCATGACCATAAAGGGGCACAAACACGAGGTTCATCAATTGGGTGGTCACAACCACCCCAATTCCGATGATAACGGGTGTGCGTATGTCCTGCTTGGCATAGAAACCGGGGGCCAAGATTTTCACCAGCACCAAACCGGCAAGGCCCAGGCTGTAGGCCACAACCGCTTGGCTGGTCATGGCAACATCCACTGCATCAAATCGGCCATAGTGAAACAACAAGGCTACCAATGCCTCTGAAAAAAGCCCCATGCCAATGGCTGCAGGCAATACAAACACAACGGTCAGGCGCAGCCCCCAGTCCATCAAACGCGAAAACTCTTCATGGCTTCGTGTGGCTGCGGCCGACAAGGACGGCAACAACACCGTGCCGAGGGCTACACCAAGCAAGGCCGTTGGAAACTCCATGAGCCGATCGCCATAGGAAATCCAGGACACGCTGCCCTTTTCCAGGTGAGAGGCAATGTTGGTATTGATAATCAGGCTGATTTGAGCGACCGACACGGCCAATGTGGCGGGCACCATGTTTTTCAACACCCTGCGCACCTGCTCATCGCTCCAGGCGGCCTTGATCGTCCCGAAACCTGCAAAAGGATTGATCCAGCAACCGGTGCGGGCCAAACCGTACCAAAGCACCACCACCTGCAACACGCCACCCACCATCACTGCAATCGCAAACGCTTTGACAGCTTCATCAAAGTATGGGGCCAACAGCAAGGCGCCTGCGATGAAGCTGATATTCAACAGCACAGGCGCGAATGCAGGCAAGGCAAACGACCTAAAGGTGTTCAACAGCCCAGAGGCCAGGGCCACCATGGATATCAACAAGATGTAGGGAAACATCCATTGGGTCAGCAACACGGTCAATTCAAACTGGTCGCTTCCCACTTCGAGCCCGCTGGCCATACCCATGACTACCCAACTACCGCCCAACACACCCAACACCACAATCAGCAAAAGCGTGACGAACAAAAGGGAACTGACACGACGAGCGAGATCAACTGCCGCTGCTTTGCCTTCAACAGCATTGGTTTGAGACAAAATTGGAATAAATGCCTGGGAAAACGCGCCTTCTGCAAAAAGACGACGCAAGAGGTTGGGAATTCGAAATGCAATAAAAAAAGCATCCGACTCGGCCCCCGCCCCCAAAAGGCGCGCGGTGATTGTCTCTCGAATCAAGCCGGTGATTCGGGACAACAATGTCATGGCGCTGACCACAGCAGCCGACTTCAATAAATTCATATAGTGATTGTTAAACGCCTGTTATTTTGTTAAAATTGCGGGTTTTCGAATTCTACACCCTGGAACAAGCAATATGGCCAACTCAGCACAGGCGCGCAAGCGCGCAAAACAAGCCGCCAAAGCAAATGCGCACAACTCTGCCATTCGCTCAGCGATGAGAACTGCGGTTAAAAAAGTACGCGCTGCTGTTGAAGCAGGCGACAAAACTGTCGCGCAAGCAGTTTATCGCGAAACAACTCGCATTCTGGACCGCGTTGCCGACAAGGACCTGATCCACAAGAACAAGGCCTCACGCAACAAGTCACGTTTGTCAGCGCTTGTAAAAGGCATGGCAGCCTAACTAATTAGGCCACTAAGTTAAGCTGCGAACCAAGCGGTTCACGAACCAGCTTACCAAACAGCATACTAAGCAGTTCTGCCAAACATAAAAAAAGCCTCTTGATTGAAAGAGGCTTTTCGTGTTTTCTGGATATTCTTAGCCTTGTGGTGGGTCGGGTAGCAGGCAGGCGTCGAGCACCTGTAGATCGTTGTCCCTGGCAAAATTCAGCACAAACGTCATGGCCATGGGTTCGACGTCGCGCAGGCGCTCGTCAATCACCACGCATTTGACACTGTTCATAACGATGGGTTTGGCGTACGGGCTATAGGCCAAATGCTGCTGGCTTTGTTGCTGCCGGCCAGGTGGACGGTAGCAGGACAGCACACCACAGAGGCGCTCTGCCCAATCGGACGGACGAAATGCCCTTCCCGATGACGTTAAGCCAAGAATGAATAATTCCTTGGGCTTGACCGTGGGTGGTTCAGCCATATCAAAGTTGCTCCTGAGGTGTGCTCGCGCACCCCGACATTTAATTTTGTTGTGTATTGTCGGGGGTGAATCTTACAGCGCGCTGAAGATCAGGCGAACACAGGCTTAAACGCGGTCAATCCGCGCATAGGCCGAGTGGTTGTGAATTGATTCGAAGTTTTCAGCTTCCACTGTGTAATGGCCGATTTGCTCAAACTTGTGCATGGCAATGGCCACGTCGCGAACCAGGTCTTCCACAAACTTGGGGTTGTCGTAGGCCCGCTCAGTCACGTATTTTTCATCAGGACGCTTGAGCAAACCGTACAACTCGCAAGAGGCCTGCTGCTCGATCGCTGAAATGAACTGGGCAATGTCCACGTCCTCTTTCAGTTGCACGCGCGCAGTGACATGCGACCGCTGATTGTGTGCGCCATATTCGGAAATTTTCTTGGAGCATGGGCACAGGCTGGTGACCGGCACCACAACGGTCAGGTAGATGTCCTGACCCGCTTCGGAGGCAGAACCTTCCAGTGTCAACTGATAGTCCATCAAACTGGACACACCACTGATGGGCGCCACTTTGGACAAAAAGTAAGGCAGCTCCATTTTGACGCGTCCGGAAGGTGCGTCCAGGCGCTTCAACATTTCAACCAGCATGGCCCGGAAACCCGCTACGGTCAGCACGCTGCCTTGGGATTCCTCGAGCAGCGCGATGAAACGCGACATGTGCGTACCTTTCTGGTCTGCAGGCAGGAACACTGTCATTTCAAACTCGGCCACTGAAGGCATCGCCTTCTGACCCTGAAGTTCAATCAGAACCGGATACTTGACAGAGCGGATGCCAACCGACTGGATGGCAATGTGGCGGGTGTCAATGGTGCTTTGGACATCGGGAATGACTTGGTCGATTGGGTTATTGGCCACGGCGTTCTCCAAGCCTTTGTCACGTGTATTCATAACTTCCTCATGTGTTCGCGGTGCGCCCTGCTACATGGCGGACCACATTGGTGTGGCGATCAAAGAGCTCGCCAAAGTGCTGCTTGATGGACGTTTCGATGCCTTGGGCGTCCAGCCCCAGATTCTTGAGCAGAATAACAGGGTCGCCGTGATCGATAAACTCATCGGGCAAACCAAGTTGCAACACTGCATTGTTAAAACCGTGGGCATGCAGGTATTCGCTGACTGCAGAGCCTGCGCCGCCCATGATACAACCCTCTTCCACGGTGACGAAGCTGTAGCGCTGCTCGGCAAGCCGTTTCAACAGGTCGCCATCAATCGGCTTGACCCACCGCATGTCCACCACTGTCGCGCCCAGGGCGCGGCCAGCTTCAAGACTTGATTCACAAATAGAGCCAAAAGCCAGTATTGCAAGCTTGTGTTCGGCCAAATCGGGTGAATATCGCACAATGGCCTTGCCTATTTCAAGCGTATCCAGCGATTCATCGGCCACGACACCGGGCCCCACGCCGCGCGGATACCGCACGGACGCACAACCCGGGTATTGATAGGCTGTGGACAAAAGCTTGCGGCATTCGTCTTCGTTGGATGGGGCGGCAATCACCATGTTCGGAATGCAACGCAAATAGGCAATGTCGTAGTTGCCAGCGTGGGTAGCACCATCGGCACCCACCAAGCCTGCTCGGTCGAGTGCAAAGGTGACATCCAGATTTTGCAAGGCGACATCGTGAATCAACTGGTCATAAGCGCGCTGCAAGAAGGTGGAATAAATGGCCACAACCGGCTTCATACCCTCGCAGGCCAAACCGGCAGCAAAGGTCACTGCATGCTGCTCGGCAATGCCCACATCGAAATAACGTGAGGGAAAGCGGCGCTCAAATTCAACCATGCCGGAACCTTCCCGCATGGCTGGCGTAATGCCCACCAGCTTGCGGTCAGTCTGCGCCATGTCGCACAGCCACTTGCCGAAAATCTGGGTGTAAGTGGGTGGCTTCGGCGTGGTTGATTTTTGAATACCGATGCTGGGATCAAACTTGCCAGGGCCGTGGTACAACACTGGGTCTTGCTCGGCCAGTTTGTAACCTGCGCCCTTTTTGGTGATGACATGCAGAAAAAGCGGCCCTTTCATGGCACGCAGGTTTTGCAATGTGGGCACCAAGGCATCCAGATCATGGCCGTCAATCGGGCCATAGTAATTAAAGCCAAACTCTTCAAACAATGTGGCGGGGCTCATCATGCCTTTCACATGTTCTTCCAAGCGATGCGCCAGTTCGTACAAGGGGGGAGCAACACCCAAAATGCCCTTGCCCACTTCCTTGACATTGTTCAACATGCGGCCCGACAGCAGCTTGGCCAGGTACTTGTTCAGGGCACCGACCGGCGGCGAGATCGACATGTCGTTGTCGTTCAAGATCACGAGCAGATCGATATCGGGCGTCACGCCCGCGTTGTTCAGGGCCTCGAAGGCCATGCCGGCTGTCATGGAACCATCACCGATTACGGCAATGTGCTTGCGATTCACGCCCAGGTTGCGGGATGCCACCGCCATGCCCAGTGCCGCAGAAATAGATGTGCTGGAGTGCGCGGTGCCAAAGGCGTCGTATTCCGATTCAGACCGCTTGGGAAAACCCGAAATACCACCCAACTGCCGCAGACCGGGCATGGCATCGCGCCGCCCCGTCAATATCTTGTGCGGGTAGGTTTGATGGCCCACGTCCCACACCACACGGTCGTTGGGGGTGTTGAACACGTAGTGCAATGCCACTGTCAACTCGACCGTACCCAAGTTTGACGACAGGTGCCCGCCTGTTTTTGCCACTTGCTCCACAATGTAATTGCGCAACTCGTCGGCCAACAGCGGCAACTGGTTTTCAGACAGTCGACGCAAGTCAGCAGGGCAGTCAATTTTTTTCAGCAAATCGCTCATGATTTCCGGTTTGTAATCAGTTCTACGAGAGTTTCCAAGGGGCCGCGGCGGTCCTGTTCAATGACCTCGCATGCGGCCAGCGCCTTTTTGCGCAACTGTTCAAGCAGCTGCCTGGCTTGCTCCAAACCCATCAAACTCACCATAGTTGGCTTGTTGTTCAGGGCGTCTTTTCCCGATGTTTTACCCAGGACATCGCTGGTGGACTCTACGTCCAATATGTCGTCAATCACTTGATATGCCAAGCCCAAACAATGGGCATAGGCCTCTAATCCCTCTTGTTCAACGGGCGAAAGACCTGGGTTGCTGACATATCCCATCCTCACGGAGGCCCTAATCAGGTCGCCAGTCTTTCGAGCGTGCATCTGCTCAAGGGCCTGCAAATCCATGGGCTTCCCCACGTGGGCCAGGTCGATGGCCTGCCCCGCTGCCATTCCCTGCAAACCGGACGCACCAGCCAGCGCAGCGATTTGTTGCATACGCACTGATACGCTGCCCTGCTGCGACTGCGCAAGCCATTGGAATGCCGCGGTTTGCAAGGCATCACCAGCCAGCAGAGCAAAGGCTTCGCCAAACTTCACGTGGCAGGTGGGTTTGCCACGGCGAAGTACATCGTTGTCCATGCTGGGCAAATCGTCGTGCACCAGCGAATACGCATGCATGGCCTCAATGGCGCACGCTGAATCGGTCAACTGTTGCATGGGCGTACCCACCGCATGGCCAGCGGAAAAAACCAGCATGGCCCGCAAGCGCTTGCCGCCTTCCAGCAATGCATATTCGACAGCGTCGTTCAGTACGTCAGATGGGCCCTTGAACTGCCCAAGCTTGTCGGCCAGTACCGATTCAAATCGTACGCGCGTGTCTTCAAACCAGCTCAGTTGGGCGGATGGCGCGAGTATCACTGTTCACCCTCGGCAACAGGCTTGTTCAAGCCAAGTTCAATTTCCGTTACTTCCTGTCGAACCTGATTCAATCGGTCTCGACAGTACTTCACCAAAAAAGCACCGCGTTTGTAATCGGTCAACAGTTGATCCAGCCCCATGTTCTGGGAATCCATGACATCAACGAGGGCTTCAAGCTCTGCCACCGCGGCTTCGAAGGACGCGGGGGGGGCCTGATCATCAGGCAGATTGGCTTGGGCCGGTGCTGTTTTGGCTTTACTTGGGCTCATGGTGCTACGGAAAACGCTGCAAAGTCTTCCATTTTACTTCGACTTTGCTCAAAGGCGAAAAGTCTTTGGCTGGAATGCAGACTAAAGGGTACAATCCACTTTCTCTTTGTGTTCAACAGGTTAATTTGCATCAGTGTCGATCAGGGACACTGCTGGAGGAGGTCCCCGGGATCATGTCCGATTTGAGTGATTTGTCCAATGTGTCACAAGCCGTGACGCTGTCAAGTTTGCAGCCCCATGTTTCAGCGTATTTCGATGAACATGTTTTGAAGGATGAAATCCAACTACTCTATCGAGACGGACCGGGTTACGTCGGCCACTCCCATTGGGTGCCCGAGCGCGGCGACTGGAGGTCACTTCCGTGGGAAGGCGACGGCCGTATTCTGGTGAATAATGGCTCGGAAATCGAGCTGCTGTCCAATGTATGCAGACACCGCCAAGCCATCATGCTGAAAGGTCATGGCAATTCAGACAACATTGTGTGCCCGCTTCACCGCTGGACCTATGACCTGAAGGGTGAACTGCTGGGCGCTCCACATTTTGCCCAACAGCCCTGCACCAAACTGCAAAGCTTTCCGCTTCAAAACTGGCGAGGCCTGCAATTCAATTCACGCCGCAATGTGCTGGATGAACTCAAGAACGTGCCGTTCCTGGAAGAAATTGATTTTTCGGGCTTTCAGCTCGATTCTGTCAAAAGCAATGTGCTGCCCTACAACTGGAAAACCTTTATCGAGGTTTACCTGGAGGACTACCACGTCGAGCCCTTCCACCCAGGCCTGGGTCAATTTGTAAGCTGCTCGGACTTGCAGTGGTATTACGGGGACAACTGGAGTGTGCAGTCTGTCGGTGTAAAAGCCGGCCTGCGCCGCCCCGGCACGCCAGTTTATCGCCAGTGGCACGATGCAGTGAAAAAATTCAGCAACGGGGTTGATCCGAAGTACGGCGCCATCTGGTTTTGCATGTACCCCAACATCATGGTGGAGTGGTATCCACACGTGCTGGTGGTGTCGACATTGCACCCCAAGGGACCACAGGAAACACTGAATGTGGTTGAGTTTTATTACCCGGAGGAAATTCGACTGTTCGAGCGCGAGTTTGTAGAAGCCGAACAGGCTGCCTACATGGAAACGGCGGTTGAAGACGACGAAATTGCCGAGCGCATGGACGAAGGCCGGCGGGTGCTGATGGAGCGCGGCGAACACGATGCCGGGCCCTATCAAAGCCCCATGGAAGACGGCATGGCGCATTTTCACGCCTGGTATGGTGCTCAAATGCACCCCAATCACAATCAATCCGGAAAACTGAAGAAGTCTTTCTGACTTCCCCCAACGCGACAAGCAGGCCATGCAAGCTCTATGGATGTTAATGGCCTGCCTGTGCTTTGGCACCATGGGGCTGATGGTGAAGTTGGCCGGTACACAGGCCACTCTCGGTGAAATCATTCTTTTCCGGGGTTTGGTGCCCCTGCTGGGCATTGCAATTTGGGCTTTGCTCAAGGGGCTGAGCCTGAAAAGCCCGGTAGCCCACCTTCACCTTCGACGCAATGTGGCAGGCATTGTGGCCATGTGGTGCGGTTTTTATGCCACCACTCAATTGCCTCTGGCCACGGCCACCACGCTGATGTACACCTCCCCGCTGTTTATCGCACTCATTCTTTGGATTGGATTTGGCCAATCGAGGAACCGGATTGAGATTGCTGCCATTGGTGTTGGTTTTGTGGGTGTGCTCGCCGTGCTTCAACCGGTACTGGCCAACAATGAATTGCCTGTCGCCCTGATTGGGTTGAGCGCTGGTGCAGTGTCTGCTGTAGCCTACCTGCAACTGAAAAGCCTGGGGCAAGCCCGCGAGCCTGAATGGCGTACCGTGCTTTACTTTGCAGGAACAGCCACAGTGACATCGGCGATTTACCTGACTGCGTTTGGGGAATTTGCTGTGCTTACGAACAGCACCCCTGACTGGACCCTGTTGTGGTTGCTAGGTCTGGGAGTATTTGGTGGTGCTGGGAACCTGGCACTGACCCGGTCGTTCGGAAGTGGCTCAACCTGGCTGTCTGCATCGCTGCAATACTGCACCATTCTGGTTTCCACCTTTTATGGCATTGTTGTGTTGGGTGATTTGCCCAGCAGCACCACGTGGCTGGGCGTTGCCATGATCATCGCCTGCGGGGGCCTGTCTTCCTACGCCACGCACCAGCGCAAAAAAGTGGAAATACCGTCCGCTTGATACCCACCCGCTTGAGGCGGTTGCTTAATGGTGATGGTGAAGGATTTCCGCCAGCACAGCAATCAGTGAGACACCCGCACCGATGCAAACCAACTGAACAATGCTCTCCTTGACCTTGACCCGCTGTTGCATCTGGGGAATAAGGTCAGCCACCGCCACGTAGATAAAACTGGCAGCGGCAAACACC
This sequence comes from Limnobacter thiooxidans, assembly GCF_036323495.1. Lineage (NCBI taxonomy): Bacteria > Pseudomonadati > Pseudomonadota > Betaproteobacteria > Burkholderiales > Burkholderiaceae > Limnobacter > Limnobacter thiooxidans. Next base: position 975,841 of record NZ_AP028947.1, on the reverse strand, counting down.
AGGGCATAAGGCAGCAGAGCTTGCATTTGTGTGAACAGCGTGTAGCCCAAACCTGCACCCAATACGGCGGCCAAACCTGCCACTGCCATCAGTTGCAGGGCTTTCTTGCGTGCAATGCCGGCATTGACCAGCACCAGGTAATCGCCTGTTTGCTGGGGAATTTCATGCAGCACAACGCTAAGCGTGGTGACAAGACCCAATTCAAAGTCGACCAGAAAGGCGCTGGCAATCAGCAAACCGTCGGCAAAGTTGTGGATGGAATCGCCAATCACGATCAGCAAACCGCCTCGGCGGGCTTCACGTTTGTCGAAGCCATGGTGGTGGTCGTGGCCATCGTGCTCATGGTGGTGGCTGTGCCGAAAGATCGAAAACTTTTCGAGCACAAAGAAAAACAGCAAGCCCGCCAGCAACAGCGCAAACAACTGGTGGTGGTCCATGCCCTTGTCCAGGGCCTCAGGCAACAGATGCAACAGCGACGCACCCAACAACACCCCGGCGGAGACGCTGACCATGGGTTCGAGGGAGCGCGCAATGTAGCGCGCAGTCAAAAGAGCGGATGCAAAAATGGCCAAGGCCGTGCCCAAGGCAGCGGCCAGAAGCACAAGCAGTAAACTTGAATGCACGATCGGGAAAGGTCCGTGTTTAGATTAGGTTCTTGCCCCGCAAGAACAGCAGCGCCTGATTGTACGCTTCTTTGGCCACCGTGGCATTGTAGGTATTGCGGTAGTCCGCGTGGAAACCATGTTGTGCACCGTCAAACACAGTGATGCTACTGGCTTTGGCAAACGGATTGTTTCCCGCTGCGGCAAGGGCCTGGCGCATTTGTTCTACGGTATCCAGCGGAATCGAACTGTCTTCCGAACCATACAAGCCCAACACCGGCGCTTTCAACTGGCTTGCTATATCCACGGGGTGGTTGGGCGTCAACGCTGATTTTGCCCCCACCACGCGCCCGTACCAAGCCACACCCGCTTTCACTGCAGGTTGGTGTGCAGCATACAGCCAGGTAATCCGACCACCCCAGCAAAAGCCGGTAACTGCCAGTTGATTGGCATTGGCCCCTTCTGAACCCGCGAATTCAACGCACTTGTCCAGGTCTTTCATGACCTGTGCATCGTCCATTTTGGAAATGACGTTTTCCAGAATGGCGGCCACTGAAGCGTATTGGCCAGCCTCTGAATACCGAAAGAAAATTTCCGGTGCCAAGGCATAGAAGCCAGCCTGTGCAAACCGGCGGCACACGTCTTCCAGGTAAGCGTGCACACCAAAAATTTCGGGCACCACCAAAATAACTGGTGCATTTTTCTTGTTTTTTGGGTAAGCCCGGTAGGCGAACATGTCATCGTCGCCGACATTCACAAGCACCCGGCCTTCTTCCAGCCCAGTGCTTGGTGTGGTGATTGCTTGAGCCAATATGGGTGAGGCAGCCGCTGCAAAACCACCTACTGTGAAACCTTTCAGCAAGGTTCGCCGGCTCATGGGCAGTTTGCCGCCGCCAGTCAATGCTTCCAGGTGTTCCTGATTTTCAGTTTTGTTGTCATCGCTCATCCCTACTCCCCTGCTTGTTTGATTTAATGCGCTTCTTCCCAGTTGTTGCCCATGCCACACCCCACTTCCAGGGGCACACGCAACTGCGCAACTTGGGTCATGATTTCAGGAACACGGCGTTGAATCAATTCGAGTTCACCCTTGGGTACTTCGAGAATGACTTCGTCGTGCACCTGCATGATCATTTTGGTTTGCAGCTTCTCCGTTTTCAACCAGGCCGACAATTGCACCATGGCCATCTTGATCAGATCCGCTGAAGTGCCCTGCATGGGCGCATTGATGGCAGCGCGTTCCGCACCCGCCCTGCGCGGGCCATTGGGGCTTTTGATTTCGGGCAGCCACAAGCGGCGGCCAAACACGGTTTGCACATAGCCGTCTTCCTTGGCCTGTGCGCGCACACTGTCCATAAACCTGGCGACACCGGGATACCGGGAAAAATACCGGTCAATGTACAGCTTGGCGGCTTCCCGGGTAATGCCCAGGTTACCCGCCAGGCCAAAGGCGCTCATGCCGTAAATCAGGCCGAAATTGATGACCTTGGCTGTGCGCCGATGGTCGGAAGTGACTTCGTTCAAGCCCACGCCAAAAATTTCAGACGCGGTCGCGCTGTGAATGTCCAACCCTTCATTGAAAGCATTAATCAGCGCTTCATCGCCAGAAATATGCGCCATGATGCGCAATTCGATTTGCGAGTAGTCGGCAGACACCAGAACGCAACCAGGGGCAGCGATGAAGGCTTCACGAACCCGGCGCCCTTCCGCAGTGCGCACTGGAATGTTTTGCAAATTGGGGTCATTGCTGGCTAGTCGGCCAGTCACGGCCACAGCCTGGGCGTAATTGGTGTGTACGCGGCCGGTGCGCTCATTCACCATGCGGGGAAGCTTGTCGGTATACGTACTCTTGAGCTTGGCCAGTGACCTGTGTTCCAGCAGCTTGGCGGGCAAGGGGTAATCTTCGGCCAGTTTGCTGAGCACTTCTTCATCCGTGGAGGGTGCGCCGCTGGCTGTTTTTTTCACCACCGGTAAACCCAGCTTCTCGAACAACAACTCGCCAATTTGCTTGGGCGAGTTCAGGTTGAAACTGCCGCCCGCCATCTCGAAAGCTTGCTCCTCGATGCGTTTGAGTTTCTCGGCAATTTCTGCGCTTTGAGCATCCAGTTTTGCGGCATCAATCAGCACGCCATTGCGCTCGACTTCAAACAGGACCTGGCCAAATGGCAGTTCCACCTCGTGGTACAGCTTGGCCAGCTCGGGCACCTTGTCAAGCTCGGCTTTCAATACATGGGCCAGGCGCAAGGTCACCTCTGCATCTTCAGCCGCGTAGCGAGTGGCGGTGTCAATGGAAACCTGATCAAAGGTGACCTGGCTTGCCCCCTTGCCTGCGACGTCTTCGAACTTGATGGTGTTGTAGTTCAGCCAGCGCAGTGCAAGGGCGTCCATGCCGTGCGGCTTGTGAGCCTCCAGAATATAAGAGGCCAGCATGGTGTCTTCCATCAGGCCTTGTACCCACACATCGTGGTTGGCCATGACGTGCAAATCGTACTTGGCATTCTGCGCAATTTTGGGTGAATCGGCGTCTTCAAACCAGGGTTTCAGAAAAGCCAGAACCTCGTCAATTGGCAACTGCGGTTCCGCCGTCAAGTCCTGGTGGGTCAGCGGAATGTAGTAGCCCACACCGGGTTTGACTGCAAATGACAACCCGACAATTCGGGCGTTCATGGGTTCGAGCGAATCTGTTTCGGTGTCGAAGGCCACGGCGGTTTTGCTGTCTGCTGCGGCCTTCAGTTCAACCATCAGGGCGGTTAGCTGTTCCTGATTTTGAACACAGACTGTTTCGATGGAATCGACTGCCTGAGTGGGCGCGTCAAACAGGCTCATCGAACTGCCGTCAGGTGGCCCTTCCACTTTGGGTTTTGCCGCGACTTCTTCTTCACCCACGCCACCCAGGGCACGGAACCAGGTTTTGAACTCGAAGCGCTGAAACAACTGCTTCAGTTCCTCATTGTTCTCGGGGTGTGCCTTGAGCTGTTCTTCAATGTGTCGGCGAAGCTCGAATTCGCAGTCTGTTTTGATGGTCACGAGTGACTTTCCCGTGGGCAGCCAATCCAGTGCCTTTTGCAGGTTTTCACCCACCTTGCCGCCAATTTTGTCGGCGTTGGCCACCACGCCATCCAGGGTTTTGTATTCCGCAAGCCATTTTGCAGCGGTTTTGGGGCCAACCTTTTCAACACCGGGCACGTTGTCCACGGTGTCACCAACCAGGGTCAGGTAATCAATGATTTGTTCCGGGTAAACGCCAAACTTTTCAAACACCGCGTCGCGGGTCATCACCGCATTTTTCATGGTGTCCACCAAGCGGACTTTGTCGTTGACCAGTTGTGCCATGTCCTTGTCGCCAGTCGAGACGATGACCTCGTCAAACCCCTGTTGCAAGGCCACATGCGCCAGTGTGCCAATCACATCGTCGGCTTCAATGCCGGGCTCCATGACGATGGGCCAGCCCAGTGCGCGGGTGACTTCATGAATGTGGGGGATTTGGGCGGCCAAGTCTTCCGGCATGCTGGCCCTGTTGGCCTTGTATTCCGGGTAAATGTCGTCCCGAAAGGTCTTGCCCGGCGCATCGAACACGCAGGCGATACAATTGGTGCGCACATCGTCGGTGTGATAGTCCGCACGCAAGCGCCTCAGCATGTTGACCATGCCGTAGACTGCGCCAGTGGGCTCGCCCGCGCGATTTCGCAAATCAGGCATGGCATGAAAGGCACGGTACAGGTAGCTTGACCCATCAACAAGGAGTAATCGCTTCATATGACAACCAAAAATAAGAATATTCCAACATTGCGCCATTTGCCCTCGAAAGAGCAGTCCACAGCAGTGAAGGCCCGCGAGTCATGGCATGTGCTGGGAATTATGGCAGAGTTCATTGAGGCGACCGAGAAGCTGTCGGCAATTCGCCCCTCGGTGTCCATCTTTGGCAGCGCACGCACGCCTGTTGACCACCCCTACTACGTGCTGACCGAAAACATCGCACGGGCCTTGTCTGACTCGGGTTTTGCCGTCATCAGCGGCGGCGGCCCCGGCATCATGGAGGCGGCCAACAAGGGCGCATTTGCTGGTGAATCGCCCAGCGTGGGTTTGAACATCGAGCTGCCGTTTGAACAAAGTGGCAACCCGTACCAGAATATCTCCCTGACCTTCCGGCACTTTTTTGCACGCAAGGTGGCTTTTGCCAAATATGCCAGCGCCTACGTGGTGATGCCAGGCGGCTTTGGCACGCTGGATGAAATGTTTGAAGCTCTGACCCTGATCCAGACCAACAAGGGACGCAGAATCCCGATTATTCTGGTGGGCTCGGCTTTTTGGGCCGGCTTGATTGACTGGATAAAAAGCCACTTGCTGGGTGAAGGCATGATCAGCCCAAGCGACATGGACCTGTTTGAAGTGGTGGAAACGCCCGAGCAGGTGTTGGCAAGCATCTTCCATTTCTACGAAAAACGCACCTTCAATCCCTCAGACAGTGAAACAGAGAAGCTGTTGGACTTATAAAGAGAGACCAAACACGGGTAAAATCCGGGTTGCCAACGTGCAAACCCGTGATCTGCCCCGTGATTGTTCACCCTCTCAGGATTTTGAATGGCTGTTTTTACACGCATCACCCAAGACGAGCTCCAAGAATGGTTGCAAGACCGTGACTGCGGAAACCTGATTTCCTTTGAGGGCATTGAGTCCGGGATTGAAAACACCAATTACTTTGTGACCACCACGGCTGGACGTTACGTTCTCACCATTTTCGAAAAATTGAAGGCGGAAGATCTGCCGTTTTACCTCGGTTTGATGAAACACCTGGCCAAAAAAGGCCTGGCTGTGCCAGGGCCAATTGCCAACATGTCAGGTGAATTGTTCAATACACTGCATGACAAGCCCGCGACCCTGGTCAATTGCCTGAGCGGAAAATCTGTGGATCTCCCCAACCCGGCCCAATGTCGCGAAATTGGCAGCTTCAGCGCCAAGGCGCATTTGGCTGTGGCCGACTTTGACTGCAATACACCCAACCCACGGGGGCTCGGGTGGATTGAAGGGGCCGTCAGCGAACTTGAAGCGCACTTGCCCGAAGATGTTCGCAACCTTCTTGTCGATGAAGTCAATCACCAGAAAGCCGTCTCGAAACAGGCAGATTTCCTGAGCCTGCCCAAGGGCGCAGTGCATGCGGACCTGTTCAGAGACAACGCCTTGATGCAGGGCGACCAGCTGGGTGGCGTGATTGATTTCTATTTTGCAGGTGTGGACACATTCCTGTTTGACCTGGCAGTGACTGCAAACGATTGGTGTATCGACCTGGAAACAGGCGAATTCAAAATCGATTCAATTCAGGCCTTGCTTGAGGGATATCAGGCAGTTCGCAGCCTCAGCGAACCTGAATGCAGACTGTGGCAAGACATGCTTCGCTCTGCCAGCCTGCGTTTCTGGACATCACGGCTTTTTGACTTTTACATGCCACGTGAAGCAGAAGTGCTGAACGTCAAAGACCCCAGACACTTCGAGCGCGTGTTGCTGGCCCGCCGTCGCGGTGTACCTATTGCTCCACAAACGGTTTAAGGAAGTATCAATTGGCCAATTACGTACATACATGCCCACCAAGCGCTGGCTGGGACTGGCTAATGCAAGGCGTGCAGCTTTTCCGCAAAAAACCGGGTGAGATGTTTTTGTTTGGCAACACTTACCTGTTCATCATCCTGTTCATCGGCGTATTGATTCCCTTCGTAGGCGCGGCTGCGGTGGCCATTGCATCGCCCGCTCTGGGCTTTGGCATCATGTTGGCCGGAAAAATGGGGCAGCAGGGTTTACGTGTTGGGCCAAGCGTGCTGTTCACCGCATTCAACCAGGACAACCGGAAGCATTTGCAGTCCCTGATTACCTTGGGGGCAATCTACACCGCGTGCTTCGCCCTGATCCGTCTGCTGGCTTATCTGGCACTGGGTGCCCAACCTACCATGACAGTGGAAGACTTTCAAAAAGCCGACCCGGCCACTTCTGCGGCCTTCATGGAGTACACCGTGCTGTACATGCTGTTTGTCGGTGTCAGCAGCATTCCCGTGTTGCTGGCGTTCTGGTTTGCGCCCGTGCTGGTGGTTTGGCACAACATGAAACCCATGCAGGCGCTGTTCTCAAGCTGGGTTGCCGTGTGGCGCAACAAAAGCAGCTTCCTGATTTACGGCATGGGCTGGTTGATACTGGGCATTGGTTTCTCGTCGGTGTTTGTAGTGCTGTTTACCTTGTTGGGCTTGCCGGCGCCGTTTGTCAGTGCCTTGAACATGATGTGTGTGGCCCTGGTGATGGCGGTGTCCTTGTGCACGTTTTACCCCACGTACAAGGCGGTGTTTGAGCACGATCCAACGGCTTGAACGATCCGGATGCGTCTCAATCGTCACGAATCCCAATCACTTGCCAGAAAACCTGAATTCCCCTTTTTGAATTCGCACTGACTCACCGAGCTCGGCAAAAAACATGGCCGAGTCTCGGTGTCGACCTGTGGTCGACCGTGACGTGTGAATTCAAACGGGCAGGTTTTCTTGAAGGCCAAGCGATCAGGACAACGCTAACGATTGCTCCTCATCATGACCAGTGACCAGTGAGCGGACGGTAATTTATCAACCGCCCACGTCCTGACCAGATCTGGTTGGCAAGTCTCAAGCGCTAACAACGCAGCCAACTCGGCAGTGGGTTTGCCTGTTCCGCACATTCAAGAAAACCGCCCCGCTTGAATTGATTCGCTGCGTTCGGCTGCAAGCTGACACCGAATCAGGCCGTCTGTTTTGCCTGATTCGGTGAGCAAAAATCAATTCAAAAAGGGATCAAGCGGTTTTCAGTGCGGAATCGGGCAACTTTGTCGAGCTGGCGATGACATGGCAACCCTGTCGAGTTGGCTATAACCTGGCGACAACTTGACAACGCAATCAGCTGCGTTCCAGCTTCGCCAAACTCAACATGAGCCACTTCATCCCTTGGCGACCAAAGTTGATTTGAATTCTTTGGTCGTCTCCCTCGCCTTCATAGGACACCACCACCCCACTGCCAAATTTGGCATGGCTGACGCCAGTGCCAATGTCATAAGGTCGCTTGCTGGTCTTGTTGCTGTACCCCACATTCAGGGTTTTGTTTTGCCCCCATACTTTGGAGTCAAGTGCGTCCCAACCCTGGCTGGCGATGTGCGCCCGCTTGGGGGTCAGCCACTTCAACACCTCTTCAGGCAACTCGTCCAGAAAACGTGATCGCAGGTGGTAGCGAATCTGGCCATGCAGCATGCGCTGCTGGGCATGGCTCAAAAACAGCTGTTCCCGTGCGCGGGTAATCGCCACATACATCAGTCGGCGCTCTTCTTCCACCGCCTCCACGCTGGTGCCATCGCCTCCCTCAACGGAATTGCCAATGCTGTTTTCGTGCGGGAACAAACCTTCTTCCAGCCCGGTGACAAACACGCATTTGAATTCAAGCCCCTTGGCGGAATGTGCTGTCATCAACTGAATGGCATCCTGCCCCGCGGCCGCTGCGTTGTCCCCCGCTTCGAGTGAAGCATGTGAAAGAAAATCAGCCAGAGGCGTAATCAGCTTTTCCTCATCAACCATGGTGGCGGCCGCATCGCGGTAATAGCCTTCTGCAATTGAAAAAGAAGCGGCCGCGTTGACCAGTTCTTTCAAGTTTTCAACGCGGTCTTCGCCGTCTTTGTCGGCCTGAAAATGGGCAATCAAGCCCGATTCATTGATCACTTTGTCGACCAGATCGGGCAGGCTCAAGCCGCGGGTTTCAAAGCGCATGCGCTCAATCAAATCAGCAAACTTTTTCAAACCTGCCTGTGCACGGCCTTCCATGCGGTGAATGGCGCGGTAAAGCGACGTAGCCTGAGCCGTCGAGATATCCTGAAGTTGCTCCACGCTGCGCGCACCAATGCCGCGTGCAGGAAAATTCACCACGCGTGAAAAGGAATTGTCGTCGTCGGCGTTGTCCATCAACCGCAAATAGGCCAGCGCGTGCTTGATTTCCGCACGTTCAAAAAACCGCAAACCGCCGTATACACGGTACGGCATGCCGGCATTGAACAGGGCCTGCTCCACCACGCGGGATTGCGCATTGGAACGGTACAGAATCGCGATATCAGACCGGCTGTACCCCTCTTCCAAAACCAGTTTCTTGATGCGGTCAATGATGAAGGCCGCCTCGTCCTGGTCGCTGGTGGCCTCATACACTCGAATGGCCTCACCCTCGCCCGCCTCAGTCCACAATTCTTTGCCCAAGCGGGCCTTGTTGTGGGCAATCAGCACGTTGGCGGCTTTCAGCACATTGCCAACCGATCGGTAATTCTGTTCCAGCTTGATCCGGTTCTGCACATTGAAGTCGTTCTCAAACTGCACCATGTTGGCCACGCGTGCACCGCGAAAGGCGTAAATGGACTGGTCATCATCGCCCACCGCAAAAATACAACCTTGGGGCCCGGCTAAACGCTTCAACCAGTTGTATTGCAGGCTGTTGGTGTCCTGAAACTCGTCGACCAGGATGTATTTGAAACGGGCCTGGTAATGCTCCCGCAGCGTGGGGTTGGCCCCCAGCAATTCGAACGAGCGCAACAACAGTTCTGCAAAATCCACCACGCCTTCACGCTGGCATTGCGCTTCATAGGCCTCGTAAAGGCGAACCATCATGCGGTGGTATTCATCATGGGCTTCAACATCTTTGGGGCGCAGGCCCTGGTCCTTGGCCGAACCTACAAAATAGCTCAGTTGCTTGGGCGGAAATTTTTCAGCGTCAATACCCAGCACCTTGTACATGCGCTTGATGGCGGAAAGCTGGTCCTGCATGTCCAGAATCTGGAAGGCCTGCGGCAAACCCGCTTCCTTCCAGTGGGCCCGCAACATGCGGTTACAAAGCCCGTGGAAGGTGCCCACCCACATGCTGCGGGTGTTGATTGGCAACATGGTGGAAATGCGGTGAAGCATTTCCTTGGACGCCTTGTTCGTGAAAGTGACAGCCAACACCCCGTTGGGCCCGACCTGCCCGGTCTGGATCAGCCAAGCGATTCGGGCCGTGAGCACCTTGGTTTTGCCACTTCCGGCACCGGCAAGAATCAGGGCGGATTCACGCGGCAAGGTCACTGCTGCCAGTTGTTCGGGGTTCAGGCTATCGAGTAGGGACACGGCTTCTCACATCAGAATTGGGTTTTGCTGGTGATTTTAACAGTGATTTCCCCTTCGACCCGAACTTGACCCGAACTACCATTGTTCAACGGCAAGCATTTGCGCCGATAATCAAGCGCTTTCCCGCCAGGCCGCAATCAAAGGATGTACACCCACAAAAATCTCACCGTAATGTTTACCGACATCTGTGGATTTACCCGGCAAACCAGTACCAGCAGTCGCAATGACATGATGGCACGCCTGGAAATTCATAACGCACTGCTTACCCCCGTGATTCGGCAATGGGGCGGCACGATTGTCAAATCAATCGGAGATGCGTTTCTACTCACCTTTGAAAGCCCAACCGATGCACTGCACTGCGCAATTTGCCTGCAGCATGCCCTTCATGTGCACAATCATGAAGCGCCAGAACAGACCCGAATTCACATCAAGATCAGCGTCAACTGTGGTGAAGTGGCGGTGACCGACACGGATGTATTTGGTGACCCTGTGAATGTCGCCGCGAAGATAGAGAAAGCCACGACAGCCAACGAGATTTATTTCACGGAGGCGGTGTACTTGGCCATGAATCAGTCAGAGGTGCCTTGTGAGTTTGCAAGCACCTTTGCGGCCAAAGGTGATGCTGCGCCTGAAATCAGGCTTTATCGAATATTGACCGATGACAAGAACCCCAGGTACCAAGGCATTTTGTCGACTGGAGCTGACAAACGTGCTGCACACATTGTTGCATCGATGCCCATGAGCGCCAAGCCTGCCAAATTCAAACGTCACTGGAAGGTCGGTTTACTTGTTGCTGTGGCTTTGTTTGCGCTAGCCGGTTTATCAGTACTGTTTGGCAAACCAAAGGCAGTACAGATTGACACCAACACAGCAGACCCTTTGGCAGGCACATCGGCCAGCCCCGATCAAGCCGAGCAATTTGACCCCAACCCCCAACCTGTCGATTCACGCAAATCAAGGCAAGCCGCCACAATGGTCTGGGCCACCGCCATTGTTCAAGACCCGGCCCAGTTGAAGGAAAAAGCCATGCGGTGATTGAAAGGCTTGCCGGCGACCTGGGTGAAGACATGGCAAGTAACAAACAGGCACTGGCGTTGTTTCAGACCGCCTTGTTGTCGCGCATTTACTGGGAAGCGCGCACAACCTCCTTTGATTCAGCCGGTGAATTGCTGAATGCTTACCACTCAAGGTTTGCGTGGATTACCGATTGGAACCCCATGAAGCGCGAGCAGTATCTGGGAGGATTTCACAACTATGCCAGCGACCACCAACTTCGACGACGCTGGCGCAATGTGTGGGATGCGCGCTGGAATGAACACTACTTTTTTCTGAAAAAGTTTGCTGACACAGACCCGGACTTTGGTCTGCGCATTGCCATTGAATTCAGTGAAATCAATCGAAGAAACAACGCCATCGCAGCACCGCACGAACAGGAACTGGTGCGTGCCGCCGTTCAGCTCAAGCCTGCCTTGTTGAAAACAGACCGCGCCACCCTGCAAGCCCTGGTGCAATGGTGGTTGCAGTTTGAACAGGAAGACGAGAGCTATGCCCGCACGCTGGTGCGTGAGCACTTTTTCACAGAATTGCGGCCTTGGCTTGTTGCCAACCTGCGGGTCAAGACAAAACGGCTGGGCCCACCGGAACCCGACTATCCCTGGCGACAAAACTGCCTGGCCTTGCTGGCGGACCAAAGCGACCTCGACGCAGTGGGTAACCCGTGGACGTACATTCAAGACAATGCCCCCGTCTTCCTGCGGGCATCGGAAACCGTGACATGGGGGGACGGTACCAAGCGCACCGTGGTGTTTTTCTCGCAGGCTCAAATGCGGGAGGTGTTGCAGCAACCGATACCCCAAAATGACCGCACAGCCCTGGCTGAATGGCTGGATGCGCGCCTGGCCGACATTACAGACGGCAAGGGGGCTTGGGCCAACAACGACGACAGCCGATCAATGGCACTGGCCATGAAGGCCGCGCTTTTATCGCGTTGAACCCGGGGCTGGTTCCAACCCAGGCCGTAAAACACAAAAACACCGATATAATGACCAATTGGCCTGCCCCACCCGGCGGGCCCCGCCTGCATTCAAATTCACATCCAAGTTTCAACACCACCATGTTCGACAAATACGCCGCCCAAGACATTGAAAATGCCGTTCAAGGCCAATGGAAAACCTCGGATGCCTACAAGGCCGAGGCCTTTGCGAAAGACGCAAGCGGCAAGCTCAAGCCCAAGTACTACTGCGTGTCCATGCTGCCCTATCCAAGTGGCAAGCTGCACATGGGCCATGTGCGCAATTACACCATCAACGATGTGATGATTCGCCAAAAGCGGATGAAAGGCTACAACACCCTGATGCCCATGGGCTGGGACGCATTCGGCATGCCTGCAGAAAACGCGGCCATGGCCAACGGCAAGCCGCCAGCGGCCTGGACCTACAGCAACATCGATTACATGAAAAAGCAGATGGAATCGATGGGCTTGGCAATTGACTGGTCCAAGGAAGTGGCCACCTGCAAACCCGATTACTACAAGTGGAACCAGTGGCTATTTTTGAAAATGCTTGAGAAAGGCATTGTCTACAAGAAAACTGGCACAGTGAACTGGGACCCAATCGATCAAACCGTGCTGGCCAATGAACAGGTGATTGACGGCAAAGGCTGGCGCTCCGGCGCAACGGTCGAAAAGCGCGACATTCCCATGTACTACATGGCCATCACCGATTACGCCGATGTGCTGCTTGACGATTTGAACGGCCTTCAGTGGCCCGACCGCGTCAAGGTGATGCAGGAAAACTGGATTGGCAAATCCACTGGCGTGCGCTTTGCTTTCCCGCACAATATTGCAGGTGCAGATGGCAAGCTAATCCAGGACGGCAAGCTTTACGTGTTCACCACCCGTGCCGACACCATCATGGGTGTGACCTTCGCAGCCGTGGCGGCCGAGCACCCGCTTGCCGCATTGGCTGCTGAAAACAATCCTGAATTGCAGGCCTTCATTGCTGAATGCAAGGCAGGTGGCGTGGCTGAAGCTGACATGGCCACCATGGAAAAGAAAGGCATGCCCACCGGCCTGCAGGTAACTCACCCATTGACAGGTGAAAGCGTACCGGTGTGGGTGGGCAACTACGTGCTGATGAGCTACGGCGACGGTGCTGTCATGGGCGTGCCCGCGCACGATGAACGCGACTTCGCGTTCGCCTTGAAGTACGGCATTCCGATCAAGCAAGTGATCTCAGTTGAAGGCGAAGTATTCAACAACGCTGAATGGGCTGAATGGTATGGCGACAAGGAACGCGGCGTGTGTATCGGCAGCGGCCCGCTCGACGGTTTGAACCACACACAGGCAGTGAATGCCGTGGCTGAACTTCTGTCCAACAAGGGCGTGGGTGAAAAGCGCATCCAGTTCCGCCTGCGCGACTGGGGCATTTCCCGTCAGCGCTATTGGGGCACCCCCATCCCCATGATTTACTGCGACACCTGCGGTGACGTGCCTGTGCCTGAAGCCGACTTGCCCGTGGTATTGCCGGAAGACCTGGTACCCGACGGCAGCGGCAACCCGCTGGCCAAAAGCGCAGCATTTTACGAATGCAAGTGCCCCAAGTGTGGCAGCCTTGCGCGCCGTGAAACCGACACCATGGACACGTTTGTCGACTCAAGCTGGTACTTCACCCGCTACGTGTGCAACGACGCAAACACCATGACCGATGCGCGTTCAGACTACTGGATGCCCATGGACCAGTACATCGGCGGCATTGAACATGCGATTCTGCATTTGCTGTACAGCCGTTTCTGGACCAAGGTCATGAACGACCTGGGCCTGGTGAAATTCCGCGAACCGGCCACCGCCTTGTTGACCCAAGGCATGGTGCTGAACGACACCTATTTCACCGAAGAAGCCAACGGCAAGAAGAACTGGATCAACCCGGCCGATGTGGCCGTGGAGTTTGATGACAAGGGTCGCCCGGTTTCTGCAAAACTGATCAACGCGGGCACGCCTGTGCAAATCGGCGGCGTGGAAAAAATGTCGAAGTCGAAAAACAACGGCATTGACCCCCAAGCCCTGATCGACCAGTACGGGGCTGACACCGCCCGCCTGTTCACCATGTTTGCCGCACCACCCGAGCAAAGCCTGGAGTGGAGCGATTCCGGTGTAGAAGGTGCGCACCGTTTCCTCAAACGCCTGTATCAGCTGGCATTGAACAAGCAGGACGCCATCAAGGCACAACCCGTCTTGAGTGCCGCCAACCTGGGCAAGGTTGCACAAACCGCGCGCCGCGATGTGCACGAGATTTTGAAGCAAGCCAACTTCGACTACGACCGTCACCAGTACAACACCGTGGTGTCTGCCGGCATGAAAATGCTGAACACACTCGACGCCTTTGCCAGCGAAGCAAATTCACCCGCAGACCAGGCCGTGCTTGCAGAAGGTTTGAGCATTCTGCTGCGCGTGCTGTACCCGATTGTGCCGCACATCACCTGCCACCTGTGGAGCAGCTTGAACTACAGTGCAACACAGGGTGAGCTTCTCGATTCCCCTTGGCCTGAAGTGGATGAAAAGGCCTTGGTGCGTTCGGAATTGAACCTGATGGTGCAAGTCAACGGCAAACTTCGGGGCAGTATTGAAGTGCCTGCCGATGCAGACAAGGCGAGTATTGAAGCCACCGCATTGGCCAGCGACGCAGCTCAGAAGTTCATGGAAGGCAAGCCCGCGAAAAAGGTCATCGTGGTTCCGGGCAAACTGGTCAACATCGTTGTTTAAGTTAAAACCCAACACCGACCTCAACACAAAGCGAGTCCTCATGAAACGATTCATTCAAGCCATCGCCCTGCTGAGCACCGCACTGGTGCTGGCCGCCTGCGGTTTTCAACTGCGAGGGCAATACGACTTTGATTTCGACAAAATCGAATTGCGCGGCATGGAAAATGCTGAAATGAACCGCAACATGGACTTGCAGCTTCAAATCCTGAACCTCAAAGTGAATCCGCCCGAAGGCGCACCCTTGAAGCTGAATTTGATCCGGGAAACCCGCGACCGCAGCATCGTGACTTTCAGCGCCACGGGCCGGGCCCGCGAAGTGCGGATCACCTACGAACTGTTTTACAGCGTGACGGATAAAAATGGCGACTTCCTGATCGCCACCAGCCAGTTGAGCCAGCGCCGCGAACTGACCTACACCGACGACCAGATTCTCGGCAAGGAAGCGGAAGAAAACCAGCTGACCACAGAAATGCAACGCGACATTGCGCGCCAAATCACCGGTCGCCTGAGCGCCTTGCAAGTACCAAAGGGGCAAACAGCCAAGTGAAACAGATTGCGCTGGACACCTGGCTTGCTGACACAGGCAATCAAGCATTGCCTCAGCTGCTGTGCGTGTTCACCGACGAGCCCTTGTTCGCCACCCAGGCCGCAGACCTGTATCGCACACGTTTAAAAAAGCAGACGGACTACCAGCGTCAAATTGTGGAAGTTGATCGCCAGTTTGACCCGCAGGAATTCTTGTCCCTGTTTGCCGAAGCCTCGCTGTTTGGCGATGTGTCTCTGGTTGATTTGCGCATCAGCCAACCGAAGCTGAGCAAGGAAGCGGCAGAAGCACTGGGCAAAGCGGCACAGTGGATTGCAGCGGGTGACACCGGCCACCACCTGCTGGTGAACGCACCCAAGCTGAACAAAACGCAGGAGAAAAGCGCCGGGTTTGCGGAGCTTCTGGCCAAGGGCACAGAAGTGATCTGCAAACCGATTGGTGCAGACACCCTGCCCGGCTGGATTGCGCAGGCGGCCAAACGCAAGGGCGTGCAACTGAATCGCGAAACCTGCGCCTGGCTTGCAGAAAAAACCGAAGGCAACCTGCTGGTGGCTCACCAAACCATTGAAAAACTGGCGCTGGAACACCAAGGGGCCGTGGACATTGAACAGGTTCAAGGCATGGTGGCCAACTCGGCACGTTTCAATGTGTTCGACTTGGGTGCAAGCCTACTGGCCGGTGACGTGAAACGAATTACCCGCATGGTGGAAGGCCTGGAAGCGGAAGGCGAAGCACCCACGCTGGTACTGTGGGCGCTTCAGGAAGAAATTCGTGCCATTCGCGACACACAGCAAGCCATGAGACGCGGAATGTCTTTGTCGGATGCCTGCCGTCAAAATAGAATTTGGGGACAGCGGCAGAATCACATTGCTGCTGCGCTGAAACGACACAACCCGGGCAGCCTGCAAAAATTGACTGGCTGGTGCTATGCCGCCGAAAAAACCATCAAGGGCATGAAACAGGGCAACCCCTGGACCCTGTTTGAAATCATTGGTTTGGGCGTGGCTGGCATTGAGCCGCCCGAACTGTGGAACACTTGAACCAACAAATACCAAGTACCCAATACCGAGCAAGTATCATGAGCATTGAAGACCAAATCCTGGCCATCGGCAAAAAAGCCCGCGCAGCAGCGGTGTACATGGCCAAGGCCAACACCCACGCAAAAAATCAGGCCCTGCTGGAAACAGCCAAGCTGATTCGCGCCAACAAGGCCGCATTGACCGAAGCCAATCAGGAAGACCTGGCTCAAGCCAAAGCCAATGGCCTTGAAGAGGCCTTGCTGGATCGCCTGGCACTGAACGACAAAGCCATTGAAACCATGGCGCAGGGCCTTGAGCAAATTGCCCAGTTGCCCGACCCGATTGGCGAGATGACCGACTTTAAAAACCGCCCTTCCGGCATCCAGGTGGGTAAAATGCGCGTGCCCTTGGGCGTGATCGGTATCATTTATGAAAGCCGTCCGAATGTGACTGTTGATGCGGCCGGCTTGTGCATCAAATCCGGCAACAGCACCATTTTGCGTGGTGGGTCTGAAGCTTTTCGCTGCAACCAGGCACTGGCCGCGATTGTGGCCCAAGGCCTTGAAGCAGCAGGTTTGCCAGCCGATGCGGTGCAGGTCATCGACACCACCGACCGTGCGGCCGTGGGCACGTTGATCACCATGACGGAATACGTGGACGTGATTGTGCCGCGGGGTGGCAAGGGTTTGATCGAACGAATTTCACGCGATGCCAAGGTACCTGTGATCAAGCACCTCGACGGCATTTGCCACGTGTTCATTGATGAATCGGCCAACATGACCCACGCTGTGAACATCGCCGAGAATGCGAAAACCCACCGCTATGGCACCTGCAACACCATGGAAACCCTGTTGGTCCACACCCACGTGGCCAAACCGGCCTTGGCCGAATTGGCCGTGCGCTATGCCGCCAAAGGCGTTGAATTGCGCGGTTGCAAACGCACCATGGCCCTGCTGCCCAGCGTGAAAGCCGCCACGGAAGAAGACTGGAACACCGAATACCTGGCCCCGATTTTGTCGATCAAGGTGGTCGACAGCCTGGACGAAGCAATTGCCCACATCAACAAATACGGTTCGCACCACACCGACAGCATCGTGACTGAAAATCACAGCCACGCCATGCGCTTTGTTCGCGAAGTGGATTCTGCTTCCGTCATGGTGAATGCGTCCACCCGGTTTGCAGACGGATTTGAATACGGACTGGGTGCCGAAATTGGCATTTCCACCGATAAAATTCACGCACGCGGCCCGGTGGGCCTTGAAGGATTGACCAGCCAGAAATACGTGGTGTTTGGTCACGGTGAAATTCGCAACTAACTAACAAGAACCAACTGGAGCAGTTCATGGACGGTTATCTTTGGGTAAAAGCCTTTCACATTTTGTTTGTGGCCTCGTGGTTTGCCGGGCTGTTTTACCTGCCCCGCATTTTCGTGAACCTGGCCATGGAAACAGAACCTGCAGCCACCGCCCGTTTGCTGCACATGGCGCGCAAGCTGTACAAATTCATGACCTTGCTGGCCATTCCCGCACTGTTGCTGGGTTTCGCACTGGTGGGTGTTTACCAAATCGGCGTGGGTGGCCAAAGCGGCTGGCTTCACGCCAAAATTCTGGTGGTGTTCATCATTGCCGGTTACCACTACAGTTGTGGCCGCATTCTGCGCAAGTTTGAAATCGGCCAGAACACCCGCAGCCACGTCTACTTCCGTTGGTTCAATGAAGTGCCCGTGGTACTCATGGCCATTGCCATCATTTTGGTGGTCGTAAAACCTTTCTAAATCTTTTTTAAAAGCAATTCATGCCCAGTTCAAACCCAAACCATTCCAACCCGGGCAAAGCCGGTCAACAACACAATTCGACCAAGCAAAGTGTCTTCAAATGCTTTGCCAGTTGTCCGCGCGGTCTGGAAGAAATTCTTGTGGCTGAACTGGAAACAATGGGGGCCCAGAAAACCCGTGCAGTCACCGGCGGCTGCACCTTTGAGGCCAGTTGGAGACAAGCCACGCGCATGACCTACTGGACCCGTTTTGCAGGCCGTATCGGCCTGGAACTGGCCCGTGGAGAATGCAGCAGCGAAGACCAGTTTTACAACATTGCCAAATCCGTCGACTGGTACAACTGGTTCAAACTATCCAACACATTCCGGGTCGACCTCAACAACCTGGGCGCCGACCTGCAAAGCGTGCGGTTTACCCAGTTGCGCCTGAAGGACGCGGTGTGCGATTCCTTCCTGGAGCGATTTGACGAACGCCCCAACGTCAGCGTGGAAGCACCGGATGTGCGCATCTTTGCTGCCATCACCCCCACCGAAGCCATGGTCTAC
Source organism: Limnobacter thiooxidans (assembly GCF_036323495.1). Lineage (NCBI taxonomy): Bacteria > Pseudomonadati > Pseudomonadota > Betaproteobacteria > Burkholderiales > Burkholderiaceae > Limnobacter > Limnobacter thiooxidans. The sequence goes on along the minus strand of NZ_AP028947.1, from coordinate 957,467 downwards.
ATCGACCTGGCGGGCGAAAACCTGTTCAAGCGAGGCTGGCGCGAAGAAGCGGGCGTGGCCCCACTGAAGGAAAATCTGGCGGCAGGTTTGTGGCACATTGCGCGCCAAAGCGAAGCTGGAAAAAACGCGAATGTGTTTCTTGATCCGTTCTGCGGCAGTGGCACACTGGTCATTGAATCGCTGTCACAGCTGTGCGACCGTGCACCGGGCCTGGAACGGCCGTTTGCTTTTGAAAACCTGAAACCTTTCACCCCAGAGTGGGGACGAGACCTTCAGGAAGACGCCAACAAGCGCTTCAATGCGGGCTTGGACAAGGCAATCAAATCACCCTGGTTTCAGTGGTATGCCAGCGACATCACCGAGGTGCTCATCAGCATTGCAAAGGAAAACCTGGCACAGGCCGGGTTTGAAGAATTGCTGGACGCAGGCATTGTGCAGTTTGCACAGCGGGACGCACTCACCGTAGAGCCACCTGCAGAAACTGGCATCGTGTTCAGCAACCCGCCTTACGGCGAACGCGTGCGGGCCAAGGGTGCCGATGTGCCGGAAGACGAAGCCTACGAGCGCCTGTTCAAGGCCTATGGCGACCACCTGAAAATGAACTTCTCGGGGTGGACCGCCTTTTTGTTCTCAGGCGACCTGGAAATCAAGAAAACGCTGGGTTTGAGCCCCAAGCGCAAGCGCCCCTTGTTCAATGGTCCAATTGAATGCAGGCTGTTTGAAATCCCGTTGACGCGCGGTGTGTACCGGCCAAGGGCTGCAGGCACCGACGGCAACACAGAAGGCAATGCCGAGGCTGGAAGCAATCCAGCCCAGGACGATCAGGCCGAAGACTGATTACTCTGCCATCAACTGGGCAATGTCAGCTTTCAGGTCAGCAGGCTTGGTGGTGGGGGCGTAGCGGTCGTACACCTCACCATTTTTGCGAACCAGGAACTTCGTGAAATTCCACTTGATGGCCTCCGTGCCCAGAATGCCTTTGGCTTCTGAAGTCAGGTACTTGAACAAGGGGTGCGCCTGGTCGCCCTTCACATCCACCTTTTCAGCCATCAGGAAATCCACGCCGTAGTTCTTCTGGCAGAAACTGGCAATAACCTCTTCCGTACCGGGCTCCTGCCCACCAAACTGGTTGCACGGAAAACCGATGATCACCAAGCCTTTCTGGCCCAACTCGGCATGCAGCGCCTGCAAACCTTCGTATTGCGGGGTGAAGCCGCACTTGCTGGCCGTGTTCACAATCAACAAAACCTTGCCTTCAAAATCAGCCAAATTCAGGGGTTTACCGTCCAGGGTTTTGCTGGAAAACTCATACACACCATGTGCCATGCCACTTGCCTCCGAAATCATTCAATCGAATTCAAGTGTACCCCGAATCTGCGGGGCATCAGGGTTGGTTGGAGCCCGACAACACCGAGGCTGCCACATCCCGCGTGATTTTTCCCGTCATCAACAAGCGCTGAACCGACTGCTCCAGCGTCTGCATGCCATGCTGCGAACCGGTCTGGATCGAGGACATCATCTGGGCGATCTTGCCCTCGCGGATCAGGTTTCGAATAGGCGGTGTGGCCAGCATGATTTCATGGGCAGCCAGTCGTCCACCACCCGGCTTCTTTAAAAGGGTCTGGCAAATCACAGCGCGCAGAGATTCTGACAACATGGCCCGCACCATGGATTTGTCGGCCGATGGAAATGCATCAATGATCCGGTCAATGGTTTTGGGGGCAGACGACGTGTGCAGGGTTGCAAACACCAGGTGCCCGGTTTCAGCGGCAGTCAGGGCCAGTTGAATGGTTTCAAGGTCGCGCATTTCACCGACCAGAATCACATCCGGATCTTCCCGCAGTGCAGACCGCAAAGCTGCACCAAAAGAATGGGTGTGCTCACCCAGCTCGCGCTGATTCACCACGCAATTCACGGGGGTGTGCAAAAACTCGATCGGATCTTCAATGGTCAGAATGTGCGCCTTCTGGTGCCGGTTCACATCGTCTACCATTGCAGCCAGCGTGGTGCTTTTACCAGAACCCGTGGGCCCTGTCACCAGCACCAGGCCATTGGGCTCCCGCGCAATGGTTCTGAATACCGAAGGCGCTTCAAGCTCTTCCAGTGTTTTGACCCGGCTGGGCACCACACGAAACGCAGCAGATGCCCCCCGGCTTTGCATGAATGCATTCACCCGGAAACGCGACAAACCCTCTACTGCGAAGCTGTAATCACATTCGTGCGATTGTTCCCACGCCTGCCATTGCACATCGCTCATCGAGCTTTGAATCAGTCTGTAAATTTCCCGGTGACCCAATACTGCATCGCTTAGCCGACGCACTTCGCCGTCCACGCGGATCATGGGTGGCATGTCAGCCGACAAATGAAGATCAGAGGCATGCTCCTCCACAGCCCAGGTAAGCAACTCGGTCAGTGTCATGTGGCTATAATCTCCATTTGAGCATTCAATTGATTCACCATGACCCAAGCCGAACAACTTGCCGGGATCCAGCAACGCATTGCAACTGCCTGTGGCAAGGCCAACCGGCCACTCGACTCGGTCACATTGCTGGCTGTCAGCAAAACATTTCCACTGGATCGCATTCTTGAATTTCGCGCCTGTGGGCAAACCGCTTTTGGTGAAAATTACCTGCAAGAGTCGCTGGATAAAATCACCCAGCTGGCTGATCACCCTGATGCCCCAGCCATCGAATGGCATTTCATTGGACCCATTCAAAGCAACAAGACCAAACCGATTGCGGATAACTTTCAATGGGTACACAGTGTGGACCGGTTGAAAATTGCACAGCGTTTGTCTGACCAGCGCCCGCCCCATCTGCCGCCCCTGAAGCTGCTGATCCAGATCAACACCTCGGGCGAGGCCAGCAAATCAGGTGTTAATCCCGATGAAGCGGTTGCACTGTGCCTCGCTGTAAGCCAGCTGCCTAATCTGAAGTTGCATGGCCTGATGACCATACCCAGCAACACAGACGACATGGCGCAGTTGAAAGCAGAATTCCTGTTGTGCAAATCCATTTTTGACGCCTTGAATGCGCAAGGCCTGCAATTGGACACGCTGTCCATGGGCATGTCCTCGGACCTGGAACTTGCCATTGAATGCGGCTCCACCTGCGTGCGCGTGGGTTCCGCCCTGTTTGGCGCACGTGCCTGAACACCACTTTTTTGAATCGAATCACAACATAGCCATGCAAAACAGAGCCATTCAAAACACACTCTTCATCGGCGGCGGCAACATGGCTTACGCCATTCTGGGCGGCTTGGTCCGCAGCGGGCTGCCAGCCAGCTCCTTTCATGTCATTGACCCCAGCCCGGAGTCGGCTGCAAAAATGGCAGAAATGAACCTGCGCTGCACGGTGGATTGGCCCGAAGACTTCAAACCCGATGTGGTGGTGCTGGCCGTCAAGCCACAAATGATGCAAAGCGTGTTGAATCAACAGGCTGGCCACCTGAAGCAGGTGCTGCTGATCAGCATTGCAGCTGGGGTCAGCGTGGCTCAAATTCAACTGTGGAGCGCCCAAAGCGATGCCCGCGTGGTGCGCTGCATGCCCAATACACCGGCACTGGTGGCGCAGGGCATATCCGGACTTTACTTCACAGCCAATTGTAATGATGCCGACCACACCACCTCCCATCAAATTTTCAACAGCTGTGGTGAAGTGGTGGTGGTGAACACCGAAGACGAAATCAACGCCGTCACCGCCATTTCAGGCAGTGGACCCGGTTATGTGTTTTTTCTGATGGAGGCTTTGGCCCAAGCGGCGCAGAACCTGGGATTCAGCGAGGCACAGGCGAACCTGCTGGTGAACCAGACCTTTTTGGGCGCGGCCACACTGGCCAAACAAAGTGACGACTCATTTGCAACTCTGCGCGAGAAAGTCACCAGCAAAGGCGGCACCACATTCGCAGGGCTTGAACAATTGCGCGCACTGGGCGTGTCCTCCGCCATTCAGGGCGCGGCACAAGCGGCTTTTGATCGGGCAGTTGAATTGCAGAAAAACGCAGGTTAACTGGAACATGCGGGCCTTGATTGCACCTGGATTTGCTTCCCGGGTTACGTCTGGGCTTGCTTATGGGTTTGCTTCAATAGTTAAAGATATTGAAGCACCAACCCGGCAAACAGCGCAGCACCGATCCAGTTGTTGTGCAAAAAGGCCTTGAAGCAGTTGGCTCGGTCGCGGTTCCGGATCAACACAAAGTGATAGGCCACAATGCACCAGGCGGCAGCCCAGGCCAACCAGAACACCGCCTTAAAATTCAACAGCAAAGCCACACTGGCCCACATCAACAGGCACATTGCATAACAAACCAGAATACCCACGATGTCAAAACGCCCCAAAGTAATGGCAGCGGTTTTGATGTTCAACTTCAAATCGTCGGGTTTGTCGACCAAGGCATATTCCGTGTCATAAGCAATGGTCCAAAACACATTGGCGGCGAAAATCAACCAGCCAGCCAGGGGCACGCTGCCCTGCACAGCCACATAAGCCATGGGAATTGAAAAGCCAAATGCCACACCCAAATAAGCCTGTGGCATTGGGAAAAAACGCTTGGTGAAGGGGTAGCTGCCCGCCAGAAAGGCGGCAGGGAGGCTCATCAGCACCACCGGCCAACCCAGTGGCAAGGTGATCAGCAAAGCAATCAAAGCTAGCAAAGCAGCCAGAAGCAAGGCCTCTTTTGAACTGATTCGGCCACTGGTCAACGGCCGGTTTCGGGTTCGCTCCACGTGCAAATCGATGTCGCGGTCGGCATAGTCGTTGATGGCGCACCCGGCTGATCGCATCAGCACCACGCCGGCCACGAACACCCACAACACGGGCCAGGGCGGCGTGCCTTCGGCGGCCAGCCACAGGCCCCACAGGGTAGGCCACAGCAGCAGCAAAATACCGATTGGCTTGTTCAAGCGCAGCAGCAAGCCATATTCACGCAGACGTGCGAGTGCAATCTGAGTCATGCCTAGCGCACCATTTGCGGGGAATCCAGAAACTCCACACCATTCAAGTCGCAGGCCATGATGCACTCTTTCAAAGCGTCCAGCGCTTCGCGGCGGCCAAAACTTTTGCGCCACACCAGGGCCACGGTTCGGCGCGTGTCGTCGTCGGCCAAGGGAATGTAATTCAACAACGATTCCGCCGGCACAGGGTTGGGCACAGAACTAGATGGCAGCACCGTGATACCCACGCCTGAGGCCACCATGTGCCGAATGGTTTCCAGCGAACTGCCTTCAAAGGTGCGTTGAATACCCTCGGAAGACTGCGAAAACCTTGACAGTTCCGGGCATACGCCCAAGACCTGGTCACGGAAACAATGCCCAGCACCCAGCAGCAGCATGTTTTCGCCGCGAAGGTCGTCTGATCGAATGGTTGTTTCCTGCGCCCAGCGATGTGACTTGGGTAAGGCCACAATAAAGGGTTCGTCGTACAGCGGTTGAATCACAAAACCCGATTCATTGATGGGCAGCGCGAGCACAGCCACGTCAATTTCGCCCTGCTTGAGCAATTCGAGCAAGCGGACCGTAAAGTTTTCCTGCAACACCAGTGGCATGGTGGGCACCTTTTCAATCATGCTGGAAACCAGCCCCGGCAGCAGATAAGGGCCAATGGTGTAAATCACACCCACCCTCAGAGGACCAGCCAAAGGGTCCATGCCCTGTTGCGCAATGGCCTTGATGGCCGATGCTTCTTCCAGCACGCGCTGCGCCTGCACCACTACCCGTTCACCCACAGGCGTCAGTGACACCTCATTCGAGCCACGCTCAAACAAGGAGACATTCAGCTCTTCTTCAAGTTTTTTGATCGCCACTGACAAAGTGGGTTGACTGACAAAACAGGCATCTGCTGCACGGCCGAAATGCTTTTCTCGCGCCAGTGCAACAATGTACTTCAACTCAGTGAGGGTCATTTAATTTTTCTATCAACAATGCAGGTTCGATTATTATCACAAACACCTGACCATCAAGCAATCAATCTTTCTGGGCAAAAGCCTCAAAGCCGCATCGGCAGAATCACCATCTGTTGCCCCGCGTTGTGCAAACGGCGCTGCAACTCAAGCGCAGCCTGGTTGTGTAGCAAGCGCGTCAAAATATTTTCATTTTCAAACACCAGCTTGCTGGTGAAGAAAATTGCATTGGGATGGCTATCCGCCACATTCTTGGCCAGGTTTGTCAGCTCCTCCACTGCATCCGTACCGAACGACAGATAACTCTTGGCGCGCAAACCATGGCTGCGGCAGAAATTGACAAAATAATTCAGGGAAACGGAAGCATCCACCCGCATTGCTTCCAGCGCTTCCCGCCCCCCGTAAGCCTTGGAATCCACGGTGCGCGCATTCATGAACACGAAATTCTGGAAATGGTTGGGAAACATGCGCTGAACCCATAGCAAGGCATGCAGACCACCACCCCGGCTGTTACCCACAATGAACACCGCCGTGTTTCCGTCCTCGATCAACTCGGGTGGCGAGTGGGCCGAGCCGTACTGCGCCATTGCAAACACTTCGTCAATCTTGGCGATTTTTTCCTTGGTGTCCCGGTAATGTCCTCGAACCCACAAACAGATCAGCACTACCAGTGTGGTGATCAACATCGTGATCCAGCCACCCTGAAAAAACTGGGTAATCACCGTTCCCAGCAAAATGGAAACGGACACAACAAAGCCAAGTGCAGCAGACAGCAGGCCCTTGACAAACCTTGCCTCATGACGGTTGCGCAGCCAGTACACACACAAACCGAGCATGGAAAGGCTGAACACAATAAATACGTTGATGGAAAATAGCACCACCAACAGGTCGACATTGGCGTCACTCAGGTAAATGGCAAGGAAAGCCAGGCCGCCCATCAACAAAATACCGTTTTTGGTTACAAACCGGTTTGAAAGGTAGCGGAACTGGTGTGGCAGCCAGGAATCGATCGCCATGGTGGACAATACACGCGGCCCCACCACAAAACCCACATGGGCCGCAAGCAGCAGCACAGCGGTTTCAAGCCCCAACATCACCAGCAAGCCCAGAATGACATAAGGCCAATCCCAACCCAGGTCGGTGAATACCCGCTCAAACAGCACGCCATTCAGAGCCATCGTCGGTTCGATGTTCACATCCCACAAGGAATACAACACGGCAAGACTTGCAGCGGCGAAGGCCAGGGCACATGCCACATAGGCCAACATTTTTCGCCGGTTCTCGCTGCTTTGGCGGTAGCGGCTCAGCTGAACGGTGTCCGATGCCGCTTCAATTCCCGTGTAAGTGCCCCCACCTAGGAAAAACCCGCGTGCGAATATGGCCAGTACCGGTAACCAACCCATGGCATTCAAGTCGGATTCAGTGGTGGCAACACTACTCGCAACCACACCACCAATGTCCTGAAAATGATCAGAAAACCCAACCAGAATGAAAACAAAATGAGTCAACAGGAATGCCACGAACAGATACTTGAATGGCTTCAAATTCAAGTGGCGGCCCTGAATGTGAAACACCATGAGGCCGGCCATTAGCAGCATCGACACCCACACACGGTAATCGTAAAAATACGGGGGCAAAAAGCTGAACATCAAGTGCGTAGAGGCACTGATGCCCAACGCAACCATCAGGATGTAATCGACCAGCAAGGCTGCCCCCGCTATCAGGCCAATACGCGGACCCAGCAAATTGGTGGCCATGGCATAGCCGCCGCCCCCTTTCGGAAACAGCTCAGTAACCCGAAAATAGGTCAGCGACACCAACAGAATCGAGAACGCCGTCAACAGCCCGAGAAAGAGGACCAGGTGTCGAGCGTCTCCCAAGGCCTTGAAGGACTCCTCGGGACCGAACGCCACCGAGGCCAATCCGCAGGCACCAACAGCCACCCAGGCGTACTTTTCTGAAAAAATGTCATCGCGCTCTTCAGCATTCAAAGATGAAGCCAAAGGGGGGCGACCATTCTGTGAATCGACCCGGCCACTGGCCTTGGTCGACTTTGGGGTTTGACTCATGCGTACATTGCAGCGCAACAAACAAGTCGGTAATGGTATACCGTCCCCATGGGCAATACAATGCGCTGACCCGCGTTATCATTGCAACTGAGCGCTTTTAGACCCATTCACCCAACCTTTTCAAGACACAACATGACACAAGCCACCGTTGTTTCCACCCCCAATGCACCCGCCGCAATCGGCCCTTACAGCCAGGCCATCAAACTGGGCAACCTGGTGTTCACATCTGGCCAGATCGGCCTGAACCCCGCCACCGGCGAACTCGTGGGTACATCCACCGAGGCACAGGCCCGCCAGGCATTCTCGAACTTGAAAGCTGTGGCAGAAGAAGCGGGCGGCAGCCTGGCCAACGTGGTCAAGTTCACCCTGTTCCTGACCGACCTCAGCGAATTCGCCCAGGTCAACGCCATCATGCAGGAATATGTGTCGGCCCCCTTCCCAGCGCGCTCCACCGTTGGCGTGGCCAGCTTGCCCAAAGGCGCACGATTTGAAGTCGAAGCCATTCTGGCACTCTGACCCAGACAGCCCACTCATCTACTCACTACACCATTGACCGCAGCAGCCCCACACCAAGCCAGCTTCGAAGAGCTGCTGCCACTGCCCGCCGCCATTGCTGATGCAGTGGGAAGTGTTTTGCATGCCCCCCACTGGATGGGCCTTGCGCTGCACCTGCCACTGCGCTTTGAAGACAAGGCGTCCATCACTGCAATGGATGCCTTGGAACCAGGTAAAAAAGTCAACCTGCTGGCCACAGTGGTGGGGTCGGAAGTTCAATATCACCCAAGAAAACAGCTGAAGGTGTGGGTAGAGGACGGCGACACCACGCTGCTACTGCGCTGGCTGCATTTCTACCCAGGCTTGCAGCAAAAGTTGAGCGAGGGCACTCGAATCCAAATCAGCGGGCAAATCCGCCAGGGATTCGGTACCTTTGAAATGGTGCACCCCACGGTGAAAATCGCACCCGCAGGTGCTACCAATCCCTTAGACGCTTCAAGCCCGCAGGAAGACATTCCGGCCAAACACTCAGCCAATGCAGTTCTTGAGCCGGTCTATCCCAGCACCGGGCAACTAAAACAAAGCGACTGGCACCGGTGGATGAAAAAACTGCCAGCCGCCTGTTTTATCGACACATTGCCCGCCAGCCTGTGCAAAAAACACAAACTGCAGGCCTGGCCACTGGCTTTACAAACACTGCATGGACAAGCCAAACCTGAAGCCCTTTATGATCTGAATTTGCGCACGCACCCGGCATGGACACGGGTCAAGGTGGATGAATTGCTGGCCCAGCAACTGTTGCTGCGGGAATACCGGCAACAGCGCACATTGGAAAAAGCAAGTCCGCTCAAACAGCTCAAAGCCGGGTTGGTTGAAAAATTCATTGCCCAGTTGCCATTCGAACTGACCGGCGCACAAAGCCGCTCATGTCTTGAAATCTTTGAAGACCTTGCCCAGCCTTATCCCATGCAACGCCTGCTGCAAGGCGATGTGGGCAGCGGAAAAACCTTGGTGGCGGCTTTGGCCTGCCTACGCGCCATTGAAAACGGAAAACAAGCGGCCATACTGGCGCCCACCGAAGTGTTGGCAGCGCAACACCACCACAAGCTCACCCCCCTGTTTGAAAGCATCGGCGTGCGGTGTGCCAAGCTACAGGGCGCGATGAAAAAGAGCGAGAAGGACCGCACCTTGCAAGCACTGGTCAGTGGCGAAATCGATGTCGTCATCGGCACCCACGCCTTGGTGCAAGACCATGTTGAATTCAAGGCCCTGGCCCTGGTTGTGGTTGACGAACAGCACCGCTTTGGCGTTGCACAGCGACTTTCCCTGATCGCGAAGGCGAACAACGGCCAACTGGCGCATCAACTCATGATGAGCGCCACACCCATTCCTCGCACACTGGCGCAGACCTACCTGTCCGACCTGGCGGTATCCAGCCTGGATGAAAAGCCACCCGGCAGAAAACCCATCATCACCAAGTTGTTATCGCAAAAAAAACGTGAACAACTGATTGCCGCCATTGAAGGCGAGATTGACAAAGGCCAGCAGGCGTACTGGGTTTGCCCATTGATCGAAGAAAGCGAAACCCTGGACCTGCAGGCAGCACAAGCCACCTACACCGACCTGTGCGAGCAATTGCCGAACAGGCGAATCGGCCTGCTGCACGGCAAGCAGGACAACAAGCTGAAACAGGCCACCATGGCCGCATTCTCGGCGGGAGAACTGGATTTACTGGTGTCGACCACGGTGATTGAGGTGGGCGTGGATGTGGGCAATGCCAGCCTCATGGTCATTGACCAGGCCGAGCGCTTTGGCCTGGCGCAACTTCACCAGTTGCGCGGGCGTGTCGGCCGCGGCAGCGTTCAAAGTGTGTGTGTGCTGCTGTATGGCGGGCCTTTGTCCAACACATCCAAGATGCGTCTGAAAGCCATGCATGAAAGTGACGACGGCTTTTATCTTGCAGAAAAAGACCTGGAGATTCGTGGCCCCGGTGAATTGTTGGGTAAACGGCAATCAGGCTTGCCCATGATGCGCTATGCCGACCCCATGGTCGACAAGGACTTGCTTGAAAAAGCCCGCGCCATTGCGCAGCAAATGCCCATGGACGCTGAAAACACCCGCAGACACATTCAGCGTTGGATCGAAGAAACACCGTGGTGGTTAAGTTAAAAACTGCCGAAGTAAAAAATTGTGGAAGTAGTTACAACCGTAGTGAACGCTACCTAACTGAACACTGCCCAAGTAAGTACTGCCCCAAGTAGGTACTGCCAATGGGCCATAAAAAAAGCCAGTTCAAATGAACTGGCTTTTTCAGAGTCACCCTGCCGCGAGGCCGGGCACGCGGAAAGCGGCTTATTCAGCGGCTTTCTTTTGCGCGCGCTGGGGCAACTTTTCCTTGATACGTGCAGACTTGCCTGAACGGTCACGCAGGTAGTACAACTTCGCACGGCGAACATCACCGCGGCGCTTCACTTCGATTTTCTCGATTGAAGGAGAGTACAACTGGAATGTACGCTCAACACCTTCGCCAGATGAAATCTTGCGAACGATGAAAGAGGAGTTCAAGCTGCGGTTGCGGCGGGCAATCACCACACCTTCGTAAGCCTGTAGACGTGAACGTGTGCCTTCGATTACGCGAACGCTAACGATCACAGTGTCACCCGGTGCGAAATCAGGGATTTCTTTATTCAAACGAGCAATTTCTTCCTGCTCGAGTTGCTGAATCAAATTCATTTTTGGCTCCAAGTCATCATTCACGGCCATTGGTGACCCAAAAACAGGTCGTGTACCGCCAGAGGATGAAACAATAAAAGGTGAGTGTGTTTGAAACATTGAAAAGGCAAACCTGCCTTTGTACATTGCTTCACCCTTGTACTCACCCAACTAAACCTGCTTTTTCGGTTTGCCTTTAGTTGACGCTTTCGTATCAATTTCGGGCAAGTTCTTCATCAAGTCAGGTCGAAAGCGTTCTGTGTAAGCTTTCGCTTGCTCAAAACGCCAACTTTCTATTTTCGCATGGTTTCCAGACAAAAGCACCTCTGGAACTGCTTTATTTTCAAAAACTTCCGGGCGGGTGTAGTGTGGACAATCCAGCAAACCACTTTCAAATGAATCCTGCGTGGCCGACAAGGCATGATTCAAGACATCAGGAAGCAAACGTACCCATGCATCAACAAAACAAGCCACAGCCAGTTCGCCGCCAGACAACACAAAATCGCCAAGGCAGTAGGTTTGGTCCACGTGCTCATCAATAAAACGCTGATCGACGCCTTCGTAGCGGCCGCACAACAAAATGGCCCCCTGATCCTGGGCGCACAGGGCGCGGATATCCGCCTGCTTCAGCAGAGGTCCGTGAGGTGTCAGGAAAATCAGCGGCGCCTGGTCACCCCTTGCATCACGAATCGCCTTCACGCAGCGCACCAACGGCTCCGCCAGCATCACCATACCGGGTCCGCCACCGTAAGGCCTGTCATCGACTGTGCGGTGAGGGTCGTCTGTGAAGTCCCTGGGGTTCCAGCAATGCAATTCAAACAATTGCTTTTTATGGGCCCGCCCGACCACTCCCAGTTCCACCAAAGCCGGAAACTGATCTGGAAACAGGGTAATGATGTCGAAGCGGGGCCCTGGCATCAATAATCTTCCTGCCAGTCCACTTTGATTTGCCGTGCCTGAATGTCAACATTCAGAACATAAGCCGCCACGAAAGGAATGAGAATTTCCTGCTCCGAACTGCCTTTCACCACAAGAATAGGATGCGCGCCATGGTCTACCACCTGCGCAACCGTGCCGAGCGTTTTTCCTTCCAGGTTAACCACCTGGCAAGCCACCAGGTCAACCCAGTAGTATTCGCCCTCTGCCGGGGCAGGAAAACGCGCGCGAGACACATAAACACGGCGCCCCTTGAACTGTGCAGCCAGTTCCCGCTGTTCCACACCTTCGAGGTGAGCAACAACCCGATCCGCGTGGGGCTTGCTTTGCAAAACCCGAAACGGCTCAAACACAAGGTCTTCCGGTTTCGGCTTTGACACCCGGCTTGCTGCCGTGCCCTCGGTATTCGCCAAACGCGAAATCCACCACTGCTTGCTTTTCAGCAAAACATCGGGCTCATCGGACGACGCCACCACGTTGACCCAACCTTTCAGGCCGTAGGGTTCGCCAATTCGACCCAGCTCTACCAAATCGTCAGGAACATTCATATCTCGGGTCGCTTATCTGGAGACCAATCGGTACACGTGTCAAAAACAAAAGTCCGCGAACGAGAACATTCACGGACTTTGTATTCAAATCTGCGCTGTGCTACGGGCAGGCTGCTCAATCGAACAGGCGCACCCAGTTACCAGGCAATTTATTAAGCAGCTTGCTTGGCGTTGTACTCGCCAACCAGACGGTCTACAGTGGAAGAACACTGTGCACCAACGCTTTTCCAGTAGGTCAAGCGGTCCATTGCAATGCGCAGGCCTTCTGAACCAGCAGGAGCAACCGGGTTGTAAAAACCGATGCGTTCGATGAAACGGCCATCGCGACGGTTGCGTGAATCAGCAGCCACCAGGCTATAAAATGGGCGCTTTTTAGAACCACCACGTGCGAGTCGAATGACGACCATAATTTCCTCTATCAAATTAGTGTGTGCAGCACAGTTTTTAGCCACTGCAAACGAATGAATCACTGGGATTTCGACACACGAAATCCGATAACCCGCTATTATAGCTAGCGTATCCCAATCTAACAAGCAGTGTTTTAAAAAATGAATGCATCACCTCAAGAACCCTTTAAATCCAAGCTTTTTTTCTGCTGGCTTGCCCTGTTCACTGGCGCCATTGGCGGACACTGGATCTACGCTGGCAAAAAACGGTTCTGGATTTACATGGTGACCTTTCCCCTTTCCGCATTTGCAGGTTGGGTCGATACCATGCGATACGGGCTGATGAAAGACGAGCAATTCAACCAACTGATGAACCCGGAATACCCCTCAGACACCAAACAAACCACGGGCCCGGTGGTGATCGCAGTCGGCCTTGGTCTTGCTTTTGGCATGACCGGGCTGATGGCCACTTTGGCCATGGTGTTTCAATGGTACTTTTCCGGCATTGTTAGCTGAATTGGTGGCCGCTGGGCCAAAAAAAAGCCCGCCAACAAGTGGCGGGCTTAAAAGGGCTTGAGGAGACAGAGACACTTGCTTGGTCGCAAGGCTCGCCCCTGAGGGAAAGTATGCGATTCCACAAGCAGTTGGCCTACCCTTAAAACATGGGGGTTACCCACACTTCAAAGGCGACCCGGTTCAAGAGGCCGAGTCAGCCAACAATAATAAGTGTCCTGCCTAGCAAGTTAGTTTCATGTTTTCAGATATTTTTTGATCAGTCTGCCCACGTATCGCGAAACCCCTTCTTCCACACTGAAGAAACTGCCGGTGTACCCAGCTGCGCGCAGATTGGCAAGATCCGCCTGAGTGTAGCTTTGATACTTGCCTTTCAAGGCATCGGGAAATTCGATGTATTCAATGAACCCGTCCCTGACGGCCTCTTCAAGCGTCAAGACTGAGCTGCCTTGGTTAGCTCGCAAGGTATTCAGGGTGGTCAGGGCCACGTCGTTGAAAGTTTGCGCACGTCCGGTGCCCAGGTTGTAAACACCGGAAGGTGCCGTACTGGCCTGCTCGAAAAAATGCATATTGACTTTGACCACGTCTTCGATGGAAACAAAATCACGCTGCTGGCAACCCGCTTCATAGCCACCATACGGGCCGAACAACCTGACCGCACCACCCTCGCGAAACTGGTTGAAATTGTGAAAGGCCACAGAAGCCATGCGGCCCTTGTGCTGTTCACGGTCACCATACACATTGAAATAGCGAAACCCGAAGACCGGTGCTTTCAAGCCAACTTTCATTTGGCGACGCAACACTTGGTCGAACAAAAATTTGGAATAGCCATACACGTTCAACGGCTTTTCCACCTCGCGGCTTTCCACGAATTCAGTGCTTCCGCCATACACAGCAGCTGACGATGCATACAAGAATGGTGTGCCGGTGCGCTGCGCCCACTCAAACAGGGTTTGCGTGTAGCGGAAGTTGTTGGCCATCATGTAGTTGCCGTTGTGCTCCATGGTGTCGGAACAGGCGCCTTCATGGAAAATGGCATCAAACCTGCCAAATTCACCGCGTTCGATACGCGCGAGAAAATCTGTCTTGTCCAGGTAGTCTGAAATTTCGCAGTCCACCAGGTTCAGAAACTTGTCACCCTTGGTCAGGTTGTCAACAGCCAGCACATCGGTGATGCCCCGCTCGTTCAAAGCCTTTACCAGGTTGCTTCCAATCAGGCCGGCTGCACCGGTCACAATTACTTTCATGCTCTTTGTCCTTCAGTCAATTTGGAGCTCTTCTGGCAAGATCACGGCGGTTCCCAACTTGCCCACCACCACGCCACCAGCCTTGTTCGCCAGGGTCACGCTCTCGGGCAGGCTCATGCCAGAACCCACAGCACAGGCCAATGTGGCGATGACTGTGTCACCTGCGCCAGAAACATCGAACACCTCGCGCGCCTGCGCAGGTACGTGGAAACTGCCCTGCTCGGTGAACAGGGTCATGCCCTCTTCCGAACGTGTCAGCAACAGCGCACCGAGATTCAACCTTTCGCGCAGCACCTGCGCCTTTTCCAGCAACTGGACTTCGGTTTTCCAACCGCCCATGACCTGCTTGAATTCGGATCGGTTGGGCGTGAGTATCGAAGCGCCTGCGTACTTGGCGTAATCGTCGCCTTTTGGGTCCACCAGGGTTGTTTTACCCGCCTTCTTGCACAGCGCGATCATGTCGGCCACGTGTTCAAGGCTACCCTTGCCGTAGTCTGAAAACAGGATCACGTCGTAATTCGCATATTCCTGCTCGAACAATTCCAGCTTGGTGGTCAATTGCTCGGGCGATGGCCTTTCTTCGAAATCGATGCGCACCAGTTGCTGTTGCCGCGCAATCACCCGCAATTTCACGGTAGTGGGAAAGTTCGGATCTTTCAGCAAACGCGAACGCACCCCACTTTTCTGCAGCAGGTTTTCAACCGTGTGGCCCGGCTCGTCATTGCCCACCACGCCCATGAGGCAAAGCTGGGCACCCAGAGAACTGGCGTTGATGGCCACGTTGGCAGCACCACCCAGGCGTTCATCTTTGGTTCCGACCAGTACCACGGGCACGGGCGCCTCCGGGGAAATCCGCTCTACATCACCGAACCAGTAACGATCCAGCATGACGTCACCCACCACCAGGATTTTTGCATCTTTGAATTTTGATTTGTCGACCATGGCTTAGCCTGTGCTTAATGGGTATGAGGTGCCTTTTTGGCAGATACCGGATAGAAATCAAGTTCCTCGGCGCGACGCGGCACGATGGAATCCCAATTGGCGCAACCCGGGCACTGCCAGTAAAAACTTTTGGCCTGAAAACCACAGGACTGGCAACGATAACGCTCAAGGCGCTGGGTGTGCTTGGAGATCAGTTCGCGGGTCAGGTGCAGGTCTTGAACCCGTTCATCGTCCATTTTTCCACGCAGCTGGTGCTCAAGCAGCTTGTCCAACCCCAAAAGGCTGGGACGTGCGCGAACCTGCTCACGCAGCAACTCGAACGCAGCCTGTGGCCCCCTGGTTTCTTCGACTGCCTGAGACAACACCAGCAACAAATCAATGGAGGGGTACATAGTGCAATACTCAAGCAATGCGGCAATACCCTCTTCCTGCTGGCCCAGCTTGGTGTAGGCAGCCCACATATTGGGCCCCACAAGGGGCAGGTACCACGGGTTCTGTCGCTCCGCCGCACGCCATTGGCCAATGGCCTCTTCAAAATGATTCTGCGTGAAATAAATATCGCCCAGCAGCAGGGAAGCACGCACATTCTGAGGGTCGGTCGAGAGGGCATTTTGAAGCTCGACTTTGGCCCGATCCAATTCAGCACTCTCAATGAATTGCGCGGCCATTTCACAGTAAAAATGCGCAATGTCACCCGCCGGCACTTCAGCGCCGTATTCACGGAGCTGATCAGCTTGCGCAATCGCCTTGTCCCACGCTTTTTCAAGCTCATAGAGCTCAAGCAATTGGCGAGAAGCCTCGGCTTTCATGGCTGTTCCGGCCAGGCTGTGGAAGGCCTGCTCAGCCCGGTCCAGAATGCCTGCACGCAGGAAATCAACACCAAGTTCGTAGGTGGCCTTTTCCCGGTCTGCGGGGGTGATCTGTTCGCGGGTGGTTAAAAACTGGTGCACCCGAATGGCACGGTCTATTTCGCCTTTTTTGCGAAACAGGTTGGCCAGCGCAAAGTGAAGCTCAACAGTGTGTGTATCGATTGATGCCACTTCAAGAAAGGCATCAATGGCTTTGTCAGGCTGTTCGCTCAGCAAAAAATTGACGCCCTTGAAATACGAGGCGGGCATTTGGCCGCGCATGGACGCGTCCGAGCGCTTTTCAAGCCTGGCGGCCATCCAGCCCAGGCTGAAAATCAGCGGGACCAGCATCAACCACCAGGTTTCAAATTCCATGGCTTGGGCCCAGTGACAACAGGGGCAATGGCTCTTCGATAACAGGGGTATTGGAGTTATTGGACTGGGCTTTGAGCTGGCTCAGCTCGCGCTCAAGCCGTTCCACATTTTTTGTGGCCACGGTGGCGTTGCGCTTGGCTTTCAACCAGGAGGGAACGAGACAAACCCAGGCGAACACAGCGCCAACAAGTAGCGCGATCAGCAAGGCCACGACCAGTTGCACCTGAACTTCAAGTCCAGGTAGCCACTTCACGGTGACCAGCTCGGTATTTCGAAGTGAGAATGTGAGAACGACAAGAAAAAGTGCGATGCGCACAACCCAGGCAATTATTTTCAAGGTGGTCCCCTGTGTGTAGTTGGATCAACACCGATCCATTCATCGGCGTGACAACTCAGGCTTCACCGAAGAACAGTCGATTCAATTCTCTTTCTTGGAGTATAAATCAACTCGCTCACGCAGCTCTTTGCCGGGCTTAAAGTGAGGAACACGCTTTTCGGGCACGACGACCTGCTCACCAGACTTTGGATTGCGGCCCACTCGTTGAGGACGACGGGTCAAGGAAAAACTGCCAAACCCACGAATTTCGATACGCTGACCATCCGCCAAAGCTTGGGTCATGGTGTCGAGAATGCTTTTAACAGCGAAGTCGGTGTCGCGCACAGGCAACTTGGGAAACCGCTTGACCAGCTGGTTGATGAGTTCTGATTTTGTCATTGTTCTTAAAATAAAAAAGCGCTTCCCGAATGGGAAGCGCCACTTCTTCAGACTGATTACTGGTTGTTACCCAGCTTTGCCTTCAACAGCGCGCCCAGGCTGGTTGTACCAGCAGAACCTGCGCTTTCTTCAGCAATTTTCTTCATGGCTTCGTCTGTGTCTACCTGGTCTTTGGCCTTGATGGACAAAGCGATTGAACGGGCCTTGCGGTCCACGTTGATCACCATGGCAGTTACAGCATCGCCTTCTTTGTAGGCATTGCGTGCATCTTCAACGCGGTCGTTGGAGATTTCTGATGCGCGCAGGTAACCTTCGATGTCGTCGCCCAGGTCAACTACTACACCCTTGGCATCCACTGATTTCACAGTACCGTTCACCATGCTGCCGCGGTCATTTGATGAGGCAAATACAGTGAAGGGGTCGCCAGACAACTGCTTGATACCCAAGCTGATGCGCTCGCGCTCTGTGTCGATGGCCAATACCAGGGCTTCAACTTCGTCACCTTTCTTGAAGCGGCGTACGGCCTCTTCACCGGTTTCGTTCCAGGACAGGTCAGACAGGTGTACCAGGCCGTCGATTCCACCAGGCAAGCCGATGAATACGCCGAAGTCAGTGATTGACTTGATTGCGCCAGATACTTTGTCGCCTTTCTTGAAGCTTGTAGAGAACTCTTCCCAAGGGTTGGCTGCACATTGCTTCATGCCCAGGCTGATACGACGACGGTCTTCGTCGATTTCCAGAACCATGACTTCAACTTCGTCGCCCAAAGTAACAACTTTCTTTGGATCTACGTTCTTGTTGGTCCAGTCCATTTCTGAAACGTGTACCAGGCCTTCAATGCCCTGCTCGACTTCAACAAACGCGCCGTAGTCGGTGATGTTCGTTACTTTTCCGAACAGACGGGTGTCTGCTGGGTAGCGACGTGACAAACCGACCCATGGGTCTTCGCCAAGCTGCTTCACGCCCAAGGACACGCGGTTCTTTTCCTGGTCGAACTTCAATACTTTTGCTTCGATCTCTTCGCCAACTGTCAGCACTTCTGACGGGTGACGTACACGACGCCATGCCAGGTCTGTGATGTGCAACAAGCCGTCGATACCACCCAAGTCCACGAACGCGCCGTAGTCGGTGATGTTCTTGACGATGCCCTTGACCACAGAACCTTCCTGCAGGTTGGACAGGAGCTTTTCACGCTCTTCACCCATGGTGGCCTCAACCACTGCACGACGTGACAACACAACGTTGTTGCGCTTGCGATCCAGCTTGATCACCTTGAATTCGAGGGTTTTGCCTTCGAACGGTGTGGTGTCTTTCACAGGGCGCACATCTACCAGTGAACCTGGCAGGAAAGCGCGGATGCTGTTGACCATGACTGTCAAGCCACCCTTCACCTTGCCGGTGATGGTACCTGTAACCAGTTCGCCTGATTCCAGAGCTTGTTCCAGGCTCAGCCATGCGGACAGACGCTTGGCCTTGTCGCGTGACAGCAGTGTTTCGCCGTAGCCGTTTTCCAGGGCTTCGATGGCCACGGAAATGAAGTCACCGTCGTTGACTTCGATGTTGCCGTGGTCGTCTTTGAATTCTTCGAGGGGGATGTAGCTTTCAGATTTCAGCCCGGCATTCACAACAACGTAGTTGTAATCAACACGAACAACTTCGGCTGTGATCACTTCACCTGCGCGCATTTCTTTGCGATTCAGGCTTTCTTCAAACATAGCTGCAAAGCTATCTGGGGCTTGGGTAATTTCAGTTGTGGTCATAAATTTGAGATTTAACACGCCACTGCGGGAAGCAAGGCGGAGTTCAAAAACGTGCTTCTCGGGATTGAAAAACACGGCATATAACTTGATAGGGTGAAGCCCGATCAAATCAGGGGTGTGAGTGTAACAAGAAAGTCTTTGCTGATCAAGCGTTTAAATGCGTTCTCGTGCCCAATTCAGGATGGTAGCAACCACTTGATCAATCGGCATGCTGGAACAATCCAGAACCAGTGCATCGTCGCAAGGTTTGAGCGGTGCGACAGCACGCTCGGAATCACGTTTGTCGCGAGCCATCAGGTCATTGAAAATGGCCTGAAAATCAGCTTGCTGACCACGGTTTTCAATCTGACGTACCCGCCGTTCAGCGCGCACCTGGGCGCTGGCTGTCAGAAATACTTTCAACACTGCATCGGGAAATACCACAGAACCCATGTCGCGCCCATCGGCCACAAGGCCAGGGCTTTGATGGAAATCACGCTGGCGTTGAAGCAAGCCGGCCCTTATTTCTGGCACCACTGCAAGGCGAGAGGCCATGACCCCGGCTTGTTCGGTTCGTATGGCATCGGACACATCCAGACCATTCAACAACACTTGCTCACCCTGAAACTGCACGGGCAGGCTGGCAGCCATGGGAATGATGGTTGCCAGGTTTGCCGGCGTATCAGGATCAAGCGCCTGCTGCGCCACCGCCACCGCCAAGACCCGGTATATCGCACCGCTGTCCAGGTAGTGATAGCCCAGCTTGTCAGCGACCAAGGCGGCTACAGTGCCTTTGCCGGAGGCAGTTGGGCCGTCTATCGCGATGACGGGTTTGTTCAGCAAATCGGGGGAGGAAGAGCCCATTGTTCAACCTTTTCGAACGGATTGAACCTTCATGCCCAGCGAATTGGCCAATGCCACAAAACCGGGAAAAGAGGTGTCGACTGTTTGGGCACCGTGAATAACCATGGTGCCTTCTGCCCGAATTGCTGCCACGCTGAATGACATGGCAATTCGGTGATCGCCCTGCGACTCGATGCTGGTGGCCTTGTAACGCAGGCCGTCGACCTGGCCCAAGCCTTGAATGATCATGCCGTCTTCTGTGGGTTCGGCATCAATGCCGCATTTTTGCAAACCGTGTGCCATCACTGCGATACGGTCAGATTCTTTCACGCGCAACTCTTCGGCACCGGTGAGTACCGTGCGCCCAGTGGCATTGGCAGCGGCCACAAACAACACGGGAAACTCGTCAATGGCCAAAGGCACCAGGCTTTCAGGAATTTCAATGCCCTTCAAGGCCGCGCTTCGTACACGCACATCGGCAACGGGTTCACCACCCACTTCTGCATGGTTACTCAATTCAATGTTGGCCCCCATGAGCTTCAGGATGTCGATCACGCCAGTGCGCGTCGGGTTCAGGCCCACGTGCTTGAGCGTGATGTCCGCATCCGGTGCAATGGATGCCGCGACCATGAAGAATGCGGCCGAGGAAATGTCAGAAGGCACATCGATTTTCGTGGCTTTCAAACTTTGCCCGCCCTTTACACTGGCTGTGGCCCCGTCAGTGACTACCTCAACACCAAAACCACGCAGCATGCGCTCGGTGTGGTCGCGAGTAACGGCGGGTTCGGTCACGGTGGTGGTGCCTTCGGCATACAAACCGGCCAGCAACACACACGACTTCACTTGGGCCGACGCCATTGGCAATACGTAATCTATGGCTTTCAAGCTGGTACGGCCGTGAATGTGCAAGGGTGGACGCCCCCCTTCCTGCGATTCAATTCGAGCACCCATCAACAGCAGGGGGTCAATCACGCGCTTCATGGGGCGTTTGCCCAGGCTTGAATCACCGGTGAGCATGCAATCGAAATCCTGACCGGCCAGCAAGCCTGACATCAGGCGCATGGATGTGCCAGAGTTGCCACAATCTAGCACCTGACGCGGCGCTTTCAAGCCATGCATGCCCACGCCGTGCACCTTGACCTTGCCGTTGTCTGGTCCCTCAATGTTCACACCCAAGGCGCGAAACGCATTCATGGTGGCCAAGGCATCTTCGCCTTCCAGAAAGCCTTCCACTTCCGTGGTGCCTTCGGCAATGGAACCCATCATGATGGACCGGTGGGAGATTGACTTGTCGCCAGGCACACGGGCTGAGCCCGACAAAGCCGGTGTGCTGCTGGCGTGAAACTCAATTAAATTCAAATCTGACATGGCAAGGTATCCGCTCTATATCCGTAAATAAATAGCCTGCCTGATGCAAACAAGGAATGCCGACAAAATGGCAGGCAAAATCAGTTCTGTTTCCACTGGCTGCGATAGTCGGCCGCCTGGCCGAGAATTCGCTCAAGTGCGGGGCGATCGTCGCTTTCTATCGCTTGGCGCAAACTTGCGATGTTGGCCTCAAAAGCGCCCAGCATATTCAGCAGAGCAGCGCTGTTGTTCTGAAAAATATCAGCCCACATTTCCGGCGAACTGGCAGCAATCCGCGTGAAATCACGGTAACCGGCACCACCCTCTTTCATGAAATCGGCACCCTTGGGGTGAGCCAGCACGCTGGCCACGTAGCTGAAAGCCAGCAAGTGCGGCAAATGGCTGACTGCGCCAAACATTTCATCGTGGTCCATCGCATTCATGGTGCTCAGTTTCGCACCAATGCCAGTCCAGAAAGCCTCAACCTTCTTCAGCCCCACAACACTGGTTTGCTCAAGCGGGCACAGCACGCAGTTGCGACCCTCAAACAGATTGGCCACAGCGGCAGAAGGGCCATGCGACTCACCACCCGCGATTGGATGAGCGAGAACAAAACGGGACTTCAAACCGGGAAACTGCGGCTCAAGTTCGTTGAGCATCACCGCCACATCAGACTTGGTACTGCCGGCATCGAAAATCAGGCAATTGGGTGGCAATACGGGCAGGAACTGCGTCAATACCTGCTTGTATTGGCGCACTGGAATGGACAACACCACGGCATCCACATTGCGCAGGTTGGCGTCACCGGGACCCGCTATGCACTCGTCAACAATACCCAGCTTCAAGGCTTCGTGGGCTGTTTCCAGTTTTCTGGAATAGCCCAATACATGTGAAACCAGGCCTTTCTTCTTGGCCGCCAGGCAAATCGATCCACCGATCAAGCCCACGCCAATCGCGAGCATGCGGTTGAAGATCAAGGCTTTTCCCATCACGACGCCTGCAAAGTCGCCAAGGCGATTGGCAATGCCTTCAGGAATGCGTCGTTCTCGTGGGGAAGACCAATGGACACGCGCAACCACTCGGGCAGGCCATAGCCATTCACGGGGCGAACGA
Organism: Limnobacter thiooxidans; assembly: GCF_036323495.1. Taxonomy (NCBI): domain Bacteria; kingdom Pseudomonadati; phylum Pseudomonadota; class Betaproteobacteria; order Burkholderiales; family Burkholderiaceae; genus Limnobacter; species Limnobacter thiooxidans. The sequence continues at coordinate 934,744 of NZ_AP028947.1, read as the reverse complement.
TCACGCCGAGGCGCTGAAGGGCATCGAACACTTTCATGCCAGCATCGGCGCCAGCCCCTGCCTTGAACAACACGAAGTTGCCGTATGAAGGCACGTATTCCAGATTCAGTGCTTTCAGCCCCGCTTGAATTTGCTCAAGCCCATGTAGGTTCACATCGTAGGTTTGCTTTAAAAACTCGTGGTCGTCTACAGCGGCTTCGGCTGCGGCCAGGGCCAGTGAATTCACGTTGAAAGGCTGGCGAACCCGGTTCATCAGGTCAGCGACTTCCACACTGGATACCGCATACCCCACACGCAGACCCGCCAAACCATAGGCTTTGGAGAAGCTGCGCGACACCAGCAGGTTGGGGAACTGGCCAACCCATTGCGTCGAGTCGTATTGATCCTGCGGTTGCAGGAATTCGTTGTACGCCTCATCAAGTACCACGAGCACCTGCTTCGGCACCTGTTTCAAAAAGGCCAACAGCTTGTCCTGGGGCAAAAAGGTGCCCGTGGGGTTGTTGGGGTTGGCGATAAACACAACCCGGGTATTGGCATCAATGGTTTTCAAAAAACCATCCAGGTCATGGGTGTAACACACAGCCGGCACAACCTTGGACTGTGCACCGCAACCTTGGGTGGCCAAGGGGTACACCGCGAACGCATACTGCGAAAACACCGCGTTTCTACCCTGTGTCAAAAAGGCCTTGGCCGCCAGTTCCAGCACGTCGTTGGAACCATTGCCCAAAGTAATTTGATCCGACCCAACCCCATGGCGATTGGCCAGCTTGGCCTTCAACGAAAAGCCGTTGGCATCGGGGTAACGTCCCAAGTCTGCGGCGGCCTGCGCAATGGCGGCCTTGGCTTTTTCGCCCAGCCCGAGGGGGTTTTCATTGGACGCCAGTTTGACCACCGTGTTGGGGTCGAGACCCAGTTCACGAACCACATCGGAAACGGGCTTGCCCGCCTTGTAGGGGGCAATGGCGCGAATGAACTCTGGAGCTTGATCGGTCAGTTTCTGCATGGTGCTGCTGGTCAGTTGCGTTGTGCGGCTGGGTAAGAACCCAGTACTTTCAAAAAGGAAGCATTCTTTTTCAGTTGGTCCAAAGCCTTGGTCACAGCCGGCTCACTTTGGTGACCTTGCAAGTCAATGAAAAAATAGTATTCCCAGCGGCCGTTGCGGGCGGGGCGCGATTCAAGTCGAGTCATGGACACATTCTCGGCATTGAAAGGCTCCAGCATCTTGTAAACGGCACCGGGCTGATTGGGTACCGACGCGACGAGGCTGGTTTTGTCTTGCCCGGAAGGCCCGGTGACCTGATTGCCCAACACCAGAAAACGCGTGGTGTTGTGGGCGTCGTCCTGAATGTGTTCCTGGAAGGCTTTCAAGCCATAATGCTCGCGGGCAGCCTGCCCTGCGATCGCTCCCACGGAGTTGTCTTCACTGGCCATTTTGGCCGCCACACCATTGCTGGCCACAGTTTCCTGCTGAATGTTGGGCGCATACTGGGCGAGCCAATTTCGACATTGCGCCAAGGCTTGGGGGTGTGCACAAATTTTCTGTATGCCCTCAAGCGTGCCCGTTTGGCACAGCAGTTGATGGTGAATCGGCAGCTGCACCTCACCACAGACCAGGGCAGTGGATTCCACAAGTGCATCCAGCGTTCGTGCAACAGAGCCTTCAGCAGAATTCTCCACGGGCACAACTGCAAAATCAACCTGTTGGGCCTGCAACTGGCGAAAGGCCTCTTCAATGGTTTCAACCGGTTCGGCCTGTACGCAATGACCAAAAAATGACCACACAGCCTGTTCACTGTAGGTGCCCAAGGGGCCCAGAAAAGCCACATGCACTTCCCGTTCAAGCGAGCGGCAGGCAGACATGATTTCCTTGAACAGGGTGTGAATGTGCTGAGCGTTCAGCGGGCCAGTGTTGGCGGCATTCAGCTTATCGAGCACCTGAGCTTCCCGTTCGGGGCGCATCACCGGTGCATCGGTTTTGGCTTTGACATGCCCAATCGACTGGGCCAGGCTTGCGCGCTTGTTCAGCAAGGCCAGCATTTGCTGGTCAATGCTGTCAATCTGATCCCGGAACTTCAGCAGTTCTGCATTGATGTCGGGTGTACTCATCATGCCTCCGATTTTTCAAATTCGCGCATGAATGCAGCCAGGGCTTGAACACCTTCCAGCGGCATGGCGTTGTAAATGGAAGCACGCATCCCGCCTACAGACTTGTGACCTTTTAGCTGGACGAGGCCACGCTGTGCCGCCTGGGCCAGAAATTTCGAATTCAGCGACTCATCAGCGAGTGTAAACGGCACATTCATTCGCGAGCGGTCCTGTTGCCGCACTGGGCAATTGTACAAACTGCTTTGATCAATCGTGTCATACAACAGGTCTGCCTTGATGCGAGCCTGCGCTTGCGCCCACGCCACACCCCCCTGCTCCATCAGCCATTCAAACACCAAGCCGGCGATATAAATGGAATAAGTGGGTGGCGTGTTGTACATGGAGCCGTTTTCAGCAACAGTGCCAAATGTGAATGCAGACGGGCAAATTGGCAAGGCACGATTCAACAGAGCCTTGTCCACGATGGCGATGGTTACACCTGCCGGGCCAATGTTTTTCTGCGCGCCGCCATAGATGACACCATAACTGGCTACATCCAACGGCTTGGACAGAATGTTGGACGACATGTCGGCAACAATCGGGCAGTCGAACCGATCGGCCAAGGCTTCAATTTGCCCAGTGAATTCCACGCCGCTGATGGTTTCGTTGTCGCAGTAGTGCAGGTAAGCCATTTGCTGACCGTTAACCCTTTCCAGCAATGACACACATTCAGGTACATAGCAGGCGGAAGACGCATCAGCTTGGGCATTGGCGTTGTCAAGCACCACGCGGGAAAGACCGTACTTCGAGAATTCCTTGCTGGTTTTTTTAGACCAGGCGCCGGTGTTCACAAAGGCGGCCTGCTCGAAGCCCTTGAGCAAATTCAGGGGCACGATGGCATTCATGCCCACGGCACCACCCTGCATGAACAAGACGTCATGCGTATCAGGCACGTTCAGAAGAGTGCGAAAATCACTGCGGGTTTTTTCAAAGATGGCCGTGTACTCGGGGCTGCGATGGCTCATTTCCATCACAGACAAGCCCTTGCCTTGCCAATCCAGCATTTCTTCGGCTGCACGGCGCAACACCGATTCGGGCAAGGCCGCCGGACCTGCTGAAAAATTCCAAACTCTAGACATGCTTGCCCACCACTATCAATCGTTTATTTATTCTTCGGTGGCCGGTGCTTCACCCGAATCACTCTCGCTACTCGCTTCGATGTCTTCGACATCGACCACGTCTTCAGCATCCGATTCAACAATGCGCTGCAAGCCTGAAAGCCAGGTGCCTTCATCCACATTGATTAAGGTAACGCCCTGGGTGGCGCGGCCCATTTCGCGAATTTCAGACACACGTGTGCGCACCAGCACACCGCCGGTGGTGATCAACATGATTTCATCAGTCGGGTTCACCAACACCGCAGAAACCACCTTGCCATTGCGCTCGGAGGTCTGGATGGCGATCATGCCCTTGGTTCCACGGCCATGGCGGGTGTATTCCGCAACCGGCGTGCGCTTGCCGTAACCATTTTGAGTGGCTGTCAACACGGACTGCTGTTCGTTTTCAGCAACCAGCATGGCAATGACACTTTGCCCGTCTTCCAGATTCATGCCGCGCACACCGCGGGCACTTCGACCCATGGCTCGGACATCGTTCTCGTCAAAACGCACCGCTTTGCCTGAATCGCTGAACAGCATCACATCGTTGTTGCCATTGGTCATGGCAGCGCCGATTAGGTAATCGCCTTCATCCAGGTTCACGGCGATAATGCCGCGCTTCATGGGGCGGGAGAAATCGCTCAGCTTGGATTTCTTGACCGTGCCCAGGCTGGTGGCCATGAACACGTATTTGTCCTCATCCTCAAAACTTTTTACTGGCAACACGGCGGTGATTTTTTCGCCTTCCGCCAAGGGGAACATGTTGATGATTGGCCGGCCGCGCGAGGTGCGTGAACCCTGTGGCACTTCATACACTTTGAGCCAGTACACACGCCCCGCATTGCTGAAGTACAAAATGGTGTCGTGGGTGTTCGCCACAAACAGGTAATCAATCCAGTCGTCTTCTTTGGTGGTGGCAGCCTGCTTGCCCCGTCCACCCCGTTTCTGTGCGCGGTATTCAGTCAGCGGCTGGCTCTTGATATAGCCAGAATGGGACAGAGTCACCACCATGTCCTGAGGCGTGATCAGATCTTCCGTACCCAATTCGGTCGCGTTGAATTCGATCTGCGAACGGCGCTCGTCTGAAAACTCGTTACCAATTGAAGTCAACTCATCTTTGATGATCTGGTTGATCCGCTCAGGCTTGGACAAGATATCCAACAGGTCCGCGATCTGGTCAATGACGTCTTTGTATTCATTGATGATTTTGTCTTGCTCAAGGCCAGTCAGGCGTTGCAGGCGCATCTGGAGAATTTCCTGAGCCTGGTCTTCGCTGAGACGGTACAGACCGTCATCTTGCAAACCAAGACGTGCCGGCAAACCTTCGGGACGGAATGCCTTTGCACCACCTGAAGCAGTCAGTTCAGTGCGCGACAGCATTTCACGCACCAAGGAGGAATCCCAGCCACGGGCCAGCAAATCGGCCTTGGCCACAGGAGGCGTAGGTGCCGCCTTGATAATGGCAATGAATTCGTCAATGTTGGCCAAAGCCACCGCCAAACCTTCGAGCACATGGCCGCGGTCGCGGGCCTTGCGCAACTCGAATACCGTGCGACGGGTGATGACTTCCCGGCGATGGCGCAGGAAGTAGAAAATCAGGTCGCGCAGGTTCAGCAAACGGGGCTGGCTGTCTACCAATGCCACCATGTTGATGCCGAAGGTGTCCTGCAATTGTGTGTTTTTGTACAGGTTATTCAACACCACTTCAGGCACTTCACCGCGCTTGAGTTCGATGACGACGCGAATACCGTCTTTGTCGGACTCGTCGCGCAAATCGGAAATGCCTTCCATTTTCTTTTCAGAAACCAGCTCGGCAATTCGCTCAAGCAGGCTTTTCTTGTTCACCTGGTAGGGTAGCTCATCAACAATAATTGCCACGCGGTTGCCGCGCTCAAGGTCTTCGAAGTGGGTTTTTGCCCGCATGACCACACGGCCGCGGCCGGTGCGGTAGCCTTCTCGAACTCCTTGAATGCCGTAAATAATGCCGGCAGTAGGGAAGTCAGGAGCAGGAATCAACTCGATCAGGTCATCGACTGTGCATTCAGGGTTGTCAATTGCAAACAGGCAGGCAGCAACAACTTCCTTGAGGTTGTGTGGCGGCATGTTGGTGGCCATGCCCACCGCAATACCTGACGAACCGTTGACCAGCAAGTTGGGTAAACGGGCGGGCAACACCTTGGGCTCGCGTTCGCTGCCGTCATAGTTCGGGCCAAAATCAACAGTCTCCTTGTCGATATCGAGCAGCATTTCGTGGGCGATTTTGGCCAGACGAATTTCGGTGTATCGCATCGCTGCAGCGTTGTCGCCGTCGATCGAACCGAAGTTACCCTGTCCATCAACCAGCATGTAACGCAGGGAAAAGTCCTGCGCCATGCGGACAATCGTGTCATATACCGCAGAATCGCCGTGCGGGTGGTACTTACCGATCACGTCACCGACGATACGGGCTGATTTCTTGTAGGCTCGGTTCCAGTCGTTGTTCAGTTCATGCATCGCAAACAAAACTCGACGGTGAACGGGTTTCAAGCCGTCCCGCACGTCTGGCAGGGCACGCCCAACGATCACGCTCATGGCGTAATCGAGGTAGGACCTGCGCATTTCCTCCTCTAGACTGATCGGGAGTGTTTCTTTTGCGAATGAATCCATGTTTCTTCTTGTGTTGAATTATTTGACTGAAGGAATAACTGGGCTGGACACTGCCTTTCATGGCGGCGTCACATCCTTGGCGCTACACTTGCAAGCTTTCGATTGTATCAGCCAAAATCGCTGAAACTGGGCGCAATGGTGCGTTCCAAATCATCTAGTGACCCTGCCCATGCAACTGCTGACCCCCCAATGGCTCCTGTGCCTGAACCACTCCACCGAAGTGCTGGAAAACCACGCTGTTTTGATCCACAACGACGTGATTGAAGCGGTCGGACCGCGTGATGAACTGCTGAACCAGTTTCCGCAAGCCATGCGCGTTGACCTGCCAGGTCAGGTTTTGATGCCGGGGCTGATCAACTGCCACAGCCACGCAGCCATGAACCTGCTGCGGGGAGCTGCCGATGACTTGGCCTTGCACGATTGGCTGCAAACCCGAATCTGGCCACTGGAAGGCGAACTTGCCGATGCCGAGTTCGTGTACGACGGCACGGTACTGGCTGCAGCTGAAATGCTTCAAGGTGGCATTACTACTTTCAATGACATGTATTTCTATCCCGACCAGGTGGTTCAAGCTGCGCTTGACGTTGGTTCCCGCGTGTTTGCAGGCATCACGGTTATTGAATTTCCTACTCGGTACGCGGCGGAGGCCAAGCAATACATCGAACTGGGGATAGCCGCGCGCGACAAGTTCCTGAATGAAAAAACCGTGCACTGGACGGTGGCACCGCATGCGCCTTACACCGTCAGTGACGACACCTTCTCACACATGGCGATGTTGGCCGAGGAACTGGATTTGCCCATGCACTGCCATTTGCATGAAACACCGAGCGAGGTCAGCGACGCAGTCAGCCGAAGCGGCGAGCGGCCATTCGACCGCTTTGAACGACTGGGGCTGATTAACGAACGCCTGATGGCAATACACGGGGTCCACCTGAACCATCAGGAACTTCAAACCATGGCAACGAAAGGTGCAACCCTGGTGCACTGCCCCGCCTCAAACCTGAAACTGGCCAGCGGCATTGCGCCTGTGGCAGCTGCGCTAAAGGCGGGGGTTAATGTGGTCATCGGAACGGATGGCGCGGCAAGCAACAACAAACTGGATCTGTGGGAAGAGGGTCGACTGGCCTCCCTGCTATGCAAAGGGGCCAGCGGAGACGCCACCGCCTTTCCCGCTGGGCAACTGTTGATGAGCATGACCTGCAATGCAGCCAAGGCTTTGGGAGCGGAACACCTGATTGGCCGGATTACACCTGGCCTTCAAGCAGACCTGATTGCCGTGGCGGTCGGCGAGGCTGCACACCAGCTACCCAACCACAACCTGATCTCAAAACTGGCTTACAGCGGGGCTTCCCGGGATGTCAGACATGTTTGGGTTGCGGGGGTTCAAGTTGTGCAATCGCAACAACTTGTGGGACAAAGGGCACAATTAGTGGGCGAAATCATGCGAAAAACCCAGCGAGTGTGGCAGACTCGTGTCGAGAAAGTTGGTTGAGAGGGTGATAACAATGACAGCCTCTGCTGTAAACTATCAACCAGCTTGAACCCCTATTTAACCCAAGGAGCAACAATGAAAAAAATGTCGACTCTCACGCAAGTACTGATGGCAATGGCCATTGGCACAGCGTCTACAGCCGCTATGGCCCACACAACAGACAAAGGCGAAGGCCTGTCCGGCTACGTAGTGGACGCGAGCGGCAAGGTAGTTAAAGATGGCTCCGGCGAGTGCATTCGCACCAGCTATTTCACAGCCGCTTTGGCCATCCAGGAATGCGATCCTGACCTGATCCCCAAGAAAGCAGCTCCCGCACCAGTTGCAGCACCTGCACCTGCTCCTGAGCCAGCTCCTGCTGCACCAACTCCAGTGATTACGAAAGTAAGCCTGGAAGCTGACGCCTACTTCGATTTCGACAAGGCTACACTGAAGCAAGGCGGTAAGGACCGTATCGACGCTGAAATCACCAAGCTGGGTCAAGTTGACCTGAACAGCGTGATCGCGATCGGCCACACTGACTCAATCGGTTCCGATGCCTACAACCAGAAGCTGTCAGAGCGTCGTGCTCAGGCCGTTAAAGACTACATGGTCAGCAAAGGTGTATCAGCCGACCGTATCCAGATCAAGGGCATGGGCGAAAGCCAGCCAGTGGCTGACAACAAGTCCAAAGAAGGCCGTGCCAAGAACCGTCGCGTTGAGATTGAATTCAACGCAACACAGAAAGTCATGAAGTAATTCCTGCCTTCTGGTTCTGATCAAAAAAGCCCAGCCCTGCTGGGCTTTTTTGTTTCTGGCATCGGTTAAACTACAAGCTGTTGAACCCAATCCAAGAGCCATCATCCATGAGCAGTACCGAGTCCAATAACGTTGATCATTCCGAACTTGCCAAGTTTTCTGCACTGGCCAGCAAGTGGTGGGACCCCAACAGCGAGTTTCGCCCCCTTCACGAAATTAACCCGCTACGCCTGAACTGGATTGACGAGCGCGTTGGCCTTAAAGGCAAGCGTGTACTTGATGTGGGCTGCGGAGGCGGCATTCTGTCTGAAAGCATGGCGCGCCGGGGTGCAGACGTATTGGGTATCGATCTAGCCGAGAAATCACTGAAGGTGGCTGAGCTGCACAAGCTGGAAACCGGGGTGAACAACGTGAATTATCGCGTGGTATCTGCCGAACAACTGGCCAGTGAAGAACAAGCTACCTTCGATGTGGTGACTTGCCTGGAAATGCTGGAGCATGTGCCCGACCCTGCTCAAACCATTCAAGCCTGCGCAGATTTGTGCAAACCGGGTGGATGGTTGTTTTTCTCAACCATCAACCGCAACCCTAAAAGTTTTGTATTCGCCATCGTGGGCGCTGAATATGTGCTCAATCTGCTGCCCAAGGGCACGCACGAGTACAAGAAGTTCATCAAGCCTTCCGAACTGGCACAGTACGCGCGGCATGCAAAACTCGATTTTTCTGAAATCATCGGCCTGGTGTACAACCCACTGACCAAGGTTTACCGCCTGGCACGGGATACCGACGTGAATTACATGGTGGCCTGCCGCAAGCCTGCTTAAGGAATCACCATGCGAATGAAAGGAATTCTGTTCGATCTGGACGGCACCTTGGTGGACACAGCCCCCGACCTGTGCGGCACCATTCAAGACATGCAAAGCGACCGCGGCGTTGATATAACGCCTTACCGGGCCATGGAACACCTGGCCTCAGGTGGTGCACGCTTGCTGTTGAAGGCTGGGTTCGGTGTTGAAATACATTACCCCGAATTTGCTGCCATGCGAGCCGAGTTTCTGGAACGCTACGAAGCCAGAATCGCCCGTGAAAGTGCCATTTACAGCGGTATTCAACCGCTTCTGGGCGAAATTCTGGCGAGGGGTGCTCAGTGGGGTATTGTGACCAACAAACCCTATTACCTGGCAGAAAAGCTGGTAAACGAACTTGGGCTGGATCGAGGATGCAGCGTGTTGATTGGTGGAGACACGGCAGACAAACCCAAGCCATCGCCCCTCCCCTGCTTCATGGCAGCCGGGCAAATGCGACTGCCCACGGAACTTTGCGTGATGATCGGCGACGATGAGCGCGATGTGGTTGCCGGGCGAGACGCCGGCATGGCCACAGTGGCGGTTGAGTACGGATATATCGCCAGCCCAATCGAGCAATGGGGTGCAGATGCGGTAGTCAAGACCACCCAAGACCTGGCCCGATGGCTTGGAGAGAGGATGTAACCCTGCTCAAGAAGCATGTTACAATTTAAGTCCAATGGGGTCGATCTGGTTTCGACGTGGATTGCAAAGCTATTGGAGCGTGTCGAGGATCAGTTACCTCGTAAATCCATCTGAAAAACTTTAAACGCAAACGACGAACGTTTCGCTCTAGCAGCTTAATTGCCGCTAGGTCCTACAACAGCTTGCCGATGGGCTGGGCGGGGTCAAACCTGCTGTGGGATAATCGCACATTGGACCGCTTACCGGAATGTCGCTGGCTGGTAGGTTAAATAAAGTGACTCGCGGTGCGTGCAGGGTGTCCCTTCCCGGCAAACATTGCTAAAACCAAATAAGAAGACTACACACGTAGAACTGGTAGTGGAGGATTTGCGGACGCGGGTTCAATTCCCGCCGGCTCCACCAAACAAAAAAGAAAAGGCCACCCTCGCGGTGGCCTTTTCTTTTTTGGACTGACGCCTGCGCGGGGAATTGAATCCGCGGACGCCCGCGGCGCGGGGCTGGAACGGGAATTATCGACATGAACTGCTTCATGTCGACCCGTGAAAGCGACTGAGCCTTGCAAGGCGAAGGCCGGGAAATTCCCGCCAATGCCTTCAAACAAAACAACAAAGCCACCCTTGCGATGGCTTTGTTGCATTGGGCTGAAAAATCTTTAGTTAGGTTTCACCTGGTAAATTTCGCCTTGATCAGACGCCACATACAGGTTGCCGTCCACTCCTTGCACAACCGAACGGAAACGTCCGGGTGGCATGGGCAAAGGCATGACGGTACGCTTGGCAGTCAGTCCATTCTTGCTGATGTCCAGCAGATCAAGCCTGTGGCCAACTGGCGTTCCGTGAATACCAATTCCCATGTAGCTCACGACCATCCTCCCATTCCAGTCCTTCCACTGCTTGCCACTCAGGAACACACCGGATGACATTCCCTGTGACAAGCTTTCATTGTTCCAGGCCGGTTTCATCGCCTTGGGATAGGTTTTGGTATCGGTCATTGGCATGAAGGCTGAGCGCTTCTTGGGTTCCATGGCTTCCATCTGGTTGGGGCTGTATCCGCAGTAGGAATCAGGGCAATCACCCCGCCCCGCCATGTTCGGACGCGGATCCCAACCGGCATTGCCGCCATTCACCAGTGCAGTGACTTCATCGGAATGCCATGGACCGTTTTCAGCAGTAAAGGGCTGGTTCGTTCCAGGTCGGAAGGCGATGCCCTGCGGATTGCGGTGGCCATAGGTGTACACGCGAGAATCGAAACCAGGTGGGGCGGCGTTACCGGGCGCGGGGTTGCCATCACGATCTATCCGCAAAACTTTGCCACCAAGCTTGGTCGGGCTTTGGGGCACTACACCATTGTGGGTATCACCGGTAGTGACATACAGAAATCCGTCACCGGGGCTAAAGCGGATACGCCCGCCATTGTGCGCGCCGGAAGCACCGAAGGGATGGTCGCTGGGGGCCGTTTTGTACGGAATATTTTCAACGATGTCATTGCGATCTGACATCTGCGTGAAATCAGCATTCACTTTCAGTCTCAAAACCCGGTTGCTCTGTGGCGTGGATTTGCTGGAAGCGGAATACACATACACGAACCTGTTGTTCGCAAAATCAGGATCCACCGCCACACCGTTCATCCCGGCCTGGCCATCGCAAAACAGATCGGGCATGGTTTCAGCATAACCTGTGGAGTCCTTCATGCCGACCAGCTTGTTAACTACGCCAGAAGGAAGGCGAACAGATAGGCCACGACACTTTTCAGTGAAAAACATGGCGCCATCCTGAGTGAAGGCCATGTCCCACGGATTGTCCAGTTGAGTCAAGATGGTGGTTGCTGTGAGTGTGGGGGCTGCGGCGTTTGCAGTTCCTGCCATGGCCAGGCTGACCGAGGCAACAACAGCGCAGGACAAAAATTGCTCATACTTCTTCATTTTGTCTCCTGTTTTTAGAAAGGTGCAACGATTGCCTGTTGTTGTCAGCGATTCGGGCCACAGGCAGGCACTGAGTGTGTTAAACACTTGAATTGCTGAAAACAACAATTGCATATATTTAAAAAGTGGTCAATATGGCCTTACCCGATGTCATCTACCATGCTTAAAGGCATATCGCTTTCTGTGCTGGCCTCCGTACTTTTCGGCAGCATGTATTACTACACCACCCTGTTGACTCCGCTGGATGGCGAACAAATTTTCGGCTGGCGCATGGTGCTGACGCTTCCCATCATGAGCCTGTTTCTCATTTGCACAGCCGACTGGTCGCTGGTGCAGCAAGTGGCGGGCCGTTTGCGCAAGGAATGGAAACTATGGCTTGCGCTACCTTTGTCGTCGATGTTGCTAGGCATTCAACTTTGGCTTTTTCTGTGGGCTCCATTACACGGCCATGCGCTGGATGTGTCCCTCGGCTATTTCATGATGCCCTTGGTGATGGTGCTGATTGGCCGCTACTATTACAAAGACCGGCTTTCAACCTGGCAGAAAATGGCGACCCTTCTAGCGTTGGCGGGTGTTGTGCATGAACTGTTTCGGGTCGACGGACTGTCCTGGGCGACCCTGCTGGTGTGCCTGGGCTATCCGTATTATTTTGTGCTTCGTAGCCAGTGCAAAACTGACAACCTGGGTGGCCTGTGGTTCGACATGGCGCTAATGTTGCCCGTGGCGTTTTATTTTGCATGGAATAGTGGCTTGTCCTTGCAGGACATGCTTCACCAGCACCCCGCTTTGCCGGCCATGGTTGTGTTGCTGGGCCTGCTCAGTGCCGCAGCGCTTGTAGCCTACATTCTCGCAAGCCGTCTGCTGCCTTTCAGTTTGTTTGGCCTGTTGGGCTACGTGGAGCCGGTGCTGCTGGTGGGCGTGTCTTTCCTGATTGGTGAAACAATTGAACCCAATGAGTGGCCAACATACATCGCAATTTGGCTGGCGCTGGTTCTGCTCACGGTAGAAGGTGCAATCCAGTTCAGACAACAGCGGGTCGAATCGCCAAAGACAAATCCGGATCCTGACTGAACGCCTCGGTGAAGAAATTCACGAAGCTGTTGATCTTGATGGATGGCCTGCGCTCGGGTTGGTACACCACATTCAAGGGCAAGGCACTGGGCCTGTAGTTGTCCAGAATTGCCTTGACGGTTCCCTCACGCAAATCCCGACCATAAATCCAGGTTGGGGAATAACAGATACCCAACCCCTTGAGTACACCCTGACGAATGGCTTCCGAACTGTTGGACTGGAAGTTGCTGCCAACCCGCACGGTCACTGGCTTGTCCTTGGCAGTGTGAAAAGTCCATTCGTTGAAGTTGCGAATACCCGTGTACAACAGGCAATTGTGGCGAGTCAGGTCATCAGGTGTTTGTGGTGTTCCATGGCGGGACAAATAATCACCAGACACAATCACCGCGCGGGCCACTGAGCCAATTCGCCGCGCAATCAAGCGGCTGTCTTTCAGTTCTCCCATCCTGAAAGTGACATCAATGCCAGCCGCCACCAAATCGACAAAACTGTCATCCAGTTGAAGGTCGATCCGCATTTTTGGGTATCGGGCATAAAAAGCAGCCAGGCGGGGGACGATATGTATTCGGCCAAATGCCACTGGCGCAGCCACGCGCAACAGGCCACTGACTTCGTACTCAGCCTGGTGAACCTCCACCCGTGCCTGCTCAAGAGTTTCCAGAACCTGCCGGCAACGCTGGTAGTACAAGCGGCCCGCCTCGGTCAAGGTGTGGCTTCGGGTGGACCGCACCAATAGCAACACGCCCACATCGGCTTCCAGGGCCTGTACCTGCTTGCTGATGGCTGATTGGGTGGTATTCGCCTGCCGTGCCACGGCTGAAAAATTGCCTGTTTCAACAACGCGGACAAAGATCTCCATCAATCGCAAGCGGTCCATGATGTGTGCCCCTATTCATTCCATTCTGGAATAGTGACTATACCAACTGTTCCATAGACCAAGCGGTCAGTAATGCGCATAATGTTCAGCATTGCAGTGCAACACAAAAGGAATAACACGCATGAATACGCAAACAAACAACACCGATGATTTGAAACTGTTTAAGCCCGGCCACATTGGCAGCATTGAAGTGAAAAACAGGGTAGTGATGGCCCCGCTGACCCGTTGCAGGTCAGACGAAGCGGCAGGCGACATTCCCGGCAGCGAGATGAATATCGAGTATTACCGCCAACGTGCCAATGCAGGCTTGATCATCAGTGAGGGTACGCAGGTGTCGCCTGCAGGCAAGGGCTACATGGCCACACCCGGCATTTACTCCGATGAGCAGGTTGAAGGCTGGAAGCCAATCACGCAGGCCGTTCACCATGCTGGCGGCAAGATCATTGCGCAAATCTGGCACGTGGGCCGTATCACCCACCCGGAATTGACTGGTGGCCCAAGCCCGATCGCACCTTCTGCAATCAAACCCAATGTGGTGGCCTACACCCACAAGGGCAAAGTGGATGTGCCTGTCCCCCATGCCTTGACTGTGGATGAAATTGCAACCGTAGTGGCCGAATACCGCAAAGGTGCAGCCAACGCATTGAAAGCTGGCTTTGATGGCGTGGAAATTCACGGTGCCAACGGCTACCTGATTGACCAGTTCATTCGAGATGGCGCCAATCAGCGCACAGACCAATACGGTGGATCGATCCAAAACCGCGCCCGTTTTGCACTGGAAGTGGTAGACGCAGTGGTTGCGGAAATTGGTGCAGGAAAGGTTGGCATTCGCCTTTCTCCGGTGACACCCTTTAACGACTTGAGCGACAGCAACCCGCAAGCGGTGTTCGGTTACCTGATCGAACAGTTGAACCAGCGTGGCATCGGTTTCATTCACATGATTGAAGGGTCCACCGGTGGCGATCGGGATGTGCCTGGCTTTGACTATGCATGGGCCCGCGACACATTCAAGGGCACCTACATTGTGAACAATGGCTATACCCGTGAAATGGCAATCAACGCCCTTGAAACAGGCCTGGCCGATGCAGTGTCGTTTGGTCGCGCCTATATTTCGAACCCGGACCTGGTTCAACGATTGAAGTTGAATGCGCCATTGGCTGAGGGTAACCCGGCCACTTATTACGCCCCGGGGCCAGTTGGCTACATAGATTACCCGGCATTGAATGTCACCGCGTGAGCAGTGACAACACGGTAAACAGGCGCCAGCGACACGCTGGCGTTTTTCATTGCCGGTATTCAGTAAGATGAACATTCAATCCACTGCAACGCCCACGGCATGAACACAGACACACTGAAGAACATTCAGCACCAACTGAAACAATTTTCCGCAGCACGCAACTGGGAGCAGTTTCATTCTCCAAAAAACCTGAGCATGGCCTTGTCTGTGGAAGTGGCTGAGCTGGTGGAACATTTCCAGTGGATTACGGAGGAAGACTCCCGCAAGCTGCAAGGCCAGCAGCTCGACGAGGTGAAGGACGAAGTAGCCGATGTGCTGCTGTACCTGCTGCAGATCTGCAACCAGCTCAACATTGACCCAGTCGATGCGGCCCAGAAAAAGCTGATCAAAAATGCAGTGAAATACCCGGCACCTTAAGCAGATAACCGCTGGTCAGCCGTAGTCAAACTGGCGCCGGTGCCGCAGGTGTGGCAATACTTGGCAAAGGTGCTTTTTCGGGTGTGGCAGTGTCCACAGCGATCGTGCAGACCAATACCGCAGTGCGGGCAAAAATCGATACTCGTGTCTTTCAAATCAACAGCCCTTTCGCAGCCGGGGCAAATTCCCTTCGCAAGGCGCGCCAGCGCGGTATCGTACTCAAGCACTTCGCGCCGCTTGGTTTCCGGCTGAGCCTCGGCCAAGCGCTGTTGTTCCAGATAACGGTTCAAGGCCAGAATAGCCTGCCTGCCAACCAATGCCGTTATCACGATACCGACCAGGTAACGAATGTATCCACCGTAACTGGGCAGGTAAGGCACCAACTCCACGAAGAAGGCAAACAAGGCAAAGTAAATAAAGCCCCAAACGAATGGCCAGTAGGTACTTTGCCGCTTGGTTTTGTACAGCCAGCCTGCAAATACCAACAAGGGCAAGGTAAGCGCCAAGCGATAAGCAAAAACCCGCAGTTCCTGGCTTTGCCGGGCGTGGTTGAATTCGTCTTGCACACCCTGCTGCAGTTCGGTCAAACGAAACTGAGCTCGCTGATTGGCCTGTTGCGCATCAAGTAACAGTTTTCGCTGTTCTTCAAGCCGCCCCAAGGCTGATCGCTCCAAGGCCTGCAAGCTGTCAAGGTGTTGTGTACGGGTAATCAGCTCCTGATCCTGATCGGGCTTGGCAGTGGCTTGCCGCGTAGCAATCCAGGCCGTGAACTTTTCGCGCTCTGAATCGGTATCGGCCTTTGCGGCACTGTGCTGAAGCTGCAATTGTTCCAGCACATCACCCAATTCACGAGCCTTGGCTTCGCTGTCACGAATCGCGTTTTGAACAGGCTGCAGTGCGGCAGGGTCAATGAAGTCCTCAATTGTCTGGACTTTCTCGACCTGCGGAAGGTCGCCCACCACCGTGGTACCCAGGCCAATCAAAAACCAGGCGAACACCACTGCCACGGCCCACAGGCCGCGGCGAAACCATTTTTCTGACAAGCGGAGAGATTTGCTCATTGGTTAACGCCCCGGTTACAGTTGGATCAATCAGCGCACGAACGCCTCATTGCAGGTGCCTGGCGTGAAAGCGCAAATGGTCTTCAATAAATGTAGCAATGAAATAATAGCTGTGGTCGTACCCGGGGTGATAGCGAATTTCTGCCGGGTAACCCGTTTCTTCCAGTGCTTTTTCAAGCAACTCAGTCTTCAACTGCGCAGCCAGAAAATTGTCTGCCAAACCTTGATCTACCAGCATGGGCATTTGCGGTGCCCCGGCGCGAATCAGTGCAACCGTGTCATGACGCTGCCAGGCAGCTTGATCTTCACCCAGATACAAGCCCAACGCTTTTTGCCCCCATGGGCATTGGCTTGGGCTGACAATCGGCGAAAAAGCGCTCACTGAAACATACCGTCCGGGATTGTTCAGTGCGATGGTCAGGGCACCGTGCCCTCCCATGGAATGACCGAACACTGCACGTTTGTTGCTAACAGGCAAATTCGCCTCCAGCAATGCGGGCAACTCCTCAACAATGTAGCTGTACATCCGGTAATGCGCGTTCCACGGGGTTTGCGTGGCATCCACGTAAAAACCGGCCCCCAGGCCAAAGTCATATGCTTTGTCTGCATCGTCTGGTACACCTTTACCCCGGGGGCTCGTGTCGGGCATCACAATCGCAACACCCAATTCTGCCGCAACTCGCTGCGCCCCTGCTTTGGTAGCGAAGTTCTGGTCTGTACAGGTCAGCCCTGAAAGCCAGTAAGCCACAGGCACTTTGTGCCCGTCTGACGCTTGGGGCGGCAGAAACACACTGAACTGCATGGTGCAATTCAGCGTGGCAGACACATGCTCGTACTGATTTTGCAAACCACCAAAACTTTGAACGCTGCTAAGTAGTTTCATGTCAGAAATGAATCACAGTGCGAATGGACTTGCCTTCGTGCATTAAATCGAAAGCTTCGTTAATGCGCTCAAGCGGCATGGTGTGCGTGATAAATGTGTCCAGGTCAATTTCATCATTCATGAAACGGTGTACGTAACCGGGCAATTCAGTGCGTCCTTTCACTCCACCAAATGCACTACCACGCCACACTCGACCAGTCACAAGCTGGAACGGACGTGTTGAAATTTCCTGCCCAGCACCGGCCACGCCGATAATGACTGATTCACCCCAGCCCTTGTGGCAGCATTCCAGTGCTGAACGCATCACATTGACGTTGCCTATGCATTCAAAAGAAAAGTCCACACCACCTTCGGTCATTTCAACAATCACTTCCTGAATGGGCTTGCTGTGGTCTTTCGGATTCACGCAGTCTGTGGCACCCAGCTTTTTGGCAATCTCGAACTTGTCCGGGTTGATGTCGATGGCAATAATTCGGCCGGCTTTGGCTTGCACTGCGCCGATGATGGCTGCCAAGCCAATACCGCCCAGGCCGAAAATGGCCACGGTGTCACCCGCCTTGACCTTGGCCGTGTTGTGCACAGCGCCAAT
The DNA here is from genome assembly GCF_036323495.1 of Limnobacter thiooxidans. Lineage (NCBI taxonomy): Bacteria > Pseudomonadati > Pseudomonadota > Betaproteobacteria > Burkholderiales > Burkholderiaceae > Limnobacter > Limnobacter thiooxidans. Next base: position 917,083 of record NZ_AP028947.1, on the reverse strand, counting down.
GCCGGTGGTCACACCGCAACCCAGCAGGCACACCTTTTCCAACGGTGCTTCGGGATCGATTTTGGCCAATGAAATTTCAGGTACTACTGTGTGTTCTGCAAAGGTGGAGGTGCCCATGTAGTGATAAATCGGCTTGCCGTCTTTGGAGAAACGTGTGGTGCCATCGGGCATCAAACCTTTCCCTTGAGTGGCGCGAATGGCCTGACACAAGTTGGTTTTGCCCGACATGCAAAACTTGCACGTGCGGCATTCTGCTGTGTACAGGGGAATGACATGGTCACCCACCGCCAGGCTGGTGACACCTTCGCCAATCGCCAGCACGATGCCCGCGCCTTCGTGGCCCAGAATCGCCGGGAAAATGCCTTCAGGATCGTCGCCTGACAAAGTGTACGCGTCGGTGTGACACACGCCCGTGGCCACAATTTTGACCAGTACTTCGCCCTTCTGGGGCGGCATCAAATCCACTTCTTCAATGGAAAGTGGAAGGCCTGGACCCCAGGCCACTGCGGCGCGTGTTTTCATGGATTGCATTTTATTCCCCCAATGCTGGCGAGTGTTTTAAACAGAACCTCATTATAGGGGCACTGCTTTGCAGAACCAGTGCATGTTAAGCAACTGCGACGCCTTCGCGGGGCAAATTGAAGTGTGGTAGTGTCTGTCATCAACAATCTGGTTTGCCTTTGTAACCGAATGACCCCTCCCAACGAATTCACTCCAACGGCGCCTTACGACGACTTTGAGCGAACACTCAAACCCTTGTGGATGCGCGGCCAGCGTGGCGACTCATCAGCCTATCGGGAGGCATTGGCCACCATTGCGCAACGCTTGCGCCGGTTTTATGGCAGGCGACTGCAGGCACTGCCTGACGAGGTGGAAGACCTGGTTCAGGAAACACTGCTGGCCTTGCACCTGCAACGTGGCACTTACGATGAAACGCTGCCGGTGAGTAGTTGGGTGTTTGCGATTGCCCGTCACAAATTGGTGGATTTGTGGCGCCGACGAGGACGAAAAGAGAGTCTGAATGATTCGCTGGATGAACTGACCGAGGACCAACATCCTTTCGCTCCCGAAGAATTGCCCTCGAAGCGGGATTTGTCGGTGTTGCTTGAGCAATTGCCTGAATCGCAGAAACAGGCCATTTTATTGACCAAAATTGAAGGGCTGTCCATGGTCGAGGCATCGAATCGAAGCGGTGTTTCTGTAGCAGCGCTTAAGGTTCAAGTGCACCGTGGCCTGAAACAACTGGCCGCTTTGGTAAGGGAAGAATCATGAAAACTGTGGATCTGATTAACCTGTTGAGCAGCGAGGCTGGACCTGCCCCGAAAGTCTCCATGGCGCGTCGGCTAGTTCCCGCAGCTTTGTTGGGTGGGTTGATCGCCGCCATTCTGGTGCTTGCAGTGCTGGGCCTCATTCCTCAAACCATGTTTGCCGAGCCCGGCCCCTGGATCAAAATAACCTATGCAAGTGCCTTGGCCTTTGCCGCAGCCTGGCTGGTGGCTCGCTTGGGCAAACCCGGAGCATCTGGTCAGCAGGCATTTCTGGCTGTTTTGGGTGTGGTCGGGGTGATGGCAATGGCTGGTATCATTTCCTATCTGGGCACACCAGAACCTGAGCGTGCCGCAGCACTAATGGGGCACTCCTGGCTGGTTTGCCCTTGGGCAATTTTGAGTTTGTCCGTGCCGGTGATGGCAGGAGCTTTTTGGGCGATGCGTGGCCTGGCGCCAACCAACCTCACACTGGCAGGCGCAGCATGCGGCGTATTCTCTGGAGCAGTGGCTGCTTTGGCCTATGCCCTGGCCTGCACTGAACCGGCCGCGCCCTTCATCGCGATCTGGTACACATTGGGAATCGCCCTGGCTGGCGCATTGGGCGCGCTTTTAGGCCCGAAGTTTCTGCGCTGGTAGCCTGTTTCAGGCGGGTGGATCCACCTTGTTACCAGTGGATGTATTGACCCGGTACCAACCAGCAATACTGTAACGGTCGCGCTTGGCCGGCAGCACTTCATGCGGAAACTCTTCACTCAGAAACACAGCCAGTGTGCCCAACTCGGGCTTCACGGTGAACAGTTTTTGATTGGGTTCTGTTTCCTGGTACAAAACCATTTCACCGCCTTCATCGTCTGCCCAATCCGGGTTCAGGTACAGCACCACAGACAGTATGCGGTTGGCCTGCCCCCGAAACGCATCGAGGTGGGTTTTGTAAAAAGCCCCGGGGGCGTAATGTGCAAAATGAGACTCAAACGTAAAAAGACCAAGCATTAGCTTACGGTTCAAGTGCTGTTGCAAACGCGAGCTAAACTCCAGCCATTCATTTTTTGGCCCCTCACCGGGTTCAATCCAGACTATCTCGTCCCGGCGTAAATCAGCGTTGGTTTGATTGCGCACGTCACGGCCAACACCTGCTTGCTTGAAAGCGGATTTGTCCAGACTCAACAACGTCTGCCTCAAGTTCAGGCACAAGTCATTGGGCAAGGCATTGGGGCGAACACTGAAACCGCTTGAGCGCAAGTCGTCGGCGATGTTATCGAACAACACGAACAGGTCAGAGGAAAGCGAGGCCAAGTTGGTCATCATGAAAGTCGCATCACGGGAATGAAACGAAGTGTAGCGCTTCCATGATGGTGAAAATCAGGCGTGTGTCAGAAGCTGCCCAATCGCGTTGGACAAGGACGCGGAATCAAACTTCTTGACGTAAATATTGACGCCCGCATCAATGCCGCGGCGCGCATTCTCCTCGGAAGTCAGCGAGGAATACATGATGATCGGGATGTTCTTGAAGCGCGGATCGCCCTTGAGTTTTCGCGTCAGGGTACATCCATCCATGATTGGCATTTCCTCATCGACCAAAACCAGGGAAACGCGTTGTTGAATGGCAACGTGACTGGACTCGGCCGACGAGGCCATGGCCAACAGCTTTTGTTCAGCCTCAACCCCGTTGACCGCGTGGCTGTGTTGTAGCCCCATGGTGTCCAGTACTTCGCCAATTTTCCGTCTGGCTACCAGGGAATCATCCACGAAAAACACCGGGCCGACCTGATTCAGTTCAAATCCGGTGCTGACTGCTGTAGCTTCTTTTTCCGGTAACACCCGATGACACACGCTTTCAATGTCCACCAGCGAAACAAGATTGCCGTCGGCCAGCATCACTACGCCAAACACTGCGCCCTGCTCTGCATCGTACCGCTGGGGAGGTTTTACATCCGACCAGGGCACGCGAATGATCTTGTCGACGTCTGTTACGGCGAAAGCCACAGACCTTGACGCAAACTCGGAAATGATCATTTTGGTATCGGGTTGATCAGTCGACATGCCAATGGCATTGCCCAGTGACACAACGGGCAACACCTGTCCACGCAGGGAAATCACGCCGTTCATTGCACCTTCTTGACCTGGAATCTGGGTGACCTGACTCATTTCGGTCACCTCGCGTATCTTGAATACATTCAGGCCAAAGGTTTCCTCGCCACCCAGCGAAAAGAGAAGAATTTCGATCATCTCGGTGGAGGATTCAGTTTGAGTGCGTCGATTGTTGTAGTTCATGCGTAGCAGGACCGGTGACTTTGACCAGTATTCATTCTGACGCATGCCAGTTCAATTCAAATCCTTAGGAAGGGGGATAAACAAGGCCCTTTATCTGGCTTGGAGCGATTGGATTGGAACGGTTAAACAGCAAGGCCCGCTAACTCACTTTTCAAGTCACCCACAAAAGGGCCGATTTGCGGCAATGAAATAGACCCTATTGGCTGACCAATACTGTCCAAAGTACCATTGATCAAGGTGGCAAACTCGCCGTAGTAATCGATGGCCAGCAGTGGTTCTGTTACGGAACTCAGTGGATCAACTCCTGTGCGGTCGATCACCTGTGAGGCCAGTTCGCGGCCAACTCCAGCCACATTGTCCTGTAGCTCTGCCCGCACGGAACGTGACAACTCGGACCCAAGTTCAAGAACAAGTTCACGAACCGCGCCTTGAGTGCTTCCATCGAGTTCTGTAGAAACATCGCTGGATGCTGCCTCAACCTTTGCTAAAAGCTGCTCCAGAAAGCTTGCCATGGAATTTGTGGAATTGCTGGACGCAGCGGGTTCACTACCCACATCCAAGGCCCCACGAGTGTCATTGGACTGGGTGCCCGATAACGCGGAATTGTCTGCATCAGACGTCTGAAAACGTGTCATCAGTTCAGCGTCGAGGGGGACTTGACGCAATAGGCCGGGACCAAACCCTGTTGGCTCGTCAACCAACCCATTCAACATATTTCCGCTGCGCACCTGTGTGGAAGCAACTTCAACAATTGATTTTTCATTTGAGAAGGCTGCATCCAAATCAGATGAATTGGGATGACTCTCATTAACTGACTCTAAGCCGGTCAACGGCAATCCCAAGGCGGATTCCAACGAACCGATGTCATTGTGCAAACTGACCGCTTCGTAGGATGGAGACGTTGCTCCACCAAGCACAGCGACTGCTTGGTTCAAGCGATCTACACCGTAAACGTCTTGCAAAAACCTGCTCATTGGGAATACGTTAATTGAATCGAGGCTCCCATTTAAACAAATCGCAACTTGGTATTCAATCCGGAAAATGATATTTTTCAAACACTTGATTGTAGGTATTTGATGTGATTTGCTAGGAAAAATTACCTATACACCGGATTTTAAATATGAATTATTGTCAATCGCCAGATAGAACCATTCTTGCCCTGCTTGCGACAGGGTGTTTGGAAACACGATAAAACCGTCCCGAGTGGCCCGCACTTCCTCACCACTTTTACGCACCCCGATCAATTCACCTTTTTTTACTGAATCAAAACTGGACCAGGGTCTGGAAAACGTGTCATCGAAATGCTGCTTGTCATTGACTTCGACCAAGCTTAAATGTTGATATTCCGTTACCGCAGGCATCGCCACGCCGTCAATCAGGCCAAGGTGAACCAGGGTATTCTCAATGGCCGCATAAGCAATGGCTGGTCCATTTGGGTCTTCGTGCTGCCCACATTCCAATGTCACGGCGTAACCGCCATTTGAACGCATGCATTCGGTGGTGCCCATGCCGTAGCGTGGGTCAGTGTTCAAGCCCTCGCCTGATTGTCCGGTGGCTTTCAAATGCGCCACCCGGTTGGCCACACCTTTCGCATACGTATCCAGCCATCCGTCCACAAATCGGGAAACACCCAAACGCAAAGCCAGCCCTCGCTCGGCATTCTCATGCTTGAACGATTCCAGCTCGGTATTGTTGTTCTTGGGGCCGAACAAGGCAAAAGGCACATCGCCTTTTTGAAAGGTGTGAATGTCCAGCAGCACGTCGTGCGCAGCCAGTAGTGGACACAACCAGTTGGCAACGTGGTCCTCGAAATCCTGAGGGTTGTCGGTCGGTGTCAGGTTCCTGTTCAGGTTCCGGTCACCGTTGCGCTGTTTTCTGTTGTAAGCCAAGGGGTTGGTGATTGGCACAAAAGTCACTTGGCCGTTTTGAAGCAGCCTTTCGCCGGCTTCAAACTCCTGAATCACTTTTAAAATGGCCTTGCTACCCGACACTTCATTGCCGTGGACCGCGCCCAGCACAATCAGCCTGGGGCCAGGCTTCAAGGCCGTAAACGTCACCGACTTGAACTGTAAGGGATGTGGCATGGCGGGAAGATCAGGAAAATGCATGGTGAGCTGACTGAGTGGATCTGTGATGCGAGGAGATTAACACAAACCGACCCACGTAAAAAAAGGGCAGCCTGAGCCGCCCTTGAGTTCGTGATCACGGCAATTATCGGGCTGGGCCTTCGACGGAAGGACCGAACCGCTTTTTGACCGCACCGAATGCGAACAAACGCACCAACGCCGGAATCAATACGATGGCGCCCACCATGTTCCACAAGAACATGAAGGCCAACAACATGCCCATGTCAGCCTGAAACTTGATGGCTGAAAACGCCCAGGTAAACACACCCAAGGCGAGGGTTACCGCCGTCAATGCCACCGCCACACCGGTGGAGCGCAAAGTTTCGAAGTAAGCGTCCTTGAAATTCAAACCCTTGGCCAGGAAGCTTTCCAGGCGGTTGTAGATGTAAATACCATAGTCCACCCCAATGCCAACACCGAGCGCAATCACTGGCAAGGTCGCCACCTTGATACCCAGGTTCAACTGCACCATGATGACCCGGCACAGCACCTCGGTGATGAACAAGGGAATCATAATGGCCAACATCACGCGGAAACTCTTGAATTCCCACCACACCAATGCACCAATAATGCTGTAAACCAGCAGCAGCATAACGCGCTGGGCTTGTTCCACCACAATATTGGTTGCTGCTTCAATACCGCTGTTCCCGGCAGCCAGAACAAACTTGGCGTCAGCAGAATCATTTTCAGCAGCAAAGACCTGTACCTTGGCTACCACACGTTCCAAGGTTTCCGCTTTGTGGTCGGACAGGAACAAAATCACCGGTGTCATGGAACATTCCGAGTTGTACAAAGTGGTCGGAATGTTCTTGTGTGCGCCGTTGGAAATGAAGCGGTCGCGGGAAATGGCCAGCCACTTGGGATTGCCACCGTTAAAGCCCGCGATGATGTTCTTCATGATGGTGAACAGCGACATTGTGCCTTCAACACCTTCCACGTTTTCCATTTCCCACTGAAAACGGTCTACTACCGACGCAACCGGGTAGGCACCACATTCACCCACAGGTGTTTCCACCATCACCACGAATACGTCAGAGCTGGTGGAATAGTTTTCCACCAGAAACTTCACATCCTGGTTGTACCGTGAATTCGGGCGCAGTTCAGGTGCACCTGGATCAAGGTCACCGATCTTGATATCGGCTGAAGCGAACAGGCCAAGGACCAAAATGACCCCAGCCACAGCGGCCACGCCATACGCCACTTTCTTTTCGGTCAACCGGGAAAGCAAATGTGACACGGTGTGTTTACCCGCCTCTTGCTTGGCCACCCGACGCAAACCACTTTCAGTCACGTCGGTGTAGCTCATCAACACTGGTAACAAAAACATTTTGGTGAAAATAATTACCGCCACACCGATGGAGGCACTGATTGCCAATTCGCGAATCACCCCGATTTCAATCACCAGCAGGGTAGAAAAACCTACAGCATCGGCCAATAAGGCAACCGAACCCGGAATGAACAGCAACCGGAATGTGGCCTTGGATGCATCAATCTTGTTGGCTCCCTGGAAGCGCTCCGCTGCCATGGTACGCACGTTCTGAATCGCATGGCTTACACCGATCGCGAAGGTCAGGAACGGCACCAGAATAGAATAAGGATCAAGACCAAAACCCAGCAGGCTGACCGCCCCCAGGTGCCATATCACAGCAAGCGAACAGCAAAAGATTGTGGCTGCAGTACTCTTCCAGCAACGGGAGTACCAGAACAGCAAAATCACCGTCAGGATAAAGGTGATCGCGAAAAATCCGGCGATGTCTTTTGAACCGTCTATCAGGTCGCCCACCAGCTTTGCGAAGCCGGTGATGTGGATGTCAATGCTGTCACTTTGATACTTGTCTCGAACAAGCTCCTCCACCTGCGTGGCCAGCTTGCCGTAGCTGAGTTTCTCGCCAGTGTCGGGGTCCACTTCCAGCAAGGGGGCCAGAATGATTGCAGAACGCTGGTCATTGGAAACCAGCGAGCCAATTCTGCCCGACCTTTCGACGTTGGCCTTCACCGCCTCAATTTGCTCGGGCGTGCCAGCGAAACCCTGGCCAATCACCGGCCCCATGCGTAGGCCTTCTTCGGTCACCTGCCGCCACATCACGTTTGGCGTCCAGATGGAACTCAGGTTGCCGCGGTCCACACCTGGAATGTAAAACACCTCATCGGTGATCTGCCGCAACTTCTCAAGAAACTCCGCGTCGTAAATCGTGCCGTTCTTGTTGTGCACGGCGATCCGCAACACGTTGCCCAAAGGGCGCAGCTCATTCTCGTATTTCAAATAATTGGCAATGAAGGGGTGTGTCACCGGCACCATTTTCTGGAACGATGCATCTGGCCGCAACTGCGTGGCGTGGTAGGCAAAAAACACCGACAACACGGCAAACACGGCAATGACCAGCTTTCTGTGGCCAAACAGGATTGATTCAAAAAACCGCTCAACCTTGCCCATTTCTTGTTGATTACTCATTTCCATTTATCCAGTTAGCGTGGCAGCGGGAGGGTTCGGGGGCCATTCTGACCACTCAATATCAAGGCGTTGCCAACGAGGGCCATGCCGGTCACGGGCTTGCCCTCCGCAGCGCTCACCATTTTCAATACGGTGCCAGTTTCATCAGTGCTCACCAATCGACCCTTCTGGTCAACAAACAGCAGGGTTTTCCCAAGATGCAAGCCTTTCACAAAGCTTTCCTTGCTTGGGCTCATCAACTTCCACCAAGCCTGTGCACCTGCCCCCAGTCGATAAATGTTGCCGCCAAAACCGTAGGCAAACACGATGGGTTGTCCTGCCTCGTTCCGGGTTACCACGGTGCCATAGAAATGCCCGTTGTAGCCTGTGTCGAAGCGCGTCCAGGTCACGCCAAAGTCCGTAGACATGTACACGCGCCCTGCCTCGCCGGCGATCAGCATCAAACCGGTCTCATCGCCATACAAGCCGTTGTAATGGCGAAAATCCGGATTGTCCAGACGATCAGCAATCAGCAGCCAGTTTGCCCCACCATCGGTGGTCTCAAAAATCTGCCCGTAACTGCCCACGACCCATCCCGTCTTGGAATCCTTGAACCACACGTCCAGCAAAGGGCGTGCCGGACCAAACCTTGCGCCCGCTTCTGCATCTTCGAATGCAAAAACAGCTGCCTCCAGGGCCTCGTTCATCTTTTCCTGGTCGGCAGGCTTTGCCGCATCGTAGCGGCTTTGCATGTCATCCATTTTCTTTTTGGCAGCCGCCACCACTTGCTGGTTGGCCTTGATGCCATCAAATACCTTGACCCAACTTGCGCCGGCATCCGTGGACTTCAATACCACACCATCGTGCCCCACCACGAATGCCAGTGAATCAGTCACAAACTCCACGCCGGTCAAATTGACCGACACAGGGACCTTGGCCTGGGTCCAGACCTGGCCCTCGTTGTCTTTTACACCTTGAGCCGCATTGCCTGCGGAAAAGTCACGCTTCAGGACAATGCCCCGTTCACCCACAGTCAGCACCTGGCTGCCTTTGGACGCCACGTTCAGCGACAAGGCCTTCGCGGCTTTGGGTGCCTGGATCGCCGGCAACTCCAAAGGATCTTTGAATGCGTAACCCGGCAGTCCGATACCCAGACCTACAACCAAAAGGGCAACGCGCAACAGCGGCTTGTTCATGCCATCTCCAATTTAAAAAACCCAGAGAAAAGTTCCTCTGGGTCAAACCTGCTTGAATACATGTGGAGAAGATCTTCAGCGCACCCTCTCCACCGAGAAAAGATTACCGTCCCATGCGACGCAAAGCCGCGGTGGAAAAATCGGCATTGGTGTATTTTTTACCAAACTCTACCGGCTTCTCTTCGTTGGTCAAAGCGTTGACCAGGTAGCGTCTGGCTTGCAGGTCATAAATCACTTCACCTGCAGGTCCAAATGCCGGTGCGTCGTACAACTGCACGCCGTACACTTCACGCACTCGCCACAAACCACCTCGGGCATCGTACTGGTCTGCATGCAAAACAGACCATGAATCTTCATCAATGAAAAACACACGCTTGGAATAAATGTGGCGTGCGCCTGGCTTCAGCGTGGCCTCGACAACCCACACGCGGTGCAATTCATAGCGCAAGTGGTCCGGGTTCACATGATTCGGCTTGATGATGTCGCTGTATTTGAGCGCCTTGCTGGTGAGCTTGTAGTTGTTGTAAGCCACGTACATTTCTCTTTTGCCCAGCAGCTTCCAGTTGTAGCGGTCAGGGGCGCCGTTAAAGCCATTGAAGTCGTCGTTGGTACGAAGACCATCGGCACCAATACCAGGGGAGTCATACGCCAACTCGGGAGCACGAATGACACGTCGCTGGCCCGGATTGTACTGCCAGGCCAAACGCGGCTCCTGCACTTGGTTCAATGGCTCGTGAACCAGAGCGACCTCACCGGCCGCATTGGCAGGGGCTGTTGTCTGGTTCAGGTAATAGAAAATCCGGTTGGGTTCCGGTTCAGCCATGAATGATGCATAAGAAATGGTTTCCGTACGCTTTCCAACAGTAAAGCTGCCGTTGGTTTGAACAGGAAAGTCTGCAGAATGACGCGTGATCGAACCACCCAGGTCTCGCATCAAGTGATTCCAGATCACCTGAATGCCGTCTGCAGGAACCGGGAACGGCACGTTGGACTTCTTCAAATTCAAGATGCCATTGCCACCTTCCGCCAGCTTGATACCCGCCGCTTCTTCCTTGGCAAACTTGTAAACATCAGCGCGATAGGCCGCCGTACGCTGGGTTGGGTACACATTGATCTTGTACGTGGGATAACGCTTCATCATTTCCATCTGACCCGGTGCCAGCTTGTCCTTGTGCTGTTCCATGTTGGCAGCAGTAATGGTCAGGACAGGTTTATCTGCGGCAAAGGGATCAAGGTAGCCTTTGGCTGGGTCGAAGCCTGCTGGTGGCTTGGACAAGCCACCATTCCAGGCCGGGATGGTACCAGCCGCATTGCCTGCTTTTTCAGCACCGATTGGGGTTAAAGTCGATCCCAGTTTCGACAAATCTGCGGTTTGCGCCTGTACCGCAAGGCACGTTCCAAGCATGGCCAAGGACACAGCCAAATGCTTCATATTGCTCAACTTCATTTCAAACATCTCCTAAAACAACCATTACAGATTCGCGCCTACGACCAACGACAAAAAGTCACGGTCTTTGAATGGATCAAAATAAGCCTTGTCATTGAACATGCTGTAGTTCATCTCGGCGAAATACTTTGCGGACTGCATTTCAGCCCTCAAGCCAAGCCCCAGGTTCATGCGGTCTTCAAGAAACACGCCATCTGCTGAAAACCCCTTGAAATCGTGCGAGAAAAACAGTCGTGGAATCAAAGTGACACCAAACAAGGCATCGGGATAAGTCAAAGCCGTCAGAATTCGATAGCCAAAAGCCGTCTCGGTGGCATATCCATCCACGGTACAGTTACGCGGATTGGGGTTGATGGCTGCATCGCAGTTACCACCGTTGTAAGTAATGTGTGAACCCGCACCAAAAGCAGGGGAGCGCCCAAAACGCTCGCCGGTGAATGGATCACCAATGCCACGCCACATTTGGGCACCCAACTCACCCACCACCGCAACCTGGCTAGCCCCCAGGCGACGAGGGAACAACGCAATGGTTGAAATCTGCGCCTGAATCTTGTCAAGTGGCTTGTAACCTTGCAACACAGAGCCCACAGGGAATTGAGCAGCATCACCATATCGGCCCAGTGGCCCATCTCCCGTTGCGCCGCCCTTCAACAAATCCGCAGTGTTGTAACCTGCCGGATAGTCTTTGGTGTAGCTGATTTCACCGAAGACGGAATAGCCAAACAATTCCGTTGCAGCAGAAAGGCCCGCCACCTGAATATTCTCTTTGCTGTAATCAAAGAAATAAGACAAGGGATTCACTACATTCTGCCCCCCCACGCCGATCCCATTGAAAGCGGAGTTGCTGATACCCGATGGTGTTTTGACCAGGCTCAGTGCCGGAATACGCTGGTGATAATTCACAAAATAGGCACCAAACTCTGTACCGATTTCCCCTGCATAGTAACGTGCAGCCAGGCCCGCCTGCCCACTGTCTTTGGGTCGGCCATCTGCCAGTTGAGCCATACGGAAATTCAAACTACTTAAATCTGCTGGCAAACCCGTGAGACCACCGAGTAAGTTGGTCAGAGGACCCAAACCAGAAAATAAAGTTGTGTTGATCGGCAGACCACCCGCGTTGATCGTGCCACCACCCGAAAAAGTCTGCTGATCGTTGTAGCCCGTGAAATCAATGTTGGCACCGCCCAGGCTCAAAACACCCGGGTTGATTGGTGCCCCCTGAAAATTACAGTTCAACAGATCGGCTTGAGAGAAAAATGTGCCGCAACCATCAGCCACAACTTTTTCATGATTCAGCTGAACAAAACCCTCAAGCGACAAAGTTTCAGTGGCCTGCAAGTTTGCATAAATCTGAGGAATTGGCAGGAACACTTCTTTCAACTGCGCACCGGGCCGGCGCAAGGCCGCTGAGTCGAAATTGGAATACTGGTTCACCCCGCCTAATATGAACAGTGCCTCGCCCCACGTCACCACCTGATTACCCACTTTCAGGGTCAGGGGTTTGCCAAGTGGCTCAAAGTCGGCAAATACATAAGCGTCAAGAAACTGCGCATCTTCAAACTTGGTGCCTTTGTCGAAGCCGTCGTCATTCAGTGCTTCATTGGATCTGAATCCATTGTTGGACGACCCATGGGCCACCCGGTTGCTGCGGTTGTGAAAATCCGAGAACGCCTTGGCCCGCACAAACAAACCATAGTTGTCTTTTTTCAGCTCAAGTTCACCAACCGCCTTGGCCACCGCATTGAATACATCGCCCTTCTGGTAATTCAAATTACCATCGTCCACAGTTCCGCTGGAGGCTGTACCGCCGTTACCAATGAATATCAGCGATTTGTCCGCATCCTTCATACGCATTGAAGCACCCACGGTCACTTCCATCGCCCAGCGGCCTTCGATACCAGCGGGACCCTCAAAGGCCCCGGCGGCAACGGCCCCGCCTTGCATCGACACAAGTGCAGCAGCAACAGCAAACTTCAACAGGGAATTTTTCGGCAGAAAACCGACCATGTATGTCTCCTCTGGGCCTTATTGACCTCTTGAATTCATCGCGAACAGCGCGATAGAAATGTGTACCGGTTAGCCTTGTTACTAAGTCACACAATTTTCAGATTCACAAATCGAACAATACCCACAAGAAATAGAAAAGCCCTTGCGAATATCAATGTAACTTGTGAGTAAATTGCCAACTTCGCAAGAAACAGATTGCCTCACACGCCCTTCAGACAGAAACTGTCCCCGTGATCATTCCTTTGCATCCAACCGTGAAATCACCTGAATCCGACAAAAACTTCCAGCTCATTGAAAAAGCAATTCGGTACCTGGAGCATTGCGTAAGTCCGACCACCGAAACAGACACTGCGCCTTCATTTGCAGATCTGGCGAAAACTCTCGACATTTCCCCGACGCACTTGCAGCGCTTGTTTACAAGCTGGGCTGGAATCAGTCCAAAGCAGTTTGTAATGTGCCTGCAAAAAGATCACGCCCGCCAATTAATACAGACCGGGATGAGTACCCTGTCGACATCCAATGAAATGGGCTTTCGAAGCACCAGCAAATTGCATCGGCTTCTGGTGCAATTTGAAGCCATGACCCCGGGTGAAATCAAAAGTCAAGGCGCTGGCCTCACGTTTTCTATCGGGCAAGGGGAGAGCCCATTCGGTCAAGCCTTTGTGTGCCTGAGCAACAAAGGAATCAACAGCCTTGAGTTTCAAACAGAGAATCTGAGTTACGAACAGTGGCGCCAAGGTATTCTACAGTTGTACCCCAAGGTGCAACTCATCCAATCCGACCCTGTTGCACTGCAGGTGATTGAACAGATATTTCACCCACACCAAGATGCCACTGCTTCATTTGGCCTGCACCTGCGGGGAACACCTTTTCAGTTGCAGGTTTGGCAAGCGCTCATGCATCTGCCGCCCGGCCACTTGGCCAGCTATCAACAATTGGCGGCGTTCATCGGGAAACCTGCTGCCTGCCGGGCAGTGGGCAGTGCCGTTGCAAAAAATCCGATTGCCTATCTGATCCCATGTCATCGGGTCATTCAAGCGACCGGCGAACTCGGCAACTATCGATGGGACAGCACCCGAAAAAAAGCCCTGCACATCTGGGAACAGGGCTTGATTACAACTCGACGATAGAGAAGAAACTAGCGTTTTTTCAACAAACCGTCTTCGATCATTTGCGCAAAATGTTCCGCCAGCGTATCGGCCAAAGGCCTGTATTGAACGCCGAGATTTTTCACGGATCTGCTGTTGTCAAAGCGCAGGGTGTACCCCACATTCCTCTGGATGAACTCGCGGCTCACGCCGGCGGCAATCGGCGCGACTAGCTTTACCAAAAACTTGGGCAACTGCATCGTTGGCAAGGGATATTTTGGAAACCGTTCACGCAGCAGGCTAGCCATTTGTAACAAACTGGCCGTGTGCCCACTCAAAATATAACGGCCCTCAGAATTTTCGTTCAGGCCGGCAAGCACATGGGCGCGTGCCACCTCACGCACATCCACAATCCCGAATTCCAGCATGGGCACACCAGTTCTCTGGCGGCCACTACCCAAATCGCGCATCACATCGATGCTGGTGGATTGGGTTTGAGCGGTCAGTGAAGGCCCCATCACCAGGCTTGGGTTAATGGTCACCAAATCCCAACGGCTTTGCCTTTTACACATTTCCCATGCTTTGCGCTCAGCCATCACCTTGGAATAGGAATACGGCTGGTGACTTTCGCTGCTGGTGTTGTTCCAAAGCTGCTCAGTGAATACACCTCCGGGTGCTTTCAAAATCTCAACTGCGTCTCCATACACCGACGCCACTGAACTGGTCAGCACAACTCGCTTCACCGACTCCACTGCATTGCAAGATTCCAGCACATTCGCAGTGCCTTCCACGGCCGGGCGAATCAGCGCCTCGTGTGCATCTTTAAAACCCTTGATCACGAAAGGCGATGCAGTGTGAATCACCCAGTCGCATCCCTCAATGGCTTGCGTAAAACTACCAGGCTTCAGCAAATCCGCATCAAACAGTTTCAAGGTGCCCTTGGTCCCTTGCGCCGCTTTCCACAAATGAGCCACTGAACTGGCTTTTTTCGAATCACGTACCGTGGCATGCACGGTCAAACCCTCTTCGAGCAAATACTTCACAATCCAGCCCGCGATATAGCCGGATGCGCCTGTTACGCAGACAGGCTTGTTCAAATCAATTTTGTGCATTGTCTCTACCCTGCAATCAATAGGTTGTTTTATATTAGGTCAGTGTCGCGGCTGGGCCGCCAAATCAACCTCAAATGTAGCATCCCATGAAATCACTCCGACTCGTCCTGCGCGCCTTCAAAGTCTTGCCACTGGTTTTATTGGGCGGTTGCTCGGCACTGCAAGTGGTCAACTCCGTATCAAAAATCTACACTGTCGATGTGAAGGAAAACATCGCATTTGGTGAAGACCCAAAGCTAAAGTACGACCTGTATCTGCCAGACACCGCCAGCGAGGAGTTCGATGCCACACCCGTCATCGTGTTTTTCTATGGGGGCAGCTGGAATCGGGGCGACAAATCTGAATATGAATTCGTCGGTCGCCGCCTTGCGTCCATGGGCTATATCGCGGCAATACCCAATTACCGGCTATACCCGGAAGTCAAATATCCCGCGTTTCTTGAAGATGGTGCATTAAGCATTGCTCACCTGAAAAAAGAACTGGCCAAGCCTGAATACAAGAATCGAAAACCGGCGCAACAGTTCATCATGATGGGACACAGCGCAGGCGCCTACAATGCGGCCATGCTCGCCCTCGATCCGCGCTGGCTTGAATCATCCGGGCTAACGCATCAAACCAGCATTCAGGGTTTTATCGGACTGGCTGGTGCCTACAACATTTACCCTATCAATGATGTTGAAGTGCGGCCCGTGTTTGATCACCCAAATTATCCACCCAAATCACAACCGATCGATTACACGGCAAAAGCCTCAGTTCCGTCTCTGATTCTTACGCCGGAAACCGACACCCTCGTCAGCATCGAACGCAACAGCGAAGCGTTGCACACCGCACTGAAGTCAGCGGGCAATCAGACCATTCTCCAGACCATCGAGGGCACAGATCACGTCACCATTGTAGGTACTCTCTCACCGCTGTTGTTTTTCAAGGGCAGCACTTCAAAACCCATCGAAAAATTTGTACGTACACTTCATAAACCTGCAACAGATCGCACTGCAACCGCATCCGAAAGATAGAGACTGGCCCCTAAAATCCAGGTTGACCGAAACTTTCGCTTGGAATAATACTTGTTTGCCAAATCAAAACCAATAAAACCGAGACAAAGCATTCCTATGTTCAAAAAAGCAAACACAGTGCCTGTGCCCAAAAATTTGGGTGGCGTCACACAAATAGATTCAAAAGCAGAAGTGAGTCCGTACGATGTCAGCATGACCCGCGACAATGTCGAGGCCATCTGGAACAGCGTAGAAAGTTTTTACAGAACCGGACTTCAGCCAGGCATGACCATGGTTGTGCGTCGCCAAGGTGAAATCGTATTGAAACGATCCATTGGTCACGCTCGGGGCAATCCGCCCCCACAACATCCCGATCAAGATGTCGATCAAGTCCTGATGACTCCTGATACACCGATCTGCCTTTTTTCAGCATCCAAAGCCATCACCGCCATGCTGGTGCACAAACTCCAGGAACAGGGAAAACTTGATCTTAACGACACAGTTGGCAAGTACATCCCTGAATTCGCCTGCAATGGAAAAGAAGGTATTACGATTGCCCATGTACTGTCGCATCGGGCAGGCGTGCCACAAATACCCATCAGCAATCCTCATCCGTCGCTTCTCTTTAAATGGGATAGTGTCATTGATCTGATCAACGCCGGATACACCAAACGCGGTGATGGCAGCCAGCAGGCCTATCATGCAATCGTCGGTGGTTATATCCTGGGGGAATTGGTTCAACGCATCACGGGTGAAAGCATTCAGGCCAATTTGCAAAAATTTATTGCAAAGCCACTGAACGCAAAATACCTCACTTATGGCTTGAACCCAGAGCACCACGATTCGGCCGCCTACAACTACAGCACCGGCGCTCTGCCCGTGTTTCCGATCAATGTACTGGCGAAACGCGCACTCAATATTGATTTCGAAAAGATTGCCAGTATTTCAAATAGCACCGACTTTTTGAATGCCAGTATACCGGCCGGTAATATCTATGGCACAGCCGATGAAGTCAGCCGTTTCTATCAGATGATGCTGGATGGCGGCCAGTTTAACGGCAAACAACTTTTCGAAGCTGAAACCATCAAGTTGGCTACCAAGCCCGCTGGCGGATTGTCAATCGATCAAACCCTGATGATCCCAATTCGTTTCTCCACAGGCTTCATGCTGGGGGAAAACCTGTTTTCCCTCTTCGGCGTCAAAGCACGCAAAGCGTATGGACACTTGGGACTTATCAACATCGTCACTTGGGCCGACCCCGCACGCGACATATCGGTGGCTTTCCTGAACACCGGGAAATCACTCGACCCGCGGTCAGTTCCTGCACTTGGAAAAATCCTGGTGTCGGTCAGCTCAAACTGCAGTGTATTGAAGTAACTACAACCGAAAGGAAGCTGCAAATCGTTGCAGCTTCTGAAGCCACATATCGCTTTCCGACCGGCTGCGACGATAAGCTGCTCGGAAAAAGCGATTGATCACATTCACCTACCCAAGACTTGAGGTCAACAACGAAACCAGCCGGTGCAAGCCTGTACCGTGAGATCCTTTTACCAACACTTGGTCACCATCCTGCAACAACTCGGCAAGCACCAAGGTCAAATCCTCAACATTCGAAAAGACAGCCACATGCGCTATTCCTGCCGCCAGAAGAGGTTCTTGTAAAACCCGGATCAAATTTCCACACAACACCACCAAATCGGGTTTCTGCTGAATCAAAACCTTCTCAAGCGCACGATGAAGGGTATCGGAATCATTTCCAAGCTCCAGCATGTCGCCCAAAATCATCACATTCCGTTTCGCCGCACTTTTCGTAGACAAAAGACCAGCAAGTTCAATTGAAGCTTGCATCGAAACCGGGTTGGCGTTGTAACTCTCGTCAATCAAACTAATCTGCTTTGAGTGAAAGGCAATGTCATGCACTTTTCCTCTTCCAGAGACTGGGGAAAAATTGCTCAGACCGGAAAGGAACACATCGACATCCAACTCCAAAGCCAACCCAACCGCCACACAGGCCAGCGTATTCAACACCATGTGTTTCCCTTCCAACCCTGATCTTAGAGTGTGCATACCCTTCGGTGTGTGCAGCAGCAATTCACCGCCAACAGGATCCCATCTTTCAACCCAAACAGTCGCCTGTTGACTGAATCCGTAGGTCAACACCCTGAGTCCTTGAGTTTGGGCCGCCTTGACCAGCAGATCTGAGTGCTCCGTATCAAGACAAATGACGGCCGCGCCACCATCTGGTACCCCAGTAAAAATCCTGGCCTTCTTGAGAGCCACATTTCTAGTCGTACCATGAAACTCAAGGTGGGAAGGCCCAATATTGGTCACCACTGCCACATCAGGTCGGGCCATACGGGTATTCTCGGCCATAGAGCCAATCGCCAATTCCAACACGGCGTAAGGTGTGCTCCAAGGCACTTGACAAAGATTCCACGCAACACCTGCCGGTAAGTTCGCGTTGCCCTTGGTACTGAAAACATCGCCAGATAGATGCGTCAAAGCGTGGGCGATCATACCGACAGTCGTTGTCTTGCCAGCAGTTCCTGTAACGCCAATCACTTTGCCGCGGAAGTGCCTGCGTGCAAGATATGCCAAATCAATCAAAGCCCTACGATTTGAAGACACACGATAAACAGGCAAGGCAGTCGGCACTGCAAAACTGGCCAACTCCTGATCCGACATCGAAGTAACAAGACCTGCCGGTGTAAAAGGCAATTTTGCCAGCCTTTCCACGCGAATACCCCGCTCCTTCGGGTCAGCAGCCACAACAGCAACCTGACCCTCTTTCATGGAGCCTTCCCACGTGAACAAACCTGTTGCTGACCAACTTTCCGCAGGTGACTGAATCCAATGGCCTGGCGTAGCTCTCGAAATGAAACCTGAATCCCAGGTCTTGAAATCCGACTCTGGGGTAGCAAGGGCGGGCAAAATTTCAGTGACATGATCACCTGCGAAATAAACTAAACGCCAAGGCTTATCTTGTTCATGCCAACAAAATCCGTAGCGGTGCGCATGTTTGCTTAGCCACTCGACTATTCGACCACCCTGGTCTTGGATTACATCGATTGCAATACCCCAGCCATATATCGACTTACCCGGAACAGCAGTCAACGATTGACCAGATTTCAACTTCCACTGACATCCTGACCAATGAACGGATAAAGCTGCCTCTACCCCACAAGGCTCAAAACGAGAGAAAAACAAGCGTTTCTGCACTTCAAGTGTGCGATACGTGTCGGCATCACTGACTGGCAACAGGATCAGCCCGACTCGGAGGGCATCCGTCCGCATCCGATTCCAGCATTCAGCAGCGCGCCAAAACAGTTTTCCACCGCGAATAGGCAAGAGAAGTTCCGGGTGTATCTCTCCATTCGCCTCACCCGACAAAGCAGCCGGCAAAGACACTGCTCTGATCGGCAGAGGCTTAGGATCAAGCTGCGAACCAAAAGAAGGTGGCACGAGTTCTGCAGAAGTTTCCGCTTCGAGGGGCAGGAAACGGACAGGCTTTCGCTCGAGCAAAAACTTTCGATACGCGATCAACCCTGAGAGGTAGTGTTCTACATCATCAATCCGCACTCTGAATGCCTGATGTCGTATGAAAAACGACCCTTCTATTCGCTGTGGATTGGCAAAAAACATCGCCAACTCTGGCCAAAAATGACCAGCAATCAATCGATTTGCCCTGATATGCAATGCCCGATAAAACTTCTCAAGATCCACTTCTCCAAGCAAATCCTGAAGCTCAGGCAAATCTCTCATACGCTGCAACATCTGCTCGGCTGCCATCATCAACTCAAGCAGAGTTGGAAAGGTAGTGATTCGTTCGAGAACAAAATCAAGGTAATCCTGAAAATTCCGAACGCCGAACTCAAAGTACTTGCGCAGAGGCTTGTATACAGTTAATTCGTTGACACAATAACTCAACCAATGGTCATGGCTACGGTCGTGCCTTGCATGAATAAAATACTCAAACGCACGTTCAACCAGTTCTAAATAAGCAGGTTTTCGGGTCAAACGATACAAGCGCATTAACGCAAATGCTGCTTCACCGTCGTAATAAATAATGCGGAAAACTTCCTTGACGCTAAGGTCAGGAAAATTCAAGACATGGACAAACTGACCCGTATTGGTATTGAACATTGCAGCCATACCGTGCGCCAGGCGCTCAAGCAACTGCATGTACTGCCTGTTTCCAGTCAACTCGGTGTATTTGCACAAAGCCAATACACAAACAGCATTGCCCCCCAACTTAACTTCATTGCCAGTATCGACAAGGAACGCCATTTCGTTGCCTGGTGGTAAGCTGGGTAAACTAACCACGTGAATTAGATTCTTGACCAAATAGTTCAGAGCGAGCTCGATCGAATTAAACAGCTCTGGACTTCTACTTACTTCCCAGGCTTCCAGCATGGCATAAGTAGAACTCGCGTGACGCAAAGTGTTATAGCCACTCACTTCGCGATCAAAACAAGGAAACAACCCGTAGACGAATCGACCGTTCTGATTGACCTGCCTCGATAAAAAATCTGACCCTTTGGTTACAAACCGTGTGGTGCTGTCAACATCAAGTTCTGAAATGATGCGATTGCCAACAAAGGGCCCATCCTGATGCAGCCTTACGGGATCCAGGGCATCTGGCCCAAGATAAACCCCGACAGTATTGAATAGCCAAACAGGTTTGTGATCAGAATCGTCCAATACAAATGCCTGTCCGTACTTACGACGTGCATACCGATTGAAGTTGCCAATATTCAACTGGGCTGTTTCAATGTCACTACCCGCAATTAGCATCGCATTGGCGTTTAACTCTGTTTCCAAAAAAAGGCATTCGAAATCCAGATCTAAAACCACACCTCTGCGGAAATAGTTACGCTTGGTTTTACTCAGCTCTTTCTTGAATTGCGCCCAGCTGTATTCCTGAACATCAATCAAACAATCCAGGCGGACATGAAGATTTTCCGAAGTGCTGCTCAAACACAGGGAACGAGATAACTCCACCACCAAAGGCCAGCATTCGTCGAAATTCTTAGCCAGCACGTGTCTTGAGGACGCACGGGATTGCTGCTCACCAACTGAAACAGCGATACAAAAAGGATCGCTTGAAATCTGACCAAATACTTTTTGAAAGAAATTCCGATGTGGCTGAAGGTCCAAGGCAACATTACCCAAGCAGTTATGACGACGAGAAAGTATAGCGGCAATTGAGTTTTTAGCAGGAAATAAAAAACCCCGCCTCTTTCGAGTACGGGGTTTTTCTTGAATTGGAGAGCCTGACGATGTCCTACTTTCACATGCGAATGCACACTATCATCGGCGCTAAGGCGTTTCACTGTCCTGTTCGGGATGGGAAGGAGTGGTACCACCTTGCTATGGTCGTCAGGCAAAGAGGGTTGGCTGTAAGTGCGGTGCTCTGCACGTACTTGTTAGCTAACCAGCATTGCGGCTGATTGGCTCGATTTGGATCTGATGAGTTATCGGTCTAGAGACTATTCTGGCTTGATGCGTATTGCGGGTATTTCTGTCTTTCACTACAAACTACCTTGACTAATTTCAGGGTTTTAAACCTGGGTAGATTTACTGTGTGTTGTTTCAAGTGCGTATCTTTAAGCAAGGCTCAATGCTATAGAGCCAAGCCGCACGGGCAATTAGTACTGGTTAGCTTAATGCATTACTGCACTTCCACACCCAGCCTATCAACGTCGTGGTCTTCAACGGCCCTTCAGGAGGATCAAGTCCTCAGGGAAATCTTATCTTAAGGCAAGTTTCACGCTTAGATGCTTTCAGCGTTTATCTCTTCCGTATTTAGCTACCCGGCAATGCCACTGGCGTGACAACCGGTACACCAGAGATACGTCCATTCCGGTCCTCTCGTACTAGGAACAGCCCCCTTCAAATTTCCAACGCCCACGGCAGATAGGGACCAAACTGTCTCACGACGTTTTAAACCCAGCTCACGTACCTCTTTAAATGGCGAACAGCCATACCCTTGGGACCGGCTACAGCCCCAGGATGAGATGAGCCGACATCGAGGTGCCAAACACCGCCGTCGATGTGAACTCTTGGGCGGTATCAGCCTGTTATCCCCAGAGTACCTTTTATCCGTTGAGCGATGGCCCTTCCATACAGAACCACCGGATCACTATGTCCTGCTTTCGCACCTGCTCGACTTGTCAGTCTCGCAGTCAAGCACGCTTATGCCATTGCACTATCAGTACGATGTCCGACCGTACTTAGCGTACCTTCGAGCTCCTCCGTTACTCTTTAGGAGGAGACCGCCCCAGTCAAACTGCCCACCATGCACGGTCCCCGACCCAGCTAATGGGTCAAGGTTAGAACCTCAAACAGATCAGGGTGGTATTTCAAGGATGGCTCCATGAGAACTGGCGTTCCCACTTCAAAGCCTCCCACCTATCCTACACAAACCGGTTCAAAGTCCAATGCAAAGCTACAGTAAAGGTTCATGGGGTCTTTCCGTCTAGCCGCGGGGAGATTGCATCATCACAAACACTTCAACTTCGCTGAGTCTCAGGAGGAGACAGTGTGGCCATCGTTACGCCATTCGTGCAGGTCGGAACTTACCCGACAAGGAATTTCGCTACCTTAGGACCGTTATAGTTACGGCCGCCGTTTACTGGGACTTCAGTCAAGAGCTTGCACCCCATCATTTAATCTTCCAGCACCGGGCAGGCGTCACTCCCTATACGTCCACTTTCGTGTTTGCAGAGAGCTGTGTTTTTATTAAACAGTCGCAGCCACCATTTTATTGCAACCCCTTCGTCCTTCCATTGTTCATGGTCAAACTACAAGGGCGTACCTTCTCCCGAAGTTACGGTACCAATTTGCCGAGTTCCTTCTCCTGAGTTCTCTCAAGCGCCTTAGAATACTCATCCCGCCCACCTGTGTCGGTTTGCGGTACGGTCAACGTGTAACTGAAGCTTAGAGGCTTTTCTTGGGACCACTTCCAATGGGTTCGTAGCCGTAGCTACTTCCCCCCACACCCTTGAGTATATGACAGCCGGATTTGCCTAACTGTCCTCTATGATGCAGGGACCAGGATATCCAACACCTGGACCACTTTCCACGATCCGTCCCCCCATCGCATTACACGTCGGTGCAGGAATATTAACCTGCTTCCCATCGACTACGCATTTCTGCCTCGCCTTAGGGGCCGACTAACCCTACGCCGATGAACGTTGCGTAGGAAACCTTGGGCTTACGGCGACAGAGCCTTTCACTCTGTTTATCGCTACTCATGTCAGCATTCGCACTTCTGATACCTCCAGCATGCTTTACAACACACCTTCGCAGGCTTACAGAACGCTCCCCTACCACATACACTTACGTGTACATCCGCAGCTTCGGTTATCTGCTTAGCCCCGTTACATCTTCCGCGCAGGACGACTCGATCAGTGAGCTATTACGCTTTCTTTAAAGGGTGGCTGCTTCTAAGCCAACCTCCTGACTGTTTTAGCCTTCCCACTTCGTTTTCCACTTAGCAGATATTAGGGACCTTAGCTGGCGGTCTGGGTTGTTTCCCTCTTGACACCGGACGTTAGCACCCGATGTCTGTCTCCCGAGATTGCACTTACAGGTATTCGGAGTTTGCCATGGTTTGGTAAGTCGCGATGACCCCCTAGCCATAACAGTGCTCTACCCCCTGTAGTGAGACTCGAGGCACTACCTAAATAGTTTTCGGGGAGAACCAGCTATTTCCAGATTTGTTTAGCCTTTCACCCCTATCCACAGCTCATCCCCTAACTTTTCAACGTTAGTGGGTTCGGTCCTCCAGTTGGTGTTACCCAACCTTCAACCTGGCCATGGATAGATCATCTGGTTTCGGGTCTACACCCAGCGACTAGACGCCCTATTCGGACTCGCTTTCGCTACGCCTTCCCTACTCGGTTAAGCTTGCCACTGAATGTAAGTCGCTGACCCATTATACAAAAGGTACGCCGTCACGGAACAAGTCCGCTCCGACTGTTTGTATGCACACGGTTTCAGGATCTATTTCACTCCCCTCCCGGGGTTCTTTTCGCCTTTCCCTCACGGTACTAGTTCACTATCGGTCAGTCATGAGTATTTAGCCTTGGAGGATGGTCCCCCCATATTCAGACAGGGTTTCTCGTGCCCCGCCCTACTTGTCGTACGCTTAGTTCCACAACTGAGTTTTCACATACAGGGCTATCACCTTCTATGGCCGGACTTTCAAGACCGTTTTGTTAACTCTGATGCTAAATCGTACAGGCTCATCCAATTTCGCTCGCCACTACTCTCGGAATCTCGGTTGATTTCTTTTCCTCTGGGTACTTAGATGTTTCAGTTCTCCAGGTTCGCCTCGCACAGCTATGTATTCACTGTGCGATACCCCTAAAAGGGTGGGTTTCCCCATTCGGACATCTACGGATCAAAGCTTATTTGCCAGCTCCCCGTAGCTTTTCGCAGGCTACCACGTCCTTCATCGCCTATGACTGCCAAGGCATCCACCATGTGCACTTATTCGCTTGGCTCTATAGCGTTAAGCCCTGCTTCAAGTTATTCACTCTCAACAACACTGTAATCACCATAAAAAGCAAAGTAGTTTGTGTGTATTCTAAGATTCAAGCGCCGATATGCATTAGGAACAACGCACATCAACTTCTTGAGAAGAACGATGATGCAATCGCATCAATCAAAATATGTACACCTTAATTAAAAGGAGTATCTATCTCGATATCTCATCATTTCCAAATTGTTAAAGAACAAGTCCAAACCCTAGGGGCTTGGCGACTCTTACAGCCAAATGAATAAACATTCAATATGCTCATTCATTTGACCGCAAGGGCAATGCAACATTGTGCGCATTGCTTACTTGCCAACTTATTAACAGCCAATCTACTTAAAGACGCTTTACTTAAACACTCGATACAAACTCAACTTTCATTGAGAGCAAAAGATTGGTGGAGGTGAACGGGATCGAACCGATGACCCCCTGCTTGCAAAGCAGGTGCTCTCCCAGCTGAGCTACACCCCCAGGTATTTTCTAACTACCATTTGAAATCAATGGTGGGTCTGGATGGGCTCGAACCATCGACCCCCGCCTTATCAAGACGGTGCTCTAACCAACTGAGCTACAGACCCTAAAAACTTTTCAACCCCAGGGCCCTGACCTCTAGTCAACGTTAACCACATCGACTGAAGGCCCTCTCATTTGCTGCTTGTATCTAATATTTAAACAAACCGATAAGTGTGAGCACTAGTACCAGACACATTCAAGACTTGATCTACTTCTCTTTCTCTAGAAAGGAGGTGATCCAGCCGCACCTTCCGATACGGCTACCTTGTTACGACTTCACCCCAGTCATGAATCCTACCGTGGTGACCGTCCTCCTTGCGGTTAGACTAGCCACTTCTGGTAGAACCCACTCCCATGGTGTGACGGGCGGTGTGTACAAGACCCGGGAACGTATTCACCGCGGCATTCTGATCCGCGATTACTAGCGATTCCGACTTCACGCAGTCGAGTTGCAGACTGCGATCCGGACTACGATCGGTTTTCTGGGATTGGCTCCACCTCGCGGCTTGGCAACCCTCTGTACCGACCATTGTATGACGTGTGAAGCCCTACCCATAAGGGCCATGAGGACTTGACGTCATCCCCACCTTCCTCCGGTTTGTCACCGGCAGTCTCATTAGAGTGCCCTTTCGTAGCAACTAATGACAAGGGTTGCGCTCGTTGCGGGACTTAACCCAACATCTCACGACACGAGCTGACGACAGCCATGCAGCACCTGTGTGCAGGTTCTCTTTCGAGCACCAATCCATCTCTGGAAAGTTCCTGCCATGTCAAGGGTAGGTAAGGTTTTTCGCGTTGCATCGAATTAATCCACATCATCCACCGCTTGTGCGGGTCCCCGTCAATTCCTTTGAGTTTTAACCTTGCGGCCGTACTCCCCAGGCGGTCAACTTCACGCGTTAGCTACGTTACCAAGGAAGTAAATCCCCAACAACTAGTTGACATCGTTTAGGGCGTGGACTACCAGGGTATCTAATCCTGTTTGCTCCCCACGCTTTCGTGCATGAGCGTCAGTGTTATCCCAGGGGGCTGCCTTCGCCATTGGTGTTCCTCCACATATCTACGCATTTCACTGCTACACGTGGAATTCCACCCCCCTCTGACACACTCTAGTCGTGCAGTCACAAATGCAATTCCCAGGTTAAGCCCGGGGATTTCACACCTGTCTTACACAACCGCCTGCGCACGCTTTACGCCCAGTAATTCCGATTAACGCTCGCACCCTACGTATTACCGCGGCTGCTGGCACGTAGTTAGCCGGTGCTTATTCTTCAGGTACCGTCATCCCCCTAGGGTATTAGCCCAAAGGATTTCTTCCCTGACAAAAGTGCTTTACAACCCGAAGGCCTTCTTCGCACACGCGGCATTGCTGGATCAGGGTTTCCCCCATTGTCCAAAATTCCCCACTGCTGCCTCCCGTAGGAGTCTGGGCCGTGTCTCAGTCCCAGTGTGGCTGATCGTCCTCTCAGACCAGCTACTGATCGTCGCCTTGGTAGGCCTTTACCCTACCAACTAGCTAATCAGCCATCGGCCGCTCCAATAACGTGAGGCCTTGCGGTCCCCCACTTTCCCCCTCAGGGCGTATGCGGTATTAATCCGGCTTTCGCCGAGCTATCCCCCATTACTGGGCACGTTCCGATGTATTACTCACCCGTTCGCCACTCGTCAGCATCCGAAGACCTGTTACCGTTCGACTTGCATGTGTAAGGCATGCCGCCAGCGTTCAATCTGAGCCAGGATCAAACTCTTCAGTTTAATCTCTGCAAAATTTACTAAACTCGACGGAGTAGATGTTTGTATCGGCCTTGACGACCTTTACATTCACTTACTTTATTCCGTGAGCACTAACTCTGAATCGTGATTCAAAGTCATTCTTTTTGAGAAAAGAACAAACCTTAAACCTATCTGGTCAGTGCCCACACTTATCGGCTGTTAACTTGTTAAAGATCGCTTCGAAATTTCCGCTACAATCACTGTTCTTCGTACTGCCTTATTTACTACTTAAGACCCTGAAGAACCGCTTGCTTGCTTCGTTTCGCGCTGCTTGTCGTGCAGCAGAGAAACGAGATTATGCACATCAATCCGAAACCTGTCAAACACTTTTGGCAAATAAATTCAAAGAATCTTCAAATGAAAGTTAGACCAAGCGTAAAAATCCTGCAATCACAAGGACTTGGAAGTCGTCGTGAATGCGAAAATATTTTCTGGAATTCCGAAATTTTTCGCAACGGAATTCAGATCGACCCCGAAATAGATGAAATTTCATGGGGAGACACCCTTTTAATTGATGGAAATACCTTCGAAATTACTCAATACAAGTACGTGTTGATGCATAAACCTGCTGGATATGAGACTTCTCACCTGCCCAGCCACAACCCTTCGGTTTTCGACCTGCTGCCGAAGCACTATATAAAGCGAGGTTTGCAGGCAGCGGGGCGCCTTGATCTGGATACAACGGGGTTGCTGCTGTTCTCCGATGACGGCCAGTTCATCCACCGCCTTATTAGTGGAAAAGTCGGCACCAGGCAGGAGATTGAAAAGATCTATGTAGTAAAAGGAGCAAGACCGTTTACTGAATTGCAATTGAAGCGGCTTGTTGAGGGGGTGGATCTGGACGATGAGCCGGAGATCATCTATGCCAGCCGAGCCAACTTGCTACCTGACGGGCAGTTGGAACTGGGCATCACCACAGGCAAATATCACCAGGTCAAACGAATGGTTGCTGCGGTAGGCAATCATGTGGATGCACTGCATCGTAGAGTGGTAGGCCCCTACGAACTGCCCGTTGATCTGGCCCCTGCCTCTTATGTAGAAGTAGATCCAGCCCCGGTTCTTAGTAGAGCGCCTGACAAAGTGGCCTGAATTAAAAGGGATTCCTAGGCGTTCATATCGATTGCCCTCATCCTGATCACATTAGAAAGAACCTTGTGCGATCAGGCACTTCGAGTACAATACGGGGCTTGAATTTTAAATCCTCATCAAACTCATGAAAACTGCACAAGAAGTTCGCCTAGGCAACGTAGTAATGGTTGGCAAAGACCCCATGGTGGTTCTGAAGACCGAATACAACAAGTCCGGCCGCAATGCCGCTGTTGTGAAAATGAAAATGAAGAACCTGCTGACCGGTGCAGGCATGGAAAGTGTTTTCAAGGCGGACGAAAAGTTCGAGTTGTTGATGCTGGAACGCAAGGAAGTAACCTACTCTTACTTTGCCGACCCCATGTATGTATTGATGGACAGCGAGTACAACCAGTATGAAGTGGAAGCCGAAAACATGGGCGACGCACTGAATTACCTGGACGATGGTATGCCCTGCGAAGTGGTGTTTTACGATGGCAAGGCTTTGTCCGTTGAATTGCCCACCACTGTTGTTCGTGAAGTGGAGTACACAGAGCCAGCTGTACGAGGCGATACATCAGGCAAAATCATGAAGGCTGCGCGTATCAAGCCAACCAGTTTCGAAATTCAGGTGCCTGCGTTCGTTGAAATCGGTGACAAGATCGAAATTGACACCCGCACTGCTGAATACCGCAACCGCGTGAAGTGATTTGATTCGCTGCATGTGTTGAAACAGGGCCCCTTTGGGGCCCTTTCCATTTGAGCCAAGAAAATATGCACATTGGGATAATTTGCAAAGTTATCGACAACTATGGAGATGCTGGCTTTTCATTACGCCTGGCCAGAGCTTTGGCTACGCAAGATCATGAAGTGGTTCTTTTCCATGACAGTGCTGCGACATTTTCACGCTTGTATCCATGCCAACAAACTGAAGGCCTGACTCTGGTTGACGCAACGCAGGCTGGTTTTTCTGCGAAGGAATACGCTGCGCTGGATTTGCTTCTTGAACCATTTGGCACGTCCAGTGAACAAACCGCACACCGGTTTGATTTGGCATTGAAAGAGACATTCCCGAATACGCCTTGGCTCGTGATTGATTACCTGTCAGCAGAAACCTGGATCGAAGAGTTTCATGGCGGCGACTCGGTGTCCCCTAGTTCCGGTCACAAGACAAGTTACTTCTACCCCGGATTCACAAGCCGAACAGGAGGAGTTGTTCATTGTGATTACCCTGCCCGCCTGAAACACAAGCGCAGCGTTAACCCAACAGAAGGCCTGCGCCTTTTCGTGTTTTCGTATCCTGACGCGCCGTGGCTCAGGTTGATCGAATGGGCTGAACAGAGAGAAAGTTGCGACCCGCCTATAACGATCGACGTGGCAGGCAAAGAATCTGAAGAAACTGAATTTAGCGGTGTGAATTGGATACCTTTCTGCGCACAAAGCGAGTTTGACGATTTGCTGGCGCAATACGACGTGCTGTTTGTTCGAGGTGAAGACTCTTTTGTTCGCGCCCAATTGGCGGGGCTGCCATTGATTTGGCAAATTTACGCCACAGGTGACAATGCCCACGAGGAAAAGCTGGCGCATTTTTTTAAAAGATACTCGGCAAGATTAAGCCCAGACTGTGCAGCGGCATTGTGGAATTGCTGGGCCAGTTGGAACAACCTGGAAGGAAGTCGCGACTTTTCGGAAACCTGGCCAGTTTTGCTGGCTTACTTGAACGAGCTGCACATGAACGCAATCCAGTGGCGAGACCATTTGCTGGAAGGTCCAGAGCTTGTAAAGGAAGTTCTGACATGGCGTGCCGAGCAGACTCCTACTTTGACAGAAAAGACTGATTTATAAGGCTTTTCTCCTCAAAATCAATTCGAGGGCATTAAAAGAAACTGAATTCAAGTTCAACGCTTGGATTCTGCAATGCTTTCATTTCTTCTCTCTCTGGGTTTGGGTTTTGGGTCGATAGATCAAAACGAACTGTCCGCACAGTATGTCGAACAAATTGCCAGGGAAGTCATTGTTGAAATGCGAGCGGAGATGAAAACCGAGCCTACTTTGGTTGTAACGGAACGGCCAGAAAAAACTCCATTGGCTGCAATGGCTTATGCGAATGGCAAATGCGTGGTGATTGTGAACACCAACGAAACCGCTTGGGCGCAATGGGGACGATTCTTGAACGAACGCAACAGACCTCAATGGCCAGAGATTGTGGCCGCCTCAGTGGCCCATGAGATGGGACATTGCTTGAGGGAAAGTCGCCAGTTTACCGCCAGTTTCGAGATCAATGAAGACGAGTTTCGAGGTATTCAAAGCACGGGAAATCTTGGTCCAAAACCAGCAACTGTTTACAAACAAGAGCTGTTTGCAGACACAGTGGCAATTTTGTACGCAAGAGAAAATGCCGGGGAACAAGCGGATGAAGTGATCGAAGCCATGATCAAGGCACGCGAGCGGTACAGCGCCAATGAACCCACTCACAACACAGCCAAAATGCTGCATCGCTTGATTGCGCAGGACACTAACCGCCTGGAGAACGAACGCATGGGTGTGGCCGCCACACGCCTGCTTTCAATGCTCTGATCTCTTCAATTCAGCGTGCTCGGGGAAATGTTTTGTCATAAACGCTGGAAAGGTGATCAAAGTCGAGCGCGGTGTAAACCTGGGTGGAAGCGATGGATGCATGGCCCAGCAATTCCTGCACAGCCCGAAGGTTTTGCGTACCCTGTAACAGGTGGCTTCCGAAGGAATGGCGCAGCATGTGCGGGTGCAGATGCTGATCTAGCCCCTTGAGTTTTGCATAGTCGGCCACGTCTTTCTGTGCTTGACGAACTGACAAATTGACTCCCTTGCCGGAGACAAACAAGGAGGGTGTACCACCAATTGATTTGCTCGCCAGATGAATTTGCCTAATTGCAGCGAACTGTGCCAAACGCTGCGAAAGATTGTCAATGATGGGGACAATTCTTGCCTTATTCCCTTTGCCTACGACCCGGAGTTCTGAAGTTCCGCTCAATATTTTTTCATCCAGAGACAGGGCCTCGCTGATTCTCAGACCCGTGCAATACAGCAACTCAACCAACACATGAGCCTGTGCAAATCGAAACTCAAGGGGCAAATCCCCTTGCAGCAATGCGAGCAGTTGATCGACACCGACGGCCTTGGGCAAAGACCTTGCGAGTTTGGGCGTTTTCAATCCAAGTGCCGGGTTGACTTGAATGAGCTGCTCTTTCAGCAGAAAAGAAAAAAATCCGCGCCAACTGGAAGCGGCACGTGCCAGTGAGGCCGGGGCCGACCCACTGGCATGGCGCTTGGCCAGCAACAGCTTCAAATCTTGTGAAGTCACAACATCAACAGCTTGCGAAACAAGTGCGAGATCCCGCTTCACGGCAGAAACAGAGTTCTCGCTGTAACGCCGCTCCAGACGCAAATACTGGAGGTAGCGTTCGATCAAGGCTGTATTGCTTGAATTCTGCTCAGGGCTGCGCATGCAGTTTCAGCCAGGGTATGGAGAAAATCAGTTTCAAGTGTTGGCGAGAACCGATCTTTGTCGGGAGAACCAAACCCCAAACAACCAAAGGTCTGCGGACTTACGCCCACGCGCAGTGGAATGACCACCACGGAACGGGGAGCGATTTCTTCTGCTTCAAATACCTTCAAGGTTGGAGCATTTTCGGCAAAACCACAATAAAGACCTTTCATCTCATCCAGAACAAGCTTGTCGGTGTTATCGGTTTCGTCACCCTGCCCCCACAATTTCAGACACACCATCGGCACCATGAACTGACGCCGAATTTTCTCCACCAGCACTTCGGGAAGGTCGGCCGCATTTTTGACGGTGAGCAACGCCCGCGTCAGGGACTGGAGATTGTCGATAATTGCCTGGTTTTCGACAGCGGCATGCGTCATTTCGACAACGCGCTGTTCAAGCGATTTGACTTTTTCACGCATGGTTTGAACTTGACGCTCATGAAGCGAAGCCACATTGCCGGTGCTCTGCTCAGGCAATTTGACGAAAGCCAGAATGCCTGGATTTTTGATCAGGAAATCAGGATGTGCCTTTAAAAAATCAGCGACCTGAACGGCTTCTTCAGTCATAAGTAAAACTCCCCTTCAAAAACGGTTTGTGCCGGCCCGGTCATCAACACATCACTGTCGCTTTGGCCGCTCCACTCAATTGTCAATGTACCGCCCGTTTTAACCACATCCACACGTTCCGCGAGCAGGCCCATTTTCATGCCAACCACCGCCGCAGCGCACGCACCAGTTCCGCAGGCCAAAGTTTCACCGACTCCACGCTCATAGACGCGCAAATGGGCGCGGGCGCGGTCAAGCACATTCAAAAAACCCACGTTCACTCTTTCAGGAAAACGGGGATGAGATTCAAGTACAGCTCCAAGACGCTGCACCAGCTCGTCAGAGGCTGGCTGTTCAAGCAACAGGACGACATGAGGATTACCCATGGAGGCAACACCCACCCAAAGCTCATTAACATCGGCACCGGCATCCACAGGCAACTTGTATTGGGTCAGTCCGCCTATCGATCTGCTGAGCAAGCCCTCTGACACAAATGGTACTTTGGCTGGCTCAAACTCGGCCGGGCCCATGTTGACTTTGACCCAATTGTGTCTGATTAGCTCAGGCTGAATGATCCCGGCCAATGTTTCAACCGTGATCTGGTTTTTTTGAGTAAGCCCTTTGTCGAATACATACTGGGCAAAACAGCGGGCACCATTCCCACACTGCTGAACTTCCTGACCATCTGCATTAAATATGCGGTACTTGAAGTCCGCTTGGGTGGACGATTCAACCACGAGAACCTGATCAGCTCCGATACCAAAATGGCGATCAGCCAACCGCTTGATGAGCGCAGGATTTAACTGGAGTTGATCGGCACAGTTGTTCAGCACAATGAAATCATTGCCTGCGCCGTGCATTTTGGTGAATCTGAGTATGTTGGGTGTTGTCATGACTGGCCAATCAGGCGGGCTCGCCGCATTAATACCCGCTCAGTATATTCTGGACTCGCCTGCAGGACGGGTTTTGAAACGCTTGTGTAGCCACAAGTACTGTGGAATGTTGTCTTTCACCCA
This sequence comes from Limnobacter thiooxidans, assembly GCF_036323495.1. NCBI lineage: Bacteria > Pseudomonadati > Pseudomonadota > Betaproteobacteria > Burkholderiales > Burkholderiaceae > Limnobacter > Limnobacter thiooxidans. The sequence continues at coordinate 884,165 of NZ_AP028947.1, read as the reverse complement.
AGTCTCAATGTGGTGATTCATGGCTTGGGTTGACTGCACATCGTCATCCATTGGGAAGTCAGGCAAGGCTTGGTGAATTCGAATGTGATAGCGACCGTTGCGGTAAACAGTGGTCACGGGAACCACCTGCGCTTGAAGCATTTTGGACAAACGGGCCACTGCTGTGACGGTAGCAGCCTGAACACCAAAGAAGGTAACGAAGACAGAATCACGCTCGCCAAAATCCATGTCCGGCAGATAGTAAAGCGGACGTCCTTTCTTCATCGCTGTAAGCAAAGGGCGAACGCCTTGCTGACGTGACAGCAACAATTGATCACCGAACTTTGAGCGCCCTTGAAGAATCAGGTCATTAAGAACCGGATTTTTCTGGTTTGAGTACATGGTGACCATGTCCACCTCGAGACACAACCGGCTCCAGGCTGCGTCCAGTCCTAAAAAATGGGGTGCGAGAAAAATCGTGGGGGGACCGCCTTTCAGCGCAACGAGCGCATCCAGATTTTCAATACACACGCGATCACGCACCGTTGCCGCGTTGCCAGACCACAACCAGGCTCGATCAAGGAAGGTTCGCAAGTAAAAATAGATGTGTTTAACGGTCCAGAGTAATCGCTGGGTGACGGACGTTTCGGGAAAGCAAAGGGAGAGGTTGGTCAGCGCAACCATACGCCGCTCGCGGGCAAACACAAACAACACCAGCGCGAGCAAAGCGGACAATGCAGTTGAAGCGACGCGGTAGAGGCCAAAGGGGAGTCGCCCCAAAGCGAACCAGACACCAATCAGAATATGAGTCATTGTTGTCCTTCCTGCAGGCCTTTGGGCGCCTTGTAGCGTTCATACCCCCAATAATATTGCTCGGGACGCATCAAAATCAGTTTTTCCATTTCAGCATTGACTTGTGTGGCTGCCTGAACCGGGTCTGGGCTAAGCGATTCCGGGCCTTCATGCAATTCAAGGCAAAACCCTTTGCCATTGGGTTTCCTGAAACCTACAGCCAGCACAATTGCAGCACCGGTGGCTTGGTGCAGGCGGCCGGGCAAAGTCATGGTGTAGGCGGGTTGGCCAAACATGTGGGCCCAAACGCCCTCGCCCCAGGCAGGTACCTGGTCTGGCAACATGCCCACAGCTTCCCCCCTCTTGAGCGCTTTCAACAATATTTTGACGCCCGACATGTTGGTGGGGGCCAAGGCCACGTTGTCACGTGCGCGGCTGCCTTCAATAATTTCCTGCAATTCCCGATTGCGATTAGGCCGGTACAACACCGTGATGGGCGCGCGCGTGGAGAAAATTTGGGCGGCCGACTCAAAACTTCCCATATGGGGGGTCAGGAAAATCACGCCCTTCCCTTTGGCATGCGCACGTTCCATCACATCCCAACCGGAAATTTCGGTGCAGGCTGCTGCGCCTTTTTGAGTGGACAATCCCCACAAAAAAGGCAACTCAAGCAGGGCCATTCCGGCATGCTTCACTGAACCATAAACAGCTCGAAGACGCAGTTTTTCATCGTTCGGACATGCGATTTTCGAGTGCACGTCAATTTTACGTCGATAGCTTGCGGACAGGCCGTAGACCGTCCACCCCAGCCATGCGCCTAGAACGTGCAGCACAGGGAGCGGAAACGTGGAGAAGAGTTTGAACAGAAACTTGATCATGGTGCAGATTGTAACCAGTACACGCTTTTCCTTGACACACAAATGTTGTATATTTCACGAGTTCGCTGAGTTAAATGACAACTTGCGGGGCGAACTGAAAAAAATTCCGCTAAAGCGTCGCCCGGCTTCAAACGAACAAGGCGGCAGCACCAACCCTTTGTTTTTTGGAGATTTTTTTATGTCAAACGACTTTTTCTTCACATCTGAATCCGTTTCTGAAGGCCACCCCGACAAAGTCGCCGACCAAATTTCAGATGCCGTTTTAGATGCAATTCTCGAACAAGACCCCAAAGCCCGTGTGGCTGCCGAAACACTGACCAACACTGGCTTGGTGGTGATGGCCGGTGAAATCACGACCACCGCCCAGGTCAATTACATTGATGTGGCCCGTGAAACCCTGAAGAAAATCGGCTACGACAACGGTGACTTCGGCATTGATTACAAAAGCTGTGCCGTCATGGTTTGCTACGACCGCCAAAGCCCGGACATCGCCCAAGGTGTGGACAAAGCCCATGACAACGACCTGAACCAGGGTGCCGGCGACCAAGGCTTGATGTTTGGATATGCGGTAAATGAAACCCGTGAATTGATGCCTTTGGCCATTAGCCTCTCCCACCAGCTGGTACAGCGTCAAAGCCTGCTGCGCAAGGATGGCCGTTTGCCCTGGCTGCGCCCGGATGCCAAATCACAAGTGACCATCAAGTATGTAGACGGCAAGCCCTACTGCATCGATACAGTGGTGCTATCGACCCAGCATTCACCTGACATCGAATTGGCCACCCTGCGTGAAGCCGTGATCGAGGAAGTGATCAAACCCGTGTTGCCGAAAGAGCTGATCAAGGGCGACATCAACTTCCTGGTCAACCCCACAGGCCGATTTGTAATTGGTGGCCCACAGGGCGATTGCGGCTTAACTGGCCGCAAGATCATTGTTGACACCTACGGCGGCGCAGCCCCTCATGGTGGCGGTGCGTTTTCCGGCAAAGACCCGTCCAAGGTAGACCGCTCTGCCGCCTACGCAGGCCGTTATGTGGCGAAAAACATCGTGGCAGCAGGCTTGGCCGAGAAATGTCTGGTGCAGGTCAGCTATGCCATTGGTGTGGCGCGCCCCACTTCGATCATGGTCAACACCTTTGGTACCGGCAAGATTGACGATGCGGCAATTACCGAGTTGGTCAGCGCACACTTTGACCTACGTCCCAAGGGCATTGTTCAGATGCTGGATCTGCTGCGCCCGATTTATGCGAAAACAGCAGCGTATGGCCACTTTGGCCGCGAAGAGCCAGAATTCACATGGGAACGCACCGACAAGGCCGATACGCTAAAAGCGGCTGCAGGTATTTAAAGTAACGCAGATTTGATTTCAGGGGGCTGGGTTGAAATGAACTTGGCCTTCCTGATCGAACCCTGCTACAATCAAGCCAGTTCGAGGAGCGTTGCGACACACCCATGTATTTTGGGGTGCTAGGCTCGAACAAGAAATAAACAACGGCGCTCACGCTTCTTTCTTTTTGAACTTTACAAAGGAGGGCGTGATGAACGCCATTGCAAAACCTATCACCGCCAACGGCGACAACGATTTTTTCGTAGCCGACTTGTCTCAGGCCGATTTTGGCCGCAAAGAAATCGCGATTGCAGAAACCGAAATGCCTGGCTTGATGGCCATTCGCAAGGAATTTGCTGCATCCCAGCCTTTGAAAGGCGCCCGCATTACCGGTTCACTGCACATGACCATTCAAACAGCCGTGCTGATTGAAACATTGGCAGCACTGGGCGCAGAAGTGCGTTGGGCCTCTTGCAACATTTACTCTACACAAGACCATGCAGCCGCCGCGATTGCAGCAGCAGGCATTCCTGTGTTTGCGTTCAAGGGCGAATCACTGACTGACTACTGGAATTTCACACACCGCATTTTCGAATGGGCAGACGGTGGCTATTCCAACATGATTCTGGACGATGGCGGCGATGCCACCATGTTGCTGCACCTGGGCACCAAGGCTGAGAAAGACCTCAGCGTGTTGAACAACCCCGGCAGTGAAGAAGAAATTTGCCTGTTTGAGTCCATTAAAAAGACATTGAAGACAGACCCAACCTGGTATTCCAAGCGCCTGAAAGAAATCAAGGGTGTAACGGAAGAAACAACAACTGGTGTGCACCGTCTGTACGAAATGCACAAGAAAGGCGAGCTGGCCTTCCCAGCCATCAACGTGAATGATTCTGTAACCAAGTCGAAGTTCGACAACCTGTATGGTTGCCGTGAATCACTGGTGGACGGTATCAAGCGCGCAACCGATGTGATGATTGCAGGCAAAGTGGCTGTTGTTGCAGGTTACGGTGACGTGGGCAAAGGTTCTGCACAGGCTTTGCGTGCATTGTCTGCTCAGGTTTGGGTTACTGAAATTGACCCGATTTGCGCATTGCAGGCTGCAATGGAAGGCTATCGTGTTGTGACCATGGATTACGCTGCCGACAAGGCAGATATTTTCGTAACCGCCACTGGCAACAAGGACATCATTACCCACGATCACATGGTCAAGATGAAGGACCAGTCGATTGTTTGTAACATTGGTCACTTCGACAACGAAATCGACATTGCCAGCGTGAAGAAGTACCAGTGGGAAAATATCAAGCCGCAAGTTGACCACATCATTTTCCCGGATGGCAAGCGCATCATCATGTTGGCTGAAGGCCGCCTGGTGAACTTGGGTTGTGGCACAGGCCACCCCTCTTTCGTGATGTCTTCAAGCTTTGCAAACCAGACAATTGCACAGATTGAATTGTGGCAGCACATCGAGAACTATCCAGTGGGCGTGTATGTATTGCCCAAGCACCTGGACGAAAAAGTGGCACGCTTGCATCTGGAAAAAATTGGTGCCCAGTTGACCGAACTGAGCCCCGATCAAGCCAGCTACATTGGTGTGAAACAAGTCGGCCCTTACAAGCCTGACCATTACCGCTATTAATCAGGACAGATTAGCACCTTGCGCGCAGACCTGGCCCTGGTTGACAAAGGCCTGTGCCCATCAAGGGCACAGGCACAAACTTTGATCGAACAAGGCAAGGTACTGCTTCGCAACGGTGTGAATACCCTGCCTGTTGTTGTTAAAAAAGCATCGCAGCGGATTGAGCCCTTCATGACGCTGGAATTGATTCCCTGCGATGGCCCCAATTTCGTTTCCCGAGGTGGACTCAAACTACACCATGCTCTGGAACATACCCATATTGAAGTAGAAAATAAAAAGTGTATTGACCTTGGTCAGTCCACTGGCGGTTTTACCGATTGCTTGCTCCAGCACGCTGCGCGAAGTGTGGTTGGTGTGGATGTGGGCAAAGACCAACTGCACCCAAACTTGAAAGAAAACAAGCAGGTTTTAGCCTTGGAAGGCATCAATCTGTACAAGGTGAACGCTGGCGAATTGCAGGCTGAGATTCAGTCGAGAGAACCGTATTTCCTGCCATTCGAATTGGCAGTGGCGGATTTGTCTTTCATTTCCCTGCGCAAGGTGTTGCCGAATGTGACTGAATTACTGCCCGACACGTGCGAGGTGCTTTTCTTGGTTAAACCGCAGTTTGAGCTAGGCCCGGAGCACATTGGCAAGAACGGATTGGTGAAGAACCTGGAAAGCCTGATCGGTACACTAGAAGACGATATAAGAAACACGTGCGCCAATTTGAACTTGCAGGTGATTGACTTCTTTCCCTGTGCCTTGAAAGGCGGTGATGGCAATCAAGAATATTTTGTGCATGCAGTAAAAAAAGACACTGCTGCGAAACAATAAATCCGCGAACTGACAAACCATGATGAATATCAGCTTTGAATTTTTCCCAGCAAAAACCGAGGAAGGTGCCCAAAAATTGCGCGCCACGCGTGAGCTGCTGTCCGAACGACAACCCGAGTTTTTCTCAGTGACTTTTGGTGCAGGCGGCACTACGCAGGACGGTACACTTTCGACAGTACTGGAAATCAAATCCGCAGGTGAAGAAGCAGCCCCGCACCTGTCTTGCGTTGGCTCTTCAAAAGACAATGTTCTCGCGTTGCTGAATCAATACAAAGAACACGGCATCAAACGAATCGTTGCACTTCGCGGCGACCTGCCTTCGGGCATGCTGGAAACCGGGTCATTTCGCTATGCCAGCGAATTGGTGGAATTCATCCGCAAGGAAACAGGCGATCACTTCTTCATTGAAGTGGCTGCTTACCCTGAAACTCACCCTCAGGCCAAGAGCCCAGCAGCCGACGTGGATGCTTTTGTGCACAAGGTAAACTGCGGTGCTAACTCTGCCATAACCCAGTACTTTTTTAATGCGGATTCATTTTTGTATTTCCGCGACCAAGTACAAAGCCGCATTTCGATTCCACTGATTCCAGGCATCATGCCGATTACCAATTTCAGCCAACTGGCACGGTTCTCGGATGCCTGTGGTGCAGAGATTCCTCGCTGGATGAGAAATCGTCTTCAGCACTTCGGGGACGATCGGGAGTCAATCCGCTCATTCGGGCTGGAAGTCATCTCCAACCTGTGCGAGCAACTGATCAAAGAGGGTGCACCAGGCCTTCACTTCTACACAATGAACACGGCACAGCCGACTTTGGCCATTCTGGACAGAATTGGCTATTGAGACTTTCTACCGGTACAAGTAATGGCGGACTTTTCTGTCACCACGAAATCCAGCAAATGGTCGTGGTTTTCAGCGAAATCGTCAGGTGATTCGGTGGCGGAATATGCCACACCTACCGCCATGGGTTGAGTAGCCAGTTGAGCCAAAGTGCGGTCATACCAACCCGCGCCATATCCCAAACGCGCACCGTCACGATGAAACGCCAGGCAGGGTAACAGCAAAAGGGTGGGTTGAACCCAATTTTTGCAAACGGGCACCGGAATGTTGTAACGCCCTGCCTCCAGTTGATCACCCCGTTGAAAGCTGGCAAAACGTAGAATGGGACCTTTCGAGGACTCACTACACACAGGCAAAGCCCATGCGAAGCTCGACAGCCCGGAGTTCTCGAGGATGTTCAGTATTTCTGGCTCACCTTTTGTAGGGTAAAACAGGCCCACAGTGCAGGGCTCGAAGGTTTGGAGTAAAGTTGACAATGACGCGGTGATTTCTTGCCCCAAGGCCCGTAAATCATCCCCGGCCAATTGCTGGCGGTAAGCCATGCCCATTTGCCTCAAAGTATTTTTCATGACACGAACAATGACGATATTTCAGAACATTTCACGTTGGATCAGCTTTCCCTTGATGGCAGCAGGCATTGCACTATCCCAGCCCGCGCTTGCAAACAAGGAGGTGGAAGCGGAGCTGATGAAGCAGATCAAATCAGCTTACGTCGACGGCGCTTATGACAAGTTTAACCGCTTGGCTGCCCAGATGCCGGAAAAAAGCGTATTCAGACCCCATGTAGAAATCTGGCAATTCCGTTTTTTCCAGAAAGGTGTGGAGAAGAAATTCCCCGACCGTGAAGTTGTCTGGAGTAAATCCGAGATATTGCCCTTGCTGAACAAGCATGAAAGCAGCTGGCCAGCTGAAACCTTGCGCAGGGATTGGCTGGAACAACTGGCACGTACTGCGCAATGGGATGAGTTTGCGGCGCAACGATCACAACTAAGATACCGCCCAGACCAAGGTGTGGAATGTGCAGACCTGATGTACGCTGCCGAACAGGGGCAGCTTGTTCGCTACAAATTGAATGCTGTTTTGAGTGCCGACAAACGCCTGCCCAGAACTTGCCGCGTGATGTTGAAAAATCTGTACAAGGTTGGAGGCGTAAGTGCCCAGGACCTTGACCGACATGTTTTACAACTGGTTGCCAACAACCAACTAAGTGAAGCCGTTCGATTCGTAGAGGATTTTTCCGAAACTGCGTGGGGCAAAGCGATTGTCAGCAGCAGCTTGCGCGAAGCAACCACCAACCCCGACAAAACTCTCAAAGCTGGCTTGACCATCACGGGTACTGACCTTTACCTTACAAGCGCGCTGGCTCGTCGTGCGGTACAAGATTACAAAGATGTTGCCGGACTGCTTGAAGGCACACTTTCAGGCAAGCTTTCCACCAGCTCTGAACAATGGCTGTGGTCCCATGTGGGTTACAGGGCCGGGCTGGTTTGGGATCGGAATGCCTTGGTTTATTTCAAGCGCAGCAACCCGGAACTGATGAGTCAGGAGCAACAGGAGTGGAAAGTTCGGTCCGCATTGCTGCTCGAGGACTGGCCGGCCGTGCTGCAGGCCACCAACGAAATGAATCCCGTATTGAAAGAGGACAAGGCGTGGGTGTATTGGCGAGGCCGAGCCTTGGCCAATACCGGAAAAATGGTAGAGGCGCGACAGGAGTGGATCAAGGCCAGAAGTCCGTTTTCCTTTTACGGCAAATTGGCAGATGAAGAATTGGGCAATGTAGTGACAGCCCCCAAACGCCCTGAGTTACTGACTGCAGCAGAACTGGACTGGGCTAAAAAACACCCTGGCTTGGTGCGTGCCCTGGCCCTTTACGATGCAGGGCTTAGAACAGACGGCTTCTGGGAGTTCAATCTCCAGGTTGCGCAAATGAAAGACCGTGAATTGTTGGCCGCGGCCACTTGGGCGGAGCGCAATCAGCTTTATGACCGCGCGATTGCAGCTGCGGATCGAACCGAGATCGAACATGATTTGAGCCTGCGCTACCTGACGCCCTTTCGGTCAAACATGCAAGCGAAAACCCGGGAAATTGGTGTTGACGAGTCTTGGGTGTACGGCTTGATCCGGCAAGAATCGCGATTCGTCACGATTGCAAGATCTGGTGTAGGTGCAAGTGGCTTGATGCAGGTGATGCCCGCCACAGCCAAGTACGTGGCGAAGAAAATCGGTCTGTCCGACTTTCAGCCAGCTGACATCACCGAAATTGAAACCAATCTCACTTTGGGCACCAGCTACCTGAAAATGGTTTTTGAGCAACACGACCAATCCCCTGTACTGGCCTCAGCCGGCTACAACGCAGGCCCGAGCAGGCCGGCGCTTTGGAAACGCAGACTGGGGGACAGGAAAGTGGAAGGTGCTATATTCGCCGAACTGATCCCCTTTGATGAGACGAGGGGCTATGTGAAAAACGTGATGTCCAATACTGTGGCTTATTCCTTGCTATTGAACAACGCGTCGACCCCTTTGAAACAAAGACTCGGTATGATCTACGGATCCAAGTAAGCAGGTTAATTCGGTTTCCATGAGTAAATCAAAAAATGTGTTGGTAATTGGCGGGTCCGGGTTTCTGGGCCAGGCCGTGTGCAATCAATTGGCGCAAGCTGGTTACAAAATTACTGCACCCACCCGCAGATATGACAAGGCAAAACACCTGCTCACCCTGCCTACATGTCACATTGTGGAAGCCAATATCCATGACCGGGCTACATTGGGACGCCTAGTCACTGGTCAGGACATTGTAGTTAACCTGCTAGGTGTGCTGCACAGCAAGCCGGGTAAGCCCTATGGGCAAAGCTTCCGTGTGAATCATGTCGAGTTTCCAAAGGTGCTGTGTACAGCCATGTCTAAACATGGCGTGAAAAGAATCGTGCACATCAGCGCGCTGGGCGTTGGAGTTCAGAACCCGGCACCTTCCATGTACCTGCGTTCCAAAACCGATGGAGAAGCAATTGTCAAAGACAGTGGCTTGGCCTGGACAATTCTTCGTCCATCCGTCGTGTTCGGGCGGGAAGACAACTTTCTGAATACTTTTGCCTCGCTGGCCAAAATCGCGCCCTTTATTCCACTGGCCGGTGCTGAAGCACGTTTTCAGCCCGTTTCCGTAAGTGACGTGGCCAAAGCAGTGATGGTTTGCGTGGAAGACCATGGCAAAGAAACGGTGCACAACACCTATGACCTGACCGGACCTGAAGTGTTTACCTTGAAAGAACTGGTTCAAATTTCGGCCCGGGCTGTTGGGAAAAACCCTGCGGTTTTCGGCATTCCAGAATTTGCAGCAAAAGCTCAAGCGTTGCTGATGGAGCTTGCTCCTGGTGAGCCGCTGATGAGCCGCGACAACGTAGACTCCATGAAAATAGACAACATTCGGACTTCAGGACGGCTGTTTCCACTGGCTGGCTACGAGAGTTTGTCCATCGTGGCACCTGAATACCTGCGAGCCAAACATTTACCTTCGGATCTGGACGAATTTCGAACCCGCGCACACCGCCGGGACTAGCCCTTAAGCCTTGATTCGTCGTACAATTTCGCTTTGCACCACGCAGCCGCACGTCAATCGATTGGCTGCGTTTGTTTTTAAAGCCCCGCGTTTTGCCTGAACACCGCTGATAGAGAGTTTTACCGTGACAGACCACCTGATGAAAACCTACGCCCGCCAGCCCATTGCCTTCACCCATGGTGATGGCGTGTGGATGTGGTCCACAGACGGCAAGAAATACCTCGATGGTTTGGCCGGTATTGCGGTCAACGGATTGGGACACAACCACCCTAAATTGGTGAAAGCCATTGCAGAGCAGGCTGGAAAACTGATCCACACTTCCAACCTCTACGGCATTGTTGAACAGTCCCAACTGGCCGACAGGCTGTGCGAAATTTCCGGCATGGACGAGGCGTTCTTCTGCAATTCTGGCGCGGAAGCCAATGAGGCCGCTATCAAGCTGGCCAAACATTACGGCTACAAAAAAGGCATTGAAAACGCCAAGATCATTGTCATGGAACGCGCCTGGCATGGTCGCACGCTGGCCACCCTGGCAGCAACGGACAGCCCCAAGGCCAAAGTGGGTTTTGGTGAACTGCCTGGCGGCTTTGTGCGCGTACCCTACAAGAACTTTCCAGCCATTGAGCAGGCTGCTGCAGAGAACCCCGACATACAGGCTGTGTTGCTGGAAGTACTTCAGGGCGAAGGCGGAATCAACGTGGCCGATACGGAATACCTGCAAGCCTTGCGCAAACTTTGCACCGCCAAGGGTTGGTTGCTGATGATTGACGAAGTTCAAAGCGGTATTGGCCGCACTGGCAAATGGTTTGGATACCAGCATGCAGGCATTGAACCCGATGTCATTACGCTGGCCAAAGGTTTGGGTTCTGGTGTACCAATCGGCGCATGCCTGGCAGCCGGGCCTGCCGCGGGCGTGTTCACGCCGGGCACACATGGAACCACATTCGGTGGTGGCCCGCTGGTGTCGGTTGCTGCATTGGCCACCATTCAGATCATGGAAGAAGAAGGCTTGCTGGCGCATGCAGAACAGATGGGGCAGTTGATCCGCGCTGTGTTGTCGCGTGAACTTGCTGGTGTTGCAGGGATCAAGGATATTCGGGGACGTGGCCTGATGGTGGGCGTAGAGCTTTGGAAGCCCTGCGCCGAACTGGTTGCAATTGCGCGCGACAAAGGCTTGATCATCAACGTAACACGCGACAATGTGGTTCGTCTGCTGCCCCCACTGGTGATTAAAAAAGAAGAAGCAGAAACGCTGGCCATGGAACTGGCCCCATTGATCAAAGCGTTTCTTGAACAATCCGCATAAAGAGGAACCGGCCTGCAAGGCAAGCCGGTATAGAAAAATGCCTATCAAACATTTTTTGCAGTTCAACGACATTTCGAAAGACGAATTTGACTACCTGATGAAGTCGTCTCGCGACATCAAGGCACGGTTCAAGCGGTACGAGCCGTACTATCCCCTGCAAGATCGTACGTTGGTCATGATTTTCGAGAAGGCTTCAACCCGAACACGTCTGAGCTTTGAAGCAGGCATGCACCAACTGGGCGGCTCTGCGATTTACCTGAACACCAAAGATTCACAACTGGGCCGTGGCGAACCCGTGGAAGATGCGGCGCAGGTCATTTCCCGCATGTGCGACATCGTGATGATTCGTACCTACGAGCAGGAAATCATTGAACGTTTTGCGGCCAATAGCCGTGTGCCTGTTGTCAACGGCTTGACCAACGAATACCACCCCTGCCAAATCCTGGCTGACATTTTTACCTTCATTGAACACCGGGGCAGCATTCAAGGCAAAACAGTGGCATGGGTAGGTGACGGCAACAACATGTGTGCCACCTGGCTACAAGCCGCAGAAATGCTGGACTTCAAGGTCAACATATCAACACCCAGCGATTACAACATCGACCCTGCGAAAACCAACATCAAGGGCACACACCACGAGTGGTTTGAAGACCCGATGGACGCCTGCAAAGGCGCTGACCTCGTAACCACCGACGTGTGGACCAGCATGGGGTTTGAGAACGAAAACAAGGCACGACGCCGGGCCTTTGCAGACTTCCAGGTGGATACCGAGATGATGGACGTAGCCCACCCAGAAGCATTGTTCATGCACTGCCTGCCCGCCCACCGTGGCGAGGAAGTGGCTGCCGAAGTGATAGACGGGCCGAAAAGTGTGGTGTGGGACGAGGCGGAGAACCGCCTTCACACCCAGAAGGCCCTGATGGAATTTCTTTTGTTGGGCCGCAAGTAAGCGGACCTTTAACTACCCTTTTGAATAGAGAATCATGAGCGACATCAACAAAGTAGTACTCGCCTATTCTGGCGGTCTGGACACCTCTGTCATTTTGAAGTGGCTGCAAGACAACTATGGCTGTGAAATCGTGACCTTCACCGCAGACCTGGGCCAGGGTGAAGAACTCGAACCTGCACGCCAAAAGGCATTGAAATTCGGGATCAAACCCGAAAACATCTACATCGATGATGTGCGCGAAGAATTCGTGCGCGACTTCGTGTTTCCGATGTTCCGCGCCAATACGGTTTACGAAGGTGAGTACCTGCTGGGCACCTCAATTGCCCGCCCATTGATCGCCAAGCGCCTGATTGACATTGCACGTGAAACCGGCGCAGACGCCATTTCCCACGGTGCAACCGGCAAAGGCAACGACCAGGTGCGTTTCGAGTTGGGTGCCTATGCGCTGATGCCCGGTGTAAAAATTATTGCACCATGGCGGGAATGGGATTTGCTAAGCCGCGAGAAATTGCTGAAGTATGCGGAAGACGCTGGCATTGAAATTGACATGAAACACAAAAATGGCGGTGCACCCTACTCCATGGATGCGAATTTGCTGCACATCAGTTTTGAAGGCCGTCACCTGGAAAACCCCAGCGCCGAAGCCGAAGAAGGCATGTGGCGCTGGACAGTCAGCCCCGAGGCTGCCCCGGACCAAGCTGAATACCTGGACATTGAATACGAGAAGGGCGATATTGTGGCTCTGAACGGTACCAGGATGAGCCCAGCCACTGTGCTGACCGAACTGAATCGTTTGGGCGGCAAGCACGGCATTGGTCGCCTGGATCTGGTTGAAAACCGCTATGTTGGCATGAAGAGCCGCGGCTGTTATGAAACGCCGGGCGGTACCATCATGCTGAAAGCACACCGCGCGATTGAATCCATTACGCTGGACCGTGAAGTGGCTCACTTGAAAGACGACTTGATGCCCCGCTACGCCAGCATGATTTACAACGGTTACTGGTGGGCACCTGAACGGGTTGCATTGCAAACCCTGATTGACCAAACTCAAAGCACAGTCAACGGCTGGGTGCGGGTGAAACTGTACAAGGGCAACGTCATTGTAGTTGCACGAGACTCCAAAACAGATTCCTTGTTTGACCAGAACATTGCAACTTTTGATGAAGACGGTGGCGCCTATAACCAGGCTGATGCTGGCGGTTTTATCAAACTGAATGCGCTGCGCATGCGCATTGCGGCCAACGCGAAGATCAAGCGCGGCTGATCCTCGCCACACATTGACGCAACAAGAGACCGCTGGCTAACCCCCAGCGGTTTTTTTATTCCCGCAAGCACGGAACATTCGCTGCAACTCACACCACTCACTTCATGGAGTCATCAATATAGACAGGCCATGTATACCCCCAACCCGTTGCACCGCACCTCATTCTTTTTGATTGGCACCTTGCTGCTGCTTGACGCACATTTAGTACATGCAAATAGCTGGGCAGCAAACCGACACCACGTGGCATCACCGGCAGGGGAGCCATTGGGGTTTGTGGCGCCCCCCCAGTCCAGAGTGGTCGAAGCTGGAAAAACCACTTACCTGGCCGTGCTCACCAAGGGTCCGGTAAAAACCATACAGTGGCGAAAAAACGGAACTCCCCTTGAGGGGGAGACAGGTCAATATCTGGAGATAATTGCCAACCAATCACCCAACCAGATTGAACCCGATCGGTACGATGTGCTGATTCAGGATGCATTTGGAAAACAGGCGGTCAGCCAGGCGGCCACCGTGACCATTCACGCGGCGGATTCCCGCAATGTGAACACCAGCCTTCAAATGGAAGAATCACTGAAGCTTCAAAGTCTTTTGAATGTGGTCGACCTTTTCAAGCAGGCAACATTTCGGATTGAGGAAGCCTGGGATGGTGTGCCCCTAACCGAAACAGTACTGCATCGCTATGAGGTCTGCCCTGGAGAGGTCACCTCCGAGTTAATGCCCACGGTGGAAGACACCAACACTTCACACAAGGCAGTGAAACTGGAATTCAAGAACTGCCACATTTCCAGCACAGACTTCATGGGCAATGAAGCAGGGACACTTGTTTCCGGTACATACATCCATTCAGCGAAAAAAACGACCTTGCTTAATGCTGAAACCTTGCAAACAGAACTGTTTGCCAAAAATCTGAGCTTGCGGTTTCCCTTCACGAACAGCACCCCAGACAGATCAACAATTGACTTTGACATTCGACTGGACGGCAAGTTGATTCAAACCATTCACACCACCTATGTCGGTGAATTCAATCAGCGAAGCCTGGACGAGTACCAATGGACCTCAGGCACTCGAATTGAAAACCCGCAAACTGGTGTGGTCGCCACGATTTTGTCTGGAAAGTATTCAATCGAGAAGTTTGGTGAAGAAAGAGGCGGTCGGTACATCCCGCTTCGCGAAACTCGTTATTTCAACAATCTGAAACTGAAGCTTGGCGATGACAATGTGATCATTCGTGGACTTGTCAGCAAAATGGGCGACAACACCGAGCCGCAACGAAGTGGAAACTTTGAAATTTGGGTGAATGGCAAAGCTGCGGTAAAGGCAGCCAGTGCGGTGTCACCCATCAAGAAGCTGGATGTACAACTGCCCTACAGCCCAAAGTTGAACGGATTTTTCAACAATGACCACCGGATCGTGAAAAGCAAAAAATCAAAAACGAACGAAACCGAGCGAAAAACAACCAAGGAATTGCAGGTGTCGAAAGCCCAATAAAAGTAAAAACTTAAATCAAATTGGGTTCTGGCTCCAACTCGACACCAAACCTGGCCATTACAGTCGCCCTTACATGCTCAATCAATCCCTTCAGTGCTGGGCCTGAACCCTCACCCAGGTTGACCAGAATCAATGCCTGGTTTTGATACACCCCAACCCCTGCCCTCTCAAAACCTCGAAGTCCGCATTGGTCGATGAGCCAGCCTGCGGCAAGCTTTTCCAAGCCGTGGCCAGCCGGGTAATGCACCAGGGCCGGAAAAAGCGCAGACAATTCCTGCGCTTGTCCGCTGGGAACGACCGGGTTTTTAAAAAAACTGCCGCTGTTACCCAGAACAACTGGGTCAGGCAGCTTTTGGGCGCGGATTGAGCACACTGCTTTCATCACGTTCATTGGTGTAATCGCACCCAGTTGCTCCACACATTTTGCCACGTCGCCGTAACCCAGAACAGCCTGCCATTTCACAGGCAAAGCGAAGTCCACAGCAGTAATGACATAACGCCCTTGGCCAGACCGCTTGAAAATGCTGTCGCGGTATCCAAATTCACAATCATCGCGGGAAAAAACGCCTGTTTCAGCGGCATCCAGATCAAACACATGAACCGCAGAGACCCGGTCTTTCAGCTCTACACCATACGCACCGATGTTTTGCACGGGGCTTGCGCCCACGCAACCGGGAATCAAGGCGAGGTTTTCCAGCCCCCCCCAACCTTTGGCAACGGTCCATTCAACAGTTTGATGCCAGTTTTCACCCGCCTGAACGCGCAGGTGGTGATGCACACCGTCACATCCAAGGTACTGCCGACCCTTCAAGGCCACTTTCCACACCGTTGCATTGAGCTGCGGGTTGACAAAGACTGTATTGCTGCCTTCTCCCAGTAAAAGCCAAGGCTGCCCTGCTTGCCTGGCTTGTGCTAGAGCCTGGAGGTCTTCGGCTGACGACAGCAAACGCAAGTCACTGGCTGTGGCTGGCAGGCCAAAGGTGTGCAGGGGTTGCAGATCGACGCGGTGGGTGGCAGTGAGGGCTGACATAGAGGAGGGTCTAGCGATTACAATGGGGCATTATGCTTGAAGGAATAAACTATGCCGTCTTTTGATGTGGTCTGCAAACCGGACTTGATCGAATTGCGCAATGCAGTGGATCAGGTGAACAAGGAAATTGGTACGCGCTTTGACTTTAAGGGCTCCGATTCCAAGGTCGAATTGAATGAAAACACCATTCTGGTGTTCGCCGACGATGACTTCAAACTTGAGCAGGTTGCTGAAATCATTCGCAACAAGTGCGCCAAACGCAATGTGGATGTTCGGTTCCTGGTGTTCGACAAAAAAGAAAAAATGTCGGGCGATAAGATCAAACAAACCGTGACGGTCAAAAACGGTCTGGACAAAGACTTGGCCAAACAAGTGGTCAAGGAAATCAAGGACAGCAAGATGAAAGTGCAGGCCAGCATCCAGGGCGACACGGTTCGCATTCAAGGTGCCAAACGTGACGACCTGCAAGGTGCAATCGCGCTGCTGAAACAGAAAGTGACTGAAACACCGCTGGGTTTCGAAAACTTCCGCGACTAACTTCAGCAACTGAGAAATACACAACACACCCAAGGATTAGCCATGAGCGCAGAGCACTCGCACGATCACAACCACGATCACGATCATGACCACCCACATGAACATGGCCCGGATTGCGGCCACAACCATGCCGTG
Source organism: Limnobacter thiooxidans (assembly GCF_036323495.1). NCBI lineage: Bacteria > Pseudomonadati > Pseudomonadota > Betaproteobacteria > Burkholderiales > Burkholderiaceae > Limnobacter > Limnobacter thiooxidans. The sequence goes on along the minus strand of NZ_AP028947.1, from coordinate 867,637 downwards.
GTTTACAACAAGGTTGTGAAAGCGGAGCACAAAGTGGCTTCCGTACTGCTTCGCAATGCAAAAACCATTGAGCTGACATTCGATGAACGCCAGGAAGTACCTCACGATGTGAAGGCGACTGATGGCAGCACACTGATTTGCCACCTCCACGACACGGTGGAAGTGGGTGACAAACTGGTGTCCAACACCAACGAATGGGCAATTGTGGCCGCTGCTGCAGAAGAGTTGTTTGAGGTGAGCAGAGGACAAAAAGGCTTTGAGGAGTTTCTGCATGTGGCAGGCCTCGCCTTTTGGCCAGTGCAGTTAACTGAAAACGGTCTGCGGGTTGTAGCGAGCCACGAGTGCATGCACATGCTGGAACACTTTGAACTGAAGTTCGATACCGTTACAGCAGCGATGCAGGAAATCAGCGTGCCGGAGATCAAACACCATGATTGTTGTGACCACGATCATGACCACAGCCACGCACACGACCATTCGAATGAACACGTGCACGGGCCCGATTGCGGCCACGACCACTAAGCCAAAACCACGCAGCAACAAGGATTTTCCGGCATGAGAGACGCACAAGCACCGATTACCTTCTATCGCAAAGATTACACGGCGCCGAACCATCGAATCAAAAGTACCGATTTGATCTTCACGCTAAACCCTTCGCGTACCAAGGTGGAAAGTCGCCTGCAGTTCGAAAGTTGGGGCGAAACCAACCCGGATAACCTGCCGCTGGAACTTGATGGCGAAGACTTGGAACTGGAAAAGGTGTTGCTGAATGGCAAACAGCTCACAAGCGAAAGCTACACGCAAACCGCATCCGGCCTGACCATTCACAACCCGGGACGAGAAGGTCTGCTTGAGTTGACGGTTTACATACAACCGGACAAGAACACGCGCCTTGAAGGCTTGTATGTATCAAACGGCAATTTTTTCACGCAGTGCGAGGCGCAGGGGTTTCGACGGATCACCTATTTCCCCGACCGCCCAGATGTACTGAGCCAATTCACAGTCACCCTGATTGCCGACAAAACCACGCACCCGGTTAGCCTGTCCAATGGCAACTTGATCGAGGAAAAGTCGCTGGACGATGGTTTGCACCAAACCCGCTGGGAAGATCCGTTTCCGAAACCAGCTTACCTGTTTGCCTTGGTGGCCGGGCGCTTTGTTTGCCAGGAAGAAACCATTCAAAAAGGCGACGGGAAGCCTGCCCTTCTTCAAGTATGGGTAGAGCCAGGGAACCTGGACAAAACAGACTTCGCCATGCAAAGCCTGAAAAAATCCATCGACTGGGATCGCTCACGTTTTGGGCTGGACCTGGACTTGGACCGCTTCATGATTGTGGCCACCGCCGACTTCAACATGGGCGCGATGGAAAACAAGGGCTTGAATATTTTCAATACCCGGTTTGTATTCGCAAATCCCGAATTGGCAACCGATGTCGACTTCGAGAATGTAGAAAGCGTAGTGGGACATGAATACTTCCACAACTGGACGGGCAACCGGGTCACTTGCCGGGACTGGTTTCAACTGTCATTGAAAGAAGGCCTGACCGTGTTTCGGGACCAGGAATTTTCTGCGGACATGATGGCCGAGGGATTGGATGTAAAACAGGCAGAATCAGCACGCGCTGCAAAACGAATTGACGATGTGAAGGTACTGAGGGCCGCCCAGTTTCCAGAAGATGCAGGCCCCATGGCACACCCCATTCGGCCTGACAGCTACCAGGAAATCAACAACTTTTACACGGTGACCGTGTACGAAAAAGGTGCTGAAGTCATTCGCATGCAGCATACGCTGCTGGGTGAAACACTGTTTCAGCGCGGAATGAAGATTTATTTTGACCGCCACGACGGACAGGCTGTGACATGTGAAGACTTTGTCGCTGCCATGGAAACTGCACTGCAGGAATCCCATCCAGAACTGGATTTGAAACAGTTCAGGCACTGGTATGCGCAGGCAGGTACTCCCGAAGTGTTCGCAAGCTGGAAACAGGCTGATGACCGCCTTGAACTGACACTGAAACAAAGCTGCCGACCCACGCCTGGGCAGGCGACAAAACCCGCGTTTCACATCCCGGTGAAACTTGGCTTTGTGGATGTGGCCAGTGGCAATGACATGCCATTGGTGCTTGAAAGTAACGCCGCTGCTTTGCACGGAGATGTCCTTGACTTCACGCAGGCCAGCGAAACGTTTGTGTTCACGGGTTTGAGCAAGCCGGTTGTGCCCTCGCTGTTGCGCGGATTTTCTGCACCGGTGATTCTGCACACCGCGCACAACACGGAAGACCTGATTTTTCTGGCAGGTCATGACAACGATCCATTCAATCGCTGGGATGCCTGTCAGAAAGTTTACGGCAAAGCAATTGTCGACATTTACAAGTCTGCGGGTGACACCGGCAGCGCAAACACACAGGCGGCTGTACAAGTCGTTGGCAGCTTGTTGCAGGATGCGCAGTTGTCAGACGGATTTTTGGCCCTGGCGTTGCAACTGCCAGGTGAAGGCACCTTGCTGGAAGCTTTTGAAGGCCTGGTTGACCCGGTTGCCATGCATTTTGCACGCACCACACTGCGTGACCTGCTGGCCTGTACCTATGCAGCCGAATTCAATGCACTGTATGCAGAACGCAATCTGAATGGCCAGCCCTACGAATACAACGCCATTGCTGCAAGCCAGCGGGCTTTGAAAAATGTAGCCCTGAGCTATCTGCTGGCCGCGGGCAGTGAAGAAGAACTTGCAATTGCCCAGGCCCAGTATGCCCAAGCGAACAACATGACTGATCGCATGGCGGCACTCAGCAACCTGGTCCACACCAGCGCTGAAAAACCGGCAGAACTGGCTGATTTTTTCGAGCGCTTCAAGCTGGAACCATTGGTAGTTGACAAGTGGTTCATGCTGCAGGCGACAATACCTGCCAGCAATGAGAATGCGGACACGCTTCAAATCATTCGCGATTTGCTAAAACACCCGGCGTTCACGTTGAAGAACCCAAATCGTGCACGTTCAGTACTGGCTGCTTTCGCCATGCAGAACCCCAGCGTGTTTCACAATCACGGGGGTGAAGGCTACGCACTGTGGGCCGACCTGGTCATCGAGCTGAACACCATCAACCCGCAGGTGGCGGCACGCATGGCACGTGGGCTGGATCGCTGGACCAAACTGGTACCGTTGCTCCAAGACAAGGCACGCGTGCAACTGGAGCGTATTTTCAACACCGATAAACTCTCGCCCGATGTGCGCGAAGTGATTGGCAAGGCGCTGGACGCAGCCACCCATTAATTTTGAATTTGAACTGAGGACAAGAATGAGCATGAATTTGGCGCAGTACCTGGAACACAACACGGATGCACACATGAATGTGCTGATCTCTGCAATCGCAGAAGTGTCGCAAGCCATTTCGGCTGCAGTGCACAAAGGTGCTTTGGGCGGTGTGTTGGGAAGTGCGGGTTCTGAGAACGTGCAAGGTGAAACCCAGAAGAAACTGGACATCATCGCCAATGACATGATTCTGGATGCCCTATCAGCCACCGGTGTAGTGGCTGGCATGGCCTCCGAGGAACTGGACGATTGCTCGCCAGTGCCAGGTCATTCGGACAGGCCCTTTCTGGTCTTGTTCGATCCACTGGACGGATCCAGCAACATTGATGTTAACGTGTCGATCGGCACGATTTTTTCCGTTTTGCCTAATCCTGATGTGGGCGAGATTACCAATGAGAGTTTTCTGCAACCGGGTACCGAGCAACTGGCTGCAGGTTACGTAGTGTACGGTCCCCAAACATCGCTGGTGCTGACGTTTGGCAAAGGCGTTGTGGCGTTTACCCTGGATCGGGAAGCCGGCGAATACATCCAGACCAGCGAAAGCATGGACATTCCGGAAGACACCAAGGAATTTGCAATCAACATGTCGAACCAGCGCCACTGGTATGCGCCTGTGCAAGGCTATATTGCGGAATTGCTGGAAGGAAAAACCGGTGTGCGGGGCAAAGACTTCAACATGCGCTGGATTGCATCCATGGTGGCCGATGTGCACCGCGTGCTGACACGTGGCGGTATTTTCATGTATCCCAAAGACCTGCGCGACCCGAACAAACCGGGCAAGCTGCGCTTGATGTACGAAGCCAACCCGATGAGCCTTTTGGTGGAACAGGCGGGCGGCAAAAGCTTTGATGCCACGCAACGCATACTGGACATTCAACCCACCGACCTGCACCAGCGGTGCGCGGTGATGCTGGGCTCAGCCAATGAAGTTCAGCGGGTCAGCGACCGTCACCACAACTGATTTCCGGCGACCGCCGGGATCAATCAATTGCCAAACTTCGTAAACTCGCGCTCGGCATCTGCCTTGCGCTTGTATTCACGTTGTTTGGCGTCAATCTCTGCAAGCAGGTAATAATTGTCACTCGCGAAACGCTTGGCAATTTCTGCCTGCTCAATGGCGGGAAGGTAAGCCCCGCGAATGTTGTACGATTGTGCCAGCGCCATGTGATGGTCAGCTGGCCTGCGCAACGCCAGTGCGCTTTGTGCCAGCAAGTCAAAAACTTCGGGTACTGATCGATAGGCTTGCGACAAATCTTTCAAGTACACATCCGATTCAGCAAACAGGCCCAAGCGCTGCAAACCCTCTGCATACATCAAACGCACCGACATCTCATTTCTGAATTCGTTGCGCAGCTCAGTCAATTGCCCCAACAGTACCGTTTCCTTGGCATTCAAGGCAGACCGGTCGCGAACCGGCCGTTGATCAAGCGGCGCCATCGCCAAAGGCAAACTTAAATCCATGGCCATGCGCATGCGCTGACTTTGCAACAACAAGGGCACTTCTGATTTTTTGATGACTGGCTGGCCGGCCTTGTACAATTCAATCGCCTTTTCACCAGCAACCAAAGCGTCCTGTTTCTTGCCCATGGCGTTCAATACCAAGGAGCGGCCATACATCAATGCTGCTGGGTCCTTGATGCCGTCCTGCTCATTGGCCGATTCAAAGGTTCGCAACCGATCTGCCAATTGCTGGTTGCTTCTTTCAGCAAATACAAGCGCCTTGACCCTGATCAGCTCAAACCCCAGGCTTTCCTGCTTCAGGTTGCGCGCAGGCTTGCTTTCAAGCCCGGCCCTATTTCGAATGTCCGCAATTCGTTCGGTGGTGAGTGGGTGGGTACGCAGATACGATGGCGCGTTGTTTTCATACAGTCGGGAAGCCGATTGCAAACGTCCAAAAAAGTCGACCATCCCTTGAGTATCAAAACCTGCTTGCTGAAGCGTCAGGAAACCGACCCGGTCTGCTTCCCGCTCCGCATCCCGTGAAAAGGACAATTGCTGATCAATCGAGTAACCTGCGCCCGCAGCCATCAGGCCAGTCGCAGCTTGCGGGTTGGAACCTGCGACCAGCAAGGCCGCAATCATGGCCGCTGTCGCCACCAGGCTGCTTTGCCTTTGCTGTCCAAACCGGCGGGCAATATGCCGTTGGGTGACGTGCCCTACTTCGTGGGCCAACACAGAAGCCAATTCAGACTCGGTTTGAGATGCAGCAATCAGCCCGGTGTGCACACCGATGTAACCACCCGGCATGGCAAAAGCATTGACTGATTTGTCGGTGACCAGGAAAAACTCGAAGTTGGAAGGTGATTCCGAGGCAGCTTGAATAATCTTGTTACCCAGTCTGCTGATGTAGCCCGTCACCTCTGGATCCGTATTCACCGCGCCAAAGGTGCGGTAATCTTTCATGATCAGTGCGCCCAAACGCCGTTCATCCTGAACAGAGAGTTCAGCACCACCTGCATCGCCCAAACTGGGCAAGTTGCTTAACCCATCCGCGTACACTGCAGGCGAAAGCGATGAAGACAGCATCAAGACACTGCACAGGGTACTTGCAACACTTTTACGAAAATCAAAACGCATGTCGGGCTTTTTGCGGTGGTAGTGTAGGTATGATAGCGCGATGAAAAACAAGTTCAACCAACTTCAAGAACCACAGGTGCATTCTTGAGTAAAGTTGGGTAAATGACGTTCGGTAAGTGACGTTCGGTAAGTGACTCCCACCGATAAGCTTAACAAGAATGCATGGATGGAGTAAAAGTATGACCGGTTTGACACATTTTGATCAGGAAGGCAATGCACACATGGTGGATGTGGGCGGCAAAAATGAAACAGAACGCAAGGCCGTAGCCATCGGCACGATTCAACTGGGTGCTCAAGCCTACGCGGTCTTGAAAGCAGGAAGCAGCAAGAAAGGTGATGTGTTGGGTGTAGCTCGAATTGCGGCCATTCAAGGCGCGAAGCGCACTTCTGATTTGATTCCATTGTGTCACCCCCTGCCCTTGACCCGACTGGCAGTTGATTTTGAGCTGGATGACGAGGCCTGTGAAGTGCGCTGCACCTGCACGGCGCAAACAGTTGGAAAAACAGGGGTGGAAATGGAAGCCCTGACCGGTGTTCAGGTAGGGCTTCTCACCATTTACGACATGCTCAAAGCGATTGACAAAGGCATGGTGATGCGTGACACGCGCTTGCTGGAGAAGCGCGGTGGCAAAAGCGATTTTGATGCGCTGTAATTAGCTTGTTGCCACAGAATTGCGGCAAATGGCGGGGACGAATTCCCGTACATTGGCTGCTGCGGCGGCCCCGCCAGTTGTGGTCAACGAACAGCGCCAGTTTTCTATTCTCTCGCCGATGTCCACCAAGCCATTGCTCGGATCCAACGGTTGAATCACGATCACATGGTTTCGAACATCATTGGGCAAGGGGGCCGCGTTGACCAATTGAACCCGAATGGCCGGCGCACCTGCCGCGCCTGTGCCCGAGGTGATGGTAACCGCTTGAACATTGTCAGTGGTGATGGTGGGGCAGTTGGCCTCGTCGTTGCTGGTGGGCAAAGTACCACTGGTTGCATAGTATTCCATGTAACCGGTCTTGCAGCTTTGTGCATAATTGATGGCTTCCGCAATTCGGGCGCGCGCCAAGTAGTTTGAAAATGCCGGTACAGCAATAGCCGCCAGCACACCCACAATTGCAATGGCAATCATCAATTCAATCAAGGTAAAACCTTTGGCATTTTTAGGCCGTTTAAACGTCATCAGAGTATTCATTTGAGCATTCCTCACATCGGAGTGGTGTTGAATGCCCATTCTTCGATGTTCGGTGGGCAGGAAAAACCCCCACAGGAGTTAAAAACAAACACCCCACCATTCAGAGTGAATAATGGGGTGTTTGTCTTTAGCCCGACCTACAGAAGCAGGCTGGGTAAACTACCGAATGAAAATCAGGCGCCGATGGCTTTCTTCAGCAACTGACCCATCACGGATGGGTCTTTGGTGACGGTGATACCGCACTCTTCCATGATGGCCAGTTTTTCCTGGGCAGTGCCCTTGCCGCCAGAAATAATCGCACCAGCATGGCCCATGCGTTTTCCGGGAGGTGCGGTTACACCAGCGATGAAGCCCACAACCGGCTTCTTCATGTTGTCCTTGACCCACAACGCGGCTTCTTCTTCGTCGCTGCCACCGATTTCGCCGATCATGACCACTGCGTCCGTGTCAGGATCTTCGTTGAACAGGCGCATCACTTCGATGTGCTTCAAGCCATTCACAGGGTCACCACCAATGCCCACAGCGGTGGACTGACCCAGGCCCAATTCAGTCAATTGACCAACGGCTTCATAGGTCAGCGTTCCTGAACGGGACACCACACCGATGCGGCCTTTCTTGTGAATGTGACCGGGCATGATGCCGATCTTGATTTCATCAGGAGTGATCACACCAGGGCAGTTTGGGCCAACCAGAATGGTTTTACGACCTTCACGACGCATGCGCTCACGCACTTCCATCATGTCGCGCACTGGAATACCTTCAGTGATACAAATCACGAGGTCCAGGTCTGCTTCCACAGCTTCCCAGATTGCAGCAGCAGCGAAGGGAGGTGGAACATAAATAACGGATGCGTTGGCACCTGTCTGCTTTTTCGCGTCGGCCACGGTGCCGTAAATTGGCACACCTTCAAAGTCCTCACCAGCTTTCTTGGGGTTCACACCCGCTACGAAACAGTTTTTTCCGTTGGCGTATTCACGGCACATGCGTGTGTGAAACTGGCCTGTTTTCCCGGTAATACCCTGCGTGATTACCTTGGTGTCTTTGTTAATCAGAATAGACATTGTCAAAATCCTTTTTAGTGGCAACCCCATTCAACAGGGGTTGCTTTCAATCGTGTTGGATGGCTGTCAAATACACTGCACCGAAGGCTTAAGCGCCCTGGGTCGCAGCCACCACTTTTTGTGCGGCCTCACCCATGGTGTTGGCAGCAATAATAGGCAAGCCGGATTCAGCAAGAATTTTCTTGCCCAAATCTTCGTTGGTGCCCTTCATGCGCACAACCAGCGGCACAGTCAAGCCCACTGCCTTTGACGCCGCCACAACACCGTCAGCGATCACATCGCAACGCATGATGCCGCCAAAGATATTGACCAGAATGGCTTTCAGGTTGGGGTTTTTCAACATGATCTTGAAAGCTTCTGTCACTTTCTCGGTGGTTGCACCACCGCCAACATCCAGGAAGTTTGCAGGCTCGCCACCAAACAACTTGATCGTGTCCATGGTGGCCATGGCCAAGCCAGCACCGTTGACCAGGCAACCAATGTTGCCGTCCAGGCTGATGTAGCTCAAATCAAACTTGCTGGCTTCGATTTCTGCTGGGTCTTCTTCATCGAGGTCACGCAGCGCCACGATTTCGGGGTGGCGGTGCAGTGCGTTGGAATCAAAGTTCAGCTTGGCGTCCAGCGCAATGATGTCGCCTGAACCCGTCAGAATAAGGGGGTTGATTTCGGCCAGGCTGGCGTCTGTCTCCCAGAATGCCTTGTACAGCCCCTGCAAAGCCACACGTGCTTTGGCAACAGAAGCCGCAGGAATTCCAATTTTTGTGGACAGATCATCAGCTTCAGCATCAGTCAGACCGGCAACCGGATCGACGTACACCTTGTGAATCAATTCCGGGGTGTGCTCGGCCACTTCTTCAATGTCCATGCCACCTTCGCTGGAGGCCATGACACACACACGCTGCGTAACGCGGTCAACAACCATGCCCAGGTAATATTCTTTCTTGATGTCTGCACCTTCCTCAACCAGCAAACGGCTTACCTTCTGACCTTCCGCTGAAGTTTGGTGGGTGATCAACTGCATGCCCAGAATTTGGCCTGCATAAGTTTTCACATCGTCCATGCTCTTGGCGACTTTCACGCCACCGCCCTTGCCGCGGCCACCCGCGTGAATCTGGGCTTTCACAACCCACACCGGTCCGCCCAGTTTTTCAGCGGCTGCAAGAGCCTCATCGACTGAAAAACAGGGATAACCGGTGGGCACAGCCACGCCGTATTTCTTCAGAATTTCCTTGCCTTGATACTCGTGAATCTTCATTTGAATTCCTTGCTGGGAAAGTTAATGCAAATCGGCTAGACGCGACAAGGCGGCTGAACTGACAACATCGTAAAGTGGAGAGTGTTTTTTTCGCGTGACAGCGCAAGCGGGTTCTCGGACGTAGAGCCGAGGCAAGGACAAGGCATGACGGGCATGCTGTGAAGGGTTTTATCCATCTCTTTCTTTGCTTCTTGTGTCGTTGAATAACGCTTCGTTATTAAACTAGACTATCACTTCTATGGAAACACATAAGCCGGGGAGGATAATATCACGCATTGGATTTGAACTCAGCTAAAATACGACGCCACGCACGATCGATGTTGCCAAATTCAAACCCACGCGACGACAGACCCCGAAATACTTTCGCTTTCAGTGCCATTTCATCTTGAGGGGTGGAACAGGTCTCTTCACCGAAAAGTTGCTGCAAACCCGCGTGTTGTCGGCGCTTGATCCAGTCGTAAGCGCGGTCTTCTTCAGATTCGAGAGGAATGTCATTCTCTTGCGCCGGCTCCATTGATTTGAGATCACCCAAACCATGCTGCCCCAATTCAGCGGAAATTGCACGATCACCGAAGGTGGGCGCGCGCCGCCTGAACAAACTAAGCTTGAAACGTTCATCCGATTGAAACTGGTGGGAGTTAGCCCACTGAATGGCCTGCTCCACTTCATCCGTGGAATAGCCTCGTTGCAACAACTTGGCTCGCAATTCAGATTGGCTGTGTTCGCGCCGGGCAAGCAATGACACCGCTTTTGACTTGGCCGAACCCAAAGGCTTTTTAGGGCCCTTGGTTGCGGAGGAACTTGAATTACTCGCTGTCTTCGACTTCATTCTTCTTTTTTGCCACCGGCGCTTGAGCTGCTGCATCGAGGAGACGAACACCAAGCTTTTCACGAATCTTGTTCTCGATTTCAGCAGACATAGCCGGATTCGCCTTCAGGAAGTCGCGAGCATTGTCTTTACCCTGCCCGATTTTCTCGCCGTTGTAGGAATACCAGGCACCCGCCTTGTCGACAAAACCGTGCAATACACCCAGATCCACCACCTCACCCTCGCGGGAAGTGCCCTGACCATACAGAATATCGAATTCGGCCTGTTTGAATGGCGGACTGACCTTGTTCTTGACCACCTTCACCCGCGTTTCACTGCCAATGACTTCGTCCCCTTTTTTGATGGAACCAACCCGTCGAATATCCAGACGAACTGAGGCGTAAAACTTCAGGGCGTTACCACCTGTGGTGGTTTCAGGACTACCAAACATGACGCCAATTTTCATGCGGATCTGGTTAATAAAGACCACAAGGCAATTGGTACGCTTGATGTTGGCCGTCAATTTGCGCAGTGCCTGGCTCATCAGGCGGGCCTGCAAACCGGGCAAGGAATCGCCCATATCGCCTTCAATTTCCGCTTTGGGTGTCAATGCGGCAACAGAGTCGATGACAACCAGATCAACAGATCCAGAACGCACCAGCGCGTCCACGATTTCTAGTGCTTGCTCTCCCGTATCGGGCTGGGAAATCAGCAGGTCAGGCAGATTGACGCCCAACTTGGCAGCGTATTGCACGTCAAGCGCATGTTCGGCATCGATGAAGGCACAGGTACCGCCCAGCTTCTGCATTTCCGCAATGACCTGCAAAGTGAGGGTAGTTTTGCCTGATGATTCAGGACCATAAATCTCAACAACCCGGCCGCGGGGTAAACCGCCGATACCAAGCGCTACATCAAGCCCCAAGGAACCAGTTGAAACAGACTGAATGTCATCGATAACCTCGTTTTCGCCGAACCGCATGATGCTGCCTTTGCCAAACTGCTTTTCAATCTGGCTAAGCGCGGCGGCCAATGCCTTCACTTTTTCCGAGGACTGGTTCTTGGTTCTGAGATCTTCCATGGTTGCCTTCAACTAAATTGGGTTTCGATGTTCGGATTATTGCACAACTTTTACTGTAAATCTATACAGCCTTTTTGAGTGACACATTCGATAGAATGGTTAACCCTTCTTGTACCGCCTGAGCGCGCACGGATTCCCGGTCGCCTGCAAATACAAAGTGATAAGCCTCGATCGACTGGTGCCGGACGGCCAAGCCAAACCACACAGTGCCCACAGGCTTGTCCACCGAGCCACCGCCGGGCCCGGCAATCCCGGACACGGACAGGCAGCAATCAACGCCCAGGGCGATCATGCCACCATTGGCCATTTCCTTCACACACTCTTCGCTGACCGCGCCGTGCTGATCCAGTGTGGACTCACGTACATAAACCGATTTGCTCTTGACCCTGTTCGAGTAAGTAATCAAGCCACCCTCAAACCAGTCGCTGGAGCCGGCGATGCTGGTTAGCGCCGCACCGATGGCACCACCAGTGCAGGACTCCACAACGCCGAGTTTCGCGCCAGCCGCATTAAAACTGCCGGCGATTTGAATCAGTAAGGGGTTAATAGAATGACTCACAAAGGATCTCCGTCAAATCAGTGAACGAAGTGCGTATAAACGGCGAGAGTTAACAGCGTCATGAAGGCTGCAACGATGTCATCAAACATGACACCAAACCCATTTTTCCAGTGACGGTCAAACCAACGTATGGGCGGCGGTTTGACCATGTCAAAAAACCTGAAAAGGAGAACACAACCCAACTGGGCAAGCGGACTTTGAAACTGCGCCGAAGCGACGAGCAACACCACCCAGATTGCAACAATTTCATCCCAGACAATACCACCATGATCGATTACCCCCAACGCTTTGCCAGTCATCTGGCAACACACTGCACCCAGAGCAAAGGCACCAAGAATAACCAAGGCCCATTGCGCATCCTGCAGATGGGGATCCATCCACACATACAACAACCAACCCAACAGGGTGCCGAATGTACCGGGTAAGAACCAGGCCAAGCCACTGCCAAAGCCCAGCGCGAACAGGTGCGCAGGGTGAGACATCATAAAGCGCCAGGTAGGGCGTTTGGGAAAGACTGGATTCACGTCAGCCCTTGAGAGAAATGAACATACGATCGGGATTCCAAACGGATGGGTTCACTGTCTTGATGCTGCATCAGCCAGACGCCCTCCCCAGCTTCCAGCTTGCCCACGCAACTTTGCGCTACACCCGCAGCGACTTTTGCCGCGCGTTGCCCTGACGGGCAGGTCCAGCACAGTTCAAAGTCATCGCCGCCCTCAAGGGTAGTGAACACCAGAGTTTCCAACAAACTGTCGGCATCGATATGTTCCGACAGTTCAGGCCATTTCCTCAGCCACAAGGCTTGCAAAGCAGTCAGTGACAAAACAGCACGCAAGTTGCTGGCTTTGGTGATGTGGAGCAAGTCACCACTCAAGCCATCAGACAAATCCAGGCAGGCACGCGCCACACCGTGGAGTCGCTGCCCCAGTTCAAGTCGGGGCAATGGACGTTGCAGAGCCTGACATGCGGAATTTTTCAAAGCCTCTGGCAAAACGCCCAGCAAAGCTTCAACGCGCTGCAGACTGGAAGGTTCGCAACACCGGTCAAGCTGTCCGCGGCACTGGTATTCCAGCAGAAGTCCAAGTCGGGCAAGGCCTGGTGTACCACTGACCCAGACCTCATCATCCGCGCGTGCAAGCGACCTGTGAAAACCCGTGTGAGTACCAACGGCTTGGCCAAATACTGTAATGGAAATGGTTTTGAGAAGATTAGTACCGGCCGAGGTCGTGTCACCGCCGACCAATGGACAGTTGTACTGAGCGGCCGCTTCAAGAAGTCCACTTGAAAAGCTCGCCAACCAAGCCTCCTCGACATGAGGCAAGCTGAGGTTCAAGGTAAACCCCAAGGGGTTTGCACCACAGGCTGCAAGGTCGGACAAATTGGACACCAGGGACTTCCAGCCAACCACCGCTGGAACATCGGTCGTGAAGAAATGGACTGACTCAACCAGGGTGTCAGTAGACACGTACAACACATGATTGGCGGCGGGCCGCAAAGCGGCACAGTCGTCACCGATACCCGCGATCACCGTTCCGCCGTTTGCTTGGGCAAGGGCGGAAAACGGTGTAGCAAAGTGTCGGTGAATGAGGTCGAACTCCACGCCTCTCCCTGTATTGTGCTCAGTCTGGCTGAACGTTGGACTGTGCCTTGATTTCCGTGTCGCGCGCTTGTGCCGCCACCTTGTCCAATACACCGTTGACGAACTTGAATGCGTCGGTACCACCAAAGGTTTTGGTGAGTTCGACAGCTTCGTTGATTACCACCCGGTAAGGAATCTCGGGATGGGTGTTCATTTCGTGACTGGCCAACACCAACACTGCTTTTTCAACAGGGCTGAGATCGATCCATGGACGGTCAACAAAAGGCTGAATTTGTTGCATCAAACTTTCAAGGTGATGCACGGAGCCATGCAAGAGCGACTCGTAGTGTTCACGGTCAGCCTTGTCGAAACCAGGCGCATCGCGAATGTGTGCATCAATTTCACCCACTTCACTAGGATTGAGAAACCACTGGTACAAGCCCTGTACAGCCAATTCTCGCGAACGGCGGCGCGCGTTACGAGTGTGTCCCTGTCTTTTTCCTGAATCAGGCTTACCCACTTCACTCATCGTCTTCGACCTCATCGTCTGCACCAGGCAAGTTGTCATCGAGCGTCATCATGAGATTGCCCATTTCAACTGCTGCCCGGGCAGCATCAACGCCTTTGTCTTCAATGCGCTCGATGGCCTGGTCTTCGGTGTAGGTAGTCAGAACCATGTTCACCACGGGCACGTCGTGCGCCAAGGCAACGCTGGAAATACCACGCGCGCTTTCTGCGCACACGATTTCAAAGTGATAGGTGTCGCCCTTGACCACTGCACCCAAGGCTACCAAGGCGTCAAATTCACCGGAAAAGGCCAAGCGTTGCAAGGCAATTGGAATTTCCATCGCGCCGGGCACAGTAATGTGGAGGATGTCCTCGTTGAGCACTCCCAAACGCAGCAACTCGCTGCAACACGCTGCCCACAGGCCATTGGTAATTTCTTCGTTGAAGCGGGCCTGAACCACACCCACACGAATGCCATCGCCATTCAAATTAGCAGGCACACTTCCTGGACTGTTGCTCATTTCGTTTCTCCGTTGACATAACCTGATACTTCCAAATCAAACCCGGTCATGCTCGGCATTTTCCGTGGTCGGGACAGCAATTTCATTTTGTTCACGCCCAGTTCACGCAAGATCTGCGCGCCGATTCCATAGGTGCGCAGGTCTGGGCTGGAACCCGCGCCCTTGCGCGCCGTGGTACCACGCTGTTCGATTTCATCCAGCGAGGCGAACTGGCCCAACAAGCGGTCGGACGACACGTCGCAATTCAGCAGCACGATGACACCTGAACCTTCTTCGACGATTCGTTTCATCGCGGCGGGAATCGAGAATGAATGTTCCGACAGGTTCACTTCCAGGAAATCAATCAACGAGGTGGGTTCATGCACACGCACCAGGGCTTCTGTATCAGGATTCAACTGACCATACACCAGCGCGAAATGGGCGCTGCCTGTTGGTTTGTCGCGATACGAAATACATTTGAACTGGCCCTGCACAGTGTCGATGACACGCTCATGCATGCGCTCAATCAGCGATTCCTTGGTGCTTCTGTATTGAATCAGGTCAGCAATGGTGCCGATTTTCAAATTGTGTTCGCGGGCAAACTCGACCAGGTCGGGCAAGCGGGCCATTGTGCCGTCGTCTTTCATGATTTCGCAAATCACGGAAGCTGGGCTCAAACCAGCCATGGCAGACAGGTCGCAACCGGCCTCGGTGTGACCGGCCCGCATCAGCACGCCACCATTGACGGCGGTCAGCGGAAACACGTGGCCAGGCTGCACCAGGTCTTCGGCTTTTGAATTCTTGTTGACTGCCACACGGATGGTGTGGGAACGATCGGCAGCGGAGATGCCGGTTGACACGCCTTCAGCCGCCTCGATGGACACTGTGAAGTTGGTACCGTGAGACGAACCGTTGGCAGCCACCATCGGGCGCAAACCCAATTCACGGCAGCGTGCTTCGGTCAGGGTGAGGCAAATCAGTCCACGGCCGTACTTGGCCATGAAATTGATGGCTTCGGGGGTCACGAAATCGGCTGCGAGCACAAGGTCGCCCTCGTTTTCACGGTCTTCTTCGTCGACCAGAATGACCATGCGACCCGCGCGCATTTCTTCAACAATTTCGTTGATTGGACTAATTGACATGGCTGTGCGGCTTTTCAGATTTATTTAATGGGCTCTATTGTAAGCCTTCAAGCGCCATTCACGCACGCACAGCAGTAGAAGGACTGCTCCCCAAATTGAAAACCACAACCGATCGCCCCACTTTGCAAAGAAGGTTTGCCCCAGGCGGCCTTCAATTTGCCCAGCCCAGACCTTGGACTGGCCAGATTCTACCCGTGTCGTCCATTGCCCGTATTCGTCCACTAGACCAGACAAACCGGTGTTGGTGACACGCAACCCAGGTTTTCTGTGCTCGGCCGAACGGGTTCGGCCCATCTGTGCATGTTGATCCAAGGCCCAGGATTGGCCAAACCAGGCAAGATTGCTCAGGTTGACAAATGCTGTTGGTTCTTGGGTAGATTTGGCAACCAAACCTGCAAACTCACCACTGAAAATGTCTTCGTAACACACCGTGGACGCCAGTGCATTGCCTTTCACCACGAAAGGCTGCAGTGGCCCGGAACCCGATGTGAATTCCCCCATGGGCATGTTCAACATGGCCACAAACCACTTGAACCCCAAGGGAATGAACTCGCCAAAAGGCACCAGGTGACGTTTGTCGTGGCGTACGCTGGGAACAGCCAGGTCTTCGAGGGCTTCATCGCCATTGAACATGACGATGGAATTGAAATACCGCGTATCTTCTTGAATGGCAGAGCCCATGATGACCGTGGTGTGCCCTGGCACTGCGAAATCGCGAAAGCGAGTTTGCCATTCCACGGGCGTGTCAGTCCACACCAAAGGGTTGACGGTTTCCGGAAACACCAGCAATCCACCCGTATCCGCCAGGCGCTGTTTGGCTAAATCGCCCAAGGCAAAGGCTTTTTGCATGTTGGACACAATCAGGTCGGGATCAAATTTGATGCTTTGGTCAACATTTGTTTGAACGCCGACCACGGGCAGTTGGCCCGCGCTTTGAGTGTGAACAGGCAATTGAATCAGCAGAAATACACAAAGAGAACCGCTGGCAAGGGCCATCGCAATGCGCGCTTTGCGCTGCAGCAACAACGACACACCCAGATGCCCCAACACCATCAGAATAAACAAGCTGCCATGGCTGCCTGCCCAGGGCAAAAGGCCAGCGAACGGCGAATCCACTAAGGAATCACCCAAACCCAACCAGGCAAAACCGGTCATGAAAGTGCCACGAGCCCACTCAAAAAATGTCCACAGTGCAGCCCACAACAAGGCATTGAACACGGCGCCATTTGCCGATTGAGCAGGCGCAGAAAACCGGGCGTAAGCCCACAATGCAAGCGCCGGGAAAATAGCCAGGTAAAAAGTGAACGCGGCAATGGCCGCCCAAGCCAGAATTGAAGGCAGGCCACCATAGGTGTGCAAACTGATGTGCAGCCAGGACACCCCCACCCCGTAAGCCGACCAACCGAAGGCCAAGCCAGCCAAGATTGGCCTGCTTGTTCGAAGCGTCACAAAGGGCAGCACCGACACCAGCAGCAGGCCCAGCCACCAAAGTGACATGGGCGCAAATGACAGCACCCACGGCGCACCCAGTGCGGCCCCCACGAAGAAAGCCAGCATCAGGATAGCCTGTCGGGCGGAAGCGACTGCGCGGCCACCAAGGAATCTACGGGGTGATCGGAAGGTTCTTCAATGCGTTCCACTTTCAGCAAATGAACCTGACGGGCATCGGCCCGTAAAACTGCAAAACGGAATGGCGGCAGGTCTACGACATCGCCGCGAACAGGCAGGCGAGCCAAGTGATCAGTCAACAAGCCACCCAAGGTATCTGCATGCTCATTCGAATAGAAGGTGCCAAAGGTTTCATTGAACTGGTCAATGGTGGTCAACGCTTTCACTCGGTAGCGACCCAACTGGTCACCACCCAGGCTGATGATGTTGTCGGCTTCCTCATCAAAATCGTATTCGTCTTCAATATCGCCCACGATTTGCTCAAGCACATCCTCGATGGTCACCAAGCCAGCCACACCGCCATATTCATCAACTACCAGCGCAATGTGGTTGCGGTTGAGCCGGAAATCATGGAGCAACACATTCAAACGCTTGCTTTCCGGAATAAATACCGCTGGGCGCAACATGTCCCGAAGATTGACCTCGGCGTTGGCGTGAATGCGTAACAAATCTTTGGCCAATAAGACACCGATAACGTTGTCGCGCTCGCCTTCATACACTGGAAAACGGGAATGGGCTTTTTCAACGGCAAACGCCACGATTTCATCAATGGAGTCTTCTGCGTTGATGGCATCCATTTGGGCCCGGGGCACCATGATGTCGCCTGCGGCCAAATCACTGACCTGCATGACACCTTCAATCATGGAGAGTGCGTCTGCGTCCAGCAGGTTTCGCTCATGGGCCTGCTGCAAAACCTCTAACAGTTGTTCCCTGTCCTCGGGTTCGCGTAACAACAGGGAGGAAAGGCGTTCTAGCAGGCCCCTTTCTTTTTTGCCGGGGGCCTGCAAAGGACTCGATTCTGACATACGGGAGGATGAACCTCTGTAAAAGATAACGCCCTAAGAATAACCGAAAAAAATGACAAATATCACCGCATCGAAAGGCGCTTGGCAAGCTTACTGCGCAAGTGGAACGCGCCCACGCAAGGAATTGGGATAGGCCTCGACAATGTCAAGCACGACAATTTGCCCTAGCATTCTGGGATTGCCCTGAAAATTCACGACCCGGTTGTTCTCAGTACGCCCCGCCAATTCGGCGGGGTCCTTTTTGGAAGGCCCTTCCACCAATACCTTTTGACGGGTACCCAACATCGAGTGACTAATGCTGGTGGCATGGTCCTGAATGGTCTTTTGTAACCGGGCCAGCCGTTTCAGTTTTGTGACCTGATCGACGCCATCTTCCAGGTCAGCCGCCGGGGTGCCCGGGCGCGGGCTATACACAAACGAAAATGAGGTATCAAAACCTACAGACTCAATCAAATCCATGGTTTTTTCAAAATCCACCTCGGTTTCGCCGGGAAAGCCAACGATAAAGTCTGATGACATCGAGATGTTGGGGCGAATGTCACGTAGCTTTCGCACAATCGACTTGTACTCCAAGGCTGTGTATCCACGCTTCATGGCGGCCAGAATACGGTCAGAACCTGCTTGTACAGGCAGATGAAGGTGATCTACCAATTTGGGCAACTTGGCATAGGCCTCAATAAGCCGGGGACCAAACTCTTTCGGGTGCGACGTGGTGAAGCGAATACGTTCTATGCCAGGCACCTCCGAGACGTATTCAAGCAGCAAGGCGAAGTCAGCAATTTCAGCTGTGTCGCCCATCTTGCCCCGGTAGGCATTCACGTTTTGCCCAAGCAGGTTGATTTCCTTGACACCTTGATCTGCCAAATCCGCAATTTCGGTGAGCACATCATCGAAAGGACGAGATATTTCCTCACCCCTTGTATAAGGCACCACGCAGAAGCTGCAGTACTTGCTGCAACCTTCCATGATCGACACGAACGCCGTGGCACCTGTGTTTTTGGCCAAAGGCAAATTGTCGAACTTTTCAATTTCAGGAAAAGAAATGTCCACCTGCGGGCGATGGGTGTCCCGGCGTTTCTGGATGAGATGCGGCAAACGGTGCAAGGTTTGCGGACCAAACACCACGTCTACATAGGGCGCCCGCTCGACAATTGCCTTGCCTTCCTGGCTGGCCACGCAGCCGCCCACACCGATAATCAGGTTGGGGTTGAGCTTTTTCAGGTGCTTGACTCGGCCAAGGTCACTGAACACTTTTTCCTGCGCCTTTTCACGCACGGAACATGTGTTGAACAGGATAACGTCCGCATCTTCCGGTGTGTCTGTGCGCTCTAGCCCCTCAGAGTCGCCAAGCACATCGGCCATTTTGTCGGAATCGTACTCGTTCATCTGGCAGCCAAAGGTTTTGATGAAGAGCTTTTTCTTGGAAGTCATGGTTTGCCTGAAAAATTGCCACCATGAAGCAGACCGATTTCCGAACGGAAACCAGAGCAAACACGGGGACGTTGTAAATCGTTGCGCGTTGGGGCGGATTTTACTTGCATCCCTTGCTAAAATGAAGACCTCGTTGAAAAAACACAGGATTGGTGCGTAGTAATGCCAAATCAGCCCCCCCGTTTTCCGAAGTTACCCGCCTTGCCCAAGCTTCCTTCCATCGACGCTGTACTTGGCGAAGTGGACAAAGCACTGAAAACCCTTGCGGCGACACCAGTTGCACAACGCCCTAACCCGGCTGGTCGCAATTTGCCAACGGACCAATTAAGCGAATCCGAGAAACAACAGGTCATTGGTTTGATGCGCGTAAATCACGTCGGCGAGATTTGTGCGCAGGCCCTTTACCAGGCGCAATCGCTGGCCAGCAAGAATCCAGATAAAAAAGCCCTTTTCGACCACGCCGCCAAGGAAGAGGCTGATCACCTGGCGTGGACACAGGAAAGACTGGATCAACTGGGCGCACGGCCAAGCCTGCTGAACCCACTTTGGTACGGCGGCGCATTTGCACTGGGCTTTGTCGCGGGCACATTGGGTGACAAGGTAAGCCTTGGATTCATGGCGGAAACTGAAAAACAGGTGGAGAAACACCTGAACGACCACTTGGGTCGCCTGCCTGCCGGGGACCAACAGTCGCGGGCCATTCTGGAACAAATGCGGCAGGATGAAATTGAGCACGGACAAAGTGCGATTGATGAGGGTGCCCATCAACTGCCTCTGCCGGTGAAGCTGGCCATGACCGCCATGTCGAAAGTCATGACCACGCTTGCACAGAAAATTTAATCTTCAATAATTTCGTGCGTGAAAACCAGCTCGGCGGTTTTGCCCAACATGGCAGACGCAGAGCAGTATTTCTCATGCGACAGCTTGATCGCACGATCTACCAGGTTGGGTTTTAAACCGCGCCCTATCACCTGAAAGTGAAAATTGATGCGAGTGAACACCTTGGGCGCCTCATCGGCCCGCTCAGCACTCATCTTTACTTTGCAATTGCGGACGTCTTGCCCACTTTTACGCAAAATCAGCACCACGTCATACGCGGTGCATGCACCTGTGCCAGCAAGCACCACTTCCATTGGGCGAGGTGCCAGGTTATTTCCACCGCCATCGGGTGCGCCGTCCATACAGACCATGTGACCGCTCCCCGTGGTGGCCACAAAGGACATCCCGGGTAACCCGGACCAGCTAACTTCCGCTTCCATAACACTCCTTCTTTATGATTAATCACTCATTGTGCCACGCACAATAAACTCTAAACTGAAACTGAAAAGATGCTCTATTTTTAGTTAAACAACTTAACAAATAACTCGTCAGTCATTTGTACTAAAAACAAGTGTTTGTTTTTATTGGTTTTATTTTAACCACTTTGAAATTGTGGAATAAGTTGCTTTTTTCGGACAACGAAGTTTTACTCTTGCGCTGCAACAGAAAACTCACTAGAATTTTAATTGTTGTCACCGAGATGAACCACAAAGCAAGCTTTGAAGAGATTCTTCTCTGGTGCAAGATTGTCTCCTCCACCCTCCTCCTTTGGTGGATTAAACCCAAGCGCCTTACCGCGCTTGGGTTTTTTTTATCCCGAAGCTGAAAAAGTTTAACCGAAAGCTTAAAACTTTGCTAAAATCGCGGGTTACCTGTTGGGAGAGCCCTTCGGCTGCCGACCTGCATTTTGATTGCGGGCTGCATGTACAAGTGGGGAGACAGGTAAAAGCACTTTTTTATCTTTAAGGAAAAATCATGAAAACCTACTCAGCGAAACCCGGTGAGGTTAAACAAGAGTGGTTTGTGATCGACGGCACCGACAAGGTGTTGGGACGTGTAGCCAGTGAAGTTGCACGCCGCCTCCGTGGTAAGCACAAACCTGAATTCACACCGCACATCGACACAGGCGACTTCATTGTTGTTGTAAATGCCGGTAAATTGCGCGTTACAGGTACCAAAGGCCTGAACAAGAAGTATTTCCGCCACTCTGGTTACCCAGGCGGTATCTACGAAACGAACTTTGACAAGATGCAGGAACGCTTCCCTGGCCGCGCGCTGGAGAAAGCTGTGAAAGGCATGTTGCCAAAAGGTCCTCTGGGTTACGCGATGATCAAGAAATTGAAGATCTATGCTGAAGCCGAGCACCCGCATTCCGCACAACAACCCAAGCCACTTGAAATCTGAGGTGAACCATGATTGGTGAATACAATTACGGAACCGGTCGCCGCAAAAGCTCAGTGGCCCGTGTTTTTATCAAGAAAGGTACTGGTCAGTTCATCGTGAACGGCAAGCCTTTGACTGAATACTTCGCTCGCGAAACTGGCCAGATGGTTGCTCGTCAACCTTTGGTACTGACCGAGAACGTTGAAACTTTTGACATCAAAGTGAACGTGCGCGGCGGTGGCGAAACTGGCCAGGCTGGCGCAGTTCGTCACGGCTTGACACGTGCTTTGATCGACTTCGATGCAGAACTGAAGCCAACCCTGTCCAAAGCAGGCCTGGTTACTCGTGATGCACGTGAAGTTGAACGGAAGAAAGTGGGTCTGCGTGGCGCGCGTCGTCGCAAGCAGTTCTCCAAGCGTTAATTTTCAAAGTACGCTTACACCCGGCAGCCCTCCCAGCTGGGTTACAATCGAAAGCCGCACAAATGTGCGGCTTTTTTTCTTTTCAGCACAAGGATTTCTCATGATCAAGGTAGGCATTGTCGGCGGAACCGGTTACACAGGCTCTGAACTTCTTCGCCTGTTGGCATTGCACCCACAGGCCGAACTGAAAGCCATTACATCGCGTGGCGAAGTCGGTCAACCCGTGGCGGACATGTTCCCGGCCCTGCGCAAGCGCGTGAATATTGCTTTTTCCGAGCCTACCTTTGAATCGCTAAAAGATTGCGATGTTGTTTTTTTCGCGACTCCCCACGGCGTGGCAATGGCCCAATCGGCTGAACTGGTGAACGCCGGCATTCGCGTGATTGACCTGGGGGCAGACTTTCGCCTGAAAAACACGACCGAGTTCGAAAAATGGTACGGCATGCCCCATTCCGAGCCCGAACTGCTGGGCCAAGCCTGCTACGGACTGGTTGAATCCGCGCGCGAAGAAATCAAAAAAGCAAAGCTGGTGGGCCTGGCAGGCTGCTACCCCACCGCCGTGCAATTGGCACTGAAACCCCTGATCAGCCACGCGACCCCTTTGATAGACGAAAGCAGCATTGTGGCGGATTGCAAATCCGGAGTGTCCGGCGCGGGCCGCAAGGCTGCAGTTGGATCCCTGTTTTCCGAGGCCAGCGAAAGTTTCAAAGCCTATGGTGTCAGTGGTCACCGCCACTTGCCTGAAATCGAGCAGGGGCTTGAGCTGATTTCAGGACGCAAGGCGCAAATCACGTTCACACCCCATTTGGTACCCATGGTGCGCGGCATTTTGGCCACCACCTATGTGAAGCTGAATGAGCATGGTTTGAACACCGACATTCAAAGCCTGTATGAACAGCACTATGCCAATGAGTACTTTGTTGACGTGATGCCGAAGGGTTCGCTGCCTGATACGAAATCGGTTCGCGGGTCAAACTTTGTGCGCATTGCGTTGCATCGACCACAAGGCAGGGACACTCTGGTTATTGTTTCCGTAATCGACAATCTGGTGAAAGGCGCGGCGGGTCAGGCCGTTCAAGCCATGAATGCGATGTTCGACCTGCCTGAGCACACAGGGCTGGAACAACTGCCTCTGTCTCCTTGAAACACAAGGACACCAGGGCCTTGAATCCAAAGAAAACGCATCATTCACGCCGCACCTTGTTGCCGGGAGTTCGAAGATCCTCCCGGCTCGCATTCGTTTACGGATTGTTGCTTGGCCTCTCCGTTCTGATAGTTTGTGCGGCGTTTGCTGTGTGGGGCCCTCAAGGAAATTACATTCAAGGCCTGTTCTCAACGCAGGAAATCGCACTACTGAATGAACAGGTCACCGAATTGCGCGCAAAAACAGCCGACCTTCAGGATGAAGTGTCCCGCAGCAACGAACTGATCAAACTGGACAAGGAAGCGCGGAGCACCCTGAACCTGCTGATTACCAACCTTGAATCTGAAAATGCAAAACTGAAAGAAGACCTGGCATTTTTTGAGGGCTTCATACCGGGAAGCTTGCAAGGCGGTATTTCGCTAAAGCGCTTGCAAGTGACAAAAGACACCGTTCCAGATCAATATCGATACAAGGCACTGGTTATTCAAGGTAGCCAGCGCCCCGAGATCAGCCTGGATGTGCAGGTTTTGATTAAAGTGTTGAGCAAAGGGCAATCCAGTGTCATAGTTTTACCCAGTTCAGGAGACATGGACGACCCACAGTTCAAGATCAAATTGACGCGCTTTTCCAGAATCTCCGGCATGTTTACCTTGCCGGAAGACGGCAAACTTCAGAGTGTCGAAATGAGAATTCTTGAAGCAGGAGCCATCCGCGCCCAATCTACAATCAAATTTTGAAGGGATATTGAGATGTTTTCCAAGAAAAACACAAAACGGCTGTTACCTATCCAGAGCTTGGTGGGCGCTGACATGGTCCTGAAAGGCGACTTAAGCTTTCAAGGTGGCTTGCGCATTGATGGAGAGGTCATCGGCAATGTCACTGCAGATGAAAATGCACAATCGCTGCTGGTAATCTCGGAGACCGGTAAAGTACGCGGCAGTGTTCGCGTTGGGCACGTGGTGGTCAGCGGATTGATTGAAGGCCCCATCCAGGTTAATCAGTTGCTGGAACTGCACCCTTCCGCAAATGTGTCAGGTGACGTAAGATATAGGGCATTGGAGATGCATCCAGGCGCCGTGGTTCACGGCACCTTGCATCATGAAGGTGAAGAAGTGATGCCGGGTAAGCTGGCTTTGGCATCAAGCAATTAAAACTCAGCAAAAAGGCAGGACATGATGGACGTAACTACAGAACAACCCAGCGTACTGGTTTTCACTGACGCAGCGGCCGCCAAAGTGCGCGATCTGATCAATGAAGAAGGCAACCCCAACCTGAAGCTGCGCGTTTTCGTGCAGGGTGGTGGTTGCTCCGGTTTCCAGTATGGCTTCACTTTTGACGAAGATGTGAACGACGACGACACGGCGCTGGACAAGGCGGGTGTGACATTGTTGATCGACTCAATGAGCTACCAATACCTGACCGGTGCGGAAATTGATTACAAAGAGGACATCAACGGTGCACAGTTCGTGATCAAGAACCCGAACGCCACGACCACTTGCGGTTGCGGTTCATCTTTCTCTGTTTAAGTTGGCGAACGAAACAACTTGATCAAGATTGATCTTGAAAACCCACCTTCGGGTGGGTTTTTTATTGCCTGAATGATGAAAGCCATTGTCACCACTTCTTCTATTTCCTGATTTCGCCATCATCGCTCTGGGCTACCTGCTTCGGCGTTTCTGGATGGCACCCGCTGCATGGGCGACGATTGAAAAGCTGGTGTACTTCGTGCTGTTTCCCTGCCTGCTGTTTTTTTCGGTGGTGTCCAGCAACCTGGATGTGAACACATTGGGCGCATTTGCCCTGGGTGGTCCGGCGGTGATCTTTTCCGCTTTCCTGTTGGGCTGGCTTGGTTTGCTGGTCAGCACCATGGGCCGGGTGGATTTTGCGTCGGGACTACAAACAGCCTACCGTTTTAATTCCTACATTGGCCTGGCCTTGGTCAGCCGCTTGGGCGGCCAAAGTGCAGTGGCCAACCTGGCCATTTTGTTGGCTATTTGTGTGCCGCTTTGCAATGTGTTGGCTGTGAGCACCATGAGCAAAGGCGGCCGCGTGGGCGCCTTGCTCGATATTTTGAAAAACCCTCTGATAGTGGGCACAACGTTAGGCGCTGTGGTCAAACTGACAGGGGTTCAGATGCCAGAACCTGTGATGCTGACTTTGGAGCGACTCGCCCAGGCAGCAGTGTCGCTGGGTCTGCTGGCTGTGGGCGCGGGGTTGGTATTCTCAGGACTTCGGGGTAACTGGGCGGTGTCGATTTGGTGGCTCGCAATCAAGTTGCTAGTTTCGCCTTTGGTGGCAGTCATGTATGCCCATTTCACGAATCTGAACGACGCCCAAACCATGGTTCTTTTGGTGTTTTCAGCCATTCCATCCGCATCGAGTGCGTACATTCTGGCAGCGCGCATGGGAGGAAATGCCCCCTTGGTGGCTTGCCTGATTTCCATGTCAACGGTGGGGGCGGCGTTCACGCTACCAATGGTGTTTGCTATGCATCAACAGTTTAACCACTGGTTCTAGGCCCAGTCAGCTTCAGCTGTGGGCAGGTTTGGGCCGAGTCAGATTCAGCTGTGGTCAGATTCAGGCCGAGTCAGCGTGAACCCCATTTGCTTCGCCAGAAAACCTGTACATCCCTTTTTGCCCCATCATGCGGCTCAGCGAGCTCGTCAAAAAAGATGGACGAGCTCGTTATTGCCCTTCGGGCACACGCCGCACCCTGGGCAAACGGGCAGGTTTTCTTGAAGACGAAGCAATTTGGGGCATCACTGCCGACTAGGCTTAAACCTGACCGAGGCATCTCTGCCGACTGGGCTTAAACCGAACCGAGACACCACTGCGGACTGGACTTGAACCTGCCGGAGATTACTGCACTATGGCATGCACCGAGAGGTGATAACACTCGACCGTCCCCCGCGGTGGATAAGCCGACTAACGAGAGTCTGCCCTGCGATGCACTTGCTCATCCCACACTTTAGAGAAAACCGCCCTGATTGAAAAAGGCTTGAATGTTCGCGCACGGCGCGACACCCAAACCCGACCGTATTTTTTGTCGGGCTTGGGTGAATTCAAAGCCTTGGTTCAAGAAGGGATAAGCGGTTTTCTGTGTGGGATGAGCAAGGCATGCTGGGCAGACGTGGAAAGAAGGCAGAATCAGCAAAGCATGCTGGGCAAACATCGATAGAGAGCTGAACCAGCAAAGCATGCCGAGGTACAGCCATGACTGATCACTTGGGCAGTAAGGAGTCCATTTGCTGCTCTAACCATGGCTTCACATTTTGCAGCCAATCTGCTTGCAGCGGATCGATAACGTGCTTGTTGGGTGTAGAACGCAACCAGGTGATCTGCCGTTTGGCGAGTTGCCGGGTTGCAGCAATACCCCTGTCGATCATCTGTCGCCGTGTGCTGTGCCCATCAAGAAACTCCCACACTTGCCGGTAACCCACGCAACGCATGGAGGGCATTTCAGCATCGAGCACATACCTGCGGCGCAGATCTGCCACCTCTTCGACCAGTCCTTGCGTCAACATGTCATGAAAACGGGATTCGATCCGCTTGTGCAGCACTGCACGGTCCGAGGGCTCTATGGCCAAGGTGGGAATCAAGGCGTCGGCATTTTGATTGCGCTGGTGAAAACTGGACAACGGTTTGCCCGTGATTTGAAACACCTCCAAAGCACGCTGCAAGCGCTGGGAGTCATTGGGCTTTAAGCGCTCAGCAGTAACTGGATCAATTTCAGCGAGCTGGGCGTGCAAGGCGGGCCAACCTTCAAGAGCGGCCTGTGATTCAATGGCTGCGCGAATGTCGGGGTTAGCTGGTGGCAAGTCGTCCAGGCCACTGACCAGCGTCTTGTAGTACATCATGGTTCCACCCACGATAAGCGGAATTTTGCCGCGAGCTCGAATGTCCGTAATCAACGCGTTGCACGCGCCCACAAAATCAGCCGCACTGAATGTGTCGGTGGGCAAGATGATATCGATCAAGTGGTGGGGCACTGCGGCAAGTTCCTGTGGGTTGGGCTTTGCAGTGCCGATGTCCATGTCACGAAACACCAGCGCAGAATCCAGGCTGATAATTTCGATGGGAAAGCCGAGATCAGCCAGCCACAGGGCCAAGGCCGATTTGCCGGAAGCGGTTGGGCCGAGAATGGCCAACGCAGGAATAGTTGGGACAGGAACAGGGTTCATTCAGGGAATTTGCCTTTCATTGGCCACGCAAAAACCATTTGTCCATTTCAGACAAACTGAAGTGACGCCAAGTGGGTCGGCCGTGATTACATTGGTCGGACCGCTCGGTGCTCTCCATGGACCGCAACAAGGCATTCATTTCCGGCAGGGTCAATTTCCGGTTGGCGCGCACAGCCGTGTGGCAGGCCAAGCCAGCCAACCATTCGTTGCGCTGGCGCTCCAATACATGGGCAACGCCGTACTGATGCAAATCTTCAAGCCACTGTTGCAACAGGGCCGAGAAGTCTTGCCCAGCCAGCATGGTAGGCACTGCACGCACGGCAATTTCCTGAGTTGATATCAGGCTGAGCCGAAAGCCAAGCTTTTCCCAAAGGTGTTGCCCGTTGTCCACTTCACTGGCCAATCGAGGGTCGATCTGAACCAGAAGTGGCACCAACAGTTCCTGAGATGAAATTGTTTTCTGGGAATCCAGTGCATTTTTGAACTGTTCATACAGCACCCGTTCATGGGCGGCGTGCATGTCGACAACGACCATGCCATCGGGACGCAAGGCGAGAATGTAAATACCATGCACCTGCGCAATGGCTTGCCCCAGGTACTCCGTATCTGTCGCGACCGCTTCTTGAGCAGAATTCGGAAAGGGCTCGCTATTGGGTTGGCCAACAACCACCTTCGGCTGGACAGTAATTTGCGCTGGCCGGGAAACGGGCGAATGAGATGGCTCCAACGGCCGGTAAGCCTGAATGTAATCGGCCAACTCCTCCCGCAGAAATGGCAACGCAGCACTTTTGGCTTGTGCGGGCATGGCACCAAACGCCCCAGGGGGGCTGGATGAAGAACGCCAGGCGTGGCTGCTGCCGGTTGAAGAAGGAACAGCGGAATATTCAGCATCAACTTGGGCTGGATCTGCCCCTACCCCGCTGACTGGCACCACGGCGCGGGAGGGTGCCAGGCAGGCTTGTATGGACTGACGCACCCACTGGTGCACTGCCCGCGCGTTTCGAAAACGTACCTCTGTTTTGGCGGGGTGAACATTCACATCCACTTCGGTAGGTGGCAGGTTCAAAAACAACACAAACGACGGGTATTTGTCACCGTGCAGAACATCCTCATAAGCCGAACGCACAGCGTGGGCAATCAACTTGTCTTTAACGAAACGCCCATTGACGTAAAAAAACTGCATGTCGCCTTTACCGCGTGCCGCATCGGGCAAACCAACCGCGCCATGCAATTGCATGTCTGCTGCCTGTACCTCAATGGGTTTGGACGCACCGTTGGCCATGGGCTCCAGGATGCTGAATACGCGTGCACTCCAACTGCTTTCCTGAAAGCGACTTTGCAGTTTTCCGTCGCGGTACACAAGCCAGGTGACACTGGGGTTGGCCAAAGCCATGCGTTTCACCACATCCAGGCAATTGAAAAACTCGGTTTGCTCGGTTTTCAGGAATTTACGGCGCGCCGGGGTGCTGAAATAGAGAGACTGAACGTCGACAGTTGTACCTGGGCTGGCCGGGGATGGTTCTATTTGCCATTGCCCACTTTGATTGCTGATGCAGTAGGCGCTGGCCTGCCCCGCCGGGTAGCTGCTCAAACTGAACTGGCTGACGGAGGCGATAGAAGCCAGGGCCTCACCACGAAACCCAAGACTCAGCACGCTTTCCAGTTCATTCAACGATTGAATTTTGGAGGTGGCGTGGCGAGTGACCGCCAATTCCAGTTCGTCTTTGGGAATGCCCTTGCCATTGTCTTGGATACAGATCCGCTGAATGCCACCGCCATCAATCCGAATGGTGATTTCTGTGGCACCAGCGTCTAAGGCATTTTCAAGCAGTTCTTTGACTACAGAAGCTGGGCGGTCAACCACCTCGCCTGCGGCGATCTGGCTGATGAGGACATCGGGCAACAGGGAAATGGGGCGGTGTGTCATTACCCCATTATAAGTGGCTACAAGTGCTGTTTAAGTCAGAGGCGTGCGAGCCACGGGCGGGTTCTTCGCAAAGTACTTGGCTATGCCTTGGGCAATGGCCTCCGCCAATTCCTGCTGGTGGGCCGGGTTAGCCAGTTTTTTCTCTTCTTCCGGATTGCTGATGAACGCGGTTTCGATCAGGATGGAAGGAATGTCTGGCGCCTTCAACACAGCGAAACCAGCCTGCTCTACCTTGGGTTTGTGCAGGCGATTGACTTTACCCAGGTTGCCCAATACGGCATCCCCCAATTTCAGGCTGTCGTTAATTTGGGCTGTGGTAGAAAGATCAAGAAGCACCTTGGCCAATTGAGAATCGGTGCCCTTGATATTGACGCCACCGATCAGATCAGACGCATTTTCCTTGTTGGCAATCCATTTGGCCGCCGTGCTAGACGCACCGCGCTCGGAGAGCACGTAAACCGATGAACCACCCGCCGTGGGGCGAATAAATGCATCGGCATGAACTGACACAAACAGGTCTGCATTGACACTTCGTGCTTTTTGAACGCGTGTATTAAGTGGTACGAAGAAATCGCCATTGCGGGTCAGCATGGCGCGCATGCCCGGTATTTTGTCGATTTCGGCTTTCAAGCGCTTGCTGATGGCCAATACGACGTTTTTCTCGTAGGTTCCGCCCTTGCCCACTGCGCCGGGGTCTTCACCACCGTGCCCTGGGTCAATCGCAACGGTCACCATGCGTTTCATCTCAATGCTTGGCTTTTTCTCGACTGGCGCGTTGGGTTGCGCTTTGGCCACTTCAGTTTTTGAGGATTTGTCGACCGCTGGTTTCTCGGGTTTATCGGATTTGTCGGTTCCCTTGGTCTCAGATTCCGCCAAACGCAGTGCCCGTGAAATTTCATCTTCCCGCATTGCCGGATCTTCCGATTTATCCAAGAGTGACAGCAGTGGATCCACGCTTTTCTTGGGATAAAAATCGACAACAAAACGGTTCTTGTATTCAGCAATCGGATCAATCGTGAAAATTTCAGGCTTCACTTCTGCTTTAAGGTCGAACACCAGGCGTACGGTATTGGCATCGTATTGGGCGACCCGAATTTGTTGTACATATGGGTCATCTGGATGAAGGCGACTGGTCAGTTCTTTCAGCGTGCTGTCCAGGCGCAGATCGAGCAAATCAATGACCATGCGCCACGGATTTTCTATCAGGAAGTGCTTGTATTTGATGGCCCCGGCGTGCTCAAGCGTAACCCGGGTGTATTCATCGGCAGGCCACAGGCGCACGTCGACGAACTTGACCAGGTCGGCTGCGTAAGCACCGACGGGAATCAGTTTCAGGAGCATTCCTGCCCCAACGGTTTTCAACAAATCGCGACGTGACTTCATAAGCTATTGTTGTTCGTTCAATTGATCTACCAACATTTGCCCTTTGTCAGAAAGGGCGCGAATTTCTACACGCCGACCTGCGGTTTCAGCACCATTTGAAGTGACCCCGTCTGGGCCAGTTTCAAAATGATAAGCAAGCTCGATTTCCAGATCGGCTGTGGGCAACAAGCCACCCGCCTTTTCAGGCCATTCCACCAAGCAAACGGCATGTTCTTTAAAATAGTCCCTGAAACCAGACTCTTCCCATTCATTCTGATCGAAGAATCGATAAAAATCAAAATGATACACCGAATAATTCGATAAATTGTAAGGTTCTACCAACGCATAGCTTGGGCTTTTGATGGCGCCCCGTACACCCATGGCACGCAGAAAAGCCCGCACCAAGGCGGTTTTCCCGGCACCCAGAGGCCCGGAAAGGTAGACGCGAAGCGGTGCCACAACAAGCTGGGCCAGCTTTTCCCCTACACTGTCGGTTGCGTTGTCATCGGGCAAATAACGGATATACATTTTCATGCAGGCTCATCAAGAACAAGAAAACTGGGCATTGTTGCAACGCGTCGCACAAGCGCAGGGGCTTGGCTGCCTGGGCGTGAGCGACACCAACCTGCAGGCCTGCGAACCCCATTTGCAAGCCTGGCTGGACCGGGGCATGCATGGCGAAATGGCTTACATGGAACGCCACGGCATGAACCGCCTGAATGCGGACATTGTGTTTCCCGGTGCGATTCGAATCGTATCATTGCGAATACCTTATGTGCCTGTAGAAACGCTGAACCAGCCCGATGCGGCGACATACACCGAAAAAACCCTGACTGAACTGGGGGAGCTGAAGAACCCCTATGTCAGTTTGTACGCCCGGGGACGGGACTATCACAAGGTCATTCGGCAACGACTGAAACGATTTGCAGAAGCGGTGAATGCCGAACTCGCAGGTTTTGGGTTTCGCGTAACTGTGGACAGCGCACCGACACCCGAAGTTGAAATTGCCCGCAAAGCGGGCCTGGGTTGGCGAGGGAAGCACACCCTGCTGATTCACCCCGACGAAGGTTCGCTTTTCTTTCTCGGCGAAGTGTTCACCAACCTGCCCCTGCCGGTGAGCGACGAATTTGCCAAAAACCACTGCGGCAGTTGCCACAGCTGCATGACCGCCTGCCCCACCAAGGCGATCGTAAAACCTTATGAGGTAGATGCCCGCCTTTGTATTTCCTACTTGACGATTGAACACGACAGCGAAATTCCGCTTGAATTGCGACCCTTGATTGGCACCCGCATTTATGGATGTGACGACTGTCAGCTGGCCTGCCCGTGGAACAAGTTTGCCAAGCCAGCACAGTTCGCTGACTTCAACCCACGCAAGGAGTTCGATGAGCCAGATTGGTTTGCAATGATGAAATGGACCGAAGACGAGTTTTTGAAGTTGACCGAAGGCAGTGCAATACGACGCATTGGTTACCGACGTTTCAGAAGAAATTTGGCCGTGGCTGCGGGAAACAGCCAGGGTGTTGCGGGCATTGAAAGTGCATTGCGCGAAATGCGGGGAAGTGCAGATGCGTTTTTGAGCGAACACATTGATTGGGCACTTGAGCAACTACGTTGTTGAGAGTGTTTACTTAAAGATGTTTACGTACGCAAGCATCTTTCATCTTCTCTCCAACTTGCAACAACACAGTTAAACATACTCCCGGGTGTAATCAAGTCGAGCGACCGTCACTGCCTGATTTGTCAACTTACCGCCTCCTATTTAAGCTCATCCCCTTAAATATTCGTGCAAGAGGTTTCCACATGGCAATCATTCCGGGTCAGATCAATGATGTAAGCATTCATTTTGGCTTGAATGTTCACAACAGCGTTGACCCAAAATTGCTGGGCTTTTTACAACACACCATCAGACCAAACATAGTTAACGGACCAACCCTGACTTCAATTTATATTTCATCATTGAAAGATCAGCACAATCTACCCAGTCGACACATGCAAGGTTCAGGCAAGGCCATCGATATTTCGAGAATCAATGGCATGCGAATGTCAACTCACTACCCGAGCGACCCCACTGTTGCCCAAGTTACCGAAGCATTACAACGCGCCTTCGAGAATTGGGAAGGGAGACGAGAAAACTTCGGACCCTTGTTCAAAAGAAAACATGGCAAAAATCATCCGGTTGGCGGGCACAACGATCACATACATTTCTCCGTGGATTGAAGATGAAATTGATTAATCAGTTTTTACTTGGAAGCTTTTTACTGTATGTAAACGGTTTCTGTTTGGCAAATGAACTTGACAAACAAACGCTCCAAAATAATCTTGCTTATGGGACAGTGATTGAACTGAACCAATACGGTCCGGGGCAAGAAAAGGGTTTGTTGCTGCGTCTATTCAGTACACGCGATCAGAATGAGGAATGTGGACTGGAAACAAGTGGAGTTTGTAAAAACCAGTATCTTCTTACCAGCTCAACCTTCGATGAAATGCCTGAAACACAGGCACATTCACTTCGGGCAAAAGGTGAATTCGTGAAGGCCAAATGGATTAACCAAAATAGCGATTTGGCAGGCCCGGACCAAGCTGAGTTGACACTTACCTTTCGCGAATACTCGCGATCAGCCACCCGCACAAACAACAAACTGGCCAGAAAATTTTTTCGTGTGAAGCTGAAAGTGACCCAAGACGGCATCGAAGAGACCAGGCTTCCCAACTGAATTTCAGCAACTTTGTATAGTGCCTTGAGCCTTAGTCAGTCAAGCCCTACGCCATTCAAGTGAATTGACTGGAGTAGGGCCTGGGAAATATCGCGCTAGTTAGTGAGCGGGCGTAACAATGGTGTGTGCTTCACCCTCAACACGCGGGCGCACAACACCCACCTGGTACACCTTTTCACCAGCGGCAACCAGCAAGTCCATGGCAGGCTTCGCTT
This sequence comes from Limnobacter thiooxidans, assembly GCF_036323495.1. Classification (NCBI taxonomy): domain Bacteria; kingdom Pseudomonadati; phylum Pseudomonadota; class Betaproteobacteria; order Burkholderiales; family Burkholderiaceae; genus Limnobacter; species Limnobacter thiooxidans. The sequence goes on along the minus strand of NZ_AP028947.1, from coordinate 834,000 downwards.
GTTCTGCCGGCAACACGATGACCATGCCAATGCCACAATTGAATACACGGTTCATTTCATCAAATGGCACCTGGCCATTTTCCTGAAGCCATTTGAACAGTTCTGTTTCAGGCCACGACCCACGGTCCAGTTCGGCGACCAGGTTCTCGGGCAATACACGCGGAATGTTTTCAACCAAGCCGCCGCCTGTAATGTGCGCCAAGGCATGTACAGGCACTTTCTTGATCAATTCAAGTACAGGTTTCACGTACATGCGGGTGGGCGCCATGATGGCTTCGCGCAAGGGCATGCCATCGCACAACTGATTCAGGTCGGGCTGGGCGCGCTCCAGAATTTTGCGAACCAGCGAGAAGCCATTCGAATGAATGCCGTTAGACGCCAGACCCAGTATCACGTCGCCGGCCTTGACCTTGCTGGCGTCCAGAATCTCGGATTTTTCAACAATACCCACAGCAAAACCAGCCAGATCGTATTCGCCATCGGGATACATGCCAGGCATTTCAGCGGTTTCACCACCAATCAGGGCGCAACCTGCCTGCTCGCAACCGTAGGCAATACCGCCGACCACACTGGCCGCGGTTTTGACATCGAGCTTGCCACAGGCAAAGTAGTCCAGAAAATACAAAGGTTCGGCGCCTTGAACCAGAATGTCGTTGGCGCTCATGGCGACGAGATCGATGCCCACCGTGTTGTGAATATTCCACTCAAAAGCGAGGCGCAGCTTGGTACCCACACCGTCAGTGCCAGAAACAAGCACAGGCTCACGATAACCCTTGGGCACTTCAAACATGGCGCCGAAGCCGCCAATGCCTGCCAACACACCTGGGCGCATTGTGCGTTTGGCGAGGGGTTTGATGGCATCTACCAGGTCATCACCGGCTTGCATGTCCACGCCAGCGTCTTTGTAGGTCAAGGGAGAATTCATTGAAATTCAATCCGAAAAAATGGGGGTCGGGTAGCTTGCATCAGGTTTCAGGCCACAAGCGCGAGAGTCGATATTTTAACCGAGACAAGACTTAAAAAGTGTCATTCAAGGGTATTATTGGGGGTTGCTTGATACGCCCGGCCCCCGAGTGGACCGCCTGCCTGAACCGTCGCCCAAAAGCGCCCTTGAAAGTTCAATTAATTTCCACAAAAGCCCAGCTCAGCAATGCCCATGCAACAGTTGCTTCTTGATGTCTTCACGCCGCCCCGGCCCACACTGACCAACTTCCTGGTGGGTCAGAATGGTCAGCTCGTGCATGAACTTCAGCAACTGATCAAACTCGAAAGCCTTAGTCCTTTCATGTATGTCTACGGGCCTGCGGGTTGCGGAAAAAGCCACTTGTTGCGTGGCGTGGCCGCCGAAATGGGCGTCAATGTGGTGGCTGGCGGCAACAGGTTTGTCTTCAAACCTAGTGAACAGGCCTTGGTGATCGACAACATCGATCAACTAACGCCTTACTCCCAGGTTCAGCTGTTTAATGCATTCAATTCAAGCCTTGCAGAGAACAAACCCGGTAAAATCATCTTGGCCAGTGAATTTCCACCGGCCGAGCTCAAGCTGCGGGATGACTTGCGTACACGAATCGAAGCGGGCTTGTGCCTTCGGGTTCAACCCTTGAGCGACCATGAAAAACACGAGGCCCTGCAATCCATGGCGAAATCTCGCGGGCTGCAGTTGAGCGAAGAAGTGATTGAATATGCACTGCGCTATTTTCAGCGCGACATGGGTTCGCTCATGGCCGTCATGGATGGATTGGATCGCTTCTCCCTTGAACAACAAAAACCAGTGAGCGTGAATTTGCTGCGACACTGGATGAAACGACGAGAAAGTCTGGTAATTCGGGAATATGAAACTCGCACTGTTTGACCTTGACAACACCCTGTTGCCGATTGATTCTGATCACGGCTGGTCGCAATTCCTGATCAACAAAGGGGTGCTGGACCGCGCCGAATTTGAAGCCCGGAACGACCAGTTCTATGCTGACTACAAAGCCGGCACGCTGAATATTGACGAATTTCTCGACTTTCAATTGCGCCCCCTGCGCAACAACACGCGCGCGCAGTTGGCCGTATGGCACAACGAGTTCATGGCTGACGTGATTCGCCCGAACATCAAGCCCTCTGCGATCGAGCTGGTCAAGAAGCATCAAAATGAAAACGCCGTGTGCGTCATCATCACTGCGACCAACAGCTTCATCACTCAACCGATTGCTCAGGCCTTTGGCATTGAAGCCTTGATTGCCACGGAACCTGAACTGATTGATGGCGAGTACACGGGCAAAGTCAGCGGGCTACCCAGCTTCCGGGAAGGCAAGGTGACCCGCCTGAACGAGTGGCTGGCCGAAAAGGGGTGGACGATGGAAAGTTTCGAGACCAGCCACTTTTACAGCGATTCAATCAATGACCTGCCGCTGCTGGAATGCGTCAGCCACCCCGTGGCAGCGAACCCCGACGAGAAACTGGCCGACATCGCGAAGTCGCAAGGCTGGCCCGTATTAGAGCTGTTCAAATGATCAAAAAACTATTCAAACGCATGTTTTCAAAACCGGTCACGCTGGGGCGTGAGGCTCCTGGACCTGCTGCGCACTTGAACCTGGGTACACCCAAAAAAGTCAAGGCGAGCTATGGTGTCCACAAACCAAAAGTATGGAGTGTAGCCGAACACAAAATAGACAAGCGATTGGTCAGTCACAATGCCATTCGTGTTTGCGAGACCCTGCAAAGCAAGGGCTACAAGGCCTTCGTGGTGGGGGGTGCGGTGCGTGACCTGCTGTTGGGCATGCGCCCCAAAGACTTTGACGTGGCCACCGACGCCAGCCCGGAACAAACCCAACGTTTGTTCCGCCGGGCCCGTGTGATTGGCCGACGTTTCCAGATTGTCCATGTGATGTTTGGCCCGGAAACGATTGAAACCTCCACATTTCGTGCACTGGCCAGCGCCAGCAATGAAAAAGATGAACATGGCCGTGTGCTGCGCGACAACGAATTTGGTCGCCAGGATGAAGATGCATCCCGCAGGGACTTTACCGTCAATGCCATGTACTACGACCCCAGCACGGAAACCGTGTGGGATTACCACCATGGCATGGAAGACCTGCGCGCCCGGTTGCTGCGCATGATCGGTGAACCCAGCTTGCGCTACCGCGAAGACCCGGTGCGCATGCTGCGCGTGGTGCGTTTTGCAGCCAAACTGGATTTCAACATTGAGCCGGCTACTTACGCGCCAATCGCTGAAATGGCTGATTTGTTGCGCAACGTGCCTGCATCCCGGCTGTTTGATGAAATGCTCAAGCTCTTGATGAGTGGGTCCGCCCTGGCTTGCCTGAAAGGCCTGCGCAAAGCGGGTTTGCACCACGGCGTGTTTCCATTGCTGGATGCGATCCTGGAACACGAGCGAGGTGAACCCTTCCTGACCGAAGCGCTGGCACGAACCGATCAGCGTGTGAAAGACGGAAAGCCCTTGAGCCCCGGATTTTTGTTTGCCTGCCTGCTGTGGCACCTGGTGCTGGAAAGCTGGGAAACCAAGCTGGAGCAAGGTGAACTCAAATTCCCTGCCCTGTTTGCCGCCATGGATGAAGTGCTGGCTGAGCAGGCCGAGCGCACAGCCATTCCCCGCCGCCTGACTGGCGACATGCGGGAAATCTGGGCGTTCCAGCCCCGTTTTGAAAAGCGGGCGGGCAAAGCGCCCTTCCGCATGCTTGAACAGCAGAAATTCCGCGCATCGCTTGATTTTTATGAATTGCGCGCCAAAGTGGGTGATGTAGATGCGGACACTGAACTGGCCGAATGGTGGCGTGAATTCAGTGACGGTGACGCCAACAACCGCCAGAGCATGCTTGATGGCTTGCGGGGCACACCCGCGGGCCAGGAAGGTGCCGCACGCAAGAAAAAACGCCGCAGAAAGCCGAAGAGTAGACCCACAGGCCAAGGTGGCGGGTCAACTGAGCAGGGATCGTCTGGCGAGTGAGCAACAGCACGCTTTGCTATTTGGGCTTGGGTGGAAATCTGGGTCATCCGCTGGCTTTGTTTGACGAGGTGGTACAACACTTTGCGGCACATCCGCTTGCCGCTGGCACACGGGAATCGCCGCGCTATCGAAGTGCGCCGGTGGACGCCACAGGACCAGACTACGTGAATTCGGTCCTGGAAATCCAGTGGCTGGGCAACGCCGAATCATTGCTTCAGGCCTGCCTGGCCTTGGAAAACACCCTGGGCCGGGTGCGAACCACCCGCAATGCGCCCCGCCCGATTGATGTTGACGTGCTCCTGGTTGGCAATGAAACCCGAGACACTGAGCAACTGACGGTGCCCCACCCCCGAATGCACTTGCGCCGGTTTGTTCTTGAGCCGCTCCTGGCATTGAACCCTGCGGTTGAAATTCCCGGGCTTGGTCTGGCAAGTGTTCATCTGCCTGCCACGCTGAATCAGGAAGTCAACCTGATTTGAACTGTTTTTCCAATTCCAATTTTACCCGTGCGCTACACTGAGGCCGCACGCAGCCATTCACTGGAGAGCCAAGTTGTTGTCAGAGAAATATCGCCACATCGTGATTGAAGGGCCCATTGGCGTGGGTAAAACCTCGCTGGCCCGCTTGATTGCCCAGCGATTCCAGGCCGAAGTGCTGCTTGAAAAGCCGGACGACAATCCCTTTCTTGAGAAGTTTTACCAAGAGCCAGCCCGCTACGCCTTGCCTACCCAGCTGTTCTTTCTGTTTCAACGAATCGGGCAGTTGCGTGACCTGACTCAACGTGATTTTTTCGAGAACATGGTCATCAGCGATTTTCTGCTTGAAAAAGACCGCATGTTTGCCAGCCTGACGCTGGATGAGGAAGAGCTGAAGCTGTATCAGCAGATTTATCAGCACCAAAGCCCGCAGACCAGCACGCCGGACCTGGTGATTTACCTGCAGGCATCGCCACAGGCATTGATCGAACGGGTTCAAAAGCGCGCCACGCCCTATGAAGCCAACATCACCGAAGCGTATTTGTCACAGCTGAGCGATGCCTACAGCCGCTTTTTTTATCACTATGACGACGCGCCGCTTTTGATTGTGAATACAGAACATTTGAACCCGATTGATCACGCAGAGGACTTTGACCTGTTGCTGAACCAGATCGACGGCATGAAAGGCCGGCGAGAATTTTTCAATTGGTCTGAATAAGATCCCCGAGCAAAGACAGCACTGAGAGAAGCACGATGAGCGCACAACCCCAAGGTACAGGTAACAGCCCCCGCAAGGCAGTCACTTTGCCCGCACTGCTTGAAATGAAAAAAAATCAGGACAAGATTGCGATGTTGACCTGCTATGACGCTTGCTTTGCAAGCGTTCTGGATGCCAGTGGAGTGGACATTCTTCTGGTCGGAGATTCCCTTGGCATGGTGTTGGCAGGCATGCCAAGCACCTTGCCAGTGAGCATGGACATGATGGAGTACCACACCCGCTGCGTTGCTGCGGGCAATCAAACTGCCTTTGTAGTGGCTGACATGCCCTTTGGAAGCTACCAGGAAAGCATGGAACAGGCTTACCGCAACGCAGCGCGTTTGATGGCCGCGGGTGCCAACATGGTGAAGCTGGAAGGCACTGCCTGGTTAGCCCCAACTGTGGAGTACCTGACCACGCGCGACATACCCGTTTGTGCCCACCTGGGCTTGACACCACAATCCGTCAGCGCGCTCGGTGGTTACCGGGTGCAAGGGCGAGACGCCAAAGCGGCCAAGGTGCTGAAGTTGAATGCCAAAGCCATGCAGGATGCAGGCGCCCAACTGGTGCTGTTCGAACTGATACCCGGAAAACTGGCTGGGGACATTTCCAAAAGCCTGACCGTGCCTACAATTGGCATCGGTGCCGGAGTTGATTGTGACGGACAAGTTTTGGTGCTGCACGACATGCTCAATGTGTTTCCAGGCAAAAAACCCAAGTTTGTCCGCAATTTCATGGATAATCAGCCCTCAATTCAAGCGGCTGTGCAGGCCTATGTGTCAGCTGTGAAAGAGAAAACCTTTCCAACTGCCGACCACACATTCTGAGTATTTGATGAGACAGATTTCTTCCATCACCGAATTGCGAGATCAGCTGCGCGGGCAAAACCGGGTGGCCTTTGTGCCCACCATGGGCAACTTGCACGAAGGACACATGTCGCTGATGCGAATTGCCGCCACACATGGCGACCCGGTTGTGGCCAGCGTGTTTGTCAACCGCCTGCAATTCGGGCCGAATGAAGACTTCGACAAATACCCGCGCACCATGCAGGAAGACGCGGAAAAGCTTGAAAAGGAACATGTGTACGTGATGTTCGCGCCCACTGAGCGGGATTTGTACCCAGAGCCTCAGGACTACCGGATCAAGCCGCCCGATGATTTGGGCGGAACACTGGAAGGGGAATTTCGCCCCGGCTTTTTCGAAGGTGTTTGTACGGTAGTCACCAAGCTGTTCAACTGCGTGCAGCCGAAAGTAGCGGTGTTCGGGAAGAAGGATTATCAGCAGTTGATGATTATTCGTCGGCTGGTGGCGCAATTGGCCATGCCCATTGAAATCATTGCGGCACCCACGGTACGTGCTGAAGATGGACTGGCCCTGTCATCCCGAAACCGCTATTTAAGTGAAGAACACCGGGCTGAAGCACCATTTTTGTATCAACTTTTGAATGAACTTTCAAATCAGGTGAAAACCGGTCGCCCGAATTTGGACCAGTTGGTACAATTGGAACAAGATTGCGCCAAAAAATTGGTCAGCCGAGGCTGGAACCCTGATTATTTCGAGGTTCGCAGACAAGCCGACTTGCAACGCCCCACCAATCAAAACCTGTCCGATCAAACACCGCTGGTCATTCTGGCTGCGGCCAAATTGGGACAAACCCGTTTGATCGACAATCTGGAGATTAACTGATGCATCGTGAGATGTTGCTTGGAAAAATTCACCGAGCCAAAGTAACCCACTGTGAACTTCATTACGAAGGTTCCTGCGCGATTGACGAAAACTTGCTGGAAGCGTCAGGCATTATCGAGTTTCAACGCATTGATATTTATGTCATTGACAACGGCGAGCGTTTTTCAACTTACGCCATCAAGGGTGAACGCGGAAGCGGCATGATTTCCCTGAATGGCGCAGCGGCCCGCCGTGCGCAAAAAGGCGACTTGGTCATTATTGCGGCCTATGGCACGCTAGATGATGCGGAATGCAAAACATTCCAGCCCAAACTGGTTTTCGTTGATGACAACAATGTGATGGCCGAGCAACGCGGCCACATCCCAACCCAGCAAATGTAAGCAGCAGCCTTCAGGCCGGCGACTCTATCCTGAAGTCGATCGGCTTGTAGCTGAAATTGTTGGACTGCCCCGCCGAACAAGCAGTAAGGCCAACCACCAAATCCATCTCCGCCTTGAATCGAATAAAGTCCCCGGGTTTACTCAACGGTGGGAGCACTGCGATCGCGCCGGTAGATGGATCTATACCGACATTCATGAATACATTGAATGCGGTAGGAATGCAGTCGCGATCGATGCCATATTTTTCCAGCACCTTTTCCAGATTTCCCTCACAGCCGGGGCGTTCTTCTTTCTCGCCATAGATGGTTTCGAACATTTCCCGGGAACAGGGTGCCAAGGTGAAATCATGGCGGCCACAGGTGTCTTCCAGAATGGTGAACATGGGTGCGCTGCGGTTTGAGTACAACAAATCGCCGGTGCTTAGCCACAGCTTGGACGCATAGTCCAAGGTGCGCCCTGAAGAGAGGTATTCCCGAACATCCGACTTGGCAAACGCAACCAGATCGCTGACCTGCTGACCTTGTGGATCAACCACAACCAATTCATCACCCGCGTTCAATTCGAAGGCATGGGCAGAACAGGGACGAATACGGGTGTTGACTTTGAATTCCACCAAGAGATCGTTCATGATTTGCGTGCCTTCTCGAAATCAAATGGACATTTCCAGTTTGCATCCACCTTGCGGCCACTGTATTGACGGGCTTCGCTGTTGGACCCAAAGTCGGCCAGGTTGGGGTTGATGGAACCCTGGAGGGCAATTTCACGCTTGCGAATTGCTTTTTGCATCTTTGGATAACGCCCATCGGCGCGCAAGGCTTCAAATTGCCGGTGGGAGTTAAAGACCAACACCGGGCTGCGAAAGGTTCTGGCCAGCCTGGAAGCACCGGGATGCAAACCGATCACAAAGAATGGGTGACCCGCCAGGCTTAAACTGAAATGGGGACTTTCAGGATTGCTGCTGATGTCGGACGCAGCCGAAAAGCCACGACTGACATCAAGAGTATGAAGATTGTACAACTGCGTCCACAACAGGTTTTCAAACTGCAATTCACTGGTGATGAAAGGTCCTTTGAACACCGCCACGAAGGAATGCACTTTCAAGGGGTCTTCATCGGCCGACTCCATGGTTTTGACAAACAGTTCAAGTGAATTCAGCAATTCTGCGTCATGAGCGGCGTCATTCAGCATGCCAAACTCATGAACAAACATCTCACCCCTGGCCAGTGCTGCCTTGGCCCCCACACAGGGAAAAGAATCGTCATCGATAAAGCTCAAAAATTGCTCGGCCAGCGTTTCATATTGATCTGAACGCCCACAGGATCGATTTCCGCCACGCAGTGGCAACTTGGGGACTGGCGATGTCGATGAAACTCGACGGGAAGACCCAGCTGTTGGGTTGTTGGGAAGCATGCAAACTCCTTTCGGTTCGAAGCACAAGCCACGCATGGAAGCCGCTGTGGCTCAAGCGTTGGGCAAAGTGAAAATCATGAACTGATCGTAGCTGGCAGCCAAAGCTGGGTATGTGGGAATAATACGAAATGCGTGTAGGCGAATTCTTGCAAAGCAGATCAGGCGGAGGCTCTTTTTAGGCGGTCTGCAACCGCTTCCCAGGCAACTTCTGCTGCGGGACATTCAAACAACACTTGCTGACAACCCAATTCATCGGCTTGCCGAAGTGTCGCATACAGAGCTTGGGCCACGGCTGAAGGGTGATTGCCAAGAACTTCAACCAACACACCAGGGTTGCTTTCTCGCAGCGCACGGGCCTGCTGCAAATAGGCATCGGTCCAGCCCACGCAAAGCAGCGTTGCTGAGTGGCCGCTGGATGAAGATGCGAGCCAGTTCCGCAACTGACTTGCAGCGACAACGCTCACTTTGGCGTCCGGGCTGTAATGTTTCTCCAGCGCACCGGAAACTCGAGGATTGCCTAGAGGGGTTCTCGATACCTCGGCGTGGGGTATCACTGATACACCCAACTCTGCCTCGATTTGAGCTGCAGTGATTGCGCCTGGGCGAAGTATCGCCGGCTGCGCATTCAACAGGGAAACAATGGTCGATTCAATGCCCACTTCGGGCACTTCACCATCCAGCACAAATGGAATTCGATCACCAAGCTCGGCCAATACATGGATTGCCCGAGTGGGGCTGACTTTCCCAAAACGGTTGGCCGAAGGAGCAGCCACAGGCACACCAACAGCTTTCAACAACTCAATTGCCACGGGGTGCGACGGGCAACGGACACCCACAGACTGTTGACCACCGGTGACCTCAAGGGGCATGCGTTCACCCTTGGGTACAACCAATGTCAAGGGACCAGGCCAAAAGGCATTCATCAGTTGTTGCATGACCGGGGTAATTTCAGCCACCCAGCCATTCAGGTCTGCACCCGGCGCCACATGGGCAATCAAGGGGTGTTCAGAGGGACGACCTTTGGCCTTGAAAATGGATTGAACAGCCTTTAGATCGGTTACCGCTGCACCCAAACCAAACACGGTTTCGGTGGGGAATGCTACCAGGTGACCGCTCAGCAAGGCATCTGCGCAGCGCTGAATGTTGCCGGAACTGGGTTCAAGCAATTCAGCTTGCTGGGGTGACCCAGGCTGATCAGTCGTCGTCATCACCAATGCCCAGAATGTCTCGTACTGTTTGGGCCACAATCAACGCCCGCTCCATGGTTTCTGCAATCACGGTGATGTGACCCATTTTGCGACCCACGCGGGCTTGCTCTTTGCCGTACAGGTGCAACTTCACTTCAGGAATGGCCAAGACCTTTTCCCAAGCCGGTTCATTTTCGCTGCCATCCTCGCCGTACCACAGGTCGCCCAGCAAGTTCACCATCACGGCTGGGCTGTGCTGGCGGGTATCGCCCAAAGGCAAACCGGCCAGAATGCGGGCCTGCTGTTCAAACTGGCAAGTGACACAGGCATCGATTGAATAATGACCGCTGTTGTGGGGTCTAGGTGCAATTTCATTGACCACCAGGCCCAGTTCATCGACTACGAAAAACTCGACACACAACACACCCACGTAATCCAGTGCTCCAGCAATGGAGATGGCATTGGCGCGGGCTTGTGCAGCCATGGCGTCATCAATGCGTGCGGGCACAATGGTGGTGGCCAAAATGCCTTTGCGGTGGTGGTTTTCGGCCACGGGAAAAGTTGCACATTCACCCTTGTGGTCACGGGCCACAATCACGGACATTTCCTTTTGCAGGGTGAGGCGCTTTTCCAGCACGCATTCCACTTCATTCAGGTCTGAAAAGGCTTTGCGTACCTCGTCCAGGGTTTTGACACGAACCTGGCCCTTGCCGTCGTAACCCAAACGGGCTGTTTTCACGATGCCAGGCAGCAAATAGGCGAGCGAATCGTCAATGTCAGCCGACTTGCGAATGGCCGCATGGGGTGCGACTGGAACACCACAAGCACTGATATACGCTTTTTCTTCCAACCGGTTTTGTGCCACGCCAACGGAAAATGCTGATGGGCTGACGGGAATGCTTTTGGACAGGTTGTCCAATGCCAATGCAGGTACGTTTTCAAACTCGGTGGTGACACCCACACAACGCTGCGCAAGCCGAGCCAAACCTTGATCGTCCATGTAATCAGCGAGAATCTGGTCATCGGCCACGGAGCCTGCAGGGCCATTGGCCACCGGGTCAAGTACAAGCACGCGGTAACCCATGCTTTGTGCGGCCATGCAGAACATGCGCCCCAATTGGCCTCCACCCAGAAGGCCCAACCACTGGCCGGGCTTCACTGTTTTGAATTCGATCTTGCTCATGTGTGTGGCTTAAAAAATCAAGGCGTTGGGGGCAAAGTCATTTCGCGCGCCACATTGGATTGGGCAACGCGAAATTCCTGCAGTTTCTGGTTCAAGTCGGCATTGGTCAAGGCGAGAATGGCCACCGCGCCCAGTGCAGCGTTGGCCGCACCTGCTTCGCCAATGGCAAAGGTATGTACCGGAATGCCCTTGGGCATTTGCACAATCGACAGCAGCGAATCTTCGCCCCGCAGGTACTTGGAAGGCACAGGCACCCCCATCACCGGCACAATGGTTTTGGCAGCCAGCATGCCTGGCAAGTGGGCTGCACCACCCGCTCCGGCAATAATCACCTGAATGCCACGGGTGCTCGCAGTTTCTGCGTAAGCAAACATTTCGTCGGGCATTCTGTGGGCTGAAACCACGCGCGCTTCATAGTCCACGCCAAAATCGCGCAGCACTTGAACAGCATTTTTCATCACGTCCCAATCCGAGGACGAGCCCATGACCACGCCCACTTTGGGCTGGTCGGAAGTGTGCAGGTGTGTGGCGTCAGTCATTTCTTTATCCAATCCAGAGGCGGCCAGTCAGAATTTCATAGGCCTGACGGTATTTGGCTGCTGTTTTGTCGATGATGTCCTGGGGCAGTACAGGGGCTGGTGCTTTCTTGTTCCAGCCAGGCACGCTTTCCAGGTAATCGCGTACAAACTGCTTGTCGTACGATGGGGGGGAAATACCCACCTGGTATTGGTCTGCAGGCCAGAAACGGGACGAATCCGCGGTCAGCACTTCGTCCATCAAAGTCAGGGTGCCATTTTCATCCAGGCCAAACTCGAACTTGGTGTCGGCAATAATGATGCCCTGGCGGGACGCGTAGTCGCTGGCCTTGGTGTACAGCGCGATGGACACCTCGCGAATCTGCTTGGCCAAATCACGGCCGACCACGTCGCTCATGGTGTCGAAATCAATGTTTTCATCGTGTTCGCCCATGGCGGCCTTGGTGGCAGGCGTGAAAATGGGTTCTTCAAGCTTGGCAGCCATTTGCATGCCGGAAGGCAACTTGATGCCGCACACTGCACCTGTCGATTGGTAGTCTTTCCAGCCAGAGCCAATCAGGTAGCCGCGCACAACAGCCTCAATCGGCAGGGCTTTCAGCTTTTTGACCACCATCGAGCGGCCCTTGATTTGCGGCGCCTCGGCAGCGGACACCACGGTTTCTGGGTCAATGCCGGTCAAGTGATTGGGCACCACATCGGCCAGAATATCGAACCAGAACTGGGCCATTTGAGTCAGCACCATGCCTTTCTCGGGAATGGGCTGGTCCAGGATGACATCGAATGCAGACAGGCGGTCGCTGGCCACGATGAGCATTTTGTCATCGCCGACCGAGAAGTTTTCCCTCACCTTTCCTCGATGCAACAACGGCAGGGATGTCAGCTTGGTTTCAAACACAGTACTCATTCAACAGGCCTCTTGCGGATTCAGGCTTTAAAAAACAAAACACGCGGGGCGCAGCCCGCGTGAGCTTCTACTTGCGGATCGAACCGCTGTTACTGCACGATCTGGGCCAATTCGCCCTTGGCGTATTTTTGAGCGATTTCGCTCAACGCGATTGGCTTGATCTTGGCACCCTGGCCTTCACAACCGAATTCCATGTAACGCTGCTTGCAAATCTGCTTGGCTGCTTCACGGGCTGGCTTGAGCCATTCGCGCGCATCGAACTTGTCCGGATTTTCAAACATGAATTTGCGCACGGCACCTGTCATGGCCAGACGAATATCTGTGTCAATGTTGATTTTGCGAACACCGTACTTGATCGCTTCCTGGATTTCTTCCACAGGCACGCCGTAGGTTTCTTTCATCTTGCCACCGTATTGGTTGATGATGGCCAACAAATCGGCAGGTACCGATGAGGAACCGTGCATCACCAGGTGCGTATTGGGAATGCGGGCGTGAATTTCCTTGACTCGGGAAATCGCCAGAATGTCGCCTGTGGGCTTGCGGCTGAACTTGTAGGCACCGTGGCTGGTACCAATGGCGATGGCCAACGCGTCCAATTGGGTGGCTTTTACAAACACAGCGGCTTCTTCGGGGTCAGTCAGCATTTGGCTGTGATCCAGCTTCACATCGGCGCCAATGCCGTCTTCTTCACCAGCCTCACCAGTTTCCAAATTACCCAGGCAACCCAGTTCGCCTTCCACGGTCACACCAACCTTGTGCGCCATGTCCACGACTTTGCGAGTCACTTCCAGGTTGTAATCGAAAGACGCAGGGGTTTTGCCGTCTTCCATCAAAGAACCATCCATCATCACTGAGCCAAAACCAAGGTCAATTGCGCCCTGACAAATTTTCGGGCTGGTGCCGTGATCCTGGTGCATCACCAATGGAATGTGCGGGAACGCTTCTACCGCAGCCTGGATCAGGTGCTTGATGAAGGGCTCACCTGCATACTTGCGGGCACCCGCACTGGCTTGCAAAATGACGGGAGCACCCACTTCATCGGCCGCCGCCATCACAGCTTGGACCTGTTCCAGATTGTTGACGTTGAAGGCAGGAATACCATAACCATTTTCAGCGGCATGGTCCAGCAATTGGCGCATGGATACGAGAGGCATTTCAAGGTCTCCAAAAAATAAAATTAGATAATCAATTAGTTAAGCAGGCCAATGTGTTCGCCAACGCGAACAATTTTCATGGTGTTGGTACCGCCAGACTTTCCAATCGGTTCACCAATGGTGATCACGATCAGGTCACCAAGTTCCACCACTTTGGCATCGAGCAAGGCTTTCTCTGACTTGGCCAGCAAGAGCTCGCGGTCTTCTGTTTCGTACTGCATCATCACCGTGCGCACGTCGCGATACATCGACAGGCGGCGGCGGGTTTTTTCTTCGGGGGTCAGCGCAAAAATTGGCACGCCGCTGTTCAAACGCGACATCCACAAGGCCGTTGACCCCGACTGGGTCAAGGCAGCAATCGCTTTTACTTCCAGGTGGTGTGCAGTGAACAGTGCAGCCATCGCGATGGACTGATCCACACGCTTGAACTTGCGGTTCAGAAAATCAGTATCCAGGCTGATAGTGGCTGATTTTTCGGCTTCAACACAAACCCGGGCCATGGCTTGAATGGTTTCCACCGGAAACTTGCCGGCGGCTGTTTCTGCGGACAACATGACTGCATCTGTGCCATCCAGCACGGCGTTGGCCACGTCCGACACCTCAGCACGGGTGGGCACGGGGCTTTCAATCATGCTTTCCATCATCTGTGTGGCGGTGATGGTCAACTTGTTGGCTTCGCGCGCTGCGCGAATGAGACGCTTCTGGGCTGCGGGCACGGCAGCGTCACCAATTTCCACGGCCAGGTCGCCACGGGCCACCATCAGGCCGTCGCAGGAACGGATCAGGTCATCCAGATTTTCAAGGGCTTCGCAGCGCTCAATCTTGGCAATCATGAAAGCATGGCCGCCTGCTGCGCGAGTCAACTCGCGGGCCATGTACATGTCGGCTCCGCTTTTGGGGAAGCTGACTGCGATGTAATCGGCTTCAAACGCCACGGCAGTACGAATGTCTTCCATGTCTTTGGAAGTGAGCGCCGGCGCGGACAAACCGCCACCCAGCTTGTTGATACCCTTGCGGTTTTTCAACACGCCGCCCACTTCGGTTTCGCAATGAATCTGGCTGGGGCCAACTTTCTTGACTTTCAAGACGATTTTGCCGTCGTCAAGCAAGAGTGTGTCGCCAGTTTTTACGTCGTTCACAAGTTCTGGATAATCCAGGCCCACACGCTCGTCGTCACCCAGATCGCATTTGGTTTCCAGCACAAAGGGCTGACCATTCACCAGAGTGGTTGAACCGTTTGCGAACACGCCGATTCGAATTTTCGGACCCTGCAGATCGGCCATGACCGCGATATCTCGACACAGGCGTGCAGCAATTTCACGCACCGTTTTGACCCGGTCAATGTGTTCCTGGGCTGTACCATGCGAGAAATTGACCCGCACCACATTCATGCCCGCGGCAATCATGCGCTCCAGCACGGCTGGCTCGGTAGACGCTGGGCCGAGCGTGGCGACAATTTTGGTTTGACGGGGCACGAATACGTTGGACATCAAGCGGCTCTCTGCTGAAGAATTTCAACGGCTGGAAGTGTCTTGCCTTCAAGAAATTCGAGGAATGCTCCACCACCAGTTGAAATGTAACTGACCTGTTCACCGATGTTGTATTTTGAAATGGCCGCCAGGGTGTCGCCACCACCAGCAATTGAAAACGCCTTGGACTTGGCAATCGCCATGGCCAGGCGCTCGGTGCCTTTGCCGAACTGATCGAATTCGAACACGCCCACTGGGCCATTCCACACGATGGTGCCAGCCTTGTCCAGAATAGCCGCCAGTTCCTCAGCGGTGTTTGGACCAATGTCGAAAATCATGTCGTCTGCGGCCACATCCGCCACTTGCTTGACCGTGGCTTGTGCGGTTGGGGAAAACTCCTTGCCCACGACCACGTCTGTTGGAATGGGCACGGCTGCACCGCGTGCTTTCATGTTGTCAATGATGGTTTTGGCCTCGCCGAGCAATTCATGTTCTGCCAGCGATTTGCCGATTGGCAAGCCCAGTGCTGCCATAAAGGTATTGGCAATGCCTCCACCCACAATCAGCTGGTCCACTTTGTCAGCGAGGCTGTTGAGAATAGTGAGCTTGGTCGACACCTTGGAACCCGCCACAATGGCCACCATAGGGCGCTTGGGTGCTGACAAGGCGGCACCCAGGGCATCCAGCTCCGCGGCCAACAGTGGGCCAGCGCAGGCAATGGGGGCAAACTGGGCTGCACCGTGGGTTGTGGCTTCAGCGCGATGCGCTGTGCCAAATGCGTCGTTGACGTAGATGTCACAAAGCGCTGCAATTTTCTGAGCCAGTTCCGGGTTGTTCTTTTTTTCGCCCTTGTTGAACCGGCAGTTTTCAAGCAGCAGGACTTCGCCCGCTTTCACATCCACGCCGCCCACCCAATCTTTGACCAGGCGAACCGGACGGCCCAACAGCTCGCCCAATCGGGCGGCCACGGGAGCAAGGCTCAGCTTCTCATCGTATTCACCCTCGGTAGGGCGACCAAAATGGCTGGTCAGCATGAGCGCAGCATTGTTGTTCAAGCAATATTCAATACCGGGCAGGGATGCACGAATTCGGGTGTCTTCCGTGATGTTGCCACTTGCGTCCACAGGCACGTTAAAATCGACGCGAATGAGCACGCGTTGGTTGGATACGTCTTGGTCGGTCAGGCGCAGGAAACGCAACATGCTTTTCAACTCTCAAGGAAGGTTATTGGAAACAATCCGCGATTATAACGCCACCAGAAGACTTTTCATGGGGTATGCCTCGTCCTTTGTGATCGGAATATTGGCAATTGCGGGCCAATTTCTGGCGCCTGAATTCCCTCAGCAAGGGCTTGATTTAATTGACTCATTTTTTATTTATGCCCTGTTGGCACAATTCACGCACCTCGGTTGGGCACACCTTGTCCTGAACCTGCTGGGCCTCGCGATTGTGAACTGGGGGTTTACGGGACAGTGCACCACCCGCGAATGGGCGGCCATTCAATTGGCCTCGCTGTTGTGGGTCGCTTTTTACCTGAGTGGCGTTGAAAGGCTGGACTGGTACTGTGGGCTTAGCGGGGCCTTGCATTTCCAGTTTGCGTGCTGCCTGCTTTTGGCCTTCAGTCGAAGCGCGCATGGCCTTCGAACTAGCTGGCCATTGTGGGTACTGCTGGCAGGCTTGTGTGCGAAACTGCTGCTGGAATGGCATTCGGGCCCAAGCACCGATGCACTGGTGGGGGGCCCTGTTGCCCACGCTGCGCACCGGGGTGGCGCATTGGGCGGATTTCTACTGGGTTTGCTTATGCTTGCTTGGTCATTTTTCTCAAGGCGACGCTATTGCGCCTGAAGGCAATAAGTAGCAAGCTCAAGCCCAACAAGCCTGGCAAGGTATTTGAGCCCCCGCCGCCGCCAGCGGAAACACTGCCTGCCGAGCCAGCACCATTGTCTGAGGCTGGTGGAGAAGAACCTCCGGACGTGCCGCCCGTTGTGCCGCCCGAACTGACACTGGCAACCGAAGTGGGTGAGCTACCATTGGCGCCACTGGCCAACACACGGATAGCCGTGTAGCTGGAGTGACTTTCGCCAACCGAATCAGTCACAGTCAACTGGAATACCAGGTCGGATGTAGAACCTGCAGCAGGCAGATCGACATCTGCAGTGGTCGATGTTCCCACAAGGACCTGCTCACCTGATACCTGCGACCAACTGTAAGACGCCACACTTCGGCCTGCAGCCACACTGCTCGCAGAACCACGCAGGCGGACCGGATTTAAGCCTGTTGCATTTTCCTGGAAACCGCTGCTGATCAAGCCATTGGCAGACACAGAGGCATTGGCCACCGGGCGAGTACCCTTGGCAGCGGTGACTGCGGCAAATGCATTCAACATGCCTGTGCCACATACGGCGCTGGTGCAGTTGCAGGCACCTGAACCCTGATTGGCCGTGCAAGTGCTGCTTCTTGGGGTTAAAAATGCTGAAGTTGTGGAAAGAATCTGACTACTCAGTTGGGCAGGCGTCAAAGCAGGGTTGATGGCACGCATCAAGCCCGCTGTGGCGGCCACCAGGGGTGAGGAAAATGAGGTTCCGGTTTTATTCACCAGGCTGGCAGAAGTTGGTGTGGTAGTACCGGAATTGCCCAGACCTACCAAACCATTGCTGAAGCCGCCGGGAGCCATCAGGCTGACCCCGGTACCAATCGCGCTATAACTGGCGCGGCTTCCGTCGCGATCAAGCGCCCCTACGGACAGCACACTGGCACAGTTTGCCGGGGAATCTACAGCCCCACCGCTGTTACCGGCTGCAGCAACCACCAGAGTGCCTGCTGAATTCACACGATTCACGACCGTTTGCTCAAATCCACTGCACGTGGTTGAACTGCCCAAACTCAAGTTGATGACATCGGCCGGGTTGTTGTTGCGTGGAATGCCCGGCACATCAAGACCAGCGGACCACAACATGGCATCCAGAACATCCGACAACAGTCCACCGCATTTTCCAAGCACGCGCACAGGCAACACTTTGACGTTCCAGTCGGCGCCGGCCACATCGGAATCGCTGTTGGTATTGGCGGCAATTTGACCCGCCACGAATGTGCCATGCCAGCTTGAATTCTTGACACTGCAACCTGAAAAAGTGGCCGTTTGCGCATCGGCACTGCTGATCCAGTTGCCGGGGTCAGATGCATCGGAATCACGGCCATTGCCATCGTTGGCAGTGGACACACTTGAGATAAAGTCATAACCGCTCAACAGCCGACCCATCAAATCGGGGGTTTCAAAAACCACACCTGTGTCCAGCACGGCCACAACCACGTCTGCACTGCCACGAATCACGTCCCAGGCCTGGTCAAATTTGGCGCCAGCCGTGTTCACGGTCGATCGAAGTGCCCATTGATTGGCAAAGGTGGGGTCATTCGGTGTTGCAAAGGCACGCATGGGGCGGTCTTCAATTGCAAATTCCACTTCCGGATCACTGGCCAATCGGTTCAACAAGGCCTGCTTGTCGGAGAAACGAACACTGCTGCCCCAACGCAACACATGCGTACCCACAGACCCTGCACGCAACCAAGTGGCATCCAGGTTGTTTCGGGTCAACACACCAGATAGAAACTCGCCCTCCTTTTCAAGGCGGCGAACCGTGGGGCTGCTGCTCAGCTCAACCGAGTTTTTAAGCTTGAGAATGAACTGGGGACTGTCCGATTGCGCATAAGCCGGATTGCTCAAAAGTAACCACGCCAGGCAGAACATGAAAATGCCCAAGAACCGGGGTACGGTCAGATTTGATTTGTGCAGAGGAAAAATCAACATGGCATAACTCACTGATAACAATGAGTTCAGAGTACCGAGCCAGGTCAACAATCAATTGCCGGAAAAGAAAGCAGAACGGAGTCTACTTCTCAGAGGAAGAAAACAAAAAGCCGGGCACATGGCCCGGCTTTTTTTACCTTGGGAAACGCGAGGGTTTACTTCGCGTTCATCAGGGCCACGGTGGTGTCCAACATGCGGTTAGAGAAGCCCCACTCGTTGTCGTACCAGCTGGATACCTTGACCAGCTTGCCGCTGACCTTGGTCAATGTGGCATCAAACGAGCTGGAAGCCGGATTGTGGTTGAAGTCGATCGACACCAGGGGTGCTTCGTTGTATTCAAGCACGCCTTTCAGGGGGCCTTCAGCAGCAGCCTTCAGGATGCTGTTCACTTCGTCAACCGTGGTGTCGCGCTTGGCGATGAAAGACAAGTCAACCATGGACACGTTGATGGTGGGAACGCGCACAGCGTAACCATCCAGCTTGCCGTTCAGTTCTGGCAGAACCAGGCCCACAGCCGCAGCCGCACCGGTTTTGGTGGGGATCATGGACATTGTGGCAGAACGTGCGCGGCGCAGGTCTTCGTGGTAGACGTCGGTCAAGACCTGGTCGTTGGTGTAGGCATGAATGGTGGTCATCAGGCCAGTTTCCAGGCCAATGGCGTCATTCAGTGGCTTGACCAGCGGGGCCAGGCAGTTGGTGGTGCAAGAGGCATTGGAAATCACTGTGTCAGTGCTTTTCAACACACCGTGGTTTACGCCGTAGACCACTGTAGCATCCACGTCTTTACCGCCTGGTGCGGAAATGATGACTTTCTTGGCGCCGCCTTTCAGGTGGGCAGATGCTTTTTCCTTGGAGGTGAAAAAGCCAGTGCATTCCAAAACAACGTCCACGCCCAACTCGCCCCAAGGCAGTTCAGCGGGATTGCGGTTGGCCAGTACCTTGATCTTGTCGCCGTTAACTACCATGTAGTCGCCGTCAACCGTCACGGTGCCAGGGAAACGGCCATGTGCCGTGTCGTACTGGGTCAGGTGAGCATTGGTGTTGGGGTCGCCCAAGTCATTGATGGCCACGATTTGAATGTCGTGTTTCTTGCCACCTTCGTAATGGGCACGCAGTACATTTCGGCCGATGCGGCCATAGCCGTTGATCGCTACGCGAATAGTCATGACAAATCTCCTTGAAAGTAAATCAGTGTTCCGTGTCTCTTAAGCCGTGACCAAAGCCAGTGCAGCCTCGGTGAATTTTTCTGTAGTCAAACCAAAATATTTGAACAGTGCTCCTGCCGGTGCAGACTCGCCAAATGTGCTCATGCCCAACACGGTGCCTTTGACACCAGCATGGGCGATGTACTTGTACCAGCCATCCGTGATGCCAGCTTCAATCACGGCAATCGGGGCTGAACCCAGCACTTGCGCTTTGTAAGCTGTGTCCTGGCGGTCAAATACATTGGTAGATGGCATGGACACCACGCGGGCAGCCACACCCTTCTCAGCCAAGGCCTTTTGGGTGTTCATGGCAATTTCAATTTCAGACCCGGTCGCAATCAGGGTGACCTTGGCGTTGGGTGTATCCACCAACACATAGCCGCCCTTGGCGACAGAAGCCAGCACGTTTTCAGAACGAGCCAGGAAAGGCAGGTTCTGACGGCTGAACAACAGTGCACTCGGGCCATCCTTGCGCTGAACAGCCGAATTCCAGGCTGCCATGGACTCAACCGTATCGGCAGGGCGCCACACATCCATGTTGGGCAGCAAGCGCAAGGTTGCTGCATGCTCAACAGGCTGGTGGGTTGGACCGTCTTCACCAAGACCGATTGAATCGTGGGTGAATACGAAGATATTTCGCTTCTTCATTAGTGCTGCCATGCGCAAGGCATTGCGGCTGTAATCGGAGAAGGTCAGGAAAGTAGCGCCGAAAGGAATGTAGCCACCATGCAGTGCCACGCCATTCAAGGCTGCGCTCATACCGAACTCACGAACACCCCAGTTGATGTGGTTGCCGGCAGTGAAACCGTCCGCATTGCGGCGAACAGCCACGCACTTGGGCCAGTTGGTCAGGTTTGAGCCTGTCAGGTCAGCAGAGCCACCGAGCAGTTCTGGCAATTCCGCAGCCAACAAGGTGATTGCATTCTGGCTGGCCTTGCGGGTGGCAATTGTTTCGCCCTTGGCGGCCACTTCGGCCAGCAAACGCGCAGCAGTTTGTTCAAACTGGGCAGGCAGGTCACCAGCCATGCGACGCTTGAATTCAGCGGCCTTGGCCGGGAATTTCGCGCTGTAGGCATCGAACAGCTTGTCCCAGGCGGACTGGCGGGCGGCCCCTTCAACTTGAGCGTCCCAGGCGTTGTAAACCTCGGCAGGAATTTCAAACGGAGCGTGTGCCCAACCAATGGCTGCTCGTGTGGCTGCAATTTCAGCGTCGCCCAGTGGGGCGCCATGCACCTTGTCGGTACCAGCCAGATTGGGCGAACCCTCACCAATATTGGTTTTGCAACAAATCAGGGTTGGGCCCTTGTCCAGCGCAGCGTTCTGCTTGGCCTGCGCGATTGCAGCGTCTACGGCATCCACATCGTGGCCATTGACATCCGGAATCACGTTCCAGCCATAAGCCTCGAAGCGCTGGGGCGTGTTGTCGGCAAACCAGTGTTCCACTTCACCGTCAATGGAAATGCCGTTGTCGTCGTACATCACGATCAACTTGGACAGACCCAAGGTGCCAGCCAGTGAACAGGCTTCGTGGGAAATGCCTTCCATCAGGCAACCGTCGCCCAAAAACACGTAGGTGTTGTGATCCACAACCGGGAAACCTGCTTCATTGAACTCGGCAGCCAAGAGCTTTTCAGCCAGCGCCAAGCCCACGGCGTTCGCAATACCCTGCCCCAAGGGGCCTGTCGTGGTTTCAACTCCGGGGGTAATGTCCACTTCGGGGTGGCCCGGTGTTTTAGAATGCAACTGGCGGAAGTTTTTCAATTCCTCGATTGGCAGGTCGTAACCGGTCAAGTGCAGCAGCGCGTAAATCAGCATGGAGCCGTGGCCATTGGACAACACGAAGCGGTCGCGATCAGCCCACAGCGGGTTTTGCGGATTGTGCTTCAGGTGGCGTGCCCACAAGGCTACAGCGATTTCGGCCATGCCCATGGGCATGCCGGGATGACCGGATTTGGCGGCTTGAACTGCATCCATGGCGAGCGCGCGAATCGCGTTGGCCATGTTCTTTGACGAAGAGGACATAGGTATGGGGATTGAGGGTTATGCCTGTGGCAAAGTTGGAAAAAAATGAATTTTATCAAAGCTATCCCAATAAAGCGCCCCCATGCGGACAAACCACTGAATAAAGACAGGGAAACATGAAACAAGAAAAGGGCAAGCGCTTGCCGCGTTTCCTTCTAGAACACTGCAATAGTGAAGGCCAAGTGCTTGATCTGACTGATGACTTGATGCATTACGCTTCACGGGTTTTGAGAATTCGCGATGGAGAAGCACTTCGGGTCTGGAATGGACAAGGCGGGGAATTTCAGGCCACAGTTCAATACCTGTCCAAAAAACTGGCCCAGGTTCACATTGGCGACAGGCTCGCAGTGCACGACACTGAACTGCGCAGAACTGTGCATGTGCTGCAGGCCTTGCCGGAAGGCGACAAGATGGACTGGATTCTTGAAAAATGTACGGAATTGGGCGTGGCCGGCTTTCACCCTGTGCAGGCCCAGCGCAGCGTGGTTAAACTGGAAGGCGAACGCGCAAGCAAGCGCCAGGTCCACTGGGAACGGGTGGTTTTGTCAGCCAGCCTGCAAAGTGAACGGGGTACATTGCCGATGGTCGAGCCTGTCCGCCCGCTGAGGGATGCACTTGAACAGATTTCACGCAACTGGCCCGATGCCCAAGTGCTTTGGTTCACCCCGCACACTGAAATGCGGTTGACAGCATGGGCACAAGCTACCCGGCCAGAAGGACCTTTGATCATTTGCGTAGGCCCCGAAGGGGGCTGGACCCCGGAAGAGACTTTGCTTGCAACTGAGTCAGGTGCCGTGCCGCTGCGTTTTTCGCAGCGCGTGTTGAGAACTGAAACTTTCGCCATGGCCTGCGTGGCGCAATTGACCGCCCTGCTGAGCCTGGAACCCAATTAATTAATTAAAAACGAGACAGAAATGAGCAGCACCTTTCAATTCAAAAACCCCAGCCTGTTACAAACCAATCCATTTGTGTATGGCAGTTTCCACGCCTGCGAAACAGATTTTGAGGTGGACAACCCCTCGACGGGTCAAACCATTGCGCAAGTGGGCAACACGTCGATCGCCCTGGCACACGATGCCATTCTGTGTGCTGAAAAAGCCCTGACCAGCTGGCGCAACACCACGGCCAAAAGCCGCGCGCAAATTCTGCGCAAGTGGTTTGACCTGATTGTTGACAATGCCGACGACCTGGCCTTCCTTATGACCCTGGAACAAGGCAAACCATTGGCTGAAGCCAAAGGCGAAGTAGTTTATGGCGCCAGCTTTGTGGAATGGTTTGCAGAACAGACCAAGCGAATTGAAGGCAGCGTACTGGAATCGCCCCAACTGGGCCGGGAACTGCTGGTGTTGAAACAAGGCATTGGCGTGTGCGCAGCCATTACCCCCTGGAACTTTCCGATTGCCATGATTACCCGAAAAGTGGCGCCAGCACTGGCAGCTGGATGCACTGTGGTCGTCAAGCCTGCAGAGCAAACTCCGCTCAGCGCACTGGCCTTGGCTGAACTGGCACGCCAGGCCGGCTTTCCAGCAGGGGTGTTGAACGTGCTGACAGGCGATGCAAACCGGTCCATTGAAATTGGCAAGGTACTTTGCGAAAGCGATGTGGTACGGAAACTGACCTTCACGGGAAGCACAGAAGTGGGCCGAATCCTGATGCAGCAATGCGCCCCCACCATCAAGAAGCTCAGCCTTGAGTTGGGTGGACACGCACCGTTTATCGTGTTTGAAGATGCCAACCTGGACAAGGCCGTGGAAGGCCTGATTGCCTCCAAGTTCCGCAATGCCGGTCAAACCTGCGTGTGCACCAACCGCATTTATGTGCACCGCAGCGTGCAGCAGGCTTTTGCAGACAAGCTGCTGGCCAAAATTTCAAAACTCGATGTTGGCGATGGCATCAAGACCAAGGCCAGTATTGGCCCCATGATCGACGAACAGGCCGTGGCCAAGGTTCAAAAACACGTAGATGATGCAATCGAGAAAGGAGCTACCCTGCTCCACGGCGGGAAACCACATGCTCTGGGTGGCCGGTTTTTTGAGCCGACACTGATCAACAATGCCGACCACCGCATGCTGGTGGCCCAGGAAGAAACCTTCGGGCCCCTTGCCGCAATTTTCCCTTTCGACACAGAAGAGCAAGCCATCAACCATGCCAACAACACCCCTTACGGTTTGGCAGCCTATTTCTACACCGAGAATTCCGCGCGCACCTTCCGCGTGGCCCGGGCGCTGGAATATGGCATGGTCGGGATCAATGTGGGCGTGTTTTCCAACGAGGTGGGGCCTTTTGGCGGGGTCAAACAATCGGGCCTTGGGCGTGAAGGTTCCGTCTGGGGAATTGAGGAGTTTCTGGAAATGAAGTACCTGTGCATTGGCACGCTTTAGGACCACGAGCCACAACCAAAGCCCCGGCAAGCCATTACAATACGGGGCAATTGACGTACAAAACACCGAACAAGTAAGGACCGGCGCACATGCAAAAGAAACCGCTGACGTTTCAACAGGCCATTTTGACCCTGCAGAATTACTGGGACCAGCAAGGTTGCGCCCTGCTGCAGCCTTTTGACATGGAAGTGGGTGCGGGCACCAGCCACACTGCCACATTTTTGCGCGCCTTGGGCCCCGAGCCCTGGAACGCTGCTTACGTGCAACCGTCACGCCGCCCCAAAGACGGCCGCTATGGCGAAAACCCCAACCGCATGCAGCATTACTACCAGTTCCAGGTGGTGCTCAAGCCCTCCCCTGAAGATATCATTGAACTGTATTTGGGCAGCCTTGAAGCATTGGGCATTGACACCAAGCAGAACGACATCCGTTTCGTGGAAGACAACTGGGAAAACCCGACACTGGGTGCCTGGGGCCTGGGCTGGGAAGTCTGGTTGAACGGCATGGAAGTGACGCAGTTCACCTACTTCCAACAAGTGGGCGGACTGGATTGCGCCCCAATTTTGGGCGAAATCACCTACGGCATTGAACGCCTCACCATGTACCTGCAAGGCAAGGAAAACGTGTACGACCTGGTATGGACCGAGCGTGAAGAAAAAGGCGTGAAGAAAGTGCTGACCTATGGCGATGTGTTCCACCAGAACGAAGTGGAACAATCCACCTACAACTTCGAGCACAGCAATGCCGACATGCTGTTCCGCCACTTTGGTGAATATGAGGCTGAAGCCAAACATTTGATTGAAGTCGGCCTGGCCCTGCCCGCTTACGAAATGATTTTGAAAGCAGCTCACACCTTCAACCTGCTGGATGCACGCGGCGCCATTTCCGTCACCGAACGCGCTGCCTACATCGGCCGCATTCGCAATTTGTCACGCGCAGTAGCGCAAGCCTATTTCGAGTCCCGGGAAAAGCTTGGCTTCCCCATGTGCAACACCCCCAACACACAAGCTGCCTGATCACAATGAACCCAACACTACTGGTTGAGCTGTTTACCGAAGAGCTCCCACCCAAAGCCCTGCAAACCTTGGGCAACGCTTTTTCTGAACTGATGAGCAAAACATTGCGCGATGAAGGCCATTTGGCCGAAAACAGCGTGGTCGAAAGTTTTGCCAGCCCTCGTCGCCTGGCTTGCCGCATTACCCAGGTGGCAGGCTTCAGCCCCGAGAAAAAAATTCAGGAACGTTTGCTGCCAGTCAAGATCGGACTGGATGCAAATGGCCAACCCACCCCGCCCTTGCAGAAGAAGCTTGATTCATTGGGCCTTGGACTGGTCAACGTGGACCAACTGGAAACCATCAACGATGGCAAACAGGATGTGCTGCACATTTCGCGCACCCAGGCTGGCAAGGCACTTGAAGAATCGCTGAACAAGGCGCTTGAGGTGGCCACCACCAAACTGCCAATTCCAAAAGTCATGAGTTACCAGCGGCCTGATGGCAGCACTGTGCATTTTGTTCGCCCTGCGCACCGCCTGACCTGCTTGCATGGCGACAAGGTCGTGCCCGCACAAGTACTGGGCCTGGAAAGCGACCGCATCACATTGGGTCATCGCTTCCTGAGCAATGGCGTGGTGAACATTGCCCATGCCGACACCTATGAAGCGCAGCTGGAAACCGAAGGCAAGGTGATCGCAAGTTTCGAGAAGCGAAAAGCCGCCATCGAACAGGCACTGGCCGCTCAAGCCGCTGGTGACAAGGTGGTCCAACCCGCGGACCTTGTGGATGAAGTGTGCGCGCTGGTTGAATGGCCCGTGGTGTATGAAGCAGGTTTCGAAAAAGAATTTCTGGAAGTACCCCAGGAATGCCTGATTCTGACCATGCAAGCCAACCAGAAATACTTTGCGATTACCGACCAGAACGGCAAGATGAAAAACCGTTTTCTGCTGGTGTCGAACCTGCTGACCAGCACGCCTGCGCTGATCACCACGGGCAATGAACGCGTACTGCGCGCCCGTTTGGCCGATGCAAAATTCTTCTTCGACCAAGACCGCAAGAAAACACTGGAAAGCCGTCTGCCTGGCCTGGCCAATGTGGTGTACCACAACAAGCTGGGCACCCAGAAAGACCGCAATGGTCGACTGGTTGAGCTGGCCGCAGCGCTTGCGCCAGTCTGTGGTGCCAACGTTGAGCAAGCCAAACGTGCTGCCTTGCTGTGCAAAGCCGACCTGCTGACTGACATGGTGGGCGAGTTCCCTGAACTGCAGGGCAATATGGGCGAGCATTACGCCCACCACGATGGTGAAGCTGCCGAAGTAGCTCAAGCTATTGCCGATCATTACAGCCCCCGCTTTGCGGGCGACAACCTGCCCCGCAACCCCGTGGGTTTGGCGGCGGCACTGGCCGACAAGCTGGAAACCCTGGTGGGTATTTACAGCATTGGCTTGGTACCCACAGGCGACAAAGACCCCTTCGCCCTGCGCCGCCATGCGCTGGGCGTGATCCGAATGGTCATCGAAAAAAATCTCAAGCTGGATTTGATTGAAGCACTCACTCAAGCCAGCAGCCTGTTCACCGCATTCCCTGATTTCAAACCCAGCGTGGAAGGCATTGCCAGTTTCATTCAAGACCGCTTGCGCGGATACCTGAAAGACCAGGGTTATTCCACGGCAGAAGTGGAATCGGTACTCAGCCAGAACCCCAGCCAGTTTGCCGACCTGCCCAAACGACTTGAAGCAGTGCGTGCTTTCTCGCAACTGCCGGAATCGCAAGCATTGGCTGCAGCCAACAAGCGGATCACCAACATCCTGAAGAAAACCGACGTGGCTTCTTCGGACGTGAATGAAAGCCTGTTGCAAGTCGATGCCGAGAAAGCATTGGCTGCCCAGGTCAGGGAAGTCGCCCCCCTTGCCACACAGGCTTTTGATCAAGGCAACTACCAACAGGCACTGCTGGTGCTTGCACCATTGAAAGCCAATGTGGATGCGTTTTTTGAAAACGTGATGGTGATGGACAACGATGAAGCGCTGAAAAACAACCGCTTGGCACTGTTGAAACACATGCACGGTTTGATGAACCGGGTGGCCGACATTTCCCAACTGGCCTCTTAAACAAAGACACAGAGCAAAGGGCAAGACATGAAACTCATCGTGCTGGATCGGGATGGTGTAATCAACGAGGACTCGGATGAATACATCAAGTCAGTGGATGAATGGATCCCGATTGCCGGCAGCATGGACGCGATTGCCCGGCTGAACCGTGGCGGCTACCGCGTGGTCGTTGCCACCAACCAAAGCGGCGTTTCACGTGGCATGTTCGACCTGGAAACCTTGTCGGCCATGCACAAGAAAATGCATGAACTCGCCAATGAAGCAGGCGCGCACATCGAAGGCATTTTCTTTTGCCCCCACGGCCCGGACGACAAGTGCAACTGCAGAAAGCCCAAACCAGGCCTGTTCCAGGAAATTCAGGCACGCACCGGCTTCAAGCTCGAAGGTGTGCCTTGCGTGGGCGACTCGCTGCGAGACCTTCAGGCCGGCGCAAGTCAGGGCTGTGCAACCTTTCTGGTGAAAACCGGCAAGGGCAAGAAAACGCTGGAGACTAAAAAAGAGGAGTTGCCCAAAGGTACCCTGGTGTTCGACAATCTGGCAGCAATTGCTGAGCACTTGGTGCCAGACGATCCGTTTGCAAACAATCGATAAAAACTAAAATTCTCGGAGGCCTGTGGTGAGATCCTTCATCGGTTCTATCCTGTTTTTCATTTACGTCGTCGTCTACACCCCCATTCACGCAACCCTGTTGTTGCTCGTCTCCCCATTTATTTCCATTCGCAACCGATATGTGTTTGCCTGCTGGTGGAACGCCCTGAACATCAAGATGCTCAGGCTGCTTTGCAACATTCAATACAACGTGGAAGGCATGGAGCACCTGCCCAACACCGGCGCGATCATTCTGGCCAAGCACCAGTCCGCCTGGGAAACTTTTGGAATTCCGGCCAACCTGCTGCCCCGCCAACTGTGCCTGGTGTACAAAAAGGAACTGCAATATGTGCCTTTTTTCGGCTGGGCACTTTGGGTGTTGCGCATGGTGCCTATTGATCGGAAAAACGGGGTTGAAGCGTTTGAACAGGTCAAGACCATGGCCGGCCAGCGCATGAAGGAAGGGGCGTGGATGATGTTTTTCCCCGAAGGCACGCGAGTACCGGTTGGCTACAAACGCCGCTACAAAACCGGCGGTACGCGCCTGGCTGTAGCAACCGGCACACCAGTGGTACCAGTTGCACACGACGCTGGGGAGTACTGGAAACGCAAAGGCTTTTTCAAGAAGGCCGGTACGGTCACTTTGCGCTTTGGCCCGCCGATTTCACCGGAAGGGCATGACGCCGACAGCCTGATGAAAGTAGTTGAGGACTGGATTGAAGGCGAAATGCACAAGATCAGCCCGAACCGTTACACCAGCGCCGAAACCCCGCTGGTTGCCAAAGGCGACAAATAAGTATGGGTGCAGCACCGCCCGCCATGGAAGTTTGTAGCATTGAACTGCCATGGGGCGTGTGCACCTATAGCCTGAAACGCAGCAACCGCAGGTCAGTGGGGTTTCTGATTGGCGACAACGGCCTTCAAATCTCAGCTCCGCTTCGCCTGCCACTCAACCAGTTACAGGGCATCATCCAGACCAAATCCCGCTGGATACAACAGCGGCTCAAGCAATGGGAAACTCGAAGCAGCCGCACGGTTCAACTGTCGTCCCTGCTGGACGAAGGCAAACCTATCCCGATTCGCGGCGAGCACTATTGCCTGGAAAACCTGCCCCCCCGCAGCAAAGCCCTGTTGAACCCCTGGACTAAGAGTATTGCCTTGCCGGTTTTCGACAACCCATTGCAACGCGACAAGGCCATCGAAAAACTGCTGAAGACCCATGCCCGGGAAGTGTTTGTCCACATGGCCGCGACACTGAAAAATCGCCAGGGTGATGCCAATCGGCTACCCGACTTTTCGATTCATCTGTCCAGCCCGAATTCACGCTGGGGTTCTTGCAACAGCAAACGGGAAGTTCGCCTGAACTGGCGACTGGTGCACTACCCGCCCCGCATGATTGAATACGTGATTGCGCATGAACTTGCACACCTTGTTGAAATGAATCACAGTGCCCGCTTCTGGGCTGTGGTGGAAAGCCTCATGCCCGATTACAAAGAACCCCACAAATTGCTGTCAAAAATGAATCCTTCGGAGGTACCCGTACTATGAGAATTCTTCACACCATGCTGCGCGTGGGCGACCTGCAACGCTCAATCGATTTCTACACCCAGGTCATGGGAATGAAGGTCATTCGTACCACTGAACGTGCCGACCAGGGTTACTCGCTGGCCTTCGTGGGTTACGGTACAGAACAGGACGGTGCTGTCATTGAGCTGACCTACAATCATGGCGTGAGCCAATACGAACTGGGCACTGCTTACGGCCACATTGCGATTGCGGTTGGTGACGCAGCGGCGCAGTGTGAACGGATCACCCAAGCGGGGGGAAAAGTGACCCGGCCTGCAGGCCCTGTAAAGGGTGGCAACACGGTCATCGCCTTTGTTGAAGACCCTGACGGCTACAAAATCGAACTCATCCAAACCAGTCACTGAGCCAATCTTCCAGCCGTTTGACCAAGGTTTGAACCTGCCCGCCAACTCAGCGGGCAGCGCATTGAAGCCCACTTTGACAAACAGAAGTCAAGTAAAAAATTTCCTTTTATTTCAGAATTTAGGGTCGAATAAAATAGCCCCGCCCGTTACAATGGGCTGCTCGAAATTTGCTTAAATTTTGTGCAACGTGCAGATCGCCCATTTAACACTCCCAAACAATTTGTTCCTGGCCCCCATGGCTGGCGTAACAGATCGCCCCTTCCGCCAGCTGTGCAAAAAGCTGGGGGCGGGGCATGCCGTTTCGGAAATGGCCGCGAGCAACCCGGCACTTTGGAAAACAGACAAAAGTACTCGCCGACTAAACCACTACGGTGAAACCAAGCCAATTGCCGTACAAATTGCAGGATCTGACCCAGACATGATGGCGCACGCAGCGGCCTACAACATTGAACGTGGCGCGCAAATCATCGACGTCAACATGGGCTGCCCAGCCAAGAAGGTGTGCGCAGTGGCAGCGGGGTCCGCGCTTCTGCAGAACGAGCCCCTGGTGGAAAGCATACTGAAAGCAGTGCATGCGGAATGCGCAAAGCGGGATGTACCGCTGACACTTAAGTACCGCACAGGCTGGTCGCCTGAACACAAGAACGCCATTCACATTGCGCAAATGGCAGAATCAATCGGTGTTTCGCTGTTGACCCTGCATGGCCGCACACGGGCCTGCGGCTACACTGGCGATGCCGAATACGACACCATCCGGGCGGTAAAGCAGGCTGTGAGTATTCCAGTGATTGCCAACGGCGACATCACCACGCCTGAAAAGGCAAAGTTCGTGCTGGATTACACGGGTGCCGATGGCTTGATGATCGGCAGGGCCGCCCAAGGCAATCCGTGGATTTTCCGGGAAGTGCTGCATTACCTGAAAACCGGTGAGGCACTTGAAGCACCCACGCTGGAAGAGGCGCATGAAGTGATGATGCATCACCTGCGCGATCACCATGAATTTTATGGAGAGAAAACGGGCCTGCTGACTGCCAGAAAGCATTTGCAGTGGTATCTTTGCGGCCCTGCCGGAAAAAACAACGCCGTGGTCGACCAACTGATGCTGGCACAAACCACCGACGCTCAATTGCGCATTGTCGATGATTTTTTTCGGGCCTGGAAACAAAGTGGCCAGCAGTACTTCGCCGCAGAAAACGACTCAATTCAACACACACCAAAAAGAAGATTGGCAGCATGAAACCCAATGACAGCGATCTCAGTCCCGTCACCATTTCTGAGTGCATTCGAAGCAACCTCGACAAGTTCTTCGACGACCTGGAAGGCGAGTGTGCCAAGTCTGTTTATGACATGGTGTTGTCTGCGGTCGAACGCCCCATGCTGGAAGTGGTCATGGAAAAAGCCAATATGAACCAAACCATCGCCAGCCAGATGCTGGGCATCAACCGCAACACCTTGCGCAAAAAGCTGCAACAACACGGCCTTATTTAATTTTTTCTTTTCCAGCCAAAGCCATGACATCGAACCCAACCATCAAACGCGCGCTGCTGAGCGTGTCCGACAAAACAGGCATTCTCGAACTGGCCAAAGCCTTGGCTGATCGCGGTGTTGAAATCCTGTCCACTGGCGGTACCGCCAAGCTGCTGGCCGAGAAAGGCCTGGTTGTGAAAGAAGTGAGCAGCCACACCGGTTTTCCGGAAATCATGGATGGCCGGGTCAAGACCTTGCACCCGAAAATCCACGGCGGCATTCTGGCTCGGCGTGACCTGCAAAGCCACCTGGATGCCATGGAAGAACACGGCATCGGAGCAATTGACCTGGTGGCTGTGAACCTGTACCCCTTTGACCAGGCCACGGCTGGCGACAACGTGAAGCTGGAAGACGCGATTGAAAACATCGACATTGGCGGCCCAGCCATGGTGCGCGCATCAGCCAAAAACTACACCGGCGTGACCATCATTGTGGACCCATCCGATTACGTCAAAGTGATCGACGAAATCAAGAGTAACGATGGCGCCACCACATTGAAAACCCGCAGCGGCCTGGCGGCCAAGGCCTATGCACACACTGCGCGCTACGACGGCGCCATTGCAGCATTCCTGACCAGCCTGCAGGGTACTGAAGGTGCATTGGAAGACACGCCCGCGCGCATTGAATACCCGGAAGTGCTTTCCATGCAATTCCACAAGGTGCAAGACATGCGTTACGGCGAAAACCCGCATCAAAGCGCAGCGTTCTACCGCGAAGCGAAGGCACCCGTAGGTCTGCTGGCCAACTACCGCCAGCTGCAAGGCAAGGAATTGAGTTTCAACAACATCGCTGACTCCGATGCCGCCTGGGAATGTGTCAAAACATTTGATGCCCCGGCCTGCGTGATCATCAAGCATGCCAACCCCTGCGGCGTTGCTGTAGCGGAAGGCTCATTGAATGCCTATTTAAAAGCCTTGAAAACAGACCCCACTTCGGCATTCGGCGGCATCATCGCATTCAACCGCACAGTGGACGAAGCCACTGCCCAAGCCGTGGCCAAGCAGTTCGTTGAAGTGGTCATTGCGCCTGCATTTGATGAAGCAGCGCGCGCCGTGTTCTTTGCAAAACAGAATGTTCGCCTGCTGGAAATTCCAGTAGAAGCTGGCATGCACAAATTCGATTACAAACGTGTGGGCGGTGGTCTGCTGGTTCAAAGTCCGGATGAGCGCAATGTGCAACAAAGTGAAATCAGGATTGTCAGCAAGCGCCAACCCACTGAACAGCAATGGGCCGACTTGATGTTTGCCTGGCGCTGCGCGAAGTTCGTGAAAAGCAACGCCATCGTGTTTTGCAAAGACGGCATGACCATGGGTGTGGGCGCAGGGCAAATGAGCCGCGTAGACTCCGCGCGCATCGCCTCCATCAAGGCACAAAATGCAGGCCTGACCTTGGCCGACAGCGCAGTAGCCTCTGATGCCTTCTTCCCCTTCCGCGATGGCCTGGATGTAGTGGTGGATGCCGGTGCAAGCTGCGTGATCCAGCCTGGCGGTTCCATGCGGGATGACGAGGTCATTGCCGCTGCCAATGAGCGGGATATTGTCATGGTGCTGACCGGTGTGCGCCATTTCCGCCACTAAACTGGTCATCAAGCGCCTGCCATGGTGATGCGCATCCTCGGTATAGACCCAGGCTTGCGCGTCACTGGCTATGGTGTGGTTGACATTGTTGAAAGCCAGCAAATCTACGTGGCCAGCGGAGTGATCCGCTCCAATTCCGACGCTTCACTGCCCGACCGTTTGCACACCCTTTTTTCAGGGCTGTGCGAACTGGCTGAACTGTACAAACCCCAAGTGGCCGTTGTTGAAAAAGTGTTTGTGAACGTCAACCCGCAATCCACTCTTCTCTTGGGTCAGGCTCGTGGCGCAGTGCTCACTGCATTGACCCACAGCGGTTTGGCTGTGACTGAATACACCGCGCTTCAAATCAAGCAGGCCATTGTGGGGCATGGCAAAGCCAACAAGGAACAGGTGCAGGAAATGGTCAAGCGCTTGCTGAAACTGCCTGCCCACCCCTCAGCGGATGCCGCAGACGCACTGGCCGCCGCACTGACCCATGCACAAAGCAGCAAACTGCTTGACGCATTGGCAGCCAAAGACCTGCCCACCAGTATTTTCAAAACCCGCACCCGAAAGGGCCGTACCAGCTGGAAATGAAGTCGCTTGTCGTATAATCGAATTCAGTTTACTGTGAATATGAACAGTGTGGAGAAACTGCAATGATTGGTCGCCTGAAAGGCACTTTGCTGGAAAAAAATGCGCCGTGGATATTGATTGATGTCCAGGGCGTGGGGTATGAACTGCAAGTGCCGATGAGCACGCTGTTCAACCTGCCAGAAATCAATGCCGTGTGCACCCTGCTCACCCACCTCGTTGTTAGGGAAGACGCGCACACCCTGTACGGATTTCAAAACGCCGCAGAAAAAAATCTGTTCAAAACACTGATCAAGGTGTCCGGTATTGGCCCGCGCACTGCACTGGCCATTTTGTCCTCCATCTCCACCCAGGAATTTTTGCTGGCGGTACAAAGCCAGGAAACAGGCAGGCTTGTGAAAATCCCGGGCATTGGGAAAAAAACGGCGGAACGCTTGCTACTCGAATTGAAAGGCCAGATCGTGGCCTTGGGCGGTACAGCCAATATTGCTGAGGGCATGCCTATACCGGTGGCCAGCCAAAGTGACATTGTGCAGGCACTGTGTGCCCTCGGCTATTCCGACAAGGAAGCCACCCTCGCCTGCAAAGGTCTGCCTGAAGGCACCAGTGTCACCGATGGCCTGAAGCTGGCCTTGCGCAACCTGTCCAAAGGCTAAAGGCAAACCCACATGATTGAACCCGATCGCCTGATCAGCCCGACCAAAACCACACCCGCTGAAGAAGCTTTTGAACGCGCATTGCGCCCAAAGCACCTGGACGAGTACGTGGGGCAGCAAAAAATTCGCGATCAACTTGATATTTTCATTGCCGCTGCAAAAGGGCGCAACGAAGCACTGGATCACGTGCTGCTTTTCGGCCCGCCTGGTTTGGGTAAAACAACCCTGGCCCACATTCTGGCCCGCGAAATGGGCGTGAACTTGCGCCAAACCTCTGGCCCCGTGCTGGAACGCCCAGGCGACCTGGCAGCCTTGCTCACCAACCTGGAAGCGAACGATGTGCTGTTTATCGACGAGATTCACCGCTTGTCCCCGGTGGTCGAAGAAATTCTGTACCCGGCACTTGAAGACTACCAAATCGACATCATGATTGGCGAAGGACCAGCTGCACGCAGTGTCAAGCTCGACTTGCAGCCTTTCACCCTGGTGGGAGCCACCACCCGCGCGGGCATGTTGACCAACCCGCTTCGCGACCGGTTTGGTATTGTGTCGCGGCTTGAGTTTTACACACCGGAAGAATTGTCCCGCATCGTGGCCCGTTCAGCGAATTTGTTGGACACGCCAGCCGAGGCCTCGGGTTGTCTTGAAATTGCACGGCGATCACGCGGCACCCCTCGCATTGCAAACCGACTGCTGCGCCGGGTTCGTGATTACGCGCAGGTGAAAGCCAATGGTGTGATTACCGCGGAGGTGGCAGATGCAGCGCTGACCATGCTGGATGTGGACAAAGTGGGCCTTGACCCCATGGACCGCAGGCTGCTTGAAACCATCATCCACAAATTTGGTGGTGGGCCGGTTGGCCTTGAAAGCGTGGCCGCTGCGATTGGTGAAGAAAAAGACACCATTGAAGATGTGCTAGAGCCCTATCTGATTCAGCAGGGCTACATTCAACGTACCCCACGGGGGCGGATTGCAACGCTGAACACCTACGCCCACTTCGGGCTGACAGCGCCTGCGAGTTTGGCGGGCACACATGCGGCGAATTTGCAGCAAGGTGATTTGCTGTAAGGCGGCGCATTGAATTGCCTACAAGGAGTAGTGTGGCTATTCGGAGTTGTTTGCCACACCGGCAGGGTTTTAAGCCTACCCGGCGTGGCTTACTCGTTGCGCGAGTTGAACCTGGCCTCTGTTTGGGCCTACCCAGCGTGCCTTGCCCGATCCCGCACGAAAAACCGCTGATCCCTTTTTGACACACCCACTGCTCACAGCGCCTCGGCAAAAAAGATGGCCGAGGACTCTGTGGTGCCCTCCAGGCACACGCAATGGGCTGGGTCAAAAAGGGGCGGTTTTCCTGAATTTGCGGAACAGGCAAGCGCACTGCCGGGGAGGCCAAGCCGGCAGGCTGGTCTTGCGGGCAGCGGGTTCAAAGCCACACCTATGGAGACCTCACCAGCTCCGGTTCTTCAACGAGCACGGCCAACTGAGCGCTGATGTAGCCCGATCACCCCGCAGACCAACGCACCGCCAGTGTCAACCCCGTCACAGTTGCTGCCCACACATGTGCGATCAATTACCGACACCTTAGCGCACACTCAGCAGCGAGACTCCAATCGCTTCGCCATTCAAGAAAACCTGCCCGTTTGAAGTTCACATGCAACGTTCGGCTGCAAGCCGACAACACACTCGACCATCTCTTTTGTCGAGTGTGTTGAGTCAATATGAATTTCAAAAAGGGAAAACCAGGTTTTCAGGCGAGCGATTGGAGTTCGCGCTGAGTGGGCTTTAAGCCGTGTGGGCCCAAAAAACCACCCGGCGTTAGTCGACTCAAGCCTTGCGGGTTGCAGTCTTGCGGGTTGCAGTCTTGCGCGCTGCAGGCTTGGCCGCAACTGGTGCAGCCGTGGGCTCGGCAGTCTTGCTTTCCCACTTCACCCCAAGCACCGATTCCAGTTCCTCAAGCGCTTCACCGGTGTAAACAGACAAACGCTGCATGGATGGCAATGCATCGTGGTCACCCGTAAACGCCACGTTGAACTGCCCGGAATAACTCACCACAGTGATATTCAAAGCCTGCCCATGCGGAATCAGCGAAATCGGGTAGAACTGTTCCAACCTGCAACCGGAGAAATACAAGTCCTGGGACGGGCCAGGCACGTTTGAAATCACTGTGTTGAAAATTGGCCGGGTCAAACCACCCAGCCCTGAAACCAGTTGCAACATCATCGGTGCCATCAGCATGATGGTGTAGTTGTTGATGGCCTCTTTGGGCATGGCCTGCAAATTGGTCTTGGCCAATTGCGTGGAACGGTGAATTTCATTCAACCGCACCAAGGGATCGCTCTCGGTGGTGTACAGGTTGGCAATGATGAAACTGATGGCATTGCCGCCGTCCAGGTCATCTGCCGGGCGAACAGACACAGGCAAACCAGCCGTCAGCGATTCCGCAGGCAGCGCGTCCCGTTCCAGCAGATAACGGCGAATTGAACTAGAGCAAATTGCCAGAAAAATATCATTCACACTGACCTTCGCCGCATCTGCCACAGCGCGAACGCGCTCCAGCGGATAGGTCTGGGTAGCCAGGCGACGCGCGCCCCCCACCCTTCTGTTCACAATCGAACGGGGGCCTGAGAACGGAGTCGCCAGGGCCGGGTCGGTCGGCTTGACAGCCTCACGCACCAAATCCATCAGCGCGCGCCCCGCTGCAGGCAGGGACTGACCGCTCAGCTTGGCAGCCTCCCAGGCCTCACGGGCCTGGTCCGCAAAATGTTGCGGCTCGGTGCTCTTTTTCTTGCGGCTGACTGTGCCTACAGACCAAGGCGCTGGCAAGCCCATGCTTTCCTTGGCCGACTTGCCAAAAATTCGTTCCATCAGACGCATACCGCCCACACCATCCATTAGCGAATGGTGCATCTTGGTGTACAGCGCGAATCGGTTGCCATACAACCCTTCAATCAGGTGCATTTCCCACAGCGGTTTGCGGAAGTCCAGTGGGTGAGAGTGCAAACGCGAAATCAAGGTACCCAACTCGCGCTCTCCGCCGGGTGCTGGCAAGGCGCTGTGACGGAAATGGTAATCCAGGTCAATCTTGTCAGCCTCAATCCACTTGGGCATCAAAGTCAACAAGCGAGGACTGGACAAGCGATAGTTGAAGGGGGGCGCGAACTCCACGGAGGCACGCAGCATTTGAACAATTCGTGCAATGGCCTGCTGGGATGTTTCGCCCTCAGGCACTGTGAAAATCGCCATGCTGCCCACATGCATGGGCGCTTCTTTGGACTCAACATACAACCAGGATGCATCCAGCAAAGGGATATTTTTTGCCATCTCTGTAGTCTCCGCTTCTCTTTGTAATTGATATAGTCGGTTAATCATTGGGTTGCGGCAGGACCCTTCAACCCCGAGGGGCAGTTCCTCTCCTGCTTACAATACCGTTAGCATACTAGACCTAGGTGGTGTCATGACATTCAAGTTTTCCCTGCGCGTGTATTTTGAAGATACTGATGCTGGTGGCATCGTGTATTACGGCAACTACCTCAAGTTCATGGAAAGGGCTCGAAGCGAGTGGTTCCTACAAGAAAGTATCGGCATGAAATCGCTCATGAATGACCATCAAATGGTCTTCGTTGTCAGCCGGACAGAGTTGAACTACCTGCGGTCTGCTAAACTTGAGGATGTACTTGAAATATCAGTGGAACTTGCTGAACTTAAGCGTGTTTCGGCTGTCTTCAAGCAAACAGTAACGCGCAATGGCGAGGTCCTTTGCGAGGGAAAAACCAAGGTGGGCTGTGTCAATACGCAAACCTTGAAACCCAGTGCAATACCACCCGCTGTTTTCGCTCAACTCAACCAATTGATGCTTTAGTGCGTTACTCGGAACAAATCATTTTCCTTACCGCGGATTGTTAATGGATATCTCTACCGACATGTCGTTCATTTCCCTGATCGCAGAGGCCAGCCTGGTTGTCCAGTTGGTCATGCTGATTCTGGTCATGATTTCTCTTGCTTCCTGGGCCACCATTTTCAAGAAATGGGCTGTGCTCAAACGCACCAAGCAACAAGCTGACAAATTCGAAGAAGAGTTCTGGTCCGGAGGCGACTTGAACACGCTGTTTCAACGTGCGGGAATGCGCCGAAATGAAGCCGGCCCACTTGAGCGAATTTTTGAAGCCGGCATGAGCGAATTTCTTCGCGCCCGCGACAAAAAAGGCTTGACCGACTATTCCCTGATCATTGACGGTTCCCGCCGCGCCATGAAGGCGGCTTTTCAGCGCGAAAACGAAATTCTTGAACGCAACCTGCCGTTTTTGGCTTCTGCCGGATCAGTCAGCCCCTACATCGGCCTGTTTGGCACGGTGTGGGGCATCATGCACGCCTTTGTTGGCTTGGCCAATGTACAACAAGCCACGCTGGCCTCGGTTGCGCCGGGTATTGCCGAAGCGCTGATTGCAACAGCAATTGGCCTGTTCGCAGCCATCCCGGCGGTGGTGGCGTACAACCGCTATGCGAACGACATAGACCGCCTTTCCACACAGTTTGAGTCTTTCGTCGAAGAGTTCTTGAACATTCTGCAGCGTCAGCACTAATCCACAGGAAGTCTATTCAATGAAAGCCGAACTTGGACGCAAATCCAGACGCGCCATGAACGAGATCAACGTGGTGCCCTACATCGATGTGATGTTGGTGCTACTGATCATTTTCATGGTCACGGCCCCCATGATCACACCCTCGGTGATCGACCTACCATCGATGGCGAACACCAACCCGCCAAAGCAAATGCGCCCAATTGAAGTCACAGTGCGGCAAGTCGGGAACTTGGTCGTCAAAGACATGAAAACCAACAAAAGCACCGAGGTAGCGCTTTCAGATCTGGCTGCGGAAGTGAAAAAACTGCAAGGCGATGAGCCCGATCGGCCGGTGGTAATTTCTGCCGAAAAAGCAATTCAATACCAGTCCGTAGTGGACGCCATGGACGCCCTGCAAAGCGCACAAATCCAGAAAGTCGGCCTGTTGGTGAAGCCCAAAAGCAAATGAGCTCTGAATTGACACCGCCCAGCAGGGGCTGGAACTTCACCACAGCCCACCAGGACCTGCTTTCCAAAATGAGCAAGGAAAGCGGGCTCCAGTCGCGCCTGGACCCGCCAGTGGACCACACCGGTGAAAAAGCCGGTTTAACCGCTTCACTGCTGGCACACTTGGCCTTGGTCGCATTTTTCGTGGTAGGCCTCAACTGGAACACGGAAAAGCCCGCCGCATTTGAAGCAGTGCTCTGGTCGGAATTGCCCGCCAATCAACCGATTGCCGTGCCCCAGCCAAAACCCGAACCGGTGCCTGAACCACCAAAACCCGAGCCGGTGGTTGAAACACCACCGCCACCCAAGCCGGTTCAACCCCCAAAGGCGGACATCGAACTTCCCAAAAAGGAAGTCAAACCAAAACCCGAGCCCAAGCCAGAGCCCAAAAAGCCCGAACCGAAACCTGAGCCCAAGAAACCTGAGCCGAAGAAGCCCGAACCAAAGCCAGAGGCCAAAAAGCCAGAGCCAAAGCCCGAACCGAAAATTGACCCTGAACTGGCCAAAAAACTTCGGCAGGAAGAATTGGCGCGTATTATGGGCGGCGCACCCAATACGGGCAGCACATCCGCGGGCAGCAGCAGAAACAAAGCCCAATACAGCGACAAAATTCGGCAATATGTTCGCAGTAAACTGGTGTTCCCGGGCGCAGATTCTGTCAGCGGAAACCCGGAAGCCGTTTTTGAAGTCAAACAACTTCCAAGCGGTGAAATTGTGTCGATCACTCAGAAAAAAAGCAGTGGGTTGCCAGCATGGGACAGCGCTGTGGAACGTGCACTTCAGCGCTCAAGCCCCTTACCCAAGGCTGACGATGGCTCAGTGGAGCCTGTGCTTGTCCTCTCATTCCGTCCAAAAGACGTTTAATTTTCAGTGAAACAATGAACTACGTAAAACCATTCATGCATCCAAATCTCTTTTTTGCCCTGCGGGGGCGCCTGCGCCAGCTTGCTTTTGCGCTGCTGGCGACCACCGCTTTCATGCTTTTGTCCAACCAGGCACACGCCCAGTTGAAAATCGACATCACCGGTGTGGGCACCAACCAGATAGCCTTCTCCGCTGCCCCATTTCAGGGCAACCAAGGCTTGCCAGAAGACATCAAAAAAGTCATTGAGAGCGATTTGGTGCGCAGTGGGTTTTTTCGGGCCATCAACACGACCAGCAATATTGAGCTAAATGAAACAACCATGATCGACCCCAGTGCGTGGAAATCGATCGGCGTAGATGCGCTCATCGTGGGTTCAGTCAAAAAACTGCCCGACGGCCGGTTGGATCTGCGGTTTAACCTGCACGATACCGCACAGCAAAAATCCCTTGGCAAATTCAGCTACGTCATTGCACCATCGGCGTTGCGCCTGCATGCCCACAAAATTGCCGATTTCGTTTACGAAAAACTTTTGGGTGAAAAAGGTGTGTTTTCAACTCGCCTGGCTTATGTTGAAAAGTCCCCAGGCCGGTATCGCCTGATCATTGCGGATGCTGACGGTGCAAACCCACAAGTTGCACTTGCCTCTAAAGAACCCATTATTTCCCCAGCTTGGTCGCCAGACGGTACACAACTTGCTTATGTTTCGTTCGAAACCCGCAAGCCGGTGGTATTTGTACACACATTGGCCACCGGGCGCCGCAAGGCGCTTGCAAATTTCAAGGGTAGCAACAGCGCGCCGGCCTGGTCAGCAAATGGCCAACAGTTGGCTGTGGTGTTGACCAAAGAAGGTGGATCCCAAATATTCTCGATGGATTCTGACGGATCTGGTCTTAATAAATTGACGAACACAAGTGGAATCAATACGGAACCTGCCTACAGTCACGACGGTCGAAGCATTTACTTCACGTCGGATCGCGGAGGCGGCCCCCAAGTTTATCGAATGGGCACAAATGGCGGTGATGCATCACGCGTGACATTCGAAGGTGGATACAATATCTCCCCTCGGATCAGTCCCGATGACAAAACTTTGACATACGTGACTCGTCGAGACGGGCAATTTAAAATAGCGGTTCTGGACTTGGCAGGCGGCACTGAAATGCTGCTGACCAATACGGGTCGCGACGAAAGCCCAAGCTTCTCGCCCAATGGACGCTATATTCTGTATGCGACCAAAGCGGGGGGCAAAGGGACCCTGGCTGTGGTGTCAAAGGACGGACGCATCAAGTACAGCTTGAGCAGTTCAGGCGCTGACATTGCGGAACCCACATGGGGCCCTTTTTTAAACGATTGAATTTGAATTTGTTTTAACTAGTTTTAAACTGAAAACCTTTAGGTCTGGAGATAGAAATGAAACACTCAATGGTCAAGTACTTGGCGATTTCAGCAATGGTGGCCGTGTTGGCCGCTTGTAGCTCTGCCGTTCCTTTGAACGACAAGCCTGCTGTGGAAACAAAAACTGGCAAAGCACCCGATGGAACGGACGGCCGTGCAGTTCCCACCGTAACCCCAGGTGATGCAGATCCACTGAACGACCCACAAGGTGTTCTGGCCAAGCGCAGCGTTTACTTTGACTACGACAGCTACACTGTCAAGTCAGAGTACCGTGAACTGGTACAAAACCACGCCAAATACCTGGTTGCCAACCCCAACCGCAAGGTTGTAGTACAAGGCAACACTGACGAGCGTGGTGGCGCGGAATACAACCTGGCATTGGGCCAGCGCCGTGCAGACGCAGTGAAAACATTGATGTTGGCTTTGGGTGTGAAAGAAGCCCAAATCGAAACAGTAAGCTTTGGCAAAGAAAAGCCAAAAGCAACTGGCAGCAATGAAGCAGCGTATGCTGAAAACCGTCGTTCCGACATCGCTTACCAGTAATCAAGGATTTCCATCGAGATGACTTTAAACTTCAAGCAAACAGCCTGGGCTGCAGCCCTGTTTTGCACCCTTGCATCAAATTCTGCTTTCGCAATTTTTGATGACACGGAAGCTCGCAGGGCCATTCTGGAATTACGCCAGCAGGTCAAGGTGCTTGAAGATCGAGTCGCCCGAATGGAGTCAGCCAATCAGGGTCAGGTTCTTTCACAAGCCCAGACCCTGACTGAAAAAGACCGAGAGATCGCCCGCTTGCGTGGCGATCTTGAAGTTGCCAACAACAATATTCGCAAGCTGCAAGAAGACAACAAGGTGCTTTACCTCAACCTTGACGAGCGTATCAAAAAGCTTGAACCCAAGCCCGTACAGCTTGACGGTGAAGAATTATCAGTACCCCCCGAACAATTCAGCGACTACCAAGCTGGCCTTGACCATTTCAAGGCAGGCAACTACAAAGACGCTGCTGCGCAATTCCAGCAATTTCTGGCCAAACATTCAAAAAGCAGGCTTGAGCCACAGGTTCGCTATTTTTTGGGCAGTACCCAGTTTGCCCTGAGCGACTACAAGACGGCATTGATCACCCAGCGTGATCTGGCCAAAGACTTCCCCGACAGCCCGCGCGCACCCGATGCACTTCTCAGCATGGCCAGCTCACAACTTGAACTGAAAAGCATCCCTGGCGCCAAGAAAACATTGAACGAGCTGATCACCAAATACCCTGACAGCCCCGCAGCTGCAAGCGCTAAAACACGCTTGGCTGCCTTGAAATGAACCTCGGTAAACCTCGCAAATAAAACACACTGGTTGCGGACACAAACGCGCGACCGTGGTTAAAATACGGGCACTTCACAACAAAGGTGCCCAGTCATGGAAGAAATCAACGTCAGCCATATTCAAGACACTGTGCTTTGGGCAACCTTTGCCGTTGGCCTTGCATTCGGTGCTGTCTCGCATCGAACCCATTTCTGCACCATGGGTGCTGTGGCTGACGTAGTCAACTTTGGTGACTGGAACCGAATGCGCATGTGGGTTGTAGCCATCGCGGTGGCGGCCCTGGGTCTGCAATCGCTCAGCATTGCCGGCCAGGCAAACCTGAACGACACGATTTACCTTGGCACGCAGTGGTCCTGGCTTTCTGGCATTACTGGCGGGCTGCTTTTCGGCGCGGGCATGGTTCTAGCATCCGGTTGCGGCAGCAAAACCCTGATTCGACTGGGTGCGGGCAACTTAAAGGCACTCATGGTATTTGTCATCATGGGGCTCACCGCCTACATGACGTTAAAGGGCGTTTTTGGTGTGTTACGCGCCAACTTCCTCGACCCGGTTAAGTTTGAGTTCAGCGCAAGCCCTTACCTACCAGAAATGCTGGCAAGCCTGTTCGCTGCAGACACTACATCCCTTACAGCCGTGTTCGCCATAGCGCTGCCCTTGATCATGCTGGCCTGGGCATTGGCCAGTAAATCGGCCTGGAACAAAGAAGTTATTCTGGGTGGTGTGGGGGTCGGCTTGACGGTGGCAGCCGCCTGGTGGGTGGTTTTTCAGGTTGCTTACATTCCGGAACACCCAGACACCCTGGAAGCGGCATACCTTGGAACTTACGCCAACAGGGCAGAAGGCTTCAGCTTTGTAGCGCCCTATGCCTACACGCTGGAATGGCTAATGTTCTTCTCGGATATATCGCGTGTACTCACCGTGGGGGTTGTGGCCTGTTTTGGGGTCATCCTGGGCGCTGCTGGCAGCTCCCTGACTGAAAAATCATTTCGTTGGGAAACTTTCCAAGGTGTAGAAGACACGGCCAACCACACAGTTGGTGCGGTCTTGATGGGCGTGGGCGGTGTACTCGCAATGGGATGCACAGTGGGCCAGGGTCTCAGCGGTGTTAGCACCCTGTCACTGCCCTCCTTCGTGGCCTTGGCGAGTATTGTTGGTGGTGCAGTGCTGGCGTTGAAATATCAAACCTGGCGCGTTGAACGCATGTTTTGATTCAACACACAAAGACTGCGCAAGGAGTGACAATTCCCCTTCTTTTTTTAAGAAAGCTCGGTTATACTCTTGGTCTTCGGCGAATTAGCTCAGCCGGTTAGAGCGACGGAATCATA
The DNA here is from genome assembly GCF_036323495.1 of Limnobacter thiooxidans. Lineage (NCBI taxonomy): Bacteria > Pseudomonadati > Pseudomonadota > Betaproteobacteria > Burkholderiales > Burkholderiaceae > Limnobacter > Limnobacter thiooxidans. The sequence goes on along the minus strand of NZ_AP028947.1, from coordinate 789,573 downwards.
ATCCGCAGGTCCGGGGTTCGAATCCCTGATTCGCCACCAAACAAAAAACCCCTCAGTGAAAGCTGAGGGGTTTTTTCATTTGTCTGCCGCCAACTTCAGTTCAAAGCGCCTCATCTCCCCCCACTCATTCGTCAAATTACATAACAAAAATAGTAAAACAACGATTGTACAAAACCATAATCACGGTTATTATTTTTTAGAGAAATGCATCTAAAAATGCATCTGAACAGTAACAGCTGTTAACAAGAAAAAGAAAGGAGACTGGTGGCACCCCGTGACAACATATCTCCTTTCCCGACATAAAAGCTTGCCAGGAGGAGATGACACGTGTTCAAGCTGAATAAACTAACTGCAGTAATCGCCATCGGATTGGGATCTGCACTGCCCGTACAAGCCGGCCTATTGGATGATCTGATCGGCGCCAAATTCAACCCGGTCAGCTCCAGCAAGGGAGTTGCCCCAGAAGGTCAAAAAGGCTCATTCACCAAGCCTTTCTCCGAACCATTTGTCTATGAACGTTCAGTCGCCAACGACAACAATCCAGACCTGAAAGGCTTCCGCACTGACAACAAGTGCGAAGGCATTGGTCCAAACGGAAAACTTCGATGCAAACCCGCAGCCGGCACAATTTCCATGCTGCCCAACGGCGACTTCCTGTATTTCAATGCACTGGAAGGCACTGAGGACTTCGAATTCAGCATTCTGGTCGACTTTGGACAAAAGGCCATCAATGACCAAACGCGGGTCATGCGTATTCCTGATACCTTGAGTACAACCAGGCCAGCAAATGAACAGGTCATGTGGACTCGTCCAATCGACGTGGACTCTGGTGCGAACCCAGACGGATATGAAATTACCGAACTGCTGCCCGGACTTGGCCTGACCAACAAGGAAACCAACAGCGCAGACGGCGCCCTGTTCTGTGCCGACGTGGCCATGCTGGCAGATGGCCGAATCATGGCTGTAGGCGGCACCGCCTATTACAGCGAACCCGGTAGCAACTTGATCGGTTATGGCTTGACAGAACTCGAAGGCCTGAAAAATAGCCGTGTGTACAACCCCAACACCAACATGTGGAGCCAAATGGCTGACATGAATTTTGGCCGTTGGTACCCCGCGCTGATCACATTGCCTGACAGCAAAATGTTCGTGGCCAGTGGTGTGACCAAGCTGTTGAAGCCCATTTATCCACAAGCACCTGAACAAAGCGGTCGCAATGTGGTGCAAACCGAAACGTATGACCCGGTTGCCAACAAGTGGACTGTGAATGGACAGGCGGCCCAGCGGTCACTGCCCCTGTACCCCCGTCTGCACCTGTTGCCCAACGGCCACGTGTATTACAACGCAGGTGGACAGGCATTCAACCCTTTTGGCCAGTCCTATGACCAGCCTTTGTGGAACATTTCGGCGACCTACAACCCGGCCAACCAAACCTGGTCTGATCTGGCTTATGCAGGTTTCCCGTTGAAATTCAGCGATGCAGGACTTGAGTCTTTGACACAGATCCTGAACCCGTTGACAGCGCCCAATGCAGCAATGAGCGCACTGACAAAGACATTGACCAGCGTACCGACAAAAAGCCCACAGGCCTTGCAGAAATTGCTAGGTACACTGACCACCAGCAACCCTGAACAGCTGTTGCAAAAGGTCGTGGGTGCGGGCATGCGCGGATCCACATTCTCCATCATGATGCCGCTGCGCCCCAATGCACAGGGGCAGTACAAAGACGCCAGTTTCCTGACGGCGGGCGGTGTACTTCCGCTGGTCGGTGCAGCATCGCCAGGTGGATATGTGGCTGTTGCATCGTCACGCATCGACACGGTGAAAACTGATGGCGACAAAATCACCACCTATGAAAGTGAAGTGACCGGCTCACTGAATGAGACACGGTGGTACGGTTCAGGTGTTCTGATGCCTGATGACTCAGTGATGGTGTTCAGCGGTGGTGACCGCGATGGTGTTGTTGCACCTGGTATTGAGTTCCCGCGCAAAACGGCCGAACGCTTCAACCCGGTGACCAAGAAGTGGACACAGATGGCTGTAGCCAACAATCCGCGCACTTACCACAACACAGCTTTGCTGATGCAAGACGGTCGGGTATTGATTGGTGGCCATGCCCCGATTTCAACCCTCTACCTGAAAAACATCAACCTCGCAGCGTTTGGATTTTCACCCAATGACGGACGTGATCCATCGTTCGAAATTTATTCACCACCCTACGTCACCAACCCGAATCGTCCAACCCTGGTTGGCTTCTCAGGCGGCAATTCGACTCCGGCGGGAGATGGCAAAACCATGTTGCGCCAGTTCATGAAAGGTCAGCAGGTCACCATGCAGATGGCGCCGGGCACAGACATGAGCAAGATTGATTCGTTCACCTTGGTTCGTCACACCGTGACAACCCACTTGACCGATGCAGATCAGCGCACCGTGGTGATTCCGAAAGCCCAGTTGACCATCAATGGCAACAACGTGTCTTTCAACATCCCGAATCAGGCCGCCGTGCTACCACAAGGCTCCTACATGGTGTTTGCCCGCACCAAGCAGGCCGATGGTTCTCTGCTGCCATCCAAGTCAGTCAGCTTCATGTTGAAGCATGGTGCTTGAACGGAGAGTTGAATAACAATGCCCATCGTTAAAGCGAACTGGGTGAAGAAAACGCTAGGCCTCGGCCTGGCGTTTTTCTTCTCAGCCCTCACAATTTACGCTCCTTTCTACAGCGAACCCGCGCTCGCCCATGCTGAACATGGCGACGAAGGGGGAATTCCAGCAGTTAGCCTCAAGGCCAAACTACCCGCAGGAGTTTCGCTTCAGGTTGTTAAAAGCACTGCCTACCAATTTGCAATGTCAACAGACGGCCAGCAGAAAATTGAGATTCTCGGCGAGGACAAACGCGCGTTTCTTCGATTCGATGGCAACAAGTTATTTGCTGACCTTAACGCAACAGGCTGGCATCGATCCCGCCAACCCGGTGGTGGACCTGTTCCCGACCGACTCAAGACAAAACCAGCGCCCAAACCCAACTGGGTGCTGCTGGATCAGCAGCCCGGCTATGGTTGGTATGACCCGCGATTGCTGAATGAAGAAATGGCGCACTTCAATCTGGGCCTCCGCGTCAACGGCAAACCGTTGAATGTTCGAATTGAGCGGCGAGAGCCCACGCCAATGACAGGTTATTGGCGCCCAAACCTGCGCACGGAAAACATACCGGAAGGGCTGAACGCCATGGTCCCCGGGCTGAGCGGTAACATGTTCATGCTGAGCCGACTGGCCACGGCTGAAGGTGACTTTCAGGTTCTCGACACCAAAGGTCAACCTTTTCTGGAGCTTCGTGAAGATGGAGTGTGGCTGGACAGCAAGCACCCTTGGGCCAAGCAGACCGAGCTTTTTTATACACCGGTAGCCGACTCAGGTTGGGTAAAAGTATCTGAAACAGGCACTATCACCTATGCAGAGCCCAGACTGGATGCCAAGCCGAAAAAGGCCAGTCAAACTGGGGAGTGGGCCGTGCCAGTCAAACTGAAGGGTAGTGACAAAACCAGTTTGCTGGAAGGGGAATTGAAGTGGCAGCGGATCGAAGAGCCGAAACCTTAAAGCGACCCGTCTGTGCTGGCGCACTTTTTTGCTCGTCTGCTCTGGCGCATGCCCTTTCGTTCGTTCGCAAGGCGCATGCCTTTTCTATCGTTTGCAAGGCGCACACGTTTTCTATCGATTGCAAAGGCTCATACCCTCTTCCGCCGAAAGCCTGTATTTCCCTTATTTGAAGTTCACACTCACTCACCGGGTTCGGCAAAACACACGGCCGAACCCAGTGTCGGCTTGCAGCCGAACGTCGCGTGTGAATTCAAAAAAGGCAGGCTTTCTGAATGGCGGTGCGAGGGCAATACTGCCTTCGCAAACGTGAAGGGGCTACGCCCGCGACTCGCTTAGCGCGGATTGCGGCTTTCATTGGATCACCAGCCCATTAACCGGCGAAAGTTCGCAGCCTAGGGGAAGTGTTCGTTTGCTGCATCATCTTGCCGATTCAGGGCAAGGCTTCCCGGCTGATTCGCAGCGCGGGGCGATTGCGCTAGCAATCGATGCGAAGACGCTTTTGCGTTTCGCATTCCCCAAGCCAGAATCATGAAGACGGGAAATCAGCCTTGTCCAAGGCGAGATGAGCAACAAACGAACACTGAGCAAAGCCTGCGCAACAAAACCTTTCAAGGCTTCGCAATTCGGCATTCCGCCTCAAACCCGTACTTTCGCGCAAACGGACAGTCCAGCACCGGCAATATCGTTGGGATCTGGTAGTACTTGTCCACAGCTTCCCGCAACACCACATCCCGGAATCGCTGGTAATTGAAGTCACTGCCATCCACGATGGTAAAGGGTACCCCTTGCACCACCACATTGCTCACACGTGTGTTGCTCAGATACGCAGAATACAAACCAGGGTCTATTGGCTTGGCCTTGGCCACAATCCGGATCGATTTCCCATCCATTTGCCGCCAGTCCACGAAGGTGTCGTCATTTCGGGCGTGGTACTTGCCGGGCCCAAACACGGGTACCACCTGACCATAGTGGTAGGTCATCAGGGCAGCAGGGGAATAAGCCACTGTGGTCAACACGCCGTCGCTGGGCATGTCGCGCGTCAACTCGGCAAGAATTGCGGGCATTTCCCGGTGAAACAAGACATCTTCCTGAAAGTCTTTCTTGGGCCATACAGACACGCCTGCATGCATCAGCAAACCAAACACCACAAGATGTGGCACCGACAGCACCGCGTTGAAACCCACAAACCGCTTTAGCCAGGCACCTGGGGTACACAAAGCGAGCAACACAAAAGCGACTGGCAAAAAACCCAGCACCCAATGCAGGCCCACTGTTTTTTCAAGTGACACCAGCAAGAACAACGTCAGCGGCACCAACAGTGCAAAAGCCAATGCACCTTCCCGGCCCCAGATACGGGCGCCCTTGATCAAACGCCACAACGCCCATGGAGTAATCAAGTAGACCATCATCCCCAGATAGGTCAGTACTGTCCCCCAACCCAGCCGGGCGTCTTCGTGCCGGTTGATCAGATTGAACATGATGTTGTTCCAGCAGTTGTGCAGGTTGTATCCAATGTTGATACTGGCAAAAGGCATGACCCCCGCCAACAACAGGAACAGGTACTTGAAACGTTGCTTGTGAAACAGCAAGTGAAAACCAAAGGCAAAGCCCAACAGCACCGCAAAATACTTGGACAGGAAAGCCAGCCCCAAAAAGCACCCAGCGAGAAATATGCCAGTTCCCGATTCAGCCCGAATCGCACGGGTATAGGTAAAAATGGCCAAACCCATGAAGAAAATCAGTGGCGTGTCGGTGGTAACAAACACAGCAAACCACGACACGGGCATCGAGAGATACACTGCACCCGCAAGCCAGGCGCGGGCCTCGTGTTCCTTGGACAGCAGGTCGCGGGCAAGGAACACAATGCCCAGGGCAATGACGGTGGTCAACAACAGGGTCAGACTGCGAACAACAATTGGCGAATCACCAAGGTGACCAAGCGCCCAGAGCCACCAGCCGATCATGGGGGGGTGGTCGTAATACCCCCAATTCAGATCCGTCGACCACAGGTGGAAAAACGCTTCATCCCCGGTCATTGGAAAAAACCACGCCAGCCACAGTTTGATGACCGCAGTCACCAGCACGGTGCACACAAAAACCTTTTTTGCCTGATTCAGCGGCAATTCCAGCTTGTCAGCGGACATTGAAAGAATGTTCTGCATCATGCAATTCCGGTTCAGGAGGCCAAAAACACCAGCACGGCTACAGCAATCACGAACCCCCAACTGATGCGATCATGAATGGCAAAGTGCACTGGATCATCAATCATTTCCTTCCGGGAAGTCAGTATCCAGATGCGCATCAACCAGTACAGAAACAAGGGGCAAACACCCCACAGGTATTCGGGCGTGTTGTACAGCATGTTGCCGTTCTGGCTGTCCACATAAAGTGCAAGCACCAGAACAGCCACAAAACCGCTGGATATGCCCATTGACACCAGGTAGCTGAGATCGCTCATCCGGTAACCCCGCCCCTGCGGTTGCGTCCCCTCCAGTTGGAGAAACTCAAGCTCCGCACAGCGCTTGACCAAAGCGAGACTTAGAAACACGAACAGCGAAATAGCCAGCAACCAGCTCGACAGCTCAATGCCCGTTCCAACCCCACCCGCTATGACCCGAACCGTGTACAACAGGGCCAGCAGAAGCACATCAACAAACGCCGTGCGTTTGAACACAAAGGTGTACAGCAGGGTAACCACGGTGTAAATCAGAAGAACCAGGGTAAATTGCCAGCCCACCGCCCAGAACGCCAGCGCAAAGCCGAACAAGCCGAGCGCTTTCATGAACAGGAACGCTTTCACAATCGACAAGGCGCCGCTGGCCATGGGTCTGTGTCGTTTGCGCGGGTGTTGTCGATCCGCACTCAGATCCATCAAATCATTCCAGATGTAGGTGGCCGAAGCTACCAACCCGAACGCGACAAAGCCCCACAGCATGGTCAGCCACAACACCGGGTTCAATTCATGTGCTGCAATCAGGGGTAAAAACAGCAAACCATTTTTGGCCCACTGCTGTAAACGCATGGCCTTTAACCAAACCTTGAAACCGCCGCGATTTGAATCAATCCGATTCAGAGACACACCGGCGGCTGCCGCTTTTGCACGTGTCCCCGCCGAGGTGTTGACGCCAAAAGCCACGGCAGCCTGCTTCCAAACCGGAATATCCACCACCGAATCACCAAAGTACACAAATGGCTGACCGTGGCTGTCTGCCCGAATGGCTTGCAACTTGCGCAGCCCCTTCAAATTGGAATCCTGACTGGCGATAATCCGGTCAAAGAGGCCCAGGCGCGCAGCCACCTTTTGAACATCGCGATACACACTGGCACTGGCAAGCACCAGCACATGCCCCGCTGACTTCAACTGATTCAAACGCTCGAGTACAGCAGGATTAATGGGCAGATGGTCCAGTACCGGGTCAACACGTTTGCTGACTTCGGTCTTGAAAACCCAGGCACCCTGTAAAGCCCACCACAGCATGGGGAATGCATAAAAAATGTTTTGCTTGAGCAAGAGCAAACAGCATTCCAGCAAGACATCCGATGGACTCAGCGTGCCGTCCAGATCGACGTAAACAATTGGCTTGCTCATTTCGGCTTGCTCATTTTGGCTTGGATATGCCACTGAGCAGCGACTTGGTCGGCTCTTCTTCCCAGTGTGCGGCCCCCAGAAATACCATCACGATCTGCTTGACGAAATTGTCGAGCATTTCTCTTTCAATCTGGGGTTGATCTGCGCGGGCATCCAGAAAATCGGTGGCCGAATTCATCATCAGTGTCACGACCAGGCTGCATATCAGCGTCAAAGTGTGCGTAGACAGGCCAGGGAAAATATTCAGCAAACGCAGGTCACTGGCCATTTCATTGGTGAAATGGGCAATCTCATTTCGAATGGCATTGCGCAACAATTGCGATCCGCCAGAACGTTCCGAACTGATGAAGCGCCACTCGAGGTGGTGTTGCTTGAGGTAAGTCACAAAGACACTGACCGAATGGCGGATCATGTCCTCGCCCGGCAGACTGGCCTGCCTCGCCTCACGAAGCAAGCGACGTAACGTAATTCCGCCGTCTTCAACCAGGGCAAGACCCAATTCGTCCGTGGTTTTGAAATGTCGGTAAAAGGCAGTTGGCACCACACCGGCTTCACGCGTAATTTCGCGAATGCCAAGCGCAGTGAAGCTGCTGCCATTTCCCACCAGGGTCAGGGCGGCCTGCATCAGGTTCTGGCGGGTTTGTTCCTTGCGGCGAACCCGGGCTTGGGTTTCGTCTGCCGGCTTGGAGGCACCACTTAATCTTGCTCTCATTTATTCTGCTCGAACCTTGTGTTCGCACCGTTCAATCGACTGTTCTTTGGGGTTATTGTAATGAAAAGCGGTGCAGTCGACACCGAGTCGTCCCCAACCCTGTCAATTTGACTGGTGGAATCTGAGTAATTGAGCAGACAGAACGAAGGTACATGAGCATAAACGGAAACTTTTGCGGACAATGCCTATTGACTGGGTGAGCTCAAAGCGATTAACTCCCCCTAAAGAGGGTTGGAAAAAAGTGTTAATCCAATAAAGATGTTCATATGCTCACATCTGGTGACACCTTTTAAACTAGCAACTCCTCGGGAGGAGACACAATGCCGTCAAATCAAATTCTGGTGATCGAAGATCATCCCCTTTTTGCCACAGGCATTAAAGACTTGGTGGAATTTGTGGCCACCAATGCAGACATCCTGTGCGCAGCCAGTGTCGCCCACGCCAAGGACCTGTGGAGCAAAAACTCGCCAGCCCTGATCATTACTGATTTGCGCCTGCCCGACGCGCAAGGTCAGGAGGTTATTGACACCCTGAGCCAGCTAAACCCCAACTTGCCCATGCTGATCATGAGTGGTGACGACAATCTGCTGGCTTCCATTGTGCCCAACCAACAGGCCCCCTCCTGGACACTGTCCAAATCAGAAGGCTTTGAACAAACCTCCTCGGTATTGCTCGAGGCATTGACCCGTGCAGGTGTTCAGGTTCAATGGAGACCCAATGCCCTGTCCAATCGCCAAACCAACGGTGAGCACATCACCGGGCGTCTGGGTCAGAACAACGGAATTCAGCTGACGCACAAACAGCAGCAGGTGATGCACTACCTTGCGTCGGGTCTTTCGAACAAAGAAATTGCAAGGAAACTTGATCTGTCCCCTGAAACAATCAAGACCCACTTGCGTGAAATCTTTACCCGCATGAATGTCAAGAACAGAACTCAAGCAGTCAGTTTGTATCGAAAAATTCCCCGCCTGAATGCGGCGGCTTTGGTTTAACGACCTAACCCGCTGACTTGTTCAGCGGGTCACACAACAACAAGATGATGCCCTACTCATTTACAGCGCTTGCCATGTTATTGGGTATTGCAACTTACCCATTTTTTGCCAACCACCTGCCCAATCAGCGCCAGAATGCCTGTGCAGTGATTGGTATTCTGCTGCTCGGCTTTTTGGTATTCGGACATGAGAACTTCAGCGAACTTGCGCCGAACACGCCACTACATGCTGGCCTGAAGCTGCTGTCATTCCTGTTTTTCGCCTGTGCATTTCTGGGGCGCCGGCGGGGAAAAGTAGGTGCGGAAAAGTCAGCCTTGCTTCCATTCGGAATTGGTTGCCTGGCGGCACTGGCCAGTGCGCCAGGGGAGATACCAGGCTTTTCACTGTGCATGATCGCCCTTCAAACGTTGTGCCTGTTAGCCATCACGAAAAGCTACAGTAACCTGCCAAAGATCACCTTGGTCAAGGCAGTCTATTTCAGCCTGTTTTATGGCTTCGTCAGTTTTGCCTTTCATCTTCATATTTACGATCTACCCCCTGGTTGGCTCACTCATTCCTCGGTGAATGGTTTCTACAACCTGCTTCTGGTGACCTGTGTATTTCACATGGGTTTTCAGGACTTTTCACGAACACGAACCAGAAGACGAAAGAATGCACAACAGAAAGTGGACCAGGAAGTCATGAAGCTTGCATTCAAAGGGCGACGCGTCTTGAAAGATTTTCGCCACGATTTGCGTCAGCCCTTGAGCACCCTAGGAATTCTTGCCAGTGTGGGCAAAGCCATATCCAAAGACCCTGAAGTGACAGCACGCTACCAGCACATTCAAACCGCCCAGAAAGCCCTCAAAAACATGCTGGAAGATTTTTTTGACCAGTTGGGCAATGCCATTCGGTACCCCTCGGAAGACAACAGTACCGCACTTCAAAACGTCTCCCTGAACGAAATTGTTGCGCCCTTGATTGAAGAATACCGACTGTTGGCTGAAGTCAAACAGCTGCAAATACGTTACGTACCCAGCGAGTTGACTGTATTCAGCAACAAGGAAGCCTTGTCGAAAATCATCCGAAATGGCTTGGACAACGCAATCAAATACACCGACAAAGGGGGCGTAGTGGTCGGCCTTCGCAGGCGAAACGGGAAATTGTGCCTTCAGATCGCAGACACCGGCTCTGGCATCGAAAACGACAAAGTCGCCCTGCACAACAAGGGCTGGGGGCATGGTTCGAACATCGTGCGAGATTTGAGTGAACAGATCCTGGCCAAGACCGAGTGTCGCAACCGATACTTCAACGGCAGGCTGGCGGGGTCTGTTTTCGAGGTTGTTTTGCCTTGTGAAGCAGAAGTGTCCCAGCGCTGGAAACTTCCAAGCTACCGCAAGGAAAGCGTGTTTGATGTGCAAGTCATGGCCATGACTCCGGAGCATTTGCTTGAAATTCAGCGGAGACTGCCAACCAACGGATTTGACCGAGTTGACTTCAACCTGCATGGTGCTTATCGCGCCTACCTCAGCGCCTTGAGAAAGGGCATGTCCCCTGTTTATATCTTGTATGCGGGCGATTCGAGCCAGAAAACGAATGCGATTGACCAACTCAAGCTGCTTGGGTCGCTTCTGGATTACGAGCCCTGTTGCATCCTGATTTACAATGCCAGCCAGGAAAGCAATGCCCAGATTGAGTTTTACAAAGAAATGATCCGGATTCCAATGAATCCCAATCTGCAGGACGCGGGGCTCCATGTAATCACTGAGCTTTTCCCAGCCCGTGAAAAAGGCTTGGCTGGCGAACACATGTCCGTACAATTCGGCGCAAGCAGTGCCCCACAGGCCAAGGCGGCCATGTCCATCTGATTCACGGAATTTGGTGCCAGCCCGGGTTAGCGGGCTAGGTGAAGTGCACCCAGCACAGCAAACCGCTCTGCCCCGGTTACGGCTGGACAATTGCCATGTTGCCCGGTGATATTCTGACTGGCCAGCCATGCAAACGCGGCGGCTTCAACCGCCTGCGCAGGTAGACCCAGATTTTCAATTGGCAAGAATTCCACCGGGGCACAATCGAAGCGCAGTTGATTCATCAGGGCAGAGTTTTTCGCACCCCCACCGCATACGTACACTTGATCGATGTCCTGTGGCAGCGTCAACTTGATTACTTTGACCGCAAAAGCCAACAGTGTTGCCATGACGTCTTCATCAGACAAGCCCGAGTGGGCGGCAAGGCAGCCGTCAAACCATTGTTCGTTGAAATCGTCACGGCCTGTGCTTTTGGGCCATGACTGAGCAAAGAAAGGATGTGCCAAAAACAAGTCCAGCAAAGGCTCCGACGGTTGCCCGCTTGAGGCGATAAGTCCATCCTCATCCATCGGCAAGCGAAAGGCTCGCTGGGCCCACAGGTCCATCAGACAATTGGCAGGACCACAGTCGCCACCAGTCACCGGCGAATCATGTCCGTTGAGTATGCTCAGGTTGGAAAATCCACCCAGATTCAGCACGCCTGTACGACCAAAAACACCCTTCGCATTCAGCCACGCTTGGTGAAAAGCGGGCACCAGCGGCGCCCCCTGCCCACCCAGTGCAACATCTTTGGATCGCAGGTCACAAACCACATCCACACCAAGTCGGGTAGCCAGCAGCGCACCGTCCAGCATTTGGTAGGTGTATCCCAGATCCGGACGATGCCGAAGGGTTTGTCCATGGGCGCCAACAACACGAACATCACGAGCCTCAAGGCCTAACAATGCCAGTAGGTCGTTGCAGGCCTCTGCGTACACCAATGAAAGGTCACGCCGGGCAGTCAACAAAATTGAAAGGGGATCAGAGCCGTCGGGAAACCGGGGGGGGATTTGCTGCAGGGCAAGCAAATCTTGCCGCAACAAAGGTGGGAATTCCAGACTGGCAACCCCCAGAAAACGCATTTCGGCGTTCCGGGGATCAATCTGTATGGCTGCAACATCCACACCGTCAGTACTGGTACCAGACATTGCGCCAAAAACAATCATTGCTTACTGCGCACGCGCCACGCTTTGTGCTGTGGCCAATTCCATGCGGCGATCCAGTGCAAGCTGAACGCGCTTGAATTCGGAAATGGCTGCACGATCCAAAGGTTCAGACTGGGCTACAGTAATGCTCAGCGGGTTCTTGGGAACCCGGTTCACGCGGAACTCGTAGTGCAGGTGTGGGCCTGTTGCCCAACCTGTTGCCCCCACGTACCCAATCACATCGCCTTGCTGCACTTTCTGGCCCACTCGAATACCACTTGCGAAACGGGACAAGTGCGCATACGCCGTGCTGTAGCCACTGTGATGCTGGATTTCCACGAAGTTGCCGTAGCCATTCTGCACACCAGAAAACTTCACAGTGCCGCTGGCGGTCGCCATGATGGGTGTGCCTGTGGGTGCTGCGTAATCGACGCCATTGTGCGCTTTCCAGCGTTGTTGAATGGGGTGGAAGCGGCGCGTGGTAAACCCGGAGGAAATTCTGGAAAAGGCCAAAGGAGAACGCAAGAATGATTTCTTCAGGCTACGGCCGTCCTCGTCATAGTAGGCAGCAGACTGGTTGCCATTGGGTTTGAACCAGTACGCTTTGTATGGCTTGTTGTTGTTGACAAACTCAACCGCCAGCACACGCCCGGCACGGGCTGAGCGCCCTTCCAGAGTCATGTCCTCATAAACCACCTTGAACTCGTCGCCCTTGCGCAGTTCACGGTGGAAGTCAATGTCAGAGGAAAAAATTTCGGTCAACTGAATGGCCACGGAGTCTGGTAAACCAGCCTTGTCTGCCGCTGCAAACAGGGAAGATTCAATCTGCCCCGCACGAAACACCACCTGCTTCTCAAAGTTGACTGACTCAAGTTTGGCGGTAAATTGACCATTCATCTTCTGGATCAGGATTGACTCTTGCTTGTCTTCATCCAGATCGCTTTTGTAGCGCAACCACTTCAGATCGCCATCGGCGCCTTGTTGAACGCTCAGCACACGCCCTGCACGCAGGTTGACAAGGCTTTTTGCAATTTTGTCTTGCGCCATGAAGGGACCCAAACCCTGGGTATTGACGCCCATGCGATCCAAAAGGCTCACCAAGGTGTCGCCACGACGAATGCGCTCTTCGGCAACCAACGGCTCGAAGGTAAAAATACCCTGATCGGCCAGATTCAGTTCAACTGCCTCGATGACCACTTCGGAATTCGACAAAGCAGAATCCACGGGAGAATTTTGAACAGACCCCGCGATTGCAACCACTGCGCCGAGAACAGGGAAAGAAAAAAACCCTACAATGACCCACTTTCTGTGGTTGTGTGATTCAGGTAAGGCGTCGTCTGCGTACTGCAGACCCGACTGCACGAGGCGTCTGGAAACATCGAAACCCTTTCCACACGCGGCGATTGCTCGCTCTAAAAATTTCTGAAGCATCATGTTTTAGTTTTAAAGGTGTGAAATTTCACGTTGCCGATCGCCCACAATCAGCACTATTTTCAAAAATACAACACTACGACCAGCCAGAGTGTAACAAAGGATTGCAATATGAACCAGTCACCTGATAGAAGCACACCGATTAATACTGACATTACTGACAATTTGTCAGAATCTGTTAAACACGCTCTGGCCGTAACCAAACGCGGGTTTGAAGAACTGCTGATTGAATCGGAATGGATCAAAAAGCTGGTTCAAAGCGAAACAAGTGGCAAACCCCTTCGTATCAAACTGGGCCTCGACCCCACAGCCCCTGATATTCATTTGGGCCACACAGTCGTGCTCAACAAGCTGCGTCAGTTGCAAGATTTGGGCCACCAGGTCATTTTCCTGATCGGTGACTTCACGTCGATGATCGGCGATCCATCGGGCCGGAACAGCACCCGCCCCCCCCTGACACGCGAACAAATTCAGGACAATGCAAAAACCTATCACCAGCAAGCCGTAAAAATTCTGGATGCCGAGAAAACCGAAATCCGTTTCAACAGTGAATGGTGCATGCCTTTGGGTGCAGACGGCATGATCAAACTGGCATCCAGCTACACAGTGGCCAGGATGCTGGAAAGGGAAGACTTTACAAAGCGCTACCAGGGCGGCGTGCCCATTGCCATTCATGAATTTCTGTACCCCTTGATGCAGGGCTACGACTCAGTCGCACTTAAATCCGACCTGGAAATTGGCGGCACAGACCAGAAGTTCAACTTGCTGGTTGGTCGTGAATTGCAAAAACAACATGGTCAGGCCCAGCAGTGCGTGCTCACCATGCCACTGCTGGTGGGCACGGATGGGGTGGACAAAATGTCCAAGTCCAAGAACAACTACGTGGGCGTTACAGAAACGCCTTCCAATATGTTCGGCAAGGTCATGTCCATTTCCGATGAATTGATGTGGAACTGGTACACCCTGCTCAGCTTTAAATCCACTGCTGAAATTGAGGCCTTGAAAGCAGCCTGCGCCAACGGCGAGAACCCGCGCAACGCCAAGGTGGCCTTGGCGCAGGAACTGGTAGCACGTTTCCATGACCAGCAGGCCGCAAGCGAGGCATTGGCCGAGTTCGAAGCCCGCTTCAAACAAGGGGCCTTACCCGACGACCTGCCCGAAGTGAATCTGGATTTGCCTGCCGGTGAAGCCGATGCCGGCGTGGCATGGGTACTGAAAGCTGCGGGCCTGTGCGACAGCAGCAGCGACGCCAACCGCAACATCCAGCAGGGCGGTGTCAAAATTGAGGGCGAAAAGGTCTCTGACAAGGCAATTCGTCTGGGGAAAGGCAGTTACGTGATCCAGGTCGGCAAACGCCGCTTTGCCAAGGTGCACCTGAATTGAACACCCAAGCCCTTGATTTTGGTGCAGTTGTCGGTAAAAAACCGGTGAGCACCCGCTTTATTTTGGTGCGCCATGGCGAGACAGACTGGAACCGCGAAAAACGGTTTCAGGGCCACACGGACATCGCATTGAACGCACATGGCTTACGCCAGGCAGCACACATCAGGCGCTACTTCGACCAATTGGAGTTGGCGAACACTGCCCTTTACCAGCACTGCGTCAGCAGCGACCTGAACCGGGCCCACACCACTGCCAAGGCCATCCATGGCGAGAAGATACCCCCCATTGAGCTGAACGCCAGCTTCAGAGAGCGTCATTACGGACATTTGTCAGGCCTGACTGCCGATGAAATGCAGGCCAAAAGCCCCGCGGAATACCGGGGCCTTCGTGAACGCACACCCGAAGCATCTCTTGCCGGAGGTGAAAGCCTTGCCGGGTTTTATCATCGAGTAACAGCAGCTTTTGAACAAATTGCGCACGAAAGGCATGGCGAAACAGTTCTGCTGGTGGCCCATGGCGGTGTACTCGATTGTATTTACCGGCATTGCCTAGGGGAACCCCTCCAAAAGCAGCGGAGCTGGCAATTGCCCAATTGTGCGCTGAACGTGATAGAGCTTGATTCTCAGGGTGTTTGGAACATCCCGGTCTGGGCCTGGACGGGGCATTTGAACCTTGACGCCTCGGGCCAAAACATGGACGAAGTCGATGGTCGAATCGCTTGAAATCAATTAGAATAACGGGCTTGTCTTGAACCCAATCCTTTCCGGAAATCGTTATGTTTGACCGCCAAAAGGGCATCGCCCAAACCGACCCCGAATTGTGGACTGCCATGCAGCAGGAAACAACCCGCCAGGAAGACCACATCGAGCTGATCGCGTCTGAAAACTACGCCAGCCCAGCCGTGATGGAAGCACAGGGTTCACAACTGACCAACAAATACGCCGAAGGCTACCCCGGCAAGCGCTACTACGGTGGCTGCGAATACGTGGACGTGGTGGAAGATCTGGCCATCGAACGCCTCAAAAAGCTGTTTGGCGCAGAAGCGGCCAACGTACAGCCAAACTCCGGCTCACAGGCCAACCAGGCCGTGTTCTTTGCCCTGCTTCAACCCGGCGATACCATCATGGGGTTGTCATTGGCTGAAGGGGGTCACCTGACCCACGGCATGCCACTGAACATGTCTGGCAAGTGGTTTAACGTGGTGTCCTACGGTTTGAACGAGGACGAAGCCATCGACTATGACAAGATGGAAGCTCTGGCGCGTGAACACATGCCAAAAATCATCATCGCCGGTGCCTCGGCCTATTCCCTGCACATCGACTTTGAACGTTTTGCAAGAATCGCCAAGGAAGTCGGTGCCTACTACATGGTGGATATGGCCCACTATTCAGGCCTGATTGCAGCCGGCGTGTACCCCAATCCTGTACCACACGCCGATGTGTGTACATCCACCACGCACAAGTCGCTGCGCGGCCCACGTGGCGGCATCATTTTGATGAAAGAAGAGCTGGCCAAGAAAATCAACAGCGCGATTTTCCCCGGTATTCAGGGTGGCCCCTTGATGCATGTCATCGCCGGCAAGGCTGTTGCCTTCCACGAAGCACTGCAGCCTGAGTTCAAGGCCTACCAGCAGCAAGTGGTGGCCAACGCCAAGGCTCTGGCCGAAACACTGGTTGAACGCGGACTGCGCATTGTGTCCGGCCGTACGGAAAGCCACGTCATGCTGGTGGATCTTCGTGCCAAAGGCATCACTGGCAAGGCTGCTGAAGCCGTGTTGGGCAGTGCACACATCACCGTGAACAAGAACGCAATTCCAAATGATCCTGAAAAGCCATTTGTCACCAGCGGTATCCGCTTGGGCAGCCCGGCCATGACAACACGCGGTTTCAAGGAAGAACAGGCCCGTGCAGTGGGTCACCTGATTGCCGACGCGTTGGAAAACCACGACAACGAAGCCGCATTGGCTGAGGTTCGAGCCAAGGTCAAGGAATTGACCAGCCAGTTCCCTGTTTACAAGTAAGTCAGGAAACGCGGCGTTATGAAATGCCCGTTCTGCAGCAACGCCGATACCCAAGTGGTCGATTCGCGTACTTCTGAAGAAGGAGACGCGATTCGCCGCCGTCGGCAATGCGGCAGTTGCGGCAAACGGTTCACTACCTATGAGCGGGCAGAACTGTTTCTGCCCGCCATTGTCAAAAAAGACGGCTCACGGGTCGATTACTCCAAAGACAAATTGCGTGGAAGCCTGATGTTGGCTCTGCGCAAGCGGCCTGTTCCGGCAGAGGCCATTGACGAAGCCCTGTCCAGCATCGAAGAAAAACTGCTGATCAGTGCGGTCCGCGAAGTCAGCACCAAGTTCCTCGGCGAACTGGTGATGCAACAACTCAAGCAACTCGATACCGTGGCATACATTCGTTTTGCATCGGTTTACAAAAGCTTTGAAGACTTGCAAAGCTTTTCCGAAGAAATTGCCCACCTGACTGCACCTGCGGAAAATGCCAAAGGTCACACCAAGCCCAAAGCCAGCACCGCCAAAAAAGGCGCTTGAGACCATGGGTACTCCACACCCCAACGATGAACACTGGATGCGCCATGCATTGAACCTGGCCTGGAAAGGCCAGTACAGCACCACACCCAATCCGCGTGTGGGTTGCGTGTTTGTGCGCGATGGTGTTGCCATTGCAGAAGGCTTCCATGTTCGTGCCGGTGAGGGCCATGCCGAGGTGCAAGCCATTGCCCAAGCCCGTGCACAAGGCGTGTCGCTTCAGGGCAGCACGGCCTATGTCACCTTGGAGCCCTGTGCCCACCATGGCCGCACCGGACCGTGTGCCGAGGCCCTGGTGGCAACCGGCGTCGCCCGCGTGGTGGCCGCAGTACTCGACCCCAACCCTTTGGTTGCAGGCAAAGGCATGGCGATACTGAGGGCCGCAGGAATTGAAACGGTACAAGGTGTGCTGGTTGAACAGGCACGCTGGATCAACCGCGGCTTTTTCAGCCGCATGGAGCGCAAGCGCCCTTGGGTACGCCTGAAAGTAGCCAGCAGTGCGGATGGCGTCACCGCGCTGAACAACAGCACAAGCCAATGGATCACTGGCCCCGAAGCACGGCTGGACGGACATCACCTGCGCGCCCAAGCCTGCGCGGTGCTCAGTGGTATCGGCACGGTAAAGGCAGACAACCCGCAACTGAATGTGCGTGGCATAGAGACAGACCGCCAACCACTGAAAGTGATTGTGGACAGCAAACTGGAAATTTCACCCGATGCGCTGTTGCTGCAAACAGGTCGGGTGCTGATTGCGCACACAGAGCCACAATTGCCGGCTTGGCTGAGCACCCACCCCAATGCAGCCAACATCGAGGCGCTCAATGTTGCGCCGGTCGCGGCAGGCCTGCATGCTGGCAAGGTAAAAACAGACCTGCTCCGCCTGCTGCAGGAGTTGGCGCGGCGCGGCATCAATGAACTGCACCTTGAAGCAGGTTTTGGCCTAAACGGATCATTCATGCAAGCCGGGCTGGTGGATGAAGTTGTGCAGTACGTGGCCCCCCGCTTCCTCGGTGCAGGCCTTGGCCTGTTTCGTCTGCCTGAACAAGAAACTTTGCCGGCCACCCTTGACTGGGCAATCCATTCATTTGAACAAAAAGGACGAGACCTGCTCATTGTGTGGGTCCGCAACAATCAGGAGTAGTAGCACACATGTTCACTGGCATCATTGAATCCATCGGCAAGATTGAATCCGTAGAACCCCTTCAGAACTCCGCCTATGCGGGTGTTCGCCTCGCCGTGCATGCCCCCACCCTTGATTTCTCGGATGTCAAACTGGGCGACAGCATTGCCATTCAAGGCGCCTGCATGACCGTGGTGGCCATGGGCAACCACACTTTTCATGTGGATGTGTCGCATGAAAGCCTGTCAAAAACTGTGGGCCTAAGCCAGCCCGGCGAGGTGAATCTGGAAAAAGCGATGCGGCTGTCTGATCGCGTGGGTGGCCACCTGGTCAGCGGGCACGTGGACGGGCTAGGCAGCGTGGTCGAATTCGAGCCCGTCGGCGAAAGCTGGCACCTGCAAATTCGCGCACCCCAAATGCTGGCCGCTTTTTTTGCCTACAAAGGCTCAGTGACTGTCAATGGCGTCAGCCTGACGGTGAACAAGGTTGATGACCACGCAAGCGGTGAATGCGACATTCACATCAACCTGATTCCGCACACTGTTCAAATGACCACGCTGAAACATTTGAAAGCGGGAAGCCCTGTGAACCTGGAAATCGATCAGATCGCCCGCTACTGCGAGCGCATTGTGAAGACCATGAATTTGAGTCAGTAACAACTCGACACTGACTTGTTATTCATTTGGCACTGACTTTACCAAACAACGCCCTCGCCTTGGATTTGGTGTTGTCTGAATCGGCACCCAGCGCAATTCCGGTGAACTTCACCGGCCCTTCGGGCAACTCCTTGCCAAAGGCCTTGCGCGCGTCGGCTTGCAAATCCCGGTTCTCGGCGATCAGTTCGCTGGCCGTGGCTGTGTCGCGAACCACGATATTTTTCACCCGTTCTGTGTAAGGGTTGTCAAACACCTGGCCTACCTTCTCACCGGGTGCGCCCCACACATAGCACAGGGTTGCGGCAGGCAGCCGCTCACCGGACACAGTTCGGGCCGCGGCCAATGCCAAACGCGTGCCCAAACCCAAACGGGATTCGTCAATTTGCACAAAGGCACACAACTTGGCCCCAGCGTCATCACCTGCCTTGGTTTGCAAGTTTGCCTTCGCGGGGTGGGTCAACACTTGCCATTCCCAACCGAGGACTTTCAATTCAACTGGCTTGGAAAAGGCGTGGACCAGCGTGCCGTAGGCGCTGTCTGCATCCGCTTGCAGCAGGGTTTTGTCGCCTTGCCTGATGAATTTGAATTGGGTGTGGGCTGCAATATCCGGGTGGTACTGGGGTTTCCAGGCCGCAGGCATGTTCGCGGCCGGGTCGGTGGGCCAAGGGGCCAAAGCTTCTGCCGCATGGGCAACACCCAAGCCAAAACCAAAAACGGCAAACACTGTCAGTACACTTTTAATCGGGGTATTCAATAAAAACATGCCGGCTCCTCAAGAATAGTGCGTGGCCCAATCTTCGGGCACAAACCCATGTTGTATTGCGGCTTTCAAATCATCGGGCTCATCAATGTCCATCTGGGCTTGAAACCATTGTGCAGAAATGCACTGCATGTGCAAAGCGGCTTTGGTCTGTTCCGCCACACTGGCCGTACCCCAGCGAATGGTTTCTGAAAATACTGCGGGCACGCACCGGGTGCAGGCCAGGGCCACGTAACCCCCATCCAGCGCGGGAACAAAAGCCATGCTGTGGGTTTGCGCGGCACGCTCCAGTTGCTGAAGATCAGTCTTGCTGAACTGCACCGCATCAGGCCCCAGCAACACCACCACGCGGGATTCTTTCAAATGTGTTTGCACCGCGCATTCCATGCGTAAGCCCAAATGCCCGGTCGGTTGAATATGGCGCTGAACGGGCCCGGAAAATTGACTCCCTTCAAGCAAAGCGTCCCATTCCGCATCGGTGCCGCCATCGGTCCACAACACGACATTCACACCATGCAGTTTGTCCAGAGTACTCAACAGCAGGTAGCGGGCAAATTCGGCGCACTGATCAGCGCCTAACAATGGCTCCAAACGGGTCTTGACCCGACCTGCTTGTGGGTACTTGGCAAACACAGCCACAGTCAAGGACCGCTTTTCTCGCGTGTCGGCATATTGCCTGGCCAGTTCTTGTGCAGAAACACCTCGCCAATATTGATAACGAAACCGCCACATCAGCACAATGGTTTTCCAAGCACCGTGCACATCCCAGCGTCGGCCAGAGGTCACCAACGGTTTGCGGATGGGCACAAACTGTCGGGGTGCAATGCGCTTCAAGCGCTTGCACAGCTCAATGTCTTCCATCAGGGGTTGTTCAGGAAAGCCGCCCACGCGTTCAAACAGGTCACGCCCAAGAAACAAGCCCTGGTCACCCGTACCAATTTTGCTCAAACGCGATCGCTGGTTCATGAACCAGGCCACCATGGGAAGCCACTTGCTCTCGCCGCTGATGCGCACATCGAAACGTCCCCAAAATGCAGCATTGCCGTTCGCACCCAGCTTTTGAATGAATTCCTGCCAGGCCTCAATTTTCAATACAGTGTCTGCATGCAGGAACAGCAGCACATCGCCATGTGCTTTCGCCGCGCCTGCATTCATTTGCCGCGCCCGGCCTTTTTCACTTTGAATTGCTGAAACTTGAGGATGGGATGCCAATGCCTTAATGGTTGGCCAACTGAAATCGATTGACCCGCCGTCTACCAGCACCAACTCATCACATGGGCGAAGCAAGGCCAGCAAACCTTGAATCCGCACTCGAAAGGAATCATCGTGCTGGTTCGGAACCTCGTTGTAAACGGGTACGACAATGGAAACGGACGGCTGCTGCATCAAATGCATGTTTTAGAAAAACAGGGAGGCAAGCCCCAGGAAAATGAAGAACCCCATGCTATCGGTGGTGAAGGTCAACAACACCGAAGAACCCATCGCCGGGTCGCGCCCCATTTTTTCCAGGCCCAAAGGCACCATGACCCCCACCAGCGAACCCACCAGCAGATTCAACATCACGGCCAGGGTCATGAGCAGGCCCAGCATGACAGCATTGGGCGAGCCAAAGTACAAGCCGAAAGCTGCAAGCCCGGCCAAACTTCCCCACACCAACCCATTCAGGCCGGCAATGGCCAATTCCTTTTTCAACAGCAACTTGAAGTTGGCGGCCGTCACCTGTCCCAAGGCCAGAGAGCGAATCATCAATGTCATGGTCTGGTTGCCGGAATTGCCTGCAATACCCGCCACAATCGGCATCAGGGTAGCCAAGGCTACGACCTTGGCAATCGTGCCTTCAAAGGTGTCGATCACACGGCTGGCAAAAAACGCCGTGCACAAATTCAGACCCAGCCACAACCAACGGTTTTTGGCCGACTCCCACACCGAGGCGAACAAATCTTCCTCTTCACGCAAACCGGCACTGGAAAGCAGGTCAGCCTCGCTTTCTTCGCGGATCACATCGACCACTTCATTCACCGTGAGCCGCCCGATCAGCTTGCCGGACGGGTCGAGCACCGGGGCAGACACCAGGTCATAACGCTCAAACGCCTGGGCGGCCTCGTAGGCATCGTCCAGTGCCGAAAGCATCAGCACTTCCCGGCTCATGACTTCGCTCACCAGCGTTTCCGGCTCATTCACCAACAAACGGTCCAGCGGCAGGCTGCCCTTGAAGTGATCAAGACGGTCAACCACAAACACTTGGTCAGTCTGATCGGGCAATTCATCAAATCGGCGCAGGTAGCGTAATACCACTTCCAGGGACACATCGTCACGGATGGTCACCATGTCGAAATCCATGCGTGCGCCCACGGTGTCTTCGGGGTAGCTCATGGCTGCGCGCAGCTGTTCGCGCTCTTCCAGGCTTAGGCTACTGGCCAGCTTCTCCACCACGTCGCGTGGCAGATCCGGCGCCAGCTCCGCAATTTCATCGGCATCCAGCGACTCGGTGGCAGCGAACAGCTCTTCGCTGTCCATCGATTTGATGAGGGTTTCACGGACCGCATCGCTGAGCTCAAGCAGAATGTCGCCGTCGCGATCAGACCGCACCAAACCCCACACCAGCATCCGCTCTTCCTGCGGCAAGCTTTCCAGCACGTAGGCCACGTCAGCCGGGTGAAGCAGGTACAGCTTGTTGCCCAGTTCGGTGAGGTGCTGGCGATGCACCAACTCCTCGACCAAACTTTGCCGCTCGGGGTTGACTGTGTTTTGATGGTTATGAACGACGCTTTCAATGACTTTCTGTTTACGCAACAAGGCCTGCACTTCGGCCAACGCCCGCTGTGCATCGTCAAGATCATGAGGCAGCTCGATGGCTGGCTCCTGATTATTGAAATTGACGTCTTGTTCGTTCAAACCAATTGTCCTGAAGGCAAATTACAAAAACTGGAAAGCCACAACAGCCACCAGCGTTGGGCCCAAGGCAGCGATAAACAGCTTGCCCGGGTTGATGGCCCCGTCATTAAAATACCTTTGCAAAATTGCGAAACCAGCCGGGTTGGGTGCATTCGCAATCACGGTCAAGCCACCGCCAGTCACAGCACCAGCCACCAGTGCATACTTGAACTGGTCGTCCACGCCCTCCACCAGAGAGCCCAGATAAGTCAGGGCTGCATTGTCCGTAATCGCCGTCAGCGCAGTTGCACCATAGTACAACGCAGTGGGACTCATTTCCTTCAACACGTCCTGTAACCACCAGGCCTGCATCCCGCCAAGCACCACCAAGCCGGCCAGGAAAAAGGCAACCATCAAACCTTCCTTTAGAATCAACTTGTCCTGATAGCGACTGTACGCAGTGGTGTAGCCCAGGAAAAACAAAAACAGCCCCATGAACACGGCGGGGTGATGCGCAAACACTACCACGGCAACCAAAAACAATAAGTGCGTGCCGATCACCCAGAATGGCATGTCTTCCTTGGGGCCATTTTCCGAAGGCTTTTTCATCGCGGTCAATTCCTTGGAAAACAGGAATGTGAGCACCGCCGCATTCACAAACACGGCTGTGGCTGCGCGCCAGCCAAAGGTGGTCAGCATGAACTGCATGTCAAACCCCCACTTGGCGGCCACCATCAACACAGGTGGTGCGGCAAAAGGTGTTAACGTGCCACCAATGGAAATGTTCACAAACAACACGCCCAAGGTACCGTACATCAGTTTGTTGCTGATGCCCTGTGAATAAAACCGGTCGCGCAACAGAAATGCGGCCAGGGTCATGGCTGCGGGTTCGGTAATGAATGAACCCAGCAAAGGCACAATCGACAAGGTGGTGAAAAAGTACGCCACCTGCCGGTCAATCGGTATGACCGATGCAACCACACGCACAATTCGACCAGCCAGCACCAGGATCGGTTTGCTGGCCGCAATCACCATGATGGCGAATACGAAAAGGGGTTCGGTGTAATTGCGCGTGTCCACGTAATCAATCGCGCTGTCTTTGCCGACCACGAAAAACATGAACACCACTAGTACCATGGCCCAGAAACCAAACACCGCTTCGACTTCACCCAGCAAATGCCAAAGCCCGGAATGATTGGGGTGGGTGTGGGCGAGCCGCTCAAAATACTTGGTTGAAAACGTGTGGATCACCGCAATGGCGAACAGGCTTGCGCCGATGATTTCAATGGTGGTCGGGTTCATGTCAAGTCCCTTGGATTTTTGTTTATTGTGTATTGTTTGAAAAAATCAGCTTGCCGTCACTTCTCACTATCGTTGACACCGGAACCCAGCCGCGCAGGCTATTGATCAACCAGACTTCCTCTGCACGCTGCAAATCCGCCACATTCAACGTGGCCTGCCGAATGGCATTTTCTCTTAAAAGTTGTTCGCGAAACACCCCGGGCAACAAATAAGTCCCTGTACTTTCAGAAATTTGTGACGTCAGCAGCTCACCGTTCATTTTAAGAACAATGTTGCAACGACAGGTCTCCGTCAGGTTGCCTTGCGCGTTGAACAGCACAACATCAAAAGAGTTGCCTGCCTCGCGTTGAAAAGCGTCGTATTCCGGCCGATGGGTGGTTTTATGCAGCAAAAATTCCGGCGAAGCGTCCATCGGCTTTGATGCCAAGCGTAACTGCACCGGTTTGTTCGCTTGCTCAAAAGCATGCAACTCCAATTCAAACCCGCCGGTTGCGCTCAACAAGCAACGCGCGCGGTACAGCCCGGCTCGATTGGCTTGGGCAGCCGACATCAAAGCCTGTCGAACAGTGTGTTCATCCCACACGTATGAAAAATAGTTGGCGGTGTTCGACATGCGCTGCAAGTGCGCGTCCAGATTGTGCCATTGGCCGTTTTCCAGTCGCAAGGTTTCGAGTACGCGAAAATCTGCGGTCGATTCCCGAAGAAAAACTGTCTTTTGCCACCATTCCTTTTTCTCATCAACAAGCGTGGAGTACCAGGTAATTCCGCTGCCGACACCATATTCCAGCTCGCCCCTGTGCTCGATTACTGTTCGAATTGGCACATTGAAATGGGCAGCACCACCAGGGCTGAGCAGGCCCAAAGCTCCGCAATAAAACCGGCGCGGTGCCTTTTCCCATTGCGCAATTCGCATCATCGCCTGTGATTTTGGCGCACCCGTTACGCTGCCACAGGGAAACAATGCGGCAAACACGTCCTTCAAACCAGTACCCGGCAAGGTTTGCCCGGCAATGCTGGATGTCATTTGGTCTACAGTGGGTAAATGCATCACATCAAACAGTGACCGCACCTGGACAGACCGTGGCTGACAAACCTTGGCCATGTCGTTGCGCAGCAAATCCACAATCATCACATTTTCTGCACGGTCTTTTTCACTGTCACTTAACACGTCAAAACTGCCTGCAAGTGGCTGACGTGTACCTTTCATAGGGGCCGTGGTCAACGACTTCCCATCCCA
Organism: Limnobacter thiooxidans; assembly: GCF_036323495.1. Classification (NCBI taxonomy): domain Bacteria; kingdom Pseudomonadati; phylum Pseudomonadota; class Betaproteobacteria; order Burkholderiales; family Burkholderiaceae; genus Limnobacter; species Limnobacter thiooxidans. The sequence continues at coordinate 764,407 of NZ_AP028947.1, read as the reverse complement.
GTGAAAAAACAGCTCAGGCGACAGGCTGATCACATTGAATGCACTGCCCCGCAGAAACACGCTTTGTGGCGCGGGCTGGGTCAGATACAAATGTTGAAACAACTGCCATGCATCGATCTGTCCGCTTTTCGCTTTCAAACGAGTAGTCAGGTTGATCTGGTAAAACTCGCCCGCTTCTATTGCCTTGCGAACCTTCTCGAACGATTCAACATACTCCACATGGGTTTGCTCATCACACCAGGGGTTACAAGCCACGTTTGAAGACAAACCTTGCAGTTGGTTAAATGGCAAAAGTGAAATTTGATCCGCATTGAATGCCTGAAACTCAAGCAATGGGAACCCTGAACCGGACTGAACTGCCAGTGACTTGTCAAATGCCGGGGCAGCTTCATACGTCAACCCACCCACAACTGCCATGCCCTGCAAGGCCAATGCATGGGCTTGTTCAATCCTGGAAGGCACATCGTGGAGATCAAAAGTGGTGATGATCTTGGCCGGCAACCCGCTAGCAATGCACAAACCTTCAGGCCCATCGGCCTGGGTCATTCTGGCATGCCAGGCTGCAGATACAATTGATGAAGACATGGAAGAAGTGCGCCCGAACTACCTTGGAAGAACCCATTGTAACTTGGCTGGGCAATCAAGTTAGCCGCCAGACTTTCCCAAATGAAAGAACGCGTAGACCTCTTCGCGCTTGGCGATGGTGTCGGCAATTCCCATGCGAATCAACTCGCGGGTGTAGTTGGCTTCGAACAGCAAATAACTGGCCAGTGATGAACCGCTTGCCTCGGTCGCACCCAGGGCCGACATCAATGTGCGCACGGGGCGTGGCAAGTCTTGCGTGTGCTGCGCCGCGATTTCATCAATACGCTCTGAGGGTGAAATCACCAGCAACTCAATCGGCTTGAGCGTGGTACGGGTTGCCATTTCCGGTGGCAACAAGCCCAGTGTTTTGTTCACCCGGCTCAAACGTTCAATATCAATGGACAAACTATCCAAAAATATGGAGGCCATGGCGTGCCCTGCAATTTGCGCCAAGCTTGGGTAAGCATTCTGCATTTCGATGGCAGCAGTGTGATCTTTCTCGGATTGACTCGACCCGATCACCATGACCCTGTTGGCCCCCAGGTGAATCGCCGGGCTGATGGGTGCCAATTGGCGAATGGAGCCATCACCGAAGTATTCCATTTTTCCTTCAATGTCCAACTTGATTGAAGGAAATACAAAGGGAATGGCAGCCGACGCCAGCAGATGTTCCACAGTAATACGATCAGGTAAAGCAACGCGCTGCGTTCTGGCCCAGGACTCAATCACTTTTTGGGTTTGGAAGAACGTCACACTTCGACCCGAGCTGTAGCTGGACGCAGTCACAGCCAAAGCGTGAATGGTGCCGTTTTCAAGGGCTTCATCCAATCGCCTGAAATGCAGCAGTTGGTTCAACAAATGGGACAAAGGCGAGTTGTCGAGCAAACACTTGGGGCGCTTGCGCAACATCCAGCCAATCGACAGGGCGGAAAGCCAGCGTGCGCCTGTTCGAATGATGCCCAGTGAATCCGATCTGAATACCTGGTCGGAACTGAAGTTTTCCCAAACCCTCATCATGCGTTCGGTGGACTGGTAAAAGTTGCGCCCAGCACAGGCCAGTGCTGCAGCATTGATCGCCCCTGCGGATGTACCGCACAAAATTTTGAAGGGGAAATCGAATTCGCGCTTGTTTTCCTGCTCAAACCACTTGGCCAGCTGATGAAGCACCCCGACTTGATAGGCAGCACGTGCTCCACCGCCCGACAACACCAAGCCAGTGATGTCTTCGTCTTCTTCAATTTGAAATGGGTTTGGATCGCTCATGAAATCAGTGTGCGACACAAACCACAAAACCAAAAACAAAAAAAGGCGTGCCTTGCACGCCCATTTTTTGCTTTAACACAGAGGTTTAAATTGAACTGACCCGCTCTGAGTTGGCATCCAGCACGGCCAGTGCAGCCATGTTGACAATACGCCGTACGGTGGCAGAAGCCGTAAGAATGTGGACAGGCTTGTCCGAACCCAACAAAATCGGCCCTACTGCAATGCCATTGCCAGCCGCTGATTTCAACAGGTTGTAAGAAATATTGGCTGCATCAATGTTGGGGCAAACCAGCAGGTTGGCCTCGCCTGTCAGGGTGGAGCCCGAGAAGATGGTGTTGCGCACCGCCTCATCGATTGCGCAGTCGCCGTGCATTTCACCATCCACTTCAAGCCAGGGTGCAATGTCACGAAGAATTTGCAAGGCCTCTCGCATTTTCACAGCTGAAGGTTGATTGCTTGAACCAAAATTTGAATGCGACAGCAAGGCTGCTTTGGGCTGCACACCCAGACGCAGCATTTCTTCCGCAGCCATCAAGGTAATTTCAGCGACCTGCTCGGCTGTGGGGTCGTAGTTCACATGCGTGTCCACCAAAAACACTTGGCGATTGGGCAACATCAAACCATTCATTGCACCATAAGTGTTGCATCCCGCACGCAGGCCAAGCACCTGGTTCACGTAATGCAAATGCAGGGAATGGGTACCGAATGTGCCGCAAATCATGCCGTCTGCATTGCCCTTGTGGATCAGCATGGAGCCAATCAAGGTATTGCGGCGACGCATTTCAATTTTGGCATAAGCTTCAGTCACGCCTTTGCGCTTGGTAAGGTCGTGATAAGTGCGCCAGTAGTCTTTGTAGCGTTCATCGTATTCCGGGTTGATCAACTCGAAATCAACGCCGGGCTTGATGCGCAAACCAAAACGCTCCAGCCTGCGTTCAATAACAGCAGGGCGTCCGATCATGATGGGTTTGGCCACGCCTTCATCGACCACCACCTGCACTGCGCGCATTACGCGCTCGTCCTCACCCTCGGCAAACACGATGCGCGAGGTTTGAGGGGTTTCAGCTACACAGCGCTTGGCCACCGCGAAAATCGGCTTCATGAAAGTACCTGAGTGGTACACAAATTGTTGCAGCTGATCTTTGTAAGCTTCCAGATCCGCGATAGGCCGCGTGGCCACACCGCTTTCCATTGCAGCTTTGGCCACAGCAGGGGCAATGTGCACAATCAGGCGTGGGTCAAACGGCTTTGGAATCAGATATTCAGGGCCAAAACTCAAATTCTGGGTGCGGTAGGCTGAAGCCACGACATCAGACTGCTCCTTGCGGGCCAGTTCAGCCACTGCACGAACTGCTGCGATTTCCATTTCCTTGGTAATGGTTGTGGCACCCACATCCAGCGCACCCCTGAAAATGAAGGGGAAACACAGCACGTTGTTCACCTGGTTCGGGTAATCCGTGCGCCCGGTACACATGATGACGTCGTCACGTACTTCCTTCACCAACTCGGGAAGAATTTCAGGGGTTGGGTTGGCCAGTGCCAGGATCAGGGGTTTGGGGCCCATGGCACGCACCATGTCCTGTTTCAGTACGCCACCGGCAGACAGGCCCAAAAATACATCTGCATCCTTGATGACATCGGCCAATGTGCGGGCAGTGGTATCCTGTGCAAACAGGTCCTTGTCCGGGTCCATATTGACCGGGCGGCCCTTGTAAACCACGCCATCAATGTCAGTCACCCACACGTGCTCGCGGGGCAAGCCCAATTCCACCAGCAGTTCAAGGCAAGCCAATGCCGCAGCGCCCGCGCCCGACACCACAAACTTCACCTCATTGAGCTTTTTGCCGATCACTTCCAGACCGTTCAGGATGGCTGCACCCACCACAATGGCGGTACCGTGCTGATCATCGTGAAACACAGGAATGTTCATACGGCCACGCAAGGCCCGCTCGACCTTGAAACAGTCAGGAGCCTTGATGTCCTCCAGATTGATGCCACCGAAGGTCGGCTCAAGCGAGGCAATGATTTCAATCAGCTTGTCGGGATCGTTCTCATTGATTTCAATGTCGAACACATCAATACCCGCAAACTTCTTGAACAGGACGGCTTTGCCTTCCATCACAGGCTTGGCGGCCAATGGGCCTATGTTTCCAAGGCCCAGCACAGCCGTACCATTGGTGACCACACCGACCAGGTTCGCTTTGGCGGTGTAACGTACTGCCGTAGAGGGGTCGGCTTCAATTTCTTCACAAGCTGCCGCCACACCCGGGGAATAGGCCAGGGCCAGATCGCGCTGGTTGACTAGGCTTTTTGTCGCCGAAATCTGCAATTTCCCAGGCTTTGGAAATTCGTGATATTCAAGGGCGGCCTGCCTGAAGCGCTGATCCATTGGTTGAGCCATATAATCTTCTCTTTGAGGTGAACAACAGAACCGAAAATTATAGGCTCAGCCAGTAAGGCTGTCGCTAGGGGTTTCCACAAATCGGTGAACTTGTTGCCCCCTCTCACTAACTAGGGTGATGAATTGAAGCAGTCTGATCTCAGCAACTTGGTCCAACCCTTCCATGTCATGGAATTGGTCAAGCACGCTAACGCACTGGAAGCGCAGGGCAAACCGGTGATTCATCTGTCCATTGGGGAACCCGATTTCCCAATGCCAGAGCCCGTGCAACAAGCGTTGATAAAGGCTGTTGCCGACAACAAGACCCGTTACACAGCCGCACTCGGCCTGCCAGAACTTCGCGAGGCCATCAGTACTTACTATCGCACCGCCTTTCAGGTTACGGTACCGGCCCGGCAAATTGTGATTACCTCGGGTGCGTCCACCGCATTGATGTACGCCTGCCTCGCATTGATTAATCCGGGCCAGGAAGTCATGCTGGCCGACCCCGGATACCCGTGCAACAAAACATTCGTGCAAATGGCCGGCGGCATTCCCCGCTTTGTACAAACCCGGGAAGAAAACAACTTTCAACCCAGTTGGGATGAATTAAATCAGAATTGGAAGCCCCAAACCGCTGGCGTGCTGCTGGCCTCGCCGAACAACCCCACGGGCACACAATTAAGTAGCTCCGACATGAAGGAAATTGTGCAAGAGGTCGCGCATCGGGATGGATTCACTATCGTTGACGAAATCTACCAATCCCTGTGTTACGACAACACGGCGCAAAGCGTGTTACAAATCACGGGCGCACCATGTGCACAGTGGCCACTGGTGGTGATCAACAGCTTTTCAAAATATTTTGGAATGACTGGTCTTCGGCTGGGCTGGATGGTTGTACCCGATGCATTGGCTCCAGCCATTGAGCGCTTGGCGCAAAACCTCAGCATTTGCCCGAATACACCTGCCCAATGGGCTGCGCTGGCCTGCTTTCAAGATGACACCCTGAAAATTTGCGAACAACGTCGGCAAATATTCAAGGCCAGGCGTGACTTCATGATGCAATCCCTGCCCCTGGCAGGCATCGAAATTCAATCCACACCCGATTCCGCCTTTTACATCTATGCCAAAGCACCCTTTGACAGCGAGCGTTATTGCAAAGAGCTTCTGGAAAAGGCATTGGTGTGTGCGGTACCCGGCAAAGATTTCTCAGAACACCGGGGAACAACCATGATGCGATTTTCTTACGCCAACTCGATGGAGAACCTTGAGCTTGCCGTGGAAAGAATTCGCCGGTTCAATTCACAAACTTAATCTGCAAACTTAATTTGCAGACTTGATTTACAGACCTGGCCGGCAACCAATTAACCTTCGGAATCAGGACTGACGACAGTGACAGCAGTCACTTTCTCGGCCTTGGGTCGCGAAGCCACCAAATGGCCTTGCTGATAGACTGAGTCAATCCTGGACTTCAAGCCCAGCACCTTGTCGGGATATCCACCGTCATTGCCGTGTACAGCCGCACCCACATACCAGCGCAAACCTGCATTCACGGATCCCGTCCGACGTGTGTATTCGCGAATGATTTTCGCACCCACACGCATGTTCATCTCGGGGTTCAATGGGGACCAGTCGCCGGGCGACAGGGCCTCAAACTTGTCCTTGTGAATTTTGGGCATGATCTGCATCAGACCGCGCGCACCCACAGGACTGGCTGCAAACGGATTGTAAGAAGACTCAACGCCAACAATGGCCAGGATAAGTGTGGGTTCAACTTTCTCTTCCTTGCCCACCTTGTAGGCCAGTCGAACAATGGACTCGACTGCCTCAGGTGAAACGCTGTAACGTTTGGCCAAGTATGAGGTAATTTGACGTTGCCCCGGTGTTAGCGGTTTGCTGACATCAATTGAGTTGAATTTCACCGGAATCAGGTTTTTTGAACCTGAGTTGACCGGTGCCTCGGCGCTGGCATCACTGGTAGCAAGACCAGTACTGAGCAAGTCGATTTCGGTGGCAAAAACAGCTTGCACAGGCGCCGAAAAAAAGACCTGACTGCGAAGCTCGGCATTGGACAACAAAATTGCCACTGCGCCTGCGACCAGAACTGATGTCGCTACACCTAGACCTGAGACCGCGTTTTTGAATGACTGGATAAAACTCTGAGGTTCAGCCTGCTGGCCATTAACGCTCAGAACGGTTTCGTACTGCTTCATGCAACCTCCTCTGCTACGCAAACGCAGGCTTAACCCTGCATTGTTTGACTCAGCGGTGCATCTGCCTCCATTTTGTCCGTGAGGCAGAACGTTCTGCTTTAACCACCCTGTAAAACTGGCACTGCATGGTCAAAACACTCTTAAGATGAAGTTAGGTTTGCTTAAGTTCCCTTAAGTTTCACCCTCCAACTGCGTTTGTGTGACCTGCTTGATGCCTGTCACAAAGCTGAGCGGATTCTAGGGTCAACGTGTTCGGTGGTCAATCCAAAATCTGGTAGAGTCTTTCTACCCAAAACATGGACTGACCCCACATTGCCAAGCCCAGTGCCCGGTCAAGGCGCATCTGGAAACGCTTTAAAGGTGGGTTGTAGTTTCTTGTCAACTGTTCCTTTTGGACGACAACAGGTCGATATTTTTCACAATGCGATATAAAAACCTTCGAGACTTCATTGATTTACTTTACAAAGAAGGTGAACTTCAGCGCGTACCGGAATCCGTAAGCCCAGTTCTCGAAATGACCCACTTGTGCGACAAGGTGCTGCGTGCACAAGGCCCAGCCTTGTTGTTCGATGCGCCCGCGGGTTACAAACACCGGGTGTTGGGCAATCTTTTCGGGACACCCAGGCGCGTGGCCATGGGCATGGGCGCCAGCAATACCGAAGCGTTGCGGGAAATCGGTCGCACTTTAGCCTACCTGAAGGAACCGGAACCCCCTAAGGGCCTGCGCGATGCCATGGACAAATTGCCATTGGTGAAGCAGGTGCTATCGATGGCCCCCAAGGTGGTCAGCAAGGCGCCTTGTCAAGAGAACACCATCGAAGGCCCGGACGTCGACTTGAACCAGATTCCAATCTGGACCTGCTGGCCCGACGATGCGGCGCCCTTGCTTACCTGGGGACTGGTAATCACCAAAGGCCCCAATCGCAAACGCCAGAACCTGGGCATTTACAGGCAACAGCAGGTCGGCAAAAACCGCCTCATCATGCGCTGGCTTGCCCACCGGGGGGGTGCGCTCGACTTTCGGGACCACGCCCTGAAATACCCTGGGCAGCCCTTCCCTATTTCCGTGGCACTGGGTGCAGACCCAGCAACCATTCTGGGGGCTGTTACCCCGGTACCCGACACCTTGTCTGAATACCAGTTTGCTGGCCTGCTGCGCGGTAGCCGTACCGAACTGATCGCCTGTAAAGGCAATGATCTTCAAGTACCCGCTGAAGCAGAAATGGTACTGGAAGGTCATATCTACCCCTATGACCACCCCATCGCGGTAGCGGCCCGAAAAGGCCGAACCGATGGCCAAGTGCCAGAACTTCGAGCCGGGGTAACAATATTGCGTGAACCACCACCCGTGCCTGAGTATTTGAAGGGCTGGGATTGTGCGCTGGAAGGCCCTTACGGTGACCACACTGGTTATTACAACGAGCAAGACTGGTTTCCGGTGTTTACGGTGGACCGAATTACGCTGCGTGATGATGCAATTTATCACTCCACCTACACGGGCAAACCGCCCGATGAGCCCGCAGTGCTGGGTGTGGCACTGAACGAAGTGTTCGTCCCAATCCTGCAAAAGCAGTTTCCGGAAATCGTGGACTTTTACCTGCCGCCCGAAGGCTGCAGTTACCGCATGGCGGTCATTTCCATGAAAAAGGCTTATGCAGGCCATGCCAAGCGCGTGATGATGGGTGCATGGAGCTTCTTGCGTCAGTTCATGTACACCAAGTTCATCGTGGTGGTAGATGACGATGTGAATGCGCGGGACTGGAAGGAAGTGATTTGGGCCATCACGACCCGAATGGACCCGGTACGGGATACCGTGTTGATTGAAAACACCCCGATTGATTACCTTGACTTTGCAAGCCCGGTCAGTGGTTTGGGTGGAAAAATGGGATTGGACGCCACCAACAAATGGCCAGGCGAAACAACAAGGGAGTGGGGTCGCAGTATTCAGCCAGACCCGAATCTGGATGAGCGGGTCCGAGAACTGATGACCCGACTCGGTTTGTAGCTTGGAGGCTGAACTTTAGTCGGAAAAGTGGTCGGTAGAGTGTCTGATTTGCGAACGGGAAGCCCAAGGGCTTTTCGTTTGAAACCAGAATACCCCTGCCGCCAAAACAGCTGCACCCACACCCGCCCGCATGGCCAATTTTGAAAGTGGCTTGCTGAACCGTAGCAAAGCTGTTGAAGCCAACATACCCAACAATGGATGTCTTCTCAAACGCTCCTGCCAGACTGGCCCGCCCAAGCTGGCCACGGGTGACAATGCACGGGAATTGAAACGCCCAATCCAGTTGGCAAGCTGTTTGAATGTATTGATCCAGGCGAACTCTTTCCTGAGCGCATCAACCTGCCCGCCAAATTCCATGCGTTCAAGTTCGGCTTTCATCATCAGGAGTTCTTTGCGAGCCTCCAGGGCATCAAACTTTTTGCTCATCGTGGTCCCCGGCTTGTCTCTGCTTCTGTGTCTTCCGCCAGGCTATCCAATATCGCTTGCCGATCCCGGCCCAATTCAGCCAGAGTGGCCTCGAACAGTGGAGGCTGTGCAGACAAAGTGTCTTTGAGCTTCACATAAAAGTAGGAACCCAAAACCAGATAGAACGCGGCACAGGCTGCGATGGCGGTGAATCGGTAAGATTCCCAAGACAGGGCTATGACCAATATGCACAAAAACACGGACGCAAATGACAAGGCCAGTGCGGTCAGCAATGACCACAACACTGTACGCACAGCCGATTGACGCGCCTGAGCCAGCTCAACGCCCGCCAGTTCAAGGCGGGTTTGCCCCATGCCTAACAAGCTTGAAACCACCCGCTTTAGTGCGGCCCTTGCATTGGAATTCAACACCTTGCGCCTTGTTATCGACGGTTGATGATCAAGCCCAACACAAAACCGACGGCTGCGGCAATGCCCACAGCTTTCCAGGGATGATCATGAACATAATCGTCAGTGGCGCGAGCGGCTGCCTTGCCTTTTTCGAGCACGGCGGATTGGGCGTCCTGCATGACTTCCTTGGCACGACGCAAACTGATCAGCGCTTTTTCACGCAGCTCTACAGCGCGCTCCCCTGACGATGAAGCAGCAGCTTTCAACAAATCTTCCGCGTCACTCAATACGATTTTCATGTCGCTAAACAGCTTGTCTTTGTTGTTGTCCATATTCTTAGCTCCGTTCAGGTTATTGGCATCAATAAATCAGTCTAACAAAGGAAAACCTTGCTTGCACAAGGCTTGCAGGCAAGACCTGTTTTTTTAACCCGATTCACTCCGGTCTGTACAAAAACTCAAGCAGACTTTCCATGGGCGGCCAACTTTCGTTGGCCTTTGGGCTTTCCACCAAAACCCCCACCGCCCACAATTGGCCCTGCGTGTCGCGAAGGTAGCCACCCAAGGAACGAACCCCATTCAAACTTCCGGTTTTCAGATAGGCAAAACCTTCCACCCCACCCACCCGACGCTGCAGTGTGCCGTCGGCACCAGCACGCGGAAAACTGGCAAGGAAATCGGGGAAGTCTGCCCGGTTTGCCATGTTGGCCAGGAACTCAGCCAAGCCCTTGGCGTCGATGCGGGTGGTGCGGGATAAACCAGACCCATTTTCGAAGAACCAGTCATTCACCCCAATACCCTGTGATTTCAACCAGTCCAGCATTTGCCGGTTGAATGCCTCCGGGGTACCCGCCACCGCCAGCTCAAGGTGCCTCGCCATCACATTGCTCGACCATTTGTTGATTTGCCGAATCAACTCGCTGAGGGGTTTTCCAAAGTGGGTGTACAAAGCAATCGTGTTGGTTGGGGAAATACCTTTAATCACCTGCCCGCCTTGCGGCCCGGCAAATTTCCCACCCAACTGAAGCCAGATTTCTTTCACCCAGGACTCCCAGAGCCAGTCTTGGGGAGGAATTCGTATGGGCAAGCGGGAAAGACCACAACGACGGGGGTAATTACCCTTTACAGTCACAATCACGTTCTGCTTGGCGCGGGTAAATTCCACGCTCATGCCGTTTTTCCATGCACCACAAGCGCCTTGAGTCAAAACAATGTCGGAAACAAAAGCCCAGTCCTTCGGTGCTTCTTCAGGCACCACAATCACTGTATTTTCATTGATCTTCAGATCAATAGACATCGCACCATAGTTGAGCAACAGCGCATCGGGCTGGGCATGATAGGCCCGGTGAGGTGCATCATCAAAAGAATCTTCTTCGGCCAATCCCAGACTGGGCACCTGCTCGGCGAAGGCCGAGTCGTCAAAAACCACAGGGCCGTTGATCACATCGACTCCCATGCTTCTCAATTGACGCAAGGAAATCCACAAATCAGCAGTCTGAAAGGCCGGATCTCCGCTGCCCTTGATGTACAAGGGGCCGTTAAGCACGCCATCGACGGGTTCTGCCTGTGCGTGAAAGCCCGTTTTGAAGCGGTAGGTGGATTCCAGCCTTTGCAAGGCGAGGCCCGTGGTAAACACCTTGGCCACAGACGCCGGGTTGACGAGGCGACTCGAACCATGCGCGTAAGCTTGCGGCTTGCGGTGCGCATACGGTGCAACAGGCAGGGCATAAGCGGTGAAATCTGCACTGGCTATGCCTTTCTTGACAAATGCCTGGGTGACTGATGAGGGAAAAATTCTAACGGTGGGTTCAAGCTCAGTAGCCGATCCGGCTTGGCTGAAGAACAACGAAGCCACACACAACACGGCAGGCAACAACACTGCGGGCATCAAGCTGGAAGAAAATTGGGGATAAAACCGGCAAACCTTGAGGTGCACGCTGAAGATCCTGAAAGTCCAAGGGAGCTGTTCAGGATAGCATCCGCGCCCCTCGATGGGCGCGGCAAGATCACGTCAGGTGTGTTTCTTGGGGTCTTTCTTGCGTTCCCAAGGTCGGGGGGGCGCCTCGGTTGCGGGTGCATTTGCACTGGCTGGTTTTTCTTTCTCAGGAGTAAGCTCCGCGGCATCCTTGGCTGGAGCCTGCGTTGATTCTGAGGGGGCTTGGGCTGAAGGCTCGGAGACTCCTTTTGGCGTCCAGCGTTGTCGTCCTGCAACTGGCGGAGCCGATTCAGCCGACGACCCAGGCGGGGATCCGGCCGGCACCCCTACTGCCGGAGCAGATGAATGCCCCGCATCCTCCTTGCCTGAAGGTTCATCCTGCTTGTACGCTGAATTACGAACCTCAGGTTTTACCACCTCGATTTCATTGGCCAGCATGTAGTCATTCATGTCACGCCAGCCGTCAAAAACCCCTGCCGGGTGCGTTTTTGGATTCATGAGAAAACAATCTTCAAGTGCCCTGCCCGAATGTCGGCAAGCGGCACCCACAGCTTTGCTGTCCTCAATCGACAATTTGCCGTCGAGCCCTGGAATCTGGGACAGATCGCACGAACTCAACATAGTCGCCGCGCCGGCCACCATCAATATCTTCAGTTTTTTCATATTCCGGTCCTGACAGAAATGCAGATGCATTTCGAAAAATCGACTACCTCTGCAGGTGATAACGTCCGGATTCGGGAAATATTGATAGGCATTAATGGGTACGTTGGTGTTTTTCTTCTAATTGTGGTTTTAACTCCAATCTTTTCTTGTGCATTGCACCCAAAACAAGTAGACTTCGCTCCAGATTGCAAATCAACGGGTCGTTTTACGATTCTCACCATTGGACCGCGTTGGGTTGCCTTTGTTGGCACAAGCTTTTGAAGCTGTGCTTTGCCCATCGCCGCCAGTTCTCTTGCGACCATCCGGAACAACTAGTTCCCAGCCGCGTCGTCTTATTTCTGTTCGTCGATGAATTTTTAAGTCCACATCGAATTGGAACTTTTATCATGTCTATGTCATTTGATGACATGGGTCTTGCCGCGCCTTTGCTGCAAGCCCTGAATGCTTTGAACATTACTGCCCCTACACTCGTACAACAAGAAGTCGTGCCACTGGGCAAAGACGGCGGCGACCTTATGGTTTCCAGTCAGACCGGTAGCGGCAAAACTTTTGGCTTCCTGCTGCCTGTCATGCACCGCATGATGGTTGGCGAACAAAGCCCCATGGAAGCAATGGCCGGCCCCGAATGCCTGGTACTGTGCCCTACCCGTGAATTGGCCCAACAGGTTAGCCAGGATGCGATCAACCTGGTGAAATTCACCAAGGGTGTTCGCGTTGCAACCGTGGTTGGCGGCATGCCCTACGGCAAGCAAATGGCCAGCCTGCGCGGTGCACGCATTGTTGTAGGCACACCGGGCCGCCTGCTCGACTTGGCCCAGCAAGGCAAGTTGAACCTGAGCACTGTGACCACCCTGATTGTTGACGAAGCAGACCGCATGCTTGACCTGGGCTTCTCTGAAGACCTGGAAGCCATCGACCAGCTTTGCGGCAACCGCATTCAAACCCTGATGTTCTCTGCCACCTTTGCCAAGCGCATTATCGGTTTGGCTGAAAACATCATGAACAACCCCAAGCGCATTGAAATGGCGGCTCAGAACGAAGCCAACACCGACATCGCTCAAAAACTGATGTGGGCTGACAACCGTGGCCACAAGCGCAAGCTGCTGAACCACTGGCTGGAACACCCAGACATGGTACAAGCCGTGGTTTTCACCAGCACACAGATTGATGCTGAAAACCTGGCCCGTGACCTGGCCGACGAAGGCGTACGTGCCTGCGCCCTGCACGGTGGCATGCCACAAGTTGTGCGTAACCGCCGTTTGGCCAGCGTTCGCAAAGGCGACATCAAGGTACTGGTTGCAACCGATGTTGCAGCCCGTGGCCTGGATGTGCCCGCGATTTCACACGTGATCAACTACGGTATGCCCATGAAGTCGGAAGACTATGTGCACCGCATTGGCCGTACTGGCCGTGCTGGCCGCACTGGCGTGGCTGTTACCCTGGCTGAAGCCTGCGACATCGTGAGTGTTCGCGGTATCGAGCGTTTCATCAATTCCCGCATTCCTGAAGAGCAGGTCGAAGGCCTCGAGCCACGCGGCAACTTCACACAGGCCCCACGTGGCGGCAAGCCAAGTGGTGGCGGTCGTGGCCGTCCAAGTGGTGGCGGCTATGCCGGCAACGGCGGTGGCCGTTCAGAAGGTCGCAGCTTTGGTGGCGGCGAGCGCAAATCGTACGGCGACAAGCCTTCTTTCGGTGACCGCAAGCCCTTCGAAGGCCGTGAAGAGCGCAGCTTCGGCGAGCGCAAATCCTACGGCGACAAGCCTGCCTTTGGTGAGCGCAAGTCCTACGGCGACCGCCCAGCTTTTGGCGAACGCAAATCGTATGGCGACAAGCCCTCTTTTGGTGACCGCAAACCCTTCGAGGCCCGCGAAGAGCGCAGCTTTGGCGACCGCAAGCCGTTTGTTCAAGGCGAAGAGCGCAGCTTCGGTGACCGCAAGCCTTTCGGCGACCGCAAACCTTTCGGCGACAAGCCTTCATTTGGTGACCGCAAGCCCTTCGGCGAGCGCAAGTCATTTGGTGACAAGCCATCATTCGGCGAACGCAAGTCGTTTGGTGATCGCAAGCCAGCAGGTTTTGCCGGCAATTCCGATGCGCCCAAGAAGTGGAACCGCGATGCAGAACGCCCAAGCTTCCCACGTTCAGAAGAGCGTGCACGCCCAGCTTTCCGCGCCGAAGGTGCTGCACCTGCAGGTCCCAAGCGTGAGCATGCTTCCGGTGCCCGCAAGGAACAGGCTGCCCGCAACATGGGTGACCGCGGTGGTTTCAGCCGTCGTCGCGCAGACTAATTGCCGACTTAAGGTGCAGTAACTGCACTTTAAAAAGCAAGCTGGAGGAAACTCCAAACAAAAAACCCTCAGTTGAATGACTGAGGGTTTTTTGTTTTTATGCGACAATTTGTATGTAATTCCAATTAACCCCAAATCCAGGACCTCCTTCCACAGTGCCGTTCAATTCCAAAAGCAAGTGGATCGCACAAAGCGCCCGCCTATCCCGGTTCATGGCAGACCGGGGCATGATCGTGTCCGTCATTTATGCCTTCTCCCTGCTGGTGGGCTTTCTGGCGGTGGGTTTCGCCTGGATGTCGGATTTCGCCGGGGAATGGAACAAGGAACTGTTTGCCGAACACATGTGGATTGCGCTGGCCTTGCCGCCCATCGTGTTGCCTGCTGCATTGTGGTTGGTCAATACTTATTTCTGGGGAGCTGGCGGCAGCGGCATACCGCAGGCCATCAAGGTGACTAAACACCCCAAGCCCAGACTGATACAGCATTTGCTGGGGCCCCGTGCATTTTTCGGAAAACTGCTGGTGACACCCTTTGTGATTGCAGCCGGTGCGGCGGCCGGGCGTGAAGGCCCCACCGTGCAAATTGGCGCTGCATTGATGGCCTACACAGGCAGGTTTCCCGGCATTGCCAAATTGTTTGACACGCGTTCGCTGATCATTGCCGGCGGGGCCGCGGGTGTAGCGGCAGCGTTCAACACGCCTTTGGGCGGGTTGATGTTTGCCTTTGAAGAACTTGGCCGCAGAAAAACCATGCGGCACACCTCGGCTCTGCTGATGGCGATTGTTCTGGCTGGCTTGGTGGCGCTGATCCTGCAGGGAAATTACTCGTACTTTGGATACTCGAATGCCACCATAGACTGGGGCGAAGAGTGGTTCACCATCTTCTCGCTGGCCATACTGACAGGCATCGTCGGTGGACTGTATGGCCGCAGCATGCTGATCCTGGTTTCCAGTAAAAGCAGGCTGGGTGCGCTTCGAAGCAAGTACCCATATCGGTTCGCGGCATGTTGCGGGCTGACACTTTCCGCCATGGCACTGGTATTCGGAGCAGAGGTATTTGGGGCCGGTTACGAAGAAACGAAAGCTGCGCTACAGGACAGTCAGGATTTGTCACCCATGTTCTGGCTGACCAAAATGGCGGCTACCGTGATCTCGTTCGCCAGTGGTGCACCGGGGGGGGTGTTCTCGCCCACCCTGTCAATTGGAGCCGGCTTTGGACACTTTTTTGCCAACCTGACCAACAGCGAAACAGCACCCCTGATGTTGCTCGCCATGGTGGGCGTATTATCCGCAGTCACACACTGCCCCATTACTGCATTTGTTATTGTGCTGGAGATGGTGGACAACCATGACCTGGTGATGCCCCTGATTTTTGTATCAGCAATTTCCACCCAGGTCAGCAAGCGGATTTTGCCCGCGTCGATTTATCACTTGCTGGCCAATCAGATCAAGGTGAACTTCGCAGCCAACGAAACACCGGCACCGGCACAAACGGTGATAGATTCACCGAAAGACGCAGCCGCTGATTCAACGCCAGCTGTGGAAAAAAAGTGAATTGCTTATTCGAGCCCGGCCAACTGGTCGAAACCAAGCCGGTCGCTCAAGCGGCTCAAGAGGGTTGCCAGTTCAGCCGCTGAACGAACTTTGAGTTTTTCAAATACATTGGCACGGTGAACTTCCACTGTACGCATCGAGATATCCAGCTCGGAAGCGATGACCTTGTTCAGCTTGCCCTTGGCCACCAGGAACATGACTTCCCTTTCGCGGGGTGACAAGCGGTCGATTCGTTCCGACCATTGTTTGAGCACTTCCAGATTGGCGAGAAACTCCCCGGACTTTTGCAAAGCCTGCTTGACCCGCTCAACAAGCCGTTGGTCGGTGGTGGGTTTTTCGTAAAAATCAAATGCGCCGTTTTTGACAGCCTCCACGGCTGTGGAAATGTCGCCATGCCCGGTCAGGAAAATCACGGGCAGGCGGTCAAGGCTGTAGCCTGAACGCTTTAACCAGGCAAAAACCTCAAGCCCCGACATGTCGGGCATGCGCAGATCCAGCAGCAAACACAATTCGGCTGTGCTGTTGACGTATTCATCAAGACGCACGCGAAACTGCTCGAAACTTGCGAAACCTTCCATGGGCAGGTCCATGGTTTCAAACATCCACTTCATGCCTTCGCGAAGGTCATCGTCGTCATCCAACAGCAACACTTGCACGTTCTTAGCTTGCTCCAACTGACTGCTCCCCATCCATGGATTCTTTGATTGCCATCGGCAGGTCCATTGTAAAGCAGGTACCCCCGGTGGGCACAGCCTCTGCTTTCAAACGCCCGCCATGTGACTCGGCCACGGATCGGCAAAGACTTAACCCCAGGCCCAAGCCATCGGGTTTTGTAGACACCAGGGCTTCAAACATTTTTTCCGCGTTGTTGAGGCTTAAACCGGGGCCGTCGTCACGCACTGAAAACTCGAAAGAGTGGTCCAGCAATCGGGTCTTGATCCAGACATTGCGAATGCGCTGCGAAGCAGTGAAGGCCTCTGAAGCGTTCTTGACCAGATTCACCAAAGCCTGCTCGACCATGATGCGGTCAATGTACAAATCAAAATTGGGCGTGCCGATGTCAAAGTGCAAGCGCACCTGGTGCAACATGGCCGTGGAATTGACCATGAACCGAATGGAGTCAATGAGATCAGAGACCCGCACATTCTCCCGGGTGGGCCGACGTTTCCGGACAAGGTTCTGCACCGAACCCACCACGCGCCCGGCACGCTGGGCTTGATCCCGCAACTTCTCAAACAACTGGGCATAGGTTTCCACATTGCCCCCCCGCTGGCTCAGATTCATGCCGGCCTGCGCGTAAGACACCATGGTTGCAAGCGGCTGATTCAATTCATGGGCAATGTTGGAGGCCACTTCGCCCACCAGTGCAAACCGTGAAGCCGACTGCAGCTTTTCCCTTTGTTCTGCAATCAGTGATTCCGAACGCTTGCGGTCCGTGATGTCAATCACGGAACTCATCCAGCCGGTGTGGCTGCCGCGGACATCTTTCAGTGGGGCCTCCACAATCAGCACATCAATCAACTTGCCATTTTTGTGCTGATATACCGTTTCAAAACCTTCGGGTGGAGCATTGCCGGAAATGACGTCTGCCACAAGGCGCTTGTATTCTTCAGTACTTTTACGGGGCCAATAGGGCAAGGGCTGGGGCACACCGATCAACTCGTCTGGTTTGTACCCCACCATGTTACAAAAGGCCGGGTTGACGTAACGGATAACCCCTTCGAGATCCCAGACCCGCAACCCCACAGCCATGGAGTCCTGCATGGACTGCCGGAACAGCTTTTCTTCTTCCAGACGCGCCTCGATTTCGAGACGGCGCCGGGAATCGCGCCACAGCATCACGAAACTGAGCAACAAAAGCAACAGCAAGAAGGCCAAAGCGCCAGTGATGCCGTAATTGAACAAACGGGGTCCTTCCTGAATGCTGTTGACCCTGAGTTGAAATTGAAGCCCACCGAGTTCCAGCGAGGTGGTGTGCATGTACACACCCGCCCCGGGGCTGGCCTTGATCAGGCGTGAAAGCGTAGCCCCGCTTGCATCGAGCAGCTCCACCTGGTTGTCCTGGGCGAACCACCAAGGCAATTCACGCTCCAGCATCAAGTCCAGGTCGATAAGACTCGCGGTTACTGCATTGCCACGCTGACCAATGCTGACGTTAACCACGTAGTTTCGGCCCCGAAACAGAAACGGCCCGACCAAGCCGTCCAGACTAGAATCCACCCTTTGAAGAGCCGCACCGGAAATCAGCTGACGAACCGCTTCGAGATCGTACTCGTCAAATGCTTCTTCAATATTGACCAAGGGTGACAATTCTCGACCGCGAAATACGGCCACCAATTCGCCAGAGCTGCGCCCCAGTTGATTGAGGCTGGATGCCATGCGGCTGGAGGGATAAAGCACTGGGTCGTTCGTGAGCGCTTCAAGCGAATTGATTAACCCACCCACCTGGAACTGGATGTTTTGGCGAGCCCAAAGCGCGTCTGCAATCAGCTTTGCCTGGTTTTCGTCACGCTCGTCTTGCTGGGCGTAGTACACTGCCGCCACCAACAGAGCCATCAACAGGGAAAAGACGAGTACAGGTACGCCGAAACGCACAGCCTGTCTGCGCTTGATTTTCTTGAGATTGGGCTCGTGTGGGGCGAATACTTGCATCGCAGGATAGTGCCACGAAACCACGGAAGTTTTCAGTGGATGTGGAAACCCACAATGGTGTTGCTTGTCTTACTCTGCAAATTTCGATGAATACACAGAACCTGCCCACTCTATGAACGTTCCGTCAGTCTTTGCGCTATTACTTGGATTTGCAGTGATGACTTTGCAGCCTGCAATTGCTGCGCCACCCATCCTCATCAAATTCAGCCATGTGGTGGATGAAAACACCCCAAAGGGCCTTGCAGCACTGGAATTCAAGCGACTGGCCGAAGAGCGGACACGTGGAAGGGTCAAGGTTCAGGTTTATCCCAACTCCTCACTGTACAAAGACCGGGAAGAACTGGAAGCCTTGCAGCTTGGTGCAGTACAGATGCTGGCGCCCTCCCTCGCAAAGTTTGGTCAGTTGGGTTTGCGCGATTTCGAAGTGTTCGATCTGCCGTACATATTTCCGAACCGCCAGGTGCTGAAAACAGTGACTCAAGGTGCAATTGGTCGCGAGTTGCTGTCCCAGCTTGAAGACCGGGGTATTTTGGGTCTGGCCTACTGGGACAATGGTTTCAAGGTAATGAGCTCAAATTCTCCCATCAGGCTACCCGAGGATTTGAAAGGCAAGCGCATGCGGATACAACCCTCCCGGGTACTGGAGGCCCAAATGGAGGCGCTTGGTGCCACGCCTCTGCCCCTGGCGTTTTCGGATGTCTACACCGCGCTAGAAACCGGCCTTGTGGACGGCACGGAAAATCCTCCCTCCAACCTCTATTCCAAAAACATGCACGAGGTACAGAAGTATGTGGCTGTGACCAACCATGGCTACCTGGGCTACGCCGTCATTGTGAACCGCAAGTTCTGGAACAGCCTGCCCGCAGACCTTCGGCTGACCCTTGAGCGATGTATTGTGGACGCAACCCGCAAGAATGACGACGAAGCAGAAAAACTGAATGCGATGGCCTTGGTCAAAGTGAAACAGTTTAAAAACACGCAGGTGCACACATTAAGTGCGGTGGAATTAGAACTTTGGAGAAAGGCATTTGAACCTGTCCACCGCCGCATGGAAAGCCGTATCAGCAAAGACCTGATCAATAGCATCCGCAAGGCAGCTGCCACCCAGGCTGCAGCATCGGCAGCCATGGAATTGCGTTGAGCGTCGCCCCAATAGGTCATGGATTGAATCAGGCTTCAGTCACGGCCAACTTCTGACGAGCCACCTCGAGAAACTGATCGGGTTCAGGACGAACCCGGTAGTTGGAGGTTTGATCTGAATACACAATGCGCCCGTGTTTGTTGATGATCAACACGGTGGGCAACACGGTGTGTTCGCCATGCCCGAACCACTTCAAGCCAAATGGAACGCCATTATCGGCAACGAGATTCAGCTTTTTGCTGGTCTTGAAATCGACATCCACAAAAAAGGCCATGGGCACCTTAAAGCGCTTGGCCAGGTCTTGGGTTTTGGTTTCAGGCTGCGGGCTGATGAGTGCAACCTTCACACCCAAGCGGTCAAGCTCAATGTAGCGGCCAGCCACTTCGCGAATTTGGGTCATGCACAAAGGGCACCAGTTGCCCCTGTAGAAAATCAGAAGCCAGGCTGCTCCCTTGAGCTGCTCGCTGGAAAAACGGGTACCTTCCAGCGTTTTCAGCTCGAACGCCGGTAGCTTTTCACCCTCTTTCAACTGGACATTGTTGCGCTCGCCCAAGTGCGAATACCAGAAAATGTAGGCAATGCTGCTGAAGAAAATCAGGTTGCCAAGGACGAGCGGCCAAGGATTGGCTTCCATGGCGGGGTCGGTTAACACCAGTGCAATGCCCATCAGGTTCGTGGCCATCAAGAGGTGCAGGTTACGGGAGGTTCGTGCCCGTCGACCCATGAACATCCAGACAAACAGGTAGAAATTGGGCAAAGCCAGCACAAAGACACCCATCCAACCTGCACCCAAGGGGCTATGCCAACTGAGAGTGGCCACATGCAACAGGCTGAGATTGATTAACAGCAAAAAAAAGACAATGAATAGGGACTTTGCTTTGTTCATCGGACAATACACGCATTGGGATCGAACCACAGTGTAAACAAATGTGACTTACGCTCCGCTTGCTGACAACTTTTTTTAGGCATGCCCCTTGAAATAGACCCACCCCACCCCTATTATTAGCACTCGATGGCAGCGAGTGCTAGCAACACACCTGCCAGTTTGACCAAGCAATTCATTTTAAAAGACAAATTTAGGAGTGGTATCCATGAACATTCGTCCGTTGCATGATCGCGTGATCGTGAAGCGTCTCGACAGCGAGCGCACAACAGCCTCTGGCATCGTGATTCCAGAATCCGCAGCCGAGAAGCCCGATCAAGGTGAAGTTATTGCAGTAGGCCCAGGCAAGCGTGATGACAGCGGCAAGCTGATCGCCATGGACGTGCAGGTAGGCCAGCGCGTGTTGTTCGGCAAGTACGCCGGTCAAGCCATCAAGGTGGATGGCAAGGAAGTGCTGGTTATGCGCGAAGAAGACATCATGGGCGTAATTGAAGCCTAATTATTCAGAATAGAAAAAGGAAGATTAATCATGGCAGCTAAAGAAGTATTTTTCGGCGACGACGCTCGCAGCCGCATGGTGCGTGGCGTAAACATTCTGGCCAACGCAGTGAAAGTGACTTTGGGCCCCAAAGGCCGCAACGTGGTGCTTGAGCGCTCATTCGGCGCCCCCACAGTGACCAAGGACGGTGTGTCCGTGGCCAAGGAAATCGAACTGAAAGACAAGTTCGAAAACATGGGTGCACAGATGGTCAAGGAAGTTGCTTCCAAGACATCCGACAACGCAGGTGACGGTACAACTACTGCGACAGTTCTGGCCCAGGCCATCGTGAAGGAAGGCATGAAGTTTGTTGCCGCCGGCATGAACCCAATGGACCTGAAGCGCGGTATCGACAAAGCAGTGACAGCCGCTATCGGCGAACTGCGCGCATTGTCAAAGCCTTGCTCAACGACCAAGGCTATTGCACAGGTTGGCTCCATTTCCGCCAACAGCGATGAATCCATCGGCAACATCATTGCCGAAGCCATGGAAAAAGTAGGCAAGGAAGGCGTCATTACTGTTGAAGACGGCAAGAGCCTGGACAACGAACTTGACGTGGTTGAAGGTATGCAGTTTGACCGCGGCTACCTGAGCCCCTACTTCATCAACAACCAGGAAAAGCAGGTTGCCGCTTTGGACAACCCGTTTGTTCTGTTGCACGACAAGAAAATCAGCAACATTCGTGACCTGCTGCCCACACTGGAACAGGTGGCCAAAGCTGGTCGCCCCCTGTTGATCATTGCTGAAGACATCGAAGGCGAAGCCTTGGCGACTTTGGTTGTGAACAACATTCGCGGCATCCTGAAAACTTGCGCAGTGAAGGCACCTGGTTTTGGTGACCGTCGCAAAGCCATGCTGGAAGACATCGCCATCTTGACTGGCGGTGTTGTTATCGCTGAAGAAACCGGCATGAGCCTGGAAACAGTAACCCTGGAACACCTGGGCCAAGCCAAGCGCATTGAAGTGGGCAAAGAAAACACCATCATCATCGACGGTGCTGGCGACGGCGCAAACATTGAAGCCCGTGTGAAGCAGATTCGTGGCCAGATCGAAGAGTCTTCTTCGGACTACGACCGTGAAAAACTGCAAGAGCGCGTGGCCAAGCTGGCCGGCGGTGTTGCAGTGATCAAGGTAGGTGCTGCCACTGAAGTGGAAATGAAAGAAAAGAAAGCACGCGTTGAAGATGCATTGCACGCAACACGCGCTGCTGTTGAAGAAGGCATTGTGCCAGGCGGCGGCGTAGCCCTGCTGCGCGCACGCGCCAAGATTGCTGGCTTGAAGGGTGCAAACCCCGACCAGGACGCAGGTATCAAGATTGTTCTGCGTGCCATGGAAGAGCCACTGCGCATGATCGTGACCAACGCAGGTGAAGAATCATCTGTTGTGGCCAACAACGTGATGGGCGGCGAAGGCAACTACGGCTACAACGCAGCCACTGGCGAGTACGGCGACATGGTTGACATGGGCGTTCTGGACCCAACCAAGGTAACCCGCACTGCTTTGCAAAATGCAGCGTCAGTTGCTTCCCTGATGTTGACCACAGACTGCATGGTTGCAGACCTGGCGGAAGACAAGCCTTCAGCACCTGACATGGGTGGCATGGGCGGAATGGGTGGTATGGGCGGCATGGGCATGTAATTGCCTCTGTAGCTTTTCTTCGGGCTTTCGGGCCCGTTGGAATGAGAACCGCTGGCTTGGTGAGAACCGGGCTGGCGGTTTTTTTTTCGCAGGTCTTTTGTCGGTATTTGGTGCTGCTCATTTCGCTTTTGTTGCGCAGGCCTTTGGGTCGAAGTTCTTTACTGCTCATCTCGCCTTGGTCAAGGCTTGTTTCCCGGCTTATTGATTCTGGCTTGGGGCATGCGAAACGCTAGCGCGTATTCGCATGCCCCAAGCCAGAATCAGCCGGGAAGCCTTGCCCTGAATCGGCAAGATGATGCAGCAAACGAACACGTCCCCCAGGCTGCGAACTTGCGCCGGTTGAAGGCTGGTGACAACGAACACCCTCAGACTGCGAACTTGCTTTGGTGGAAGTCAATTGACTTGAGCAACGCCGCAGCATGCAAGTCGCACATTGCCCACAGAAAGTCACAGACGCAGCCCGTTCAAGTTTGCGAAGGCAGCATGGCCCTTGCACCGCCATTCAAGAAAGCCTGCCCGTTTTGAATTCACACGCCACGTTCGGCTGCAAGCCGACACCGTGTTCGGCCATGTGTTTTGCCGAACACGGTGAGTCCGTGTGAACGTCAAAAAAGGGAAATACAGGCTTTCCGGCGGAAGGGGGACTGCGCCTGAGTGAACGAGGAACGTGGCATGCGCCTGAGCAAACGAAGCACCTACATGCGCTTGAAAAAACAGCGGATAAACAATCGCTTGACCCATTCGACCGGCGAATCTATAATTCGCGGTTACCTAATTAACCAGCAAGTGACTCGGCCTTGTCGAACAAAGACCGCTGGGTTGGCTGCAACGGAGAAACTCATGAAAGACGGAATTCACCCAAACTACCGCGAAATGTTGTTCATCGACATGTCCAATGGCTTCAAATTCATCTGCCGTTCCACAGCATCAAGCCGTGAAACAGGCGAGTTCGAAGGCAAAGAGTACCCAGTAATCAAGCTGGACGTGAGCTCCGAATCACACCCCTTCTACACCGGCGCGCAGAACACCATCGTGGACACCGCAGGTCGCGTTGAGAAGTTCCGTCGCAGATTCGATCGCTTCAAGAAGTAATTTGTGCAGGCTCAGTAATGATATTGAGCTGAATCAGGAAAGTCGTTCAAAGAAAGGCAGCTCAGGAAAACTGGCTGCCTTTTGTTTTTCCAGACACAATAAGAACTTATGGTCATCACTGCTGCCAATAACACACGCTTGTCACGCAGGCTACTGTGGGGCTTGATTCTGCTCTACATCTTGCCTGGACTTTTTGCGCGCACGCCCTGGAAACCCGACGATGCGGCCGGGTTCGGGCAAAGCTTCACTTTTGCGCAAACTCCCTTCTCTGAGTGGGCATTTTCCTCGATCGGAGACAGGCTGTACGTGGAAGGCGGATTGTTGTCCGCCTGGCTTGCAGGACTGCTGGGCAAACTGGCACTGGTCGTGGGCATTCCACACAATTGGCTGGACGACGCCATGCGCTTGGGCAATGTGTTCTGGCTTGTTCTGGCTGGATGGGCCATCTGGAACGCCACCTATCGGCTGGCCAAACGGGTTGAACTTCAACCGGAAGACCCGCTGGGCACAGCACCGACCCGGGTGGATTACGCCCGCTCGGTGGCGGATGCCTCGGTACTTTGCCTGTTGGGCACCTTGGGCTTGCTGGTGCGTTCGCACATGCAAGTACCAGAATTGGCTGAATTGGCAGGTATTTCCATCATGTTGCTGGGTGCCGTACGCTCACTAGATCGACCAATCGGTGCAGGCTGGATGCTGGGTGTCGGTATTGCCATCGCATTTTTTGCCCGTGGCTGGGCTCACTGGTTGCCTTTTCTGTTGCTTCTGTTAATCAGCTCGACTACTCACAGTTCACTGCGATTTGGCCTGTTGCGCCGCATGACCCGGGCTGCCGCGGTGTTTTGTGTGGCTTTCGCAATCTGGTTTTTCTGGTTGATGAGCCAGAAGCAAGGTGAGATATGGTGGAACGCGTGGAATGAATGGAACGTGCGGCGCTTCCTGATTCTGGACCCCACCAAGTCGTTCGATCTTCCAGCATTGATCGTGACCTTGAAAACTCTTAGCTGGTTTTTATGGCCGATTCTGCCCATGGCCTGCTGGACGGTGTGGCGCTACCGCACGGCACTAAGCGAACCCTCCATTCGAATTCCATTGGCAGGCGCTTTGGCGGGTATTGTGGTTTTATTCATAACAAACCCTGCCGATGAAGCCAACTACTTCCCGCTGCTTGCACCTTTGTCCATACTTGCAGCAATTGGTCTGTCGACCATGAAACGCGGCTTGATTGCCTTGATCGACTGGTTCGCTGTGCTGTGGTTCACCTTTGCGGCGGTATTGGTTTGGCTGGGCTGGACCGCAGCAACATTCGGATTTCCAGCCAAGATTGCAGCTAATTTCGAGAAACTGTCGCCTGGCTATGTGCCTGACGTCATCGGGCTTGAACTTGCGCTAGCTGTTGTGGCCAGCATGGCCTGGGCCCGTTTGATCATTTGGCGTACCTCATCAACTCGTAACCGGGCCTTGTGGCGCCCCATGGTATTGTCCAGCGGCGGTGTGATTCTGCTGTGGTTGTTGATGATGACACTGTGGATTCCAAGAATTGATTATGCAAAAAGCTTTAAATCATTGGGCGAAGCGGTTACACGTGCAGTCAACAATCATCCGTCGCATGGCGATTCTGAATGTGTTGCCGATTACAACCTGGGCTATGCCCAACGGGCAACACTGCAATATCATGCAGACGTGAATTTTGTTCGCAAGGGCTTTCGAGCAGAAGCGCCCAAGTGCAATTACCTGTTGCTGCAAGACACCACTCGCCAAGGCCTGCCTGTGAAGGTGGACTTTGAGTCGAAAGCCTCGGACCGTTGGGAATTGATCTGGACCGGCAACCGAAATTCGGACCGGCACGAGTTTTTCTTTTTGTACGCCCGCTCGGGGCGGTAGTTGTTGAAGGTGCGGCATGGCCAGTAGTACAGCGGTTTCATTTGCACAAACCCGGCCACGTCGGGCTTTGTTGAACCAGGCCCTGCCAATTTTGTTGGGTCAGTTGGCCGTGATGGGCAACGGTCTGGTCGACACCCTGATGGCGGGCCAGGCTGGGCCAGATGTGTTGGCAGCCATGGCCGTGGGGTCGTCGATCTATGTCAGCCTTTACGTGGGCCTGATGGGTGTGATTATCGGGCTGACCCCGATCTGCTCAGCGCATTTTGGCGCAGGCGAATATCGCAAGGTGGGGGAAGACGCGGTCCAGGGTGTGTGGCTTGCACTGACCATGAGCTGCATTGGGGTTCTTGTCCTGCTGAACCCTGATCCGATTTTCTCCCTGACCAATACCCCGCCCAGCATTGCCCAAGACACGCGCGGTTATCTTCTGGGCATTGCCTGGGGGCTGCCCGCCGCACTGGTTTTCAGGGTGTTTTACGCGCTGAACCAGTCCATTTCCCGCCCACAGGTTGTGGTGGCGCTTCAAGTGCTGATGCTGGCTTTGAAAATTCCCTTGAACATCTGGTTCATGAATGGCGGCTTGGGCTTGCCTGCCCTGGGTGCTGCGGGCTTTGGATGGGCCACTGCAGCCACCATGTGGCTGGTATTGGGCATTTCGGCCTGTATCTGGCTGTTCGACAAACATTACACCGCATTCAAATCCATCCAGAGCCTGAAACCAGACTGGACCCGACTGGGTCAAATACTTAGGCTGGGACTGCCCATTGGCGGGTCGTACCTGATCGAGGTCAGTTCATTCACGGTGATTGCACTGCTGGTGTCGCGCTTTGACGTGTATCAGCTTGGGGGGCATCAAATTGTGTCCAACATGGCAGCCATGGCCTACATGGTGTGCCTGTCGCTGGGCAATGCCACCACGGTTCTGGCATCCCAGCAAATTGGCGCGGGTTACAACCGCCACGCCAGCATATTGATCAAGCGCGGCATTGAAACCGCGGTGGTTGTGGCGGCCTGCGTTTGCCTGGGGCTGTACGTCTTTGACCGGGAACTGGTTTCGCTGTACACCAACGACGAGCGAACCATTGAAGTGGCGCTGGGGCTAATGCCTTGGGTGATTGCTTACCACTTCATTGACGCCATACAAACGCTGTGCTCGTTTTCCTTGCGGGCTTACCGCGTGTCAGCGCGCCCCATGCTGATTTACCTCGTCAGCCTGTGGTTTGTGGGCATTGGTGGGGGCATGTGGCTGGGGGTTTGGCAAACAAACCCATTGAAATCAGAAGGATTCTGGATGGCCAGTGCCGCAGGCTTGCTGCTGGCTGGCGTGTGCCTGGCGCTGCTGCTGGCGCATGTGATGCGCCAACGCAATGCACTGGAAGTCAGGCCGCCGGCGTCGACTGACCTGCCTTCACCTCTGGCGCCACAATAAAGTTCTCTCGGTAAAAACGCAATTCATCGATTGATTCGTGAATATCCGCCAAGGCGGTGTGCTTGGTTTTCTTGATGAACTTGCGCGCAGTGGTGGGGTTCCAGCGCTTGCACAATTCTTTCAGCGTGCTCACATCCAGATTGCGGTAGTGAAAATAGGCTTCCAGTTTTGGCATGTACTTGGCCATGAAGCGACGGTCCTGGCAAATGCTGTTGCCACACATCGGACTTTTGCCGGGGCCAATGTATTTCGCCAGGAATTCGATCAACAAGACCTCTGCCTGGGCTTCGTCAATGGTGGATTCTTTCACGCGGGCGGTCAGCCCTGATTTGCCATGGGTGCTGGTATTCCAGGCATCCATGCCGGCCAGAATTTCATCGCTTTGGTGTATGGCCAGAACGGGGCCTTCCTCCAGCACATTCAGCTCGCTGTCGGTCACGACCACAGCCACCTCGATGACCTTGTCATTGAAGGGGTCAAGGCCTGTCATTTCCATGTCAACCCAAACCAGGCGATTGTCGTCGCGGGGAATCTTCGTTTCATCGGCTGTGGAACTTGGCGTGGCTTGTGACATAATTTGAAGTGCTTAAAGAATGTTGAATCTGTTGAAGAAACAATTGTCTCACAGGCAGATCGATGCAAATTAATCAAGGGTGGTTGCAGGAAATGGTTTTTACTGAAGTTTTTGTAGTGGCTGTTGTGTTGAGTGTGACCCTTCGCCTGTACCTGGCCAGCCGCCAGGTGCGGCACATTGCAGTAAACCGCACACAAGTGCCCGCAGAATTCAGGGAACAGATTGGCCTGAAAGACCATCAAAAAGCGGCCGACTACTCGATTGCCAAAACACGTTTGGGCATGATCAATGTGCTACTTGAGGCGGCCATCCTGATTGGCTTCACCCTGCTGGGTGGGCTTGAATGGATTCAAAGCCACACCAGCACGGCTGCAGAGGGCATCTTTGCCGGCCTGCTGTTGATCGCCGTTGTTGGCTTGATCTGCAGTGTGCTGGATCTCCCATTGTCGTATTACAAGCAGTTTGTGCTGGAAGAGCGCTTCGGCTTTAACCGGATGAGCAAGGGCCTTTTTATCGGCGACTGGTTCAAAGGCCTGTTGGTGGGTGCGTTGATTGGTGGCCCACTGGTACTGGCCGTGCTTTACCTGATGCGGGAATCCGGCCAGCAATGGTGGCTTTATGCCTGGTCGCTGTGGTTCGGTTTCAGCCTACTGTTGATGTGGCTGTTCCCCACGGTCATTGCGCCGATTTTCAACAAATTCACACCACTTGAAAACGGTGCCACGCGGCAGCGAATCTTGAACCTTCTGCAACGCTGCGGGTTTGATTCCAGCGGCCTGTTCGTGATGGACGGCAGCAAGCGTTCCAGCCACGGCAACGCCTACTTCAGCGGCATGGGCAAGGCCAAACGAATCGTGTTTTTCGATACCCTGCTTTCGCGCCTGAACGACGACCAGATCGAGGCGGTGCTGGCCCACGAACTGGGTCATTTCAAGAAGAAGCACATCATCAAGCACCTGGCTTTTTCCGGTATCGGCAGCCTGGTGATGTTTTTCATCTTGGGGATGTTGGCCAACACCGCGTGGTTTTACACCGAACTGGGCGTAAACCCGGATTTGGCCAATGGACCGCAAGCCATGGCACTGGTACTGTTCATGATGGTACTGCCCTACTTCACATTTCCAACCCGGCCCGTGATGTCCTGGATGAGCCGCAAACACGAGTTTGAGGCAGATGCTTACGCAGCCCAGCAAAGCGCACCCCAGCACTTGGTCAGCGCACTGGTCAAGCTGTATCAGGACAATGCTTCCACATTGACACCCGACCCGTTGCACTCGGCTTTTTATGACAGCCACCCACCTGCCTCTATTCGAATCAACCGGCTGAATGCCTTGCAAGGTGCACAATAAATGCAGCCACATCCCGCACTCCCTGTTTCAGACTGGTTGCAGATCCACAGCAAACATCTTGGTGAAGATCAGGCTTGGTCGCCAGACGACATCGAAAGGCAACTTGGCGAGTTTGAATACTGGTCAGTGGAGTTTGATGAGAAAGGCCAGAATGCACGTGTGCTTTGGCGTCAGTACACATTCGCCAATTTTGAAGGGGTGAAGCTGGCCGTGCATGCCATCACGCACCTGGCCGATGATGAAGACCACCACCCCGAGGTGACATTCACTTTCAACCGGTTGAAGGTGAAATGGAACACCCACAGTGCCAATGGCATCACCAACAACGACTGGGCCTGCGCGGCCAAACTTGACGAAGCGCTGAAACACATTGGCTGATTCTTCCCTGCACAAAGTGCGCCTTGCTTCCAAAGGCAAACAAACCGCCCAGCATGCGAAAAACGTTGGCAGCCCGGACTTGCTGAACGCTCTCGTGGTGGCCAGTTATGGCCGTCACTTTTTGGCGCGCGACGCGGAAGGTGAAATTTGGCAGGTTTACGGCAAAGGCAAGCGCCGGGACGTTGCGGTGGGGGATGAAATCTCGATTTTACCCAGTGGCGACAAGCAGGCGTGGATAGAGGAAATTCAAACCCGCCGAAACCTGGTGTACCGTTCGGACGCACTGAAAAGCAAGATGTTCGCAGCCAACCTGGATGGGGTGTTGCTGATATTGGCCATCAGCCCGCCCTATTCCACCGAGTTGCTGGGGCGCACGCTCACCGCCTGCAAGCATGCGGATGTACCACTGACCATCTTGTTCAACAAGGTGGATATTCTGGAGGGCGATCAGGAAACGCTGGACGCTGTAGAACAGGAGTTGTTCGAGATCACACTGGGTGAGGTGCCCACGCATTACATCAGTGTGACCGAGCACCCACAGGAAACAGAAGCCCTACTGCGTCCTTTGCTGACGGACAAGCGAACGCTGATTCTGGGTCAATCTGGCATGGGCAAGTCCACGCTGATCAACTTGCTGATTCCCGATGCGCTGGCAGCAACCAATGAAATTTCCATGGCATTGAATGCAGGCAAGCACACCACCACGCACACCCAGATGCATTTTGGGGACGCGGGCCTGGAGCTGATTGATTCGCCGGGCTTTCAGGCTTTTGGTTTGCATCACCTGACTGAAGCCGATTTGCTGAATGCGTTTTCCGATCTGCGCGATGAAGGCAACAAGTGTCGGTTTGCCAACTGCCAGCACAAGCGCGAACCCGACTGCGCTGTGAAAAATGGCCTGGAAGACGGCACGCTGAGCCCTGCACGTTATGAGCTGTATCAAATGCTGAAAGCGGAACTTGAAGAGGCGCAGTCGCAGTATTAGGCGATCAACCAGTTATTTGAAATTTTCAATTGAATAATTGAGACTTTAAACAACGTTACTTGGCAACCAACCCAGCAATGCAAACACCAGGGCAACAAGCAACCAGACAACCGCACACCTGAAAACCAGCTGGCGAAACTGTTGCAAAGCTTGAACCTGATTTTCGTCGTTCAAGGGTTGCGCATCAGGAGTCAAACCTTGGGATAACCCCACCGCCGTAAAAACCACGGCAGTCAATGGCGCGCGGTTTGAAAAACGGCTTTGGGCCTTGGCGGCACGCCAGGCCAAGGCCGCATCGTCAAGTTGTGAGACCAAACCAACGGTCAGTGCCAACAACCTGGCAGGCAGCCATTCCATGGCAAACAACACAAACCGGGGAGTTTGAATGGCACGCCACTTGTTGTGATCCCATGCCTCTTGCATGGAAGGCAGGTCGTGAGCGAAGGCCTGTGCTTGCCAGGCGTCACGCTCGCGAACAACACTCCAGTGCACCATCAGGTAAGTCACTACACCCATTGGACCCGGCATGAGCAGGAACCAGAAGAACAGGCTGAAGTACTGGCGCAATGCCCTTTCAGTTCCGTGGTAAATCGCATGAAACACCAGCTCACTTGGGCGGTGTATGACAGGTTCGCTGCCATCGTAATCTTTCATCCAAAGCAGCAACATTTCCCGGGCACGAAAAAAGTCACCCTGATTCAAAAACAGCTGTGTATTCGTGAACACCAAGGCAAAATGACGAAAGCGCAAGCCATAAACCAGCACCAATACGCTGAACGCACCTGCGGCCATGGGTGATACCACCCACAACACCTTGTAAACAAAATACACACCCAGGTACCAAATCAGCAAGGGTGCAAGCCATTGCAAATGCGCATAGCGCGGCGCACCCAAGGCTTCAAGATTGATCTCCAGTTCTTGATGGAATTGACGAAACCAGTCGCGAACGCGAGTAAAGAAACCATCGGGCAGGAAGGTTTCAAGCACAACGGCAATCAACAGGGCGATGTAAGCCACGATTCAAGCCTTCGCATTCAGAAAGTGATACAGGTTTCGAAGCATGGCCGCAGTGGCACCCCAGATGAAATAGCTTTTCTTCGAGGCGGGCGAATCATAGGGCATGGCGTAAAAAGTGCGCTCGCCCAAGGGGGTGTGCAGGCTACGTTGCTGGTGATTGGCAACATCCATCAGAAATGAAAACGGCACCTCAAACACCTCTTCTACTTCAAAGGTGTCTGGCTGCAATTGAAAGCCAGGCTGTATCAGGGCGACCACCGGGGTTACCAAAAAATTGGTCGCGGTTTGGTACACAGGCAGGGTGCCCAATACTTCGATGTAATTGCGGGTTAAACCCGTTTCCTCAACCGTTTCACGCAAGGCAGTTTCGATCGGGTTCCCGTCTTCAGGCTCACATCGGCCACCGGGAAAGCTGATTTGCCCGGCGTGATCATTCAGATGGGCGGTGCGAAGGGTCAACAGCACATGCAGGCCGTCTTCGCGTTGAACCAAAGGAACAAGCACCGCTGCCTCTGCGGGCTCGCGGTCTTTGAAAAATCGTTCTTCAAGCGGTTCAGGGTGCCAGGGCAAATCGGCCATGGCAAAGCGCGCCCGCAACAATTCGGCAGACCACATGGGAAAAACACTCCAGATTAAACAGCCAGGCCGAACAACATCAATTCTGCAAACTGCTTGCGCAGCGGTGGGGTGAATTCCATCACGTTCAAGGCCATTTGCCGCCCAGCACCCAACAAGGGGTTGTGATTGGAAAAACCCTTCACCATCCAGTCTGTCATTTTAACCACCACCTGCCGATCTGCCACTCTGGATTTTTCAAAATCATGAAGGGCGGTACTCAAGCGATGCTCCACCGCAACAGTCGAGGGGTCAATACTGCGGCAAAGCTGCATGGCATCGCGCAATCCCAGGTTCAGGCCCTGCCCGGCGACCGGGTGCAAAATTTGAGCGGCATTGCCGATGGCGACCCGCCTGCCCTGTACCAGTTTGTCGCGCCAATTCATTCCCAACGGGAATGACTTCCTCGGGCCGATGTGTTCGATTGAAATTCGCCTGCCAAACTGCTGGCGCAGTTCGCTGGAAAAGTCATGCTCACTGCACGCGAGCCTGCGTTGCACTGTTTCCAGCGGGGCACACCACACCAGCGAGTACTTTCGCTGATCGGTCGAGATGGGAAGCAAGGCCAGGGGCCCTTCCGAGGTGAAGCGTTCAAAAGCCAGCGTGTTGCTGCCACTCAGCAGGCCTGGCTCGACATTCAAGACCACTTCACTGACCAAGGCCCATTGCCCATAGTCGACAACCTGGTCACGTTCTCCCGCTTCGCCATATAAACCGCCCTCGGCATCCACCCGCAAACCCACCGTGAATTCGGTGCCGTCTTCGAGCTCCAACACTTCCAATGACTCCACTGCGCTTCGGTGGGCATATTTCACATTGGCCGGACGGAAAATTTTGACGCCACGACGTTCAAGTGAATCGGACAGACAGGTCACCAGTTCACCATAGCGGACTGTCCATCCTAGTGCGCGCAAACCCAGCTCGTCGGCCTTCATGCGAACCTGACCAAAGCGCGACTGCTCTGAGACATGAATGTGGTGAATGGGAGTTGCATTCGAAGGAAAAGCCAGACTGCCGAGTCTCAATCGGGTTGCATCAGACAAAGCTAAAATACGTGGGTCTTGCGCTGAAGCCTGCAGCGGCTTTGCATCAAAAATGGCAATGCGGTTTGCACGATCGCCCCAGGCATTGGCCAGCCAACCGGCAAAAGCCAGCCCGACCGGGCCTGCGCCCACAATGGCCACATCAAAATCAGTGTGCGAAGTCATGCTTAGGCCGCCTTGCTACCTGATTTTTTGTGGGCTTTCATGGTGGCGTGAATTTCATTCACGGTTTTGGGTGCATCCGACGTATAAATATCGCAACCTTTTTGAGTGACCAAGGCATCGTCTTCGATACGAATGCCGATGTTCTCAAACTGCTTGGGCACACCTTTGCCGGGCCGGATGTAAAGGCCTGGCTCAATGGTCAACACCATACCGGGTTCCAGCTTGCGGCTGGTGTGCGGGGCAACGCCGTCTTCCGGTTTGGCCGAGGGGTCGCGGTAACTGCCGCAATCGTGCACATCCATGCCCAGCCAGTGGCTGGTGCGGTGCATGTAAAAACGCTTGTAGGCACCGCTCTCAACAGCCTCACTCAATCCCATTTTCAGCAGCTTCAAATCGATCAGGCCTTGCGCAAGCACCCTCACGGCGGCATCGTGCGGATCATTGAAACGGGCGCCCGGTTTGGTGGCGTCAATCGCAGCGTATTGCGCGTTCAACACCACCTCGTACACGGCTTGCTGCGCCTTGCTGAATTGACCATTCACGGGAAAGGTGCGGGTAATGTCAGAGGCATAGCAATCCAGCTCGCAACCTGCGTCAATCAGCAACAGATCCCCATCACGCATCTTCGCGTCGTTGGCGCGGTAGTGCAGCACACAGGCATTTGCGCCTGAAGCCACGATTGAACCGTAAGCCGGGGCTTCAGAGCCGTTCTTGCGGAACTGGTACAGCAACTCGGCCTCGACTTCAAATTCGAACTTGCCCGGTTGGCAAACCTGCATCGCGGCCATGTGGGCATGGGCCGAAATATTGGCCGCCCTTCGCATGATCTCGATTTCGGTTTTGTCCTTGATCAGGCGCATTTCGTCCAGTGAATGGCTCAAGTCCAGCACAGCATGCGGCGCTGAAATACCCATGCGGGCCTTGCCACGGAGGGTTTTCAGCACATCTGCCACGGCGGATTCCAGGCTGTCGTCTTCACCGAGGCGTAAGAACACGGCGGGCTGGTTAGCCAGTGTTTCTATCAGGTGTTCTTCAAGGTCTTCAATGCTATGGGCTTCGTGCATGCCGAATGCGGATTGCGCTGCCTGCGGACCAAAGCGGAATCCTTCCCAAATCTCGCGTTCTTCGTTTTTGTCACGACAGAACAGCACGGCACGGGAATCTCCGTTGGGAGGCACAACCAAGGCCAGGCAGGCCTCGGGTTCGGGAAAACCGGTGAGGTAATAAAAGTAACTGTCGGATCGAAACGCGTAGTCCGCGTCGCGATTGCGCATGACTTCCATGCCCGATTGAATCAACGCCACGCCACCGCCCATTTTTTTCAATCGGCGGGCCAGTTGCTCACGGCGCTTGGCGTAGATCAAGGGGTTGTGGGTGGGGTACCTGCTCATGCTGAATGTGTCCTTCCTGAATGCAATCGTTGGTTGAGTTCTTCAAGCCGCTCCGGTGTACCTATGTCCATCCAGAAGCCGTCGAACAACTCACCTTGTACTTTGCCTGCTGCCATGGCTTCACGCAACAG
This sequence comes from Limnobacter thiooxidans, assembly GCF_036323495.1. Lineage (NCBI taxonomy): Bacteria > Pseudomonadati > Pseudomonadota > Betaproteobacteria > Burkholderiales > Burkholderiaceae > Limnobacter > Limnobacter thiooxidans. Next base: position 729,805 of record NZ_AP028947.1, on the reverse strand, counting down.
GGGCGCCAATTTGGCCACCTGCCCAGCTTGCAGGCCTTTGAATAAATCGGGGTGATACACACCAATGCCTGAAAAGGTCCAAGCCGCCTCGTCGGGTGCGGGTAGCTGTATGGTGTTGCCTTGCAGCGCAAAATCACCTTTCGGGTTGTGGGTCGGGTTGGGCACCATGACCAAGTGCGCCAACTGCCCGCTCTTCCAGTTCTCAGCGATTTCCAGCGCTCGCCTCATGGGCCAACCACAGGCCACATCGCCATTGACCACCAAAAGCGGACCACCGCCCAACAGGTGCAATGCCTGCCGAATACCACCCGCCGTTTCAAGCGCAGTGGCTTCTGGTGAATAACTTAATTGCACGCCAAGGGCAGCGCCGTCGCCGAAATGGTTTTCAATCTGGTGGCCCAGGTGCGCGTGATTGATCACGATTTGACGAATACCCACTGCCGCCAAGGCCTCAATATGCCACTGAAGCAAGGGCTTGCCCCCAGCCTGCAAAAGGGGTTTGGGGCAGCGGTCCGTCAAGGGGCGCATGCGTTCGCCGCGCCCTGCGGCCAAAATCATCGCTTTCATTTAAAAGGTGTAACCCACTTTGACAGCCTTGTTTTCAAGCCGGTCCAGCAACAGCAGCAAAGGCTTGAATGCAATATAACGCCCGGCAACCAAACGCACGTAGCGCAGCACCATGGGCAGGTCATTTAAATACTGTGCCTTGCCATCGCGGTAATTCAGGCGGGCGAAAATACCCAGAATTTTCAGGTGGCGTTGCAGCCCCATGAAATCGAACTGCCGGTAAAACTCGCCCGGGTCTTCACAGATAGGCAAGCCCGCCTTGCGCGCGGCTTCCCAATAGCGGACTGTCCAGTCCAGCGTCTGTGTTTCAGGCCATTCGATGTAGGCGTCGCGCAAAATACTGACCAGGTCGTAACTCAGCGGGCCTTTAACAGCATCCTGAAAATCCAGAATACCAAATTGGGGCGCAGCGTCAGGTTCACTGATCAGCATCAAGTTTCGGCTGTGGTAATCGCGGTGAACAAATACTTGTGGCTCGGCCAGGGCGCTTTGAATCAGCATGCCCTTGATGCTGTCGAGCCAGTTGCGTTCCTGGTCTGTCATCTCTGCACCGAAGTGGCGGCCCACGTACCATTCATCGAACAGGTTCATTTCCTGCAACAATTTGTCAGCCCCGTAAACAGGCAAACCAGCCGTTGAAGTGCTTGACTGCAGGTGTACCAGATCGTGAAGCGCCTGCATGTAGAAGGCGTCTTTGGCCTCCGGTTGGGCATTCAAACCCTGCAACATGGTGGTGTTGCCGAAGTCCTGCAGCAGCAGAAAACCTTCCTCCGAATTTTCGGCCAGTACCTCGGGTGCGTTGGAACCCCCGCGCCGCAACAGATCTGCCACCTGAACAAACGGGCGCACATCTTCCTTTTCCGGCGGTGCATCCATCACAACATAGGTTTTCTGGCCATCGGCCGCTTCAACCCTGAAGTAGCGCCGAAAACTTGCATCGCTTGAGGCAGCCTGGAGGGTTTCAAGATTGAAATCGAAACCAGTCAGTCCGACCAGCCATTTTTTTAACATTTCTTGACGCAAGGCGCTCATCAAACAGTCCAATCTCTTTAATGTAGTGTTAGTTGCCTATAATAGTAGGATCCAATGGCGCTTGATCGACCCGTCACCTATTTGAGTACATACCCAGCTTGAAGAAGAGCAAAAATTTACCGCAAGTGCACACCGTGCCCACCCGCCCCACCGCCATCGCACTGGCGTTGTGGTGCCTTGGTGCACCCGTGTTTGCACAAACGCCTGGTCAGGCCCCCGCGACAGCGGAAGCCCCTACCAAGCTTCGAATCGATGGCGGGCTTCTGGGTGTTCGCTCCCCAATACCCGAGGACGAGGCTACCTACATTTCGGCTGACAGGCTTTACGGCAACAATGCGGAAGAAACATTTCTCGAGGGCAATGTTGAAATTCGCCGCAAAAAACTGCGCTTAAGCAGCGATGCGATCAATTATTCGCCAATTACCGACCGCGCCACAGCCAAAGGCAACCTTGTGATTGAGCAGGAAAGCATGCTGCTCAAGGCACCCGAGGGTTCGGTGAAGTTGGGTACTGGTGAAAGCCAGATGAAAAATGCAACCTTCGAACTGAGAGACATCAAGGGCAAAGGTCGGGCAGACCGAATGCAATACGACGGCATTTCCAGCCTCACCCTTGAGAACCCGAACTACACGGTGTGCGAGGTGCCCAATGCGGGTGCGGCAGATCAAGGTGACTGGTACATCACCGCCGACTCGCTTGAAATCGACCAAGCCTCGGAAGTGGGTCGGGCACGGGGTGCCAAGGTGGTGTTTCAGGATGTACCCATTTTAGGCGTACCTTACTTTTCCTTTCCCACCTCGGACCGTCGCAAGAGCGGCTTTTTGCCCCCCTCCTTCGGGACGGTCTCCAACAGTGGGTTGGAGGTCACGGTTCCCTATTACCTGAATATCGCACCTGACAAAGACCTCACGCTGTTTCCCAAAGTCATTTCCGGACGCGGCTACCAGTTGGGTACACAAGGTCGGTACCTGACTCCCAACAACGAAGGCGAAATAAAATACGACTTTTTGCCCAGCGACGAGAAAACCGGTACGGATCGATCTGCCCTGTCGCTATTGCACAAGTTCGAGAAAGGCCCCTTTTATGCCGGGGTCAACTTCAACCAGGTTTCAGACGACAATTATTTTGTAGATTTTTCAAGAACGCAGGCTGTGGCCTCGCAAAGGGTGCTGGTGCAGGAAGGATTCTTGTCCTATCGGCAAAAAAACTGGAGCGCCAATGTTCGAACAGTGGCACACCAAACTCTGCAACTGTTCAACGATGTCATCGCCGAGCCCTATGACCGACTGCCGGAAGCTACAGTCGAGTTGACCCCAACGCGAATTGGCGATGCCAATGCGTTCGTATCGGTTTCAGGCCAATACACGGACTTCGCACGCCCTAGTTCTGCACCCGCGCGGGTTGAGGGCTCTCGGGGAGTCACCAGGGCCCGTGTGTTCATGCCCATTCAACGTTCCGAGTTCTCATTCACACCGGCGTTGTCGGTGCAAAGCACAAACTACGACTTGAAAGGCCAAGCCACCGGCTTGCCTGGGGGGCCGAGCAGTGTGATCCCCACTGTTTCGCTAGACAGTACAGTGTACTTTGACCGCAAAACCAGCTTTTTTGGTCGAAAGGTGAATCAAACCCTGGAACCGCGTATTTTCTATTTGTACACGCCATTCAAGGACCAGTCTGACCAGCCAATTTTTGACACCACGGTCACTGACCAAAGTCTGAGCCGCATTTTTGCTGAAAACCGCTACTCGGGTCTGGACCGTGTGGGCGACGCCAATCAATTGACACTGGCGGTTACGAGTCGTTTTTACGATGAAAAATCCAGCGAAGAGCTGTTCAGCGTCACTGGTGGCCAACGCTTGAACCTCACAGCATCGCGCGTTATCTTGCAAGGCTTTGAAGCGCCAACCACCAGCGACTCCGACTTTTTTGCCAATGCACGGGGTCGAATCAGCGGCTCAGTATTCCTGGACGCAACAACCCAGTTGAATGCGGAAAGCGGTCGCCACGAACGCGGAAACATATCACTCAGCTATGCGCCATCCATTGGCAAACAGTTGAACCTGGGCTACCGTTACACCCGTGCTCAGATCGACCAGTTCGATATCTCGGGCCAATGGCCCATCTCCGATCGCTGGAGCGGTGTCGGTCGTCTAAACTACTCGATGCTCGACAATCGTTTGATTGAAGGTGTTGCCGGCCTTGAATACGGTGAAGGTTGCTGGGCGGTGCGGGTCATCGCACAACGATTTGCCACCGCCCCCCAACTGGAAACAACCTCGCTGTTTGTACAACTGGAACTCACCGGACTGGGCCGACTGGGCTCAAACCCGGCTGACCTGCTGTCGAGAAAGGTACCTGGGTACACACCATTCTCGACCTCACAAGCCACCCAATAAGCTATGAAAATGAAGCAAATTCAACACTGGTTATTCGCAGCCACTACACTGGCCACCTTGGGACTTGCACAGGCACAAGGTCTGAAAAACCCAACGCCCAAAGCTCCTTCCGGCAAGCTCAGCGCTGAACTCGGCGCCAGCAACGACACATCGGGATCGTCAGCCATAGACGGCATTGTGGCTGTGGTCAACACCGACATCATCACCCGCAGCGAGCTGAATCGACAGGTTGCGCTGATTGAACGGCAAATGACTCGCCGGGGTGCTCCGCTGCCCGACCGCACCGAACTGCGCAAGCAAGTACTTGACCGCATGGTGCTTGATCGGGCTCAGTTGCAAAAAGCTGAACAGCTCGGCATTCGAATTGAAGAGGCCCAAATTGAAGCAGCCATGGCGCGTGTGGCCGACCAAAATGGCTTGTCACTCGAAGACTTTCTGGCCCGACTGAAAGACGAAGGTGTTTCGCCAGCCCGGTTCCGCGAAGAAGTGAGAAGCGAAATTACCCTGGGTCGATTGAGGGAACGCGAGGTGGAATCGAGAATTCAGGTCTCCGACGCCGAAATTCAAGGCTTCCTGGCGGCCCGCACCAAGGGAGCAGTTGCCACCAACCAACCCGAAGTCAACTGGATACAGATTCTGGTGAAAGTTCCCGCTGATGCCAATGCGGGTGTAATTGGGCAGGCCCGCGCCAAAGTTGAGGTTGTTGAAAAAGCCTTGAAAGCGGGCAAAAGTGCCGAAGATATCCTGAAGAGCAACCCCGAACTCAAGCTGGACGGAACAGGTCAAATGGGCTGGTCGGGCTTTGACAGTGTACCTTCCCTGTTTTCCGAATTTCTGTCCAAAGGCCAGCTCGACGCAGTTCAAACCGTGCGCAGTCCGAATGGGTTTCACGTCCTGAAGGTGTTGGGTCGCCGTGAGGGAGGCCCAGCCCTGGATTCCACGCCGGTTACACAAACACGGGCTCGCCACATTCTGATTCGCCCAGGCCCCGATGTTTCCGAAGCGGAAGCCAAGCGACGCCTGAACTTTGCGCTGGAACAACTGCGTGGTGGTACAGCCAACTTTGAAACACTGGCCAAACAGTACTCTCAAGATGGTTCGGCCTCCAAGGGTGGTGATTTGGGTTGGCTTTACCCGGGCGATACAGTGCCTGAATTCGAGCGCGAGATGAATCAATTGGGAACAGGTGAAGTCAGCCCTGTTTTTCAAAGCCGATTCGGATTCCACATTATTCAGGTGGCCGAGCGCAGACAACAGGCCGCCTCTGAAGAACGCCAGCGCCAAGCTGCACGCCAGGCCATACGAACCAACAAGTCCGAAGAAAGCTACCAGGAATGGCTGCGCCAGTTGCGCGACGCCACTTTCATTGAAATACGGCTTTAAACACAAGGCATGAACAAGTCTGACTTGCGCCCGATACTGATTACCAGCGGTGAACCCGCAGGCATCGGGCCAGAATTGTGTGCCCTGCTGGCTGAAACAGACCTGGCCGCGCGCCTGGGCAGGCCATTGGTAGTTCTTGGCGATATACCTCTGTTGACGCAAAGGGCAAAATCGGCCGGAATGTTGCCAACATGGACCCAGATCGGGTCTCTGAGTAACATCGAATTGACACCAACATGCCATGTGCTTCACCGGGCGCTGAATGTGGCCTGTGTAACGGGAAAACCCAATCCGGAGAATGCAGGCTATGTGCTGGACTTGTTGAATACCGCTTGCGATGCAAGCTTGAACGGCTTGGCGGCCGCCATGGTGACTGGCCCCATACAGAAATCGGCAATCAGCCCGCACTGGCCTGGTTTTATAGGCCACACCGAATACCTGGCACAGCGCTGTGGCCAGAATGATGTGGTCATGATGCTGGTAGGCGGCCACATGAAAGTGGCATTGGCCACAACCCACATTCCGCTGGCAAAAGTATCTGCTGCCATTACACAGGATTCGTTGACCCGTACCTTGCAAATCATGTTGAAAGACCTGTCGACTTACTGGGGCAAACCCAAGCCTGTGGTGCTCGTGGCGGGTCTCAACCCGCACGCCGGGGAATCTGGTGATTTGGGGGTGGAAGAAATCAACACCATTTCACCTGTCATTCAAGCCTTGCAAGCACAGGGGCATGATGTTCGCGGTCCTTTTCCGGCTGACACCCTTTTTCAACCCAAGTATCTAGAACAATGCGACGCCGTGCTGGCCATGTACCACGACCAGGGATTGCCCGTGCTGAAACATGCCAGTTTTGGTCAAGGCGTGAATATTTCACTGGGTCTGCCCATTGTTCGCACCTCGGTAGACCATGGAACGGCGCTTGATTTGGCAGGCACACGCAATATGGATCCCAGCAGCCTGTTTGAAGCCATAGAATGCGCTCACCACATGGACCTTTGTCGCAGGAACGCGCAATGAAACACCAAGCCAGAAAAAGATTCGGTCAGCACTTCCTGACCGATCAAAGTATTTTGTCCAACCTGATTGGTGAAATGCGTCCCCGCCCCGACGACACGCTGGTTGAAATCGGCCCCGGTTTGGGTGCCCTCACCTTCTGGTTGTTGAAAGCGGTCAATCACCTCCAGGTCATTGAAATTGACAGGGACCTTGCAGAAAAACTGCGCACGGGCCCCTGGAAAGACAAGCTGACCGTACATGAAGTGGATGTGCTGAAATTTGACTTCACGCAGCTTGAAGCACCGTTTCGCGTGGTGGGCAATCTGCCTTACAACATTTCTTCGCCCATACTTTTTACCCTGCTTGATTTTGCAGACAAGGTGATTGACCAGCACTTCATGTTGCAAAAGGAAGTGATTGACCGAATGGTGGCTGCGCCAAAAACCAGCGACTACGGGCGCTTGTCAGTGATGCTGCAAGCCTATTACCACATGGATCATTTGTTCGATGTGCCACCAGAATGTTTCGACCCTCCACCCCGTGTGATCTCGGCCATTGTCCGAATGTCACCCAAGCCGGCACAGGAAAGAGCAGCCATACCCCACGCCCTGTTCAGCAAAGTAGTCAGCACAGCGTTTTCACAACGGCGAAAAATGCTGCGTAACACCTGGAACGGGGTGGTACCTGACCACATCGCCCAAGAGGCGGGGATAGCACTGACCGCGCGTGCAGAGGAAATCTCGGCAGCCCAATTTGTAGACGTGGCGCAGCGGCTGTCGACCTACACAGCCAAAGCCTGAATACGGGCATCAGCCCATTCTTGGCCCAACAAATTCAGCAATTTGGCCTTGAACGCCACAGGGTTGCCAGTGGTGAAAAAGTTTACCCGGTCATTCACAGGGTTGCCCTGCTTTTGGGTTACAGACCCATCGACCAGCAAGCCTTCCGAATCCAGGCGCGCCTTCAACTGTTTGGCAACAGGCAAACCTGTTTCAATAACTGCCACACCCGGGCCTGCCAAACGGGCAATGATCGGGGCTACAAACGGGTAATGCGTGCACCCCAAAACAATCACATCGGCTTGGTGGTTCAACAAATCATGCACCAAGGGTTCTAACAGATTTTCGATGTCAGTCTGTGGCAAAGGGCAAGTTTCAATCAACTCCACAAGCCCGGGGCATGGCTTGGCAATAACGCGTGCCAAGGGCTCGTAACGCTCAACCAGGTTTTTAAAACGCGCGCTGGCCACCGTGTTGGTTGTGGCCAGAATACCCACCACACCCGTGCGTGTCATTAAACTGGCAGGTTTAACAGCGGGCTCCATGCCGACAATCGGCCAATTGGCATACGTGGCCCTGGCTTGACCCGCGGCAGCGGCAGTGGCTGTGTTGCAGGCCATTACCATGGCTTTACAGCCCCTGTTGTGAAGCCAGTGGGACAGGGTCAAGACCCGGTCCGAGATTTGATGCTGGGGTTTGTCACCATAAGGCAGATAACGTTCATCGGCGACAAAATCAAAGCGTTCATGGGGCAAATGGTCAAGCAAGGCAGCAAGCACTGAAAGTCCGCCCACGCCGGAATCGAACACGCCTACAGCCTGGCAGTTCAGGTTTGTTTCAGCCATGCCCTACAGATCCCCGAGAATTGTCTGGCTTAATCGTGTTTGTTCTCATGATTCAATGGCCCAATAAAACCTTAAACTACAGGATGAAATACAAATTGACATTCAAAGACTCATGAACCCATTCAGACGTTGGTCATTCGGCAATATGCTTTGGAGTATTGTCACACTGTTTGGCCTGTGTAGTTTTAATGCGGCCCACAGTGCTGACAACAATTCAACGCTTCGCCTTCTTGTGGTCCCCCAGTTTCCGGCCACTGAAATAAATGCCACTTGGAGCAAAGTGCTTAAAGGCATTGAAAGCGAGAGCCTGCCCAAGATCGAGTTGATTTTCAGCAAAGACATTACTGAATTTGAATCGATGTTTTTGTCGGGGCAAGCCGATTTGATTTACTGCAATCCGTACCACATGGTGATGGCAAAAAAAGCACAGGGCTATGTTCCAATGATCCGTGACACCAAACCCATGAGCGGTATCCTGATCAGCCCAAAAGGGGGTCAGTTTGACAATATTCGCACCTTGACGGACCTCAACGGAAAAACCTTGCTGTTTCCATCACCCAATGCATTCGGTGCCTCTCTTTACATGCGGGCACTGCTCAAGCGTGAGAAGGGTTTGAACTTTGTAACCAGGTACGTTAAAACCCACCCGAACGTCATTCGGGGTGTGGTGCGAAATGAAGGCCAGGCCGGCGGCATGATCAGTGCGACGCTGCTGGCTGAAGACCCGGCCTTGCGTGAGAAGGTCAAAGTCATTTATGAAACTCCCCCCACTGCCCCGCATCCCATTGCTGCCCACCCCCGGGTGGACGCGGTAATGCGAGAAGCGATTTCACAGGCCCTTCTCAATTATCTGAAGCAACACAATGCAGAAGGAGCAGATATACAGATTGCAAATCCAATACGGGCCGTTTACAACCGGGATTACCAGCCACTCGAATTGCTGGGGCTTGAGGAATTTGTATCCAATTGAAGCCGAATTTCCACAGCATCAAGTACCCAAGCCTCGGCACCCAGCTACTGGGCCTTGGGGGCGGCATTGTGTTGCTGCTGGCGCTGGCATTCACTTGGTTCAACACCCAGACACAACGCGAAGAACTGCAGGACGTTTTTACCAAGCAGGCGCGTGCGTTGGCTTTCAACCTGGCTGTATCCAGCAGCAGCCATTTGCTGGAACGTGATTTCTCGGTAATCGAGAATCTGCTCTTGAAAACAGATGGTTTTGAAGACCTTCATTCGGGCACTGTACTGGATCCCACTGGACACATTCTGGCCCAGGTCATTCGAGACCAGGAAAGCAGGCGCCTTAAAGCACACTACAACTCGCAAACCATGATGCTGGGCACATCACCCAGCATCAGTTTCAAGAAATCTCAAAACGGAAAAGTGAAGTATCTCTTGGTGAGTGAACCGGTCGATTCGGGCGGTGTTATTGGCATGGTGGCGCTCGAATTCGATTTGTCTTCGTTGCAGGCCAGCCAGACTGAGTTGATTCAACGCAATATCCTGCTTGCCATCGCCCTGATTGTTCCCGCTACCTTTGCGTCGTGGCTATTCATACGCAAGGTCATTCTTGAATTGAACTCACTCACCGACTTTGCGCAATTGATGGTCAATGACGAGGGGATCAGCCACAAAGTGTCGCCCAGCTCCCGTGAACTGGCGATGTTGCACACAACATTGAACTGGGCCTCCGGGGCGCTTGCCCGCAAGAACAGGGCATTGGAGGAAGCCCGCGTGAAAGCAGACAAATCCAATGACCTGAAATCACAGTTTGTGGCGAACATGAGCCATGAAATTCGTACCCCCCTGAACGGCATTCTGGGGCTAACCGAAATTACACTGGGCACCACCACGCTAGGAGACAAACCCCGACGGAATCTGGAATTGATCCAGTTAAGTGCAGACCATTTGCTGCGGGTGGTGAACGACATTCTGGACTTCTCGAAAATTGATGCCAACAAGCTGGATATTGACCCGATACCTTTTGCGCTAAGGGCCAATGTGCAGGCCATGATCAAAACCGTGTCCAGCGCCTATTCCAAACCCAATGTCAAACTGGTGCTGGAAATTGCGCCCGAGGTACCCGACCACCTGCATGGCGATTGCGCACGAATTCTTCAGGTGTTGAACAACCTGCTCAGCAATGCGCTGAAGTTCACCCAGCAAGGTGTCGTGACGCTGAATATAACGCTTGAGGAATCAAGGGGCCCGAGTCAGCCTTCTGACACCGCACGTGTACATTTTTCGGTTCGGGACAGCGGGATGGGTATATCGGATGCAGCACGCTCGGAAATTTTCAAGGCATTCTCCCAGGCTGAACCTGGAACAGCCCGCAAATATGGCGGCACCGGGCTGGGTTTGACCATAAGCCAGCGTTTGCTGGAATTAATGAACAGCGGCATTGATTTGTGGTCTGAGGAAGGTGTGGGCAGTGAATTCAGTTTTACACTTGCGCTACCTGTGGCGCATGCGCCCAGTCCGGTCAACAACGATGTCGCTCACAACAACATGGAATCAGTACAACTCAAAGACCTGCCAACTCCCGGAATGGGACAAGCCTGTGACACCTTGAGAATTCTCGTGGCCGAAGACAACATGGTGAATCAGGCCTTCATTTCCCATGTGCTGACCCAACTGGGCATTTCCTACCGTTTTGCCGACGATGGCCTTGCTGCGGTGAAGGCCGTTGAAGAGGAAACTTTCGACCTGGTTTTCATGGACATGCACATGCCCAACATGGGCGGGCTGGAAGCGTGTAGAACCATCCTGACGCAACCCAAACATCACAAGCTGCCTATCGTGGGCCTGACTGCGGATGCGATTGCAGACACCCGTGAAGCCTGTATGGCAGCGGGCATGAAAGAATACATTTCCAAACCGTTCAAACGCAGCGACATCGAGAATGTACTGACCCGGCTGAATTTCAAGATTTCGCCCATCCCCATGCAGAATTTTGACCATGATCGGGAGCTGCTGAAGACCACGATGGAAATGATTGTGGCTGAAATTCCCAATCTGCTTGAGGAAATCGAGTTGCGTTTGCAACAGGCACAATGGCTTGATGCAAAACGGGCATTACACACCTTGAAAGGCCATTGCAAACTGATCGGTGAAATGGACTTCGCCAGTTTCCTGCAAGGACTTGAAAACCAACTTGCCAACAGCCAAAGCCCGGCAGAACAGGAATTGAGTCACTTGCGAGTCAACATCAAGGCCTTGCAACACCGGCTAAGGATGTTGAGTCAATAATCAGGCTGCTGCAGCGGTCAACACCAACTCCACTTTCCATCCCTTTCGGGCCAAGCCTTTCACCTCAACACAGGCTCGGGAAGGCGCGCAACCATTGGGCAGCCAAGCCTCCCACACTGCATTGAACCCCTCGTAATCGGTCATGTCTGTCAAAAAGACCTGTACTTGAAGCAGGCGACTTTTGTCCGTACCCGCCTTGGCCAAAACCTTGTCCAGGTTGTTCAGCAAATCCTCGGTTTGTGCAGCGATGTCACCGGTTTCAAGCGTTGGCACTTCAACCAGGTAAACCACGCCGTTGAAGCGAGTGGAATCGGAATAACGTTTTGTAGTACCTTGTCGATCTATCACAGGATCTCCTTCATGAAATTTGAACATTTGGTGCAAATCAACGACCCGGCTTTGCCCGGTGTGGACTGGATGACTCGCCAGCAACTCTGGTTCGGCCTGGTCGCGCGGGCCTGGAAGCCCACCCGATTCATTCTGGGGCTTGAAGATGCGCAGGTCATGGAAACCGGCCAACAAGGCACAGTCACGACGCTTTCACGGGTATTGAACTATGGGCCTTTCCAGATATCTGACATCACTGAACTTCACGAGGAAGAGCGTACCGAAACACGAATTGCAGCGAATCAGTTTTGCGGCGACAGCACCCTGACCATTTCCATCGAAGAACCGGTTGAAGGTGAGCTGTGGCTCAGGTTCAAGTACCAGGTCAACGATGCGCCGACTTCAGACGGCGTGCCAGGTGCCTCATCCAGCGACATGGATGAGATGCGCAAGCAGGCCTACAAGGCTGCCGACATCGACACGGTTCAAATGATCCGGGAACTGGCCTTGGCCATGCCCCAGCACACCCCTGGCCAGCGGAAAGACCATTGAGCAGCGCACAGTGCCGTTTTACCGCAAGGCGCTGGCACCCATGTAAATCTGCCCGGAACGGTTGCCACTTCGGCAATAGGCCAGCACCGGTTTTTCTGCTGCGTCAAGAATGCGGTTGAATTCCTCCAGCAAAGCCTGGGAAGGTGGCTGACCCACATCCATGGGCAGGTAATGAATGGCCAACCCCAGGCTTTTCGCCTTCGCCTCAATGTCAGCGCGGCCGAAGTCACCCGACATTTCATGGTCGGGCCGATTGTTCACAATGGTTTTAAAGCCCAGCTCTGCAATGGTCTCCAGATCGTTCGGGGTGATTTGACCGCAAACGGCCACATCGTCACTCAGTTGCCTGATACTCATTCCGCATTTCCTTTTCAACATTGACAATGGACGAGACACTAATCCGAGTGCTCTGCCCCTGTCAAACTTCATTGTGATAGAGCCAACGCATTGAACGCGTACAATGCCTGAACCCACTGTATGAACACGCTGTCTGGAAATCCTGTTTTGATCAACCGCCCCCTGTTTTTTCTTCTGGCTGCACTGTCGGCATTTGCTCCACTGGCCATCGACCTGTATTTACCCAGCCTCGCCGCAATTGGTGACGAATTACAAGCTTCATCGGGGCAGGTGCAACAGACAGTGACGGTGTTTCTTGCTGGTTTTGCGCTCGGCATGCTGTTTTATGGGCCGCTTTCTGACAGGTACGGGCGCAGGCGTGTCATTTTTGCCGGTACCACCGTTTTTGTGGCAGCCAGCGTGGCTTGCATGTTGGCACAAAGCATTGAACAACTTCTGGTGTTCCGTCTGCTTCAGGCTTTTGGCGGCGGAGCCGCGGCAGTCATTTCTCGCGCTGTGGTCCGCGACCTGTTTGGCGAAACCGACTCAGCCCGGGTCATGGCCATGATCGCAATGGTTACGTCATTGGCTCCCATGGTGGCCCCGCTGCTTGGCGCCTACATTCTCGAATTGGGCAGTTGGCGCTACGAATTTCTGGCACTTGCCTTGTTCGGGCTGGCTTGCACCGTGGCCACCTATGTCCTGTTGCCTGAAACCCTTGGCCAGGGGCGAAGCCAAAGTTCAATAGCCCATGCTTTTCAGGGCTATTCAATTGTGCTGAAACAGGCCAATGCACGAATGCTTATTTTGGCAGGCGGCGGGCACTTCGCGGCAATGTTTGCCTACATCACGGGCACGCCGTTTGTGTACATTGAATTCTTTGGGCTCAGTGAAAAAACCTATGCCCTGCTTTTTGGTTCCAACATTTTGACGTTGATTGCTTTCGGATATGTGTCAACGCGGCTGGTGAAGCGTACTGGCACCACACTACTGATTCAGGTGGGTTCCGCACTGGGTTTACTGGGTGCACTGTTCGTGCTGGCCAGCGCCTGGAACGGTGGCAACCAGCCGTGGAACCTGGGGCTGATGGTTTCCGGTTTTTGGCTTTGTGTGGGTTCGCTGGGACTGGTTGCACCGAATACCACCGCGCAGTTGCTGGGCAAAAACCCCAACAACGCTGGTGCGGCATCTGCCCTTTACGGCTGTGCCCAGTTCGGGCTGGGTGGCTTGGCCAGCTGGGCAGTGTCGCTGGTGCATGATGAAACCGCCTTGCCAATGGCCGGCACAGTGCTGGTTTTTGCAGCGCTGGCCTGTGCATCAAGCCAACGATTGAAACGCTGAACTTTTCATTGTAATCACAAAATTATTGCCACTGCGTTTAAGCACGAGTGAAATTGGCCTGAAAATTGGACTTTTTGGTCCCTTTACGGTATGTTGTGACACAAATTTATCTGTTCAACAACCCAATCAAACATTCGCACTGCCATATGGCCGACACAAAAGCCCAGAGTGGCGAGAACCAACCCGATGTGGATTGGCTCGAGAGCCAATACAACGTTCGCTCTTACCTGCCCGACCACCCCAAAACATTCGCTCGCTGGGCCGAACAGTCCCGCTACGCCCGTTTTGATCTGGACGGCTACTGGAATCAGTATTTCGGAGAGTCCGAAGCAGAAACCGTTGACGTAATTCCCGGGAAGCCCGGCAAGCCCCTGCTGATCTTCATTCATGGTGGCTACTGGCGCTCGCTCGACAAATTCGATTTCACCTACCTGGCCAAACCTTACGTGGCCCGGGGTTACTCGGTTGCCCTGTTGAATTACGGGTTGATCCCCCGTGTCACCATTGAGGACAGCGTGCGTCAAACCCTGCGGGGTATTGAGTGGCTGTATCGCCAGGCAGACCGGTTCGGCTTTGATGCCAACCAGATCGTGGTGTGCGGTCACTCAGCCGGCGGCCATTTGGGCGTGATGAGCGCCTTGGCATTCTGGCCTTTGTGGGCATCCGATCTTCCACAAGACCTGGTGAAGTCCGTGATTGCCATTTCCGGCATTTACGACCTAAGCCCCTTGGTGCACACACCGTTTATCCAGAAAGACCTGAAACTGAACCAGAAGCGCACCCGCATGGTGAGCCCGGCCCTCATGCCCAAGCCCACCATTCCGGTTCACCTGGCTTTTGGAACCAAGGAAACAGACGCGTTCAAGGAGCAGAGTGCTTACCTGGCTTCGCACTGGGGTCTGAACCCGCCTTTGCAAGTGAATGCGGATCACCTGAGCATTTGTGACAGCATTGCGGACCCCAACAGCGAGCTGTTCATGCTGATTCAAAACCAGTTGCTGCTGCCCTCGCATTAAGAACTGAATGGGTTATCCACCCATGTTCGGTAAACTGCTTTTCTGGCCGGTGTCGTATAAATCAAATGTACACACCAGCCAGGAGGCAAAAATGCCCCTCACAATCGCATACTCCAACGCAGCCAACGCACTTGGCCGGCGTTACCCCGACGGCCAAACACTGATGCGCCGCCGCACACTTCGTCAAACTGCAAAACAGTTCAAGGTGGGCACAGAGGTGTTAATGGACAACAAGCCTGCCACGGTGATTGCCTACAACATTGCTGAATTTGGCCGCTGGATTTCAACCAGTCACCCGGTGCTGGTCCGACTGCACACCGGCCAGTTGCAGTACTGCCGCTTGAGCGACCTGCAAATTGCTGAAAACCCGAGCATTCACGCCCACTGAAGCTGTCTATAATCCGGGGATGACTACATCATCCCCCACATCAAACACCATTGGTTTCATTGGGCTGGGCAACATGGGTTCCGCCATGGCCAGCCACCTTTGCAAGGCTGGCTACACCGTGCTGGCCTGGGCCAGGAGTCCAGCAAGCTTTGAAACACTCGCGCACCTACCATTGCAGGCTCAAAGTAGTATTGAAGCGCTGTGCGCCAATACCAAACTCATTGCCCTGAATGTCACCAACACCGCTGACGTGGAGTCTTTGCTGTTTCGCCAAGGCGGTATTGCGCAACACGCGCAGCGCGGAAGTATCGTCGTGGACTTCAGCACGATTGACGCGGCCGCAGTGGCTGAATTTGCCCCCCGCCTGAAAACCCTCGGCATTGATTACATCGACTGCCCTGTTTCTGGCGGCGTTGCAGGCGCACGCGCCGCGACATTGAGCATGATGGCGGGCGGTGACTTGGCTGCATTTCAGCGCATTGAACCCATGCTGCACCACTTGGGAAAAACCATTCGCCACGTGGGACCTTCCGGTGCGGGGCAAGCGATCAAAGCCGCCAACCAGATGGTGATGTGCATTCAACTTGCGGGCATTGCCGAAGCCATGAACTATGCGCTGGAGCAAGGTGCTGACCTGGCCATTGTGCTGGAACTGTTACAGGCAGGTTTGCCGGCCAGCCGTGTGCTGGATTGGGCAGGCCCCCACATGGTGAAAGGTTTTTCCGACCCGGTTTCAATTGAAGCGCATTTGCATGCGAAAGACATGCACATGATCGCGGATGCAGCCCGCAAGCAGGGTCTGCATTTGCCACTACTGTTCAAGACGGCGGAACTGCTTGATGAACTGGTGGCCAATGGGCCGCCGAGCCAGGACACATCGCGAGTATTTCAGATCGTGCAAAAGCACATGCGAGGCGAGTAGCCCCACAGCTCCAATCGTCAAGCAGCACAACCGCACTGGTCGCACATCACAACCGCCGCCGTCACAGCACAACCGCCGCCGTCACAGCACAACCGCCGCCGTCACAGCACAACCGCCCTGGTCGCACAGCACAAGCGTGGCCTTCACAGCACAACCGCCCTGTTCGGGTCTTGGCACAGCCCGAATTCCCCCAACCAATCTTCTGGCTCGGGTCATGCAAAGCGCAATGGCGCCTTTGCATCGGCTCTACAAGTCGAGCCGCCCCTCGCTGCGAAAATGTTGGGCGGGCTGGCCTTGAATCGACCCAAACAGGGCAGCATGTGCTGCTTGTCGCGTGCTGCGCGATGCAGTGTGCGATGTGCGATGTGCGGTGTGCGGTGTGCAGGTTTGATTGGTAGCGCAGGTGCTTGTTGCGACAGTCGGGAAAATCTGCCCAAGCGTGCCAAGCCGGGCCGGTGCCCCAAAGGGGCGGAATCCGCCCCGAGCGCTTTTTTCGAGGGGCGGTTTCAGGCTAGGCAAGGCTCAGCTTGGGAGAAACAGATTTTCCGTCGCAACAGCCACTGCGCTTCAGTCAAACCCACCTCGCCGCATCATCAAAACCTCCTGCTCACACTCCACCTATCTCAAATATCGTAAGCATCCCCACCGCCAAGAACACGGTCAATCAGCTTCGGTGTCAACATCGGCGCAAACACGGCAATGAATTCGTACATCAGCGTACGCATGAACACACCCTGCCGCAAGGCAATCCGGGTGGTGTTGCGGCCAAACAGGTGATCTACCGGCACAGCCACAAGTCCCTTGTCTTTTTCAGCGTCAAAAGCCACTTCGGCAATAATGCCCACGCCCAGCCCCAAGCCCACGTAGGTCTTGATCACGTCTGCGTCAATCGCTTCCAGTACCAAATCAATCGTGACGCCTGCCTTCTGAAATGCCGCGTCAATTTTCTTGCGCCCGGCAAAGTGGGTTTCGTAGGTGATCACGGGCATGTTGTCAAAATCAGCCAGTGCAATTTTCCGTTTACCCTGCGCAAACTCCTTGAGTAAAGGCGAATCAACAGGCGCCACCGCCACATGCCCCCAGTCGTAGCAGGGGAATGTGACCAAATCCGGCTCATCGGCCAGGGCTTCTGTGGCCACTGCCAAATCCGCCTGGTCTTTGCGCACCCACTGCGCCAATTGTTCGGGTGTCCCCTGGAGGAGAATCAACTTCACCTTCGGGAATTTCTTGCGAAATACGGCCACGGCTTGTGGCAATACGTAACGGGCCTGGGTGTGGGTCACTGCCACAGTCAACTGACCGCTTTCACGCGCTGCAAATTCCTCGCCCACCCGTTTGATGTTTTCCATTTCGGCCAACACCCGCTCGCAAGCTTGATACACCAATTCGCCTGGTGGCGTCAGGCCTTTGATCCGCTTGCCATGGCGCTTGAAAATCTGAAAACCCAGTTCCTCCTCAAACTCGATGATGGCTTTGGACACGCCGGGCTGCGACGTGAATAGCGCTTTGGCTGCGTCAGTCAGGCTGAAGTCGTGGCGAACTGCTTCCCGAACAAATCGAAGCTGGTGCAAGTTCATAAAAACCCTTTATTCCGCAGGGGAATATATAAATGGAAATACTATCGTTTGAATTATAAGGCGATGCGCCTACACTTCAAGTCCCAAAAAACCATTTTGATCGAGCTTTCACGTGCCTTTCGACATCAACATAGTCTATGTAGCTTCTGGCCTGGCGGTCGGCCTTCTGGTCGGCCTTACTGGCGTTGGGGGCGGCTCTTTGATGACACCGCTGCTAACTGTACTGTTTGGCGTGCCCGCCACCACGGCGGTGGGCACCGACCTCGCGTTTGCCGCAATTACCAAGGGCGCTGGCACCGTTGTGCACCGTCTACGCAATACAGTTAACTGGAAAATTGTTGGCTTGGCCTGTTTGGGAAGCGTACCGGCTTCTTTGATTACCATAGCGGTGCTTCACGGGCTTGATATTCAGAATGCCGGCAAAGGCAGCCCGATTGATGTGTTTATCCGCTGGTCGATTTCAATCTGCGTCATGCTGACCGTTGGTGTACTGATTTTTAAAACCAGGATTGTTCTGTGGCTGCAGAACACGCCAAAGGCGCAACTGCAGGAAAAAACCCGTACCATCGCCACCGTGGTAGCCTTCGCCCTCATTGGCATGCTGGTCACAGTGTCGTCGATTGGCGCAGGTGCAATTGGTGCCATGGTACTCATCATGTTGTATCCGCACCTGAAGGCCTCTGAAATTGCAGGCACCGACATTGCCTATGCAGTACCACTGACTACTGTGGCTGCTTTCGGGCACTTCAGCCTGGGCACGGTTGACTTTGGCTTGTTGGGTGCGTTGTTGATCGGCTCCATTCCCGGCATAACGATTGGCAGTTATTTAAGTCGCGCGGTACCTGAAAGGTTCTTGCGCGGGGTATTGGCCACGACCCTCACCGCCGTGGCCGCAAAATTGGTGATGTAAATGTACAAATACGACGACTATGACCACGCCCTTGTACGCGAACGCGTGGCCCAGTTTCGCAACCAGACAGAACGCTTCCTGAAGGGCGAGCTGACCGACGAAGAGTTCCGCCCTCTGCGCCTGCAAAATGGCCTGTACATCCAGCGCCATGCACCCATGTTGCGCGTGGCCATTCCTTACGGATTACTCGGTGCGAAACAGTTGCACAGGCTCGCCGACATCTCGGCGAAGTACGATAGAAACTACGCCCACTTCACAACCCGTCAGAACATTCAATACAACTGGCCGACCCTGGAAAGCATTCCCGACATTCTGGCTGAACTGGCCGAAGTCGAAATGCACGCCATTCAAACCAGCGGCAACTGCATTCGCAACACCACCAGCGATCCATTTGCCGGCATTGCGAAAGACGAATTCGTGGACCCACGCCCCTTCTGCGAACTGATTCGCCAGTGGAGCACCTTCCACCCGGAATTCGCCCACCTACCCCGCAAGTTCAAGATTGCGGTCAATGGCGCGGCTGTAGATCGTGCTGCCGTGCAAGTGCACGACATTGGCGTGAACCTGACCCGCAATACTGCTGGCGAAGTGGTCGCGCAAGTATTGGCAGGTGGCGGCCTGGGCCGTACACCGGTGATTGGCTCGGTCATCAAGAACGACCTGCCCTGGCAGGAACTGCTGACTTACATTGAAGCCGTGATGCGCGTGTACAACCGCTACGGCCGTCGCGACAACCTGTACAAAGCCCGCATCAAAATTCTGGTGCGTGCCATTGGCCCCGAAGAATTCGCCAAACAGGTTGAAGAAGAATGGCAGCACATCAAGGGGGGGGGGTCGGTGATTCCGCAGAAGGAATTTGACCGAGTTTCATCTTTCTTCACAGCGCCCGCCTACACAAAATTCAGCGCCGAGGAAGTTGCAAAAACCGCCGAGCACAACAAAAACCTTCGCGCCCAGCATGTTGGTTTTGACCGCTGGTTGATCCGCAACGCGCGTGAACACCGCCAGCCGGGTTACGTGGCCATCAGCATTTCCCTGAAGCGCCCCGGCATTGCCCCAGGCGACGCGAATACCGAAGAAATGCACCTGATTGCCGATTTGGCTGAACAGTATTCATTCGGTGAACTGCGTGTAACGCACGAACAAAACTTCGTGTTGTCCGACGTGGCTGAACAGGATTTGTTCGAGCTGTGGAGCACCCTGAAAGAACACAACCTGGCCATGCCCAACATTGGTTTGGT
This sequence comes from Limnobacter thiooxidans, assembly GCF_036323495.1. Lineage (NCBI taxonomy): Bacteria > Pseudomonadati > Pseudomonadota > Betaproteobacteria > Burkholderiales > Burkholderiaceae > Limnobacter > Limnobacter thiooxidans. The sequence goes on along the minus strand of NZ_AP028947.1, from coordinate 709,945 downwards.
TTCAGACATGATTGCCTGCCCCGGCGGCGATTTCTGCTCACTGGCCAATGCCAAGTCCATCCCGATCGCACTGGGCATTCAGGAAGCCGTGGACAACCTGGACTACCAGTTTGACTTGGGCGACCTCAGCCTGAACATTTCAGGTTGCATCAACTCCTGTGGCCACCACCACATCGGCAACATCGGCATTCTGGGTGTCGACAAAAACGGGGAAGAGTGGTACCAGGTCACCTTGGGTGGCCGCCAGGGCAATGACGCTTCAATTGGGAAAGTGATTGGTAAATCGTTTTATGCCGAAGACGTACCCGGTGTGGTCGTGAAGCTGCTGGAAGTGTTTGTCCGTGAGCGTCATGAAGACGAACTGTTCATCGACACGCTCGACCGCATCGGTGCAGACCCCTTCAAAGACCACGTGTACGCCAACAAGGAGGCTGCATAATGTCTTCTACTGAAAACAAGATCATCTCCAAGCCACTGAACGGTCAGGCTCAAATTGTGGCCGACCAATTTCTGGTGGTTGAAGCCGGTACAGCCGAGGCACCTGTGGCTGTTCCAGCTGACGGCAAAGTGCTGGTGCACTTGTCTGTTTGGGAAGCCCAGAAAACGGAATTGACAACACGCGCTCAGGCGGGTGAATTGGGTGTTTACCTGAACCCGGAAGACAACCCCGAGCAGTTACAAGGTGACGTGAATGTGTTGAAGCTGATTGCATTCAACTTCCCGGTGTTCAAGTACGGTCAAGGCTATTCAGGCGCGGTGCTGTTGCGCACACGCTATGGTTTCACAGGCGACATTCGCGCTTTTGGGGACATTTGGCGCGACCAGTTTTTTTACCTGGCGCGCTGCGGTTTCACGCAATTTGACATCAAGGAAGGCAAATCGCTGGAAGACGCATTGAATGCGTTTGCAGACTTCACCATTCCTTACCAAACCAGTGCCGATGGTTCTTTGCCCGTGTTCAACCGCCGGGCGGCAGCAGGAGCGTAAGCATGAATGCAGTGAATTCCCAAGCACGCTTTCACAGCGTGGACGCTGTAGTGGAAAACAAGGTCTTAACTGAACAACCCATCGCCGTGTTTCGTGGCCCGCACCAACCAGCAACAGAGATTGCTGAAAAAGTGAAAGCCCTTGAAACCTTGCTTACCGATGCTGCCAGTGAATTCGATTCAATTGCATTGGCCAGCAGCCTCGCTGCCGAAGACAATGTGCTGTTTGATGCCATCGCCCGCCTGAAGCTGAATATTCGCGTGTTCAGCCTGAACACAGGTCGCCTGAACCAGGAAACACTGGATGTGGCGCCTGCCTTGCTGGCCAAATATGGCCACACGGTGCAGTGGTTTGAACCACAAGCCGAGGCAGTTGAAAACTATGTGAACACCAAAGGCCTGGATGCTTTTTATGAAAGCACAGCCCTGCGCAAGGAATGCTGCGGCATTCGCAAGGTAGAACCCCTGGCCCGTGCGCTGAAAGGTGCAAAGGCCTGGATTACAGGGCAGCGCCAAGCGCAAGCAGCCACACGCGCCACCTTGCCTGTGCGGGAATTCGACGCCGACCGCGGCATCGAAAAATTCAACCCGCTGGCGGATTGGAGCGAGGCCGATGTGTGGACCTACGTTCGCCAGTACGATGTGCCGGTCAACAAGTTGCACTTCGAAGGTTTTCCTTCAATTGGTTGCGAACCCTGCACACGCGCAATCACAATTGGCGAAGACATTCGCGCAGGTCGGTGGTGGTGGGAAGACCCCACCAGCAAGGAATGCGGTTTGCACAATGCCAACCTGAAAAAATAAGCCTGAGCGCTAAACACTGAACACTTGAAACGACTAACAAGCTGAGAACAATCATGAGTACCCAAGCTAGTACGCAACTACACACCATGTCCCACCTGGACTGGCTTGAAGCAGAAGCCATTTACATCATGCGCGAAGTGGCAGCCGAATGCGCTCGCCCCGCCATGTTGTTCTCGGGTGGCAAAGACTCCATCGTGATGTTGCGCTTGGCTGAAAAGGCATTTCGCCCAGGCAAGTTTCCGTTCCCGCTGGTGCACATTGACACCGAGCACAACTTCCCTGAAGTGATCGAATTTCGTGACTGGAAAGCCAAGCAACTGGGTGAAGAACTGATCGTGCGTTCACTGGAAGGCTCGATCAAGAAAGGTACCATTCGCCTGCCCCACCCTGACGCCTCGCGCAATGCATTCCAAAGTGTGACCTTGCTGGAAACTCAAGAGGAATTCGGCTTTGACGCCCTGATGGGCGGTGCCCGCCGGGATGAAGAAAAAGCCCGCGCCAAGGAACGTATTTTTTCTTTCCGCGACGGTTTTGGCCAGTGGGACCCAAAAAGCCAGCGCCCTGAACTTTGGGACCTGTACAACACCCGCGTGCACCCCGGTGAACACATGCGCGTATTCCCCATTTCCAACTGGACTGAACTGGATGTGTGGCAATACATTGAACGTGAAAAGCTGGAACTGCCCAACATTTATTACGCCCATGAACGCGAAATCATTGAGCGCAATGGCCTGCTGGTTCCAGTGACTGAAATGACCCAACCCAAGGCCGGTGAAACCGTGACCACCCGCACAGTGCGTTTCCGTACCGTCGGTGACATCACATGCACCTGCCCAGTTGCCAGCACTGCTGCCAACCCGATCGAGATCATTGCTGAAACCGCAGTGACCGACATCACCGAGCGCGGCGCAACCCGCATGGACGATCAAACCTCCGAGGCCTCCATGGAGCGCCGCAAGAAAGAAGGTTATTTCTGATCCCCGGGCCCACGAGAAAATACAACGAGATGAACACCATGAATGCAATCACTGAAGCCCTGAAACTGGGCACCCAAGAGCACGGCGTGCTGCGCTTCATCACCGCCGGTTCTGTCGATGACGGAAAGTCCACCCTGATCGGCCGCCTGCTGTTTGAAAGCAAGGGCATTTTCGCTGACCAGCTCGCCGCGATTTCCAAGGCAAAAAACAAGCGCACCGCGGGCGACACCATCGACTTTTCTCTGCTGACCGACGGCCTGGAAGCAGAACGCGAGCAAGGCATCACCATCGACGTGGCCTACCGCTATTTCGCCACGCCCGTGCGCAAATTCATCGTGGCCGACACACCGGGCCATGAACAGTACACACGAAACATGGTTACTGGCGCTTCCACAGCAGACGTGGCAATTGTGCTGGTGGACATCACCCGCGTGGCGTTCGAGAAAGGTGAAGAAGGCCTGAAAGCAACATTGCTGGCCCAAACCAAGCGCCACAGCGCGATTGCCGGCAAGCTGGGCATTCCAGCCATTCTGTTTGCCGTGAACAAGATGGACTTGGTGGATTTTGATCAGGAAAAATTCATCGCCACTGAAAAAGCAGTGCGTGAACTGGCTGTCACTGTCGGTGTTCAGGAAGCCCTGGTACTGCCGATTTCTGCGCTGACTGGCGACAACGTGGTCACTGCAAGCCCCAAAACACCCTGGTACACAGGCCAGCCCCTGTTGCCCATTCTGGAAAACATTCCCAGCCGTGCAGACCGCGCGGAAGCCGCACACAAGGTGGGTTTCCGTTTCCCGGTGCAGTTGGTAGCCCGTCATGACGGCCACAAGGCCGACGACTTCCGCGGCTACATGGGCCGGGTGGAAGGCGGCAGCGTGAAAGTGGGCGACACAGTGGTGGTGCACCCTTCAGGCCAAAACGCCGTGGTGTCGCGCATCGTATTCCTGAATGAGGACCTGCCAGAAGCTCTATTAGGCCAATGTGTTACCTTGGTACTGGACCGCGATGTGGATGTTTCCCGTGGCGACCAGATTGTGAGCAGCGTAGACACAGTTAGCCACACACCGGTGAGAGCACTGACCGCCGACATTTGCTGGCTGGACAACGAACCCTTGAACCCGGCCCGCAAATACTGGATCAAGCAGACCACCCGCCAAACCCAGGCCAAGATCAAGTCAGTGAACCAGGTGCTCGACATTCACACCCTGCTGCATGGCGAAAGCACCAAAACGGTGCAAATGAATGACATTGCGCAGATTGAATTGGTGCTTGCCCAGCCCATCGTGGCAGATTTGTACACAGAATGCCGCGCCACAGGCAGTTTTATCCTGATTGACAGTGCCACCAACCAAACTGTGGCAGCTGGCATGATCGTTGCAAAGCAGTAATCAACAACCCATCACCCGGTTGTTGGTTGCTTGTTCTTAAATAGGGACTTTTGAGATGGGACGCGTTGTATTGATTGGTGCAGGTCCAGGGGCGGAAGATTTGATCACCGTTCGTGGCTTGAAGCTGTTAATGCAGGCAGACTGTGTGTTTCACGATGCATTGGTCAGTCCCTCTCTTCTTTCTGAAGCCCACCCCGATGCCAAACTGGTCGCCGTTGGAAAACGTTGCGGCCAAAAATCCACTGCCCAGCACTTCATCAACAAACAGCTTGTTGAAGCCGCTGAACAATACAAACTGGTGGTTCGCCTGAAAGGCGGAGACCCCATGGTATTTGGCCGAGCGGATGAAGAAATTACTGCGTTGAAAGCCGCTGGCCACACCGTGGAAGTGGTGCCCGGTGTCACTGCTGCACTGGCTGCTGCAAGCAGCTTGCAGGCCTCGCTCACCTTGCGTGGCGTTGCCCGCAGCCTGACCCTGACTACACCGTCTGTCGGCAGTGACGAAACACCAAGCACAGACCTGTTTACCGGCACGGAAAACGACACAGTAGCCGTGTACATGGGTTTGCGTCAGGCGGGCCCTTGGGCAGCCGCATTGCTTGAAAAAGGCAGGAATGCCAACACACCGGTTATTCTGTGTGAAAGCGTGTCCTTGCCTGCAGAAAAATTCACACCCTTGAACCTGGGCCGACTGCCCTTGTTTTCTGCAGAACAACTAACGGATGGGCCTTGCCTGATCCTGATCGGCAAGGCCTTGGCCAAGGCATGTGTCGAGTTGCAACTGCTGAAACACAACCCAGAAGAAATCGCGTTGCCTGACTTCTTCCGGGCGGCCTGAATTATCAGGCTACCTCAACGAATCGACCGATCAATCTCGGTTGCTCTGCCTCAGCCAAATAGCCGCAGCTTAGCCTGCTGAAGCCTCGCATTTTTTCATGAAAGAATTTTTGGCGGCCCCTGCCAGTTTCTTGCCGTCTTTGCTGAGGGCACGTTCTTCGCATGACGCCTTCATGTCAGCCAGGCATTTTTTCACGAAGGAATTTTTTGCAGCCCCAGCCAAGGGCTTGCCTTCCTTGCTCACCGCCTTGGCCTGACAGGCCGCCTCAGTGGACTGCGCATACGCGGGCACTGAACAACACAGAACAGCCAACACCAACCATTTCTCCATGATGAATCTCCAGTTTGTTTATTGAACCTGCTGAACAATTTCCGTGGCAATGGCTTGCCACACTGCGTCCCACTGCCCCACCGCTGCAGTGGCCTCGATACTCAAGCCCGGGTGCTTCTGCTTCATTTCTGCCATGATTACCGGAAAATCATTTTTCAGATGACCGCCCTTGCCGAAGAATATCGGTACTACCTGGATGTACTCTGTGCCACCCAGGGCCATGCAGTCGACCGTGTCGGGCAGGCTGGGGGCCATCAGTTCCAGAAAGGCAAGCTCAATTTGAACATCGGGCAGTTGCGCTGTCAAAATACTCTGCAGGCGTTTCATGGGTTCGGCCCACTGGGGGTCGCGGGCGCCATGGCCAAACAGGACAATTGCTTTTTTTCCGGTACTGCTCATCGATTCCTCAATACATTCAAGGTGCGCCATGGCGCGGGCTGGGACACCCACCACAAGGCGGCCATACCCACCACAAAACCGATCAGGCTGGGCAAGGCCGCGCTGATGAAGGGCGGAAAACTGGCCACCATGCTGAGGTGGGAAAACAGGTTATTCACCAAGTGAAAACCGACACCAATCATGATGCCCGCAAACACCTTCACGCTGACACTGCCCGACCTGAAATGCAGATAAGCAAACGGAAGGGAAATCATCATCATGATCAGGATGGCAAACGGGTACATCAGCTTTTTCGCCAGGGCAAGGTCAATGTTGCCCGTGGCCTGCAGGTTGCTGCTTAGGAATCGGGAGTAGTTGTACAGCTGCCAGGCGCTCATTCGATCGGGACGCACAAACAGGCCTGTCAGCAACTCTGGGGACAAGTTCGAACGCCAACGCAGGGCTTCCAGCTTTTCAACCGGGCTGGCGTGAATGGTCAGGCCAGAACGGGCAGCTTCCTCATTTTGCACGGCGTCATCGAAATAGCGCTGCATCAGCACGTTGCGCAGAATCCAGTCACCGACTTCAGGGTCAAACCTCGCAGTTTCAGCGCGGACCCATGCACGAATTCGGAAGTCGGCATCCAGCTCGTAGTACTCGAGCTTTCGCAAATCACCTTCTTTGTCGAACGAATCGAAGTTGACGAAACGCACGCGAGGGCCCGTTTGCGGGTCGGTGTAAGTGTCTCGCATCCAGTAACCACTGCGGAAGTCACGGTCCACTTCGTAGCCCAGGGCCTTGGCACGCATGGGCACAGCGGCCCGTTCAGCCAAGGGGGCCACGCCCTCACCAAACAGTACAGTGACCACCACCACACCGGTGGCAATGCGGACCAGCATTTTCAGCATACTGGTGGTGCTCAAGCCGGCCGCACGCATGGCGGTCAATTCGCTGCTGGCGGCAAACTGCACCAAGGCATAAATTGAACCGATCAAAGCGGCGATGGGTGCAATTTCGTAGACACGCGCAGGCAAACCCAACATCACAGCCACGAAATAATAAAACCAGCTGGTACCGGGCAGGTTCAGTCGATCCACTTCGGCAATCAGGTCAAAGAATGCGAACAGGCCTACAAATGCCACCATGACAAAACTGATGGCCTTGTATAGTTCACGGCGAAAATACACCAGCAGGGCATGCGGTACAGCGAATGGCTTGGTTACGCGCCTGGATACCTTCATCGCTTCAGCTCCTGTGCGTCAACCACGTCCTGCAAATCAAGTTTTCCCACCGGCTTTTGAAACAGGAACAGCGGAGCACCTGCCGGGCGGTTGCGCTGAACCATCAAAAGATAGAACAGCAGCAATATGCAGGCATGGGGCAGTATCAAGGCCACCCAGAAATTCAGGGTTTCCTTGACCACCATGCTTTGGGTTACTGAAACAATGTTGCTGTAGGTCAGGTAAATCAGGAGGGCGAACAACTGGTTCAGCGAATTTCCGCCACGCGGATTCACGAAAGCCAGGGGAATGGCCAGCAAACCCAGCACCAACGCGGACAAAGGCAAGCTGATACGCCACAGCAACTCACCCTGAGCACCGGGAGAAAAGTCAGCGATCAAAAGGTCAACTCGGCGGTGTTGCAATTGAAAACTAGGGGCTGCCCCCAAAGTATTGTCAATGGCCAAACCATAGGTTTCAAATTCGGTGGAGGTAAACCGCTGGCCCGTGCCATCCAGCGTGGCGCGGCGCCCGCCGCTCAGCACCAGGTAGGGTTGACCACTGGCATCCACTTCCACACTGCCTCGCGAGGCAGAAACCACGGTGCGGGTTTCGCCCTTGGCATCGACCACAAATACATTTTCAACCTGCTTGGTCACCTCCGACTGGCGTTCAACAAAAAACACCCGATTGCCCTCGCCTGATTCTCGAAATTGGCCGGCACTGACCTTGCTGACATCACTGCGCTTGGCAAAACGATCTTTCGCGGCGTCGAGCTCGGCCTTGGCCCACGGGGTCAACCAGATCGAACACACAAGCGCCAGCAGGGTCAGGGGAACGGCAAAGCGAAGCACAGGCCGCGTCAGGGAGAAAAGCGACACACCAGCTGCAAACCAGGCAGTCATTTCCTGTTCCTTGAATGCGCGGGAAACCACACCCATGACTGCAATGAATACGGTGATCACCAGGGCGGCTGGCAGATATTGCAGGCCCCCCAGGAGGATGAGGGAAAAGACTTCGGCATTGTCCACCTTGCCGCCAGCGGCTTGTCCCAAAGTACGTACCAGAACAGTGGTGACGATGATGGTAAACAGGGCCACGAAGGTGGCACCAGCGGTTTGTGCAAAGTCTTTTCGAAAAGTCGATCGAAACAGCATGCAATCGCGGCGGGCTGCGCTTTGACTCGCCAACCCGGCTTGTTGATAATGGTAGATTGTCGCATGCATTCGTTTTGAATGGTCGAGCATTAATCGCAAGAAGGAACACCATGACAGCCACACCCGCAGTTTCAAAAACAAAAAAGCCTGTTGCAGCCAAACCGGCCAAAAAAACAGCCCCTACACCACCGCCGATGTTTTCTTACAAGGCTGGAACCGGGCTTGTTGCCCATGTGCTGGCTGGCGGCCCTGTACCGGGCAAAGGCTGTGACGTGGCGGTAGTGGCTGTTTACAAGGGTGGTGAGCTCAGCGCGTCAGCAAAGCGGGCTGATATTGATACCGATGGCTTGGTCAGCCATGCCTGCAAAACCGACAAGTCACTGGGCAATTCGGGCACATGCCGCGTGGTGTTCAATTCCGGCAAGGAAGGTGCGCCCGTGTACGTGCTCGCCGGCCTTGATGACGCGGAAAAACTCAATGCAAAAACCCTGCGTAAGGCTACCACCGCCGCATGCGACGCTTTGAAAAGCCTCAAACCGGCGAAAGTGTTTTTTGCATTGAATCAGGAAGTGCCCAAGAAAAGCGATGACAAAGACATCGCTGCCCTGTGCGCCCGCACCATCACCGAAAGTTTTTACAGCTTTTCAGCCTGCAAGAAGCAGGACGATGATGTGGCAGCCCCCCCCACATTCGAATTGGCCTGTACCAAGTCCACCCAGTCTGCGGTAGAAAAGGGCGCAGCAATTGGCCTGGCGATTGGCACTGGCATGCAGCTGACCAAAGACCTGGGCAACCTGCCGGGCAACATCTGCACCCCCAACTACCTGGCAGAAACCGCAAAAGCCATGGCCAAACAGTACAAACTGGCTGTGGATGTACTGGACCACAAAAAGATGGAAGCATTGGGCATGTTCAGCCTGCTGTCCGTGGGCAAGGCTTCCAGTGAACCCCCCAAGCTGATCGTGCTGAAGTACAACGGCGCCAAAGACCCCAAGGAAGCACCTGTGGTGCTGGTGGGCAAAGGCATCACTTTCGACACCGGCGGTATTTCATTGAAACCCGGCGCAGGCATGGACGAAATGAAATACGACATGTGCGGCGCAGCCAGCGTGCTGGGCACCATGAAAGCAGTGGCTGAAATGAAGCTGCCCCTGAACCTGATTGTGGTGGTGCCCACCGCCGAAAACATGCCTGCAGGCAATGCCAGCAAGCCTGGCGATGTGGTGGTATCGATGAGCGGCCAGACCATTGAGATTTTGAATACCGACGCGGAAGGCCGTTTGATTCTGTGCGACGCTTTGACTTATGTCGAACGCTTCAACCCCGCAGCAGTGGTGGATGTGGCCACCTTGACCGGTGCCTGTATCGTGGCGCTGGGTCATGTAAACACCGGCCTGTTCAGCCCCGATGATGACCTGGCCAACGAATTGCTGAAAGCAGGTCAAAGTGCTCTTGACACCGCCTGGCGCATGCCGCTGGACGAGGAATACCACGAACAGCTGAAAAGCAACTTCGCAGACATGGCCAACATTGGCGGACCACCCGCTGGCAGCGTTACCGCGGCCTGTTTCCTGCAAAAATACACCAAGGCTTATACTTGGGCACACCTCGATATCGCAGGTACGGCTTGGCATTCCGGCAAGGCCAAGGGTGCAAGTGGACGGCCCGTGCCCATGCTGGCCGAGTTCGTGATGAAACGTGCGAAATCCTGAGCGAGCCTGAATTGACTCGAATCGACTTTCATTTGAATGTCTCCGACCACCTGTTGTACACCTGTCGGCTTGTCCGCAAGGCGTACAGCAGTGGCCTGAAAATCGTGTGTTACAGCACGCGCCCCGAGATACTGGAACAGCTCGACAAGTTGCTGTGGACTTTTTCAGAAGAAGACTTCTTGCCGCATGTGGTCACTGGGCACCCGGGCCTGGCAGAGACCCCCATCGTGTTGACCGACAAGGCAGACGACATTCGCCATTACGACTTGTTGATCAATCTGGATGAACAATGGCCACCGTTTTTCGCCCGCTTCGACAGGTTGGTTGAAATTGTGGGCAATGACGAAAACAACAAAGCGGTTGCGCGGCAACGCTACAAGTTTTACAAGGAAAGGGGGTACCCCTTAAACACGTTTGACAGGGCCAAGGGCTAAGGAATCTGTAAACCGATGAGTGAACATTTTGATGGTGGTCCACCCCTGTTGACCGAAGTGATTGAATCGGGCCTTCAGGAAATTGAACAATCCACCGGTGGGCGCTTGAGCGACCCTCAGATTGAGATTTTGAGAGCACAGTTACCGGAGCTGTTCGAGCGCGCCCTGCTTCGGATCAAACCCCAACTGATGAAAGAGTTTGAACAGGTAGTGCTGGACGCGCTAAAGAAATAATCAGGTTTTGAACACCGACACTGCGCCCGACAGGCTCACGGCCAAGTCAGAAATCTGCTCGGACACATGCCTGTTTTGGGCGATCGTGGCTGTGTTTTCTTCAGTCATCTGCGCCACGCGTTCCACATTGCGGCTAATCTCGACGCTGACATTGGATTGTTCCTGCATCGACACGGTGATCGACTGGATGGCTTCGCTGACCCGGTCGGCATTCGCCTTGATGCGCTCAATGGTCGTAGACACCGAATCCGCCTGCTGAATACCCGCCTGCACAAGCTCAACCGAGTCTTCCATGGACTTCGAGGCGTCTTGCGTGACACGCTGAATCTGGAACACCATGTTGGAAATTCGTTCGGAAGAACCCTTGGTCTGTTCGGCCAGCTTGCGAACTTCGTCGGCCACTACCGCAAACCCCCGCCCGCTTTCACCAGCGCGCGCTGCCTCAATGGCTGCATTCAGGGCCAGCAAATTGGTTCGGTCAGCAATGTCGGTAATGGTCGAAATAATTTCAGAAATTTCATTGGACTGGGCTTCCAGAGAACGCACCGTGGTGGCGCTGCCCTGCACCGATTGTGCAATTTTGCGAATGCCCTCAACCACCTGGTTCAAAGTAACCATGCCTTGATCGGCCGACACTTTGGCTTCCATGGCCGTGTGGGATGCATCGTTCGAGTTCTCGGTGATCTGGCTGATGGACACGGTCAATTCCTCCACCGCAGCTGCCATCGATGCCGTAGCGTCCGATTGCTCGGTGGCCGCCTTGCTCATTTCCTCGGAGGCCACTCGAACTGAACCTGACCCTTCGGTCAGGGTCACCGTGGAGGTGCGAATGCCATCAATCAATCCTTTCAAATTGCCTTGCGCTTTTGCGAGCGCACTTAACAAGCCATCCACTTCGTCCTTGCCGGAAATCTGGATTTTGCTGTTCAATTTGCCTTCGGCCAGCTCATTGATGTGCAAGGCAGCAATGCCCACTTTTCGCTTGAACATGCGTGAAATGGCGAAGTTCAAACCCAGACCCACCACAGCAGCAAACAGGGTAATCAACACGGACACCAGAATTGATTCCTCGTACGTGGCCAGGCTTGCCGCCTTGCGCTCGGCAAGCAAACGAAACTCTTCTTTTTCGACCTCGGCCAGTTCAGCGCGCATCTGGTCCATCAGTGGCTTGCCAGGGCGGGCCTTCACCTCGGCTTCAAAATCTTCAGGGGTAATCTGCCCGGCCAGTTGAGCACGCTTGGATTCAATCAATGGGTCGATCACCGTGTCCAGCCACTTTTTGTAGTGCGCATTGAACAAACGCAGCTTGGTGGTCACAAATTCATTTTTCTGGGTCAGCTCCATGGCCTTGTTCAAGTGAAGTTCCACCTTCTGTTTGCCCTCGGTGTAGGGGGCCAGGTAGTCTTCAGAACCGCGAAGCAAAAACCCTCTCTCGCCGGTTTCGATATTGAACAGGTTCTCGCGAACACCCAACACATTTTCAATAATTTCATGCGTGAAATCATTTTTGGAATTGGCATCCATGATGTGCTTGCTGTTCACAAAGCCCATCACACCCACCACGATGGCCAGGCCGATCACAGCGATCAGGCTGGCACTGAAACGTGAACTGATTGTATTCAACATGGAAGGACCTTTATTTTCGGAGTGCGATGTGTATGAAGTTAAACCTGGCACGAGATAAAACACTCCCCCTCGCGCACTAACCCCATCGTTTGGCTGCTGGCATCATTGTCTGAGAATGGATAAATATTCATTTTGTGGAATAGAACAGGAATTTCCGGCAGGCGAAATGGATTGCCCCCCCTCCCAAACAGCAAGCCTTCCCTGAAAGGCTATAATGTTGGGCTGACTTTCCTGTTGATGTTGTTCATTTTTGCTGCCGACGCCATGACCCTTGCCAAAAGTTTTGATCCGAATGCCATTGAATCCCACTGGGGGCCCGAATGGGAACGCCAAGGCCACGCCAAGGCCAGCACCGTGGATGGCAAACCCGACTTTTGCATTCAACTGCCCCCACCCAATGTGACGGGCACTCTGCACATGGGCCATGCATTCAACCAGACCATCATGGACGGACTGACCCGCTACTACCGCATGCGCGGACACAACACCCTGTGGCAACCCGGCACTGACCATGCAGGCATTGCCACACAAATTGTGGTTGAACGGCAATTGGCGGCGAAGAACATCACCCGCCACGACCTGGGCCGCGAGAAGTTTGTCGAAAAAATCTGGGAATGGAAGAATGAGTCCGGCAGCAAGATCACCGAGCAAATGCGCCGCATGGGCGCAAGTGTTGACTGGCAGCGTGAGTATTTCACCATGGACCCTGCCCTGTCCAAGTCGGTTACCGAGGTGTTTGTACGCCTGTTCGAGCAGGGCCTGATTTACCGGGGCAAGCGCCTGGTGAACTGGGATCCGGTTTTGAAAACTGCCGTGTCTGACCTGGAAGTGGAAAGTGTGGAAACCGAAGGTCAACTGTGGGAACTGAAGTACCCACTGGTTGAAGCCGACACCGTGAAAGGCCTGACCCACCTGACCGTGGCCACCACCCGCCCCGAGACCATGCTGGGCGATTCCGCCGTCATGGTGCACCCCGATGATGAACGCTACCAGCACCTGATCGGCAAGAAAGTAACCTTGCCCCTGTGCAACCGTGAGCTCGTGATTATTGCCGACGAGTATGTAGACAGCTCCTTCGGTACAGGCGTTGTCAAGGTCACGCCTGCCCACGACTTCAACGACTATGCAGTTGGGCAGCGCCACGGGCTTGAGCTGATCAATATCCTGACGCTGGATGCAACAATCAACGACGACGCGCCAACTGCCTACGTGGGCATGGACCGCTTTGTTGCGCGCAAGCAGATTCTGGCAGACCTCGAAGCACAGGGCTTGCTGGGCGAAATCAAGCCCCACAAGCTGATGGTGCCCAAGGGCGACCGCACCGGCGTGGTGATTGAACCCATGCTGACCGACCAATGGTTTGTTGCCATGAGCAAAGTGGCCGACGGTGATGAAAGCGGCAAGAGCATTACCCAAAAAGCGATTGACGTGGTTGAGCAGGGCCAGGTCAAGTTTGTACCCGAGCAGTGGGTGAACACTTACAACCAGTGGCTGAACAACATTCAGGATTGGTGTATTTCCCGCCAATTGTGGTGGGGTCACCAGATTCCCGCCTGGTATGGTGAGAACAGCGAAGTGTTCGTGGCCCGTACTGAAGAAGAAGCCCGAAGCAAGGCCAATGCCGCAGGCTACAACGGTAGCCTGAAGCGCGATGACGATGTGCTGGACACCTGGTTCAGTTCCGCCCTGGTGCCTTTCAGCACACTGGGCTGGCCAGACGAAACACCCGAGCTGAAGCACTTCCTGCCCTCTTCCGTACTGGTGACTGGCTTTGACATTATTTTCTTCTGGGTTGCCCGGATGATCATGATGACCACGCACTTCACCGGCCAGGTGCCCTTCCACACCGTGTACGTGCATGGCCTGGTGCGCGATGCCGAAGGCAAGAAAATGAGCAAGTCGGTGGGCAACACGCTCGACCCGGTTGATTTGATTGACGGTTGCGACCTGGACACACTGCTGGTTAAACGCACCACCGGTTTGAGCAAGCCGCAAGACGCACCCAAAATCGAGAAAAAAACCCGCAAGGAATTTCCGGAAGGCATTCCCGCCTACGGGGCCGACGCGTTGCGATTTACTTTCGCCAGCCTGGCCACGCTGGGTCGCAACATCAACTTTGACCAGAAACGCTGTGACGGTTACCGCAACTTCTGCAACAAGCTGTGGAATGCCACTCGCTTCGTGTTGATGAACACCGAGGGGCAAGACTGCGGCCTGAGCGACCACGACGCCGATGCCTGCACGCCCGGCGGTTACCTGGACTTTTCACAAGCCGACCGCTGGATCACCAGCACCTTGCAACGCGTGGAAGCCGACATTGCACAGGGTTTCGAGAATTACCGGTTCGACCTGATTGCCCAAAGCATTTACCAGTTTGTGTGGGACGAGTACTGCGACTGGTACCTTGAAATTGCCAAGGTACAAATTGCCAATGGCACACCAGCCCAGCAGCGCGCAACGCGCCGCACACTGGTACGGGTGCTGGAAACCATTTTGCGCTTGGCCCACCCAATTATTCCGTTCATCACGGAAGAGTTGTGGCAAACCGTCAGCGTGGTGGCAGGCCGCCGCGGGGAAGATGAGCAAACCAACCTGATGATTCAAAGCTACCCGGTGTGTGTTCCTTCACGCATTGATGAACAGGCTGAAGCCCATGTGGCCCAGTTGAAAGCCACAGTCGACGCCATTCGCGCCCTGCGGGGTGAAATGGGTTTAAGCCCTGCAGAAAAAGCTCCCCTGATTGCCAGTTGTGAAGGCAATGCTGAACAACGCGCGTTTCTGGAAAAAACAGGCCCTGTGTTGGCGGCCCTTGCCAAGCTGACTGGCGTTGAAGTGGTCGATGCACTGCCAGCCAATTCAATGGCGCCTGTTCAAATTGTGGGTGAATTGAAGCTGATGCTGCATGTGGAAGTGGATGTGGAAGCCGAGCGCAGCCGCATTGGCAAGGAAGCGGAAAGAATACGCGTCGAGATTGCCAAGTGCAACGGCAAGCTGGGTAATGCCAGCTTCGTCGACCGCGCACCGGCTGCGGTGGTGGACCAGGAAAAAGCAAGATTGGCTGAATTCACAGCCCTGCTTGAAAAGCTGGAAAGCCAACTAAACAAGTTGGGCTGAAAGGGTTGAGCTGAACCGTTCAACCGAATAAGTATTTCCAGCAAAAATGAGCACATCGCGGTGCTCATTTTTATGGGGTTCACTGCCAATCCCTATTTGCTCGACCTTGGGTAAAGAATCAGCAACCTGCCGCGCACTTGCCCTTGCTGTCAAAACTCATGGTTTTGCCACTCAAGGGCACATGCACTGGTACGTTGGTGGCTTTGATGAACTGCTCGGTTTTTGTACCTGCAATCACTTTGCCGTTTTGGGTCGCCACCTCATTGGCATGGGATGCAATCACCGCCTTGGGCTCAACCAACTCGTTGATGACATAGGCCGCCTCGCGCGGGCCGGTGGTAAAAGTGTCACCAATATTGATCACGGCCAGTTGCGGCTTGTAATACTTGCCCACCACGTCTTTCTGTTCACTGGTAATGCCGGTGTCCCCGCTCAGGTAAACCACCAGCCCGTTGCTGAACTTCAGCACATAGCCAGTGGCAGGCCCTGCTTCGGCCGTAACACCCGCTTCTTTCATCAGTTCACCCAAACGCTGCCCCACGAAGTCGCCTGAAATACCGTTGCTGTGCGCCGCCGGCACCGTGGTAATGCCCACACCACCGATGGTTTGCATGCCACCAAAGCGCACCAGCATGGAATTTTTCTCATCACCGCCAGCAAGCTTCAGCTTGTTGGCCAGAAATGAAGGCATCTCGCTGCCAGTGACTATTTTTGCACCAGTTTTCACCGCAATGTTCACGCTGCTGGAATTGGGCAAGGCACTAACCGAAATATCGGGCTTGTCGCAACTGCCCGCATTCGGAACAGGGTTGTGCCGGTCACCCAAGTGATCCCCATGCATGTGGCTGACCAACACCACATCAATTTTGCCCAGGCGCAGGTCGTCTGCGCCAGCTACAGTGCGGCCCGCATCGTACAAAATCCGGGTGCCATTGGGGTCTTCAAAAACCAGGGCTCGGTCGAAACGACAAAATTCACCGGCTTGTCCACCCAAAGGCGTGACCTTAACAAGATTTTGAGCTTGAACAGAAAGGGGAACCAGTGCGACCAAGAGGGCCGTGGAGAAAAAAGAGCGAATTGTCATACTGCACCTGCTTACATCAAGGTTGATACACGTCGAATACTTTGCTGAGCAAAGTGATTTCACCGGCTTTTTCGAGCTCGGCCTTCACCTTGGCATACTCATAAATCAGGTCCGCTGCACCGATGCCCAAGGACTTCCAAGGGCGGTACAGTCGGTGGTCAAGCAGGGTGTAGGCGATGGATTCAGCGCTCAACACAGCTTGGGGTTTGGTCGCCAGGCCCACCATCGACCATTGCTTGAACAACAACTCATCAGTTGTCTCAGAAACCAGAAGACGAATGTCGGAGTGTCGTGAATCAATGACAATTTTGCGGTAAATGGCAGCAACAGATTCTCTGGAGCCCTCAAGACACTGCATGAACTCGACACCGTTATTGAGCAAGAGACCTTGTACACCAAGCTCTCTGTTTTTTTGGGCAGCCTGATTACACAAGCGTTCAAAAGAAGCTCGGTCGAAACCCGGCGTCTGAACTGAAGTGTAAATTAGGCGAAGCATACGGGCCTCAAGATGACGGTATACCAATGATAGGACGATCATCATCCCACAGGACTAACCAGAACGGGGTAGATTATTTTGCCGACACAAACTCCTGGCTGTACGGTGCATTTTATTACGTGCCAGAAAGTCCAGCCACTCTTCAAGCGCTGTGGGCAGTGGCTGAGCCCGCAACTGATACACGGTTGGGTTCAGGGGTTTGTAGGTATTTAACCCACTCATCATGGCGCACACCGTTTGATCAAGGCAAGCCTGGGCATTGCTCTGGGGCTTGGTCAATTCCTCACACAGCTCATCAGGGCTGTAGCGCACCACGCCCAACTTCAACAGCTGCTTTCGGGGAAAGTCTTTCAGGTTCCAGGTAATCAAACCGACGGGCTGTTGCAATTGGTGTTTCAAGGCCAAGGCAGAGGCCGCCACATGACGATCTTTCTCATCCACTTGGGATACAT
This sequence comes from Limnobacter thiooxidans, assembly GCF_036323495.1. Classification (NCBI taxonomy): domain Bacteria; kingdom Pseudomonadati; phylum Pseudomonadota; class Betaproteobacteria; order Burkholderiales; family Burkholderiaceae; genus Limnobacter; species Limnobacter thiooxidans. Next base: position 692,715 of record NZ_AP028947.1, on the reverse strand, counting down.
CCGCCAGGTAGGGCAAGTGATTCTGGGGCAACAGTTCGGCGTTCAAACGTTGGGGCAGTGTCAGGCGATCGGCCTCAGCGTCATCAGGGTGCAAGCGACCCAGGCGCTGCAAATTGCGATAACACTCGTTTTCGATGTGGGGGGTCCAATACAGCCGAGCTTGGTGATTTTGAGCCAAAACCACCATCAACCAGCGGGTCCATTCTGAAAACAGCACATTGGCATCCAAAAGCCAATGGCGGGGCACCAAGGGTCTGCCAAGGACAATACTCACGAGGTGCCTGACCTGAATTAGCGGCGTTTCATGTAAAAGATGAATGCACCAGACTGATCAGCCTGATCGACCAATTCATTGCCTGTTTGTTTGGCAAACATGGCAAAGTCGCGCACTGAGCCTGGGTCGGTGGACGTGACTTTAAGCACCTGCCCACTTTGCATTTCAGCCAAGGCTTTCTTGGTACGCAGAATGGGTAGCGGGCAATTCAATCCGCTGGCGTCGACTTCTCGGTCAAAATTCATCTCTCTTTGCTCCTTGCTTACTACTTTTTATTGAATGCGACTATTTTAATTCAATCCAGTTGACAGGCAACTGACGCGCCTGCAGCCAGTCTGCCATGGCAAGCCCTGTGCCCATGCGCCACGGGCGCAAATCCGCAGGCTCCACCAGTTTGTAGTCGACCAGCTCCTCGGAAAGGTTGATCTGACCCACAGCCTTGATGTGATAGCAAATGATCACTTCATTTTTCATGGGAAAGGGGTACACACCAATCAGGCTGCTTTCCACAGCATCCAGGTTGGTTTCCTCTTTGAGCTCGCGGATCGCACCTTCCTGCGGTGTTTCGTTGCGCTCCAGGAAACCCGTAATCAAGGCAAAAAAGTGGGCTGGCCACGCTGCATTGCGAGCCAACAGCACTTTGCCATCGTATTCCACCAAGGCGGCAACCACGGGTACCGGGTTGCCCCACTGCACAAATCCGCAGTCGCTGCCCCCGCAGGCCATGCGTGTTTGGCCGGAGTGCTGCAGTTCGTGCAGCGGGGTGGCGCACATGGGGCAGTACTGAAAAACGGCTTTGCTCATGGTGCGCCCTGCTGCGGTTTGTGAAGTTTTGGCTTTTATTTGTGCTTACTTGCTCTTATTTGCTTTTAATCCAATCCACCACGCTGGCCAGCGCGGCGTCCAGGTTGGCTGGCTCGGTGCCGCCAGCCTGCGCCATGTCGGGTCGGCCACCACCCTTGCCACCCACCTGCTGGGCCACAAAGTTGACCAAATCACCGGCTTTCACTTTGGCTGTAGCCTCTTTGCTGACCGATGCAATCAGGCTGACCTTGCCGTCCAGCACGGTGGCCAACACCAATGCCGCGTTGCCCAGTTTGTCGCGCAGTTTGTCGGCGGCTTCGCGAAGCTGTTTCACATCGGCACCATCCAGCTTGGCTGCCAGTACCTTCACACCATCCACGTCAACCGCCTGCCCTGCCAGGTCATCGCCTTGCGATGCAGCGAGCTTGCTTTTCAGGCGGTCCAGTTCCTTTTCAAGACTTTTCACCTGGTCCATGATCTGGCCAATTTTTGCTGTCGCTTCCACGGCTGGCACACGCAGGCTTTGCGCAATGGCCTCAACCTGAGCTTGTGCTTTCTGCGCAAATTCCATGGCACCCAGGCCGGTGGTGGCTTCAACACGGCGAATACCCGCGGCCACACCACTTTCACTGGTAATCTTGAACAGGCCAATGTCGCCGGTGCGCTGCACGTGCGTGCCGCCACACAGTTCACGTGAACTACCGATGTCCAGCACACGCACGGTATCGCCGTACTTCTCGCCAAACAACATCATGGCACCCGCGTTTTTCGCGCTTTCAATGTCCATGACCCGCGCTTGTGTTTCAGCATTGGCAAGGATTTCCTCGTTGACCAAACGTTCCACCTGGGCAATTTGCTCCGGCGTCATGGCACTGTGGTGGGCAAAGTCAAAACGCGTTTTTTCGGCATCAACCAAGGAGCCTTTCTGGCTGACATGGTCGCCCAGCACCTCTCGCAAGGCCTTGTGCATCAGGTGGGTGGCGCTGTGGTTGCGAATGGTGCGGTTGCGGTGGTGCTGGTTGACCTGCGCACCCACGGCGTCGCCCACTTTCAGTTCACCGGCCACCAATTCACCATGGTGGCCAAACACATTGGCCTGTATCTTTAGAGTATCCGCCACACGGAACAAAGTTGACCCGATGGAAATGTCGCCTTGGTCGCCCACCTGACCGCCACTTTCGGCGTAAAAAGGCGTTTGGTCCAGAACAATTACACCTTCCTGCCCGGCCGACATGCTGTTCACAGAAGTGCCATTCACATAGATGGCGGTAATTTTGGCATTGCTCAATTCAAGCGCATCGTAGCCCTTGAACTCGGTGGCCACGCCACTGTAGGCAAGGTCTGCATCCATCTTGAACTTACCGGCAGCGCGGGCCTGCTGTTTTTGCTTGCCCATCGCTTCATCAAAAGCGGCTTCGTCAACGCTCATCTCGCGTTCGCGACACACATCGGCCGTCAAATCCAGCGGAAAGCCATAGGTGTCGTGCAGCTTGAATGCGGTTTCACCGTCCAGCGTGCCGCCTGCTGGCAATGCACCCAGGGCAGAATCCAGAATGGCCATGCCGTTTTCAATGGTCTCGAAAAAGCGTTCTTCTTCGGCTTTCAAGATGCTTTGCACTTGCGCAGCGGCTTTGGCCAACTCGGGATAGGCTTCGCCCATTTCAGCAACCAGGTCACGGACCATGGCGTTGAAAAATGGCTTGCGGCAACCCAGCTTGTAACCATGGCGAATCGCGCGGCGAATAATTCGGCGCAGCACATAGCCACGGCCTTCATTGCCGGGAATGACACCGTCGACCACCAGGAATGAGCAGGCACGAATGTGGTCAGCAATGACTCGCAGGGAATTGTTGCCCAGCTCGACGAGGTTGCCTTGGGCCGTGATTTCACGGGCGGCTGCCTTGATCAGCGCCTGAAACAGATCAATTTCATAGTTGCTGTGCACATGCTGCAACACGGCGGCAATGCGCTCCAGGCCCATGCCGGTGTCCACGCAAGGCTTGGGCAGCGGGTGCAACACGCCGTCGGCGCTGCGGTCAAACTGCATGAAAACCAGGTTCCACACCTCGATGTAGCGGTCGCCATCTTCCTCGGCGCTTCCGGGTGGGCCACCCCACACATCGGGACCGTGGTCGTAGAAAATCTCGGTACATGGGCCGCAAGGGCCGGTATCGGCCATCTGCCAGAAGTTGTCCGACGCATAGCGCGCGCCCTTGTTGTCGCCAATGCGGATAATCCGCTCAACCGGCACACCCACCTGCTTGTTCCAGATGTTGTAGGCCTCGTCATCCTCTTGGTAAACGGTGACATACAGCTTTTCTGCGGGCAGGCCATACACCTTGGTCAGCAGTTCCCAAGCGTACTGAATGGCATTTTCCTTGAAGTAATCGCCAAAGCTGAAGTTGCCCAGCATTTCAAAGAAAGTGTGGTGACGCGCGGTGTAGCCCACGTTTTCCAGGTCGTTGTGCTTGCCGCCCGCGCGAACCGAGCGCTGGCTTGATGTAGCGCGCGTGTAGGGGCGCTTGTCCTTGCCGGTGAAGACATCCTTGAACTGCACCATGCCGCTGTTGGTGAACAGCAGAGTGGGGTCGTTGCCGGGCACAAGGCTGCTGGAAGGCACAATGGTGTGGCCCTTGCTGGCAAAGAATTCAAGAAACTTTTCGCGGATGTCAGCGACTTTCATGTTGGGGCTACCTTCCTGGATTAAAGCGGAATCTGGTTTTTGGTCTAACCTTCGATTATAAGGCGACTGGCTCAAAAAGAGTGACTGGCAAAGTCCATTCGATCGGTGAAAAGCCCTTTGACACCCAAGGCTTGCAGCATTTTGGCCCGCTCAAGGTCGTTCACCGTGTAAACCCGAACCACCCGGCCGGTGGTGTGGATGCGTCGCAGGGCAGTGGGATCTGCTCCGCTGTAGTGCAGGTGAATGGCACTGACCTGCAAAGCGTCCGCATGCAAAACCCAGTTGTCGGGCAACTGTTCATACAACAATGCCAGATCGAACCCTTTCAAGGGCAACAGGCTGGCGTGGTAAAAGCTTGAAAACACCCAGTGTTGTTGAACATGGTTTTGCTGACCGGCGGGCAATTGTTCAATGGCAGCCCGCACCGCACAACCCAAGGCCCTGGCGTTGGCCGGGTGGGTGGCTTTCAATTCCACGTTAGCTTGCAAACCGTGTTGCAAACAAAACGCCAGTGCTTCGGCAAGGCTGGGCAGGGGTTCGCCCTTCACATCAAAGTGGCGTAGGTCGCGTGCTCGAAGGCTGTTAAACGGTGTAAGTGGGTCAGTTCCTGCCATGGCAGGGTCGGTGGATTGAGCACACCGCCCCATGACCCAGTCGTGGTGAATCATGGGCACACCATCGGCAGTCAGCATCACATCAAACTCTACAGCCCTGAAGCCCGCATTCAATGCGATTTCAAACCCCTTCAGGGTGTTCTCCAGTGCGCCTTTTCCGCTTCCGCGGTGCGCCCACCATTGAATTGCCATGTTGCCTCTATTGTGTGGAATGTCTCTGGATTGTATGAAATTTCAAGCCACCCGACCATGAAACTCGCAGGCCTGTTGGCAAAACAGGCACGTCCGTGTTAAACAGGAGCAAGATTACTACACCAACGAAAGCAGTCGAGGAGACAAATAAAAATGATCAAGGTCAGTGTGATGTACCCCAACGCAGAAGGCGTTTCCTTCAACCATGACTATTACAAAACCACGCACATGCCGCTGGTTAAAAGCAAGATGGGCAGCGCCCTGCGCTATTACACGGTAGACAAAGGTCTGGCTGGTGGCGCAGGTGATGCCCCCGCCTTTGTGGCCATGGGCCATCTAGTTGTGGATTCGGTCGAAGCCTTTCAGGCCGCATTCGGCCCACACGCGCAGGAAATCATGGCTGACATTCCGAACTACACCAATTCCAGCCCGGTGATCGTGATCAGTGAAATCACAGTTGAAAAGTCCTGACCCAGTCAGGACGCAGTTTTCGGAAACTTCGCGATAATCCGGTCGAACTGGCTGGCGAAAGTTTTGCGGTCTGCCTGGCTGTAGGCAGGCGGGCCGCCGGTATCAATACCACTTGCACGCATGGTGTCCATGAAGTCGCGCATGGTGTGCAAGGCCTTGATGTTCTCGGTACTGAACAATTCGCCACGCGGGCTCAAGACCTGCGCACCCTTGTCCACCAACTGGGCAGCCAGTGGAATGTCACTGGTGATCACCAGGTTCCCTGCTTCGACACGGCGCACAATTTCGTCGTCGGCCTCATCAAAGCCGCGCGGCACTTGCAACAGCTTGATGTAACGCGACGGCGGCGTTCGAATGTACTGGTTTGCCACCAGCGTGGTTTCAATCCCTGTGCGATCGGCCGCGCGGAAAATGATTTCCTTCACCGCGACGGGGCATGCGTCTGCGTCAACCCAGATTTTCATTGAAGTTTTTATTTCCGTAAACAAGGATCTGAACAATTCACGCTTTCACTGAAAATCAGCTACTTCAAAAATCATACCTGTCGAACCTATCTATATCTGCCTTGTTGTGACAAAACCTAGGGATGATCCGAAGCGCAATGCCCGGCTGAATCAGCTACAGTCTTTCCAACAACAAAAACTTTTCAGGTGGTTCATATGGGTTTCAAAGTCGCTTTTCTGGGTTTGGGTGTCATGGGTTATCCAATGGCAGGTCATTTGGTCAAGGCAGGTCACGAAGTGACCGTTTACAACCGCAGCGCGGCCAAGGCAGAAAAGTGGGTGGCACAGCACGGTGGGAAAATGGCAGCCACGCCCGAGAAGGCTGCTGCGGGACAAGACTTTGTATTCGCCTGTGTGGGCAATGACGATGACCTGCGCCAGATCTGCACCGGCATCAATGGCGCATTCCATGGAATGAAGCCAGGCGCCGTGTTCATAGACCACACCACTGCAAGCGCAAAAATTGCGCGCGAAATGTTTGAACAGGCCAAAGATGCGGGCTTTGGTTTTATTGATGCCCCTGTTTCAGGTGGACAAGCCGGTGCCGAAAACGGTCAATTGACTGTGATGTGCGGCGGAACCCATGGCGACTTCGAGCAGTCCAAGGATGTGATTGCGGCATTTGCCAAAGCGGTAACACTAATGGGCGAATCGGGTAGCGGCCAATTGACCAAGATGGTGAACCAGGTGTGTATCGCTGGTCTGCTGCAGGGCTTGTCTGAAGCGCTGAAGTTTGGCATGAACGCCGGGCTGGACGTGAACAAGGCACTGGACGTGATTGGCAAGGGTGCCGCGCAAAGCTGGCAAATGGACAACCGCGGCAAAACCATGGTGGAAGGCAAATTTGATTTCGGTTTCGCAGTCGATTGGATGCGCAAAGACCTGAGCCTAGTGCTTGAGGAAGCTCGCCGCAACGGTTCACAGCTACCAGTCACCGCATTGGTAGACCAGTTCTATGCCGAGGTTCAAGGCATGGGCGGTCAGCGTTGGGACACGTCCAGCCTCATCAAACGTTTGTAAAAGCACGCCCAAGCCTTGAGCCGAACGCGCGCTTTACTGGAACGATCACCCACGGCTTGGGGCGTGGGTTTGGCGCTCTTGGGCGCCATCTTTTTTTCGGGCAAGGCCATCGTGGTCAAGCTGGCGTATGCCTACCCTGTAGATGCGTCGACTCTGTTGGCCATGCGCATGTTGTTGTCCCTTCCACTGTTTTTGGGCGCCCTGATTTTCACGACACTGCGCGAAAAAAATGCCGCGAAAATGACGATCAAAGACTACGGGCTGATTACGCTCGCTGGCTTGTTGGGCTATTACCTCGCCAGCCTGTTTGACTTCATGGGCTTGCAATACATCACCGCTGGCCTTGAACGGCTGATTCTGTTCACCTACCCATCGATCGTGCTGCTGATTTCCTGTGCAATCAAACAACGCTGGCCAGAACCTTGGCAACTCATGTGCATGGCCTTGAGTTATGTTGGGCTTGCCGTGGTGTACGGCCACGAAACCGTGCTGCTGGGCGACAACACCGCGCTGGGCGTTTTGCTGGTGTTTGTATCCGCAGTTTGCTATGCAAGCTACCTTATTGTGGGCGAGCGCCTGCTGAAAAGGCTGGGTACCATCCGGGTTACAGCGATGGCCACACTGGTGTCTGCCACCGCCATTCTGATTCAGATCAACCTGCAACAGCCCATCAGCATTATTCTTGATCAACCGCTACCGGTCTGGGGCTGGTCGCTGGTGAATGCGGTGTTCTGCACCTTTGTGCCTGTGTTCTCCGTGATGACCGCCATCAGCTTGATCGGTGCGCCGCGCGTGTCGCAACTGGGTATGATCGGCCCGATCGCCACCATCGCTTTGGGTACCTGGATATTGAAAGAACCATTCACCATTTGGCATGCCGCTGGCACCGCGCTGGTTATTCTGGGCGTGGCCTTGCTGAGCATGAAAAAAACAAAAGAAGGAGTTACACCATGAGCATCACACCGGGAAAAATTGTCCGCTTCCACAACACCGGCGCCCCCGACGTATTGCAACTGGAAAACACGGAAGTTGCCCTGCCCAAAGCAGGCGAAGTGCAAGTGGAACACAAGGCCATCGGCTTGAATTTCATTGAAGTGTACTGGCGCACCGGTGTGTACCCGATACCCCTGCCCTGCTGCCCCGGAAGCGAGGGCGCAGGCATTGTGCGTGCAGTCGGCGAAGGGGTCACCGAATTCAAGCCAGGCGATCGTGTGGCGTATGGCTCAGGTCCTGTCGGATCTTATTGCACTGTACGCAACATGCCGGCGCACCCACTGGTGAAAATTCCGGATGCAATCGATTTTGAAACCGCTGCCGCAATGATGCTGAAAGGTTTTACCGCGCAGTATTTGCTTCGCCGCGTCTACAAAGTACAGGCTGGCGAAACCATTTTGTTTCACGCCGCAGCCGGTGGTGTGGGTAGCATAGTGACCCAGTGGGCCAAGTCCTTGGGTGTGCGGGTAATCGGCACAGTGTCAACACGGGAGAAAGCGGAACTTGCAAAGGCAAATGGCTGCGCAGAAGTAATTATTACAAGCGAAGAAAATATTGTTAGTCGCGTTAAGGAATTGACCAATGGCAAAGGCGTACCCGTGGTGTATGACGGCGTGGGCAAAGCCACTTTTGTCGACTCATTGGATTGCTTGAAACCCCGCGGCATGATGGTCAGCTTTGGCAATGCCAGCGGCAAAGTGGATCCAGTTCCACTGAACTGGCTGGCCGAGCGCGGATCGCTGGTGTTGACCCGCCCCACAGTTGCATCATTCACGATGGACAAAGCCGAAATGCTGGAAAGTGCAGGCGAGATGTTCGATGTAGTAGCCAGTGGGGCGGTGAAAATACAGATCAACCAGCGGTTTGCGTTGGCCGACGTGGTGAAGGCACACACCGAACTGGAAGGGCGACGCACCACGGGGTGTACGGTGCTGATTCCCTGACAGCGCTACCTGCCCATTCGGCACGGGAGTTGATTCAGCGCTGTTGGCTTCATACCCATTCGGCGAGTATTCGAATTGCCCGACGGTTTTTTTATGCCCATTCGGCGCGCATTCCAATTGCCCGCCTGAAAACCTGTCGTTCCCTTTTTGACCGCAATCTACTGCTCACAGAAACCCGGCAAAACACATGGCCGGGATTCTGTGTTGCCCGTTGGGCACACGCAGCGGGTTGGGTCAAACGGGCAGGTTTTCTTGAATGGCGGAGCGATTGGCATGTCGCTACCGAGTGGGCTGGAACCCAACGGTGATTCATCGTACAGTTGCCTGCCACCGCGGCGGCTTAACAACCCGCTCCGCGCGCGAACTGGCGCTGATCAGGCCATCCCGGCAGTGAGCTTGCCCATTTCGCACTTTCAGGAAAACCGCCCTGTTTGAACAAGGCTTGAATGGTCGCGCACAGCGCGACACCCGGGACCGACCGCGCTTTTTTGTCGGCCTGGGTGAATTCAAAGACTTCGTTCAATAAGGGATCAGCGGTTTTCTGTGCGGAATGGGGAAGCCACGCCGGGGTGGCTGAACAACAGACTGGAAACGCCGTACGGAGTGGGCAAGCTACGCTAGGGTACCTAACAAACGGACGCAGCCAACCAGCCTAACAAGCCTTTTTCACCGTGTAAATCTTCAGTGCCGCACCGTGCAACTGCTCCGCCTCTCGAACCCTGTCAATGAAATGCCTCGACACCACGTGGTCTTTGGACAGCCACATGAACCCGTCGGGGCCGGCAAAGTCACGCGACAGCACCATGCCCTCGCACAGGTCTTCGCCGTGCAGAATTTTCTCGTGGGCTTTCTCCGCTGCACGCAGTTTTTCAAGTGCAGCCGGCAACACAGCAATGACTTTGGGGTCGTAGCGCTTGCCTGAGGAACCCATCAGAAAGGCCTGTGCCTCGTGCTCATCAAACTCCTTGGTAGCCAACCAGCCCAGCTGCAACTCATCGTAATCTTCGGCCACGGCCAGAATCCTGGCTCCCATGGGAATTTTATCGGCAGCCAACCCATCGGGAAATCCTTGGCCGTCATAACGCTCGTGGTGGTGGCGAATAATTTGGGCCACATGTGCCATTTCTGCCAAACCATGAAAAACCGATTCTGCCTTCATTGGGTGTTTCATCAATGCCACGCGGGGCTCCCCCTTCAACTCCACCACGGGTTTGAACAGGGTGTTGTCATTCAACCCAAGCTTGCCAATGTCGTGCAGCAGCGCGGCCACATAAATGTCTTGCAGGGCTGCGTCCGTGGCGTGCATTTCCTTGGCAATCAGCCTGGCCAGTTCCGCCACATGCCGACCATGTGCTGCCAGTTGCGGGGAACGCAACTCCATCAGGATTGAAAACGCCTTCACCGCGGCCAGGTACTGCATGCGAATGTCTCGGTGAGCCTGCTCCAGCATCAACTGGATCTGTTGGATTTCCATGCGTTGTGAATCCAGTTGCCGAGTCAGGCTGGAATTGTCGCTTTTCAGTGACTCCGTTTCTACACGAAGCTTTTCAGCCAAAGCCAACGCATCCGCCATTTGCCGTCGCTGCTCTTCACACTGTTTCTTCTCGTTACCGCTGTTGTCTTCTTGCATCTCAGGTTTGGCCTTGCAAAGGTTGGAGCAATTCCCCCTACGAATCAACGGCATTGGCTTGCCGATTCTGAAATGCATCCCCTTGTCAGGTAGGCGACACAAGGCTGAATCTGAATGATTGCCCCGACAGTACCTTTTAGTAGAAACACACGAGTCACAACGACCACAGGAAGAAGAGACATGAAACAAGTACTTTTCGGTACATTGCTGTTGTGCGCAGCATTGGCTGGCTGCAATTCGGATGCCGAACTGGCTGGCAACGGCATCGGAACACCGACCAACCCAGCCGAAGTGGAAGAAAGCCCCACCGCATTTAACATCGCCAACCAGTGCGTGGCCATTCAATCTTTGGCCAACGACCGGTTCATCAGCATGAACAGCGATGGCAGTTATGGTGTGAGCCAGGCCACTGCGGTCAATGCAAGCCCGTTTTACCTCAAGCCCACGGCCCTGGGCAAGTACATGATCTACAACCGGGACAAAGCCATGATGAGGGCTGTTGGCAGCTCCGCGGGCACACCGGTTTCCAGCGCCACAGCCTTCTCAGACGCCATTGAATGGACTGTTCTGGAGGACGAAAAAGGCCGTGCTGGCTTTTCGCTCACCAATTCTGGCAACAACATGAAACTGGCATTGCTGGGCTTCAGCAATGGCTTGGGTACCGTCGAAAGCAGCGGCAACAGTGAAGAAACCCTGTTCCAGTTTGTCAAATCAACCGGCTGTGCCGAATTTCCGGAAATTGCCACCAACACGCAGGGCCGCACCTTTGCGGGCGCCGGGCTGAACAATGCCGTGAAAGGTTTTGCCGACGTGCACAACCACATCACCGCCACCACATTTCTGGGAGGTGCCCACCACGGCACCCCTCACCATCGGTTCGGTGTGACACAGGCCCTGGGCAGTTGCGAAGCCAATCATGGCCCCATGGGCAGGCTTGACCTGGTGGACAACCTGTTCAAATTCTCGCCCCAAGCCACCCACGACACACAGGGTTGGCCCACCTTCCGCACCTGGCCTGCAGCCGATGCACTGACCCATGAAGGGCTTTACTACAAGTGGCTGGAACGTGCCTGGCAAGCAGGGCTTCGCATCTTTGTGACCAACCTGGTGGAAAATGAAACCCTGTGTAATGTGGTCAAAGTGAGCAAGGGTATGCCACTTCAAAACTGCAATGAAATGGAAAGTGCAGTGGCACAAATTGACTACATCAAACAACTGGAAAGCTACATTGATGCGCAGGAAGGTGGCCCAGGCAAAGGCTGGTTTCGCATAGTGACCAGCCCCAAAGAGGCACGCAAAGTCATCAATGAAGGCAAGCTGGCCGTGGTACTGGGGATTGAAATTTCACACCTGTTCAACTGCGGCATCAAGTTGGGTCAGAACCTGTGCGATGAAGCGGAAATCGACAAACAACTGGATCGCCTGCATGCCTTGGGGGTGCGCCAGATGTTCCCCATTCATGAGTTCGACAACGCATTCGGCGGAAACGGTATTTTCGACGGCGCAGTGTTGAACGTAGGCAACTTTCTGGACACCGGCGCTTTCTGGCAAACTTACGATTGTCCAGGTGGCGACAACAATTACGCGGATTACATTCTTCGCCAGCCCGGCGCGGTCATGACCTCGGTTCCCGGTCTGGGCAACGACCCTGTGACGCAGGCGCTGATTGGTGCCAACCCGGGCTTGGCCCCGCTGTACCCCACAGGTGAAAACCAGCGCCAATGCAATCGGCGTGGTCTGACAGAACTGGGCAAGTATGCATTCAAACGCCTGATGGAAAAAGGCGTCATCATTGAAGTGGATCACATGGAGCTGAGCATCAAGGGCGATTTGATTGAAATGGCTGACCGCCAGATGCCGAAGTACCCACTGGTGTCCACGCACGGCGCGCATGGCGGTATTACCCGCGAACAGGGTCGCAAAATTCTGGCGGCGGGCGGCATCATTTACCCCTACCAGGGCGACGCCAAAAGCTGGTCTGAAGACCTGAAAGTGATTGCCCCCTTGAAAAGCCAGCAATTCGATTTTGCCATGGGCTTTGGCGCTGACACAAATGGCTTGGGTGCCCAGGCTGGCCCACGCGGTGCGGACAGGCCACAGATCAGCTATCCGTTTACGCTGTTCCAGGGGCCTGACTGGGCTGGGGTATTCAACATCAATGTGACACCCGTCAAATTCGACAAACAGACCAGCGGTGAGCGTGTGTTTGATGCCAATACAGAGGGGCAGGCGCACTATGGCCTGAAAGCCGATTGGGTTGAAGAGTTGCGCCTGGAAGGTGGCAATGAAGCCCTGAAGGCGCTATACAATTCCGCTGAGGTGTATATTCAAATGTGGGAAAGAACCACCGCCAAGCGAACTCAAATCAATCCATGAACAAACGTGCACTTGTTTACCTGGGCCTGGCCAGCGCCACGCTGGCCGGCGCTTACCTTTATGTTCCATCCACAGTGGAACTGCCTGTGCAAATACCCGCAGGGGAGGAAAATGCTGCACAGGCACTTGACTCGCTTTCCCTAGTTGACGGCGCACTGACCACGGGTTCGTACAACACTACGGTTCAGAAAGGCCAGCGTATCCAGTTTCTGGTGTACAGCAATGAAACCGATTCCCTGATCGTGGAAGGCCTGGATGCGCGGGTACCCTTGCCCGGCAATGAAACCACACTCGTCAGCATCAAGGCCAGCGAGCCTGGTACCCACACCATTCTGCTTGATTTGGCCGGTACAAGCATCGGTACCATTGAAGTGCTGAACAAATAAGGGGACACCATGGCCTTGGTGCTGCTGCTCAGCCTGGCGGCTTTTGTCACGTCCAGCATCACAGCGGCCATGGGCGTGGGGGGCGGTGTGGTGCTGTTGGCCATCATGGCGCAATTTGTACCCCCAGCCTTGCTGATACCCCTTCACGGTGCAGCACAACTGATGTCCAACACCAACCGGGTCTTTGTACAACACAGGCACATCAATTGGACGTATGTCAGGCCATTTTTTCTCGGCTCCATTCTGGGCGGTGCTGCCATCACGCCACTGGCTTTGTACATGCCAGTGGCCTTGGGGCAAGTGCTGCTTGGGCTGTTCATTTTACTGGCCACCTGGAAGGCAGACTGGTTGAAACTGAGCAATTGGCACCCTGCCATATCCGGTGGCAGCACCACGGGCTTGAGCCTGATCCTGGGCGCAACTGGGCCCTTGGTCATGTCCGTTCTGCCAAAATCCGAATGGCGGCGTGAAACCGTCGTAGCCACACACGGAATGGCCATGACCATTCAACATGGCATCAAGATCATTGCATTCACCAGCCTCAGTGTCAGTATCCTGGACTATTGGCCCATGCTGCTGGGCATCGGCCTGGCCACACTGGCAGGCAACATTGCCGGTGCGCGCCTGCTTTCAACAATTCCTGAATCAAAATTCAGGATGGTACTGAACATTTTGCTCAGCATGCTGGCCCTGCGACTTTGCTGGCAAGGGCTCTCCTCCCTGATGGGTTAACAACTAACCAGTTTGGGTTCCCTTCCAGCAGGGATGTGAACACCGCCCTGAATCGACACAATTGTATTCAACCAATTGTTCGTATTTCTCAGGGGAACTTCATGCCGGTCAAGTCCATTCTCAACTCACTCACCTTGCCAAAGAAATGTGCGCTGATCGCACTGCCTTTGTTATTGGCTTTCGGCTTCCTGTTTCAACAGATGTACTCGCAAATCAGCACACTGATTGCTTCCTCCGACAACGAACTTCAAGGCGCGGTTTTTCTGGAAAAGCTCAACCCGGTGATACAGGAGATACTGCAAAACCGGGCCCAGAAACAAAATGACTCGATTGAACCCACGATCAAAACCCTCAATGACCTGAAAGCGAGCGTGCCTGAGCATTGGCCCAACACCAAAGCCAACATCGACAAACTGGTTTCACTTTTGCCGCAAGCCCTGGCACGCAATGCAACAGAAAGCCAAAGCGTGGCCCTGGGCAACCACACGGTGACGCTGGTGCGCCAAATGGCCGATGAAAGCGAGTTGACCCTGGACCCTTACCTGCCCAGCTACTACATGATGAGCCCCATGGCATTCCAGTTGCCGGGAGCCATTGAATACATTGCCGAACTGGAAGGCAAACTGCGCTTTCAAGACACAGATGTGGGCGGCACCCTGAGCTTCGCGCGTTCGCGGCTGGGCACACTGAACCGGGCGCTGGATGAGATTCGCGAAGCCACACAAAAATCGGCGGCTGCTGGCGGTGACATCAAGGCCGAAACCACACAACACCTGGATGCCATTTACCAGAACCTGGAAGGCGTGGCCAAATGGGTGCAAGGTGAATCCGCAAAAGACCTGAACTACGAAAGCATCAGCGGCTCACCCGAAGCCATTCGCCAACTGAACGCGGCCTTCAACAGCGCGTTTGCCTTGAGCCGCGGTTTGAACCGTACCCTGCAGGAAGACCTCCGGGTTCGTATTGACAACATGCAGATTGACTTGATCACTTCGGGTACAGGCTCTGCCGTAGTGCTGCTACTGGCTTGCGCCTTGGGCTTTGTCGTCTTTCGGGACGTAAATGGTGAAATTGCACAAATTCTGGCCCATGCAAAAATCATCGGCATGGGTGACCTGTCCAACCCAATTGAAAGCCCGGGTAGCAATGAAACCAGCAAAATTCGGGCAGCGCTTGAGAACATTCGCCAAAAGCAAACCGGGTTGGTGGGGGAAATCGTGGATGCATCAGCGCGTATGGCCGACACCATAGGCACGCTTGTCACGGCAGCCTCACAAGTCAAAACCAGTGTGCAGGAGCAAACCGATTCAGCATCCGCCGTGGCCGCCTCGGTGGAGGAACTCACTGTTTCAATCGGGCAGGTTCACACGCACGCCAACCAGGCATTGAGCTTGTCAAATCAGGCCGGGCAGTCCTCGGGCGAAGGTCGCGAAAGCGTGAAACAGGCTCGATTGGCCATGGAAGAAATCAGCGCCGCATCAGGCACGCTGGCGCAAAGCATCAATAACCTGGGGCTTCAGTCCGACAACATTTCCAGCATCATCCAGGTCATTCACGCCATCGCGGACCAAACCAACCTGCTGGCCCTGAATGCGGCCATCGAGGCTGCACGCGCCGGTGAACAAGGTCGAGGGTTCGCGGTGGTGGCTGACGAAGTACGCAAGCTGGCTGAAAAAACAGCTGAATCCACGAAAAGCATTTCAGTACTGATTTCCGGCATTCAAAGTGAAACAAGGTCGGCTGTCGAACAGGTTCACGGCTGGACCGAGATGATCCAGTCTGGGCAACGTTCATCGCTGGGCGCCGATCACCAGATGGAAGCCATCAGCCACCACACCGTGGATGCTGAACGGGCTGTGAATGAAATCACAGAGGCACTGAAGGAACAAAGCTCGGCCTCAACCCTGATTGCGCAGCAGGTGGAAAAAATTGCCCGTATGACCGAAGAAAGTCAGGGTGTGGCCCATGAAGTGAACAACGTAATTGACCAATTGCAGGGGCTTTCCCGCCAAATGGACACAGTCATGGGCAAATTCAAACTGACGCAACAAAGCTGATTGTCAGATGCGCTCGATCCTCACCTTCTCCTGAAGCAGGATCGAGCTCAGGAAAGTTGCAAAAGCCGAATACAGCAACGACGCCAGAACCGCCCACCAAAAGCCGGTCACGGTGAATCCGTCAAGAATTGAGCCCACCCAGTAAAACATCAGGCCGTTCAACACAAAGTAGAAAAGCCCCAGGGTGACCACGGTCAACGGCAGGGTCAAAATCAGCAGCACCGGTTTCACCACGGTGTTCACCAAACCCAAAATCAAAGCGGCCCAAAGCGCGGCCCAAAAGCCCTCCACAAGCACACCGGGCAGCAAGTACGCCACGCCCATCAATGCCAGCGCATGCAATATCCAGCTCAGCAAGAGTTTCAAATCGGTTCCCTCCAAGTTGTGAAAACAAGTGATGTACAATCGAAAACGCTTCGGCCATCAACCGGTGTCAAGCTAACACATTTATAAACCCGCATTACCGAATCAAGAGAATTTCAGGATGGACGTCAGCCAACGCCTTGTGTCACGCACTTGCCCTTTCTGCAAGGCCAGCGCCGAGGACGCAACAATCCTCAGCTACGGCAACGATGAATGGCCCATGGTTGAATGTAAGGGTTGCAAATTCGTGTACCTGAAACGCGCCCCGGTGTATGAACGGCTGAGTGAAGAATTTGCCTGGGAAAAAACCTCGGAAACCGAACGGCAAGTGCGCGAAGAACGTGAACCCGTCAAACAGGGCCTGAGCCGGGCATTCAAGCATTTCCGCCAAAAGGTACTAAAGCGCAACAAGCTGCCAGAACTGATTGCCAAGTACATTCCGGGTGGACGGGTGCTGGACATCGGCTGTGCCGCTGGGGGCCTGCTGGCCACGTTGCCCACGCAATATCAACCTTACGGCATTGAAGTGTCCAAGGCACTGGCCCAAGCAGCAGGCGCCGTGGTGGAGCCACGCGGCGGCAGCATCATGCACGACAACGCACTCAACGGCATTCAAAAACTGCCCGAAGCCCATTTTGCTGGTGTGCTGATGAGCGCATTTCTTGAACATGAGGTCGAACCCGATGGGCTGCTGAAGGGCGTCGCACGGGTTCTACAACCCGGTGGTGTGGTCATTATCAAGGTGCCCAATTACGGTTCCTGGAACCGCAAGGTTCGCGCAGAAAAATGGTGCGGCTTTCGCCTGCCCGACCATGTGAATTACTTCACCCCTGAAAATCTGGAGGCGTTGATTGTTCGCAACGGCCTGAAAGTGGTGCAGTTTGGGCTGGCTGATCGCCAACCCACCAGCGACAACATGTGGATTGTTGCAGCGCGTTAAACAAACTGTTTACACGGAAACAGGCTTGATCAACTTGTTCAACAAAAACATCAAGTCTTCCGGCTGCAACGGTTTGTGAAGAACGGCGTTCATACCCGCCTCCAAGGCACGCTTTTCATCCTCGCTACTCACTTCTCCGGTGAGGCCAATCACCGGCAAGTCCGAATTGAAAGGCTGCTTGCGAAGCTCCCGGGTCGCCTCAAGCCCATCCATCAAGGGCATTTGTACATCCATTACCACTGCATCAAACCCGTGTCCAAACTGCAACAAAAAGGACAAAGCCTCCAGGCCGTTCTTTGCCTTGGTGATGTTGGCCTGCTTGCGGCTTAAAATGCCGTCAAGTACTTTCAGGTTCAATTCACTGTCGTCCACAATCAACAAATTCAGCTTGTTAGCGGTGGTTGCCGCAAAGCCTGAGCGCATGGGTAAATTGGGGCTAGGGCCATTGAAAGCATCCTTGAGCTGCAAGGGTGTTAGCGGCTTGACATAAATGGCACTGAATATTTCACTGATCCCCTTGTTCAACAGGCGTCGCGTACCTTCGCCGCCCAGCATCACGGCGCAGGGCACGCCACGCAAGCCCATGGATTTCACGAAATCGACCCAGACTAACCTGTCAATACTTTCACGCGGAAAATCGAGAATGACACCTGCCGCTTTACCTCCACATTCAAACCAGTGAATGGCCTCTTCAAGTCCACTCACGCAAGCCACCCGACGTCCCACGAGATGTCCAGATTGAACCAGGGCATCGGCTTGCAGCGTATTGTCAGTCACCAGCAAAAAGGCCTCAGCCTGCTCGGGTTCAGGCAAGGTTGCAGCATCAGGTTCTGGCAGCTTGAATTCAAGTTCCGCCCAGAAAATGCTACCTTGCCCCAAGTCGCTGGAAAAGCCCATCGTGCCCTGCATCAGCTCCACCAGATTTTTAACCAGGTTCAAACCCAGGCCTGACCCACCAAACTCGCGTGCAACGGAGCTATTGGCCTGGTAAAACTGTTGAAACAGGTTGGCCTGACCTTGAGGAGAAATACCTACCCCGGTGTCCTGAACCTCGACACGCAATCGGCACATGCCTTGGGGGCTGGGCACAGTTTTGATCAACAGGTGCACATGGCCAAACTGGGTGAACTTGATCGCATTGCCCACCAGATTAACGACAATCTGGCGCAGGCGCAGCTCGTCACCGACCAGCGTAGGTGGCAGGTTGGAGGCCGGGCTGATAATCAACTCAACGGGCTTGCTGGCCGCGGCCCCTGTCATGATGCCCGCCACCTTGTCCACAAATTCGAGTACGGAGAATGCCCGGTTCTCCAGTTCCATGCTGCCTGACTCGATCTTGGAGATGTCAAGTACATCGCTGACCAGATCAATCAGGTTGCGCGACGTCTTCTCCAGACTGTCCAGCAGCAGCTTCTGGTTGGAAGACACTGCGGTGTCTTTAAGCAGGTAAGTCAAACCCACAATGCCATTCAACGGCGTGCGAATCTCGTGGCTCATGCTGGAAAGAAACTCGGTTTTCGCCTTGCTGGCATTCTCCACGCGCGCATTGGCTACACGCAAGCGCTTGTTCTTGTGAGCCAGACTTTGCGTCATCTGGTTCACAGCGCGGGCCACATCGCCTATCTCGTCTTCAGAGCTGACGTCGCACACGGCATCTTCGTTGCCATTGCGAATGGCCTCTGCTGTGCGCTTCAACCGAATCAAGGGGTTCAAGACACCACCTCGAATCAAGGCGACCAATAGCGCAATCACCAATACAAAGCTGCCCAGTCCAAGTGCCCCCAGCAAGGTTAATCCCTGCAGGTAACTGGTCTGATCCTTGTTCACTTGAGCGGCCCATTGGTAACCCAACTCAGAGATTAGCTGGGTTTCGGCAATCAGGCGCTCAATAATCAAGGCTTGTCGCCGTTGCATGAAATCCGTCTCTTCGCCCACCAGCAGGTTACCAATCACCAGTTCCTCGAAAATTGGTTTCAGTTCGGCCAGGCTGCTTTCAATGTCAGCGAGTTCTTGTGGCTTCACTCCGGATTTTGTGGGAGCTTTGAGAACCCTTTCAAGTTCATCGCGGGTTTGGCCCCACGCATCACGAACGGAAGGCGATTGAAACAGGACATATTCCTGAGTCAATACCAGCAAGTCAGAAGACAAATGGGTAATCGATTGGGCTTTCTCGGTGCGCTTTAAACCTTTGAACTGCTCACTGATAATGAACATGTTCCCAAGCACAAGCACAACGGTGCACACAATGGTGCACATCACTGCCCAATTGATCTTTGTAGAGACACGCACTAGGTTCAGCCTTTACGGAAGGGATACTGCACCGGGGTCTGCCTTTTTCAATAATCGAGGATACACATAGGAATTGTAGTTTGGTTGGGTCAAAGCAGAATCCACATGCCCTTCCCGCATGGCCCAGCGAGCCTGCCCCTCCATGGTACGCGGCAAGGAACGGTTCAAACTGAGCTTGAACCGGTAATCATTGAATATCGAATTCACAATCGCCATGGGAATATCAAAACGCTGGGCAAGCAGGGTCTTGGCCTTATCCGGGTTCTGATTGATGAACTCGGTGCTGTCCTTCAAAGCCAGCAAAATCAACTCCAGATCACGCGGGCGGGTCTTGATGACCGGTTTTGTTGCGATCAGGTTGAAAGTTTCGGTGTATAACCTCGGGGCGGGAACCAGATTCACTTCAGAGACCAGTTCCTTTTGAATTTTCGACGCAAAGGGCTCCCAAATGCACAAGGCATCCACCTCCGCTTTGGCGAGGGCTTGCAGTGCAGTCTCGGGCGTAATGGCAATGGGGGTCACTGTAGATGGGTCGACCCCACTGTAGACCAACACCAGATCAAGCACATACTGGCTCGCTGTACCCTTGATGTAGCCCAACTTTTTGTTTCTAAGCTCCTGAGCTTGAGACACATTGGCCTTTTTTCTGGCAAGAACCTTCACATCGTTGGACGTACTGACAAAGCTGGTCAAAATGGCAAAATCGGCTCGCTCGAAACTGTTGAACACCACGGGTAGCTCAGTGGCTGTGGCCAGGTCTGTTTGACCCGCCAGCATGTTTTTCATGCACCGGTTTCCCCCGACACACTTGACCAGAGTGACATCGACGCCGCGTTTGGCGAAAAGCCCCTCGGATTGGGCCACGAAAAGAGGCAAGGACAAAATGGTTTCAGACACCCCAATCCGTACCGGCTGGGCGTGCAAAAGGCTGCTGGAGAACAGCAATAAAAGCAAAACGTGAAATTGACGCATCCCGCTTCCTGACAACATGACCTTACCTCAAAAATGTTAGGCAATGTTACAGGATGAAAGTACCAAGAAGCGCTTTAAAAAGCCATCACTTCCGGTCTATCTTCTGGTCTGAGAACACGATATGTTGGCAAGCGGGCACAAGGGGATGCCGCAATGTGACAACCCCTTGATTATTGATGATTTTTAGAAGGCGAAGGTGGCAGTCAAGTTCAAGCCATCGGCCTCAACATTGTTCTTGTCGTAAAGCATTTCATAGCCTGCGCGTATATTCACGCTGCCCGCGGTGTACATCACGCCGCCGCCATAGCTCAAGCCGCCTTCATCGTCGTCCACATTGAAACCGGGGCCACTGATACTGGTGTCAAAAAAGCCATAACCCAGAGTACCGTACAAGGAAAACTGGTTATTCAACGGCAATTTGCCCAACAGGTTGGCACCGATGTAAGAATCAATTTCTCCACGAAACGCACCCGAGGATTCTTCGTCCACACCCGTCATCAAACGGCCTTCCACGGCCAGATTGGGGCTGAGTTCGTAGCCTGCAACCACGCCCACCGTGTCAATGTCCAATTGGTTGCCACCAATGCGGCTGTCGGAAATACCGAGGTTGTTGTATGTGGCGCCCAAGTAGGGGCCTTCGGCAAAAGCCGGGCTTGCGAAAGCGGCTGCAAGTGCGGCAACAGAGATTAGTTTTTTCATGGCTGACATCCTATGTTTGTTGTAAAACCTGTGCGCCCCCTTGGGGAGAGCGCACAGTGTCTAACGCGACAGGATTGCCTTGGGATTACACAGAAAGGACTTCGCTTTGGATCAGGCTGCCACGGCTTGTGTTTTGCTGCGCTTCAATGATGGCAGGCTGTACTTGAATGCACGGCCAACCACTGTTGAAAACTGCTTCACAATGGACGCCTTGTTGTAGTGCTGGCCATAGCGCTTGCAAATTTCCTGTACCTCAACCGACATTTCTGCATAGCGATGGGCTGGCACTTCAGGGAACAGGTGGTGCTCAATCTGGTGGCTCAAGTTACCTGACATGATGTGGAACAGCTTGCCACCGGTCAGGTTTGAAGAGCCTTTCAATTGACGCAAATACCAATGTGCCTGCGATTCACCTTCGGTGATGGACTTGTCAAACACTTCAGAATCAGCCGTGAAATGACCGCAGAAAATGATGGTGAATGTCCAGTAGTTGCGAATGATGTTGGCCAGGAAGTTACCAGCCAGCACGGGCAGGAAGAATGGACCGGCCAACAGCGGAAAGAAAATGTAGTCTTTCGCAATTTGACGGCCAGCCTTCTTGAAGGTTGGAATGGCGCGGTCTTTGGTTTCCTTGAGGGTTTTCTCGCCGCTGATCACTTTTTCAAGTTCAAGGGTTTGCAAGGCCAGCAGGTTTTCAAAGAATGTGGCCAGCAGGGCCATCATGGGCACGTTGGCCAGGAAGCGGGGTTCCCACTTCTGTTCGGGGAACAGACGCAACACGCCGTAACCAATGTCATGGTCCTCACCCAACACGTTAGTGAAGGTGTGGTGGCGATAGTTGTGGCTGTAGCGCCAGTTGTCGGCGGTGCACCAGGTGTCCCACTCGTAGGTTTGGCCCATCAGGCGCTTGTTCTGCATGAAGTCGTACTGACCGTGCATCACGTTGTGGCCCAGTTCCATGTTTTCCAGAATCTTGGAAACACCCAGGGTCAGCGTACCCAGCACGAATGCGGGCGGGAAAATGCCAGCCATCAACATGGCGCGGCCTGCCACTTCGGTATAACGCACAGCTTTTTCAATCTTGGTGATGTACTTGGCATCGCGTTCGCCCACATCGGCCAGGTGCTTCTGGCGGATTGCTTCAATTTCAGCACCAAACTGTTCCAGTTCGGCGGGGCTCAATTTGCGGTCTGCTTTTCTCATGATGTTGCTCCGAATATTTTTTGAATTGGGTTTTACAGGTCCAGTGTTACCGGGCCTTGGGCGGCGTTGATACACAAACGCAGCGCTGAGTTGTTGGTTCCGCAGACCGATTTGTTCTGCATGTTCTGTGTGGTACCGGTAATTTTTTCGCAGGAACAGGTGTTGCAAATGCCCATGCCACAACCGTGGGGTGGGTTGATGCCCTGCTCCTGCAATGCTTTCAGCAAGGGCTTGTTGTTGCTTACTTCCAGAATGCGGTTGCTCTTGGTCAGCGTCACGGTGAATGTTTTCACTTCAGCGCTTTCATCAATGCTCAAGGCCATGGGCGTGAATGATTCGGCGTGGAAGCTCTTGGGCGAATCACCCAGAATGCCGCGCAGTGCAGTCATGAAACCATCCGGGCCACAGGCGTACACGTCGGTGTTGTCCAGGGCACCAGCCACTGCTGCAAACTGTTCCTTGCTGGGGCGGCCTGCCAGATCACCTTCAGCCATGTTTGCACCGCTTTCCAGCAAGCGCACATACTTGAAGTGTTCATTGGTCTTGGCTTTCAGTGCGGCGTCAAACAGCACGTCTTCCGGGTTGCGCGCCCAGCTCATCAAGGTGACGTCTGCTGGCCAGCCTTGGGCTTCCAGTGTTTCGATCAGGCTGATCATGGGGGTAATGCCGCTGCCTGCTGCCAACAACAGCATGGCGGGGCGTTGGGATGTCAGTTCAGGTTGGGTGTGGGACAAAGTCATGTCGCCGAACACATCGCCCAGCTCCACGATTGTGCCCACTTCAAGCTGGTTCACCGCGAAGCGCGAAACCAGGCCGGTTGGCGTTTGCTTGATGGTCAGGCGAACCAGGCCATCGGCTGTTGGGGCATTGCTGAAACTGTATGAACGGGTGTGCACCACGTCATCAATGGTCACGCTCAGGTTCACGTGCTGGCCAGCTTCAAAGCCTTTGAACAAGGCGTTTGGCTTTAGCCACAGGCTGACTGCATCGGCGGTTTCACGGTCAATGCGAACCACTTCAGCCAGGCACCGATCGATGGACTGGGTGCTGCCAGCTTGTTCAAGCCAGAAGTTGACGAATTCCTGGCCCAAAATTTTGGAGAGTCCGCGTACTACTTTGTTGCTTAACTGGCTGTTGGTTCTCATGGCTTTTCCGCATTAGTGAACATGTGTGCACTAATTTAACCAAACCACGCTGTTTTTGGCAACTTATTTTGGGTAAAAAACTAGAATAAAGTGTCAGAAGAGTACAACTGTACACTTAAATTCCCGCTTAAATAATTGATTATTAGGGATATTTTAAATCAAACAGAAAAACCAGTTTTTAGTGAACACTTTTTCATAATTCCGGTTTTTATGTTGATTTCGTGTTGACCACTTGGCTGGCAAGATCACCCCAACAAAGCCTTCTGGTCGTTGATCATGCGATCGGCCACCACATTGGCATCAATTTTAAGTGCGCCGCGGCTTAACTCGCGCCGAATCATTTCTACCTTGTCCGCATCAAACGGCGTTGCGCTGTCAATCAACAGCTTGCCTTGGGGTTTCGAGAACGACACCACCACGCTGGCGCCATCGCGATCGGCGGCTGTCTTGATTTCAGGGGGGCGGCTGGACACCAGCGGGTCTGCTTTCTTGGGGTCGGGGCTTGTGAATGCAATGCTGCTTTTGTCACCAGATATCATGAGAAGACTCGAACAATCATCCAGAGGGGGGCTTGGGTATCAAGCAAGTGAGTTAACACCGATGTGTTAGCACATGCCACACGATACCCGCTTTGCCCAATTTTTTGAATTGGGAAAGGCGAGCATGGGCTGTCAGGCTTTACTGACAGGGTGTAAGGCGCCTACCCCAACACAGTTCCAATTTCCGTAAACCACGCCCTGCGTGCGCCCAATCAGAACAACCAATTGGCGGTCAAGCGTGCATGCCGTGGCAATGCGGGGTGAAATGTTTTTCCAAACGCCTGGTTGCCTGCCAGGAAATAATCCTGTGCATATTGAATGTCGCTGTTGTCACGGTCAAACAGATTGAATATGGAAAAATTCAAACTCAGGTCATTGTTCACTTTGTAATTCACAAACAGGTCGGAATTGATCACGGAATCAGACTTGATGCTGCGGTCTTCAACCAACGGGGCACTGCCAATGTATTTCAGCTTGTAACCCAATTTGAAGTCGCCCAGTGTTTGCCCAATCGACACCGCCGCCGATTCTTCAATGGCATTCGGAATACCATTGTCAGCCACGTTAACAAATCGTGCGTCCACCAGTGTGATGAAGCCATCTACCTCAAAGCCTGACCGGTTGAAATAACTCGCAATCAACTCAAGCCCATTGCGCTGGGTGGCACCATTGGGTTCTGTGGTGCCTGCATCCCCCACAAAAACCAGTTCAGAATTGCTTTTCAACTGAAACAGCGTGGCCGATGCACTCAGGTTTTTGGCGTCGTTAGTCGTTTTGACACCCGCTTCAACACCACGGGTTTTGACCAGGTAATCCACCGGTGCAGCAGTGAACAGGCCTCGAGGGTCGTTGCTGTGAAAGCCTCGCCCCACCGAGAAGAACAATTCGGTATTGTGCTCAAAAGGCGTGAAGCTCGCGCTGAACTTCGGACTAAGCAGGGTGTCTTTGCGCGAACCACTGCGAAGCACGTTGGGTGTGGTCACATCTTCATCTTCGTCAAACTGGCCATTCAAATCCACATCAAACTGGTCGTAACGCAAACCACCTGTCAGCTTGACCCATGAAAGTGGCAACACTTGCTGGGAAACAAACACGCCCAAATTGCGTTGCTCGAAATTGTCTTCATTGCGGGTGGCCAAACGTTGCCGCGCAATACTTTCGTAAAGCCCTGCGGGCTTCACATCGTCAATTCGATAATCAAGTCCCATGGCCAGTTGGGATTGAACAAACGACAAGTTGCCAAAAACGGTGTGGGTTAAACCTGCACCATACGTGGTGCGGCTATCGAACTGGTTGAACTGGTCCGACAAAACGCCTGGCCTGCCCAGCGGGGCATTGTCGCGCAGGCCATACGTGAAGTCGCTGTACAAGTCGAGTTTGTAGTCCGCCACATATGCCCTCACCTGCGTAATCGATTGATCCCACACAGCCGTGAAATTGCCCGATAAAGCATGCCGCTGGGTAAATCCGCCAGCGGTTGAATCCAGGCTGCCAAATCGGCCCACCACGCCTTGGGCCACTGCATCAACCGGAATGTGATCAGTAGATGTCCAGCGCGATTCGTAACCCGAATAATTCAGCTCCAGCTTCTTGCTCGAATCAATGCGATGGTTCAATTTAAGCAACATATTGTGCTTGTACTGGTTTTCCTTGATGTCCCAAGGTCCGTTGTTGTCAGTCAGTTCAAACGCATACAGCAAGCTGGTTTGATCGTCATTGAATTTGACAGAATTCGCCAGCAATCCACGGCGATAGCCAAACTCGCCAATCGACACCGAGGCCAGGCCGCGCTTGAGCTCGTTCACATAATCAATGTTCAGCGAACCAGCGGTGCTGAAGTCCCCATCTTGTGCA
Source organism: Limnobacter thiooxidans (assembly GCF_036323495.1). Lineage (NCBI taxonomy): Bacteria > Pseudomonadati > Pseudomonadota > Betaproteobacteria > Burkholderiales > Burkholderiaceae > Limnobacter > Limnobacter thiooxidans. The sequence continues at coordinate 667,032 of NZ_AP028947.1, read as the reverse complement.
AAGTACGGCCCCTTGCGGTATTCCACCCGCGAAAGCAACTCGGGAATGATCATGTTGGAATCGGCATAACCTTGACCGTGCGCGTGGCCAACCAGGTTCAACGGTGCACCCAGAAAATTCACTGACAAGTCAGTGCCATGGTCGAGGCTGAAGCCGCGCAAGAAATACTGGTTGGCCTTGCCACCGCCTGAATGCTGGGTCACATTCAAACCGGGCACGGCTTCCAGTACATCGGAGGACCGCGCCGGGTTTTGATTGGCCAGTCGTTTTTGGCCCAGCACGCCTTGTGAACTGGTAATGCCACCCAAGGTATGAATGGCATCAATTTCATCCTCAACCACCACATCGTCCAGCTCAAGCCCCTCGAAATGCACACCATGTGCGCCTGCATAGCTGGGCAAAAACAGCGAAACAACGGCAAGGGGCAAACAAGCCAGGCGGAACGAGTTTGAAAGTGTGGTCATGAAATTTTCTTTAAACGGAAATTAGTCAAAGCACCGCCAATATTACACGCAGCACTACTATATTTATTTTCTGTAAGCAGTAGCCTCGCTGACTGGATTTCATCCATTTCGCGGTCACCTCACCACTCTTTTCAATAACGGGCGCAAAATGTCTTTCATCACAAGGAGTATTTTATAGTGAAAATATTAAGCACATTGATCGCACTCACCGTACCGGTTTCAGCCTTCGCCCACCTGACCTGGATCGAAGCCGGCCAAGCCAACCTCAGCTTGTCCACAGGCCACAACTTTCCGGCAAAAGAAATTGTAGTGAAAGGTCAATATGTGGAATCGGTTCGTTGCGTGGCCGCTGACGGGGAAGCATTTGAATTGAAATTCGACAAAAAAAGCACACGGTATCCTTACCCCGACAACACGCAAAACTGTGTAGCCAGATTGAAGACCAGTCTGATTGAGCTTTCAACAGCGCAGGGAGTTGCGCACCTTGAAGAAAACAAGGTTGACACATTGTTGGTCGACAAAGCACGGCGCAGCAAAACCTTTCAGGAAGAATACTTCAAGCTGTCACAAATCAAGCCCATTGAAATCGGCAGCCCACTGTACAACAGCGAGTTGGCTCAATTCGTGCACAAACCAGGCGACACGGACAACATTTTTTTATACAGAAACGGTGCACCTTTGGCAGGTGTGTCGGTGGGTCTTGAATACCCCGAGACACCCATCACCTTGTGGAGCAACACCGATACCGATGGCAAAGTGAAACTGCTGTTGCAACCCAAATCCAAGGCACTTTTACGCACCCTGATCAGCGAAGAAAGCGGCAACGGTTTCAAAAGCCAATTCCTCTCGGTGACGCTAAACCCCCGATAAAGCAAAGCCCTGCGGATTGAGATAACCACAGGGCTTTGCTGACCTCACCGTTAAAGCAACTGGTGTTTAGTCGGGCAAATCAAAAGGCTCATCGGTTTCCGATGTAGCCAGCGCGAGGTTACTCACATTGTCTGGCTCACCTGCTTCTGTACTGCTTCCAGCAAGTACACCAGCCTCAATCTGGTTAATGTTGCCATCACTGCTGGCCGTCCCCAGATTGAAAGGCGTGTCATCACTCCCGCAAGCAGCCAAGCCGGCAAGCAATATCGCACCTGCGCCCACACGGATTATATTGGCGAATTTCATTGATTCAACTCCTTAGCGTGCCAGCACAGTTTGTGTGGGTGCCGGTGTTCCAGAACCAGGCGTGGGCGTGCTCAGGTAAGGAAAACGGTTCATGAAGGGTACACGACTTTGATCCACAGCATCATGAATTGACAAGGAGGTATTGCCCAATGGAACGCTGCCTGGGGTGCAAGCAGAAGTCAATGTTGTTCCAGGCACTGTGTTCAACTTGAAAGCATCATTTGCGCCATTGGCCACACACAAGCCACCCATCACTGCCACAAGTGAAATATCCACGACATCATCGATTGGACGACGTCCGTTCGGGAAACCAGCCGCATCACCGAATGCCAAACCAAGCGTGTTTTGCATGGCAATTGGCGTAACCGGTGTTTCAGTATTCAACCGCAACATTTCCGACAACACCACATTAGCCGGGCGGTTCACACCTTGAATACCAGCAAGAAACACGTTCAACAAGTCAGTGCGTGGGAAGTTAGTGGGTGCTGCACCGGCGTTGCCGGTTTGCACCAGGCTGATCAACTGTGGCAATGTGGGGTTGGATACGTAGTTCAAGAACTGACCATCACCACTGGGCTTGGATGCGTTAAAACGGTCTTTGTCTTTCAAGCCAATCACCACCTCATTCACCAAAGGCATGCCCAGGCGTGAAACCTGAACCCATGCACCACCTGTTTTTTCAGCGGTTTGGTGGCCTTGTGCAGGAATGCCATCGCCAATTTGTACTTGGCGCACGCTGGCTGTTGTCCATCCACCCACCACGTTTTCCGCGCCGGGTGTCAGGCAATCCTTGTGGATTTCAATGGCAATGCTGGTGACGTTTTTATCTTGAATTGAATTGGCGGCTGCTGCGTTGGCAAAAGTACGGTTGGAAATTACGTTGAAAGGTGCGTTAACCAGGTCAAAAATAGTGCCCAGATTCACCGCAAAACCTTCCTGACGCTGCCCCACAAATACCTTGGCCTGATTGGTACCACCTGTGCAACCTGGAATGGTCACGTTGTGAATATGTGCATCCGAATAGGCCTGATAAGCCGCCGCATTGCCCAGTGTTTTTTCACCAATGTAGTCCACCGGCTTTTCCAGTGTAGAACCACCACCAGTTTTTGAAACCACAGTGCGGTTACCACTGCGGCGTCCATCACGAACCACCGTCATGGTGTAGCTTTCGTTCAAATTAAGGTTGGCGCTGTTCAGCCCGGTAACTCCGCCTTGTTGTATCAGGGGAATACTGACATCGGCACCGCCAATCGTTTGTTTCAAGTCACGCAAGGTGTTCTTGAAGTTGAACTGGAATGTAATTTCTTCCTGTGCGTCCCCATCATTGTCGATGTGAATCTCATACAGTGCATTCGGGTCCATCGAGAAGTAGTTCGGGCCACCGTAGCCGTCTTGCAAAGGCTGGTAGTTGGCAATCAAGGTGATGAAATCTGAACGGTTCGCTTCGTAACTGCGAAACATGTAGAAGTCTGTGCCGTCTGCTTTCGGTGTAGTGGTGATTGATGGTGCCTCGCGGTGACTGGACGCCAATGCCGCAATGCTGATGGCGGACAAAACGCCACCCAATAAAATTTTTGTCTTGAAATTATTCTTGTTTTTTTGAACTGCTGTCTTCCTCTGTACTTTCAACATACTACCCTCACTGCCAATTGTTGTTGGGGACTCGCTTGCGCGCCCTCGAAAGAGTATATTGCGCGTCAAATATTACCGCAATAAGTTATTTGTGACAGGGGTGTACATCTTTAGAGCAAAACTTGCCTACTCAATGTATCCGATCCAGCTCTCCGCCAATCCCGAAAGCGCCTCCCATTTCTGTAAGCAAAATGAAGACTAACTGCGCTATCATGGACTCAAACAACAAAACCAGAACATTGAGCGAGACATGAAAATAGCGTTGTTGTCCGACGTCCACAGCAATTTGCAGGCGCTTAAGGCCTGCACTGAGCACGCCCGCAAAGCAGGAGCCCAGCAGTTCGTCATTTTGGGTGACCTAGTGGGTTACGGTGGAGATCCAGCCGGCGTTGTGGACGAAGTCATGGCCTTGTGGGAACAAGGCGCTTGGGTAGTCAAAGGCAACCACGATGACATGGCAGTGAACCCGCCACCCGCATTGAACGACATGGGATCCAGCAGCGCGGCCTGGACACACGCCCGGCTTTCCCTGGAACAACGTGAATTTCTTGCCACCCGCCCGATGACCAAGCTGCATGGCAAAGCCCTGTTTGTGCATGCCAGCGCCAATCAACCCGCCAAATGGGAATACGTGGACAGCGAACACAAAGCCAAGCTGTGTATGGATGCCGCGTGCCGTGACCACAGCGCCAGCCATGTGTTCTTGGGGCATGTGCACCATCAGGTGTTGTATTACCCAGGTGCCAGCCGAAACATGATGCGGTTCGATCCGGTCGCAGGCGTGGCCATACCCACGCCCCTTCGCCGACAAATGGTTGTCACCGTGGGATCTGTGGGACAACCCCGTGACGGGGATGTTCGCTCCATGTATGCCATGTACGACGATGTACTTCAAACACTGAGTTTTTATCGCGTGGCCTACGACGCCCAGTCTGCCGCGCAAGCCATTCGCAAGGCAGGGCTGCCTGAACAAATGGCGACCCGCCTGGAACTTGGCAGATGACCAGGCTGACTGTCGGGCAGACGCTCGACGGATTTGTTATCCGCGATTGTGTTCACAGCGGGGGAATGGCCACCATTTACCGCGTGGAGTACGACCGGGACAAAGGCCATGCAAGCCTAGATCCAGGTTTTCCGATGATCATGAAAGTGCCCAAGATGCGCGAAGGCGACGGGGGTGAAAACATCATCGGTTTCGAAATTGAACGGCAGATTTTACCCGCTGTTTCCGGACGTCACATTCCCCGTTTTGTTGCCTCTGGCGACCTGGATAATCTTCCCTACCTGGTGATGGAATACATTCCGGGCCACACCCTGGAGCAGGTTCTCGACACTGCGGAGAACGCAGCAGGAGGTACAAGCCCAGCCACCATCGCCAGAATTGGGGCCGCTTTGGGCAAAGCAGTTCACAGCTTACACAAGCAGAATGCCTGCCATCTGGACCTGAAGCCTGCCAACGTGCTCTTCCGGGAAAAATCCGATGGCTCGATAGATTTGGACCAAGTGGTCCTGCTGGATTTTGGCTTGAGTTTCCACGCCCATTTTCCAGACCTGATGGCAGAAGAATTGCGCAAGGCGGTCGGCTCTCCCACCTGGATTGCACCGGAGCAGGTTGTAGGTGTTCGGGGAGACCCCCGCAGCGATGTTTTTGCGATCGGTGTCATGCTGTATGAGCTGGCCACAGGCCGCCTACCATTTGGCTCACCCAGCACTACCGGTGGGCTGCGCCAGCGTTTGTGGATGGACCCCGTTCCGCCTCGTCTACGTAATGAACAGGTTCCCGAATGGCTCCAGGAAGTGATTCTGCGCTGTCTTGAACCTGAAGCCGTACGGCGTTACCCTTCCGCCGCACACCTGGCCTTTGATCTGCAAGACCCCGCGCAAATTCGAATCACACGCCGCGGCAAGCAAATGGTGCGCACCTCGTTCTGGGTGCACTTCAAACGCTGGATTCGTGCGGCAGGCATGCATTACCAAGCCAGCCCTTTGCCAGAGCGGCAAATCGCCTCCATACCGATTGTCATGGTCGCGATTCCCCACAAAGGCGTCACCGATGCAACCCTGTTCAGCCTGCGTGAATCAGTGCAACGCAGCATGGGAATTCGCCCAGGCGCCAGGCTTGCCGTGGTCACTGTTCTGAAAAACAGCCTGCTGAGTAGCGACGCTTCCGGCAGTGAAAGCGAGTTGCAACGAAGCTACCTGAACATGCTGAAACAATGGGCTGTGCCTTTGTCACTGGACTCACACCATGTTTCTTTCCATGTGCTTGAAAGCAGCGATGTGGCTGAGGCCATTCTGGCTTATGCCGAAGGCAACAATGTGTCATTGATCATCATGGGGGCTGCGACGCACGGTGTGCAATTGCAAAGGCTGATGCGAACCGTACCCATCAAGGTGGCCATGTATGCGCCTTGCTCCGTCATGCTCGTAAAGGCAGCTGTACCCTTCGAACTGCTTGAAGAAGTTGAATTCAATGCGGAAGAAGGGCTGGATGTGTTCAAAACCTGGTGAGTCGCCACTGGCGCGCAAAGCGCTTCCCCAACAAAAAAGCCAACCCCGAGAGGTTGGCTTTTTCAATTGTGGTGGGCCTCCCGTGAGTCGAACACGGCACCAACGGATTATGAGTCCGCTGCTCTAACCAGGCATGAGCTAGAGGCCCACGTAACCTTTCAAATCAAGTTACTCGCCTTCCAGGAAGCTCTTCAGCTTGTCTGAACGGCTGGGGTGACGCAGCTTGCGCAGCGCTTTGGCTTCAATCTGGCGAATCCGCTCACGCGTGACATCAAACTGCTTGCCCACTTCTTCCAGCGTGTGGTCAGTGCTCATTTCAATACCGAAACGCATGCGCAATACCTTGGCTTCGCGCGGGGTCAGTGAATCCAGCACATCCTTGGTCACGAAACGCAGGCTGCTGTACTGCGCTGCATCTTGAGGAGCCAGGGTGTGGTTGTCTTCAATGAAGTCGCCCAAGTGTGAATCGTCGTCATCGCCAATCGGTGTTTCCATCGAAATCGGTTCTTTCGCGATCTTCAGGATCTTGCGGATCTTCTCTTCCGGCATTTCCATGCGCTCGGCCAAAGTGGCCGGATCGGGCTCAATGCCTGTTTCCTGCAGAATCTGGCGGCTGATCCGGTTCATCTTGTTGATCGTTTCGATCATGTGCACCGGAATACGGATGGTGCGCGCCTGGTCTGCAATGGAACGGGTAATCGCCTGGCGAATCCACCATGTGGCATAAGTTGAAAACTTGTAACCACGGCGGTATTCAAACTTGTCCACCGCTTTCATCAAGCCCACGTTGCCTTCCTGAATTAGGTCCAGGAACTGCAAACCACGGTTGGTGTACTTCTTCGCAATTGAAATCACCAAACGCAAGTTGGCTTCAATCATTTCACGCTTGGCCAAACGGGCACGGTTCTCACCGGAAACCATTTGCTTGTTGATGGTGCGCAAATCGTTCAAGGGCAATGACACCATGTCCTGAATGGCAACCAGTTTTTGCTGCAATTCGTTAATGGCTGGCACATTACGCGCCCAAGTTTCAGCCCATGCTGCGTTGGATGCGCTGAACACGCCAACCCAAGCGGCATCCACTTCATGGCCACGGAACTTGTCGATGAACTGCTCGCGGGGTACGCCCACACGGTTCACAGCGATGTCATAAATCTCACGCTCGATCTTGCGTACGCTGTCGACCTGTTCACGCAAAATACTGCACAAACGCTCAACCTGCTTGGCGGTAAAGCGAATTTTCATGAACTGCTCGGCAATCGCTTCCTTGGCCTTTTTATACGCCGCAGTGTTATAGCCGCCGTCTGCACGCGCTTTTTTCAGCTTCGCAAACTGCTTTTCAATTTCTGCAAATACAGCCAGTGAGTTCTTCTTCAGGTCTTCAAGTTGACGCGCCGACATGCCGGAGGTGGTGCCACCGTCATTGCCTTCTTCCTCGTCATCACCCTCTTCGTCTTCACTGATTTCTTCAGGTGCCGCAGCCACGACCATGTCGTCAGGGATGGAGTCATCCACAATGCCATCCACCACTTCATCCACGGTGGATGTGCCTTCAGCAATTCGCTGACCCAGACCCACCACGTCTTCAACAATGGCGGGGCAGGCAGAAATGGCTTGTACCATGTCTTTCAGGCCGGCTTCAATTCGCTTGGCAATCTCAATTTCGCCTTCACGGGTCAGCAACTCGACCGTGCCCATTTCACGCATGTACATGCGAACAGGGTCGGTAGTGCGGCCAAACTCGGAGTCCACGTTGCTCAAGGCGGCTTCTGCTTCCTCTTCGGCATCTTCAGCCGAAGTACCCACAGGCGCATTGTCGTTCATCAGCAGCGCTTCAGCGTCAGGGGCCTGTTCGTAAACAGTGATCCCCATGTCATGGAAGGTGCTGACCATGGCTTCAATCACTTCACCGTCGGTGACGTCATCGGGCAAGTGGTCATTGATCTCGGCAAAAGTCAGGTAGCCGCGCTCTTTACCCATCTTGATCAGGGTTTTAAGCTGCGTGCGGCGCAATTCAAGTTCTTCAACCGTGGCGTTGGCCGACGACAGATAGGCAGAATTGATCAAGGCCTTGTCTTTGGCCTTGGAGCCACGACCGCGCTTGGGCAAAATCACCAGATCCGCTTTTTTCGCGTCTGAATCGTCGTCTTCAGGCACATCATCAGAATCAAGCGATGCATCGGCGCCAGCGTCCATGTCGTCTTCATCGTCATCTTCGGCTTTGGGCTTGCCGGCAGACTTCGGTGGACGGCCACGACCCTTGGGCGCCTCAGCAACAACAGGCGCAGCCTCAGCCAAGGCCTTGGGTTTGCGCCCGCGCTTCTTCGGCTGTGATTCCTCGGCGTCAAGATCGACCTGGGTATCTACTGCCGAATCTTCCACTTTGGGCTTTCGACCACGCTTGGGCGCATCAATCGAGGGCGCAGCGGCATTCTTGCTCACAGGCGTTTCAGCAGCTGCTGTTTTCTTGGATTCTGTATTCTTTACCACGGTCGTATTTTTCGCTTCTTTTGCAGTTGCCTGTTGAGGAGAAACCTTCTTCCCTACCATTGACGACGCTCCCTTGCGTTTGGATGCCCTAGTGGAGGATTCCTTCTCCGGCTTTTGGCCAACAGGAATCTGTGTGTGTGAATCGGTTTGCTGGGAAATCACGGTGGGTGAGTTCGCAGACTTGGTTTTGTGGCCGGATTCGGCTTTCTGTTCCTGTGTTTTTGAAAAAATGTTGAGTATTTTGAACATTCATTCCCTGAACCACTGAATAACGGCCACTGGGTGCGCAACAACGCACAACAAAGATGCAAAAGCTGCACCGTAACCTTTAATTATAACTGATTAACTCGCTTTTGTTTCAATTCTTGGAAGCGTTGCATGCACTCGTGATACCACCGAAGTTGCTCCCCTTGGGTGGGCATTTCGGCAGTAAGGCGCTCCAGTTCGGCTTTAAACCAAAGCTCACTGCATTGATACATCCCGGAACGCAACTCGGTTTCAAAATCGAGAGAATCATCCAGACCGCGTGCCTCTTTCAGCACGGAGTTGACCCAATTCTGATGCACTTCGTCGTTGAAAGCATGTTGTAGACGGGCTTCGAGTAAGTTGGGGTCATTTCTGACTTTTTCAAGCAAATGCACAAAACTGTGTACTTCTGTAGCCGGGTTTTTCTCTCTTTCATACAATTCCAGCAGGGAATCGCACAAATTCACCAGGTGCGGCGCACGAATAACCCGGGCAGCCAGGCTCAACAGTGGCGACTTTGCGACGGGCCTGGGCCCCCAATTGTTTTGCAACGGTTCATCTTTGTATTTCCCAAACTTTTTTCCCCCAAACTTGCCCTGCTGCCCGTTTTGCTGACCACCCGGAAATTGCCCCTTGTTTTTCGGTGAAAAATAGTCGCCACCGCCATCGCGGCTTTTTAGCCCCAAATGCCGGCTCAATTCCATGGGGGTCGCACCCAGCAAATTGGCCAGAGCACGCAAAAGCGACGACCTGTAAACCGTGGGCTGCATTTGTACAATAAGGGGTTTCAAAAATGAAATAGCCGCAGCACTGCCTTCAATTTGTTGAAGCGGGTAGTTTCGCTCCAGATATCGCGCCAAAAACTCGGAAAGGGACGCGGCCTGCGCCACCATGGCATCAAAGCCATCGGGGCCTTCCGTCCGAATGAAGGAATCGGGATCGTGCTCGGCAGGCAGAAAAATGAAATCGGCGCGCTTGTTTTCGCTGACGTGGGGCAGACAGGCCTGCAAAGCCCGCCAGGCGGCCTTTTGGCCCGCAGCATCGCCATCAAACGCAAATACAAGCCGGTCGGTTTGCTTGAACAGTTTCTGCACATGGTCGGGTGTAACAGCAGTACCCAAGGTGGCCACGGCATTCTCGAACCCCCACTGCGCAAGGGCCACCACGTCCATGTAACCCTCGGTCACCAAGGCATAGCCCATCTTGTGTATGGCCTGACGAGCTTCAAACAAACCGTACACTTCATGGCCTTTTGAAAACACGGGTGTTTCCGGGCTGTTCAGGTATTTGGGCTTCTCGTCGCCCAATACCCGGCCACCAAAGCCAATAACCTGCCCTTTGGCATTGCGGATCGGGAACATGATACGCCCGCGAAATGCATCGTACCGGCGGTTGCTGTCGCTGATCTTGGTCAAACCCGCCAGGTCCAACTGGGTGTTGCTGGCGTAGTTGTCAACCACGGCCTCCAGATTCTGATAGGCGTCGGGGGCATAGCCCATGCCGTAGCGAGCCGCCACCTGACCGGTCAGGCCCCTATTTTTCAGGTAGTCGATGGCGACCGGGCTTTTTTTGAGCTGCGCTTTGTAATAGTTCGCGGCGCGTGTCAGCAATTCAACCAGTTCCTCGCGCTCGGAACGCACTTCAGCAGGCACATCCATGCCTTTTTCATGAGGTACATCAATACCCAGGCTTCCAGCCAGGTTTTCCACCGCTTCAGGAAAAGTCAGCCCCAGATGTTCCATCACAAAACCAACGGCGTTGCCATGAGCACCACAGCCAAAGCAGTGATAGAACTGTTTAGACGGGCTAACGCTGAAAGACGGAGATTTTTCGTTGTGGAATGGACACAAGCCCTGCAAATTCGCACCGGCAGCCTTGAGTTGCACGTACCGGCCCACCACATCGGTGATGTCCAGGCGATACAGCAAATCATCAATAAAGCTTTGAGGAATCATGCAGTTTGGGTGAATTCACGTGCAGAGAAAGACGGGTCAATGACCTGTTTTCAAGAATAACAAACCCAAGGGGAGAAAATACACGCACTGTGTTCGACGAACTGAATTGAACACCTAGCTGAACGCTTAATTGAATACCCAGCCAGACGCTCAGTTAGACAATGCCGCCTTGACCAAACCTGAGACCTTGCTCATGTCTGCTTTGCCAGCCAGTTTGGCTTTCACTGCACCCATGACCTTGCCCATGTCTTGAGGACCTGTAGCACCCACCGCCACCACAATGGCCTTGATTTCGGCCACTACTTCGGCCTCAGACAGCTGAGCGGGTAGATAGGCGCTGAGCACAGCGGCTTCAGCCTTTTCAGACTCGGCCGACTCTGGCCGACCACCCTGCAAAAACTGGATGGCGGCTTCATTGCGCTGCTTGATTTGCTTTTCGATGATGGCCAGAACTGCCCCATCGTCGAGTTCGACACGTTCGTCGACCTCTTTTTGCTTGATTGCCGCTGAAAGCATTCGAAGCGTTGTGAGCTTTTCTTGCTCACGGGCCTTCATGGCCAGCTTGATGTCTTCAAGAATTTTTGCTTTCAGTGACATAAACAGTTACATCAACTGATTAATACATCTTCTTGGGCAACATCTGGCTGCGCAGGCGCTTGTAGTGACGCTTTACAGCTGCTGCTTTCATGCGCTTGCGCTCAGCAGTTGGCTTTTCGTAGAACTCGCGTGAGCGCAGTTCAGTCAGCAGACCAGTTTTTTCAATAGTGCGCTTGAAGCGACGCAGTGCAACTTCAAATGGCTCGTTTTCTTTAACGCGAACGTTTGGCATAAGGCTCCAATCGATTGTTCGTAAATTGTTTGTGGTTAGAAACCCCGTCACTCTAAACCGCTGATTTTACAAAGTAATTTTGAAAAACCGAATGCGCAGGAGCAAAGAGTTACCGCCAAGAATCTGGCAAAGACAAAGATACTACCATGGCAAAGAAGATTTCCTCAAGAGGTTTCAATTATTTTTGACCCAATATGGCAAGCGCTGCGGTGGTTCCACTGGCCCAGGCCCACTGGAAGTTGTAGCCACCCAGCCAGCCGGTAACATCCACCACTTCGCCAATAAAATACAGGCCAGGAATTTTTCGGGATTCGAGGGTTTTGGGCTGCAAATCAGCGGTACTGACCCCACCACGCATCACCTCGGCTTTTTTGTATCCTTCCGTGCCACTGGGCACCACCTGCCAAGCTGCAAGTGCCTGCGCCAAAGGCCCCAATTGTTTTTTTCCCAGTTCAGCCACTTTGCGCCCTGCCACAGCCTGCAATTCGGGCTTCTTCAACCAAGCCTGTACAAGACGTTTGGGCCAATGGGGAACCTGGGCTGCAAACCAGTTGTCGGCATTGGCACGGGCCCCCAGCGTGGCTTGCAGCAATTCAGTTTGCAGCTCGGCAGCATCAACAGGCTTGCCACACAGGTTCAAGGTGATCGGCTTACCCGGGTTCCAGTAAGTAGAAGCCTGCAACACGGCCGGGCCACTGAGGCCCCGGTGGGTGAACAGCAGGTCTTCATCAAACCACGGCGCCAGAGGCTCGCTCCCCCGGCTTGAAACGGGCAAGGCCACGCCAGCGAGCTCGACAAACGGTTCCCACAGGGCGGAATCGAAAGTCAAAGGGACCAGCGCGGGGCGTTGATCCACCAGTGAATGCCCAAACTGCTTGGCCAGTTTCATGCCGAAATCGGTGGCGCCAATTTTAGGTACGGGTAAGCCCCCGGTGGCAACCACGAGGTGGCGTGCCTGAAGAGGGCCTGCAGTGGTTGCCAATTTGAACTGGGTGCCATCGTGCTCAACGGCGCTTACGCTGTGTGGCCTAAACCACTTGACCTTGCCTGCATTGCATTCGGCAGCCAGCATGTCGATGATGTCATCGCTTTTTCGGTCGCAGAACAACTGGCCCTTGTGCTTTTCGTGAAAAGGGATGTTGTACTGCTTTACCAGTGAAATGAAATCTGCCGGCGTGTAGCGGGCCAGCGCTGCGCGCGCAAAACGTGGATTTTCGGAAATGAAGTTTTCCTCTGACACATTCACATTGGTGAAGTTGCAGCGCCCACCCCCGCTGATGCGGATTTTCTCGGCCAGCTTTTCACTGTGATCCAGCAACGCCACACGCAAACCACCCTGCCCGGCCTTTGCGGCACACATCAAACCTGCGGCGCCTGCGCCAATTACAACAACATCAAACTGCTGCATGGCGTACTGCTTCAATGGCGGCCAGTTGGCGGGCAAAGCCGTGGGGCATTTCCTGGGGATTGTTCAACCACACCTCGATAAGGCGTGCGGTTGATTCTGCGTCAATTTCAGGATTGGGGTCGGGTTGTTCGGTAAACAGGCTTTCCGGTTCGGCGATGCACCAGGTACTGCCTGCCTTGACGCCATCCATGCGGGGTGCGCGGTACGGGGCGGCCACGGGTTCTCCTTCATGACCACGCAACACCAAGGCCGTGTGGCCCATTGCACACAACACGTCGCGTTGCAGGTGCCAGAATTCGGGATGCGTGTAACTTGTGACCAGAAGGGCATTACTGAAGGCACTGGGCATCATCAGCTTGACCAAAGTGTGGGTACAACTGCGCACACCCAGAATTTTGCGGGTTTGCAACAGCGCTTCAATTCGGGGATAAATGTGCGCCATGGGCAGATAAACAGGCGCGGGGTGTGCCAAATCAACCTCACCCCAATTCAAGTGGGAAAATACCTGAGCACTGGTAACACGGCCTGTGAAGTCGTTTTCAAGCCCATGCACCAGCACCGGGTAACCTTGCTGAGCCAGCAAACCGGCCAACAGGGGTGTGAAATTCGGTTTGCGCCGCGCCCCGTTATAACTTGGAATAACCACCACAGGCTTGCCGTTTTGGATCGACTGGCTGTTCAAGGCCTGCAAAGTATAAAAATGGGGGGAATCGCTTTCGGTGGGCCAATGCTGGGCGATTGCTTCTAGAAAACCGATCAGTTCATCCTGGCTTTCGCCTTTGACGCGCAAAGCGATCAGGACGGCGCCCAATTCGAACTCGGACACCTCGCCACGCAGAATGGCACCATACAAGGCCTTGGCTTGTTCACGGGACAGGCCGCGTGCCCCATCTTTACCGCGGCCAATTTCCTTGATGAAAGGGGCGCAGGAAAACGGCTCGGTGTGAACAGGGTTGGGCATGGCGCTCAAGTTGAACCTAAGTTGAATCTAAGGCGCTATTGTAACAAGGCTGGCCTGCGCGCGAATGAGTTTGCGAATTTCAGGTACGCAGGAACCACATTCGGTTCCACATTTCAAACTGCCTTGAAGGCTGGCCAGTTGTTCTGCTTCACTGGCACCCGGCTCTTTGGCGCAGGCGATGGCAATGCCCGCCTCAATGGCCTGCCGCGAAACACCGATGCAATTGCACACCATGCGCACCGCTTCAGTTTGCACACCCGGCGGCTGGCTGGCTGGGGCCAACAAAAAACTGCGCCAAGGCATAACGTCCAGTTGCGCATCAAAACAATTGCGCAGCCAGCCTTCGGATTCCACATTGCCCGCCAGAAACACCTTGGCGAGGGTGGCTGTTTGTTCTGTCCCTGTTGTGCACACCGCTGTGTGTACAGACAAGCCAATCCGACGACGCACACCGGTTTTCGGGTCGGAATACACCATGACATCCCCGCCCTCACATTCAAACAGGGCTTGCAGGCGGTCAATCACTTCCTTGGGGGGCGCTTCTGCGCAGGCCGCACGGAACAACACACCGGCTTGTTCACGCCCCACAGGCACGCACACCGCGGCATCAAATTGCGGATACATTGAACGGGCCTTCTGCCACAGGCTTAGCCACTTGTCACTGTGAACAAACACCACCACCTGCCAAGGCAAGTGCACGCGTTGAATGTTGACTGCAGCATGTTTCAATTCGGGCTGCTTGGAATACGGGTCAAACGCCTCGGTGGTGAGCGCATTCACACCAGCCACACCCGCCTTGCCACCAAAAAACTCGGGGCCCCAGTGCATGGGCAGCACCGCCTGGTTGCGGGCCACCGATTCATCCGCCTTGGCCCGCAACGTGATAGTGGCGCGGCGTGACTTCACCGACACCCAACTGTTGGGTGTCAGGCTGAGGCGTTTGAAGTCGGCCGGGTGCAGCGAAATAACAGGCTCTGCTTCATGCGAAAAAAATTCGGCCAGCGTGCCTGTGCGGCTGCCACCGTGCCATTGGTCACGCAAGCGCCCGGTGTTCAATCGCCAGGGGAAACGCGCATCAGCCTCCTCGGCAACGGGTTCATAGGGGGCAAATACAAACTTTGCCCGGCCTGTGGCTGTGGGGTACACCCCATCTTCGTACAGGCGGGCTTTGCCTTGGGGTTCACCTTCAGGCATGGGCCACTGTTGCGGCCCTTTTGTCTCCAACACCGCATAACTTAAACCGGTAATGTCCAGGTCACGGCCCCGCGTGGTTTCGCGGTGCTCGTTGAAAATGTCTTCAACCGAGCTGTAATGCAGAAAAGCATTGCCTGCAAGCGCAGTGGGCTGACTGTCTCTGTGTGAGCCATCAAGGCGTGAACTTTCCACCCCCAGCTTGAGCAATTCCTGCTCAAGGCGTTGCGCAAAATCCACCACGATTTGCCAGTCGTTTTTCGATTCTCCATAAGCCGGCATGGCAGCCCGCACGCGGCTGATTCGCCGCTCGCTGTTGGTGACCGTGCCTTCCTTTTCGCCCCAAGTAGTGGCGGGCAGCAACACATCGGCGTAGTGCACGGTGGCGGGTGTCAGGTAGGCATCTTGCACCACCACCAGCTCGGCGTTTTGCAGGGCACGCGCCACTTTTTGTGAATTGGGCAGCGAATGGGCGGGGTTGGTACACGCCACCCACACGGCCTTGATTTTGCCTTGCTCCAATTGGTCAAACATTTCAACCGCACTGGCACCGGGTGTGCTGCTGATTTGCTTCACACCCCAGAATGCAGCCACTTCGGCCACGTGCGCAGGGTTGTTCAATTCGCGGTGCGCAGGCAACAAGGTGGCAAGGCCGCCCACTTCACGGCCGCCCATGGCATTGGGCTGGCCTGTCATTGAAAACGGGCCTGCACCTTCCCGGCCAATGTGGCCAGTTGCCAGGTGAAGGGCAATCAATGCCGTGTTCTTGTCGGTTCCCGTGGTGGCCTGGTTCAACCCTTGGCAGTACAGGGAGAGTGTCCTGCTGCTTTGGGCGAACCAGGTGGCGGCCGTGACAATGTCCGCCTCGGGAACTCCACACACACTGGCGGCAAGGCGCGGTGTGTAATCGGCCAGGCCTTTGACCATGGCCTCGAAGCCTTCCGTGTGTTTGTTGATGGTGGCCATGTCCAACCAGCCGTTTTGCATCATCACGTGCAGCATGGCGTTGAACAGCATCACGTCAGTGCCTGGCTGGATTTTCAAATGCAGGTCGGCCATGGCGGCTGTGTCAGTGACACGCGGGTCCACCACAATCAACTTGTGGCCGGGCATGGCGGCACGCGCGGCTTCCAGCCTGCGATAAGCCACGGGGTGCGCATACGCCATGTTGGAACCGGCGATGAACACGCAATCG
This sequence comes from Limnobacter thiooxidans, assembly GCF_036323495.1. Lineage (NCBI taxonomy): Bacteria > Pseudomonadati > Pseudomonadota > Betaproteobacteria > Burkholderiales > Burkholderiaceae > Limnobacter > Limnobacter thiooxidans. The sequence goes on along the minus strand of NZ_AP028947.1, from coordinate 650,974 downwards.
GCCAGCGCCAAATCGTCGTAATTGCAAGGCGGCGCATCTGCACCCAAGGTGCGCTTGTAACCACTGACCGCGCTGCTCATGCACAGGCGCGAATTGGTGTCGATGTTGTTGGTGCCAATTAGCCCCTTGGCGAGCTTGTTGAATACGTAATAGTCTTCAGTCAACAACTGGCCGCTGATGTAAAACCCGACACTGTCTGGCCCGTAAGTGGCAATCAGCCTTGCAAATTCCTTTGCGGTGAAATCAAGCGCGGTGTTCCAGTCGGTGGGTGCCACGGCCTGGTCGCGCTGAATGCGCAACAGGGGCTGGCTTGCACGCACCTGGCCGTACACATTTTCAGTGGCTGTTTCCGCCAGCTTACTGCCTTTACTGCACAGCTTGCCCCAGTTGGCCGGGTGTGTTTCATCGCCTTTCACATCAATGATTTTTTTGCCTTGCGTGCGCACCACCACACCACAACCCACGCCGCAATAAGGGCAGGTTGTCTTGGTGCTTTGAATGGGCTGCAGCAATTCGGTCATTGAAATGGTCTTTAAAACTTGGGGGCGATAATTAAATACAGTGGATTTTCAAATACCGCAGTTTTCAAATGCCGTGGCTTTTCACTTCGCTGGTTTTCAGGTGCACGCGGCCATCAATCACTTGCACTGCAAACTTGGCGGTGCAACCTTCATCGGGCTCACGGGCGCAGCCATCGGCCAAACCAATTTGCCAGTTGTGCAAGGGGCAGGTCACGGTGGTTCCATGAACAATGCCCTGGCTCAAGGGGCCTTTCTTGTGCGGGCATTCATCCAGCAGGGCAAAAACCTGTTGCTCGCTGTTGCGGAAAATGGCGATGTCTTGCCCAACAGGGCGACGCACAATTCGAGACCCCAGCACGGGGATGTCTTCCACCGCGCAAATGTTGATCCATTCCATCTGAATTTCCTTCTGTTCCTCAAGTAATGAAGCCGACATTAGACCACCTCCGCCAGTGTGATAGGAATGAACTGGCGCAAATCAACCTGCGCTTGTTCAGGCTTGTGCCACGGGTCTTCTTCAATGGCCAGGGCGGCTTGCAGCTCGGCCCACAGGGCATCGCGGTTGGCCACATCGTCAATCACCCGTGCCTTCACATGATCAAGACCCACGCGCTCCAGGTAATGCACCGTGCGCTCCAGGTACCAGGCTTCCTTGCGGTACAGCTGCAAAAATGCACCGCTGACAGCCAGCACTTCATCGGATGTTTTTACACGGCACAAAAACTGCGCCACTTCGGTCTTGATGCCGCCGTTGCCGCCGACATAAATTTCCCAGCCGGAATCCACACCGATCACACCCACGTCCTTGATGCCACTTTCTGCACAGTTGCGCGGGCAGCCTGACACGGCCAGTTTGACCTTGTGCGGTGCGTACATCTTGAACAAGGCGTGCTCAAGGTCCTTGCCCATCTGCGTGCTGTCTTGCGTACCAAAGCGGCACCATTCGCTGCCCACGCAGGTTTTCACGGTGCGCAGGCCCTTGGCATAGGCGTGGCCGCAGGGCATGTCGAGGTCTTTCCACACGGCCTGCAAATCTTCCTTTTTCACACCCAGCAAATCAATGCGCTGGCCACCCGTCACCTTCACTGTGGGAATGTTGAACTTGTCGACCACGTCCGCAATGCGGCGTAACTCGGCTGCCGTGGTTTCCCCGCCCCACATGCGGGGCACAACAGAATAGGTTTTGTCTTTCTGAATATTGGCGTGCGCGCGTTCATTGATAAAACGGCTTTGCGGGTCGTCCACCGCCTCGCCGGGCCAGGAACTGATCAGGTAATAATTCACCGCCGGGCGGCAGCTTGCGCAACCGTTGGGGGTACGCCAGTTCATGGTGGAAAATACTTCTTCCTTGGTCAACAGGTGGTGCTTGAAAATCATGTCGCGCACTGCCTGGTGACCATGGTCAGTGCAACCGCACATGGGCTTGGTTTTGGGCGTGGCGGAATAATCTGCACCTGCCGTGCTCATCAAGATCTGTTCACACAGGCCTGTACAAGAACCACAGCTTGCGCTGGCTTTGGTGTGCTTGCGTACTTCTTCAATGGTGAACAAACCCTTGGTCTTGATGGCCTGCACAATGGTGCCCTTGCACACGCCGTTGCAACCGCACACCTCGTCTGTGTCAGCCATTTTGCTAGCCTGGCTTTGGCCTTCATGACCTGTGTCGCCAATGTTGTTCTGGCCAAACATCAACTTGTCGCGAATTTCGCCCACGGCCTTGCCTTCACGCATCAGCTTGAAGTACCAGGAACCGTCCGCGGTGTCGCCGTACAGGCAGGCACCCACCAATTTGTCTTCCTTGATGATCAGTTTTTTGTACACGCCACCTATGGGATCGGAAAGCAGCAGCTCTTCACAGCCTTCACCACCCATGAAGTTGCCTGCGGAGAACAAATCCACGCCGGTCACTTTCAGTTTGGTGGAGGTGACAGAGCCTTCGTAACGGCCAATGCCGAACTGCGCCAGGTGGTTGGCACACACCTTGGCCTGTTCAAACAAAGGTGCTACCAAACCGTAAGCCACGCCACGGTGGCTGGCACATTCGCCTACCGAATAAATTTTTGGATCAGTGATGGTTTGCAGCGTGTCGCTGACGACCACGCCGCGGTTGCAGTGCAGGCCACTGCTGGCCGCCAGCTTGTCGTTCGGGCGAATACCCACGGCCATCACCACCAGGTCAGCCTTGTGAATTTCGCCATCCGTGAATTCAATTGTTGAAACCCGTCCATCGGCGCCTGCATGCAGGGCCTTGGTGTTTTTGGCCAGCAGAAACTTCAGCCCCTTGCTTTCAAGGCTTTTCTGCAACAGGCCTGCTGCGGTGGGGTCAAGCTGGCGCTCCATCAGCCAGGTGGGCAGGTGCACCACTGACACGTCCATGCCTTGCAAGGCCAGGCCGTTGGCCGCTTCCAGGCCCAACAGGCCACCGCCAATCACCACTGCTTTTTTGTAATGCTTGGCTGCATCCAGCATGGCTTCGGTGTCTGCAATGTCACGGTAGCCAATCACGCCCGGCAATGTTGAACCAGGTACTGGCAAGATGAATGAATTGGAGCCTGTGGCCAGCAATAACCTGTCGTATTCAGCCGTGGTGCCGTCGGCACACTTCACAAGGCGCTTTACTCGATCAATCTCGGTGACCTCGCGACCCACGTGCAGGGTCACGTTGTTGCTGGTGTACCAATCCCAGTCATTCAGAACGATGTCTTCGAATTTCTGCTCTCCAGCCAGCACGGGCGACAGCATGATGCGGTTGTAATTGGGATGTGGTTCTGCGCCAAACACCGTGATGTCGTACAGTTCAGGCGCGAGCTTGATCAGCTCTTCAAGCACCCGTATGCCGGCCATGCCGTTGCCTACCACCACCAGTTTCTGTTTTTTGACGGACATCAGCATGTCTTCAATCCCAATTAACCAAAAAAAAACGGCACCCGGCTGCACGAAGCAGCACGGACACCGTTGTCCAACTCCCTCAGTCGCTTGCGCAACCTCAGGAGACCTGTCAATCCACCTGCAGATCGCCGCCGTTGACGACCTACGCCCGAAGTAAATGCAAGGGTCGTGCCAGCCTTTTTCAATGGAATTTGCACAGTTTTGGCTGTTTTTAACCTGAAAAACTGAATACTGGATGGACCACGCACCATTAAAAAGCACCCCAACGGTGCAGTGCACAAAAGAAGGATTCGCATGGGAAGGCTGGGCTGGTTTAAAATGCAGACTTACCCCATCCCGGCAGTGTGAAGTGACCTCTCCAAAAATTGTGCTTGGCTTTGAAAGCTCTTGTGATGAAACAGGCGTGGCCCTGTGCACCACAGACGGCCGCATTCTGGGCCAGGCCCTTTATTCACAAATTGCCATGCACAAGGACTACGGCGGTGTAGTGCCTGAACTGGCGTCCCGAGACCACATTCGCCGCCTGATCCCGCTGATGAATGAGACCTTTGCACAAGCGGGCATTGGCCTGAATGATGTTGATGCAATCGCCGTGACCACCGGCCCTGGCTTGCCCGGTGCGCTCATGGCTGGCTGCGCCTTTTCTTACAGCATGGCCATGGGCCTGAACTTGCCGGTGATCCCGGTTCATCACCTGGAAGGACACTTGCTGTCGCCTCTGTTGTCAGCCAACCCGCCTGCTTTTCCATTCACTGCCTTGCTGGTCAGCGGCGGCCACAGCCAATTGATGGGTGTTGAAGGCTTGGGAAAGTACAAATTGCTGGGCGAAACACTGGACGATGCGGCTGGTGAGGCCTTTGACAAAACTGCCAAAATGATCGGCCTGCCCTACCCGGGTGGCCCAGCCCTATCGAAACTGGCGGAAAGCGGTAACCCCGAGCGATTCAAGCTGCCAAGGCCCATGCTGCACAGCGGTGACTTCATGTTCAGTTTCTCTGGGCTGAAAACCGCCGTGCTGACTACTGCCATGAAATTGGCTGGCGTTAGCCAGCCCGCAGAAGGCATGGCCATCGATGACACGGACAAAGCCGACCTGGCGGCCAGCTTTCAGGCTGCCATTGTAGAAACCCTGGTGAAAAAGGCACTGGCCGCTTGCCTGCACATGGACCACAAACGGTTGGTTGTGGCGGGCGGCGTCGGTGCAAACCGCTTGCTTCGTGAGCAATTGGTCAAGGCGGCGACCAAACGCGGTATCGACGTGTACTTTCCCGAACTGAACCTGTGTACCGACAACGGCGCCATGATTGCTTTTGCTGGCGCCATGCAGGTGCGTGAACACCCCGACCTGCTGGCGAACCGGAATTACAGCATGAACACCCGCCCGCGTTGCGAGCTGGCCACTTCCTGAGTGATGCGTCAGGTGTTCAACTGGTGCACCTGTTTTGCCACCTCCGAAGTCAGTGAAATGTCTTGGGGCACTGTGACCGGGGTGATGTGCAGGCGGCGCTGCTCCACGGCCGAGGCAGGGGTGATCTCGACCAAAGTGGCGGCAACGGTTTTAATTTCCCCTTCAGGGGGTATGGCACTCAGGCCCACCGGCACACCATGTTGAACAACAGTGTGCCCCACCCCACCCGCCAACTCGGCATTTTGAATAACCTCGGACACATCGAAAAGCGCCTTCAACGCCAGTTCCGGTGTCGCATAACTGGACGCCCCCACCCTCGTGGTGTGTCCGGGCACTGGCTGGCCAAGGCTTCCCGTGCCATCCTCACCGTTGAAACGCGCCTTCAACTGTGCCGGTGCCAACCCCACATGCCTGTTCCACATTCTGTTGAACAAGGCCTCATGCAAACCCAATTGTTTGCAGACATACTGGCGCGCGGCCAAGATGACTGAATCCGACAACTGGTGCCGCGCTACCTTGCTGGCCAATTCAGCCAGCTTGGCTTCATGAGCCTGCTCAAGGCTTTGCGACTCGATTTCAACCAGTGAAAGCCGTTCTTCCAGCACTGGAAGCTTCGCGCGCATCTCGTCCAGCCGGTTGGGATCAACCTCCTTGATCGAACGTGGAGCCGGTTTTTTGTTCAACAAGTCAATTTCTTCTCTCAGCTTCTTGCCCTGGCCATGTTTCAAGCCATGCTCCAGCGAGACGATCAACTCCTTGCGCTGGGTCAGATCGAATCGAAGCTGGCGAACCTCGGTTTCAAGCCCTGCTTTTTCAGTCCGCTTCTGTTCAAGCTGGTTGGCCAGGTCGGCAGATACCCGGCTTGCTTCCGCCAAGCTGGGCAGTCGAAGAGTTTGCAGCACCTGGTTGCGTTTCTCACTGAGTATTTCAGCAGGCGCATGCTGAGCCAGGTAAGTCAGAAACTGCTGCACTGAACCCGATAAAGCCGGTGTACCTGCGGCTTGGTTGCTGGCACGCCACTGCCTGAACAGGTTGCGTTCAATGCCGGTAAAAGCACTGTGCTGGCTTTCAAGTTGTTGCGCGGTTTTGGCGCACACCTTGTTTGAATTGCGCCGTACGGTGTCTGAAAACGAGGTCCACCCGCTGATCTTCAGGCTGGCTGCCTTTTCGATCCCCATGGTTAGCAAACCATACGCTGCGCAAATGAACACGCCCTGCAAAACTTGAGTCAGGAGATCCTGATTCGACAACTTGCCATTGAAATAGGCCTGCGCAATGGTGGTGACAAAGGCGCTGCTTGCCAACAGAAAAGCTGCTGCATGCCCGGCATAGAATGCCGCCTTGATCAGGCGTTGGCCCACGTCCAGCCTGGCATTCAACTCCCCCAGGAAGTCGGCCTGAATACCTTTGAAAGCTGCTGAAAACTCATCTACCGACTGGCACGCCAGCAATGCACCCGAAGTGCGCTGCAGATGCCGGTTCAGCATGCGCTCAATTTCTTCGCCCAGGCTGGCAGACAATTGACGTTCGCAGCCGGCCATCAGGCGGTTCTTGTATTTTTGCCCGTTCTCGGTTCCAAGCTTGCCGGTCTTTTGAAAAAACCTTTCCACTTTGTCCAGCAAATGACCGCAGTCGATTTCAGACTCGTCCATGTTGAACAACTTGCCCAGCTTCTCATGCTGCTTTTCCAGCTCGTTGATCTGCCAGTCAACTTTTTTGGCCAAGCCCTGCCGCTGGTCAATCTGCTGCTGCAATGGTGCCAGGGAAGTCTTGGTTTGCGTCCATTCGGTGCGCATTCCATTCAGGGCATTCTTGAGCGTTTGTTTTTCGTTGCGCACCCGCTCGGCCTCGCGGGGTACGTTTTCACACTCGGCTATTTCGCGCTGCAACCTGGCTACCGTAGATTGAACCTGTGCCCTTTTGCCCAACAGGGCACGGCGGCTTTGCTCGACACGCGCCAGGTCGGCATGGTGATGACTTACTACCTGCAACTGCTTGCAATACAGTTCCGCCAGGCGGCTGGTGGCCTCACGCACCTTCCCGGGTTCAAAGGTTGTGTGTGATGATTGCCCGGGTGAAATCGAGGTATCAGACCCCGAAGAGTTGACTGCGCGCACGAATTCCACCTGTTCACATAAAAAATTTAGGTGGTAAAAACAGAATCACGGTTCCCGAATATAACTTGGTTAACCCAACACTCGGGCAAGCACCAATGCCAAATTTCACCAGAAATAGGTATGCTTGAAAACTGTCAAAAAGTAGTCCAAAGGTAGTCCCATGAATGCGCCCACCGAAGAATTTGCATTGAATGCCGCCCAAAGGGCTGAGGTTATTGCTGGTTTGAACCAGATTCTGCCAGCCCATGCCGTACTGCATGAAGTGGAAGACACCAAGCCTTATGAATGCGATGGCCTGAGCCTGTTTCGACAACTGCCCATGGTGGTGGCCTTGCCGGAAACTGAAGCCCAGGTTATTGACATCCTTAAACTGGCAAATCGCCTGAATGTGCCGGTGGTGGCGCGTGGTGCAGGAACAGGGCTTTCCGGCGGCGCGCAGCCTCACAAAAACGGCATTTTGCTGGGAATGGCCAAATTCAATAAAATTCTGAAGGTGGATGTACAGTCCCGATCCGCCGTGGTTCAACCTGGCGTGCGCAACCTGGCCATTTCAGAAGCCGTGGCGCAACACCAGTTGTATTACGCACCCGACCCTTCCAGCCAGATTGCCTGCACCATTGGCGGCAACGTAGCAGAAAACAGCGGCGGCGTGCACTGCCTGAAATACGGCCTGACCGTACACAACGTGCTGAAGGTGCGAGCCATTACCATTGAAGGTGAAATTGTAGAATTTGGCTCGGAAGCGCCCGACGCACCCGGCCTTGAACTGCTGAACCTGGTGATTGGCTCCGAAGGCATGTTGGCCGTGGTCACCGAAGTAACGGTGAAACTGGTACCCAAGCCCGCACTGGCCCAAGTGATCATGGCCAGTTTTGACGATGTGGCCAACGCTGGCAATGCCGTGGCAGCCGTGATTGCAGCAGGTATCATTCCAGCGGGTCTGGAGATGATGGACAAGCGCGCCACACAAATGGTGGAGCCCTTTGTCAAGGCCGGTTACGACACCGAGGCAGAAGCGATTTTGCTGCTGGAAAGCGATGGCACCATTGAAGAGGTGGCCGAAGAAATTGCCGAGATGACCCGCGTGCTGAACGGCTGCGGTGCCACCGCCATCAAGGTGTCGCAAAGCGAAGCCGAGCGCCTGAAATTCTGGGCCGGCCGAAAGAATGCCTTCCCGGCTGCAGGCCGTGTGTCACCCGACTATTACTGCATGGACGGCACCATTCCCCGCCGCAGCTTGGCCCATGTGTTGAATGCCATCACCGAGATGGAAAAGAAATACGACTTGCGCTGTGCCAATGTGTTTCACGCCGGCGACGGCAATTTGCACCCGCTGATCCTGTTTGATGCCAACAAGCCTGAAGAAATCACACGTGCCGAAGACTTTGGCGCGGAAATTCTGGAACTGTGCGTCGAAGTGGGCGGCACGGTGACCGGCGAACACGGCGTGGGCATCGAGAAAATCAACCAGATGTGTGTGCAGTTTTCCCGCGCTGAACTGGATGCATTTTTCGCTGTGAAAAAAGCTTTTGATGAACCGGGCCTGCTCAACCCAGGCAAGGCCATTCCCACCCTGCATCGCTGTGCCGAATACGGCCGCATGCATGTGCACGGTGGCCAAGTGCCTTTTGCCGACCTGCCCCGCTTTTAAAAGAACGAGACCATGAGCGATTTTCTCGACGACCTGTGCAAGCGGGTAGAGCTTGCTGCACGCAACAACACGCCGCTTCGCCCAGCGGGTGGCAGCACCAAGAACTTTTACGGTGGCCCCCTGCAAGGCGAAGAAGTGGACATGCGCCAGTGGGCAGGCATTGTGGAATACGAACCCACTGAACTGGTCATTACCGTGAAGCCCGGCACCCCGCTGGCAGAAGTGGAAGCCGCACTGGCTGCGCAAAAGCAGGAACTGGCATTCGAGCCTCCGCGCTTGGGTGGTGCAGGCCACGCGGCAGGCGGAACCATTGGTGGTGCAATCGTTTCCGGCCTGGCAGGCCCCGCCCGCTTAAGCCGCGGCGGCGTGAAAGACTACGTACTGGGCTGCACCCTGCTGGATGGCAAAGGCCAACTGCTGCATTTTGGCGGCGTGGTCATGAAAAACGTGGCGGGCTACGACGTGTCACGGGTTATTCCCGGCAGCATGGGCACGCTTGGCATTGTCACCGAGCTTTCCATCAAAGTCATGCCAGTGGCCCCCGCCGAAGCCACGCTGCAATTTGAAATGGATGTGAACAAGGCCATTTCGCAAAGCAATGAATGGCTTTCCAAGCCCCTGCCCATTTCAGCCACCTTTTATGACAACGGAAAACTGACGGTGCGCCTGCGGGGCGCCAGCGCTGCCGTTCAAGCTGCGCTCAAGAACATGGGCGGGCAGGAATTGCCAACCGAACAGGCCCAGACTTTCTGGGTCAGCGTGCGCGACCAGCAGCACGAGTTTTTTAACGTCGAAGGCGACCTGTGGCGCATGGCTGTGCCCCCCACCACTGTGGATTTGGCTTTGCGTGGCCAAAGCGTGCACGAATGGGGCAGCGGTCTGCGGTGGTTGCGTACGGACGCCACATTCACCGGCGAACAGATTCGTGCGGTGGCCAAACGCGTGGGCGGCCACGCCACCCTGTACCGCACGGCCAATGAAGCAGCGCGCGTGCAGGCATTCCAGCAACCCGACGCGGTGATGTTGAAACTGCAACGCCGCCTGAAAGAACAATTTGACCCGGCTGGTGTGTTCAGCATCAACCGCCTGTCACCAATTTTGTAAGCAAAGCGCCATGGACACCCAACTCGCCGACTGGATCAAAGACACCCCCGATGGCAAAGCCGCCGACGCGATTTTGCGCAAGTGCGTGCACTGCGGTTTTTGCACGGCCACCTGCCCCACCTATCAAATTCTGGGCGATGAACTGGACAGCCCACGCGGCCGTATTTACCTGATCAAGCAAGTGCTGGAAGGCAAACAGGTGACGCGCAAAACCCAGCAACACCTGGACCGCTGCCTGACCTGCCGCAACTGCGAAACCACCTGCCCATCGGGTGTGAAATATGGCCAGTTGATCGACATTGGCCGCAAGATTGTGGACGAGCGCGTGGAGCGCCCCATGGCTGAAAAGCTGACTCGCGAAAGCCTGAAAATGCTGATGACCAATCGCCCCATGTTCACAGCAGGCATGGCCATGGGCAAGGCTGTTCGCGGCATATTGCCGGAAAGCATCAAGAAAAAGGTGCCCGCAAAGCGCGTCACCCTGCCCTTTGCAAACACCCAGCACACACGGAAGGTGATTTTGCTCAAGGGTTGTGTGCAGCCCGCGATGATGCCGTCCATTGACACTGCCACCTCCGTGATACTGGATGCATTGGGTATTCAAAGTATGGTGATTCAGGAATCGGGCTGCTGTGGTGCCGTGAAATTCCACTTGAACGACCACGCTGGCGGCCTGGCGCAAATGAAAACCAACATCGACGCATGGTATTCATTGCTGGTTTCAGGCGAAGCGGAAGCGCTAGTCATGAACGCATCGGGTTGTGGGGTCACGGTGCGCGAATACGCCCACCATTTTGAAAACGACCCGGTGTATGCAGCCAAAGCCGCATTGGTCAGCGAAAAAACTTTGGATATTGGTGAATTCATCACAAGGCAAAATGCCGAAGGGCTGGCCCGCCTGGGCACGCAGGTGAAAGCGGCGATTGAACAACAACGCATTCCAGGCAGCATTGCCTTTCACCCGCCCTGCACCTTGCAACACGGCCAACAAATCAAGGGCGTGATTGAGAATGTGCTGACCACGCTGGGTTTCAAACTGACCCCAGTGGCTGACTCACATTTGTGCTGTGGCTCCGCTGGCACGTATTCGGTGTTGCAACCGGAATTATCCAAAGAACTGAAAAAGCGCAAGCTGGCCAACTTGATGGCGGGAAAACCGCAAGCCATTGCTTCGGCCAACATTGGCTGCCTTGGGCACCTTGAAAGTGATGCCACAGTGGACGTTCGCCACTGGGTAGAATGGGTTGCACAAGCGATTTAAAAAAGGTTGATACGTAAAAGTGGGAACTGAAAGGCAGCCTAAACCACTAAAGGCTCCTAAAAAAACCACTTTTACTGTCAATCAAAATGAATCCAAATACCATTCAGTCTGCCCCTGAAATTCAGGCCATGTCGCGCAGCCTCAGTTCACTGTCAACCGATGAAAATCCGCGCCCAACCAAACGTGCTGCGCTTGATATCGCGCAAACTCTGTCGGAAAAAACACCAACGGAACAACTCGTTTCCAAATGTCGGGCAATCGAACAAGACATGCCCGGCGGTATTCACGTTAACAGTCGCAAAGCGCTGGCCAAGTTCCTTGTTGAAAACAAGTTAAGTAACCCGCAAACACTGAACGACAAACACAGACAGCTGTGTGCATGGACCCTGCTTGAACATGTTGCGCGTGCAGATCAACACAGCGACACCGCATCCAGCCTGGTGCACAGCTACATTCAGCCGGGTGAATTTGGCCATTTCATGCAAATTGCCAAAGCAGCAACGCCGCCCGCCCGGAAAAACACGCGCTGAACCTTACTTCCTGCAAATAACCTGTTTTCTGCTGTAATAACCGGGGTGTGAGGGAACAACAGGCATCATCATGTCTGCACCGTCGATGCTGCGCAGCACGTCCTCGGTGCAGGCCGACAGGCCCAACTGGGCCAGCCACTTGGTGGCAGCTTCGTCGGCATCCAGCTCAAACTGCCTGTTCATTGCGTGCAACTTTTCCATGGTGGCGGGTTTGCTTTCAATCGCATCAAAAGCCATGTCAGGTGTCGGCATACCGGCGAGTTCCATGGCCTTGATTCCCAGTTTTTTTTGATGTTCCAGGTACACGTGGGCGTATTCGTGCGCAATCACGAACAGCACACCGTCAGCGGTCAATCTGTTCAGGAAATCTGGATCCATGGTCAGCAAAGCACCATCAATCCGATCGGTGATGTAGGCCCTGCTCCAGGTTTTGGTCAACTCAACCTGAATTTTCATGGACGGGACAGCCCGGCCTAATTGCACAATGGCGTCGTCCACGTCGCTGCGGGTGGCAGCCCATGTAGAAGATGTAAAACCAGAGAGCCCCAGAAAAGCACACAAGGCACAAAGACCTGCCAGAATACTGCGACTAAAACCTGACATGAAACTGCTCTCCTGCTGCTTGATTGCCACCTGCTACTTGAACAAGAATAATCGAAACAGGCTTAAGGTGCCAGACGCACCATGTTCCAATGATCACCTTGTTTGGAGTAAGCCAGGCGGTCGTGCAACCTTGAAGAACGCCCCTGCCAGAACTCGAAAAAATCTGGCACCAGGCGGTAACCACCCCAAAATGGCGGACGTGTTTGCGGGTCACCCTGCTGCTCAACCTGCGCCTGCTTCACACGATTTTCAAGCACGCTGCGCGATTCAATCACCTGGCTTTGGGGCGACGCCCATGCCCCCAGGCGGCTTCCGGCTGGGCGAGACAAATAATAGGAATCGGACTCTTCAGCAGTACATTTCTCGACCCTGCCCTCAATTCGAACCTGCCGCTCCAGTTCAGTCCAGTGGAACAACAATGCGGCATGGGGGTTCTGGGCCAGTTCCTGACCCTTGCGGCTTTCGTAATTCGTGAAAAAGGTAATGCCTTTGTCGTCCAGCCCCTTGATCAGCACAATGCGTGCCGAAGGGCGGCCTTGTTCATTCACCGTGGCCAGTGTCATGGCGTTGGGCTCGGGTAGGTCCGCATTCAAAGCCTGGTCAAACCACAGCTTGAAAAATTCGAATGGATTGGCGAGCGCGTCGGCCTCGTCCAAAGTGGCCTGAGTGTAATCTTTGCGAAGATCGGCGATTGACATGTGAGCTGACTCCTTGGTGCTGCTAAAGGTATGATGAGCCTTATTTTCACACGCGGCCAGCCCCCTGATGACCAGCAATGCCGATCTGATCGATGAATTCTCTACCAACCTTTGGCTGGAAGAAGGCCTGGCGCAGGCCACACTGCAAGCCTACCGCAGCGACCTTGAACAATTGGCGGAATGGCTGGAAAAGAAAGTGGGTGAAAGCCTGCTGAACGCCAACAGCGAACAACTGAAAAACCACGTGCACGACTTGGTTGAACTCAAGCCCAGCAGCCTGAACCGGAAAATCAGCAGCACCAAACGCTTTTACCTGTGGCTGAACACCAGCCACAAACGTGAAGACAACCCGGCGCAGCAACTTCACAGCGCCAAGCAAGGCCTGCGAATACCCAAGGTGTTGAGCGAACAACAAATGCTGGACCTGCTGGCCGCCCCCGATGTCAGCAACGCGGCCGGCCAGCGCGACAAAGCCATGCTGGAATTCATGTACGCCAGCGGCCTGCGGGTCAGCGAACTGGTGAACATGCCACTGCGCGCCATCGACCTGAACGCGGGTGCCGTGAAAGTGCTGGGCAAAGGCAACAAGGAACGGCTGGTACCCATGGGCGAACCCGCCAGGCTGGCCATTCAGCTTTATTTGCAGCAGGCCCGTGGTGAACTGCTGAAGGGAAGAACCAGCGACTTTTTGTTTGTCACCCACTTTGGCACACCGATGACCCGGCAGGGCTTCTGGAAAAACATCAAACGGCTTGCACTGGTGGCTGGCATTCACAGCCCCATCAGCCCGCATGTGTTGCGCCATGCCTTTGCCACCCACCTGGTCAACCACGGCGCTGATTTGCGGGTCGTTCAGCTTCTACTGGGCCATGCGGACATTGGCACCACGCAAATTTACACCCATGTGGCCAAAGAACACTTGCAAAAGCTGCTGAACAGCGGCCACCCCATGGCAAAATAAGCCCATTCACAAAAACAAGGAGACAGCTGTGCTCAATTTCATCGCGGCCCTGGTCGTGGCTTACCTGATTGGTTCAGTTTCATTTGCAGTAGTGGTGTCCAGGTTCTCCGGCCTTGCCGACCCCCGCACCTATGGATCCAAAAACCCGGGTGCCACCAATGTACTGCGCAGCGGCAACAAGAAAGCAGCTATTCTGACACTGCTGGGCGATGCCCTGAAAGGCACACTGGCCGTTGCACTAGCCTTTCATTTTCAAGACCAGTTGGGTTTGACACGCAGCGACATTGCCTGGGTGGGCCTGGCTGCATTTATAGGCCACCTTTACCCGGTATTTTTCAAGTTTGAAGGTGGCAAAGGCGTGGCCACCGCACTGGGCGTGCTGATCGGCCTGAATTGGGCCCTGGGCTTGGCCACAGCGGTTACTTGGGTGGTTATAGCCTACTTCTTCCGCTATTCATCGCTTGCCGCGTTGATCGCAAGCCTGTTTGCCGTGTTCTACAACGTATTACTGTTTGGCATTAACGGCCAAGCCGTAGCCGTGGCCATTATGTCGGCTTTGCTGATTTACCGGCACAAACAGAATATTGCCAACCTGATCGCCGGGAAGGAAAGCAAGATTGGGCAGAAAAGCAAATAAGCTTCATTTGTATATTCTCTTCAATTAACTCAATTCTGGGGTTTAAGTGACACAGCAGACCTTCAGCCCCCTTTTTTGTACACTCTGATTGAATCAGGATCAAGAGATCCGTTAGTGCTAAACAAAGCCGGCAACTCTGTATCTAAAACTTTCATGAAATTTTCTACTACTTGTTTTTTATCAGATTCAAACTGAGCAAGTGGTGACAACGCTATTTCAGTTTCTAGCTTTAAATCTTTTCCTGCCAAAAGGATGATTTCTTTTTTCAAGGAATTATTATTCTTAATACTCAATCTTAAATTTTTGCAAATTCCCTGTATCCAAAAAAGGCCACTAGATTTTGATTTTCCTTGAGTCTCAATAATTTCATTGACAAGTAAATCTTTTACCTCATCTTTAAACTCGGAAGAATATTCCTTAGGAGTTTTATCAAAAATAGGCGAAAGCATTTTTTTCATTTTATTTAAATACACTTTTTCTTTATGTGATTCTTTGATCTCCGCCACCATAGTTTTGAACCATTCATTCAAGTTGGCTTTGCCTTTCTCAAGAATAATTTTCTTTTTTTGTAAATCTTTTTTTATCGTTAAAACAGGTAACCCACTAAAATCACCCCAAGCTTTTATAAATTCCTCATCCTGGAAAAGAAAACTTACAAACTCTGTCATAAGTCTTCCTGGTTTACCGGTACTGGTGGGCATACGTTGCACTAATAATTTGTCCAAGCTAGCGTGGACAGACACCCTTACAGGCGCGATAAGCGCAGAGTCAGCTGACTCATAGTCTTCAAAAAATCTATCTATCTCACTGTGAATTTCTGAGGCATCAAGCCAATCGTTTTCTTTAAATTCATCCCAAAGATCTAATGTACTATTGAAGACTGGGAGAGGTTTCTCCGCATCAGGTACATCTTTTGCATTTAAACTCTTATCTTCATTAGTTTTGATAATTGGACTTTTATTGCTTGCAATGTCAAATTGCTTAACAATATTACCAACAATATCATCAATAACCTCACGCACTAAAAGCTCATTAATTTTTGGACTTTTTTTAGCAGAATCAGATTTAGAGTCAGTAAAAGTGGTGTTTTTTATTTCGAATTTTCCTGAAAGATCACTGATATTTTTTTTTTCAGACTCAGCACCACCCAATTCATTTGTCAATAAAGAAACAGCAGAAATATCCTGGGATTTTTTGTCATGCCTCAACTTCAGATCATTTAAACTTTCAACATCGGATCCTATAAACTCATTCCCTCCGTTAGTTACAAAGCTCTTTTCATCCACTTCTCTTGCTGTGCGCTCTACTTGCTCTTTCCGAGGGGCGATATCATCCTGCTCTAGAGCTTCCTCTCCTGTTAATTCTGGGTTCTTTATTTCCAATCGATCAAAAGTTGGATCTTTTTCATCGCCCATTTCAGACTCGTCGTCAGCGAGTTGTGTAATCCCTTCCATTTCGATTGACACATGTCCATCAGGATCCACATCCAAATCATGAGTTTCTTCAGCATCTCCAAGGTGAGGATCAGGTCTATTCGAATCAACTCGCTCACCTTCCGGCGCCGTAGAAGGTGTAGGTAGTTGGGCTGATGATGAACGTTCACCCGTGATTTCAGGGTTTAGCGGAGATAAGGGCTGGCGAGTCTCTTCGACCCCATTCACACCGATTGTTGATTTCTCTTCTTCAGTAGACCTTGGGGTATCAGAAACTGCGCCATTCGCTACATACCCCTCGTCAGGATCAACTTGGCTGCTCTGTGATTCTGGTGCTGTAAAACCGAATGGAGTTTGATCTTCGTCCTTAGAAACGTGTTGCCTCACAGATCCGACGAAAGCGTTATTTTTACCCTGCAGGCCATGTGCCTTCTCTAGCCCCTCATCTGCTGCTTCATGATGGACGCTGTACGCTTCAACTTCAACTTCAACCCTCACCTCATCAAGAGGTGAGGGGTTAAGCTTTGGGGGAGCTGGTTCCTCCTTATTTTTCTTAGATTCAGAATTATCTGGACCAAAGGATGGCCAAAACGAATGGGTAGAAACTGGTGCCGGGCTTCCAAACTGAAAAAACGTTCCCAGACGCACACCCGGTGCCGAAAACATTGCTGGTGATGCGTGACCTCTGAGCAATGGTGCTGAATTCCTATCCAGCTGGGGCCTTTCTGCGGCAGACAAAAACTCCTCCGATCTGGCTGTCGGGATAGGGGTGGATAAACGGCGTTGATGGGAGCGGCCTCCCTCCTCGGTGTTTTGATCACCATTTTGACGGTATGCATGCTCCATCATTAGGCTCAGCAAATTACCCATCATTTGATGTTGATGTGCAAGAAGAGGGGCATTGAGATCCCGGTTAAGTTCGGCAATACAATCGATCACCTGCGAACCCAAAGTGCCATGGCTCCACGTCCCATCCGGCTTTTTTTTGCCTTCGCCTCCGAGCAAATTAGAGGCAAAATCGTTGGCGCTCAAAGGAAGATTGCCATCTACTTGCGCTAAATTCCGGTACAAACCGTCAACATCTTCGCTCGACATCTTCTTGCGAAACGTTTCAGCGCCCACAGCCGAGACAACCAATTGACCCATTTTGATCAAACTTTCGCGGCTAAGGTTTCTCTGGTTGAAACCGATTTGCTCAAGCAAGGGAAAATCGACTTGTGCACGGTCTGCATGTTTGCTGAGTAAAGCGCCTGAAATCGCTTCAGGCTTCACGAATTTCCACAAGGATTGCCGGTAAGTCATGTAGTTGACAAAGGCTCTGTCCCACTTTTTGGGTATATTGCCGCCTTCTGTCCCGCGCTTAACCAGCCCAGAAAAACGCTTTTTACTCGTATCTTCGGCCCGTTTAAACGCTTTTTCCTCCAGAGATAACGGGGAGACTTTACTTAGCAACCCATTGGTCACCAAGCCGTCGGCGCCATTGTCAGACAATCTCAACTTCTTTGAAGACGAATGAACTGACCTGTATGCAACCCTGTCATAACGGCGAAGATCAACCCCACAATTTGCCAATTGCCCCTTGAAAAAACCTTGAAGATAATTGGCTACATGACCGGTTTCCTTCCCCGAAGCCACGGCTGTGACCACGCTTTTCATTTCCACATCGACCAAGCGTTGCTTTTTTGGGTCATTGAGTTTGTATGCCAATTTCTCACGAGCCCCTTCAGGCTTACTCACCACCACTGCGTCAGCCACTCTTTTGGTCGCGGAATCGGCGTGAATCAATGAAACCTTTGACGAATTAATTCTAGCCTCAAGTTCTTCCATGGGCCCAGACAGAGTTTGCGATATAAAATGCACACGGAACCGCTCCCCACTTTGCGACATCAAGGGCATGTTTGCATTGGTTTCGGGCAGCGCCACCTGCTGACTCTTTTTTACCTCTTCTCTGGCTAGAACCGGCGGTGGATTAAAAACGATCACGTCGACTTTCCCGAGTACGTCAACTGGCAGAAACCCACCTTTTTCAGATAGAACTTGCTTGGACGTCAAAGTCTTGACCAGATCGTTGACCTTTTCCGGTGAAATATGGCTGGGTTGGGTGCTTTTACCATGTTTCAAACACAGGATAAATTGGGCGAGAAACTGGTTTTGCAAACCTGGCTTACTCTCATCTTCAGACCCTATAACTGTAGAGCGAACAAGGTAACGGAGACTTTGCACGACAGCATCTTGAATTTTAACCTCGCTAAATTTGTCACCGAACTTGGAAACCAAATCACTGTAGCTTTTCAAAAATGCCTGCTTAAGCTTCGAATTCGGCACCACCGCGGGATTAAAAAACAGCCTGGCGGCGAGGGCATCAACCGTATCGCGTGAATTTGCATTGCCCTTAAGATCCGCAACATGATCAAATAGCAATCGAGTTAATCCAATGGCCTCTGCATTCGTACTGAGGTTCGAACTAAGACCCTCTTCCCAACCAAATGCTTCATTCACGAAGTCGCAAAGTTCTTCTGCCTTAACCTGCTCGGCAATCGGAACCGTTTTACGCTCATTAAGATCTGGCCACCTTTCATGTACCATTTTCGGGATTTCATGCAGCAAATTCGTGCAAATTGCAATTTCAGAATTGCGGTTACACTTGGAGGTGACTGGCGGATTTTCTAAGATGTACCACTTTAAGAAAAGACCGGATTGATCTTGTAGGCTTGCACTTCTGATGGGGGAACGAGCAAGCAGACTAACTGCATCAGCAGCAAGCCCCTCCTTGTCAATTCCTGCATGATCCAGTATGTCCCTCACATTTTGTGGTGATAAAGCAGGAAAAGCAGTGAAACTTCCACTGTTCGATGAAGCTGCACGTAGTTGGTGGAGAAGGCTATCTACCTGCTTGCCATCAAGCTGAGAAATCGCATTTCTTATGGCACTTTGCGTCATCACGCCCGCAGACGAATTAAGAAACGCCATGTACGCTTCGCAGCGCGCTTTCGGAGAAACCGGTGGACTTGCCTTGGATCCTGTGGGCGAATTCATTTCGTCGACCTGATCTGCCAATTTCTCTTTCCCTTTTGCACCGAATTCTGGTGCGACCTTGTCACCGGATTCTGATTCACTGTCAGATAAATAGTGCTGACTTGCTATCGGTGAAAAATAAAACTCAAGTACAGCATCACTTAAATGATCCAACGCGGGTTTATTGTCGCAAACCAGATTCAGCTGCCGATATACTTTTTGAATCGCAATACTGTACTCTTTTATATAATGCTCAGGAATTTCAGTGGCGTTCAATAAAAGTCGAGCAAGATCACCCGCCAATTCTTTGATGGGAAAAGCATCAACCTTCTGAGCGTCTTTTACAAGCTGCGAAGCTTGTAGTTTGAGTTGATCAACAGTAGGCGTCGTCATTGTTTTATCCCCTGACTCAATGTGTTAACTGCGAGTTATCTTGTTGCTGTTTATCCTATCGAGAATCTTTTGAACCTCTGGATCCTTGTCAATTAATCTGACTTTTTGCTGCCCATTCCCTCCAGCCATCCAACCATCAAGACTGAGATTAATCGGCCCATTCACATCCTCACCCAAGGACTCTTCAGTCACTAGTGGAAATTTTTTATCGTCGATAACCGTGTCGCCAGGCCCCCTTTGAACGGGACGGGGCTGTGGTTTCCTGGAACCGTGTGCCTTGGTATTTGAATTTTCTTCGGCTGAAGAATGCGGTGACGACTTTGATAGTGCAGTTTTGAGGACTTGCCGTTCCTGAATCAATGTGGAGTCAAACGCCGCAGTTAAGTCTATTTTGATCTTTGGAATGCTTTTTATATTGCCTTGCGATATGGACCCAGCCAAATTAATTAATTGATCGATTCGAGGTAACTCAATACCTTCTAAGATTGAAGAATTCGCTGGGTCATTTAGAACCGCCTTGACGTTGGAAACGACATCATTGAAAAAATCGCGGTCGTCTTTTGAAGAAACACCATGTTTTTTGATGTGGCCATTCAAAACATCACGGAGGGTGGTGGCGATTTCTCCAACAACATTAGTAATCGCGTCTTTCTCCGTTATGCCTGGAGGAAGTTTGTCAGGCAAGATGCGTGTATGCCCTGTGGCCTGATAGGCAGCAATCTTGGATTCGATACTGTCAGATTGCGTACTGCTGGCTTGGCTACCGCTAGATTGAATACTACCACCCATGGCTTTTCACCCCCATTCATGACGCGCACCCAACAAAGTTTGAGCGCAGGCATTTTCTTTGGGTGGGAGCAGGATTAGTTCGGTTCCATCAAATTGGATAACTTACAAAAATACCTCCGTTCTGGGAGGTGTAGTAGAGCGTATGTGTTGTATCTGCCTGCTTTTAGCTCAATTAAACAAGCCGGAACTGGTTCCGGCCCTCCGGGCTTGAACGTGCATTGGCTGCAATCGATCCAGATTAGTTTGGCGCGGGCCTTTCGTGTGGCACTTGCATGGACATCCGTTCAATTGTGTCGGGATCTGCGTGGGTACTCACTATGGCTGCCACCGCCCCCATCAAGAAGTTCACTTGCATTTGCGTGTTTTCCGGAATGGGTTGCAATGCAATTTCGGGTAACAACAAAGAAACTGGCCCCAAATTTTCAGGCTGGCTGAATTTCCGACTGCCGGTTGCCGCCTTGACCAGCCCTGTTCGTGTTATCCATGGGCACTGAACGTGCTACAAGCTCACCCGCAGTGTTTGCAAAATAGTCCATTAAACTGACCAGATACGCGTGCCTGTTTTTAGTTGTCAAATTCGGTATGTTATCGGCTAGGCCTTGGTCCACTGCGGCATAAAATCCAGCGTCGTTACGCAATACGTCTTTCAACTTGTCCAAAAACGGCACATTGCCCACAATCTTGGCTTTAGCAATTTCTACAAAGGCCTTGTTAACCGCCTTGGTTGCCGCTTCGCATACATTGGCCATCGATTCGTCATCCCGAATGAGAATGTTTTGCGGTTCCTGGCCTCTCAATTGTCCGGTCAGGTTTTGCTGGAAAGTCGCAATCAAGGTGTCCTTGAATGGATCTGCTTGCCTCGACACATCGGCTTTTCGTATGGCAACAGGTGTTTCAAGACGAGCTTGTCGCTTGACCATTAGTGTGAGCAAATTGCCCATCATCTGGTGTTCTTTCAAACTCACCGGCTTTCCGGGTTTTGAATTGAGTCGGGCCATTAAATCTATGACTTGTGAACCCAGGGTACCGTAATTTTTTTCGCCTCCCCGAGTGATACGACCTGGCCCCAGCGCAGCGCGAAACTGATTAACATTCAGGGGCATGGCTTGGTCCTCCTGCATTCCGTCTTGTTGATACAGGCTTCGAATATCAGCATCGGACAAGGGGCTGCGCACCACATCTGCCCGCACGCCTGACATCACGAGCTTGCCCATCTGGACAAGTTGATCGGCATTCAGGTTGTTTTGAGCGAAACCAATTTGATGAAGCAGGTTGAATTGAATCGGCTCGTTGCTGGCAGGCACCACGAAAAGCCGATCACTTGCCAAGGGATGAGGCTTGATTTTGTTCCAAAGCGCTTGCTGACTGGCCATATAAGTTAAAAAAGCCTTATCACTGGCCTTGCTGAATTGCTTTGGGTGATCGGCCAGGGCTGACAAGCGCTTACCACCGCGCCCATCCAGTCGGCTCACTGCCTTTTGTTCCAGGGATTTTTTTGGCCCCATGAATGGCAATGTCCTTGCCATCAAACCCCCGTGGGCCTGGGCCGACAAGCGAAAGCCGCCTGCTGACTGATTGGCCCCCTGCCTGATCGCCTGGTGATACAGGTGCTTGTCAATGCCGCTGTTGTCAAGCTGGGCCAGGAACATGGCATTCAATGACTTGTCACCTTGCGAAAAGGTATGGGGGTTAAGGGCTGCTTTAAGCTGCAGGTTTGCTTCGCTGTTGACACGCGTACGCTCTTTGCCTATGTTGAATTTGACGGCCAAGGCTGGTGGGGCACTGTCCTTTTCGATCACATCCACTTTCACACCGGGAGTGTAATTGGCAGCATGCCGTAACCTTAAAGGGGCCGAAAGTGGTTTGGCAAACCACGAGAAATTCTTTGCCAGTTCAGACAAGCGTGAACCTTCACTGCTGCGGGACCCGATCAAGCGGGCCGGGTTGGCCTTGGGCAACAGCTCTGCCAGCCTGGACTGATTGTTTGGGCTTGACATGTACAACATTTCATCACCCCAGCCATTCGAACTCAGGCTGGAGGCCGACTCCACGTCATCCCGGCTGCTACGGCCACTTTGACTGGATGAAGAACTTACTTCCAGAATGGGATACATGGTACTAGCGTCCAGCCCTTCCTCGTTTTCCTTCAAGCAACGCTTGACGAGCGAAGAAAACTGGTTAGCTGGGTTGACATTGCCGTCATCAATGGGGCCATTGAACTGTTCATTCAGCCAATCCTGAATGTGGTAGGTTATTGCGATATCAATCTGATCGGAATCAAATCCACTGCGACGAAGATCATGGTGCAATGCATTTCGGTCGTATTGAAACGCCTGGTGCAGCCTGGGTATGGATGTTACGGAAGAGCCGTGACCAAGCAATATATTGAAGGAAGCGATGTTTTTTTCTTCTTGTCCCAAGTTTTCCACAGCCCCATGGGTGTTACTCAACAGGCGCCAAAAGGAATACATTTCCGGATTGGTATCAAAAGCCAGCAAATTGGCAGGAACTTGCCCTGGATCGCTTGAAAGAAAGGGATCTGCGGGCCTCGATGCTGAAATGTGTGGCCCCAAGGACTCGGAGGAATCAAACGAGATGGAGTCGAAACTGGCAGACCGGGTAAGACCCTCACTTCCCTCAAAATCTATGTCATGCCTTCTTTCACTGGCCGAGCTTTCGTGCGCTACCGTCATTCCGGCAAAACTGGCTTCACTGTCTAGGTCGTCAAAACCCAAGTCCTCAAAATCTACGCTTGCTTCATCGGGCGTCGAGAACAATCCGACTGACTCCGTGGCCTGACTCGGCCTGCCATTCAAATCCAGAGACACCTGATCGAGAAACTGCTGCTTCAAGGCCTGTTTCTTCTCTGGCGCCCAGTTCACCAGGTTTGCCTTGGTCCACAACCGAACATTTTTTTGAATGGCCTGCTGAATTTGCTGATCAGGGAATTGATAACCATGGGCATGGTACAAATTGGCGCAATCAGCCAGAAAAGGAGTTTGCAAACCGGGGTCTTGAAAATCAGGTCGATTGGTGTCGGACAACAGATCAAAACACAGGGCATCAACATCAACTACCCGCAAGTCTTTTCCTTGCGAATACTCTTGCCAAAGACAGGCGTGAAAAAAAACATCCAACGCATTTCCCGCGGGGGTTTTGCTGGCACCGGCCAGTTCGCGCTCATCCCCTCCAAAAACATCCCACAAAAATTCGTTGGCTGACACGGTGATTAGCTTGTCAACTCCGTACGGTGTCAGAATATATTGGCGGGCTGTTTCCACAGAACCACCGGGAGCGCCGGCATCGCTGTCCTGTGGCGGTAGCAAGTCTTGATTCAATTCAACGTTTGAGATGGGCTGGGGCGAAGTACTTTTCCAGGCCTGGCTTAAACTGGAGGAGATGCTTCTAATTGCATTTTTGAGAAAGGCACCTGCTGCGCTTCGCCCATTGCTGCTTCGGGAGTGTTCGCTTACCTGAACGGAGTGTTCACTTCCCTGAACGGAGTGTTCACTTCCCTGAACGGAGTGTTCACTTTCTTCATCGGATTGACTGTCCTCTTCAACAATTGAATCGAGTTTCTGTTTATTAGGGAACGATTCAATAAAGGCTTTAGGCATGGCGATTCCATCTTCACAAAAACTGTTTTCAAAAGCTGTTTAAAAAAACAGCGACATACTGAGTAACCACCCAGTGTTGTCGGTTCCTGAAAACTTGAATATGTGAAGTGGGTTTAACCTGTTACCAACGCACCTTGTTATTGCCGAGATTGATAAAAATCCGCCATGGCCTGCGTGGTGTACCCCGCTTTTTTGCCCTTGAGCTTGCCAATTTCTTGCGGGCTGCCCTGTGCAACCAACTGGCCACCGCCTGAACCTGCTTCCGGGCCCATGTCGATGACCCAGTCGGCCTGGGCAGTCAGGTCCAGGTCGTGTTCAATCACCACCACGGTGTGGCCTGCGTCCACCAGCCGGTGAAGCACGGCAATCAGCTTTTCCACGTCGTTCATGTGCAGGCCAACCGTGGGTTCATCCAGCACATACAGGGTGGGCGGGCTCATTTGCACACCGGCCTTGTTTTCCCGCACCTTCACCAACTCGGTGACCAGCTTGATGCGTTGGGCCTCACCGCCGCTCAGGGTGGGGCTGGGCTGGCCAATGGTGAGGTAGCCCAGGCCCACGTCATTGAGCAACTGCAAGGCCTGCGCAATGGCCGGGTGGGCGTCAAA
This sequence comes from Limnobacter thiooxidans, assembly GCF_036323495.1. Lineage (NCBI taxonomy): Bacteria > Pseudomonadati > Pseudomonadota > Betaproteobacteria > Burkholderiales > Burkholderiaceae > Limnobacter > Limnobacter thiooxidans. Next base: position 626,739 of record NZ_AP028947.1, on the reverse strand, counting down.
AAACGGTGCTGCTTCTGAACAGCTCATGTTCAAAATTTCTGCAGCTGTTTTGTCGCGCCAGGTGACCTGCAGGGTTTCCGGGTTGAAACGTTTTCCACGGCAAGCCTCGCACACCACTTTGACATCGGGCAGGAAGTTCATTTCAATGGTTTGCATGCCTTGGCCATCGCACACAGGGCAGCGGCCCGGCCCTGCGTTGAAGCTGAAGCGGTTGGCTGCAAAGCCGCGCATGCGGGCCTCAATGGTGTCGGCCAGCACGTTGCGAATTCGGTTCCAAAAGCCGATGTAGGTGGCCGGGCAACTGCGCGGTGTTTTGCCAATCGGGGTTTGGTCCACTTCAAGAACACGGGCAACCCGTTCTGCGTTTTCAATGTTGTCGCAGGCAAACCAGTTATGTGTAGGTTTGCCTTTTTTGTTTTGATTGGCCACGTACTGCCGCATATTGGCCAGCAGAATGTCGCGGGCAAGCGTTGATTTTCCACTGCCTGAAACACCGGTGATTGCAACAAGGCGGCCCAGGGGAATGTCCACATCAAGCCCGGTAATGTTGTGCAGCTTTGCGCCCTTGATACGCAAGCGCGGTGTGTCTTTTTCAACCGGGCGTTTGGGTTGCAACAAGTGCGGAATGGGCTGCTTCAAATAACGGCCCGTCAGCGAATTCTTGTCTGCTTTCACTTCAGCCACGGTGCCCTGGGAAATGATTTCACCCCCCAGTTTGCCGGCACCTGGGCCAATGTCTACAAGGCGGTCGGCACGGTTCATGGTGTCAATGTCGTGCTCCACAATCACCAATGTGTTGCCCTTGGCGCGCAGTTCCTCCAGTGCATCCAGAAGCCTGTGGTTGTCGCGGGTGTGCAGGCCAATGGTGGGCTCGTCCAGCACATAGCACACGCCACGCAGGTTGGTGCCCAGTTGCGAGGCCAAACGAATGCGCTGCGCTTCACCACCACTCAAGGTGGGCGCGCTGCGGTTCAGGTGCAAGTAATCAAGACCCACTTGTTTCAGAAATTTCAGACGCCCGGCCATTTCAATTCGAATGTCTTTGGCAATGGCGGTTTCGCGTTCATCCAGTTCAAGCTGGTCTACCCACTGCAAGGCGTCGCTGACCGTTTGGTCGGCCAGTTGGGCAATGTTGCTGTTCTTGAACTTCACAGCCAGTGCGGTTGGGTTCAGGCGCTGGCCGTTGCAAGCAGCGCACGCCAGGCTTTCACGCAGTGCGTTGCCCAGGTAAGTGCCGTCATCGTTCTCGGCCACATCTTCAGCGCTTTTGTCCTGCTCGGAAAGCCACTTGCCTTCTTCGCCGGTGGTTTCTGCATCAAAGCCTTCCACTTCTTCGCCCACGCCAAAGCAGCTTGCGCACCAGCCATGCTTGCTGTTGTAGCTGAACAGGCGCGGGTCGAGCTCGGGGAAGCTGCGTGCGCAACTGGGGCAGGCGCGCTTGGTGGAATAAAAGCGAATGGCAGGTGCTGCACCTTCGTGTTTGCCTTTGCTGCCGGGTGCCTCCACCATCACAGTGCCTTTGCCGTATTCAAGCGCCAGGGCCAGTACTTCGCGCAGTTCTTTCTCGCCCTTGGCTTGAATGCTCAAGGTTTTGACGGGCAGTTCAATGTGGTGTTCCTGGTAGCGGGCCAGCTTGGGCCAGGGGTTGGTGGGCACATACTCACCATCCACGCGCAGGCGGTCATAGCCACGGTCGACAGCCCACTTGGCGATTTCGTTGTAAATGCCTTTGCGGCCCTGTACCAACGGGGCCAGCAACGTGATTTCCTGGCCTTTGTAATGCTGCATGATTTGCGCCAGCATGCTGTCCATGCTTTGGGGTGCAATGGGCACTTCGCAGGTGGGGCAATGCTGGGTACCCAGCTTGACAAACATCAGGCGAAGGAAGTGATACACCTCGGTCACGGTGGCCACGGTACTTTTGCGCCCGCCACGGCTGGTGCGCTGCTCAATGGCCACAGTGGGTGGTATGCCGAATATGGCATCTACATCGGGCTTGGCTGCAGGCTGCACAAACTGGCGTGCGTAGGCGTTCAAACTTTCAAGGTAACGGCGCTGCCCTTCAGAGAACAAAATATCAAATGCCAACGTGGACTTGCCGCTGCCGGAAGGCCCGGTGATCACCGTCATTTTTTCACGCGGAATGGTCAGGCTGACATTTTTCAGGTTGTGTTCACGGGCATGAAGAATTTCAATGCCGTCGGTCAGGCCACGCCGCGTGTGGGCACTGTTCAAGCCATACAGTGCGGCTCCTTCTGCCACCATGTGGTCGCTGCTGTTGCTGGCCTTGTTCAAGTCGGCTGCATGCAGCAAATTGCTTTGCGCTAGGTACTGCTTGATGGCCACACCCGTGTGGCTGTTCTTGGTTTTGGCCAGTTGTTCGGGTGTACCCTGGTCCACCAGTTCGCCGCCGTATTCGCCCGCTTCGGGGCCCAGGTCGATCAGCCAGTCAGCAGCGCAAATGACATCGAGATTGTGCTCCACAATCAGCACACTGTGCCCGGCCTCCTGCAACAGGCGCAGTGAACGCATCAACTTGGCCACATCGTCAAAATGCAAACCAGTGGTGGGTTCATCAAACACGAACAGGTCACCTTTTTTCGCCAGCTTCTGGCCACTTGCTGAGGGTTTCAACTCGGCCAGGAAACCGGCCAGTTTCAGGCGCTGTGCTTCGCCCCCACTGAGCGTGGGCACAGGTTGGCCAAGGCGCAAATAATTCAGGCCAACAAGCGCAAGTGGCTGCAGGGTTTTCAGCAAGGCGGTGTCTTTTTCGAACAGGTCGAGTGCCTGGTCTACAGTCAACTCCAGCACCTGGGCCATGTTGAGCACCTGGCCTTTTCGCTCCAGCGTGACTTCCAAAGCCTCGGGCCGGTAGCGCGTGCCATTGCATTCGCCACAGCGCAAATACACATCGCTGAGAAACTGCATTTCAACATGTTCAAAGCCGTTGCCGCCGCACATGGGGCAGCGGCCGTCGCCACTGTTGAAACTGAAAAAGCCGGGCTTGTAATCGCGCTCCACGGCAATTTTTGTTTTGGAAAACAGCTTGCGCAGTTCATCAAATGCACCCACGTAACTGGCGGGGTTGCTGCGCGTGGTTTTGCCAATCGGGCTTTGATCGACAAAAGCCAGTTGTGTAATGTGTTCAACACCTTCCAATGAATCGAACTCGCCGGGTGCTTCAGTGGGTTCGCCCTTGATCTTCCTAATCGCCGGCACCAGCACGTCTTGCACCAGGGTTGACTTGCCTGAACCTGACACACCGGTGAGCACGACCAGGCGGTTCAGCGGCAGTTTGAAGTCAATATTTTTCAGGTTGTTGGCACGCACACCGGTCAGCACAAGGTGTTCTTTCGCATCGCCCAGTGGCTTGATTCGCTCCACCACTTTCAGCTCGCCTTTCAGGTAGCGCGCGGTGAGTGAACCAGATTGTTCAATGGCAGCAGGTGCACCATCAAACACAATGTGGCCGCCTGCTTCGCCAGGCCCTGGGCCAATGTCGACCAGCCGGTCGGCCTGGTTCATCAACTGTGGGTCGTGCTCAACCACCACCAGGGTGTTGCCCGCTTCTTTCAAACGCTGCATGGCCTGGGCCACGCGGGCAATGTCGCGGGGGTGCAAACCCACCGAGGGTTCATCCAGCACAAACAGGGTGTTAACCAGTGAACTGCCTAAGGCCGTGGTCAGGTTGATGCGCTGCACCTCGCCGCCGCTGAGCGTTCTGCTTTGCCGATCAAGCGTTAAATAACCCAAACCCACTTGAATCAAAAAGCCCAGGCGTGTGCGAATTTCCTGCAGCACCAGATCGCTGGCTTCATCGAGTGCGCCGGGCAGTTGCAGGTTTTTGAACAGCGTGGCAACAGTCAGCAAGGGCAACTGCATGATGTCAAAAATGCTGTAAAGCGCGGTGTCGGCAGGCAGTTTCCAAAGCAGCGAATCGGGCTTCAGGCGCGAGCCATTGCAATCGGGGCAAGGGGTGTAACTGCGGTACTTCGACAGCATGACGCGCACATGCATTTTGTAGGTTTTGCTTTCCAGCCATTCGAAATAGCGGGCCACGCCGTAGAACAAATTGCCTTCCCAGTTGCCATCAAAATTGGCGTCGCCTTCAATCACCCACAGCTTGTGTTCTTCAGGCAAATGCTTGTAGGCAATGTTGGTGGCAATGCCCCGTTTTTTGGCGAAGCGCACCAGGTCTTTCTGGCAGCTTTTGAAGCTTTCCGTGGTCCAGGGTTTGACTGCGCCCTCTTCCAGCGATTTGTTTTCATCGGGAATCACCAGGCCGTAATCAATGCCGATGACGCGGCCAAAACCGCGACAGGTGTCGCAGGCACCCAAGGGGGAATTGAAGCTGAAGTGGCTGGGCAAGGGGCTTGAATAATCCAGGTCGCAAGTGGCGCAGTGCAGCCCTTCGGAATAGCGCCAGGGCTCAGTGGTCTCGGTTGCACTTGCACCTTCTTCGCCACTTTCAGGCAGGGCAAACACATTGACCTTGCCCTTGCCCCGGTGCAGGGCACTGGCCACGGCGTCGCTGAAACGGCTTTCCTCAACAGCGGCAACACGGAAGCGGTCTTGGACCACGTCCAGCAGCTTTTCAACCACGGTGCGGCCTTTCTTGATGGGCGTTTCCCGGTGAATGCGGGTGTAGCCTTGGGCACTCAGAAAGTCTTCAATTTCCTGTGCGGTGAATTTTGCGGGTACACGCACCGGGAATGTAACAACAAGGCGCGGGTCGTTTTGCGCAGCGGCTTTGTGCAGTATCGATTGCTTGATGCTGGCCACCGTGTCTTCACGAACCCACTGCCCGCACTGGCGGCAATGCAAATGGGCAGCGCGGGCGTAAATCAGCTTCAGGTGATCGTTGATTTCAGTCATGGTGCCCACGGTGCTGCGGGAGGTGCGCACCGGGTTGGTCTGGTCAATCGCAATGGCGGGCAATACGCCATCGATGCTGTCTACATCGGGTTTGTCCATGCGGTCCAGGAACTGGCGGGCATAGGGCGAAAACGTTTCCACGTAGCGGCGCTGGCCTTCGGCATACAGTGTGTCGAACACCAGTGAGCTTTTTCCACTGCCTGACACGCCAGTGAACACGGTGATTTCACCGGTCTTGATGTCGATGTCGACGTTTTTGAGGTTGTGCTGGCGGGCGCCCTTGATTCGAATCACATTGCCAAGGTACTGGGAATTCTCGGTTTTCTTTGCTTTGCTGGTCATGGGGCGCCTGGGGTAATGCGGTTGCTACAGGCCTTTGATTGTACTTCGCCCAGTGCAAATTCCCCTTCCAGCAATGCACAAGCACCCCTTGAGTTTACAGCCTGCCCAAGGTTTCAAGGTTATCAAGAATGGCCCTGTCAATGCCACGGACACGCGGCTGATAAAGTCGCCTTGTCTGGTCAATTGTATCCAGTGCGCTGCGTGCCACATGTGCTTGCTGACACCCAAGATTGTGGGCACGCGCCACTGTTTTATTGACCTGCCGGGTATACCAGTTTGCCCGAACGGCCAATGGCACAAGCTGCGATATTTCGTGATGTACGTCGTCCTGATATCGGGTTAGCAACCCCACTTCACTGTCCAGGCTTTGGCATTGTGCCTGAAGCTCTTGCAGGGCATTTCTGGCTACAATAAGCGACGCCAGCAGGTCCTTGGTATCCATGGGCCGCGGGGTGCCGTCAAGCTCTCTTTTCAGGCTGGGTGGCTGTCGGGTTTCCACAAGCTCGATCATTCGGCTCACGTTTCTTGATAGATCGTGCGCGGCGTTCGCAATTGCTGGCACCTGTTGTTCAATGGCAGTTAGCCGGGACTGGTTGATGGTGCGCTGAACTTGCGGCGAAAAAGCAGCGTGCGTTGAATTAACCGGATACATGAAAAGAAACCTCTTGAGCTGATTGGGTGGACAGCTAGGTGGCACAACAGCCCCAGAGGTTCCGGGGACACCTGGATTTCTAACGGTGAAGCTCGGATGTGCGCTCAAGATTTTCAACGGCATGGACCAAACCCAGGGGCGGGCGTTGGAGCAAGGCATTTGCCGCCTGGCTGAGGGCACGTTCAGCGTTGTGCGCAAGTGGCAAGATCTCGGTCGCAAGTTGTTGGGTCAACTCGCCACGTCTGCGGACCTCATTGTCAAAATGTGCAGCCTCCCGGTCAATCAAACCTGCCTTGCTACCAGCCTTCGGATAGGCCTTTGCAAAATGTTTTGAAAAGCATTTCAGCTCAAAAGTGGTGGACTTGCAGTAATCAGAGATAAGCGCGAGGGAAGATTGTGCGCCATGCAGGTTGTCTACCAAATTCATATCAATGGATGCTTTGCGCAAGTCCCCTTCGAGCGACAATGCCAGCTTGACGCAGGCCTTTGTAGTGGCTGCAAGTTCGTTGACTGACTCCTGAAGGTCGTTCATTCGGGCCAACCCCGCAGTCATGTTGGGATTCACTTCACTTGAGGTCGAGGCGCGGTTGCATGAAAAGCACGAGGTCAGCATGGAAATAATCCTTGGAGGCAAAGGCTTGGGTAACACTGATTTCGCTGAGGTTCCTTCAGTTCTGAAACCACCACGGGCCTGGAAGCCAGCTGGTGACTTTTCAACACAATGGGCTTATCGGTTAACGCATCGACTGTGACAAGTTATCCAAATGCTCCACTGAATCAACCAGACTTACGGGGGGCGAAACATCAAGTTCGGGTTCTCTGCAAAACAGCCAATATTCCGCAAAGTGAGCACTGACTACCGTGGCAAGAGGCCTGCATTCAGCCGCCAGATTACTGCCGAATATTCCCGCGCGGCTGATGTCTTGCTGAATGCGTTCATCTCGGGCTGAGCTAATGCTCGTAGTGGCACCCCGATAAGTGTTGTTGAATTTTCGTGTGAAACATTGCAATTCATTTTCACCGTGCATGCACAGCCTGGCCAAGTCGCGAAGTCGTTCGCGAGTTGCACCATGTCCAAAAAAATCGACCTTGTCAAACTGCTGGAGATTGTAGGCGAGTCTTTTTAACGTACCCCGTGGAGCCATCGCGCGTTTGTGATCGCTTTGAAGCTGCGACGCTTGCTTCGTGTGCTCTAACGTTATTTTGGCAAGCAGCTTGACGGCCTCTTGCAGCTCATTCAACTGGTTGACTCCTCTTGAAAAAGCTGTGTTGCCTTCTTCCGTAATGTGAGCTTGGTTGCGAGGGATACATGTACTGAACATGGCAAATAAAGTTTCCATTTGAACGCTGAGCTTGCATGCACCCTGAAGCAATACATAAAAGATCGCCTCAAGGTTGCACACAATCCTTACATGTTGTTAAGCACGCGCCTTGTCGCATCGAGCAATGGCATGCTGTCGACAGGCAATCCAATAATTCCTTTCATTCCCACAACGGTCATTTCATGGTCCTCGATCTTCGGCAGCGCACGCTGAAGCGAATCTCTTTGTTTGACCAATCGCGCATTCGCCTGCCGCTCACAGGTTGCGACCCGTGTTCTTAACGAGAACACTGACTGAAACGTATTCATCGTGTGATCATTGACTTGAATTTGATAGTCATAACCCCGTGCATGTTTATCGAATTTGTTTGCGATTTTCCCTAAAGAGTCTGAACTCTCCTTCAACATCTTGACTACTTTATTGACGTCCAGCTCAGCGTTGTCAAGTGACTCGCAAACAATGACTCTCACACATTCACGCTTCAGGTTCTTGGCTGCTTGCAGCAACTGTTGCGCCACATTTTTCGTTTCTCTACTCAAGGAAGACAGGCTTCTGGAGTCTTCAGACTTTTCCCTCAAGGTTTGCTTGATTGTTTGCGCATGGAAAATTAACTGCGTTGAGTCAACGCTTGGATGCATTGCAATTTGATCAATCATGGCCGTAGTCCCATAACATGAAAGGACTACTACGTATCAACTGCCTAGGGGTGGTTCAAACAATCGGCATTGCGAACTTCGATCTGCAGAAAAGAAAATCCCGCCAGGGTTTTAAAACTGGCGGGATTTCTGCAACCGAACTACGAGGCTGATATTGGAATGTGCTTCGGCTACTTCACCCACTCTATTTTCTCGGCATCAATCAGTTGCTGTAGTTTCATTGTGTTTCTGGGTATCCAAGGGTTAAGGTGGGCTGCATTGGGCATTTTCTTGAGTAGGGCAAACAGCTCGATACCCAGCTTGTAGTCGCCACCGCGGTTTTCGGTGTTGTGAATTTCTTTCAGTTTTTTGAGCAGCTGGCGGTTCTTCAAGCCCACCAGTTTGTTCTTCCAAACCCACAGTTTCTTGTTCAGGTCAACCGTGCCGTCGCTGTGAAGCCGCCCATGCTCCTTAAGATAAGCCGTCACCACTCGCCCAAACTCAGACGCAGAAAGGGGAGTGCCCAGGTCGGACAACGCGCCTTTGAGGGTGACTGCTCGTTCGGCCAAAGTGCTTGCTATGTTGGGCAGTTGGCTCAAGTCCGTGACTTCCGGTTTGCGGCCAATGATACCTCGCACCGCTTGAGTTTCATATTTATTATGGTTGAGTACCTTTCGCCATAAAATGCGCATAGCCTGCGGCTCCAATCGCGTGCTCATGCCATGCAGGCTGAGCTGTTGTTTTGCCTCATTGACGGTTCGGATTGCCGCTTGGTAAAGGGTGATGGCGGCCGAGGCCTGCGCCTCGGCTTTGGCAACCACGGCCTTCATATTGCCTTGCAGGTCTGCAAGCTGCTGCTTCAATTCAGCCAGTCCGACATAGTTACCCGCCATACCGGTGTTCGGGCTTACAACCCGGGGTGGGCTGGAAGCCTTGCCTTGACTGCTGCCACCATTGGGGACCAAGGCATGCAATTGCCCGCCGGGCGTGCTGGCAATTTTTTTCAATTTGATCAGTGTGTCCAGCGTCGGCGGCAGATTTAGCAGGGTTTGCGAGAGCTTAAGCTCATCAGGGCTGATATCGGACACGCTTTGGCTTGCTTGACTGGGTACGGAGTCGAGCAGGGGGAGTTCTTTTAAGTCGCCATGCTGCCTCTGAAACTCTGCCAATGCACTGGGTAAATACTTCAGTGGGGGGTTTTTGCTGATGGAAAACTCTTTAAGCCCCGTAAGCTTGCCGATGTCTTCAGGCAGGGTGGTTAGCGGATTGCAGCCAAGGTTAAGGGTTTTTAGCTTGGTAAGGTTCCCAATGCTTTTAGGCAGTGTGGTCAGTTGGTTAACGTTAAGGTTGAGTGTTTGCAGATTGGTAAGTGCCCCAATATTTTCAGGCAGAGTGCTCAAGAACAGCTCATTCAAATCAAGTCGATCAGCCCCAGTGCGATGGGCTTCCAAAATTCGTTGTTTGGCTTCGTTTCTTCTTTCATATTTCGCCCCCTTCGTGGCCCAAGTGTTCAACTGGTATTCCAGTTGTGCCGGGCTTATTGGCACATGCGCCAATTGTGCGCCTGCCTGCGTACGACGTGTTTCAGCGTGGTCGAATGAAAGGGCTTGGTGTGCGTTGGCGCCTGAACGTTGTGTATGCATCGAGTATCTCCGGAATTGAGGAGAACATAGTGGCGATGCCCAAGAACAAAGTTCCACAAAAAAACGGACCCCGAAAATCAGGTCAATTTATTGGCATTGAATGGCGCTTGCTAGGCGCCATTCAATTTCAAGCTTTTACAACATTTGTAGCGAAGCTTTTACTTCTTGGACCAGTTATGCCACCTGCGCCAACCTGCGCTTGCGCACGCCCTGGGCCAGTGTTTCAAGCACTTGCAGGCTGTCGTCCCAACCTACGCAGCCATCGGTAATGCTTTGGCCGTAGGTCAATGGCTTGCCGGGTTCAAGGTCTTGCCGGCCTTCCACCAAGTGGCTTTCAACCATCACACCCATGATGCGGGCATCGCCTGCGGCCAACTGCTCCGCAATGTTTTCACACACACCCACCTGGTTTTTGGGCACCTTGCTGCTGTTGCCGTGGCTGGCGTCGATCATGATGCGTGCAGCCAAGCCCGCTTTGCCAATGTCGGCCGCTGCCGCTTCTACCGAAGCTGCATCGTAATTCGGGCCTTTGCCGCCACGCAAAATGATGTGGCAGTCTTCATTGCCTGAAGTGCTCACAATGGCGCTGCGACCTTCCTTGGTTACGCTCAAGAAATGGTGCGGGTGTTGCGCTGCCTTGATGGCGTCGACTGCAATTTTCACATTGCCATCGGTTCCGTTTTTGAAACCCACTGGGCAGCTCAAGCCACTGGACAATTCACGGTGAATCTGGCTTTCAGTAGTGCGGGCACCAATGGCGCCCCAGCTGACCAAATCGGCAATGTACTGGGGAGTGATCATGTCCAGAAATTCAGTGCCGGCGGGCAAGCCCAGTGCGTTGATGTTCAACAGCACTTCACGCGCCATGCGCAGGCCTTTGTTGATCTGGAAACTGCCATCCAGATCGGGGTCGTTGATCAAGCCTTTCCAGCCCACTGTGGTGCGGGGCTTTTCGAAATACACACGCATCACGATTTCCAGGTCTTCCGCGTATTTCTCGCGATACACCTTCAGCTTGTTGGCATATTCCATGGCCGCTTTCACGTCGTGAATGGAGCAAGGGCCCATGACCACGATCAGGCGGTCATCGCCACCATGCAAAATCTTGTGCATGGCGTTGCGGCTGCCCGACACAGTTTCAGCAATGGCTGCGGTAATGGGCACTTCTGCGATCAAGGCCGCAGGGGTGGTCAGTTCTTTAATTTCTTTGATTCTCAAGTCGTCTGTTACCGTGTTCATGCCAATTCTCCTGAATGCTGGCGCGCTTTCTGTTCAAAGTGTCGGTTCAAAAAAAAACCGCCAGGAGGTTCAGGCCTGGCGGTTTTGGGATCTGTTCGAACTATGTGTTTTTACGCACAACCCTCTTCCGCCGCTTGCCCAAACCAGGCAAAGAAGCCAAAAAATGCATAAAAAGAGTGCGAAAAGTTCATGTTCATCTTTTTAATGTAATCAATTCAAGGCCGCTGTGCAAGCGCGCAAGTGTGAATATTAGCAAGCCTTCTTGACGTGTGGCTTGCATCCCACTGAAAAATCAGGATATTTGATTACCGTGGTGATTACTGAGTGCCACCCATAACCAAACCGTCGATTCGCAAGGTTGGTTGACCCACGCCCACAGGCACGCTTTGACCTTCCTTGCCACAAGTGCCCACGCCATCGTCCAGCGCCATGTCATTGCCCACCATGCTGATTTTGGTCAGTGATTCGGGGCCATTGCCAATCAGCGTGGCGCCTTTCAATGGGTAGGTGATTTTGCCGTTTTCAATTTTGTAGGCCAGTGAAGCCGAGAACACGAACTTGCCACTGGTGATGTCAACCTGGCCACCGCCGAAATTCACGGCGTACACACCGTCTTTGACACTGGCAATGATTTCTTCCGGCGTTTTGTCGCCGTTCAGCATGTAGGTGTTGGTCATGCGGGGCATGGGCAGGTGGGCGAAACTTTCGCGGCGACCGTTACCCGTTACCGGCATTTTCATCAGGCGTGCGTTGGTGATGTCCTGAATGTAGCCTTTCAAAATACCGTCTTCAATCAGGGTGGTGCACTGGGTTTTGTTGCCTTCGTCGTCAATGTTCAGCGAACCACGGCGGTTGGCCAATGTGCCGTCGTCCACAATGGTGACGCCCTTGGCAGCCACACGCTGGCCAATCATGCCTGAAAATGCGCTGCTGCCCTTGCGGTTGAAGTCGCCTTCCAAACCGTGGCCAATCGCTTCGTGAAGCAGAATGCCGGGCCAGCCGGAACCCAACACCACGGTTTGCGCGCCAGCCGGGGCTGGGCGGGCTTCCAGGTTGATCAGGGCTTGGTCCACTGCCGTGTGGGCATGGTGCATCAGGAATGCATCGGTAAACATCGCAAAATCGTAACGGCCGCCCGCACCGGACGAACCGGTTTCGCGGCGGCCTTTCTGTTCAACCACCACGCTCACGTTGACACGCACCAATGGGCGAACATCGGCGGCCAGAATGCCGTCGCTTCGGGCCACCAGCACCACGTCGTAAGCACCCACGATGTTGGCCATGACCTGCTTCACGCGCTTGTCGCGCTTGCGGGCAAACTGCTCCAGGCGCTTGAGAAGATCCACTTTCTCGGTGGAAGTTAACGTTGGAATGGGGTTCAACGCGCTGTACAAGGCACGGCTTTCTGCATCGGCAAAACCTTTGCCGGTTTTCAAATTGCGGTTGGCTGTTTTGCCCAGGTTGGCAATTTCACGCACCGACTTGGCTGCAGCCAGAATGGGCTTGAATGCAATGTCATCAGAATACGCAAAGGCGGTTTTGTCGCCGCTGACCGCACGCACACCCACGCCTTGCTCAATGTTGTAGCTACCCGATTTCACGATGCCTTCGTCGAGCGACCAGCCTTCCACGCAACCGTACTGAAAGTACAGATCAGCGAAATCCACCTTGTGGGAAAAAATTTCGCCAAAAGCCTTTTGAATATGGCTTTCGTCAATGCCGTAAGGGGTCCAAAGCAGGCTTTGGGCTGTGGCCAGGTTGGAGATGGCGGGGTCTACTACTTTCATGATGAATCCTTTAAAGCACGCGGTGCGCAAGCGCGGGCAAGCTGTTTCGCACATCGTCTATCTTAGCAGGGTCAAGCTGGCCCAGCACCACACCCTCGCCTTCTGCCAATACATTCTCAACCTCACCCCACGGGTTCACCAACATGGAATGTCCCCAAGTGCGCCGGCCGTTCTCGTGAACACCACCCTGCCCGCAGGCCAACACGTAGCACTGGTTTTCAATGGCCCGGGCGCGCATTAGCACTTCCCAGTGCGCACGGCCGGTGGTGTAGGTGAATGCGGCGGGCATCACGATCAAATCCACTTTGCCCATGGCGCGGTACAGCTCAGGGAAGCGAAGGTCGTAGCACACGGACAAGCCAATCTTGAAGCCGTCCACATCGGCCACCACCGGTTTTGTGCCTGGTAACAGCACGCGGGCTTCGTCGTAACTTTCCTGCCCCTTGGTGAAGCAGAACAGGTGAATTTTGTCGTACCGTGCCGTGCATTGCCCTTTTGGATCGAATACCAATGTGGTGTTGTACACCCGGCCTTCCGTGCCGCTGGCAATGGGCAAGGTGCCAGCCACAATGTGCACGTTGCGAACCACCGCCTGATCGGCGAGAAACTGTTGAATGGGCCCGTGGCCAAACTGTTCGGCAATGGCCAGTTTGTCGGTGTCTTTCTGGCCCATCAGGCAGAAATACTCGGGCAGCAATACCATGCGGGCACCCAGCTTGGCGGCCTGGCCTATCAGGCGTTGGGCTATGTCCAGATTGCGTTCCAAATCGGGCGTGGAAATCATTTGCAGGCTGGCTACGGTCATTGGCTTGGACATGTTACGGCCTTGGGTTGGTTTCGCTGGTGGGAGGGGTAACGGCGTCGCCTTTGCGCACGCGTTCAATGACCGGTGCAACCCATGGCCCGCTGACGCGGTACTGAAACGAGAATATCTTAGCCAAGGGGTCTTTCAAAACAAAGTCTGCGATCAGGGAGGCAATTCCAACGGCCGGGTTGGCCGCAATCACGGAGTAAATCAGTGAACCACCGGCTGGGTTCAAATCAGGAAGTACCACCACATTCATGTTCTGGGTTTCACTTTCGAGATCCAGGTCACCATCCATCACAACCGTGGCACTGGGGCCGGTCATTTTGAAGTTCTGGGTGCTGGCAATACCCTCTTTCAGCACCACATCGGCTTCCATGGTGTCGTAGGCAAAGCCATCAGAAAACACGTCCTTGAAATCAAGCGTGAACCGACGTGGAATGCTTTGCAGCGAAAGCACGCCGAGCAACTTCGCCACACCGGGGTCTGCTTTTAAAAACTGGCCTTTCACACTTTTCAATTTGAATTGTCCACTCAGGCTGCCGTAATCAATGGTCGTGGGTGCATCGTTCCAGCGCAATCGCCCGACCAGACTACCCTCCCCACCTTGAAATACATCTTCCATACCCAGCCTGGCCAGCAGTGCGCCGCCATTTTTGACCGTCTGGTTGACTTCAATGTCGGTGCGCTGATTGCGCAGGTTTTCGTCGTACTGCCAAATGCCCTTGGCCTGGGTCACCGATTCCGGGTTTTCAATTCTCAATGACTCAAGTCGCCATTCCTTGGGCCGCTGGCTTAACGTGGCCTTGGCCTGTTCTTCGCGAGTCTGGTTTACGGCAATCAACTTGAGTTTGCCCAGCACCACGTCGTTCAGGGTAAAGCTGTCGACCTGTACGTCCAGCGCCGGAATGCTGGACGCAGGTTCCTCCACCAAATCGCGCATGCCGCTGTCCAGTGTCTTGGGAATAACCAGGGTTTTAAACCGGGCCAGCAAAGCGCCTTCAGGCCTTTGTTTGTCAGAAACCCAGGACACATAACCGTCAACGCCCTTGCCTTTGATGTCGAATTGCCAGCGGCTTTCAATGGTGCGCGCTGCGACTGAGACGCCTTCAAACGATTTGCTGCCGATGTTGAGGCGGTCAGCCCGTATACCCACCTTCAGGTTGATCGCCGGGCCGCCTGATGCGTTGTCAAAAAAGCCGTTCATCAACCCCATATTGCCCGAGGCCGAGGTGATGTCATTGGCAATGGCCCGCCAAGTGTCAACATCAAGGACAGCCATGCGCACATCCCCTTGAATGCCAGGGGTGGCCGGTGCAAGCGGAGCCCCAACTGCAAACTGCAATGAATCAATGCCAGCCTGGCCTTGCTCGTCCAGAACAAGAGCGCGCACTTGGGCCAAAGGTTTGCCTTCTGGCCCCAGATCCACTGTCCAGCGCTGCCCTTGCGAGTTGACAGTCTGGTTTAGCCGGAAGGGCAAACGGCTCTCCGGTTTTTTGGCAAAAGGGCCAGGCAGTTTCACTTCCAGGCCTTGCAACTGACTGGCTACATCAACTGCGATGCCATTCTCACGGGTTGAAACAACCACGGTGTAGGGGGTGGAACCTGCCAGGTAGGGCTCGGCAAGCGGGTTCAAATACTGGGCCAGGCCCTTGGCCCGGGCTGTACCGGTGGCCTTGATTTCCATTCGGCCAGCCGTGTCTGTAGTGCCTTTGATTAGCACTGGCCCGCCCAGGGCCTGGCCTTGCAGCTGTTCAATGAACAGGCCCTTGTTTGAAAAACGGATCAACCCTTCGGTGTTGCTGACAAGGGGCATACCCCGAACAACACGAATCGAATTGCCTTTCAACGCAAGTGCACCCTGAACCTGTGTTTTCTGCGGGTCAGCAATCGGAATGCTCAACTGCAAGTCCAGGTTGGCAGCGCCTTCCACTTCAGCATTGACCAAGGCCTCATTCAATATCTCGCGCACAGGGCTCTGATTGACGAATTCGACCATTTTTCCAAGCTCGCCAAGGCCAGTGCCCTTGATCACAAGGAGTGGTTCCCAGGCATCCAGATTGTCGATTCGGGCTTCCACTTTCTTGAGTTGCACGCCCAGCGATTCCGCCGTGTCGGCCTGAATCAGCATGCGTTTGCCCGCGAAGGTGGCCTTGCCCTTGACCTTCTGAATAGCAGGCCAGCCCGGTGCATAAGTCAGCTCGCCGTTGTCAAAAGGCACCTCAATGCTGAACACCCCTTTTTGTTTCGGGCCGTCAAAGGGGAAATCGTTCAATCGCCCCGACAATTCAAACCGGCCGTTCTGGGCCACACCAGCCAGAATATTGGTCTTCAGCCATTCGCGGGCACTGTTGCCCACAACCAGCGGCAGATAGTTGGAGACCTTTGCCAGATTGGCGGTTGGCAAGGTGCCCCGTACGTCCACGAAATCCGGTTCGTTTCGTCGAAATTCATAAGTGCCGGCAACCTGCGCCTGCAAGTCGGTATTGCGCACCTTCAGGCCGGCCACGGAAAACTCAACGGGCAAGGTGCCGTCAAACACATTTTTCCAGCCCCCGGAACCTGCCAGCTCGTCAAACGCAAGCAAGTCGGCAGCAAACACTTCGGGCAAGGCAACTTCCGCATTTTTGCCGGTCAGGGTCCATTCACCTTTCCGGTCATCGCCTTTGAAACGGCCGCTGAGGTTTCGAAAGCCGGTCACCTTTCCATTTGCGGCATTCGCTTTGCCTGATGCTTCGCGATACAGCACGGTGAGCTGGCTGAAATCAATGTCGGAACTGAATGCGAGGGAATCGCTGTACGGGGTTTCTCCCTGGGTAGTCCAGTTCACATCAACCTGGTTGATTCGTCCCGAGATTTCCAGATCCGTGAAAGCGTCCAGCTTACCGGCCTGCCCAACATGCGGACCCAACTCGAGCGCGATCGCTTTGGCCTGCGCCGCGTCCAGTTGATTGACCCGCAACCCCCACTGAACACCCTCATCAACCACTCTTCGGGTGGCCGACAAATCCGTGGGGCCAAACTGCTTCAAACCGGCAATCTGGCCTTTCAAACGGCGAATGGCAATGGCTTCAGGTTTCAACAGAAAGTGCTCGCCAGCCACTTCAATCAAGGCGCTGGTGTTCACCATGTCAAACGGCGGCGCATTCACGGCATCATTTGAAAACCGCAGCTTGGCAACCCTGGCATCCAGAACAGACCTTTGCACCAACCCGTTTTCAAAATCCAGCCACAGCTTGCCTTGGGGCTTTGTCAGGTCCACATCAAGACCCAAGGTTTTGAAAACTGAGTCAATGGGTGCTGCCTGGTCAACAACCACATCCAGAAAGAAAGTGCCTTTCCATTTCTGAATGTCGCCATGCACGGCTTCCAGCAATGGTGTTTTGAAATTCAGGTTGGCCTTGACCGGGGTTTGCGCCACGCCGGGTACGTTGAACACCAGCCCGGCCGAATGTCGGCTCAAGCCATTCTCGAGCAACAGCTCTGCGTCCATGGCTTGTGCATCGGGGTACTGGCCCATGGCATCATGCCAGGTCAGCACGCCATTTTTGAGCAACACGCGTTGCTGGGCCAACAACCAGTCCAGTGCAGGGTTTCCCTTGCTGCCATCGTCCACAATGGGCTGGCCTGCCACCTCGAACACCCCTTGCGGGTTTCGCTGCACACTCAGTTCAGGTGAATGAATTTCAAGATTTTTCAAACGCGGCCGAAAGGCCAGAATGCTGGGCAGTGACCAGTCCATTCGAATTCGGTCGGCCTGAAAACCAGTGGCACCACTTGGTTGGGGCAGACGAACATGGTCAACAACAAACTGTGGGCCGAAACCCTGCCAGCTGGCCCGGATTTCACCCAATTCAATGGGGGCACCAGTTCGGGTTTGAAGAAAATGCTGAATCTCGGGCCGATACCGATCAATCTCCGGCAGAACCAGCCACTTAATGGCAAGCAAGGCCAGGCACAGTGGAGTGTATACCGCAATCAGCACCCAGAACAAAACGATCCCGGCGCGCCGAAGTGCGGGGTGGCCGTTGACCTGTTGCGCCAGCGCGTGGTTTGTTCCTTCCTGCAAGAAATACCGTCCGAAAAATCGTGAACACCTGTAGTACGCTATTGTAGAACCAAGCTTCACTTTTTATATAACGACACGCATGAACGACCCACTGGATTTCTATCATCCCGTTTGGCCTACACATTCAGAGTATGCCAAACGGTGGCTGAATCGCTTTCCCCAGTGGGACACCGACCAGTTCGACGGGGAACACCTGCTGACCTGTATCGACAACTGGCTTGAAAAATCACGCGAATTAACAGACGAAAAGGCCTTGATGGCTGAACTTCGCTTGGTTCGCCAGCGCAGCATGATAGAAATCATGCGCCGTGACCTGCAGGGCAAGGTGGATTTGTTCGAAGTGACTGAAGCGCTGTCTTTTTTGGCAGATGCCGCCGTCCAAATTGGTTTGAAGCTGAGCCACAGGCTGCAGGCGGAACGATTTGGCGAACCGGCCCGGGGCGATTGCCTGATGGTGGTGGGCATGGGCAAACTGGGCGGGCTTGAATTGAATGCGTCGAGCGACATCGACCTGATTTTCCTTTACAACGAAGATGCAGACACACTGGGTGGCCCCACGGGCAAAACTCAATCGCATGCCGAGTTTTTCACACAGGTGGGCAAGCGCCTGATCAAGATCATTTCCGAAGTAACCGATGAAGGCTTCGTGTTTCGCGTGGACATGCGCCTGCGCCCCAACGGAGATTCAGGTCCACTGGTGGTCAGCCAGGACATGCTGGAAGAGTACTTCGTGGTGCAAGGCCGCGAATGGGAACGCTACGCCTGGATCAAGGCGCGCGTGGTGAACTGGGCAGTAGACCCCGAACAGGATGCCGCATTTCAGCAAAGCCTGGACAATTTGAACAACATTGTGCGGCCTTTTGTATTTCGCAAATATTTGGACTTTGGATCAATTCGCGCCTTGCGCGCCCTGCACGTGCAAATCCGAAGTGAAGTCAGCAAACGTGAAAACCAGCACCCCGGCTCGGTGCACGTGAAACTGGGCCGGGGCGGCATTCGTGAAATTGAATTCACGGCCCAGGCATTTCAGTTGATCCGCGGCGGCCGCGAACCCAAATTGCAATTGCGCCGCACAGTGGATGTGCTCGAGGTGTGCCTGGAGCTGGGCCTGATTACTCAGGAAGACCACGACAAACTGGTGACTGCTTACCGTTTCTTGCGCAACCTGGAGCACCGTTTGCAATACGTCGACGATGCACAAACCCACCGACTGCCCGCCTCGCCAACCGAAGTGTTGCGAATTGCAAGGTCCATGGGTTTTCAGGACCCGGGCAATTTTGTAAAAGCATTGAATCGCCACATGGACTACGTGGCCAGCCATTTCGACGTGGTGTTCGGTGACAAGCAGGAAGACGAAGAAACTCCCAGCCTTGAATTGCCCTGGGCCGACTCGCTGACCCAAGGGTTCAGCAACCCCCAGGCCGCCCAGGATCGCTACCAGCATTTAATTGAATCCAGCCGCTACCAGGCACTGCCCACCGCCCACAGGGAACGGGTGGACAGGCTGATGCCCACCCTGCTGGCTGCAGCGGGAGCATCATCGGCACCCGATTCCTGCTGGCGACATTGCTGCGACCTGATCGAAACCGTGTCAAGACGCGGTGCCTACTTGAGCTTGCTGGACGAATACCCGATTGCGCGAATGCGGGTCAGCCGCATGCTGGCGGCCAGCCCATGGGCTGCCAATTTCCTGATCCGGCACCCGCTGTTGCTGGACGAACTGCTGGACAGCCGCACCTTGCTGACGCCGCCCAATCTGGATGAATGGAAACAACAGCTACGGGAGATGCTGGACCAGGCCAAAATGCCGGACGGACAACCTGACCTGGAACGCCAGATGGACCTGATCCGCGAACAGCACCATGCACAGCTGTTCAGGATTCTGGCCCAAGACCTTGAAAACCTGCTGACCGTGGAGCATGTGTCCGATTTGTTGTCCGCCCTTGCAGACTGCACGCTG
This sequence comes from Limnobacter thiooxidans, assembly GCF_036323495.1. Classification (NCBI taxonomy): domain Bacteria; kingdom Pseudomonadati; phylum Pseudomonadota; class Betaproteobacteria; order Burkholderiales; family Burkholderiaceae; genus Limnobacter; species Limnobacter thiooxidans. The sequence continues at coordinate 607,410 of NZ_AP028947.1, read as the reverse complement.
GACTTGATTCTTGTTCAGGCCTGGGACCAACTGCCCAAGCGCCACCGCGCCCAACCCCGGTTTGCCGTGGTGGCCTACGGAAAACATGGTGGCAAGGAACTGGGTTACTCATCCGACCTTGACCTGATATTCCTGTTTGAAGACAGCGATGACAGGGCACCCGATTTGTACGCCCAACTGGCCAAACGAATGAACCGCTGGCTGACCACACAAACCGCCGCGGGTACCCTGTTTGAAACCGACTTCCGGCTACGCCCCAACGGCGAAGCAGGTTTACTGGTCAGCAGCGTGGCCTCGTTTGAAGACTATCAACGCCGCGAAGGCGGCGTGGGTGCCTGGTTCTGGGAGCACCAGGCCCTGACCCGCGCACGCTTTTGCGTGGGTGATGCGGAAATCGGAAAAAAATTCGAGAACCTGCGTGAAGAAATTCTTCAGCTGCCAAGAAACTGGGACGATGTGAAAAAAGAAGTATTGGACATGCGCCACAAAATGCTGGAAGGGCACCCCAACCACACCGAGCTGTTTGATGTGAAACACGACCTGGGTGGCATGGTGGACGTGGAATTCATGGTGCAGGCGCTGGTGTTGGGCCATTCCCATTTTTACCCAGAGCTGACCCAAAACAAGGGCAATATTGCGCTACTTAAAAAGGCCGGTGAGTTGGGTTTGCTGCCAGCCAACCTGGCAAACTATGTGGCCGATGCCTATCGGCAGTTGCGCGCCAAGCAACATGCATTGCGGCTGGCCGGGCACGACAAATCACGAACCAGCGACCCGGCCATGATGGTGTTGCGCAAACCCATCCGTACCCTTTGGGCAACGCTGCTGGGCGAGGAATCCACATAACTTATTTGGGCACCACCACCTGGAACATGCGCTTTTGCAAGGTGCCTGTTTTGCGGGCTAAAAAAGGTGAATTGCGGCGTTTGTCGAAGTAACGTGGCGCGGGCAACATGCCCGCCATGCGGGCAGCCTGGTAACTGCTCAACTGCGCAGCATTGACACCGAAATGGTGTCGGGCTGCAGCCTGAGCCCCATACACACCATTGCCCCACTCCACCACATTCAGGTACACCTCAAGAATACGACGCTTGTCCCAAAGTGCTTCGATCATGAGGGCGATCACCAGCTCCTGACCTTTTCGGATGTAACTTCGCTTGCTGGTCAAAAACAGGTTTTTGGCCAACTGCTGGGTGATGGTCGACCCCCCGTGCGTCACGCGGCCACGCCGTGCATTTCGCTTGATGGCCAGCTCAATCGCCTCCATTTCCACGCCCTTGTGGGTCATGAATCCGCTGTCCTCAGCCGCAATCACGGCACGTTTCAGGTTGAGCGAAATTTTGTCGTAAGGCACCCACTCGTGCTTGAGTTGAAAGCCCGGCTCGGTTTCGCGAATTTCAGCAAGGCGTGTTTGCATGAAACTGGTGCTGGACGGGTTCACGTGGGTCCACACCGCGATTTGCACCAAGTACCAAAGTTGAAGCAATACAACGGCGCAGAAACCCCAGAAGAAAATACGCCACAGCCACACCAGCGGGTTCAGGCTGAACTTTCGGGTACGGGCCGGCTGGCCTGCTTTTCGGCGTGCCATGGCGTTCATTGAACAGCTGCCTTGGCCAGCACGAGTTGCCGAACTTTGGTCAGGGTTTCAAGGGCATTGGGCGACTGGCCAGTCCACACCTCGAATGCCAATTGGGCTTGAAACACCAACATGCCCAGACCATCGCTGCACGGTAGGCCCGTGCTTTCCAGCGCCTGCATGAAAGGGGTAGGTTGCGCGGCATACATCATGTCGTATACCAGCACAGCACGCTCGAACCAAGCTGGGTGTATCAGGGGCACATCGCCATTCAGGCTGCTCGACGAGGCATTCACGATGACCACCGGTGCACCCGGAATTTCGAAATGACTGGGTGGTGTGTCCAGGCTGCCGCCCGCAGCAGGCAGGTCAATCGCTTCTGCGCGTTCAGCCAGCTCGCGGGCTTTGCCAACAGTGCGGTTCAACACCGTCAAATGATGAACGCCCGCCGCGTGAAAGGCCGCCACGCAGCCGCTTGCTGCGCCACCTGCGCCAATCATCAACACCTGGCACTGCTCAAGTTGCAAGCCCAGAGTTTTCAGTTGGCGCGACAAGTCGCGGCACAGGCCACCGCCATCCGTGTTGTCGGCGTGAATGCTTCCATCGGCTTGAAAGATCAAGGTGTTGGCAGCCTGGGCAAATTGCGCGGCAGGTGACAACACATCAGCCAGTCCGAATGCGTCCAGCTTGAAAGGCACCGTGACATTGGCACCCTGCACACCTGCAGCCTTCAGGGCCCTGACGGTTTGCTTGAAACCGCCAAGTGGTGCCAGCACACGGGCATACTGCAAAGGCATTTCAAGCTGTGCTGCAAAGTCGGTATGAATCGCCGGGGACATGCTGTGGGCAATCGGGTTACCAATCACCACATAGCGCTCAATACGGTGATCAACAGGGCAATTGGGCGTGCTCAACAAATTCTCCAGAAAACTCAGTATTCCGTGCTGATGGTGTCCCGGCTGAACACCCAGGTTCGGGTGATGGCCAAGATATCTGCCTTTTGACGCATTTCGGATGGAAATGGCGGAAAAGGTGTAGACATTCTCAAAATACGCAGCGCTGCGCGATCCAGCACAGCAGATCCCGATGAGCGGTCGACCTCCACATCTTCCAGTGTACCGTCCTGGCGCACATAAGCCGTCAAGCGCAATTTGCCGTAGATGCGGCCCTTTAATTCATCGGGGTAGTTGGCATTTCCAACCTGTTCTACCTTGGCACGCCACGCTTCTTCATAAATTGCAAAAGCATAGGGCGAGGTTCTAGGCGAGAAAAAATGTTTTCTTGGCCGCTCGTTGTAGCTTTTGATGTTGTCCGCAATTTGCGCCTGCAGGCGTTTCACTTCCAATGCGCGCTGGCTTTTTGGATCGTTGCCGGTGCGGGTGTCAGGCGTTTCATTCTGCGGCTTAGTTCGCAACTCCGCGCCGGCCAGGTTGCGCTGCAGCGTTTCCAATTCTTTCAGCCGTTCCTGGCTGGAAATCAGCTCACGCTGATTCACGGCATCGTCCGCCTGGCCCGGCAATGTTGTGGCCCTGCCCTTGTCGGTCTGCCCACCACCATCCAGGGCAACCTGGGCAAGCACCTTGGCATCATTGGGCGCTTTTTGGGATTGGGCATTGACCAGAATCACTTCCAGCGGACGACTGAACGCAGTGTCCGCCTTGGGCTTTGAAAAATGCACCAGCAAAAACAGGGCGTGCACGAACACCGACAGCAGCAAGGCCTTTTTCAAGTTCACTTCGCCAAAGGGTGCGCGCATTGTGTTCACGCCTGGGGTTCTCCAGATTGCTCAGCATCCACATTCACATCCGCCACTGAAGCGGGCAGCTCGGGTAAGCCTGTTTCGTCTGGTGCAGCAGAGGAAGACTCGGCTTCAACTTCCTCTTCTTCCTCGTCATCGAGCAAGCGCGTGGGCGTGCCCTTTTTCAAAGCCAGCAATTTGCAGGACACGGTCAGTGTCAGTTCATCCACCTGGTCCAGTTCCAATTCAACCTGAACGCCACGGCCTGGGGATGTCACACCCACCAGGCGAACAAACAGGGGAATGTCGTCGAGCCGAACCAGTTCATCTTTCACCACCACGCCATCAAACTGCTTGCGGCCTTTTTGCTGAATCCAGCGCAGGCACCAATAGCGTTCCATGCTTTGCTGAAACTCGGCGTAGGCTTTGTAGGTGACATCAAAACTGTTCACGGCCGACAACAGTTCCGCATCGGTCGCGGTGTACACGGGCGGCTCCTGGCGCAATAGGGAAATCAATTGTTGCTGGTTCACCAAATCCACGTAACGGCGAAGGGGCGAAGTACTCCACGCATATTGCGGAACACCCAGGCCCACGTGTGGCGCGGCGTGTGTGGACATGCGCACGCGGCCCATGGGCGGTTGCACCCGATAAATGCCGGTGACCTTGCACTCATCCAGCATGCCACCCCATTCCCGGTTCACGTAGATCATCCATTCGGCCACCAACAAATCCAGCGGGGCATCGCGGCGGCGGGGTTGAATTTCAACTGTGCCATCTTCTGCCACGTAGAAATTGAAATCGATTCGCGTGTGTTTCTCGGGCTGGCCGCGCGCAATTTCACGTTCCATGCGCAACACGCACGAACTTTTCCACAACATTTTCAAAGCCGGGAAAAACTCGCCCACCACGTCGAGCTGATTCAACTCGGGGTCTTCCAGCACTTCCTTGGACAGGGCTGCATCCAGGTGATTGTGGCGCAGGTTGGCGGCCATGGGCACCTGTTCAATCGCGCTGTAGGGCTCACTGAGCAACTCGCCTGTTTCCGTGCTCACTTCTACGTAAATGCTGACACTGGGCACGGTGCGGCCTTCTGCCAGCGTGGCCAACTCGACCACCTGGTCAGGCAGCATGGTGATCTTGTCGCCGGGTGCATACACGGTGGAAAGTCGTTCGCGGGCGACACGGTCGTAAGGGCTGCCACGGGGAATCAAAAGCGCTGGGGCCGCAATGTGCACGCCGATGCGCGCGCGGGTTTCATCGAGCCACACCACGCTGAAGGCATCATCAATTTCGGTGGTTGAAATGTCGTCGATTGAAAAGGCACGCACATTGGCCACAGGCAAATCGGCCAGATCGGCCGGCACGTCGGGTGCAGGCAGGTCAATTTCCGGGCCCTTGGGAAAGTACACGGCCGCAAAGCGCGCGCGCATCATTTCATGTACCGATTTGAACGCACCGCATTCAATCAGCAACACATCGGGTGACCGGCCTGCTTCCGTGCAGGCCAGCATCAAGGCCTTGTACTCTGCACTGTTTTTATCGGGCCGCACCAGCAATACCGCCGCCTGTTTGGCAAAACCTTCCGGCAATTCGCGACGCACCAAAGCATCGGCCCAGGCCTGCTGTTGTTCTGCAGCCAGGCGCTTTTTCTCCAGGCCCGCCAGGGCTGCCTGCAAAATTTCAGGCGGCGCGGCACGGTACATGCCCTTGCCTTTGCGGTGAAAATGAATGGGCGCCGCATGCAGAGCAGCCAAGGTGGCGGCCTGTTGAACTACGGTGGGCTTCTCGCCAAAATATTCCACGGCCATCACATTGAAATCGAACTCGCCTTCCGGGGCGCATTCCCACAAAAACTCAGTGTCCACGTCCTTGGCCAATGCTTCAACCTGGGTGTGAAATTCCGCGCATTCCAGCGTATCGAATTTCAGCATCACGCTGTTGGATTTCACCTTGGTGCGTTTGCCATGCAAGGTTTCTACCTGAAAGGCATTGCCCTGGTCTTGAAGCACGCGACCTACTTTGAAGGCACCGGCCTCTTCATAATACAAATTCATCAACTGTCCTAAAGATAAAATTCAAGTTGGGGCAGGAACACTTCCATCACCCACAACGGTGTTCGGTCAGGTTGGCGCGAAAAACGCGCGCATCGGGCGTACCACACCCGGCCCGAACCCAAGGTATTCATTTCAGCTCGCAACTGGGGGCTTAACAACTGCTGTACCCAGGTCTGCCCCAAGGGCAGGCGTGCAAAGTACAAATTTCCCCGCTTGACGCGTGGGTCGGAAAACAACACCGACCCCAAAGAACGTGAACCCAGCCCGCGCCAAAAATGCCAGTCGCTCACCGCCCCGTTCATTTTGACCAGGGTTTGCGCAAGCACCACGGGCTCGTTGTTCACATGCAAACGCACCAAACGCTGACGCATCAAGCCACCCGCATCACTGCCAGCGGGCAGGAACGGGCCACGCGGGTTCAACACCTGGCCCTGAACAACCGGCTCAACCCGAAAACCGCGGTTCAACCCCGACAAACGCAATGTCAGTGACCCTTTGGTTGTGGCCCAGTCACGAGCCCACGCAGGCCAGGACGGTGGGCAATGTGCTGTCCAGACCACCCGGCCTGTCATTGCAAACCCACGGTCAGTTTCACGAATGGCAATATTTCATCAAAATCGCTCAAGGCATGGTCCGAGCCCAACAAGTGCAACTGGTGCGCACCTTGATAACGCCTCAGCATGGTGTCACAGTTCAACACTTCGTCGTCTCGGGCAGCCACCAGAAAATAGCGCTCGGGCTTGGTCAGGCTGGTTCGCTCCATGGCTTTCAGATCGTCCAGGTAAGCGGGCACGAACTCGATTTCTTCATCGGAAAAGTACACTTTCTTCTTGCCGATTTGATCCTGCAAATCGTCATACGGCTTGATGGCTGGGTTCAACAGCACCACGCTGGCCTGTGGATAACGCTCGCCCAGCACCGTCGCATAAAACCCACCCAGCGAACTGCCAATAAATGTTAGCGACAAATCCGGCCTGCTTTGCAAACGCCCGTGCAACTGGTTCTCGACCAAAGCCAAGGCCTGGGCGGGCGACGCGGGTAAATCAGGCACCCATAAATGGCTACTCAACCCAGCATTCGCGAACACATCAATCATGGTCTGCGCTTTCATCGATTTCGATGAAGACCTGAAACCGTGCAGGTACACCACCAGTTCTGCAACGCCTGCCGTTCGGGCAAAACGGCCGGGGCTTTTCAACACAAACGGGGTCAAGCCAATGCCCCGGCTTGATCGCCCAAGGCGCTCAAAAGTTTCTGGTGAATGCCGCCAAACGAACCATTGCTCATGGCCACAATCCAGTCGCCCGGCTTGGCCTGATCCAGCACGTGCTGGATCACCTCGTCCAGATTGTCGCTTGTGAACAGCCTGTCACCCAAGGTGCCCAAGGTGTCGCGCACATTCCACTGAATGCCAGCGGTGTAGCACACCACGGATTCCGCACTGTCAAACGAAGCAGGCAAGGCCTGCGCCAAGGTGCCCATCTTCATGGTGTTGGACCGCGGCTCAAACAAGGCGATCAGTCGACCTGCCTGTTGCCCATTTGCTGCGGCCACTTCAGCCATTCTGGCCTTGGCACCTTCCAGCGTGGTGGCAATTGCGGTGGGGTGATGGGCAAAATCGTCATAGACCCGCACACCGCGCACTTCGCCCCGCAGCTCCATCCGGCGCTTTACACCGGGAAAACTGCTCAAGGCAGCGCAGGCGACTGAAACAGCGACACCTACAGCATGGGCTGCCGCCACCACGGCCAGGGCATTGTTCACATTGTGCAAGCCCGACCAGTCCCAATTGACCAAGCCCTTGCTTTCGCCGTCTTTCAACACTTCAAATTTCGAGGCCCCCAATACGCGGGCCTGCCAAGGCGCATCATTGCCCTCAGCGGTTTCGGCAGAAAACCGCTCAACCGGCGTCCAGCAACCGCGCTTCAAAACTCGTTCAAGCGAGTCGGTGTTCGCAGGGCACACCACGCGACCATTGCCCGGCACGGTGCGCACCAGGTGGTGAAACTGGGTTTCAATGGCGGCCAGGTCGGGAAAAATATCCGCATGATCAAATTCAAGGTTGTTCAACACCGCGACTGTGGGGCGGTAATGCACGAACTTCGAGCGTTTGTCGAAAAACGCCGTGTCGTATTCATCGGCCTCGATCACGAAACAATCGCCCTGCCCCAAACTGGCCGACACACCAAAACCGCCGGGCACGCCACCAATCAAAAAGCCGGGGTTCAAACCCGCTTGCTGCAACACCCAGGCCAACATGGAGCTGGTGCTGGTTTTGCCGTGGGTACCGGCCACCGCCATCACCTTTCGGCCACGCAATATGTGTTCACCCACCCATTGTGGCCCACTGGTGTATGGCAAGCCCTGATTCAGAATGGCCTCCATCAGGGGGTTGCCCCGGGACACCACATTGCCCACAACCCACAAATCGGGCTTGATGGCCAACTGTTCCACGCCAAACCCCTCGGTCAGCGCAATGCCCGATTCGGTCAGTTGGGTACTCATTGGCGGGTAGACATTTGCGTCGCAACCGGTCACGGTGTGGCCCAAGGCCTTGGCCAATTGGGCAACACCGCCCATGAAGGTGCCACAAATGCCGAGAATGTGGATGTGCATTCTTTCTTCCTTTCAGAACAAGCCCATATTGTAGTGCCTGTGAATTTGGATACACTGCCGGTATGGAAGAATTCTTCGCCCCGCAAGACGAACTTCGCATTGAAATTGCGATGACTGCCGCCCGCCTGATCGCCGAGGAAGGCCTGGATTACGCCACAGCCCGCAACCAAGCCGTGAAATCAAAAGTGGGCAAACAGCGCATTCCGCGTGACAGGCTGCCCTCTGACCAAGACATTCAAGACGAACTTCGCGCATATCAAGCCCTGTTTCAAGCCGATAGCCAACCTGGCGAATTGAACGAATTGCGCGAAATTGCACTCCAATTCATGCAAGGTTTGGCGCAATTCGAACCGATTGTGTACGGGGCTGCGGTTAACGGTACAGGCAGCGCCCATTCCGACATTCACCTGATTGCATTTGCCGACGACGAGAAAGAAGTGGACTACTGGCTGTTAAACCAGAACATCAACTTCGACGCTTGCGAAGACGCCTTGCTGGCTGGCAAATCATTTCCTGCTGTCGCCTTTCGCTGGAAACAGCGTTGGTTCCAGTTGGGGGTGGCCAACCACATGCAACGCCGCGGGTTACTCAACAGGCAGGCACCTGACGGCACCGTTTTCCAAACTGACATTGCGGGCCTGGCCCGCCTGATAGAAGCACCATGAGAAGCGCAATGAGCAACAAACTGATCCCCATTGTTACAGCCATCATCGCCCTGGCGATTGGCCTTTATTTTGGCTTGAAACCGCAAGGTGAACCCGCCTACCCTTTGAACGGCTACACTTTTGAAACACCGCAAGGCGGTTCGCTCGACCTGGGTGCCTTGAAGGGCAAGGTGGTGGTCTTGAACTTCTGGGCCACGTGGTGCCCCCCCTGCGTGGAAGAAATGCCGGAACTGGACGAGCTGTACCCCGAGCTTCAGGCCAGGAATGTCGAGTTGATCGGCATTGCCATTGATTCTCCTTCGAATGTGCAACAATTTCTTCAAAAAACACCAGTAAATTATCCTATCGTGCTGGCAGGCATGACAGGCACCGAGCTTGGCAAAGCCCTGGGTAACAAACAGGGAGGATTACCATTTACCGTCATATTGGACGAAAATGGTAATGAATTACTGACAGAAGCCGGCAGAATACAGATGAGCACGATCACCAACGCATTACACCGGTAAAATCAGGTATGCTCACGCAACGCTGACGCTGGGCGAGCCATGAAGCAAGGCTCAATACAACCCGCCAAGGTGGAAAATAATTGATTTTCAGTGCACACTAAGCGAAGTTAAGCTCAGTTAATAGGCTAAGTTATTAAGCTAAGCTAACCGTGAACTTGGTTGTGCATTGCCATACAAGACGGCCCGTCACTTGAGCGGGCCCACAACCAACCTCCCTAGATGGAGCAAGTAAATGGACCTCAGAAAGCTAAAAACATTGATCGACCTGGTGGCTGAATCCGACATTTCCGAACTGGAAGTGACTGAAGGTGAAGGCAAGGTTCGCATCGTCAAAAGCCAACCCCAATACACCATGGCCATGCCGCATCAAATGATGCAACAGGCGCCAGCAATGGCCGCACCGGCCATGGCAGTTGAAGCACCCGCCGCGGCACCTGTGGATGCGGGTCACAAAGTGACCTCGCCCATGGTTGGTACCTTTTACCGCGCGCCCAATCCCGGCGCCTCCAATTTTGTGGAAATTGGCACGACGGTGAAAGAAGGCCAGACGATTTGTATCATTGAAGCCATGAAGCTGCTCAATGAAATCGAGAGCGACAAGTCCGGCGTGGTCAAAGCCATTCTGGTCGAAAACGGTCAGCCCGTGGAGTTTGGTCAAGCTCTGTTCATCATCGAATAGAACAGGAGCACACCATGTTCGGAAAAATTCTGATCGCCAATCGTGGCGAAATAGCGTTGCGCATTCTGCGCGCCTGCAAGGAAATGGGCATCAAAACCGTGGCGGTTTACTCCACCGCCGACGTGGATGCCAAGTACGTCAAGCTGGCTGATGAATCCGTTTGCATTGGCCCGCCCAATTCACGCGAAAGCTACCTCAACATCCCAGCCATCATCAGTGCTGCCGAAGTCACTGACTCAGAAGCCATTCACCCCGGCTACGGCTTTCTGTCTGAAAACGCCAGTTTCGCCGACCGCGTGGAAAAAAGCGGCTTTGTGTTCATTGGTCCCCGCGCGGAATCCATCTTGTTGATGGGCGACAAAGTGTCCGCAAAGCGCGCCATGATCGCTGCCGGCGTGCCTTGCGTACCGGGTTCTGAAGGCGAGTTACCAGACGATCCACGCGAAATCGTGAAAATTGCGCGACAAGTGGGTTATCCGGTGATTATCAAGGCCGCAGGCGGTGGCGGTGGTCGCGGCATGCGCGTGGTACATACCGAAGCCGCCTTGGTGAACGCAGTGGCCATGACCAAAAACGAGGCGGGAACGGCATTCAACAACCCAGCGGTTTACATGGAAAAATTCCTTGAGAACCCGCGGCACATTGAAATCCAGATTCTGGCCGACGAGCACAAAAATGCCGTGTGGCTGGGCGAACGCGATTGTTCCATGCAGCGCCGCCACCAAAAAGTCATCGAGGAAGCACCTGCACCCAACATTCCCCGACGCCTGATTGAACGCATCGGCGAACGCTGTGCGGAAGCGTGCCGAAAAATCGGCTATCGCGGTGCTGGCACATTCGAATTCCTCTATGAAAACGGCGAGTTCTACTTCATTGAAATGAACACGCGCGTTCAAGTTGAACACCCTGTGACTGAAATGATCACTGGCGTGGACATTGTTCAGGAACAGATCCGCATTGCGGCGGGGCAGAAACTGCGCTTTCGCCAGCGCGATATTGAATTCCGTGGCCATGCCATGGAATGCCGTATCAACGCAGAAGACCCGTTCAAGTTCGTGCCCTCGCCCGGCCCGATCAAGAACTGGCATGCACCGGGCGGCCCCGGCGTGCGCGTCGATTCCCATGTCTACAGTGGCTACAACGTGCCCCCCCATTACGACTCCATGATCGCCAAAGTAATCACCTACGGCGAAGACCGCAAGCAGGCCATGGCCCGCATGCGCCAAGCCTTGGCGGAATTGGTGGTGGATGGCATCAAGACCAACACCGCACTTCACCGGGAATTGATGGAAGATGCACGGTTTGTCGAAGGCGGCACCAGCATCCACTACCTTGAAAACAAACTGGAAACACGGGTCAAATAAGTAAACGCATGAACCAACAGAGCACACCACTGATTCAAGCCAAACTGACCCTGCCCTTTGAGCAAGCGGACGAAGTGTCCGACCTGCTCATGGAACTGGGTGCACTGGCCGTCAGCCTTGAAGACGCCAATGCCGACAGCGAAGACGAACAGCCCCTGTTCGGCGAGCCCGGCATGGAACCTGAATCGGCGGCCTGGAACTTGAACCACGTGGTGGCGCTGTTTCGCAACAAGGGCGAAGGTGAACAGATTTTCGGCGAAATTCCCGGGGAATTGCTGGGTGATGCTGAAATTGACTACACCGAAGTGCCCCAGGAAGACTGGGTTCGCCTGACCCAATCCCAGTTTGACCCGATTGCCATTTCAGCCCGCCTGTGGATTGTGCCCTCCTGGCACGAACCCCAGCACATTGATGACCGAATCAACCTGGTCCTCGACCCCGGCTTGGCCTTTGGCACCGGTTCACACCCCACCACTGCACTTTGCCTGCGCTGGCTCAGCGAATTTCCGCTCAAGGGCATGTCCGTACTCGATTACGGTTGCGGATCCGGCATTCTGGGCATCGCCGCATTGAAACTGGGTGCAGCTGAAGCCATTGGCGTGGATATTGACCCCCAGGCAGTCGACAGCACCGCCTACAACGCCCGCAACAATGGCGTTGAAATGCCCTGTGGCCTGCCCGACTTCCCACTGGCCAAGCGCCAGTTCCCCGTGGTGGTGGCCAATATTTTGTCCAACCCCCTGAAGGTTTTGGCACCCTCACTGTGTGCCCATGTAGAAGCGGGTGGCCAGTTGGTCTTGTCTGGCGTGCTCGCGCGGCAAGCTGAAGAAGTCATTGAACATTACCGCCAGTGGATCGACATGTCGGTGTGGGCTGAACGCGACGGCTGGGTGTGCCTGCATGGCCAGAAAGCCGCAGACTGATCAAGCACACAAACCCACCTCATGAGCCTGGCCACGCGCTGCCCCAACTGCAACACCCTGTTCAAGGTGACGTCGGGGCAATTGCAACTGCACGAAGGCAAAGTACGCTGCGGGCAATGCCAGTCCGTGTTTTCAGGCATTGAGCATTTAACCTCCGCGGACACTGAAGCGTGGCAGAAGCTGGACCTCAGCCCCACCCAAAGCAACAGCGGCTACAGCAGCGACCACAACCCTGCTGGTGGAGATGGCACAGGTTCTGAAAATCTGTTCGGCACTACATCCCCGACCAACAAACCCCTGCTGAATTTCCGGCAAGGCAGCCCTGCTCTAAAATTGGCTTGCCTGGCGCTGCTTTTGGCCCTGGGAATTCAGACCCTGTGGTGGCAACGCACCGCGTTTGCAGAACAAATTCCCGCACTGGCTGCGCGTATCAATCAATCAGCCCCCACCGTTCAAAAACTGTTTTCCACGCCAGCCACACAGGCCTTGAAGGTCGAGGGCAGCGGCTTGCAGGCGCTTGATGAGCAAAATGTGCGCGTTGACCTGACATTGACCAACCAGCAAAACCTGCCTAGCCACTGGCCCCACCTGAAGATCGAACTGCTTGACCCCCAAGGCCTGGTCATGGCCAGCAAATCACTGGCACCCGGCGACTACCAACTGCGCGATGAAGGCTCCGCAAGCCAGGCGCCGCTTATTGCGGGCCAGCAAACCGTTGAAGTGCTGGCATACTTGAACCTGAGCACATTGAACAAGCAACTACCCGAAAGTGCTGCCACAGGCTTTCGGCTTGAACTTTACGACCACGGCCCACGCGAGAACTGACACCGCCTGAGCCAACCCACTTCATTCACCGGAAAAAGCTGCACATGAGTACCCATTCAACACAGTCCAAACGCGTTTTAATTTGCGGATCCATCGCATTCGACACCATCATGGTGTTTGAAGGCCGTTTCAAAGACCAGATCCTGCCCGACCAGGTTCACATCCTGAACGTGGCCTTCCTGGTACCCAGCCTACGCAAGGATTGGGGCGGCTGTGCAGGCAACATCGCCTACAGCCTGAACATGCTGGGCGGCAAGCCGGTGCCCATGGCCACAATTGGCCACGACGCGGGTGGATATTTTCAACGCCTGCAAACACTTGGCATTGAAACCACTTGCGTGAAACAGGTTTCAGAAGAATTCACCGCACAGGCCTTCATCACCACCGACCTCGACGACAACCAGATCACCGCATTTCACCCCGGTGCAATGAGCCATTCGCACCTGAACAAAGTCAGCGATGCCGGTGACATTGCAATCGGTATCATTGCCCCGGACGGCCGCGACGGTATGATGCAGCATGCCGAGCAGTTCGCAGCAGCCGGTGTGCCCTTCGTATTCGACCCGGGCCAGGGTCTTCCCATGTTCGGCAAACCCGAACTGGACCGTTTTCTGGAACTTGCAACCTACGCAGCTGTCAATGACTATGAGGCCAAGATGTTGTGCGACCGCACCGGCCTCACTCTGGAACAGATTTCAGAGAAACTGGAAGCCCTTGTCGTGACTCGCGGGGCCGAAGGCAGCTGGATTTTTGAAAAGGGTCAACGGCACGATATTCCGTGCGTTAAAGCTGAAAAAATCGCTGACCCAACTGGCTGCGGCGATGCGTACCGCGGAGGCTTGCTCTACGGCCTGACTGAAGGCATGGGCATTGTTAATGCGGCGAAACTGGCAAGTTTGATGGGCTCCTTGAAAATTGCAGTCAAAGGTCCGCAAACTTACCAATACAGCCAGGAAGAAATTGCGTCCAGGTTTGCCGCCGCATTCGGCCATCAACCCTGGTAACTTGAAAGGAAATCAAATCATGGCCAAGTCAATTCAGTTTAGTTTCAGAAGCACCGGTGCAGTGGCCTTGATCGCGCTCTCCGCGCTGGCTGGCTGCGCTACTCAAAGCAGCTCAGGCCAGGTGTATCGCGAAGGCGAAACACGCCGCGCACAGACCATCGAGCAGGGCACTGTAGAAAGTGTTCGCACGGTGACCATTCAAGGCGACACCAACGGCGTGGGCACAGCAGCTGGCGGTATCATCGGTGGCTTGGCAGGCAGCAACATTGGTGGTGGCAGTGGCCGCGCTGTAGGTGCAGTGCTGGGTGCAGTGGCTGGCGGTATCACAGGCCAGGCAGTTGAACGCAACGCGTCAAACCGTCAAGGTTATGAAATCACCGTGCGCATGGACAACGGCACCTTGCGTGCCTACGTCCAAGATGCCGATGAACAGTTTCGCCCCGGCGAACGTGTTCGTGTGGTCAGCGGTGGTGGTACATCTCGCGTAACCCATTAAACGGGGTTTTTCGTATTGCTTTACAGCGAACCAGGCGGCGTAGCCGCCTGGTTTGAAGGCACGTAGCCTTGTGAATAGTCCGGCGCATACACGCTGCCCGCGTCTACTTCAGACAAATCTGACCACCCCAGCATGCTCACCCGCGAACCTGTGTTTGCCCCCCCGCTATTCACCGCAGCAAGCGGCAGCTTCAGGGTTTGTCCTTCCGCAGAATTCATTTGCCCTGTGGTGGAATTCCAGCTGACATTCAAGGTGAGTTGGGCAAAATCACTGTCTACCAACTGAGCCGAAGACACATCAATGTCGTAGCCGCTGGTGTCTGAACTGTCGCTGCCCAGCAATTGCAACTTGGGCGTTAACGCATTCACGAATCCGTTCAATTGCGCCAGCTTGGTCGACGATGAATCATCGCTGGCCGCAATGGTCTGAGCTCTCGCCTTCAGAATTTCCGCCACGTCCAGCGACACCATGCCCCCCTGGAGAAGCTGGCGCATATTGGCGCTGATCAACTGCATACCTGCGGAACCCTGCACACTGGCCACGATCACCACGCTGAGCAAGGCCACGCCGATCAACACCGAGATCAGCGTGTCGCCACGCACGCGCGATTTCATTATTGCTCCCATGGGTGCAATGCCCTGTTGCTTTGCGAACCACTTAACGTGGCCTGGTAGTACTTTCCACTGGAACTGCCCACTACAGGCACTGTGGATGTGGTCGCCCCAGGCACATTGTGCACATTGCCCGCGTTGCCTGAACTTTGGGTCTGGGTGCCATTGCCGTTGGTCGTGGTGTTGCCAGCAAAAGACCCATTGCCAGTAGTTGTGGAATGAATGTTATTGCTGCCATGGGTTGCCGAACCCTGCGTGTTGCTGGTGCCCTGCCCATTTGTCGCGTTGCCGCCCACCGTGATGCTGCCACCAGCCCCCACATTGCCAGACGTGCAAGTCAACGTGCCAGTGTTTGTCGCGATTGCCACAGAACTTGCAGAGGTTGTATTGGGGTTGCTGTTTTGTGGAGCCAAGGCTGCACAGGGGTCGCTTCCGCCACCGCCGCCGCCACCACCCGTTGATCCAGTAGTCACGGGCGTTCCAGTGCCTGTTGTAGTGGTCGGCGTTGTTGGTGTTACCGACGGGGGCGTGACCGGCAACGCTGCAACCTGCAAAGGTACCTTCCAGCGCAAATCTGCGGCCGCCTCGCCCGTGGCACAACCGGTTTTGCTGCCAGCAGCAGGGCAGAAATAATAGCCCTTGCCTTTCACCCGCAGTGTGTACTCCAGGCTGACCGGAATGCCGTGGGCATCACGCAGCACACGTGGTTGCGCACCCAGCATACGGGTGTTCAACTCCAGGCTGGCATTTTTAAAGCCTGAAGTGGCTTGTACCTCTGCCCCTAACTGCTGCCCCAGCGAAGAGAAATTGACCCCGCTCTGGCTGCTCAGTTCTTCAAGGGAATTTGGACTGTTCTGCGCAATCGCCACGTCGGCTGAAGCGGCATTGACACCTTGCAAGGTAATGGGTGTCACCGCTGCCTTTTCAAGTGCGGTCAGCATCATCATGACCCGCTCGGAAGCCAGTTCGCGCGCCTGCAAATAGCCTTTCAGCGACTCGTTGCGCTCGCCGGTCTGGCCCTGCAGCCGTGCCTCGTAGCCGATGGTCCCCGCCACACCCGCTGCACCGATCAAAGCGACCAGTACGGTTCCGTAACCTTGACTGTACTTCCTGGATCGATGTATGGACATGCTGTTCTCCGTTTCAAACTCGGGGTATGTTGGGCAAATGAATCACTCGGATCGCTTGCAGGGGAAATGGGTCTTTGCCAGACAACTGCCCGGCCATTGAAATCGCAGCCAGGTTCGCCCTGGGCTGGGCACCGGATGCTGCACTCAGGGGGTAACAATCCGGGCTGGAATACACGGTTTCAAGGTCATCCAGCAAGTCTTGATCACTCGCTGAACTGAGGTAACAAACCCGCAGCTTGGTCAGGGAATAGGCAGTGGTTTGAGTCAAAGCCACCCAGGTCACACTGCCTGCTGTTTCACAGAGCGAAGCGCCTGCAGGCTCGGTCGGTGTTTCCCTGCGGGAAATTTGCAGTTCAACCAGCCCCTGCGCATTGGGTTGGGGGCGAATACCGGTTTCAATCCAGTTGTTTTGCTCTGGCTGGAAATAGCGGGCGCTGACACACTCGAACTGGGCCACAGCACCTGCGCCCAGCGTTCTGCACTGGTTGGTGGACACATCGTAAGGGCAAGTGAACAAGGTGGTCGCCGAGGACGGGGACGCCACAGAACCAAAACCCGCACGGCGTATCTGGTTAGCCAGCACTAGCGCTGTGTCATTGAAATCTTCCATGGCCAGGCGCTGTGCTGCGCCGCCTGACTGCCCGGCAATTCGCGCCAATGTGCCAAATGCAATGCCGATAACCAAAGTGGCCACCAGGGTGGCAATCATCAGTTCAATCAGCGTGAAGCCGGCGTTTCTTTTCAGCATGTTTTCACCACCGACAGGTATTCCCGGGCGTTGCGCGCGCAAATATCAAAGCGCCCCAATTCATCAAATGCGACTCGAAGCAAGGCACCCGCCACATTGCCATCCACACTCAGGGGAAACTGCTCCACGGCAGGCTGTGCAAGACTGGTGTTTTTTCTCATGGCATCGGGAATGGACAAAGTCCAGTTGGTGCTCTGGTTCACGGCAAACACGCCTTTGTTGGCGAGAAAGGACTGGGCTACCACGTCGCAAGCCCCGCCTGTGTTGCAGGCGCAGTTCGATCCACTGCGAACACCGGCAATGCACCAGCGGTCGGTTTGCGGATCGTATTGCACACTGAGCTGAAAACTGGATGAATCACGCCGGCTTTGAGTACGTATGGCCACCTCGGCTTGCGACAAGGCCCCCATCCACGCCACCAGCGCAGCTCGCTTGTAATAATTCGAAAAGGAGGGCAACACCACCACCGCAACAATGGCCAGGATGACCACGCAGGTCATGAGCTCCAGCAAACCAAAGCCATTCCTTCTATTCATTGCCACACCCCGCCACCGCATTCACCTTCAAACCCGGAGTATTGAATGGATGCGCGATTCCAGCTGGCCACGATACGTGTACAGGCTGAGCTACGATTCAGCTGCGCGTTTTGCCGAAGGGCAATGACCACATCGAAGCTATTAGCCGTGGCCGCTTGCATGGACAAGGTGTAACTTTCAGACTGCAGGGGAAACGGCACTGTCAGGGAGCGGCTCGCGCAATTGCGGTTCAGGCTGCTGCCACTTTGCAGGGACATTGCATACACAGGGCAAAGCACGCGGAAGGATGCCTGCTCGTTGATGACACGGGCCAGCAGTTCCTTGGCTTCAAGTTGACGGGTTTTCGAGATGTAGCCATCGTAGGACGCCATGGCAAAGCGCATCAGCAGGCCCATGATCAGCAGGGCGATCATCAACTCGATCAGGGTAAATGCCTTCTGCGCTTTCAAATCAACACCCGCCAAATGGTTTATTCCATTCTTTGAGTGTAGGCAGCGTGCAGCAAAGTTGCATCCCCACCCCACGCTAACTATTACACGTTAGCTCGGGGCCTCTTTGGAGGGGGTGGGGAAAAACAGGCGGAAATCAGATTTGGATCAGAACCCGGGCATGAGGCTTTGCAGCACCATCATGATGATTTGCAAAATCAGGAAAAATGCCAATGGTGACAAATCGACATTGCCCACTGTAGGCAGCACACGGCGTAGCGGCTCCAGGAATGGGCGGGACAATTCATTCAAGATGGATGCAATTGGTGAAAAAGGATTCACCCAACTGAGTACCACCTGAATCAAAACAATGCCCATCAAGAGGTAAGCCACATTGCGCAGCACCCAGAATATGGCAATCGGAATGGTCAGGGTGATCAGTGAACCGACGCCCGGCCCGCCATTGCCCAGCCCTACGGTGACCAGAACCAGGATAATGTGCAACACAAACGACACCACGAAGGCGCCAAAAATGGAGGCCCAGTCAATGCCGCCATAACCTGGCACACCCTTGCGCAGAGGCTTGACCAACCAGTCTGTCATTGAAAAAATGAATGGTGACAGGGGGTTGCTGGGGTGAATGCGTACCCATTGCATGAGTGCACGCAGCAACAGGCAAAAGGTCAGCAGGCTGGCCGCAGTTTCCAGCAATAAGCGCAGTATGTCGATTAGCAGCATGGTCAGCGTGTGGGCAAGTTAAGGGCGTGAGCCCGTTGGAAAAGGCCACGTTGTGGTGGCGCCTTTCAACTTTCTGGGCTTGGCTGCACCCGAACGGCGACGGCGAGCAGGCTTGCTGGGCGTCAACAAGGCCAGAGGCGTCACTTCCGACGGGGACAGCGCAGTTTTGGATGGTTTGCGGGTACTGGCAACAGGCCGGCTTGCAGACGCATTTTCGGAAACATTTGCAGCCACTTCAGCAGCCTCTTCAACCACTTTTGCCATTGCTGGTTTCGCACTTGCTTTGGAAGCCACCTTGGGGATTGCCTTGGTGGCTGTTTTACTGGTTTCCTCGGTTGCTCGCTTGGATGCAGGCATTCAGGAACTCCTTTCAATTCTTCTGGGACAGCCAGCCAGTTTAACGGTATGGCCTTGAATATTCAAGAAATATGACTCTCATTCCCGTTTGGAAGTACACTGCAAAAAAACACCAGGAGACCAAGATGAGCCACGTACCCGAACAAACCCACAGCGTGAAACCCGGAGAACGTTACAGACACTACAAAGGTGGCCTGTATGAAATCATTTGCCAGGCTGTACAGGAAAGTGATTTAAGCCCCGTGGTGGTGTACCGCCCACTGAGCGGCGATACCCACACGGCATGGACCCGGCCCATGTCGGTGTTCTTCGAGATGGTGCAGGTGGGTGAACGCATGTCACAGCGCTTCACCCGCGTGGACGGCGACTAAAACAGGCGCCTTTAATTCATCACCTTAAGTGACCACCCTCAGTCACCACCTCAACTCACCAACTTAGGCCACAGCCTTCAACTTGGGTTTGGCTGGGGCGGCAGGCTTAGCCGCCTGAAACACCAGCCCCGGTTCATCAACCGGGTCTTCAAGCAGGGTTTTGGTGTCGTGGTAATAGTCTTGCCGGTTGTGCCAGGGGTGGGTTTCACCCTGACGCGGCAGTTGGTCTGCCACGCGCTTCAGGTAACCTGAATTCAAGCCACCCAATACCGTGAAGCCTTCCACTGGTTGAACAGTGTCTGTTTTGGCCACCGCCACTGCATGTCCCTTCTTGTCCATGTGGTTCAGCAAACGGCAAACAAATCCACTGACCAAATCGGACTTCAATGTCCATGATGCATGGGTATAACCCAGCACCACTGCCGCATTGGGAAGGTCCTGAAGCATGGCGCTCTTGTAGAACATTTTTTCGCTCAGATTCACAGGCGTTTCATCCAGGCTGATTTTCATGCCGCCCACCATTTGCACATTCAGGCCTGTGGCCGTCACGATGATGTCGGCTTCAAGCACTTCACCTGAACTCAGTTCAATGCCATTGGGCACGAACTGCTTGATGGTGTCTGTGGCCACACTGGCTTTGCCACCGCGCAGGGCCTTGAAAAAATCACCGTCCGGCACCAGGCACAAACGCTGATCCCAGGGCATGTAATTCGGGGTGAAATGCTTAATGTCCACTTTCGAACCCTTCAACTGCCGACGCATCATGGCGATGAGGAAGCGGCGCACCACTTCGGGTTTGCTTTTGCTGGCTTTGAACATGAAGTGTGCAAGCCCAATGGTGCGGGTGCGGTTCAGCTTGTAGGCGAGCTTGGAAGGCAGGGTTTTCTGCAACACGCGGGTTAGTGCATCTACCGACGGCAGCGAGAAAATATACGACGGTGAACGCTGCAACATGGTGATGTGTTCCACCTTGTCGACCATGCTTGGAATCAGCGTGACCGCAGTTGCGCCACTGCCAATCACCACCACTTTCTTGCCGGTGTAGTCGAGATTTTCCGGCCAATGCTGGGGGTGAATAATTTGTCCCTTGAAACTCTTTTCACCGGGAAAGTCGGGGCGGTAGCCTTGGTCGTAATTGTAGTAACCGGCACAGGCCATCATGAATTTCGCGCGGTACTGCTCGGGTTCGCCCGTGGCTTCATTCACCGCGTTGATCACCCAGCGCTGTGCTTCGCTGTCCCAGTTGGCATCGCTCACCTTGCGCTGAAAACGGATGTGGTCAAACACCTTGTTTTCAGTAGCGGCTTCGTGCACGTAGCTGCGGATGTCGCCACCCTGCGAAAAGAAGTGCGCGTTCTTCCAGGGCTTGAATTTGAAACCGAACGAGAACATGTCCGAATCGGAGCGAATGCCGGGGTAACGGAACAAGTCCCAAGTGCCCCCAATGGTGGTGCGGCGCTCAAGAATTGTGAACTTTCGCGTGGGGCATTCTTTTTTCAAATGGCAGGCGGCACTGATGCCCGACAAACCTGCGCCAATGATCAAAATGTCTTCGTCGAATATGGCCATGATGTCTCCGTGGATTGGTCTTTTTTTTATTGTGCCGATTTTTCGCGCCATGAAAACAGCGTTTCAGCCCGCGCTCCTGATTTGTCCGGATTTATCAAGTTTGATCGAAAGACCAGTTAAACTGACACAAACAGGCAGTGCTATAAATACCCAACTTCACCATGAACAAGGAAAACCATGCCCTCCATTCAAGCCAGGTTGATGAACAAAATTGCCAGCATCACCGTGAAAAGTTACAAAGGCAGCGGCGCGGGTTTTGTGCGCCGCTTCCGCCTGGTCACCGGTGCATCCAACCTGCTGGCCCCCATTCCAAAAGGCTTGAAATTCAAGAAAGGTGAATTGGGCGGCGTGCCCGGCGAATGGCTAATTCCGCCAAACCCGAAAGGCGCCCTGCTCTACATTCATGGTGGGGCCTTCGTGGCTGGCCACCCGCCGATGTACCGCCCTTTCTGCGGCGCATTGGCCAAGGCACTGGGTTTTAGTGTGTTCATGGCCGACTACCGCTTGGCACCGGAAAACCCGTTTCCAGTTCCACTGGAGGATTGCATTGCGGCATTCGAAGCCTTGGTGAAAGACACACCTGCCGGCGAACCAATATTCGTGGCGGGCGACTCCGCCGGGGGCAATCTGTCCCTGGCCGTGTTGCAACATGCAGTGAAACGCAAATTGCCGGCCCAAGGTGGTTTGCTGATTTCACCCGCAACAGACATGCGCAGGCTGTCCCCATCCATTGAAGGCAACGATGCGACAGACAGCATGTTGTCAGCCCACATCATTGAACACGCAGCCAACCTGTATCTGTGTGGCGCCGACCCGGCCGATGAGCGCGCTTCGCCCCTGCTGGGCAAGCTGAAGGGCCTGCCACCACTGATGGTGACAGCCAGTGAAAGTGAGTGCCTGCTGGATGATTCCGTTCAACTGCGTGATGCAGTCAAACAGGTTGGTGGAGAAATCGAGCTGCTGACACGCCCCGGTATGCCCCACATTTGGCCCACCATGAACCTGGCTTTGCCCGAGGCGAAAGAAGACCTGGCCAAGATCATCCGGTTTTTCTCGCCACTGCTGAAAAGCATCTGATCAGCCCCACTGGCCAGTACAAGGTGTTGGAGACACATTCAACACCACAACAATGACAAGCACAATTCAACGCGCAGGCCTTCTGGCCTGCAGCCTGCTTTTGTCCGGCTGCCTGGGCAGCGGCAGTGAACAAGCTATTACAAACCCGCGTACGGTAGCGCCCAACGAAGCACGGCACAACGTGTTCAACGCAGGCAATTTCACCCCCCTGCCTGCGGCCACACCCGCCCCTGCGGAGCTGCAAGCCATTCGCGAACGGATACTGGGCCCGAATGCCATGGACCCCGATGAGGTCAAATTCTGGTGGGTTGGCGTATCCAGTTTCATTGTCAGCATGAAGGGGCATTTGTTCCTGATGGACGCTTGGGAAATTGTCGGGTTGCACGCCAACTACGTGCCCATTGGCCGTGAAGAACTGGCTGCAATTCGACCTGAAGCAATCTTCATTGGCCACGGTCACTTCGATCATGCAGCGGATGCCGGTTATGTCGCTGGCCTGTCCAACGCATTGGTCATTGGCGGCAGCACCGTGTGCGACATTGCACGCGAACGCGCCGCGAACGAAGGCATTGCCGCCACCTTTCCCTGTTTGAATTTGGGCGACCAAGCAACACCAGGCGTGGGCAGCACCCAGGCCATCCAGGTTTGGGAAGACCTGCCTGCGGTGCATGTCGTTCAACACACCCACTCGTCCGCTGAACCCACTGATTTGCTCAGCGGTGGCATGCCCCTGGTTTACATTCCCGATGTGTTGACCTTTCCCACCTACCTCAACACCAGCGTGGCCGAAGCACTTCGTTTTGTGGGCACGCTTCAGGATGACGGCGGCGTGGGCCAACCGGGCGGCGGCACTTGGGCTTACCATTTCCGCGTGGATGATTTTTCATGGTTCTGGCACGACTCCACCGGCACAATGAAAGCAGGCAATGCTGACAGCGAGGCCATTGCCACGGCCATTCAAAATTTGCCGGAATGTGTGGATGTGCAATTGAATGCCATTGTGGGCTTTGGTTTGATTACAAGCGCCTACCGCGACGCGCTGGCCTATGTGGCCATGGCTAAACCCAAAGTGGCGCTGCCAACCCACCATGATGCATGGACACCCGGAATTGGTGGCGGTGCCGCAGCCTATGAGAACAGTTGGCTGAATGCTGTGGGCAAACTGCCGCAACCACCTGTGGTGGACTACCTGCGCGACCCGGTTGATTACATGAAACCACGCAGCTACAAGATCAACGACCCACGCTGGGCTGGGGGCTGCTAAAACCTGCGTGAAGTACAAACGGCCCCGGTGTGTTCAATGCATGCCGGGCACACCCCGGCGAATCACTTCAGAAAAGTTTTCGCCAGACTGAGCGGCTTTTGCACGGGGCACAATATAGCCTTTCTGCTTCAGCTCATCCAGGCTGAAACCTTTCACCAAACCACCCTGTTCGTGCGCGTATTCATCAAAATAACCACTGGCCAGGAGGCGATAGTCCAGCGGCAAATCAGGCACGATCTGTTTGGCGATTTCGTAAACCACGGTGGTGCAATTGCTCGTCAGGGTGTTGTAAAACGCGGGGGCCTTCTCCAATTCAGTGGCGCGTTCTACGTAAGCCAGAAATAGTGTTTTGAGTTGTTCGGGTGGAATGTCGAGACGGTAGATGTACACATCTTCACCGCGTGCATTGCTGCGGGTGCGCACAATATCCGCTTCGTCAGCGGCCACCAGTATGGCTTCGTACTGTCGAAAAAAGCCCTTCCATGCAGAAAACTCCTCGCCTTTTTCCTTGCGTATTTCCAGGGAGAAAGTCAGATAGCTGCCATCCGCGAAACCAAACGACACCAAGGTGTGGGCGATTGCAGGCCCCATCCAGTAAGACAAAACAAGGTCTGCACTTTGAAGCGTCGACAGGTCATAGCGCCGCGTGTCCCAACGCACGGTGTAATCGGTTTCAGTGCGCCATACAAAATTGCGCACGTTGTGCAGCACCACGGCATCGCCTTGCACCTCGGGGTGTAACAGTTCGGCCACGTCATCCGCCCAAGGGCGGTCGTGACTGGGCTTTTGCAACAGCCACCAGGCCGCGAATGCACCCAAGGCAATCAAGACCACCAACAGGAAATGCCGTATCACGAGAAGGCCGCCCAGGTTTGCTCATCAGCCGGGAACATGTGCTCAATGCGAAGTGAAGCCGCCGTGATGTCCATGGGTGCACCAAAGGTGGTGAAGGTGGAGATGAAGCGCAATTCCCCAACACTGCTGCTGAAACGGGTTTCCAGCGTGGGGCCGCTAACAGGCCCGTGATGCTGCCGGGTGTTGCGCAGGTTGGCAGGCAAGGCATCCAGCACGGCTTGCAGTGCAGGAATGTGCAAGGCTTCACGCTGTGCACGACGCAACACATCGTCCAGCACCTCATCGGGGTTCAACAGGCGCGTGCCCAAGCCACCGGGAGCGGCCAAGGCCAGCAATACATTGGGGGTGGCCTGCAAAGCGGTCAAGTCAAATTCAAGCAACTCGATCAGGCGCACAAAACCGGGGTTGAATTTCACCAGGTTCCATGCACTGTCAAGCACTATGGCAGGGGCGGCCTGCGGCCCCATCAACAGCAGGTCGATCACTTGATTGATGGTGCTCATCTCGCGGTGATCAATCGGCCGGTGGCCAAACACCGGGGCGAAGCCCGCGGCCACCAGTGTTTCGTTGCGCTGGCTCAGCGGCGCATCCAGGCCTTCCAGCAGGGCCAGCAGCATTTCCTTGCTGGCGCTGGCCTTGCCGGTTTCAATGCAACTGAGGTGTCGTTGAGAAACACCAACGCGCAAGGCCAGGTCGAGCTGGCTGACTTTCTGTCTTGCACGCAAATCGCGCAGGCAAATTCCAGCGTGTCTTGAGGGGGCGTGTATGTTCATGCTTGAATACTGCCATGGAAATTGAATGGCATCCATGACCTTGCAGGTTATTGCAATCATGACCTGCAAGGTTTAAAAACCGGGTTTTCAGCAACCCAGTTGAGGCAAGCTGCCCAACACCTTTGGCTTGGCTGTGGGCGTAAAAGAGACCGGGGTTGCGCGGAAAAACCGGCGATCGCATTCAACCCGCGTTTGGTAGGTGTTGAAAGTGATTATTCCTTCCACAGACCTATTCAAGCGTTTTTTCAGAATGTCGGCGGCCAGCTTTTCCCCAAACAAGCGCGTCAGCATGGCGCTTTCGTCACCATTGGGAATATCCAGGGAAATCAGCTTGGGCAATGTGGGCGGCTCCAAGGGGTGTTGAACCACCGGAAGCTTGGTGTGCTGCTCGGCCGCGGGCACAAATATCAGCTCCATTTCAATTTCAATCGAGTCTTCAGCAATCCACCTGTACCACCCAACCTGCACCTTGCCCGCCAACTCAACCTGCCCGACAAACTCATGAAGGGTTTCATCTTCCAAGCTGGGCATGTGAATCAGTGGCGAACCTTCCGGAATGGATATGTTCGCGTGGGTGGCATACACCCAGTCAGGAGAAGCTTGCGCGGCAGCGGACAAGGCCAGAATCAACAGGGCAAGCGGGTAGTTTCGAATTTGATTCATCACGGAAGCAGGAAACACGTCGCCCAATTGCGGAATGTGCAATTCATGACCTTACTGGATGAACAGGCCAAGTGGAAACGGGTGACCCGTTGTGGCTAATCACCACGCAAAATTTGGTGACGAGCTGGCAGGCAACAGCTTAAAATGCCGGCTTGATCCGAAAAACAGATCCACAAGGTACTACCGCCATGATCCGCCTCTCCGAACTCAAGCTGCCGCTTGACCACCCCGAACACGCCCTGCAGGAACTGATCGTCCGCACACTCGACATATCGCCTGCGGACATTCAAAGCCACGCGATTTACAAACGAAGCTACGACGCGCGCAAGCAAAAGTTGCTGCTGGTCTACATCGTGGATGTTGAGTTGGGTAACCCGCAGCTTGAAGCGAAATTGCTGGCCAAATTTGCCACCAATTCGCACATTCGCCCGGCGCCCGACATGGCTTACCACCTCATCACCCAGGTGAAAGAGGCGCCCGCCATTCGGCCCGTGGTGATTGGCTTCGGCCCTTGCGGTATTTTTGCGGCCATGATGCTGGCACAGATGGGCTTCAAGCCGATTGTAATTGAACGTGGCAAGCCGGTTCGTGAACGCACGAAAGACACCTGGGGGCTGTGGCGCAAACGCGTGTTGCACACCGAATCGAACGTGCAGTTTGGTGAAGGTGGCGCTGGTACGTTTTCAGACGGCAAGCTGTGGAGCCAGATCAAGGACCCCCGCTTTTTGGGCCGCAAGGTGATGACCGAGTTTGTCAAAGCCGGTGCGCCTGAAGAAATTCTGCTGGTCAGCAAGCCTCACATTGGCACCTTCCGCTTGGTCAAGGTTGTTGAAAACATGCGCGAACAAATCATTGCCATGGGCGGTGAAATTCGCTTCCAGCAGCGGGTCAGCGACTTCCTGATTGAAGACGGCCATATTCGCGGCCTGACCATTGAAAACCTTCAGGACAACAGCCACTACGAATTGCGCGCAGACCACGTGGTGCTGGCGCTGGGGCACAGCTCGCGCGACACCTTCGCCAAGCTGCACGAGCGCGGCGTGTACATGGAAGCCAAACCCTTTTCGGTCGGCTTTCGAATTGAACACCCGCAAGGCTTGATTGACCGCGCCCGTTTGGGCCAACATGCAGGGCACCCGCTGCTGGGTGCGGCCGATTACAAACTTGTACACCACGCCGCCAACGGCCGCTCGGTGTACAGCTTTTGCATGTGCCCTGGTGGCACGGTGGTGGCCGCCACCTCTGAAGAAAACCGCGTGGTGACCAACGGCATGAGCCAGTATTCACGCAATGAACGCAATGCCAACGCAGGTATCGTGGTGGGCATCAGCCCGGCCGACTACCCCGGTGGCCCACTGGCGGGTATTGATTTTCAACGCCAATTGGAATCCAATGCATTCACGCTGGGTGGAAGCAATTACGAGGCACCTGGCCAACTGGTTGGCGACTTCATCGCCGGCAAACCATCCACTGAATTGGGCAGCGTGGAGCCTTCCTACAAGCCAGGCGTGCACCTCACCGACCTGGCCACGGCCCTGCCTGAATATGCCATCACTGCCATACGCGAAGCACTGCCCGCTTTCGGCAAAAAGATCAAAGGCTTCGACATGCACGACGCGGTGTTGACCGGCGTTGAAACCCGCACATCTTCGCCCTTGCGCATTACACGTGGCGACGACTTCCAGAGTCTGAATGTGAAAGGGCTTTACCCCGCGGGCGAAGGGGCCAGCTATGCGGGCGGTATTCTTTCTGCCGGGGTAGACGGCATTGAGGTGGCGGAAGCCGTCGCCAAACAGTTGTTTATCCAATAAAGTGCGGTGTACTCAAGGCTTTCCCGGACCCGGCAGCACTTCAGACAACGACAACACCGACTGGGCCACCTCTACAATTCTCCGGTTGTGGTCCATCGCACTTCGGCGCAAAAAGCGGTAAGCACTTTCTTCATCCAGACCGCGGTGGGTCATCAAGATACCCTTGGCGCGCTCAATCAACTTGCGCTCATCCAGTGAAGTACGAACCTGTGCCAGCTCTTCCGTCAGGGTTTGAAGCCGTGCGGACTGCACGTGCAACATGTCCACCACCGCCTGGGTCAGGTGTGGGCCGACGGTGCCTTGTTCGCTGTCTGCGCGCAGGCTTTCAGGCGAAACTTGAGTGGTGAAAGCCGCCAGCGGCGAGAATGCCTCGGGGTCGCCGAAAGCAGGCAGCACCTGTTCCTGTGCATCCAGTTCATGCTGCAGCTTGCTTGTTTTATCCCTGCACAATTGCTGCAACACGCTGGCGATGTGCATTTCCACATTGTGCAGTTCGTCCATGCGCAGGGTACAACAGGAAAACCATTGGTCAGACAGGGCGCGATTGAGCTTGCCTTCCCGACTGTCTAAAAGACTGCGGCGCATGCCCTGCAATTCAGCCAGCGGCATGCTGGCCTGCAAAGCCTGCCACTCGCGGTTCAAATGCCCCGCAAACGATTCAAAACGCTGAAGGGCCTGGTCTTGCATTTCAATCAGGAACTCAAGCGATTGTTTCTGCTCATTGCCAATACACCCCGCTGCAAACGCAGCGCCGCCAGTGGCCCTTTCCTGCCCTGCAAATTCCTTGCCCTGCATCAAGTGAAACAAAGCAATCAACAGGCGAGAGATGTCCGGGTCAACTGCGACGTCGGCCGCCTCGAAAATCAACGCCAGTAGAACATTAACCAATTTTTTGTAACGCTCTGTATTGGCTTGCGGGTTGCACTGCAACCGGCTTACCGACTGGCGCAACGCCTGAAGCTCGTCGAGAGCATGCAGGGCCAGTGCAATTTTGGTGTAAAGGCGCGCGCCACCACTGAACTGGGCTGTATTGTCTTCCGGGTCGAGAAGGTGGAGCACAGCCTGGTGTGAGGTGTCCGTGGCTGCGATTCGCTGCGCACGAAGTTCAGCGTACTGTTGCCCCTTCGAGGCCAGAAACAAATTTGAAACACCCCGTTCATGCTGCAATCGGTGAACCAATTCACTGACAACACGAATCAAATCACAGGTTCGGGCCAAGCTGCCCAATTCGTCAATTTCGCAGCGCCGGGCCGCGACCAGGTAACTCAGTGCAGTTCTCATGCGTAGTCCTGACAATACAAACAAGGATTTGCACACCGGGTGCAAAACTCCATTGTATTGTCTCCCATTCAAACGTTGTGGCTCAAGCCATTGTTCCCGTTGCAGGCATTGAATCAGCCACCGTAATTGGTGTTGTCAACCGGTAAATCCGGGTGCCTGGGCGTTTCTGGCTTTTTCGCGATGGAATTTCCAGTGCAACATGCAATACAGCACAACGTACTGAGACCTGCACTAAGGCCACACCCCCAGAGCCCCGACACCATGCTGCTAGTCACGGGGGTAGCAACCAAGACCCCCAAAGTACCAAAGGTCCCGGTTACCCATGAAATTTTTGATGCTGCGGTGCGTGTGGGCGATGCCTTGAATTCCGCCAGTTGACCCGCATAAACAGCCATGTTTTCTGCGTGAATCTGGTTGGATCGGGACATGGTCGAAATACTTGGCGATGTGTATGAATCCATGATTGAGCACCTGCTGAAAATTGAAATGGATCGCTAAGTACTTTTACAAATCTTGGTGGTTCCTGCTCAACTCCTTTCTGGCAGCACCTTGGCTTCAATTCGAGATAACACGGGAGGCTTTGCATTTGACCTCAAAGGTTATTGCAGGCTGGTGGCCCGTACAGTCAGACTCGCTTTAAAACCTTCATCAACTCAGCCACACAATGGAGCTTCGCCATGCAAACACAAATCACCTCTAACGCCGCCACTTCAAGCATCCCTCTGTTCTGGATCAATTGGCTCAGTTTTGCGGCAGTGTTCACCATGCTGTTCGGCCTGCTGATGGTTGTGTTGCCAGGTCTGACCCTGCAAGGTTTTGGGTTGATGATTTTTAAAAATGCAAACCAATTTGGTACATTTGACCCTTCGGCCACCGCCTACATTGAACTGGCGCACGCCGTGATGGGTGCCGTGTTATTCGGCTGGGGCGCGTTGATATTCATGGTGGTGCGCAAATTGATGAGCCGGGGTATCAAGGAAGCTTGGGGCATGGTGGCAGGGTCGGTGTTGCTTTGGTATCTGCCCGACACCGCCTTTTCACTGGTCAGCGGTTTTTGGCAAAACGCCGTGTTGAACACTGGCTTTGCCTGCCTTTACGCAGTGCCATTGTTCGCGTTGCGCCCCCATTTCAAGTGACTTTCCAATTCTTGCAATTATTGTTTAATCAGCCAACCACACCACCCGACCTTGCGCACCATCGTTGATACGCAGGACCAAGTGATCCAGTTCGGCTTCTGACACTTCGATTGCGCACAGCACATCGCTGTCGTGTTGCACATTCAAAAACCTGGCGCCGGCTTGCTCCACTTCCCGGCGCACCAAACCTTCTAGCGAATAGGCAAAGCGACAATTCAAAACGGAACGTTTGATGATCGGAATTTTGTGGGCATTTTTAACCGCTTGCGCCACGGCGTCGGTATACGCACCAACCAAACCGCCTGCCCCAAGTTTCACGCCACCAAAATAGCGCACCACCGTGGCCAGCACCCCTTCCAGGTTTTGGTGACGCAACACCTCCAGCATGGGCCGTCCGGCCGTGCCACTGGGTTCGCCATCGTCCACTGCTGCTGACTGCCCACCTGCCATCAAGGCCCAGCAAACATGCGCAGCACCGGGATGCTGCTCGCGCAAGCGGGTCACAATTTTCAACGCCGCCGCGCGGTCTTGAACGGGCTCAACGCACGCGATGAACCTGCTTTTCTTGATCAGCAAATCCGCATGGACAGCTTCGGCAATTGAATAAAACATGGAAAGGAACCACCTGACGGGGTTTGACTACTTAAATGGATTCCATAGTTTACTTTCCTTGTCCATGTCTTCCAGACCCATTATCCAAGGTCGAGCCCAAATTTTGGTCGGCGACACCACCAGCCATGGCGGCGTGGTGATCTCGGGCAGCCTGACCACCACAGTACAGGGTCGCCCGATTGCAAGGGTTGGCGACATGGTCACCTGCCCATTGTGCAAACCCCATGTGTTTCCAATTGTTGAAGGTTTGGCGATGTTCACCGACAACTACATGGCGGTGGCCCTGCATGGTCACAAAATCGCGTGTGGCGCAACCTTGATTGCGGCCGCTAACGGTTCAGGGGGTGCTCCAGCGGTGCCAAGCCCCACGAATCCTCCAAGTTCAATGCTCAATGGAAAACTGGGGCAAAGTGTCGATGCGCTGGTGGCCATGTCACCCACCCTGAACAGCAATTTGAAAACCTTGCAAAGTCAGGGCTGGACAGTCGACTATGGCCTTGCTGGCCAAGGTTCCTATGCTGACCGGCGCACCAAGACAATCACGCTGGACATCCAACTGAAAACTGACCCCAACCAGGCCACACAGATTCTGGCCCATGAAGTGGGTCATGCCCTGCACCCTTATCAGCTTAATACCAGTTCAAGGCAAGCCTACCTCAATGGCGCGTTGGACGACGAAGGTGCTGCCACCTTGAAAAATATTCAGGTGCAAAGGGAAATCATTGCAGCAGGCGGACCCGATATTGGTATTGCCGGAAACCCGAAAAACCATGCAAGCTACATTCAGGCCTACAACCAGTATTTGAAAGACGGCAATGCCGAAGTCGCCATACGAAAAATTGGATCACAATTTGGCAACGGCGAATTTACATCCACAACAGGCCAAAATTATGCAGACTATTACGGCGGTTGGTACGACAAGCACCATGGCGGGAAAAAGTAATGCAAGCCACCCAGGCCTGTGTTTGTACTCGTTTTTGTTGGCGCTTTTGTGCGCGGTTTTTTGGCAAGACACAGCATTCGCTTCGAAGGAAAAAACAATGATCAAGCTGAACCAATCCATCTGGCAGATAATTGAGGACATTCAATCGATTTCCCCGTTTTCATTACCCGGGGTAGAGAAGATATTGGGCCAGTCACTGCGTGAAGAAATGCAAAAATCAAACGAATTCTTTCAGTTTTATTCAGGACGGGAACTGGCGCTGGCCGGCGCAATCACCATCGTGAACATTGATTTACGCTTGCCCAGGCCAACAACTGCAAGCGCAGGCATGCTGTTGCTGCACGTCGCGGATGATTGCATATCGTTGTCGCAGGTGAAGCAACAATACCCCACACTGGACATCACAGGCACACCACGCGGCCGTTCTCTTGAGGAAGCCACCACCTACACAGCCAGCACTGCATGGGGTGAAATCGATTTTGGCTTTCAGGAAAAAAATGCAGACTGCCTGGGCTATGTGGGCTTCAAGCCCAATAAGTAAGCCACATTAATCGGGAAGCTCGGTCCATTCGTATAGGCCTTGGGAGTTGAGTGAAAGCACGCCCTCGGCTGCTTCAGTGGCGAGTTCAATTTGGTATTGATCGCCCTCTTGCGACTGACGCCACAAGTTCTCACCGTCGCGTGTGTTCTGCAAAATTAAAATGGCAGTACTGTTGAACCGGGGCTCGCGGTCTGTCAATAGCAGAGGTTGTACTTCAGCGTTGCCACAGTCAAAAACCTGAATGGCTCGCTGATTTTTTTGCACAGGTATCAGCCCACTGTAAAACGCCTTCACGCTGCAATTGTTTTGTTGACAGGCCATTTCAGGATCGAGCACTGTCACGGGCTTTGCGCAAAGGGGTGCATCGACTGGTCCAATTTTCAGTTGATCCGGGTCTATGTTTGAAGCCAATTCAATAGCGGGGGCAATGGCGGATTGATTTTCAATCGCCACTGCAGTGAACTTTTCCTCTTTCGCGTCATCTGATTGCTGACAGCCGGTCACGAAGATGTACGTCATCAGCATTATAAAAATTGCTTTCATGCTGCCACCGCCTTGCACAGGCCACCAAGATGAGTGCAAACCATTTCATCCAGAAGCGGGGTAATATCCATAAGGTCCGCACGCCGCAAATAGGGTGGGTTTGATCGATCAGTCAACGGGCCGACCTTACTTCCCTTGAACTGCTCAATGTGCAACATGGGTGGAATACCACGCCCCAGGCTGGCCACATAGCCAATCACCTGACCGGCCTCCACGTTACTTTTCAAATCAAGCCCTGGAGCAACAGCAATTTCTCCATAGCGCACAACACCCAGCGCCCCGTGATCAATGCTGACCTCGAAAGTGCCCATGTAAAACTTACCCGCTGAAACGACACGACCAGCCGAAATTGCCAACACCTCTGAACCCAAGGGCGCATACAGGTCGCAACCGGCGTGTGTGCGGCCTTGAGAGCGCTTGGACCCGAAACTGCGCGGATGTTGCTTGTAACTGAACTGACTTTGCCATTGAGGAACAGGCCACACTTTCTTCATTTGCAAACCTTTTGCGCAAAAGGAGTCGACATTAGATTCTGCTCAGCATTCTGTCAAAACGAGGTATGACCCAAACCACATCAAGACCTCCCCCACCCATTTATGGCCCCGGCCACGCTCACCCGGAATGGTTTTGCGAAACAACAATTCCTGATACATTCAAGGCACAAGAACAAACTGCATTCCCGATGATTGTCTACACCGCCCGCAAATCGAAGTTTCTGGACGACGTACTGGACGATCAAATCCATGACGTCATTCACCGCGAGTTCCAACGCAAACTGTTTCGCAAGGCTGGCCAGTCCGAGGTGAATTCCTGGCGCAACTCCATGAAAGAAATGCGGCAGGTGTTGATCGACCCGGACATTCCCGGTGACTCGCTGGTTTCAATCGAATACAACATTCCGCTGACCGGCAAACGCATTGATTTCATATTGACTGGCCGCAACGCCCAGCTTGAAGAATGTGCGGTAATCATTGAACTGAAGCAATGGAGCGAAGTGCAAGCGACCGGGCAAGATGCGGTGGTGAACACCTGGCTAGGCAAAGGCAATATCAACACGCCCCACCCTTCTTACCAGGCGTGGACTTATGCCGCGCTGATCGAAGACTATTCCGAGGTGGTACAGAATGAAAAGGTACGCCTGGGTGCCTGTGCATATCTACATAACCTGCACAGCGATTCGGTCATAAACGACCCGTTCTACAAAGCCCACACCGACAAAGCCCCGGTTTTCATTTCCAAAGACGCCCGCAGGCTTTCCGAGTTTTTGAAACGGCATGTGAAGTACGGCGACAAAAGCGATTTGATGTACCGCATTGAACACGGAAAAATTCGCCCATCGAAAAACCTGGCCGACAGCCTGACCAGCATGCTGCAAGGCAAGCGCGAATTCCTGATGATCGACGACCAGAAGCTAGTGTATGAAATGGCGCTCGATTTGGCCCATGCGCGCGATACTGAACAAAAGCGCGTGCTGATTGTGGAAGGTGGGCCAGGCACGGGAAAATCGGTGGTGGCGATCAACTTGCTGAACGAATTCACGCAGCAAGGCAAGGTCTGCCAGTACGTGTCGAAAAATGCAGCGCCGCGTGCGGTTTTTCAGGCTCGTTTAACGGGTACATTTTCACAAACTCGGATTGCAAATATGTTCCGCGGATCGGGCGGTTACATTGACAACGTACGCAATCAATTCGACGTTTTGTTGGTAGACGAAGCCCACCGCCTGAATGAAAAAGGAGGTTTGTACGGCAACCTTGGCGAGAACCAGGTTAAAGAATTGATTCATGCCAGCAAGCTCTGCATTTTTTTCGTGGACGAAGACCAGCGCGTGACCTTCAAAGACATTGGCAGCAAGGCAGAAATACACAAGTGGGCACAAGCGCTGGGTGCCACAGTGTATGAGCAAGAACTGCGCTCGCAATTCCGCTGTAATGGCAGCGATGGTTATATTGCCTGGCTGAACCACCACCTGCAAATCAAGCCCACCGCCAACCTGAACATGGACGGATTGGACTTCGAATTCAAGGTATTCGACAATCCGGCAGAAATGCACCAGGCCATTCGCGAGAAAAACAAAATCAACAACAAAGCCCGCGTGGTGGCTGGCTACTGCTGGGACTGGAAAAGCAAAAAAAACCCGCAAGCTTTCGACATTGAGTTTCCCGAGTACAGCTACCAAGCAAAGTGGAATTTGAGCGACGACGGCAGCACCTGGATTATTAAGCCCAACAGCGTTGAACAGGTGGGTTGCATACACACCTGCCAAGGGCTGGAACTTGATTACGTGGGGGTCATTGTTGGACCAGACTTTGTGGTGCGCAATGGCGATGTAGTCACCGATGCATTAAAGCGCAGCAACATGGACCAAAGTATCAAGGGCTTCAAAGGCGGCCTGAAAACCGACCGTGCCAAGAATCTTGCAATGGCCGACACTGTGATCAAGAACACTTACAAAACCCTGCTAACACGCGGAATGAAGGGCTGCTACGTGTACTTCACCGACGACGAAACACGTGTGCACTTTTCAGCCTTGGTGGCCGGGTTTGGCAAAGTAGAAACTCCACCTGTGCTGAGCAAGTACGAAGGTCTGGATTTGCCGATTGTGCAAGCAGGTCAGGAGGCTGCCAACAGCGTGCCGATTTTTGATCTGAAATTTGCCGCGGGCCAGTTCAGCGAATACCAGGAGGCTGACACGTTTGACCATGTTGTGTTGCCTGAGCACCTGCGTGCAAGCGATGGCTATTTTGTGGCCCGCGTCGAAGGCGACTCGATGAACAAACGCATACCACCCGGCGCATGGTGCCTGTTTCACTCCAACCCGCAAGGCACCCGCAACGGAAAAATTGTGGTGGTTCAACACCGCAACATTTCAGACCCCGAACTGGGTGGGCAATACACGATTAAACGCTACAAAAGCGAAAAGCGTGAGGATGGAGATGGATGGGTGAACTCTGTGGTTGTGTTGAGCCCAGAGTCGACGAATGACAAGCATGAAGCGATCGTACTGAGTGCTGAGGATGCGGAGGGAATGGTTGTGATTGCGGAGTTTTTGACAGTGATTTGAATGTGGGTTTAAGGGCTGGTAATGTTCAGGCAAATGGATATCGCCATTTTTTCTACAGATCCAGTTAGCGTGCAATGGGGGGCCCACATTCATGGAGTACTTGGTTGGAGCAGCTCTGGCTTTGGTGGTTTGCCTTTCTGCAGGGGCGGCAGGCTTCGATAAGGATCGCAGCTTCTATCCGGTCATCCTTATCGTTATTGCGTCGTACTACCTGCTCTTTGCTGCAATGGCTGAGTCACAACAGGCTTTTCTGGTCGAGCTGGTCGTGTTTTCTGCATTCTTGGCTGTTGCAATGCTGGGCTCACGCCGCTGGCAATTGTTGGTCGCGCTAGGACTCATTGCGCACGGGCTGTACGACATCGCCCATGTCGGTTTGGTGGACAACCCCGGTGTGCCTTCATGGTGGGGAGAGTTCTGCCTGTCATTTGATTTTGTCGCGGGTTCGTATCTTGCGGTGCTGGTTGCCTTGCGTCGTCGCCGGCAGCAAGGTCAAGATGTTGCTGCTTAGCTGATAACCTGGTTTAAGTCCGCTTTCCAAGCCGAGCATTTCAAACTCCAGAACCGGCACTAAACCTTTCCCCACTCCTCTATCCGCTGGTTCTTGCGCAACACTGCCCGTTGCAAACACATCGCATCAAACAGGCCGCTGACATCGTTCACCTGCTCGCCCAAAGGCAAGGCTGCCTTGGCCTGTACCCAAAAGCTTTCCTCCAGCGGCGAGTGCAAATACCCTTCCTGCCACCACCCGGTGATGGATGGTTTCGATTTCTCCATCAAGGGTGCAGAAGGCAACTTATCCGACTTGCTGCTGTTGGCTTTATCGGTGGCGGGCAGCAGGTTCCACAGGTCATTGTTGCGCCAGCGTGCCCACGGAAAACAGTGATCAATTGCAAGGTTTGTATCGGTTAACTTACCTGCAGTCCACACACACCGCAGATCGGCTTTTGACCCAATCAATTCAAGTGCGATGTTGCGTGCCGCAGTGACACTACGTTTAGGCGGATTCAGTTCAAGCGCATCGCGAATGGTGCTTGCAGCAATTTCCTTGTTCCAGCCTTTGCTGACCAGCGCCCATTCATTCACCAGCGCGGGGTCGATCCAGCAGGCGTATTGGCTGCAGCAGTCCCATATTGCGGTGGGTACACTGAACTCGCCGAAACTGCTGAAATATTCCTTGTCCAGGCAAATGTGCTGGCCAATGAAACGGGTTCGGAAAGTTTGACCTACAAACACGGGCTGGTTGGTACCCGGCCAAGTGATGTAGTGAGTCGGCATTTTCAGAATATTATTGGCGGCGTCTTTCAAAGCTTGGTGCACGCACTTGGCCTGGGGACCTTCAAAGCGACTGCCCACTTGCAAATCGAATGTGGACAAGCGACCAAGCTCAAAAAATGCAGCTTTTGCAAATCCGTAACTGCCCTGTGGGTTCTGGCGGATGTTGTGCCTGGCCAGCAAGGGCAGATACAGTTGCAGCCACACCAGCGCCACCGCCCCCAGGGGCAACACCACTTCAGTGTCGTTGCGGCGAAGAACAAGGCCTGGCAAAGTTTCTGCAATCAAGGTGACACTGCGCAAAAGCCCCAATTTGTAAGTGGCCGCTTTGCTGTCGTTCACAATGATGTAGCGAACAGTTGGCAATGCACCTGTGCCATTGTCGAGCAACTGGAACACCACCGTTTCCCAATTCACCTGTTTGCGTTGCAGCTCGTCATCGGTTCTGGAAACACGCAGTGGCTTCAAAGCCTGTTGCTTGGCAAACTGCTCCAGCTCGGCCACAGACACACTATGAAACACCCTTTCATCGGTACTGGGGCCGTGGCGCAAACTGATCACCAGCACGCCACCGGGTGCCAACAAATTGGCCAGAACACGAAACGCTCTTTCGCGTGTACTTTCGGGCAGATGCATCCACACTGCAGACAATAAAATCAGATCGTATGTCTGGCTCAGCACCCGCACCTGCGCAAGCTGCGGCAAAGTGTCGTTGATCCAGTGCACCGCCAAACCTTGCGTGTGCTGTCGACCCAAATTCATCAACCCGTCGGCTGGCTCTACGGCCACCACATCCCAACCACGTGCAGCCAAGGCAGCAGCATCGCGGCCGCTGCCTGCACCCACATCCAATGCCAACCCGGCCTTCCCCGGCAACAAATCAAGCCAGTCCCTGTGCACTTGCTCAAAGCTCAGGGCCTGGTACTGTGCAAAGCAATCTTCGGCTTTCAGGGTGTAGAAATTCGACGCGTTCATCTGTGCCTTGTGGTGAGTGCTTCAAAACTATCACAGGCGTGACTACCTCTCAATCCAGACGGCGATTTTTACCTTTCCCCCTGCTGACAAAACGGCATGCTCACAGGCACTTTTAAAATAAAAAAGCAGCCCGAAGGCTGCTCTTTTTGTCATCAATCCGGAAGCTAAAAAATCACTCCCAGTTCAACGCCCCACCGGTTTGGTATTCAGTCACGCGGCGTTCGAAGAAGTTGGTTTCTTTCTTCAAGTCCATCATCTCGGACATCCATGGGAATGGGTTGGTTGCGCCTTCGTACAAGGTGCCCAAGCCAATCTGGTTGGAACGGCGGTTACAGATGAATTTCATGTATTCCATGAACTGGGCTGAGTTCAAACCCAACACGCCACGTGGCATGGTGTCCACAGCGTAAGCGTGTTCAAGTTCAACAGCCTTGCGGAACATGACCTTGATTTCTTCCTTGAATTCCGGGGTCCACAAGTGTGGGTTTTCCAGTTTCACGGTGTTGATCAGGTCGATACCGAATGTGCAGTGTGCAGACTCGTCGCGCAAAATGTACTGGAACTGTTCGGCAGCGCCAATCATCTTGTTCTGGCGGCCCAACGCCAGAATTTGCACAAAGCCCACGTAGAAGAACATGCCTTCCATGATGCACGCAAAGGCGATCAGGCTTTTCAGCAGTTTCTGATCGTTTTCCAGCGTGCCGGTTTTGAACTCAGGGTCGGTCAGCACGTCGATGAACGGAATCAGGAAATCGTCTTTGGCCTTGATGCAGGAAATTTCGTTGTACGCGTTGAAAGTTTCTGCTTCGGGAATGCCCAGGCTTTCCACAATGTACTGGTACGCGTGGGTGTGAATGGCTTCATCAAAAGCCTGGCGCAGCAAAAACTGGCGGCATTCAGGCGCGGTGATGTGGCGGTACGTGCCCAGCACAATGTTGTTGGCAGCCAATGAATCGGCCGTTACAAAAAAGCCCAGGTTGCGCTTCACAATGCGGCGCTCGTCTTCGGTCAACCCGTTGGGGTCTTTCCACAAGGCGATGTCGCGGTCCATGTTGATTTCTTGCGGCATCCAGTGGTTGGCGCACTGGCTCAGGTACTTTTCCCAAGCCCATTTGTATTTGAAAGGCACCAACTGGTTCACGTCGGTGGTGCCGTTGATCACGCGCTTGTCGGCAGCATTCACGCGGCCGGCTGTTGCGCCTTCCTTGGCGGCAGCAGGCTGCACAGGGCGCGCAGCTTGCTGATACAGACCCTGGCTGGCTGCTGGCGCAGCAAAGCCAGAGGCCACGGAATTCATGCTTGGAGCCAATGGGGCAGCAGGCTTTGCAGCGGCTGCGGTTTTGCCCATGGCAGTGTCAAATTCGTCGTCCCAACCCAGCATATCTTCTTACTCCTTAACAATACACTGTATAAATTAACAGATTAATTATGTGCACTTTTTCTCAGCGGGGCAAGCCCTGGAAAGGGCTTGCCATTCTCTTGCTGGCAACTTACTGGCACGCCTCGCATTCATCAAAGCCTGCGTCGCCGGGGCGCATGGTGCACACCTTGCCTTCCACTTCCTGTTCGGGCAGGTTAGGCACCAAGCCTGTGGCTGGTGCTGAAGTAAAGGCTGCTGACGCACCACCTTCCGCATTCACGGAGTTCAACTCACCACCCGACAAAGTCGACTTCTCGGCATGCGTGGCACCAATGGTGCGCAGGTAATACGTGGTTTTCAAACCGCGGATCCAGGCCAGCTTGTAGGTGTCATCCAAACGCTTGCCGCTGACACCTGACATGTAGATGTTCAGGCTTTGACCCTGGTCAATCCACTTCTGGCGACGTGCAGCCGCTTCAACCAACCAGCGAGGGTCCATCTCGAAGGCTGTGGCGTACAGGCGCTTCAAATCTTCCGGAATGCGGTCAATCTTCATCACTGAGCCATCGAAGTACTTCAGGTCAGAAATCATCACTTCGTCCCAAATGCCCAGACGCTTCAAGTCGCGCACCAGGTGTTCGTTCACGATGGTGAATTCACCGCTCAGGTTCGACTTCACGTACAAGTTCTGGAATGTGGGCTCAATGGAAGCCGCCACGCCAATGATGTTCGAGATGGTGGCTGTGGGCGC
This sequence comes from Limnobacter thiooxidans, assembly GCF_036323495.1. NCBI lineage: Bacteria > Pseudomonadati > Pseudomonadota > Betaproteobacteria > Burkholderiales > Burkholderiaceae > Limnobacter > Limnobacter thiooxidans. Next base: position 567,552 of record NZ_AP028947.1, on the reverse strand, counting down.
AATGGCCACGCAGTTGGAGTTGCGCATGCCGTGCTGCTTGATCTTGGCGCGCAGGCCATCCCAGTTCATACGGCTGGAGGTGTCCACTTCCACGTAACCACCACGCTCTTCTTCCAGCAGCTTCAATGAATCAAGTGGCAAAATGCCCTTGTCCCACAGTGAGCCCTTGAAGGTGCTGTATGCACCGCGCTCAGCAGCCAATTCTGTTGATGCTTCGTAAGCGTAGTAGCAAATGGCTTCCATGCTTTCATCGGCGAACTCAACTGCGTCGCGTGAAGCGTAAGGCTTGCGCATCATGTGCAGCGCATCCTGGAAGCCCATCATGCCCATGCCCACGGGGCGGTGACGCAGGTTGGAATTGCGTGCCTTGGCCACTGCGTAGTAGTTGATATCGATCACGTTGTCCAGCATGCGCATGGCCACGCCCACAGTTTTCTGCAGCTTGTCGTGGTCCAGCACCAGCTCGCCGTTGTCGGCAGGCTTCAGGTGGCGCGTCAGGTTCACAGAACCCAGGTTGCACACCGCAATTTCGTTCTCGTTGGTGTTCAGTGTAATTTCTGTACACAGGTTCGACGAGTGCACCACGCCCACGTGTTGCTGGGGGCTGCGAATGTTGCAAGGGTCTTTGAATGTGATCCAGGGGTGACCGGTTTCAAACAGCATGGAGAGAATTTTTCTCCACAGCTTGGCCGCTTCCACGGTTTTGAACAATTTCAAGTCGCCACGTGCGGCTTTTTCTTCGTAACCCACATAGGCTTTCTCGAAGGCCTTGCCGTACAAGTCGTGCAGATCAGGCGCATCCGATGGGCTGAACAATGTCCAGTTACCACCTTCCATCACGCGCTTCATGAACAGGTCGGGAATCCAGTTCGCGGTGTTCATGTCGTGCGTGCGGCGGCGGTCGTCGCCGGTGTTCTTGCGCAGCTCCAGGAATTCTTCAATGTCCAGGTGCCATGTTTCCAGGTAGGCACATACCGCGCCCTTGCGCTTGCCACCCTGGTTTACGGCCACTGCGGTGTCGTTCACCACTTTCAGGAATGGCACCACGCCTTGTGACTTGCCGTTGGTGCCCTTGATGTGGCTGCCCAAGGCGCGCACGGGTGTCCAGTCGTTGCCCAGGCCACCTGCGAACTTGCTCAGCAGTGCGTTTTCCTTGATGCCTTCATAGATGTCGTCCAGGTCGTCACCAATGGTGGTGAGGTAGCAGGAAGACAACTGCGAACGAATGGTGCCACTGTTGAACAGTGTGGGCGTGGAGCTCATGAAGTCGAAAGTCGACAACACTTCATAGAACTCGATGGCACGTGCTTCGCGGTCCACTTCGTTCAATGCCAGGCCCATGGCCACGCGCATGTAAAACGCTTGCGGCATTTCAATGCGGGTGCCTTCCACGTGCAGGAAGTAACGGTCGTACAGAGTTTGCAGACCGAGGTAATCGAACTGCAAGTCGCGTTCGTATTTCAGGGCTGCACCCAGCTTCTTCATGTCGAACTGGGCCAGGCGGTTGTCCAGCAAACCAGCGGCAATACCCTTCTTGATGAACTGTGGGAAATATTCGGGATACACCTGCGCCATTTCATCTTGCGCAATTTCACGGCCAACGATTTCACGGCGGATCGTGTGCAGCAGCAAGCGGGAAGTGACCAGTGTGTAGCTTGGCTCATTCTCGATCATGGCGCGTGAGGCCAGAATTGCAGACTTGAACACCTCATCGATTTTCACGCCGTCGTACAGGTTCTTCAGGGTTTCTTTCTGAAGGTGTGCCACGTCGATTTCATTCAGGCCCACAGCGGCGCTTTCGATCAGCGCTTTCAACGCGTCCACATCGAGCGGGCGGGTCATGTCGCCATCGACCACATTCAAGGCGTGCTGCTCGGCCTGCTGAACCTGCTTGGCTGCACGTTCCTGCGCGCGGCGCTCACGGTACAACACGTAGGCGCGGGCCACTTCGGCTTCGCCGGAACGCATCAGGGCCAGTTCAACCTGATCCTGGATGTCTTCAATGTGGAAAATACCGCCGGAAGGCTGGCGACGCACCAGTGCGTTCACCACGCTACCGGTCATTTGCTCAACCAGTTCGCGAATGCGGGCAGAAGCAGCGCCTTGACCACCGTTGACGGCCAGAAATGCTTTTGTCATGGCCACGGCAATCTTGCTGGGCTCGAAACCAACCACGGCACCATTTCGGCGAATAATTTTGTAGTTTGCATAAACACTGTCAGCTGCCGGTGCTGCGGGGGCAGTTCTGGCTGCGGACGTGGGCGTGTTGTTCGCCAAATTAGTCGCCAAATCAGTGGATTCCTGGCTGGTTAGCATGCATCTTTCTCCTGGAATGTGCGGTTTTTTGAGGGTAGTTCTTTTGCTGTGGGAAAAACGGACAACCACTATATCTTGTGTTTTGTATGTGGCTGAGGACTAATTGTAGTGGTCGTACCCCGATTTGGCAAACACTTTCTTATCCCCAGCTTGTGCACAGAGTTATCCCCAGTGGACAAGTTGTGGACAAGGTTGGGATAACTGCAGTGCAACAAAAAAACGGCACCTTAGGCGCCGTCAATTTGAATGTCGTAGGTGTTTGATTTGCGTAAGCCTTTCCAGTCAAAGAAAGGCCCGGGATCGGTTTTTCGAGTGGGTGCAATCTCGCTGTGCGCCATTGCATATTTCAGTGGATAACGTGCCTGCAAAGTTCGAACGAGCTTCTTCAGGCTGGCGTATTGGGCTAACTCAAACGGGGTGTACACATCGCCCAACAATTCCACACCAATTGAGAAGTGATTGAAGTTGCTACGGTCCATCGCTGCGGATATTCCAGCGTGCCACGCCCGCTTCTCGCAGGACACAAACTGGGTTACCGAGCCATCGCGGTCAATCAAAAAATGCGAGGAAACATGCAGGCCGAGTAATTCAAAATAGGCTGGGTGGGAATGACAATCCAGCCTATTCAGAAACAGGTCTGACACCACAGAGGCGTCACGCCCGCGTTCAGGCAGGCTGATGGAGTGAATGACCAGGGTGTCAATGCGGGTGCCCATGGGCCGAGCGTCCTGATTGGGGCTTTGCATTCGGTGTACCCAGTCTTCTTCAATCCAGCCTTCATCGAGCCACATGACTTACCCCTTTTCTGGGTGTTAATGCACTAATTGATGCACTTTTCAGTGAACCTTTTCACCAGCAGCTTTGGCGTGTTCCATGCCGCAATAAAACCGGCCCTGCATCATCACGCCTTCCGACATCGGGCTGTAAGCACCGCAGTGCTGACAAGGCATGATCTCTTCCTGTGTTTTACGGCCAAGATTGCCCTTTTGTTGAGCCCCCACACCCGGTTTATCACCCAATTGTTTGCGCTGCCAGCTTTTGAACAACACCCAGGCGACCAAAGCCAGCCCCAGAAAAAACAGAATACGACCCATCAAGCCGCCCTTTTCAAAATGAATTCCAACACAAACTGGGTACCAAAATAGGCCAAAACCAACACCGCATAACTGCCCAAGCACCAGCGCAAAGCCACCTTGCCGCGCCAGCCTAACACCACGCGTCCACCCAGCAATACTGCAAAGGAACACCAGGAAATGACAGCAAACAGGGTTTTGTGGTCAAAGGTTCCGCTGGTACCACGCCAGGCTTCCGAGAACAGGAAACCGGTGAGCAAGGTCAGGGACAACAATACAAAACCAGCCCACAACTGGCGGAACAGGATCGATTCCATTGTCAGGAGCGACGGCAGCTGGTCAAGCAAGCGTTCACGCAGCATGCGGTTTTCACGGTTGGTGGCCACCAATTGGTGAAGTGCTTTTTCCTGATAGGCCATGACAATGGCATGCGCAGCGGCAATGCCCAACAGGCTGTACGCTGCCAGCGCAATCAGCAGGTGTAGCTGAAAAAGATGGTCGCCCGCCATGCGAATGGCATCGTCCTCGCCCATCCACAAGGGCAACAGAAACACGACGGCACACAAAGGAAACACCATCAGTTCGAGCAGGGGCACCCGGTTGAAAAAACTTTCAACAAATGCCACCAGTGAGGCCAGCCAGGCCACGCACATCAAGCCGATGACAAATCCAAAGTGCATGCCGTCGGTTTGAAACAGCAAGGTGCCCAACAAATAACCCGACACCAGCAAAGCCACGGCGACCAGCGCACGGTTCAGCCCTTCGGGTGCTGTCCATTTGCCTAAAACGTTCAGCGCCGCCAATCCACCCGAGGCGGACAGCAGGAGCACTGCAAGCGCGTACAATAATGTGTTGTTCATAGCAATCAGTTTACTCGATTCAAAGCTCGAGTCAGGGGCACCACACGATGTTTGAAAACCTCTCAGATCGCCTAACGCGCGTCGTCAAAAATATCAAAGGCGAAGCCCGCATTACCGAGGCCAACACGCAGGAGATGCTGCGGGAAGTTCGCCTCGCACTGCTGGAAGCCGACGTGGCCCTGCCCGTGGTCAAGGAATTCATCAACCAGGTGAAAGAGCAGGCCTTGGGCGAGGAAGTTCTGAACAGCCTGACCCCCGGCCAAGCCTTGGTGGGTATTGTTCACAAGCAGTTGATCAAGCTGATTGGCGAGAAAACCGAAGAGATCAACCTGGCGGCCCAACCCCCGGTGGTCATTCTGATGGCGGGTTTGCAAGGTGCGGGTAAAACCACCACCACCGGCAAACTGGCCAAGTACCTGAAAGACAATCTGAAGAAAAAAGTGCTGACCGTATCGGCCGACGTGTACCGACCTGCCGCGATTGAGCAGTTGAAAACGGTCAGCGCACAAGCCGGGGCGGAATTCTTCCCTTCCGACATCAGCCAGAAGCCAGTGGACATTGCGCTGGCCGCACTGAACCACGCCAAGCGCCAGTTCTTTGATGTGCTGATTCTGGACACGGCTGGCCGCCTGGGCATTGACGAAGCCATGATGAATGAAATCAAGGCTTTGCATGCTGCGGTGAACCCCACCGAAACCCTGTTTGTGATCGACGCCATGTTGGGCCAGGACGCGGCCAACACCGCCAAAGCTTTCAATGAAGCCCTGCCGCTGACTGGCGTGGTGTTGACCAAGATGGACGGCGACGCCCGTGGCGGCGCAGCCTTGTCGGTACGCCAAATCACCGGCAAACCCATCAAGTTCATGGGTGTGGGCGAGAAACTGACTGGTTTCGAAAAATTCCACCCTGACCGAGTGGCAGGCAGAATTCTGGGTATGGGCGACATTGTGTCGCTGGTGGAAGAGGCCAAGAAAGGCATTGACCAGCAGGAAGCCGAAAAACTGGCCAAAAAGCTGAAAAGCGGCAAAGCGTTCGACTTGAACGACTTTTTGTCGCAAATCAGCCAGATGCGCAACATGGGTGGCCTGCAAGGCCTGATGGACAAACTGCCCAGCCAGTTGATGAAAGGTGCGGGCGAAGTCGACGCCACCGCCGCCGAAAAACAGATGAAGCGCACCGAAGCCATCATTTTTTCAATGACAATTGAAGAACGCACCAAACCTGATTTGCTGAAAGCATCGCGCAAGCGCCGTATTGCTGCGGGTGCTGGCGTGCAGGTTCAGGAAGTGAACCGCCTGTTGAAACAGTTTGAGCAAATGCGCGACATGATGAAAAGCATGCAGAAAGGCGGCTTGGCCAAGTTGATGCGCAAAATGGGTGGTGCTGGCGGTAAGGGCGGTTTTCCTGGTGGCGGCATGCCTCCTGGAGGCGGATTTCCGGGCATGTAACGCTGGGCCAGCCCGCCCGTCGTTTTACATCCCCTCTCGGCGCGGGCTTCGATGACCTGCAATTTGTATACATTCCCTTTCAGCGCGGTTTCCAATTGACCGCCTGAAAACCTGTTGATCCCTTTTTGAAATTCACATTGACTCAACAAACTCGACAAAAGAGATGGTCGAGTTTGTTATCGGCTTGCAGCCGAACGTTGCATGTGATTTCAAACGGGCAGGTTTTCTTGAATGGCGGCGCAATTGGAATACCGCTGCCGATCGGGTTGAAATACGGCGGCGATTGTTCGCCGCACCTGTGGACAAGAACAGCGACGGGTCGCACTGACGTTGCCTCAGGCTGCCAGTTGGCCTTCCCGGCAGTGCGCTTGCTTGTTCCGCACATTCAGGAAAACTGCCCCTTTTTGACCCGCCCACTGCGTGTGCACGCAGGGCACCACAGGGCCTCGGCCATGTTTTTTGCCGAGGCTTTGTGAGCAATGAATGGGTTCAAAAAGGGATTAGCGGTTTTCTGTGCGGAATCAAGCAAGGCACGCTGGGGAGGCCAACTGGCGGCCTGTTCATGAGGAGTCGGGCAAAAATCAGCGCTTCACTTCAGCCTCGTTCAAAGCTGTTCGCGGTGCAACTTGCGCCGGCTCGTCGTAACGGTATTGCCAATTGCGATCCAACCGGTCGTACACCAAGTTCGGGTAAGTCATTTTCCCCAAACTACCGTTGTACCGGCCCAGTGCTCGGTCAAGGTTGCCTTTTTCAATATCCAGGTAATGCCTTAAAATGAGGCAACCATACCGAATGTTCAACCGCGGTTCATAAAGCTCTCGGGAACTGCCCTTGGACAACACATCAGTCCAGAATGGCATGACCTGCATCAGCCCGATTGCACCTGCAGAGCTGACTGCATCCGCCCGAAAATTGCTTTCGACTTCGATCAAGGCAAAAATGATTTGAGGCTCAATTCCGACACGCTGGGCTTCATAACGGATGGTTTTGATCAACTCGGTGCGTTCTGAAAAATCGGGTACCCGGCGAGCCAGTCGACGCGACATTTCAGACATCCAGTGAATTCGGTGACCCACCGATTCAAAAATCGGGCGAGGTGCGCCTGGCGCATTCAAGGCACTGCGAAGAGCAAGCCGAACGTGGTCGGCCATGGGTTCGTACTGCTGACTGGCCGCAACGGGCCAGGCAACAGCAAAACCAATCAGACACACACCAACCCAGTGGGCACCTCGTGCCAACCGGGCCAATGATTTACAAACTGATTTGCCTGCTTGCAAGCTCAACACGCAACTGCTCAAAAATTTTCCCAACTTCAACATCGCGTTTTTCAACCTTGCCATCGCGCGATTGAAATTCCACTTTGCCCTCTTTCAGGCCACGGTCTCCCAAAGTAACCCGCAGCGGCACGCCAATCAACTCCCAATCGGCAAACATCACGCCTGGCCGCTCGTCGCGGTCATCAAGCATCACATCTACACCCGCGTCTTTCAATTGCTGGTACAGCTTGTCGGCGTGAAGTTTCACTTCCTCGCTTTTCTTGTAACCAATTGGGCACAACACCACTTCAAAAGGGGCGATGCTCAATGGCCAGACGATACCGCGGTCGTCAAAGTTCTGCTCAATGGCTGCCCCCAGAATTCGGGTCACACCAATGCCATAACAACCCATTTCGATCACGGCGGGCTTGCCGTTTTCTTCCAGAAACTTGGCCTGCAAGGCCTCAGAGTATTTTGTACCCAGGTAAAAAACATGTCCCACTTCAATGCCACGGCACATGGCTAGCACACCCTTGCCGTCGGGTGAGGCATCGCCCTCCACCACATTGCGAATGTCAGCCGATTCCGGCTCAGGCAAATCGCGACCCCAGTTCACACCAGCGTAATGGAAGTCTGCGCTGTTGGCGCCGCACACAAAATCACCCATGGCGGCTACGCTGTGGTCAGCCACCACACGCACATCGGCGCCCACACCGACTGGGCCCAAATAACCAGGCTTGGTCCCGAAGGCTGCAACAATTTCGGCTTCAGTGGCCAATCGCAGTTCCTGAACGCCAGCCAGCTTACCCAGCTTGATGTCATTGACCTCATGATCGCCACGCACCAGTGCCAATAAAATTTGTACCTTCTTGACGGCCTTGGTTTCATTTTTGTCCTGCCCCTGCTCTTGCCACTCATTGGCAAAAACCACGCTTTTCACAGTTGCCGACAAAGGCAAACCCAGCTGTGAAGCCACGGCCTCGCAGGTGGAATTGCCGGGGGTATGAACCTTCTCCATGGCTTTGCCGGCCGCAGGACGTTGGGCTGTGCACAGGGCCTCGGCCAGTTCAACGTTGGCAGCGTAATCGGAGGTTGGGCAGTAGGCAATTGCGTCTTCACCCGTGTCGGCGATCACATGGAACTCATGGCTACGATTGCCCCCGATTGATCCGGTGTCTGCATTCACGGCACGGAAGTTCAGACCCAATCGTGTGAAAATACGGCGGTATGCGTCGTACATGACGTCGTAGGTTTTCAAAGCTGCTTCTTGCGTACGGTCAAAGGAATACGCATCTTTCATCACAAATTCACGGCCACGCATCACGCCAAAACGGGGCCGAATTTCATCACGAAACTTGGTCTGGATCTGGTACAGGTTCAATGGCAACTGGCGATAGCTTTTCACTTCCTTGCGAACCACATCGGTAATCACTTCTTCATGCGTAGGGCCGATCACGAATTCACGGTCGTGGCGGTCCTTCAGGCGCAGCAACTCGGGGCCATACTTTTCCCAGCGACCACTTTCCTGCCAAAGCTCAGCGGGCTGAACCGCGGGCATCAGCAATTCCAGGGCGCCAGCCCGGTTCATTTCTTCACGCACAATGTTTTCCACTTTGCGGATTGAACGCAAACCCACTGGCATGTAAGTGTAAATGCCACCGGCCAAACGCTTGATCATGCCAGCGCGCAACATGAGCTGATGGCTCACGATTTCCGCATCTGCTGGTGCTTCTTTCAGGGTATTCAAAAAAAACTGGGTGGCGCGCATTGGAGAAAAACTCTTGAGTAATGAATTGGTTAGGACTGCGATTGTACTTTTATCCGCCAGCAACGCGGATACCCTAGGTGTACAAAAGCAGGCTGGTGCTTATAATGACTCTAAATTGTAAAGAAATCTGCGGGGCGCGTATGCTTGATAAAGAAGGCTACCGTCCCAACGTCGGCATTATTTTGACCAATTCCCGAAAGCAGGTCTTTTGGGGTAAGCGAATTCGTGAACATTCCTGGCAATTTCCGCAGGGCGGAATTAAGCATGGTGAATCACCAGAACAAGCCATGTACCGGGAATTACACGAAGAAGTTGGCTTGTTGCCAGAACATGTTGAAATTATTGGAAGAACCAGGAATTGGCTGCGGTACACCGTGCCCGACCACTGGATTCGACGGGAATGGCGGGGAAGCTACAAGGGCCAGAAACAAATCTGGTTTTTGCTGAAATTGGTCGGAAGGGATTGTGACATCAGCCTGCGGGCAACGGAGCATCCTGAATTTGATGCATGGCGTTGGAACGAGTATTGGGTTCCACTTGAAAATGTAATTGATTTCAAACGGGAAGTGTATAAACAAGCATTGGGAGAGTTGGCCAAACTGCTGTATTCCAGAAATGACCCCAGGCGATTGCCCAAGGGTGACCACTGGGAGCCAGCTGACAGGGCTGATGAAACCCAGGAAAAACCTGAGTCAACATGAAAAACGCGAGCCGCAAGGTTCGCGTTTTTTTATTCTTTTGCAACCCACATACTTTGTGTAGCGTCAAAATGAAACCAGATCGGCGTGTAGGATCGATAGGTCGCATCCAGTATTTCATCCGTGACCCACACCCACAATTTTTCTGGCTGAGCGGGTTCATTCACCAACAAAACAGCATTCAATGTGAAGTTTCGCCCTTCGCCTTCGAAAGTACAGGTGTTTCCATCCGCTATGGCTTCCGAGCCGAATAATTGAGCCAGCGTAGCAGCATCTTCCTGAAGACGAGGATGTAGAGAATGACGAAAACTGCTCAGGTCCAAAGCCGAGCAAAGAGACAGAGCAGAATCAAACAGGGCAGTATTATTGTCAACCGGCCATTTTTTTGACAGTTTCAGGGCATCGCAAATCAAATAGTGCGACCGAGCTGTGAAATTGGGCGAAGTTTCCAGCAAGCCGGCGCTCTGTTCTAGATATTGCTCACAATTGTGCACAGAAACGCCATTATCAAATTCCAACTGTGGACGGGGTCTACCCAATTCTGAAGACCCATTCCGTACTTCCTCCACAATGGCCTGATCCAGCCAAAAATAAGTGTTCTGAGGACTTTTAGAGTGATTACAACCCGGCACAACAAGCCATATAAAAACCAAGAGAAATCTCAAAGCGCTTGCTCCATCAGATCTGCTTCCTTGTTTCGACGCGTGGGATACTGATCTTCAAAAGCGCGAGGGATTTTAACAACCAACGCCCAGTCTTGTGCAATCGCAGCAGCCCAGAATTTTGGGGCGGAGCGAGCCAGTTCCAACCCGTGCTGGAAAGAAACTGAGGTGATTACTGTTTGAAACTCGGGTTTTAAATCTTCGAACTTCTTGGAACTACCCGAGATCGAACTGTTGTAACGCTTGGCTAGTTGAAGCAGGTGGTGGCTTTTTACCATTTGATCTATCTGCATGCATTCTGTGGTGGATATGGTCAGTGGTGATTTTGCAAGCACGTTGGATGCTTCGTGCTTTTTCAGCCCCAAATAAGGTTTCAATTTCTTGAGAAGCGAGCCCCAAGATCAAATCCTGTTGCTACCGTCACACCACTTTTGCTTCTTTCAAGATCAGGAATGTAACCGCCAGTTCTACAGCCACCTTCAAGCTTGGAAAGAAATGAATAATCCACTTCAAATGACATTGAACTGCTCCACAAGTTAAAGACCGTGGAGGTTAACAAGAGGGCGAGTTCAGTGCAAAAACCGCTCTATTGAGTTAATCAGGACAAGGCTAAGGGATCAGAAACGGCTTCAACACTGACAACACCTTGGGTGCATCTTCCAGATGTGGGTAATGCCCAAGACCTGGAAGCCGCACCACAGTGTGTCCCGGTACCAGTTCTTCAAAGCGCTGCACCATGTGCTCGCCGGAAATCGGGTCTTCAACGCCGTCAATCAGCACCAGGGGCATGCCGGCATTCTGAAGCGCACCTACCCAGCGGTCGCGATTTTCACGCCGCTCACGCATGTATTGAATCAGCTTGTGCATACGCAGGTTGCCCTGATTGTGGGCGATCAATGCCCAGGCTGCGTCAATGTCCTCTTCTCGCAAGGACGCAGAACATACACCACGAAGGCTGGCACGAAGTTTGGCCTTTTTCATCAAGCGAGTGAACAGGAACCCCAAGGGGCTGAGCATCAATTTTTGAACCAGAATGGCCCGGTGGGTTTCGGGAAACAGACCGCCGTTAAGCAATATCACTTTCTCGGCTGTAAAGCCCAGTTTGCCCCCAACGCTGCGAGCAATCAGTTCCTGGCCCACGGTATCGCCCACGTCGTGTGTCAACACCTGGCAGCTGTGAATGCCTTTGGCTTTCAACAGGGCTTCAGCAATGTCCGCCTGCTGAAAAATGGAATAGTCCCAGTTGGCCGGCTTGGCTGAATAGCCATAGCCGAGCATGTCGAATGCGATCAAGCGGTGAGTTTCGGCCAACTCGGGCCACAACAGATGAAAATCGTAACTGGAGGTGGGGAACCCGTGAATCAACAACAGCACGGGCTTGTTGGATGCTGCGGTGTCTTGCACAAAAATGGAATGGCCTTTCCAGTCGAAAAACTGCCCACTGCTTTTCCACATCGACAGTTCCATTCGCTCACTCCAGTTTTGATCAGGCCAACACCACCATGTTGTCGCGGTGGATCAGTTCAGGTTCGTCCAGATAACCCAGGATGGACTCTATCGCGCTGGTGGGTTGTTTGGCAATTTTTCTGACTTCCAAAGCCGAATAATTTACCAGGCCGCGGGCTACTTCGTCGCCTTCCGGGCTTAGGCACGCCACAACATCACCGCGCTGAAAGTTGCCTTGGCACCCCGTGACGCCAATAGGCAGCAAGCTGCCTTTCTTTTTACGCAAAGCTTCGGCTGCGCCGGCATCGAGCAACAACGAACCCTTCAACTTCAGGTGGTCGGCCATCCATTGCTTGCGCGCGGCCAGGCGGCCCAGCGGTGCTTTCAGGTAGGTACCCACCGACTCGCCTTTCATCAGGCGCACCAGTACATTCGGCTCATGACCGCTGGCAATCACCGTGGCTGCTCCACTGCGGGCGGCTCGCTTCGCAGCCAGAATCTTGGTGATCATGCCGCCTGTGCCTACGCTGCTGCCAGCACCCCCCGCCATTTTTTCAAGAATTGGGTTGCCCGCTGTTTCTTCATGTATGAATTTGGCATCCGGATTTTTGCGCGGGTCAGAATCATAGAGCCCGACCTGGTCCGTCAGAATTACCAATGTGTCAGCTTCGACCAGGTTGGTGACCAATGCGCCCAAGGTGTCGTTGTCACCAAAGCGAATTTCATCGGTCACTACTGTGTCATTTTCATTGATGATGGGCACCACTTTGTGGCCCAGCAAGGAATACAGGGTGGAACGGGCGTTCAGGTAACGCTCGCGGTCAGCCAGGTCGGCATGGGTCAGCAGCACTTGCGCGCACACCAGGCCGTGTTCGGCAAAGCCGATTTCATAGGCGTGCACCAGACCCATCTGGCCCACGGCAGCCGCGGCTTGCAGCTCGTGAATTTCCTTGGGGCGTTTGGCCCATTTCAGGCGCTTCATGCCCTCGGCAATTGCACCAGATGAAACCAGTACTACCTCGCAGCCTTGGCTGGTCAATTCGGCAATTTGTGCCGCCCAGGCCCGTATGGATTCCATGTCCACGCCCTGGCCACCTTTGGTGACGAGGGAGCTGCCTACCTTGACCACTACACGCTGATTTGCCAGAGATTTCTCTGCCACGGAAATTACTCCTGATCGTCGCCAGTTTGTTGGGGATTAATGAGTGTACCGGTGCTTTCGCGGAAGCGGGCATCGGGTTCGGGCGGAAACTCCACCTGCATCTGCTGCACCAGGTTTTCGTAAACAGAGCGCATCAGGTTGGCGGTGTTCTCGCCAGTCAAACTGGAGATCGGATGAACCTGTCCCTGCCAGCCTGTTTTTGCACGGTAGCGACTCACAAAGTCCTCGATTTTCGCTTTGCGGTCCTCTTCGGCAATCATGTCGATCTTGTTCAGCACCAGCCAGCGGGGCTTGGCCCACAGGGCTTCGTCGTATTTGCGCAGTTCTTCCACAATGGCGGCAGCTTCATGCACAGGGTCAACGTTTTCATCAAACGGAGCCAGGTCCACCAGGTGCAACAGCACACGGGTGCGGCTCAAGTGTTTAAGGAATTGATGACCCAGGCCTGCGCCTTCAGCCGCACCTTCAATCAATCCCGGCACGTCGGCAATCACGAAGCTTTGGGCATGCCCAATGCGAACCACGCCCAGGTTGGGGTGCAGGGTGGTGAAAGGGTAATCTGCAATCTTGGGGCGCGCATTGGACACTGCAGCAATCAAGGTCGATTTGCCAGCGTTGGGCATGCCCAGCAGACCGACGTCGGCCAACACTTTCAATTCGAGCTTGTACTTGGCGGAATCGCCCTCTTTACCCCGGGTGAATTGCCGTGGAGCGCGGTTCACGCTGCTTTTGAAGTGAATGTTGCCCAAGCCGCCATCACCGCCTTTGGCAATCAGGACCTGTTGACCGTGTTCGGTCAAATCGGCAATCACCAAGCCTGTTTCAGCATTCACAATGGTGGTACCCACCGGCATTTTCAGAATGACATCGGGACCAGCTGCGCCATAGCAGTCACTGCCTCGGCCGTTTTCACCGCTTTTGGCGCGGTGCTGTTTGGAAAAGCGGTAGTCGATCAAGGTGTTCAGGTTACGATCGGCCTCGGCAAACACACTGCCGCCCTTTCCGCCGTCACCGCCGTCCGGGCCACCTTTTGGAATGAATTTCTCACGACGAAAACTGCCCGAGCCATTGCCACCATTGCCCGCAAACACTTCGATTGTTGCTTCGTCGATGAATTTCATGCTTATTCCTGCTAATTGCGCCTGTCTACTTTAAGATTGAATGTGCCTGCCCAAAAACAAAAATAGCCCTGCAATGCAGGGCTATCGGACCAAGCACGGTGTGCGGTGCAAACGAAGGGAATTAACCCTCGCTGACCACGCTCACAGTTTTGCGACGCAGTGCGCCTTTCACTGAGAACTGCACCTGACCATCGGTCAGAGCGAACAATGTGTGATCTTTGCCCATGCCGACGTTGTCGCCAGCATGAAAACGTGTGCCGCGTTGGCGAATGATGATGCCGCCGGCATTGATTGCCTGGCCGCCAAACACCTTCACACCCAGTCGCTTGGCTTCTGAGTCACGTCCGTTGCGCGTAGAGCCGCCGCCTTTCTTACTTGCCATGAGTCATTCTCCTCTATCAAGCGTTGATGGCTTGGATCTGGATTTGAGTGTAGTTCTGGCGATGGCCTTGACGCTTTTGATAGTGCTTGCGACGACGCATCTTGAAGATCTTCACTTTGTCGTGACGACCGTGTGCCAAAACAACTGCCTTGACCGAAGCCCCTTGAACCAGTGGAGTACCCACTTTAACTGTGTCACCGCTACCAACGGCGAGCACTTCGTCCAGAGAGATTTCTTGGCCAATGTCAGCAGGTATCTGTTCTACTTTAAGTTTTTCACCAGCGATAACCTTGTATTGCTTACCGCCGGTTTTTATGACCGCGTACATAGTTGACCCTTCGTTTCTTGATTAATCTTTAAACCAACTTTCGTCAGTTAAACCCAAAAATAATTTGGATAGCCCGCAATTATGCGCGGAAAGTGCAATGTTGTCAAAGCCTTGTGAGCAAAGCGCGTACATTCTGTAAACGCCGTGCGGCTTTTGGCAAACACCCTCAAGTACAATATGCGCAACATAAATCATCATCACATGCAGTGAACCCCATGCCCAGCCCCGTGCCCAGTGTGAAAAGTGTGTTGTCCCCAGTTGCTGCCGACATGCAACAACTCGATGAGGTCATTCGAACAAGCCTGCATTCCGAGGTCAGCCTGATCAACCAGATCAGCGACTACATCATCAATGCCGGCGGCAAACGCCTGCGCCCTGCTCTGGTTCTGTTGACAGCCCGCGCCCTGGGTGCAAACACGCGGCAAATGGCGCAGGCTGTCGAGTTGGCCGCCATTGTGGAGTTCATTCATACGGCCACCTTGTTGCACGATGACGTGGTGGATGAATCCGACATGCGCCGCGGCCGCTTGACCGCCAATGCAGAATACGGCAACTCGGCCGCAGTGCTGGTGGGCGACTTTCTGTATTCCCGGTCGTTCCAGATGATGGTCAAAATCGGCTTGATGGATGTGATGGATGTACTGTCAGAAGCCACCAACACCATTGCCGAGGGTGAAGTGCTGCAATTGTTGAATTGCAAAGACCCAGACGTCACCGAAGCACGCTACATGCAGGTCATTGACTTCAAGACGGCCAAGCTGTTTGAGGCGTCTTGCCGCCTGGCGGGCATTGTGACTGGTCAAAACAGGGACACCATTGCGAACCTAGGTCGCTTTGGAGCAGAAGTTGGCAGCGCATTCCAGTTGATCGACGACGTGCTGGACTACGCAGGCGAAAGCGCTGCACTTGGAAAAAACGTGGGCGACGACTTGCGGGAAGGCAAACCCACCCTGCCCCTGATTCACGCAATGCAGCACGCAAACGGCACGGTGAAAGCGCAAATTCGCGATGCTATTGCAAACGGCGGAACACAGGATGTGTCAGCGATCATGGCCAGCATTGAAGAAACCGGCTCACTTGCCTACACGCGCGAGAAGGCACATGCACTGGCCGAGTCTGCGAAAACGCGCCTGCTGCACCTGCCGGAAACACCATTCAGGGCAGCACTGAATCTACTTTGTGATGTATCAGTGCAGCGTACAAGCTGAATGCTTCAAAAAAACATCCGCCTAGGTGATTGATTCGTACAGGCTGAAGCCGCATCATGGTTGGGTAAAAATATTCATCCAATTGTTCACCACGAAGGACCTTGATCCATGACCATCAGTAGCGCAGTTGTCAAAAGCTCGGGGCTGTTAAGGGCACTGACGGCCAAAGGCATTCTGGACAACCTGCAGATTGAGCAACTGACGTCTGAAGAAATCCAGGGGCGCTCGGTCGCCGACTGGATTGTCAACAACGGCATCGTGAGTGCCGAGCTGCTGGCCAGTTCTGTGGCGCAACATTTTGGTTACCCACTACTGGACCTGAGCCAGTTTGACGACAGCCGCAGCGGCCTTGAAGCCGAGTTGATCCAGGCTGAAAAGGGCCTTGAGGCTTTTGTGCTGGGTCGCCGGCAAGGCACCCTGAGCGTGGCTATGGCCGACCCCACCGACCTTAGCACCATTCAACAATTGAAATTTCGAACCCAGCTGCAGGTTGAACCCGTGGTTGTGGAATACGACAAGCTGCTACACCGCTTGGAGAAAAGCGACCCGGCGCATGGCATGGAAGAGGGTCTGCTGACCGATGTTGAATCGGAAACAGGTGCCGGCGGCGCAGAAGAGCAATCGCCTGATGTGGACGACGCTCCAATTGTTCGCTTTGTGCAGCGTGTGTTGAGCGAGGCCTTGAAAAAGGGAGCTTCTGACATTCATTTCGAGCCTTATGAAAAAAGCTACCGGGTGCGCTTTCGCATTGACGGGCTGCTGCAGGAAACATCTCAGCCTCCACTGGCAGCCAAGGCAAAAATTGCCGCTCGCATCAAAATCATGAGCCGGTTAAATACCACCGAAACCCGAACACCCCAAGACGGCAGAATCCGGCTGACACTGGGTGCCGATGAGCGAAAAATCGACTTCCGGGTCAGCACACTGCCCACGCTGTTTGGCGAAAAAATTGTGATGCGTCTGCTCGATTCCAGCAAGTCACTACTGAAGCTGGAACAGCTAGGTTTCGAAGCGGAACAGCGTGCTGCCGTTGAAAAAGCACTGGCCAAACCGCATGGCATGATTTTGGTGACAGGCCCCACGGGCAGCGGCAAAACAGTGTCGCTGTATACATTTCTCCAAATGTTGAACCACGAGTCCATCAACATCAGCACGGTGGAAGACCCGGCAGAAATCAACCTTCCCGGCATCAACCAGGTCAACATCAATGAACGAATCGGATTGACGTTTGCAAAGGCCTTGCGCGCTTTGCTGCGACAGGACCCGGATGTCATCATGGTCGGTGAAATACGAGACCTGGAAACTGCAGACATTTCAATCAAGGCCTCCCAGACTGGCCACAAGGTGCTGTCCACGCTGCACACCAATGATGCCGTTTCTTCCATCATCCGCCTGAAAAACATGGGAGTGGAGACCTTCAACATTGCTTCGTCGGTCAGCCTGATCATTGCCCAGCGCCTGGTGCGCAAACTCTGCAGCTGCAAGGCACCTCACCCGCAGGGCATTCAGGCACTGGCACGCACTGGCCTGATCAACCAGGTCCCCCAGGAGGATTGGACACCCTTCTGTGCGGTGGGCTGCGAGGCCTGTAATGGGACAGGATATGCAGGTCGAACCGGGATTTACGAAGTCATGCCCGTGTCGGAGGCCATGCAGGAATTGATCATTTCTGGCGGATCAGCGCTGGACATGGAAAGACTGGCCCGACAGGAAGGCGTGGCCAGCATGAGTGAATCAGGCCTTGCGAAAATTCGCCTGGGCACCACCAGCATTGAGGAAATCCTGAGCGCGACAAAGACCGATTAACTTTGATTGCGGGCGGGCCATGAGTGCAAACTTTCGAGACAAACCCCAAGCCGGGGAAGTGCTGTTCTTTTGGACGGAGAAAGCGAAAGGCACCAACCGCAAAGCTAGGTCAGGAGAAATTCGCGCCAAATCGGCAGACCATGCCCGTTACCTGCTGAGCAGACAGGGCGTGAAGGCAGAATCCCTGAAAAAATCCAGGGGAAATGGCACCGGAAAGATCAAGCTGGCCGTAGTGGCTTCATTCGTTCGCCAGTTGGCGGTCATGATCCAATCCGGAGTTCCACTGGGCCAAAGCCTGGGTTTGATTTCGGGCGGGATGACCAGCAAATCCAAACGCAGCATGCAAAGCGTTGTTCGCGCCATTCGGGCCGATGTGGAAAGTGGCCTCAAACTCAGCGAAGCCATGCGCAAACACCCCCGGTGCTTCGATACCCTGTTTTGCAACACCCTGTCGGCAGGAGAAAATGCGGGCGAGCTGGACACTGCGCTGGGTCGCCTGGCCACCCACATCGAGAAAAGCCTGCGCATTCGACAAAAGGTTCGCAAGGCCATGGTATACCCGTCGATCGTGGTGCTGGTGGCGATAGCGGTCACGCTGGGCATGCTGCTGTTTGTGCTGCCCTCATTCAAATCGGTATACAGCCAGTTTGAAGCCGAACTGCCAGCACTGACCTTGATGCTGCTCGCCGCGTCCGATTTCCTTCAAGCCCATGGCCTTGTGCTGCTGGGTGCAGTCGGGCTTGCGGCTTACAGCCTGTTTCAGGCTTATCGCAAAAACCTGAAGTTCCGTAACGCAGCCGATGTACTGTTGCTTAAAATTCCCTTCATCGGGGACCTGATGAAAACTGCTGTTCACGCACGGTGGACTCGCACCTTTGCCACCTTGAGCGCCTCGGGTGTGCCCATTACATCCGCGCTGGAATCTGTCGCGGGTGTTGCGCAAATTCAATCATTTCAGAATGCCACACTGGATATTCGACAGGCCGTGGCTTCAGGGGCCCGGGTTTCAGACAGCATGGAAAAGAGTCAGATTTTTCCACCGGAATCCATCCAGATGATACGCATCGGGGAAGAATCGGGCCGAATGGACGCTATGCTTGAGCGACTGGCCAATCAATATGAAACCAACCTCGACGACAAGGTCGACACACTGTCCACAGTGATGGAGCCCATGATCATGTGTGTGATCGGGGTATTGGTGGGTGTACTGATTGTGGGAATGTACATGCCGATTTTCAACATTGGAGGCATTGTTTGACAGCGCTGAACAGCATGGACCCCATGCACTGGCTGATCCTTGGCATTTTGCTGGGACTGTGTGCGGGATCATTCCTGAATGTGGTGGCCTACCGACTGCCCATCATGATGCAACGCGAATGGGACTCAGACCTGGCCGAGGCCCAAGGCCGCGAACCGGAACAACTTCCACGGTTCAACCTGTGGCTGCCGGCCTCGCATTGCCCAGCGTGCAAAACACCGTTGAAAATCTGGCACAACATCCCGGTGTTGTCGTTCCTGCTACTGCGCGGAAAATGTGGCCATTGCCACAGCGCAGTGTCATGGCGCTATCCGATTGTTGAACTGTTGTGTGCCGCCCTGTTTGCGGCTGTGGCCTATACCCAACCACCCGGGCTTTCAGGATTGGCCTTGATGGCCTTTGCTGCTTGCCTGTTGGTGCTTGCCGTGATTGACCTTGACACCTACCTGCTGCCCGACAGCCTGACCTTGCCCTTGATGTGGGCTGGCCTGATCGTCAACCTGCTGGGGGGCTTTGTTCCGCTGGAAAGTGCGGTGTCGGGTGCAGCCTTGGGTTACCTGGTGTTGTGGTTCATCTACCAGGCATTCAAACTGTTCACCGGTAAAGAAGGCATGGGCTATGGCGACTTCAAACTGCTGGCAGCCATCGGCGCATGGCTGGGCGTTGGCTCGTTGTTCAGCGTGGTGTTTTTTGCCTCGGTCTTTGGCATTGTGTTCGGCTTGATTATTCAGACCATTCGCGGCAAGAAGAAAACCGATGCTTTTCCATTTGGCCCCTGTCTGGTCATGGGCGCCTTCGCCTGGATGGCCGGCTTCGATTTGACACGCTGGATTTGACACCATGCACAAGGCTTTTAGAAAACCGGACGAACTGGTGGTGGGGCTGACCGGCGGCATCGGCTCGGGAAAAACTGCCGTATCAAATCGCCTGAAGGAATTGGGGGCAACCATCATCGACACCGATGAAATTGCCCACAGCCTGACACAAACTGGTGGCTTGGCGATTGCCAATATTCGCCGCGCGTTTGGTGATCAAGCCGTATTGCCTGATGGCAGCATGAACAGGGACCACATGCGGGCGCTGGTGTTCAAGAACCCTGAACAACGCGTGGCACTGGAAAGAATTCTGCACCCGAAAATTCGGGAAGAAGTTCAACGCCAACTTGCACAAGGCGCTTTGCAGTATTTCGTGGTGGTGGTTCCGCTGCTCTTCGAGAAGGGCGGATGGGGAGAACTCATGGACGACATCGTAGTGGTGGATTGCCCTGTTGATCAACAAGTCGAGCGCGTGATTCAACGCAATGGTTGGCCAGAAACACAAGTTCGCGCGGTGATCAACAACCAGGCCAGCCGTGAAGTTCGCACCAAGGGGGCTGACCATGTGATTGAAAACACCGGTGACTTGCCCGAGCTCATTCAAAAAGTCGATGTTCTGCACGAAAAGCTGATAAAAAAGGCCAAAAAATGAGCATGCCATTTGCAAGAAAAGAACAGGTGCGCCACAATCACACATGCCTTTCTTTTTAATTGCGACGCCTCGGTGACTCAAGTTACAGACGATCGACAGACCCCCCAGCAGGTCAGCCAAACCACCACCTACGAGTTTCCACTCAATGAGAGAATTCGTACGCTTTTGCGGCTGGAGGATTTGTTCGCGAAGTTCATGTTCTTCGTGTCACGCGATCACCGGCTGGACCACCACACAGCACTGCTGACGCTGTTTGAAATTATCGAAGTAGGCTCGCGCGCCGACCTGAAAAGCGATCTTCTGCAAGAGCTCGAACGGCAAGGTGCATCGCTTGCCCAATTTCGCGGTCATCCCGGTGTGGATCGACACATGCTGGAAGACACACTTTCCAGCATTGACCTGGCGTCGACCCAGTTAAACCAATGCAATGGTCGCCTGGGCTATCACCTTCGCGACAATGAATTCCTGATGATTATTCGCAGCCGTTGCACCATACCTGGTGGAGTGTGCGAATTCGACCTGCCCGGTTATCACCGGTGGCAATCCCGAAGTGCGCAAGCACGCCGACAAGACATCGACATCTGGTTTGAACCCATGAAACCCTTGGCGAATGCCATTGCGCTGGTCTTGAAAATCCTTCGACACAGCGGAGAGATGAACGTGGTTGTTGCCGAACAGGGCAACTACACCCAACAAATGAGCGGGAAGTCGTTTCAGTTGTTGCGGGTGGATCTGCCAAACGAACTTGAAGTGGTACCGGAATTTAGTGCCAACAAGTACATGCTGTGGATTCGATTCAATATTCCAAATGCGAACGGAGTCAGCAAAAACAACCCTTATCTGGACCCAATCGAACTGAAGATTCGCCTTTGCAATCTGTAACTCTTAACCTCGGCGCACAACTGGCGTTTACCTACCGATTCCCTTTAATGTCACTTGAACTGGCTCAACATGGCCACGCCATGCGCGCCATGCTGTTGCGCCATTCGCAGGTCTGAACTGGCTAAACCACCAATTGCAAAAACGGGCAAGCGCGCAGCCTGAACAAGCGCCTGAAATTGCGCCCACCCCATACCCGACTGTCCCGGATGAGAGGCTGTGGCATGAACTGTACCCAACACGGCATAACTGAGCCCACGGTCAAAGGCAAGCGCCAGTGACGCTGCGCTGTGAACCGAAGCGCCTGCGCATTGCAAATTCGCAAATTCGCCAGAATGCAGATGTGCTTCCGTCAAATGCAGGGGACAAGGCAAAGCCTCGAGACTTTCCCGCAAACTCAACCAGGTTTCGGAATTCAGCAACATGGACTGGCCGGTTTTTTGGCATAGCGCGTAACAGTGTTCGTACGCACGAATCAGGGCATCACCCTGCAGGGCTTTTTCACGGAACTGAACATAGACGGAGGTATGAAGGCCTTCCAAAGCGCTTTCCAACCTTTTCGCACACGCGTCAAACCCTGCCCCATAATTGCTCAAGGCCATCAGGACGGGCTGCGCCAGCTTGGGTAGCAATGGCTCCGTGGCAGGCAAAATAGGGGATAGGTCCGAACTGTCGAGGCTGGCCCAAGTAAAGGCCTGCTTTTCCAGCGGCCTGGGATCGCCTTCAAATG
This sequence comes from Limnobacter thiooxidans, assembly GCF_036323495.1. Taxonomy (NCBI): domain Bacteria; kingdom Pseudomonadati; phylum Pseudomonadota; class Betaproteobacteria; order Burkholderiales; family Burkholderiaceae; genus Limnobacter; species Limnobacter thiooxidans. The sequence goes on along the minus strand of NZ_AP028947.1, from coordinate 545,684 downwards.
CCCACACGCGGTACAGGTGCAAGCGCACGTTGGCGTGTTCATAATCATGTTCAATCAGAAACCACGGGCCACCCTGGGTGGCGGTGATATCCAACTCTTCCTTGAGTTCACGGACAAGGGCACGCCAAACACCCTCAGCGGCCTCCACCTTTCCGCCAGGGAACTCCCAGTAGCCCGCGTAAGGTTTGCCTTCTGGGCGGCAGGCCCAAAGCACTTGCCCATGTGTGTTGAAGACCACGGCAACGGCAACATCAATGCGGGGCTTTACAACAGTGTTCACAATGGCGCTCACAAGCCTTTGGTGCCAGCCCAGTGCTTGGCGAATTGATAGGCAAGTCGGCCACTGCGGCTTCCACGCTCGATGGTCCAGCGCAACGCGATGTGACGTGCATCTTCGGTGTAGGGCATGTTGAAATGGGCCAGCCAAACCTGAACTGCCGCAAGGTACTCATCCTGGCTGAAGGCATGAAAAGACACCCAAACCCCGAAGCGATCCGAGAGGGATACTTTTTCCTCAATGCCCTCGGCCGGGCGAATTTCCCCATTGTCGAGGTGCTGGGTTTGCAAGTTGTCTTTCATCATTTGCGGCAACAAATGACGACGGTTGGACGTGGCGTAAATTAGCACATTGTCGGATGTACCGGCAATGGATCCATCCAGTACGCTTTTCAGGGCTTTGTAACCGGCTTCACCGTCTTCAAATGAGAGGTCGTCACAGAACACGATGAAGCGCTCGGGACGCCCATTAACCAGGTCGACCACATCTTGCAGGAACAGCAAATCGGACTTGTCCACCTCAATCAATCGCAACCCTTGTGCAGCGTAGCGGCTGAGCATGGCCCGAACCAAGCTGGATTTGCCGGTACCACGGGCACCCGTCAACAGCACGTTGTTGGCCGGCAGGCCTTTCACAAACTGGTGGGTATTCTGATCGACCTTGTCGAGTTGCGGGCCGATGTTTTTCAACACGGCCGCATCCAGCGATTCAACGGTTTTTACAGGCTCCAAACGCAACTGTCCTGCCCGGTGGTGAAGGCGAAATGCCGTGGAAGCGTTCCAGTCGTTGGGCGCTTTCATGACACCCTGCTCCAGGGCCTGCGCAATGCGGCTGAGCTGCTCTAGAATGGCCTGGGTGTCGATGTTGTGCTTGTCGCCGTGCTGCGTGCTCATGGTGCCAATGACCCAATCAACTGCGGTAGTCGGCGTTGATGGTCACGTATTCATGAGAGAAATCCGTGGTCCACACCATGGTAGAAGCCGAGCCTCGCCCGAGCTGAACGCGGACAGTAATCTCGGCGTCATTCATCACAGCCTGCCCCTGCTCTTCGCGGTAGTCAGGGTGACGTCCACCATTTTGAGCCACGTACACATCACCCAGGTAAAGCTGGATTCGCGTTTGTTCCAGGTCATCGATGCCTGCATAACCCACAGCAGCCAGAATACGGCCCAAATTGGGGTCTGATGCAAAAAATGCGGTTTTGACCAAGGGTGAATGGCCTATTGCGTAGGCCACTTTCAACGCCTCTTCCTCGGTACCCGCCTGTTCAACCTGGATGGTAATGAACTTGGTAGCACCTTCGCCGTCACGAACAATGGCCTGCGCCAGCTTGATGGATTCGGCCTTCAAAGCCTCGAACACTTGGGCCGCTTCCGGCTCTTGCCCGGTTTGAATATTGACTGCTTTGCTCTGACCAGTTGCAATGACCACGAAGCTGTCATTGGTGGAGGTATCGCCATCAATGGTAATTCGATTGAATGAGGCATCGGCCATTGCAGTGGTCCACCGATCCAGCACAGGCTGGGCAATGGTTGCATCGGTGGCCAGGTAACCCAGCATGGTGGCCATATTGGGGCGGATCATGCCTGCCCCTTTGGACACGCCAGTGATGGTGATTTCGCCAGACCCCACTGCCAGTTTGCGGCTACTTGCCTTGGGCAAGGTGTCGGTGGTCATGATGGATGTTGCTGCATCCAGCCAGTTCGCCTGGCCCAAGCCAGCAACCGCTTGCTCGATTCCGGGCAACAGGCGATCCATCGGCAGGTTTTCCAGAATGACGCCAGTGGAGAACACAAGTACCTGCTCGGGCTGCACACTCAACAGCTCTGCCACTTTGGCAGTGGTGGCGCGTGCATCGGCCAAACCGCGTTCGCCTGTACCTGCATTGGCACAACCCGTGTTCACGACCAGTGCACGTATGCCCTTGCCCACTTTCAAGTTGGCTTGACACACCTGCACGGGTGCCGCACAAAACCTGTTTGTTGTGAAGACGCCCGACACGCTGCTGCCTTCAGCAATGCGAACCACCAGAACGTCCTTGCGATTCGGCTTGCGAATGTGTGCCATGGCATACCCCATGTCCAAACCAGCAACGGGAAACAGGGACTCAGCGGCAGGCACATTCAAATTCACAGGCATTTCAGGCAACTCCTACGCGTATCGATATAAAAAAATCAGGAAATCTTTCCGTGGCATTGCTTGTATTTCTTGCCGGAACCACAGGGGCACGGGTCGTTACGCCCTACCTTTTCACTGACGCGGCGCGGTACATTGGCCGCTGCGGCTGCAGAGTCCTCCGCTTGGACAGAGGCGTCATCCCCTTCAGCATCGGGATGCTGGTACTGTGCATTTTCAAGGTGCGCAGAGGCCTGCTCTTCAAGCTGCTGCTCAACCTGCTGTACCTGCTCTGCAGACTGCACGCGAACGGTCAACAGCACTTTGGCCACTTCGTCGCGAACCCGATTCAGCAAAGCACCGAACAACTCAAACGCCTCGCGTTTGTATTCCTGCTTGGGGTTTTTCTGCGCATAACCGCGCAGGTGAATACCTTGGCGCAGATAGTCCAGCGCAGCCAAATGCTCGCGCCAATGCGTATCAATGCTTTGCAACAGCAAGGTCTTCTCGAACTTGGAGAAAGACTCCAGACCAACCAGCTGCACCTTGGCATCGTAAACTTCGCTGGCCATTTGAAGTACACGCTTCAGGAAGTCTTCGTCCGAACTCTTGGCATCGTCTTCAAGCCATTTGACCAGTGTTGCTTCCAGCTGATATTCATTGCGCAGAACGTTCTCAAGCCCGGCCAGATCCCACTGTTCTTCGACTGATTCCTCAGGCACGTACTCGCGGAACACGGCCTCAAGGGCACCGTGACGCAAATTGCCAATGGTTTCTCGAATTTGGTCTGATTCCAGAATTTCATTGCGCTGGGTGTAAATGATCTTGCGCTGTTCGTTGGACACATCGTCATACTCAAGCAACTGCTTGCGAATGTCGAAGTTGCGGCCTTCCACCTTGCGCTGTGCTGACTCGATGGAGCGGGACACAATACCCGCCTCAATGGCCTCGCCTTCCGGCAGTTTCAAGCGCTCCATGATGGCGCGAACGCGATCACCTGCAAAAATGCGCAGCAACTGGTCTTCCATCGACAAGTAGAAGCGGGATGAACCGGCATCGCCCTGGCGGCCGGCACGTCCACGCAGCTGGTTGTCAATACGCCGGCTTTCATGGCGCTCGCAACCAATGATGTGCAAACCACCGGATTCAAGCACGGCCTGGTTGCGCAGCTTCCATTCCGCGCGGGCTTTTTCAATGAGTGCGGGCTTCTGCGCTTCATCGATCTCGGGATTGTTTTCAATCCCGGCGAGCTCCCGCTCCAGGTTGCCGCCCAGTACGATGTCGGTTCCCCGACCAGCCATGTTGGTCGCAATCGTGATTGCCTTTGGGCGACCCGCCTGGGCCACAATTTCGGCTTCACGCTCGTGTTGCTTGGCGTTCAGTACGTTGTGCGGCAGCTTTTCCTTTTCAAGAAAGGTCGCGATCAGTTCCGAGTTTTCAATCGAGGTGGTACCCACCAGCACGGGCTGGCCGCGCTCGTAGCAATCCTTGATATCTTCAAGAATTGCATTGTATTTTTCACGCGCGCTTTTGTAGATTTTGTCTTGCGCGTCTTTGCGCTGAACAGGGCGGTGCGTGGGGATGATGACCGTTTCAAGCCCATAAATGGACTGGAATTCAAAGGCTTCAGTATCAGCAGTACCGGTCATGCCCGACAGCTTTTTGTACATCCGGAAGTAGTTCTGGAATGTGATGGAAGCCAGGGTCTGGTTTTCAGCCTGAATGCGTACCCCTTCCTTGGCCTCAACCGCCTGGTGCAAACCATCGGACCAGCGGCGGCCCGGCATCAGACGGCCGGTGAATTCGTCCACGATGATGACTTCACCGTTCTGAACCACATAATGCTGGTCTTTGTGAAACAGGTTGTGCGCGCGCAATGCCGCCATGACATGGTGCATCAGCGAAATATTCGCTGCGTCGTAAAGGCTTGCGCCTTCGGGCAGAAGGCCCATTTGACTGAGGATCTGCTCGGCCTTTTCATGGCCGGATTCACTCATCTGGATCTGGTGACCTTTTTCATCGACATAAAAGTCGCCTTCAATCTCGGGCTCGCCTGGACGCTGCTCTTCTTTCATGCGCACCAGGCTTTTGGGAAGACCATCGAGCTTGCGGTACATTTCCGTGTGGTCGTCGGCCTGACCCGAGATGATCAAGGGCGTGCGTGCCTCATCGATCAAAATCGAGTCCACTTCGTCGACAATCGCGTAGTTCAGCCCGCGCTGCACACGCTCGCCCACGCTGTACACCATGTTGTCACGGAGGTAATCGAAACCGAATTCGTTGTTGGTGCCGTATGTGATGTCTGAGGCGTAAGCGGACTGCTTTTGATCATGTGGCATGCGCGACAGGTTGCAACCTACGCTCAAACCCAAAAACCCGTACAGCTTGCCCATCCAGGCCGCATCACGCGAGGCCAGGTAATCGTTCACGGTAATCACGTGAACACCCTTGCCTTCCAGCGCATTGAGATAAGCCGGCAAAGTCGCAACCAGGGTCTTTCCTTCACCCGTCCGCATTTCGGAAATTTTGCCTTGGTGCAGGGCCATGCCGCCAATCAGTTGAACATCGAAGTGCCGCATGCCAAACACGCGCACACTGGCTTCACGCACGACAGCGAAAGCCTCGGGCAGCAGGGCGTCGAGTGTTTCACCTTGAGCAAGTCTTGCCTTGAATTCGTTGGTTTTGGCGCGCAGTGCATCGTCGCTCAGGGCCTGAATGGTCGGCTCAAGCGCGTTGATCTGGATGACGGATTTTCGGTAGGTTTTCAGCAACCGTTCGTTGCGGCTACCAAAAAGCTTTTTAAGAGTGTCTGTGATCATAGTGTCGGCTGGTTCGACCCCGGAGGGCCTGAAAGTCAATCGACCGGTTTTGAGTCCGGTCGATTCCAAAAACAGCCTAGAAGTTTAGCACGGGCAGCCTAGTCAAGCGGCAATGGAGCGCGTTCCGAGAATAAGCCGTTCAAGGCAGTAATGGTGGCAGGCCCTGGTCGGGGAAGTCCATGCTTTTCAAGGAATTTATTGGGGTCTTGCGCCACACCGTCCACCCGCACTTCAAAATGCAGATGAGGGCCTGTTGAACGCCCCGTATTGCCGACCAAGGCAATTTTTTCGCCCAGACGAACGATGTCGCCTGGCTGCACCAACAACTTGGAAGCGTGCGCATACCGTGTTGTGGTCTTGTTGTTGTGCTCGATTTCGATCATATTGCCGTAACCGGGGTGCCACTTGGCTTCCACGACCACGCCAGCGGCGGCTGCCAGAATCGGTGTCCCCGTGGGTGCGATGAAGTCGATGCCTTCATGACTTGCTCGCCGACCTGTGAACGGGTCAATTCGATTGCCAAAATTGCTAACCGCGATCGTGTCCGTCAAGGGAGACTCATTGGGCACACTCAAGAACTTGACCCGGGCAGTTTGCAGATCGGCATCGATTACACTGAAAACATCCGCCTGACGCTCAATTTGCCTGGCCACATCCGTCAAGGTGTCCTTGACTTCCCGATAGCTAAGGGACTTTTCATCTTTGTGCCGCAGCCCCCCCTGGCCCAATTGCTCAGTCAGGGTCACTTGTGAGTCCAAACCGTTGGATTTCAAAAGCCGCACGCTGACCGCATCGAGACGAGCCAATTGAGCACGCATTTCTGCAAGGCGAATGGCCATTGCATCCAGTGGGCTGCCCGTTTCAGAAACAACATGGTGCTTGGCCAGTTGGCGTGAATATACAATGTCCTGAATGACAGGTATGTCTTCACCAAATCTGGCAGCCAGATACAGGCCGGCCATGGTGAAACCACTTGCCGTGAGGACAAGCAATGCAGACAACAATACAATGTGGCTTTTCTTGATACTGAATACACTGGTGCGAGAAAAAGGACCCCGCATAAGGATTAACTGCATGTATAACCTCCTCAATCCGCGTAGCGAACCGAACTTACCCACTTTTTAACGGGTTTTAGCGAGAACACCAGGTGAAATCCAAGCATTCCGCACTATCACCCCTAGCGAGCCTGATGCAGGAACCGCAAACAAGCTCTCTGATCACTCAAGCGGCGCAATCACGTCGACTGGAGAAAATCATCCACACCTGGCCATCTTTGCGTGGCGTTACATTCAGCGTGGGACCCGTCAAAAAGGACAAACTAAAAATTTTCGTGTCAACACCGGCAGCGCTGACACGCCTTAGGCAGTCGCTACCTAGCCTGATTCAACATTTGCAGAATTCGAGCATGAATATAAACGATATTCAGCTACAGATACAAACCAATCCACTGACTTCGAAACAACTGGAAAGACGCCCCAAGAAGGCGGTGTTCTCGGATGCAGCGAAAAAAGCCTGGCTGGATCTCGAGAACAGGCTTGAAGACTCTCCGATCAAGGAGGCCACTCAAGCCCTGAACAAGCACCACAAATTCAAGTGAAACTTCGTTAACGGTTGAAGGATACCTGATTTTTCAGGATCTGATGCTTGTTTAGAATTGACGCCAATCAGGCCACAGCCCAATCGGCACGAAATACTGTGGGGGTTTCCCTGACACTTTCAAAAGTAACCACTTCGTAGGCACTCGGATCCTTGATCAGAGCCCGAATCAACTGGTTATTCAAGCCATGCCCCGAACGGAATGCCTGATATTCACCAATAATGGGATGACCAATCACGTACAAGTCACCGATGGCGTCCAGCACTTTGTGTTTGACAAACTCATCGTCGTAACGCAATCCGTCCGGATTCAGGATGCGGTATTCGTCCATCACAATGGCATTGTCAAGGTTGCCACCTAGCGCCAGGCCAAGGTTGCGCAGGGTTTCAACGTCTTGGGTGAAACCGAAAGTGCGCGCGCGTGCAATGTCGCGGGTGAAAGATGTGCTTGAAAAATCAATCTCGACCATTTGCCCGGTTTTGTCGATAGCCGGGTGACCAAAATCGATTTCAAACTTCAACCGAAAGCCTTCATAAGGCCTCAGGCTGGCGTATTTCAGTCCCGCCCCTTGCCCTTCACGTATTTCAATTGCTTTTTTGACCCGAATGAATTTTTTAAGCGCAGATTGCTCGACCAAACCGGCCTGCTGGATCAGAAAGACAAAAGAGATTGCACTGCCATCCATGATCGGCACTTCGACTGCGGTGAGGTCAATGTAAGCATTATCAACACCCAAGCCACACAGGGCGGACATCAAGTGTTCAATTGTGGATACCTTGGCCCCGTCTTTCTCGAGGGTTGAGGCCATGCGCGTGTCACCAATGGCCAGCGCATTGACGGGAAAATCCACAGGCTCGGGCAAATCAACCCGTCTGAATACAATCCCGGTGTCAGGAGGTGCGGGGCGCAAAGTCATGGTCACCCGTTTGCCTGAATGCAAACCGATGCCCGTGGCACTCAACACCTGTTTTAGGGTTCTCTGTTTCACACAACATTCCTTGAATTGTCATCGAAGTGTAACCACCCGGACTCTTCAACCCAAGATTTTTCGTGGAGGTCAAGCTCAAAATGGGTTAAAAACAGGGTAAAAGTGTCGCAAAAGTGCACGATTTACCCTGCTTTTCACAGCATATTCAAATCTGGGACAAAAGCTTCTCGGCCGTGCTCACCTCAAATGCGCCGGGAGCGTCCAGATTCAGTTGTTTCACCACTCCATCTTGAACCAGCATGGAATAGCGCTGTGAGCGCAGACCCAGACCACGTGCGGTCAAGTCGAACTCCATCCCGATTTTTTTGGTGAACTCGGCTGATCCATCAGCCATCATCCTTACCTTGCCGTCGGCGCCCTGAGACTTGCCCCAAGCACCCATCACGAACGCGTCGTTGACGGAAATGCACCAGATCTCATCCACGCCTTTGGCCTTGAATGCATCGGAATTTTCGATAAAACCAGGCACATGCTTGGCGGAGCAGGTCGGCGTGTAAGCGCCGGGCAACGCCAGAATTGCGATGGTTTTGCCAGCAGCTTCCTTTTGAACCTCAAACGCGTTGGGGCCCAGCGAACAACCCGCTGTTTCTTCATGAAAAAACTCGAACAGTGTTGCGCTGGGCAACTTGTCACCAATCTGAATTGTCATTTTTACTTCTCCACCAAAACTACAAACATACACCAGACAAGCGACCTGGGACAGGCAGGGCATTCACAGTCTTCGGCAAAACTGCGTACTTTTCCACCCTGCCTATCCGCAGGTGTTGATAGGACACGGGTCCCCCGAACATACTCTCGAGAAACCAATCGCTTGCGCAGAAACCACTACGGTCTCATTTAATCTGCTTGACGACGCAAGAATGCTGGAATGTCAAAACGATCCATGCCACTGTCTTGCAACGCTTGCACTCGGGTTGCGGCGCTGTCACGAGGATTGCGGAACACGGCGGGGGTTTCGTAGTTTATCCCGCCCTGCTGTCCACCTACAGCATCAAATGTACCTGTACGAGCTGCCGGCTGGTATTGCTCAGCCTGTACCAGAGTAGGTTTGGCCACCTTGCGACCCAAGCCTGTTGCAACCACTGTTACACGCAGATCGTCGCCCATTGTTTCATCGTAGGCTGTACCAAAAATAACCGTGGCATCTTCCGCAGCGTAGGCACGAATGATGTTCATGACTTCTTTGGTTTCTTTCAACTTGAGACTTTTGCTTGAAGTGATGTTGACCAGAACGCCACGCGCTCCAGACAAATCCACACCTTCCAGCAATGGGGAGGCAATGGCTTGCTCGGCGGCTTCACGCGCCCGGTCAGGACCATTGGCCGTCGCGGTGCCCATCATGGCTTTGCCCACTTCCGACATGATTGTTTTCACATCTTCGAAGTCGACGTTCACATTGCCTTCAACATTGATGATTTCAGCAATGCCGGCGCAGGCGTTGTGCAACACGTCGTCGGCTGCAATGAAGCAGTCTTCCTGGGTTGCGTCGTCACCGACCACTTCCAGCAGCTTTTCGTTCAACACGATGATCAGTGAATTGACTTTACTGGACAACTTTTCCAAACCTTCTTCTGCTGCTTTGCAACGCTTGGTGCCTTCAAATTCGAAAGGCTTGGTGACCACAGCAACTGTCAAAATACCCAATTCTTGCGCCACTTCGGCAACCACCGGGGCTGCACCAGTACCGGTTCCACCACCCATGCCTGCAGTGATGAACACCATGTGCGCGCCACGCAGTGCGTCGCGAATGCGGTCACGGTCTTCCTCGGCGGCTTGACGACCTGCCTCAGGTTTGGCACCTGCACCCAAACCGGTTTTACCCAACTGGATCAGCACATTGGCTTTGGTTTTGGCCAAAGCTTGTGCATCGGTGTTGGCACAAATGAATTCAACATTTTGTACACCCTGCGCAATCATGTGCGCCACGGCATTGCCGCCCGCACCGCCTACGCCAACAACCTTAATGACAGTCCCTTGGGTTTCTGTCTCGAGAATTTCAAATGACATGGTGTTTGCCTCCTATCTAGCAAAAATTGAGATCGCCGAAAAAAATCAATATTAAAAATTACCCAAAAACCACTCTTTCATTTTCTGTACTGTCTGCTTCAGGCCACCGCCTTGAGATGCAACGCGGCGACCACGCAAGTGCTGTGCGCGCGCTTCATGCAACAATCCCATGGCAGTTGCAAAACGGGGGGTGCGAACCATGTCCGCCAGACCGCCCGTGTATTCGGGTACGCCAATGCGCACTGGTTTCATGAAGATGTCCTCGCCAAGCTCTGCAATGCCGGGCATCAAACTGGTACCACCGGTCAGCACCACACCGGAAGAAAGCAATTCTTCGTAGCCTGACTCGCGCAAGACCTGCTGCACCATCAAGAACAACTCTTCAAGCCGCGGTTCGATGACAGCGGCAAGTGCCTGTTTCGACAAAGTACGTGGATCGCGCTCACCGATACCGGGTACGTCGATTTTTGCATGCGGGTCAGCTAGCACTTGCTTGGCTACACCATGGCGCAACTTGATTTCCTCAGCGTCGGGTGTAGGTGTACGCAAAGCAATTGCAATGTCATTGGTGATTTGGTCGCCAGCAATCGGAATCACTGCGGTGTGTCGAATTGCGCCACCAGTGAATACAGCGATGTCAGTGGTGCCACCGCCAATGTCGATCAGCGCTACGCCCAACTCTTTTTCATCTTCAGTGAGAACAGCCATGCTGGAGGCCAAGGGCTGCAACATCAGGTCTTGGACTTCAAGTCCGCAACGGCGAACACATTTCACGATGTTCTGCGCAGCCGACACAGCACCGGTGACAATGTGCACACGCGTCTCCAGACGCACACCGCTCATGCCCAGTGGTTCGCGCACATCTTCCTGCCCATCCACAATAAACTCCTGGGGCAACACATGCAGAATTTGCTGGTCGGTGGGAATGTTCACCGCTTTGGCGGTTTCAATCACTCGGGCCACATCGGCCTGTGTCACTTCCCGTTCCTTGATCGCGACCATGCCCGAGGAGTTGAAACTCCGGATGTGGCTACCTGCAATACCTGTCAGTACGGTTTTGATTTTGCAATCGGCCATCAACTCCGCTTCTTCCAAGGCCTGTTGAATGGAATGCACCGTGGACTCGATGTTGACAACTACCCCCTTCTTTAGTCCGCGGGATTCATGCTGCGCTACGCCGATGACCTCGAAGCGTCCATCTGGCAATAGCTCTGCGACCATGGCCACTACTTTTGCAGTGCCGATGTCCAGTCCAACGATCAAATCTTTTGGCTCTTTGTTCATGGTGCCCAATTTCAATTTTTCAGATTCAATTCAATTTCACGCTTGAAACGCCAGTGGGTTTTGACACCGCCAAACGTTCGCCCTTTACTGCCACACCCCGTGGGTAGCGCAGGTCAATGCCCTGCACCACTGCCATTACCTGGCTTTGTATTTTTGGATAGACCGCCAGCAGCCGATCCATTTTTTGTTCAATGCTGAAGTTTTCCTGTTCACGGCCCAGTTCAATCGTGATGCCTGTGTCGGTCTGAATCGACCAGGCGTAGCGGTCCGACAGCTCAACACGTGCAGGCCACATACCCAGCCCTTTCAACTTTTCGATACTGGACACATACATTTTCGACACCAGCAACTCACTGCCGGCAGGGCCGTTCAACACTGAGAGCTTTTGGTCATCGCCCACCTCGGCTAGGTTTGCGGAAAACACCTCACCGAAGGTGTTGACCAAGCGGGTCTCACCCCACAAAGCCAAAGGGGTATGCCCCTGAATATTGATCTTGAGCCCACTGGGCCAAGTGCGTTGAACAACCGCTTTGCGCACCCAGGGCTGCGCTTCAACCTGCTCACGCACTTTTTGCAAATTCGCAGAGAAAAAAGTCCCTTCGATTTTGGGCAGCACATTGGCTTTGAATCCGATCAGATTGACCCGATCCACATCACCAACCAGTTCAACGCGCTTGAGTTCAAACACGGGACGTTGAATCAACCATTGAATGCACGCATAGCCCAGCAGCACCAAAGCAAGCGCTGAAAACAGGCCGGCAATGATGCTCATGAGTTTGTCGTCATTCCAGATGGCGCTCAACATTCAGCGTGTTCCCCCCACATTCAAACCTGAGGCTTTCAAACTTGCGCTGGCTGCAATCTGCAACACCAGTTGGTCATAGTCCACGCCACTGGCCCGCGCACTCATCGGTACGAGCGAGTGATCGGTCATGCCAGGGGATGTATTCATTTCCAGAAGCCACGGCTTGCCGCCTTCATCCACCAGAACATCTGCACGACCCCAGCCGGCACAGCCCAAGACCTGGTAGGCCTTCACGCAGAGTGCCTGGACCTCAGCTTCAAATTCCGGAGTCAAACCACTGGGACAAAAGTATTTTGTTTCATTACCAATGTATTTGTTGTGGTAATCGTAGTTGCCTTCGGGTGCTTGAATCCGGATAACTGGCAGAGCGTATGCGGAATTCCCTGCACCCATCACAGGCACGGTCAACTCCTGACCACTGACAAATTTTTCTGCGAGCACATTCGGGTCGTACTTGAACGCCAACTCAAACGCAGCTTGCAACTGCTCCACTGTTTTTACCTTGGTCAAACCCAGCGTGGAACCTTCCTGCGCAGGCTTAACTATCAGCGGTAAACCCAAGCGTTTGACCACTGCATCCACATTGAAACCGGGCTCAAGTCGCACGTAATCAGGCGTGGACAAACCTTGGCTAATCCAGGCTGCCTTGGTCAAAATCTTGTCCATGGCCAAAGCAGATGCAGTCACTCCGCTGCCAGTGTAGGGAATGTTCAACCACTCCAGAACACCTTGAATGGTGCCGTCTTCACCAAAACGACCATGCAGGGAAATGACCGCGCGATCGAACCCACCCTGAGCAAGCTCAATCATGCCGCGTTCGGCCGGATCAAAACCATGAGCGTCCACACCATTTCGCTGAAGTGCAGCCAACACCATGGCACCTGATTTCAATGACACTTCCCGCTCGGCAGAACGTCCACCGAACAACACCACGACTTTGCCGAGGTTTTTGGGATCGACAGAGTTAGTCATGCCGTTGCTCCTTGTGACTGAGCCACCAATCGACCAGGCAAACCGCCAATCGACCCGGCACCCATCGTGATCACCAAATCGCCATCACGGGCTATATTCAAAATCGTACTTTCCATCTCATTCATGTCTTCAACAAAAACAGGTTCAGTTCGCCCAGCAACACGCACAGCGCGCGCCAACGAGCGCCCGTCTGCAGCCACAATGGGGGCTTCACCAGCGGAATACACTTCCGACAAAATCACCAGGTCTGGGGTACCCAAGACCTTCACAAAATCTTCAAAGCAGTCCCGGGTACGGGTATAGCGATGTGGCTGAAAGGCAAGCACCAGACGTTTGTCAGGGTAGGCGCCACGCGCGGCCGCGAGTGTAGCAGCCATTTCAACGGGGTGATGACCATAGTCATCGACCACCACGAAATGCCCTCCCTCTTTGGCGGCCACCTCGCCGTAATGCTGAAAGCGACGTCCCACGCCATTGAATTTTTCAAGCGCGCTGACAATGGCTTCGTCTGCCACGCCAATTTCTGTGGCCACTGCAATGGCGGCCAGTGAATTACGAACGTTGTGATCACCGGGCAAATTCAAGGTGATATCCAGCGGGGCTTCGTCCTCGCGCAGCACCGTGAATTTCATTTGGCCTTGGCAAGCCTGCACGTTGACAGCTCGAATTTGAGCCTGCTCCGACAGGCCGTAAGTCACGATTGTTTTTGAAACGAAGGGCATGATTTCCCGGACACAGGGATCATCCACGCACACAGCAGCTACGCCATAGAAAGGCAGACGCTGGGTGAACTCGACAAAAGCCTGTTTCAGCCGTGCAAAATCATGGCCATAGGTTTCCATGTGATCCGCGTCAATGTTGGTAATGACCGCAATCACAGGCATCAGGTTCAGAAATGAAGCATCCGATTCGTCAGCCTCAACCACCATGAATTCGCCAGTACCCAACTTGGCATTGGCACCCGCAGAATTCAGTCGCCCCCCAATCACGAAAGTGGGGTCAAGCTTTCCTTCAGCCAAAATACTGGCCACAAGACTGGTTGTGGTTGTTTTGCCGTGTGTACCGGCCACTGCAATACCCTGCTTCAAGCGCATCAACTCAGCCAACATCACAGCACGGGGTACAACCGGTACACGAGCAGCACGGGCTGCAAGCACTTCCGGGTTGTTTCCGCTCACCGCCGTGGAGGTGACCACCGCATCGGCCCCTTCAATGTTTGTTCGCTCATGCCCTGTGAACACAGTGGCACCGAGTCGTGCCAAGCGCTGTGTGACAGCTGAATCAGCAAGGTCGGATCCACTGACTTTGTATCCAAGATTGATGAGCACTTCGGCAATGCCGCTCATGCCTGAGCCACCGATACCGACAAAATGAACGTGTTTGACTTTGTGTTTCATAGGTGTCTCATACCTTTGCAACCTGTTCGATGTGATTTGCCACATCCTTTGTGGCGTGTGGTTTTGCCAATGCACGCGCACGTTCTGCATGCGCAAGACAGGCTTCACGATCAAGACCACGCAACCAATTGGCCAGCCAGTTGGAATCGAGCTTGTTTTGCTGGCACAACCAGGCCGCATTGTCTTTAATCAAGAAGCCGGCATTGTGTGTCTGGTGGTCATCCACCGCATGGGGAAAGGGCACAAACAATGCCGCCACCCCGATGGCTGCCACTTCTGCAACTGTCATGGCGCCGGCGCGACAAATTACGACATCAGCCTGGGCCATGGCTTGGGCCACGTCATCAATAAATGCAACAAGCTCACCCTGAACACCTGCCGACTCATAGTTACGCTGCAACGCGGGCAGGTTTTTTTCTCCTGACTGGTGCACCACCTCGGGCCGCTGTGATGTTTCTATTTGCGCCAACGCTTTGGGAACGACCTCATTCAGGGCTTGCGCCCCAAGACTGCCACCCAGCACCAGCAACTTGAGCGGGCCTGAACGACCTTCAAATCGGGAAGCAGGATCAGGCTGGCCAGCAATCAATTCACGAACAGGGTTGCCCACCCAGTTGGAGTTGGGCAAAGCCTGTGGAAAAGCCACCAGATTCCGGTTAGCCAGTTTGGCCAACAGCTTGTTGGTTAGTCCTGCAACAGAGTTCTGCTCGTGAACGACCAAAGGAATATTCAACAAACTGGCCATCATGCCCAGGGGAAAAGCCACATAACCACCCATTCCCAAAACCACCGACGGCCTGGTGCGACGCAAGATCTGAATTGAAGTCCAGAAGGCTCTCAACAGCTTGACTGGCATGAACATTTGCTGGAGCAAACCCTTTCCGCGAAAACCTGAAAACACGAGGGTATTCAGCGTCAAGCCCTGGGAGGGCACAAGCCGCCCTTCCATCGCCTCAGGGTTACCTGCCCATTGAACTTGCCAACCACGGGCCTGCAATTCGGAAGCCACGCTCAGCCCTGGGAAAATATGCCCGCCCGTGCCACCGGCAACAATCAACGCCAATCGATGGGGCTTGTTCACGCTGCACCTCCACGCATCATGGTGCGGTTCTCGAAGTCAATCCGAAGCACCAAAGCCAAAGCAGCACAAGTCACCAAAATGGCAGAACCGCCATAACTCATCAGTGGCAGGGTCAAACCCTTGGTGGGTAACACGCCCAAATTTACGCCCATGTTGATGAAACACTGCACAGCGATCCAGATACCAACACCCTTGGCCACCAGACCAGAGAAGGTTCGCTCAAGCGCAATGGCTTGCGCGCCGACAGCAAAGCATCGCTTCACGATGTACAGGAACAGAAGAATGACAATGGTGACACCCACAAACCCAAGCTCCTCACCGATGACAGCCAGCAAGAAATCCGTATGCGCTTCGGGCAGGTAATGCAGCTTTTCCACACTGCCACCAAGGCCAACACCAAATACCTCTCCTCGCCCAAAGGCAATCAGGGAATGGGACAATTGGTAAGCCTTGTTCAAGGCGTTGTCACCCTCCCACGGGTCGAGATAGGCCAACAGACGAGCGCGTCGATAATCGCTGAAAGCAATCAATAGTGCGAAAGCTGCGCTGAGTGCAAACAAAACACCAAAAAACACCCGTGCGTTGATACCGCCCAAAAACAAGATTCCGAAAACCACGGTCACGATCACGATGAACGCACCCATGTCTGGCTCAAGCAAGAGCAACATGCCCACCAGGAACATGGCCATGAACATGGGAAACAACACCTTTCCAAATCGCTGCATGTAGGCCTGCTTGCGCACCGTGTAGTCCGCTGCATAAATAATTGCGCACATTTTCATCAGCTCGGACGGCTGAATGTTTAGCACATACAGTGAGAGCCATCGACGGGCACCGTTGACTTCTTTCCCAATCCCCGGAATCAGAACCAGAATCAGCAAGGCGATACAACACAGAAAAACCAGCGGTGCCAGTTCTTGCCAGGTTTTCATGGGGATCTGGAACACGCAAAAGGCTGCAGCAAAAGCTACAGCGATCGAAAACGCGTGGCGCACGAGAAAGTGCGTTGTTTGATAGTTGGCATATTTGCTTGAATCAGGGAGCGCCACTGTGGCGGAGTACACCATGACCAGCCCCAAAAACAACAATGCAAGCGCGGCCCAAATCAACCCTTGATCGATGGATCGAGCGGCACCGGTACCTTGCTTGACACCGTACATTGAAGCGGCCGACATGCCGCCACCACTCGCAGTTGCGGGTATCAGGCTTTTGAACTGCATGTTGACTGGATCTTTCTTGCCCCACTTTCCTAGCATGGCTGCCCCCTGTCAGCAGCATGTACCTTGACTGCTTCCACGAAAACCTCAGCTCGGTGCACATAGTTTCGGAACATGTCGAGGCTGGCACAAGCCGGGCTCAACAACACACAATCGCCCGCTGTGGCTTTCAGTGTTGCCAGTTGAACAGCCTGCTCAAGACTGTCCGCTTTTTCACAAAGAACTTGCGCCGGTTCAAGAGCAGCGATCAAGCTATCGGCATCTTTTCCGATCAAGACAACATGTTTGCAGTAATGGGCCACGGGCTGCACCAGGGGAGAAAAATCCTGGCCCTTGCCATCACCGCCTGCGATCAATACTGTGGGTTTGGCCAGACCATTCAGGGCCGCCACCGTTGCGCCCACATTGGTGCCTTTGCTGTCGTCAAAATAATCAACACCATCAATTTGCACGATGTGCTGAACACGATGAGGTTCGCCTTGGTAGCTGCGTAATCCGTGCAGCAGTTTCGCCATTGGTAGACCTAGCCCCTGGCAAATGGCCAGCGCGGCCAGTGCGTTGCTTGCATTATGCAAACCCGCCACCTGCAAGGCCTCTGTAGGCATCAGCAACTTCTGGGTCAGTTCAATTTCTTCCGGCTTTCGGCGACGCGCAGTACCCGCGCTTTCCTGATCGCCAACCAGCTGGGCAAGCCACAACATGCCCCCTTCACGCACCAGACCAAAATCATTGGCCTTCACCGGCGCACTGACCCCAAAAGTCACCACGCTGGATTCGATTGGCACTGGCGCACTCGCCACAAGCCCATCATCGCGATTGAGCACGCACACGCCGTTTTCAGAGAAAATCCGGAATTTGTCGCCAGCGTATTCCTGCATGTCCGCATGCCAGTCAAGGTGATCCTGCGTGATGTTCAACACAGTTGAGGCATCAAACCGAAGACGCTTGGTCCAGTGCAACTGGAAACTCGACAGCTCAAGGACCCACAAATCAGGCAACTCATTTTTGTCCAGCTGCTCGCGCAGGGCATCCATGGCTGCAGGGCTGATGTTGCCTGCTGCAACAGCATGTTTTCCTGCAAACCGGGCCAGGCACTCCACCATGCGTGTGGTGGTGGTTTTTCCATTGGTGCCGGTAATACCCACAACCTGTGGCGTGTAACCACGGTCGTTAGCCAAAGCCTTCAATGCATCGGCGAACAGATCCAGTTCGGAATCAACCAGCGTGCCGTGTTGCCCGGCCTGTTCAAGCACGGCAACCATCAGCGGATGCGAAGGTGGTAAACCTGGCGACACAACCACTCGGTGAAAATCCCAAACCAAGCCATCAAGCGCATTCACCAGACGGACGTTTGGCTCAATGGCCTGCAATTCCCGCAATCCGGGTGGCGTTTCGCGGGTGTCAATGACCGTCAGGCGTGCGCCCTGCGCCAACGCCCAGCGCGCGCAGGCGAGTCCAGACTCGCCGAGCCCGACTTGCAACACCGATTGATCACGAAACAGATTCAACATAAAGACGCTTTAACTCGATTTCAACGCAGTTTCAAAGTGGACAAACCGATCAAGACCAAAATCATGGTGATGATCCAGAAACGCACGACCACCTGGGTTTCCTTCCAGCCACTCAATTCGTAATGATGGTGAAGGGGCGCCATTCGAAACACGCGTTTGCCACCGCTGTATTTGAAGTACAAAACCTGAATCATTACCGACAGGGTTTCAGCCACAAACACGCCACCCATGATGAAGAGCACCACCTCTTGGCGAACAATCACCGCGACAGTGCCCAGCGCACCACCCAAGGCCAGCGCACCCACATCGCCCATGAACACCTGGGCTGGATAAGCGTTGAACCAAAGGAAAGCGAGACCGGCGCCCGCAATGGCTGCGCAGAACACCGCCAGCTCACCAGCGCCTGGAATGAAAGGCAGCAACAGGTACTTGGAATACACGGCATTGCCTGCAACGTAAGCAAAAATGGCCAAAGCTGATGCCACCATGACAGTTGGCATGATAGCCAAACCATCCAGCCCGTCTGTCAGATTGACCGCGTTACTGGTCCCTACGATGACGAAATACGTCAGCGCAATAAAGCCCCACACACCGAGCGGGTAGCTGATGGACTTGAAAAACGGGACAATCAGGTCTGCATTGTTGGGCAGATGCATTGAAAATCCGCTTTGAATCCACTGCACGAAAATATCGAATACTTCCTGTCCACTTTGTGCTGACACAGCAAAGGCCAAGTAAAAAGCACAGATCAAACCCACAACACTTTGCCAAAAGTATTTCCATTTGGCAGGCAAGCCTTTGGGGTTGCGATAGACCACTTTGCGGTAATCATCGACCCAGCCAATCCACCCAAAACCAAAGGTAACCAGCATCACCACCCACACAAACCGATTAGACAAATCCGCCCACAGCAAGGTCGAAATACCAATACCGATCAGCACCAGCGCACCGCCCATGGTTGGAGTACCCGCCTTAGCCAAATGGGTTTGTGGGCCATCGTCACGAACAGACTGGCCAATTTTGTATTGAGTCAACTTCCGGATCACCATCGGACCCGCAACCAAACCCACCAGCAAAGCTGTTGCGCAGGCCATGACCGCACGCAGGGTCAGGTAGTTGAAAACACCGAAAGCCCGAATGTCCTGAGCAAGCCATTGCGTGAGTTCAAGAAGCATGCTTTGTCTCCGCGGTGTAATGTTGAACCAGCGCCTGCACAACACGTTCCATTTTCATGAAGCGTGAGCCCTTCACCAGCACGGACCAACGGCCCTGACTTGTAGTACTCATGGTTTGATTTATCAATTGATCGATTGTGTTGAAATGATGCGCCCCCTCTCCGAAGGCACGTACTGTGTGTTGAGTGGCCTCTCCGATGGCATATACGCTGTGTACACCCGCCTGTCTGGCAAATTGCCCGACCTCTGCATGGTATTCATCGGATTGGTCGCCCACTTCGCCCATATCGCCCAGCACCAGCAGTGTGTTTCCTTGTTCGGCAGCCAACACCTTGCTGGCTGCATTGACAGAGTCCGGATTGGCGTTGTAACTGTCATTGATCAGCAGCAATGAAGGCATATTCAGCACAATCTGCAAGCGCCCGTTCACTGGCTGGAAATTCTCAAGACCAGCCTGAATGGCCTGAGCACTGCAACCGGCCACATGGGCTGCGGCAGCTGCGCCTGCGGCATTCGCGTAATTGTGTTCTCCGATAAATGTCGGTTGCAACGTAATTGGGTTACCTGCTGCATTCAGGACAGCCCAGCCTTTTTCACCCGTCAGGCTTAACGGCTGCAGTTCGAAATCAGCGCCTGCACCAAAACGCAATGCAGTTGCGCCGGTTGACTGATCAAGCCAGGTCGACTCAAATTCTTCTGACACTGGGAAAACTGCTACACCTTCCGGTGGCAAATGTGAGAACGCGCTGCCATTTTCCCGGGCCACGGCCATCACGGTTTTCATGAACTCTTGGTGCTCACGCTGGGCGTTGGTCAGAAGGACCACGTCTGGCTTCACCAAACTGGCCAGGTAATCGATTTCACCTGGGTGATTCATGCCCATTTCAATCACGGCTACCTGATGAGAATCACGCAGCTTCAATAAGGTTTGCGGCACACCAATGTCATTATTCAAATTGCCTGCGGTCACCAACACCTTGTCGGCACCGAACTGTGATTTGCAAATGCTTCCCAACATTTCCTTGCTGGTGGTTTTTCCATTGCTGCCCACCACCGCCAACACCTTGATGTTGAACCGATGTCGCCACGCACTGGCCAAGGCCCCCAAAGCAACACGTGTATCTTTCACTACAAACTGGGCAGCCGGTACATCGAGCAATCGGTTGGTAACCAATGCACACGCTCCGGCCTGAACCACTTCTGAAGCAAAATCATGTGCATCAAAACGCTCACCAGCCAGGCAAACAAACAGGTCACCTGGGGCGACCTGCCTGCTATCAGTTTGCACCAGACGAACGGAGCCGCTGACAGACAGTACGGGCTCAAGCAACTGGCCAACCAACACGTCGCCAATTTCGTTCAGATCCCAATTCATCTCAAGCATGGGGCACCTCGCTTGGCGAGCATGGCTTGGGCACATTCAGCATCCGAATGCTGGATCACCTGCTGCCCAATGGTTTGCGTATTCTCATGGCCTTTGCCAGCCAGCAGCACAACATCCTGAGGATCTGCATTGCCAATTGCAAACTCGATGGCCTGAACCCGGTCTGGCTCGATTGTCACCACACTACACAAAGCCGGGTCTAAGCCGACTTGAATTTCCTTGATGATGTCTTCCGCGTTTTCACTTCGAGGATTGTCCGAAGTCAGCACCACTCGGTCTGAATTCGCCAAAGCCACGGCACCCATGATCGGGCGCTTGGCTCGATCCCGATCACCGCCACAACCGAACACCACCCACAGCTTGCCTTTGAGTTGAGTCGCATACGGTTGAATGGCTTTCAGGGTTTTTTCCAAGGCATCTGGGGTGTGCGCGTAGTCCACAATGACAGCGGGCTGCCCTTCAATTCGCTGCATGCGGCCAGGCGCCGGTGTCACGTTATCGAGGGCTGACAACAGCTTTTCCGGTGCATGACCCAATTGGCTTAGGGTTGCGAACACCAAGGCCAGGTTTTCTGCATTGAACCGACCAATCACAGGTGATTCAATTTCTGCCAGTTCATCGTTATACCTCAAACAAATTCGCTGACCTTTGTTTGTGGCCGAGGCGCCAACGATCTGACAAGCTGCCGCCGGGTCAGTGCCCACAGCCACACAGTTTACTTTTCTGCCCTCAACCACGGACTTGAACTGCACTCCAACAGGGTCGTCACTGTTCACTACGGCAAAACGCAGGGTAGGCCAGTTTGCAAGTATCAACTTGGACCGGGCATAAGCCGCCATGTCGCCGTGGTAATCGAGGTGATCCTGAGACAGGTTGGTAAATACAGCCACATCAATCCTGACGTTGGCCAGGCGACACTGATCGAGACCAATTGATGAAGCCTCAATACACACCGTGTCAAACTGCTGGCCACGCAGCACATGCAACAGATGATGCACACCCACCACATCGGGCGTGGTCAAGCCTGTGTGAGCTTTCAGATCATCGGGCTCGCCGTATCCCAAAGTTCCAATCACTGCAGCTTTCTGCCCCAAACCATTCAGCGCCTGTGCCAACCAGCGAGTGACCGTTGTTTTTCCGTTGGTTCCGGTAACCGCGATCACAGTCATTTCGGCACTGGCGGTTTTGTAATACCCACTGGCCAGGTCGACCAACATGCCTTTCAGATTCATAACGGGAACCACGCTTGCACTTTGATAGGCTCGCTGGTCGTCGTAATCCACCAAAACCAAACCGCATCGCTGGTTGCTCAACAAATCGTCTGCAAGATTCCGGGGATCAAACTTGTGCCCAGGCACTGCGAGAAACACATCCCTTGGCCCGGTAAGCCGACGGTGATCAGTCACCAACGCTGAACAATCCGCATAAAAACCACGTTCATGCAATTCGGCCAGAACTTCAGACACAGAGTGCAGGTAGGCGCTGATCACAACTGCCTCCCTGAGGGTGCAGAAACCATTTTGCGCAGCTGGCTGGCTGGCTCAATTGCATCGGGCTGAACATTCAATCGGGTAAGAACACTTTTGGTAATGACCGAAAAAATCGGTGCTGCCACCAGGCCACCGTAATACACACCACTCTTCGGTTCATCAACCATGATCGCCACGATCACTCTGGGATCGGAAACCGGCGCCAAGCCCACGTAAGACGACACATACTTGTTGATGTAACGTCCACCTTCCTGCTTGTGTGCCGTTCCTGTTTTACCTGCGACCCTGTAGCCTTGAACTTGTGCCTTCGGCGCGGTACCTTCCGGTCCGGATGCCAGCTCAAGCATGTGCAACATGCTGTCTGCCACCTGCGCACTAACCACCTGATGAGACACCACGGAGTCTTGTGGGCCGCGCTTGACCAATGAAGCAGGCACAAACTGACCCTTGTTTGCAAAGATGGTGTACGACTGGGCGAGCTGAATCAGTGACACTGAAATACCATGGCCATAGGACATGGTGGCTTGTTCAATGGGACGCCATTTGTTCCAGGGACGAACCCGACCTGCAACAGAACCGGGAAACGCGATGGATGGCGTTTGCCCAAAACCCAGCTGGTTGAAAAAGTCCCAAAGATCCTTGCGTTCAATTTCAAGAACAATTTTTGAAGTGCCAACGTTGCTGGATTTTTGAATGATTTCCTCAACGGTCATCACGCCATGCGGCTTGGTGTCAGTGATGGTTGCCGGGCCAATCGACATGCGTCCATTGCCCGTGTCTATTTTTGTGGAAGCTTTCACCTTGCCCTGGTTCATCGCCAATGCAACGCCAAAGGGCTTCAAGGTTGAGCCCGGCTCAAACATGTCTGTGAAAACACGATTGCGAAGCTTTTCGCCATGCAACTGGCCTCGGCTGTTGGGGTCATAGGTTGGAATGTTGGCCATGGCCAGCAACTCACCTGTTTTCGCATCCAGCACCACCGCGGCAGCGGCTTTGGCCTTGTGGAACTCCACAGCTTTTTTCAATTCGGACAGCACGATGTACTGCACATCTGCGTCTACAGAGAGCACCAAATCCTGGCCATTCACCGGGGGGCGCAGTTCACGAATGTCTTCAATCACATTGCCAAGGCGGTCGCGGATCACATTTCGCTCTCCATCCACACCGGTCAGGTGCGCGTTAAAAGCCAGCTCAACCCCCTCCTGGCCTTTGTCTTCAATGCTGGTGAATCCTACAAGGTGCGCCATTGTTTCACCCTGCGGGTAATAGCGCTTGCTTTCAGTAATAAAGCCAAGTCCCGGGATTTTCAGCGCCTTTGCTTTCTGTGCAACATCTGAATCGACCTGGCGGTCCAGATACACAAAAGCCCGTTTGTTATCGGCACGCATCTGTTTGATCATGCGATCTGATTTCAAGCCAAGAATTTCCGCCAGCTTGCGCAGCTCATCGTCTTTTGCCTCACCAATTCGGCGTGCGTCGTACCACACAGCCTGTGCCGGAACACTTTGCGCCAGAACAACCTTGTTGCGATCCAGCAGACTGCCGCGATTGGCCTGCAACGGCAAAGTGCGCTCAAGACGCTTGGCTCCCTGCTCTTGCAGGAAATCATTGGAAATAATCTGGAGGTACGCAGCGCGAGCGATCAGACCTGCGAACGCGAGAAAGATAAACAGCAAAACAAAACGCGACCGCCACGCAGGCAATCGCATTTCAAGCAAATCTGAACCACCAAACCGGACTGCTTTACTCATATTGAAAGCCCCCGTCCAATGGCATAAAGACAACCGATCCGGGTGCAGGCGGACTCATACCCAATTCGGTTCTTGCAACCGCATCCACACGCTCGCCCTTGGCCAGTGTCACCTGTTGTAACTGAAGACGGGTGAATGCCACCTCTATCTGGTGTTCAGCCTGTTGCTCCTGACCCAACGCCACAAACAGGGATCGAGCAGCATGTTGCTGCTCAACCACCACCATTGCGCAGAAGATCACCAAAGCCAGCAGAAAAATATTCAGTCTGCCCATACAGCCCTCTTTCCCGAAGACGCGGCGGGCAACTCGGCCAATTTCTCAGCCACACGCAGCACGGATGAACGCGAGCGTGGGTTCAACTCTGACTCTTCACGCGTGGGCTTGATTCGCTCCAGCTTTTTCATCAAGGGCATAGGCTCGGGCAACGGCAACTTCCTCAACCGCGCATCTTGCTGTGATTTAGGGTTGGCCAGCTTTTCAATAAACTGCTTGGTAATGCGGTCTTCAAGGGAGTGAAAACTGATGACCGCCAGGCGACCACCTACCTTCAAGCGCTTGAATGCTGCCGTTAAACCTTGTTCGAGCTGCGCAAGCTCCTGGTTGACGTGAATCCGTAAAGCCTGAAAGGTGCGCGTTGCAGGGTCCTGGCCCGGCTCCCTCGTGCGAACTGCCCCTGCCACGATCTGGGCAAGGTCGAGTGTTGTAGCGATCGCCCGCTCCTCGCGGCGAGCAACAATCGCTGCTGCAATCTGAACAGCAAACCGTTCTTCCCCATAATTTTTTATTACCTCTTTGATTTCCCGAGCCTCGGCCCGAGCAAGAAAATCGGCCGCAGACTCTCCAGTCTGTGGATCCATTCGCATGTCCAGGGGGCCGTCCCTGCGAAAGCTGAAACCCCGGTCGGCTTGATCAATCTGTGGGGAGGACACGCCAATGTCCATCAAGATGCCATCTACCTGATCCAAACCCAATGAGTCCAAGGCAGATTCCAGATCCGCAAAAGCACAACGCACCCCTTGAAACCGGGCGTCTTCAATCTGGCCCATGGCTTGAACCGCCTGTGGATCACGATCAAGGGCAATCAGTCGACCTGCTGTTGACAGCTTGGCCAACAGTGCGCGGCTGTGTCCGCCACGACCAAAGGTACAGTCCAGATAGACACCATCAGGATGATGCAACAGGGCATCAACCGTGGGCTGCAGAAGCACGGGAATGTGTTCGAAGGTGCTGGCCATTAGAAGCTGAATTCGTTCAGTGCTTCAGGCATGCCTGCAGCAATTGCCTTTTCCTCTTCCACACGCAGCAACGTGGAATCCCAAACTTCAAAGTGACTGCCCATGCCCAACAACATGACCTCTTTGCTTAGCGAGGCAGCCTCGCGCAATTCCGGGGAAACCAGAATTCGACCCGCCGAGTCAATTTCCACATCGGTTGCAAAACCAAGAAAAATTCGCTGCCAGGGGCGCGCAGACATGGGCCATGCCGCGATTTTCTCGCGATGTTGCTCCCACACAGGGCGCGGAAACATCAGCAAACAGCCATTGGGGTGTTTTGTCAGCGTCAAGGCTCCCTCACATTGCGCAAGCAATGCGTCTCGATGCTTTTGCGGCACGTTCATGCGCCCTTTTGCATCCATCGACAAGGAAGAACTACCCTGATACACGCGAATTAAATCCCCACAAAATTACACAAATCCCCACGAAACACCACTGTACGCATTCTGAAATAAGTGGTCAAGCCATTCTCGAGAGAAAACGCTTTACAACCAAGGACTTAGAGTAACTTTTGAGAAATATGAAAAAGAAAAATCGAAGAAAAATAAAGACATAAAGACAACACTGAAAGTAATGTCTTAAGAAAAGCAGAGGGGAGTCAAATTCTTTCGGGGGATGGGGAAAGCGCGCCTGTAAGCCGGATTCTGTTCCTTGGCCTTTCGGCCAGGGTGACAATCATTCCTCTAGGCTGAAAATTACTCTTCAGCTCAAGCCACCTACCCGCGCGCCCGGGGAGCGCCGTCAGTGCCGAAACACTTGCGCGCCTATTTGGTGTTGCTCCAAGTGGGGTTTACCTAGCCAGCCTTGTCGCCAACGCTGCGGGGGTCTCTTACACCTCCGGTTCGCCCTTGCCTGTGAAAGTTTCCTTTCCATCGGCGGTGTGTTTTCTGTTGCACTTTCCGTCGCCTTCGGCTTTGTTTCCAAAACCTGTAGCGCCTGGCCGTTAGCCAGCACCGTGCTCACTGGAGTCCGGACTTTCCTCCCCCCGATTAATCGGGCAGCGATTGTCCAACGCACTTTCCGAGAGCAAGTGTAGACGCATCAAAGGCAAATGCCAATCTTTCATGGGGCGAAGAACCCTTGGGTGTTGGCTTGGCACGATAAACCGAGCGATCGTTATAATAACCAAGCTGATTCGACTCTTCAAACCATCCCGGAATACCCATTACAGGAATGGGGCTGAAATTCGCAGGATCCTGAATTTGGCCAATCACCGAGTCAAGCAAGGCTGGCAAGCTCGACTCAAAGCCGTCCAACGAAGGCAGCAGCACGGGAATGGCCTTCGCACACAACCCGCGATGAGGGTTGTGAAGGCTGTCCAGCAACCCGTGACCGAACACCAATAGGCGGGCACGCTGATCCCAGTGCTTCCGTTCGTATACAAACAAAGTTTCCCAGTCCTGGTCCAGCAAGGCATCTCTGACGATTGCATTCGTGGTCAACAGCAACGCACCGCTTTCATCAAACAGTGTCAGGGCATCCCGAAGCCGGCTTCGACCATTTGAAGTCCGTACAGATTGACGATCGGAGTCTTCAATATGGGCCGCGTTGATACGCTGCTTGGCTTGGGCAAAACGCAGCCACACCAAACCGTTGTACCAGTCATGGCCTAGATCACGCGTTGGAATTTGGCCCTTATGCACGCAGCGCTCGTAATCCAGCGCACCCAAAGCCTCGAAGGAGGCTACAAATCGGGGAAGATGGTGTGCAACCACCTCTTCTCGCCACGCATTCAACATCAATGCCACCCAACCCTCAGTCAATCCTGTTTCGGACCTGAAAAATGAAGCGTCCCCATAGGGCCAAAGCCAGGGAAATGGGCCAGTCATGATTTGTCGACTCAGGACAAACGAGTCACAGTCCAATCCAGCGTTTCGCCGGCGCGAAGCGGCACAATGCCGGAATCCGTCACAAAGGGTAAACGCTCCGGAATTTCCATGGGCTCACGCTTTAACTCGTAAATTCCTTCATTCACAGGCAGACCATAAAACGCGGGGCCGTTCAGGCTGCAGAATTGCTCAAACAATCTGCTGTCTTCCAAGGCACCCATTTGCTCAAAAGCTTCCGCGTACATCGGCATGGCGTAAGGCGCTGAATAACAACCCGCACAACCGCACGACATTTCCTTGAGGTGCTTGGCATGTGGAGCACTGTCTGTGCCCAGAAAGAACTGCGGCAATCCGCTGGTGGCTGCTTTCAACAAAGCTTGGCGATGAACCTCCCGCTTCAGAACAGGCAAACAATACCAATGCGGCTGCAATCCACCTTTAAAAATTGCGTTGCGGTTGTACAGCAGATGTTGGGGCGTGATCGTTGCAGCCAGCAACAATCGCCCTTGCGAATCGCGCGCGGAATGTTCTGTTACAAAATCAACCGCCTGCTTGGTGGTGATGTGTTCAAAAACCACGCGCAGGTTCGGGAACTGTTTCCGAAGGGGTTTCATCACGCTGTCCACAAAAGCCGCTTCACGATCGAACACATCCACATTCGGATCAGTGACTTCCCCGTGTACCAGCAGGGGCAAACCACAAACCTCCATCGCCTTGAGCACCTCACCACATTGCCCCAACAAATCAGACACCCCTGCGTCTGAATTTGTGGTTGCACCAGCCGGGTACAATTTCACCGCCTTCACCACACCACTGAGGGCTGCCTTTTCAATTTCTGAAGGGCTGGTTGCACCAGTCAGGTAAAGCACCATCAGGGGCTCGAACTTTGCCATCACCGCCTGCTGCTCGGGCGAATAGGTGCCGCTGGCGCAAGCCTTTTCAACAGCGGCATGAATGCGACCTTTGTACGCAATCGCCTGCTCCACAGTAGTAACCGGGGGCTTCAAATTGGGCATTACAATCGCTCTGCGAAAATTCAGGGCAGTGGCGGCAACCACATGCTCAAGTGCCTCTCCATCTCGCAAATGCAAGTGCCAATCGTCTGGGGGGGCAATTTGAATAGTCTGAATCATGACAGCACGCAGGGAGTTGAAAAAGATTCGTTATTCTAACCCAGCCGTCCTGCTTCAATTTCTCAGGGTTCGCCGATCAGAATCACACGCAAATCATTCACGTTGGTCATCGTCGGCCCAGTCATCAGCAAACGATCCAGTTGCTTGAAATAGTCATAGCTGGTGTGTTGATCCAGGTGCAACTGCGGCGCCAACTTGGCTGCCTTGCAAAGTAGTTTGTCACCAGGCAGCATCAAGGCGCCCGCATGCCCACCAATGCCATCAATCCCATCTGTATCGGCAGCCATGGCGGCGATCTCCACCTCTGCTTTCAGGTCGCGCAAGTAAAACGCAAGCGCCAGCAAAAACTCGGAATTCCTGCCGCCTCTCGCTTGTCGAAGCTGGGTGTCATTCAGAGTGACAGTGCACTCCCCACCGCTAAGAATTGCCAACGGTCCGGTTGGCCATCCGCCTTGCCCAGTCGCCGCCTGGCGCACAATCGCCGCGTGCACTCGTGCAACATCCCGGGCTTCGCCTTCCAAGGTGTCACCGAGGTTTAAAACCCTGTATCCCTTTGACTCCAGCAACTCAGTGGCCGCTTCCAGTGATTTCAAGTTACTCGCCAACAGTTGGGTTCGTACTTTCCTGAAAACCAGAGAACTGCGCTTGGGTGTATCTGGCACGCCTCCACGCACGCCCTTGTCCAGGTAACGCGAAATGGAATGCGGAACCTGAACTTCCCAGCGGCGCAGCACTTCCACGGCATCGTGAAAAGTACTTTCATCCGGACTGAATGGCCCCGAAGCAATGGATGATGGGTCATCGCCCGGCACGTCGGAGATTAGCAACTGAAACACCGGCGCGCGACAAACCTGAGCCAACTGACCACCCAGTGTTTGTGTG
The DNA here is from genome assembly GCF_036323495.1 of Limnobacter thiooxidans. NCBI lineage: Bacteria > Pseudomonadati > Pseudomonadota > Betaproteobacteria > Burkholderiales > Burkholderiaceae > Limnobacter > Limnobacter thiooxidans. The sequence goes on along the minus strand of NZ_AP028947.1, from coordinate 516,695 downwards.
ACGTGTTTCCTGACAATATTCATTTCGTCGATGGGCGCCCCACAAGACAACAAGGCGCGATTCAATTGCTGCAAATCGACAAAGGGAATGTCTTTGACCGGCACACTCAAGAGACTCGACCCACCACCGGAAACCAGCGCAATCACAGCATCGCTGGAGGGGACTTCTGAAATGGCCTTGTACAATCTGCGCGCAGCACGCTGACCATCTTCATCCGGAACAGGATGCGCGGCCTGTACTACCTCGATGACATTTGTTTTTACTGCATGCCCACGCCTGGTGACGACAAAGCCCTGAAGCGCCTCGGTACTTCCGGCCACATCTTCCAGCGCCTTGGCCATCGAGGCAGCGGCCTTGCCTGCGCCAAACACCCAAATGCGCTCACGCTCTGGTGCAAGCTGTTCCAGCCAAGGCAGCAAATGCTCATGCCAAGCCGATTCAATCGCCCGTTGCGGTTGAGCCGCCAATACACCTGCCTCAAAAACCTGCGTCAGCAGCGCCTTGAAGAAATCATCCCTCTCCGACATGAAAAGTCTCTTAAAATGAATATCAATTAATCAACAAGCTACCTATTTAACCATGTGTCAATTGCTAGGCATGAATTGCAATACACCAACCGACATTCAATTTTCATTTGAAGGCTTCGCCAAACGTGGCGGCCTCACCGATGAACACGTGGATGGCTGGGGCATTGCCTTCTTTGAGGAATCTGCTGCCCGATGCTTCATCGATCACCGCCCGGCATCCGACTCACCCGTGGCTGAGTTAATCCGCAATTATCCCATTCGATCCTGCAACGTAATCTCGCACATTAGAAAGGCAACTGTCGGGCAGGTCAAACTGCAAAACTGTCACCCCTTCATTCGGGAATTGTGGGGTCAAGCCTGGGTATTTGCCCACAATGGCGACTTGAAGAATTTTGCCCCCACCCTACAAGGCGACTATCTACCAATCGGAGAAACTGACAGTGAACAGGCGTTTTGCCTATTGCTGCAAACCCTCAAAAACGAGTTTGGATATAGAAATGCCGAGAACCGGCCTGGTGCAAAAGAAATTGAAGCTGTGTTGCGCCCTGTGTGCGAAAAAATTGCCGAGCACGGCACATTCAACATGTTGATGTCCAATGGACAAACCATGTACACCCACTGCTCGACCAAGCTGGAATACATTGTTCGGGCTTATCCTTTCAAACAGGCCCATCTGGTGGACTGTGACCTGCAAGTCGACTTCGGTACCGTGACCACCCAAAATGACCGAGTCGCAGTGATAGCCACTGCAGCCTTGACAGACAATGAGGTCTGGACACCGTTTGACACAAACTCATTTGTGGTCTTTGAGGACGGGCGGCCCGTGCTGAAGAATGGCGTCGAAACCACCCTCTGAACACGCAGAGACCGGTCGCTTTTGTGGCGCATGAACGAGCGTGTTCAACACCTGATCCCGTTCCTCTTTGGAACGTTGCCCTAGTGATTCAACTGCCCCGTAAAAGCGCGGAAAGTCTCTGCCACACCATTCAAACAACCCTTTGAAGCCAGGCACATGCTGGTTGTACAAACCGGAAACCGCCAATTTTGCATTGTTCAAATCCTCGGACATGAAACGGTCGTAACCAGACCAACCACCCCATTCTGCTTTCAATGCGAGATAGTCCGCTCGTAGTTGACTCATGCGCATTGACTTGGCTTCCAACACCACGCTCTGCGCGACCTTACCCTCATTCGCGTAAATTTGTTTCAAATCGGTCTGCGCCCTTGAAAGCAGGGCCCGAAATGCGCGGCGGCGTCCATCAAACTCGCCATACAGCACCCGCAATGTTTCCTGCCCAGGCTGAGCAAGCCATTCTTCAAGCCCCAATTCCTCTACGGCTGTAGCAAAACTTTCGTTAAAAGTAGTGTCGTCCGCAATGTACACCACCTGGTGCGCCAACTCGTGAAAAACAAGCCGGGCCAACTCACCAGCAGGGTAGTTCACGAAACTGCTCAACACCGGGTCGGGTGTAAATCCCAAGGTTGAATACGCAGGCACCCCAAGCACGGCCACATCAAGACCTTCGCGCCGCAGCGAAACAGCAAGCTTCACCGCATCCACTTCCTGATAAAAACCCTTGTAGGAAATGCAACCCGTGACAGGAAAACACCAGGTCTTCAAATCCAGGCTATCCACAGGCGAAGCGACCACATTCCACACAACAAAGGGGCGGTCAAGCTGGGTGTAACGGGTATAACTGGTGTTGTCTGGCAGGGCCAGAGTCGAGACTGAAAAAGCCCGGATCTGAGTAATGTGACGGAGTTGTTTTTTAAGCGTATCTGGTGTGTCGGGCTTGTCAATCAATTCATTGATGTCTTGCGCCGCAGCAAGAATTTTCAAATGGCCGGCAGTGGCTTGCCAAAAATACGCACCAGTGCTGCATCCATTCAGAAGACCTGCGCACAACGCCAATGTCAAATACACCCATAACCGCTTCACATCGCCCCCTTTTCACCACCGAACTTCACTGCAATGGTACCGCACAGAGATTGCCAGCACCTGCAAAACCTGCGATTCTTAGGGTCTGTATCAATCTGTGAATCGTGCTGTGAATCAGAATAAAATTGAATCCTGGGTTAAAACCCGAAGAGACATTCATGCCCATCCTGAACTTCGGTATCAGGAAAACCGAACTTCAGACATCATCGCAAAACGCCTTGTCGAATTGGGCTACAAGGTCGAAAAGGACATTGGAGTAACAGGCGTAGTAGGTGTACTGCAAGGCAAACGCGGGCCGGGTAAGTCAATTGGATTGCGTGCTGACATGGATGCCCTGCCCATTCAGGAAAAAAATCAATTCGATCACGCTTCAAGGCATCCAGGAAAAATGCACGCCTGCGGTCATGATGGGCACATTGCAATGTTGTTGGGTGCAGCTCAGGAGTTTGCTGAAAATCCTGATTTCTCGGGAAGTGTAGTGTTGATATTCCAGCCTGCCGAAGAAGGTGGTGCCGGTGCACAACGCATGATTGAAGACGGCCTATTCGAACGCTACCCCGTAGATGCGGTTTTCGCCATGCACAACTGGCCAGGCCTTCGCGAAGGTGAGTTTGCAGCCCACACCGGTCCTGTCATGGCATCGAGCAACGAGTTCTCGGTGACAATTCACGCGAAAGGCGCACACGCAGCTATGCCTGATTTGGGAATCGACCCGGTGGTCATTGCAGCACAGCTTATCATTGCATTTCAAACCATTATCAGCAGAACCTGCAAGCCAGTTGATCCTGCCGTGCTGTCTGTTACGCAAATTCAAGCGGGTGAAGCAATCAATGTGATACCCGACCATGCCGTACTTCAAGGAACAGTTCGCACCTTCAGCATCGAAACACTCGACTTGATCGAAAACCACATGCGCAAATTGTGCACTGAAATGTGCGCTGCTTTTGGCGCAACTGCCAACATGGAATTTGAAAGAAAATATCCACCGACCGTCAACACGCCGGAAATGGCAAACTTGGCCAAGACTGCACTGGAAACACTGAATGAAGTCTCCGAGGTGCACAGCAACCTGCCGCCCACCATGGGTGCCGAAGATTTCGCATTCATGTTGCAGCACAAGCCAGGTGCGTATCTATGGATAGGGAATGGCGATGGTGGACATCGAACCCACGGACACGGCATTGGTCCATGTACCTTGCACAACCCGAGTTATGACTTCAATGACCGGATATTGCCAATCGGCGTGAAGGCCTGGGAGGCCATAGTCAAGGAATTCCTCAAATAGTATCAGTGCACCTGATAGGCCAACAAAGCCTCATAATCCGAGGTGGGCTTGCGACGGGCCATTAAGACAAGCTCACCACGATCAGGATTCAACTCAAGAGCATGCGTATTGCCTTGCTTCTTCAGATGAATCCATTTTTTTCCTTGAACCACCACCATTTCATCAAATACTTCACTTTCAAGTTGAAGCTTCAAGGGCCGCTTTGACAAACGCCCCAGGACGGGAGCATTGATTACTTTGAATGCACCCGGTACATGGTCAAATGTCTTAACCACAGGGGAACCTGTAGAGCCGCGTTGTTGGTTCAGTACGAGACGCGGGTCAAACCCTGCACCCACTGCATACATAGCATCTTCAGGTATCTGCCTGAATAAACTGGCTGTAACACCAAACCTTTTCTGAAAACCAAACTGGTCCTTCTCATCAAAATAGCTTAAAACGGCCATTTCTGGTCGCATTAAAAAAAACAACTCACTTGGTACGCGCTCGAAACCCCCGTCCCCAACAACGCCGGCACCCCAAGTTGTATCAACTGTATGCCATTCGCCATCAATTTTTACAGCGTTCCAGACATGATTAACTGGCATTGATCCGAATTGCCGCGTGTTGGTACCGCTCTTTGCTGTTCCATAAACAGTTCTCGCTTGAAGCCCTGCCTTGTCAAACAAGCGTTGGGTGACATTGGCATACACAGCACAACTTCCACCACCCAAGCGGAACAACTCTTCGAGGGAGTGTTTGCCTGGATCACCAATGCGGGCCGAAAGTTTTAAATCGTGACGAAAATGACGAATAACCCACTGATAAATCAACCAGGCCTTTTCTTTATCGGACCGTATTCCGTTGGTTAAATCACGCAAACGCTGATCAACATTGAGTTGAGCGTGTGTTGAATTCACGTGATTCAACCTGCGTTCAAGTGCATCAAATCGATGAGGAGCAAAAGCAACTGCGTCTTGCATACCAACCGACAAACCCAAAACAAGCGCAAATAATTTAAAGACAGACAAAAGAGTTCCGAGGCTCAAATTGGCAATTATTCAAGGGATAGATCGAAGCGAGCAAGAATAGCTTGAAACAACAAGAGGATAGAGACTGGAGGGCCCTGCAAACAAGAAAGAGTCCGTTCTGAAGTGCCCCCGCACGGGCGAAAGACCCATTTATAGGACCGTGGGCATATAGCGGCAATTGAGTTTTTAGCAGGAAATAAAAAACCCCGCCTCTTTCGAGTACGGGGTTTTTCTTGAATTGGAGAGCCTGACGATGTCCTACTTTCACATGCGAATGCACACTATCATCGGCGCTAAGGCGTTTCACTGTCCTGTTCGGGATGGGAAGGAGTGGTACCACCTTGCTATGGTCGTCAGGCAAAGAGGGTTGGCTGTAAGTGCGGTGCTCTGCACGTACTTGTTAGCTAACCAGCATTGCGGCTGATTGGCTCGATTTGGATCTGATGAGTTATCGGTCTAGAGACTATTCTGGCTTGATGCGTATTGCGGGTATTTCTGTCTTTCACTACAAACTACCTTGACTAATTTCAGGGTTTTAAACCTGGGTAGATTTACTGTGTGTTGTTTCAAGTGCGTATCTTTAAGCAAGGCTCAATGCTATAGAGCCAAGCCGCACGGGCAATTAGTACTGGTTAGCTTAATGCATTACTGCACTTCCACACCCAGCCTATCAACGTCGTGGTCTTCAACGGCCCTTCAGGAGGATCAAGTCCTCAGGGAAATCTTATCTTAAGGCAAGTTTCACGCTTAGATGCTTTCAGCGTTTATCTCTTCCGTATTTAGCTACCCGGCAATGCCACTGGCGTGACAACCGGTACACCAGAGATACGTCCATTCCGGTCCTCTCGTACTAGGAACAGCCCCCTTCAAATTTCCAACGCCCACGGCAGATAGGGACCAAACTGTCTCACGACGTTTTAAACCCAGCTCACGTACCTCTTTAAATGGCGAACAGCCATACCCTTGGGACCGGCTACAGCCCCAGGATGAGATGAGCCGACATCGAGGTGCCAAACACCGCCGTCGATGTGAACTCTTGGGCGGTATCAGCCTGTTATCCCCAGAGTACCTTTTATCCGTTGAGCGATGGCCCTTCCATACAGAACCACCGGATCACTATGTCCTGCTTTCGCACCTGCTCGACTTGTCAGTCTCGCAGTCAAGCACGCTTATGCCATTGCACTATCAGTACGATGTCCGACCGTACTTAGCGTACCTTCGAGCTCCTCCGTTACTCTTTAGGAGGAGACCGCCCCAGTCAAACTGCCCACCATGCACGGTCCCCGACCCAGCTAATGGGTCAAGGTTAGAACCTCAAACAGATCAGGGTGGTATTTCAAGGATGGCTCCATGAGAACTGGCGTTCCCACTTCAAAGCCTCCCACCTATCCTACACAAACCGGTTCAAAGTCCAATGCAAAGCTACAGTAAAGGTTCATGGGGTCTTTCCGTCTAGCCGCGGGGAGATTGCATCATCACAAACACTTCAACTTCGCTGAGTCTCAGGAGGAGACAGTGTGGCCATCGTTACGCCATTCGTGCAGGTCGGAACTTACCCGACAAGGAATTTCGCTACCTTAGGACCGTTATAGTTACGGCCGCCGTTTACTGGGACTTCAGTCAAGAGCTTGCACCCCATCATTTAATCTTCCAGCACCGGGCAGGCGTCACTCCCTATACGTCCACTTTCGTGTTTGCAGAGAGCTGTGTTTTTATTAAACAGTCGCAGCCACCATTTTATTGCAACCCCTTCGTCCTTCCATTGTTCATGGTCAAACTACAAGGGCGTACCTTCTCCCGAAGTTACGGTACCAATTTGCCGAGTTCCTTCTCCTGAGTTCTCTCAAGCGCCTTAGAATACTCATCCCGCCCACCTGTGTCGGTTTGCGGTACGGTCAACGTGTAACTGAAGCTTAGAGGCTTTTCTTGGGACCACTTCCAATGGGTTCGTAGCCGTAGCTACTTCCCCCCACACCCTTGAGTATATGACAGCCGGATTTGCCTAACTGTCCTCTATGATGCAGGGACCAGGATATCCAACACCTGGACCACTTTCCACGATCCGTCCCCCCATCGCATTACACGTCGGTGCAGGAATATTAACCTGCTTCCCATCGACTACGCATTTCTGCCTCGCCTTAGGGGCCGACTAACCCTACGCCGATGAACGTTGCGTAGGAAACCTTGGGCTTACGGCGACAGAGCCTTTCACTCTGTTTATCGCTACTCATGTCAGCATTCGCACTTCTGATACCTCCAGCATGCTTTACAACACACCTTCGCAGGCTTACAGAACGCTCCCCTACCACATACACTTACGTGTACATCCGCAGCTTCGGTTATCTGCTTAGCCCCGTTACATCTTCCGCGCAGGACGACTCGATCAGTGAGCTATTACGCTTTCTTTAAAGGGTGGCTGCTTCTAAGCCAACCTCCTGACTGTTTTAGCCTTCCCACTTCGTTTTCCACTTAGCAGATATTAGGGACCTTAGCTGGCGGTCTGGGTTGTTTCCCTCTTGACACCGGACGTTAGCACCCGATGTCTGTCTCCCGAGATTGCACTTACAGGTATTCGGAGTTTGCCATGGTTTGGTAAGTCGCGATGACCCCCTAGCCATAACAGTGCTCTACCCCCTGTAGTGAGACTCGAGGCACTACCTAAATAGTTTTCGGGGAGAACCAGCTATTTCCAGATTTGTTTAGCCTTTCACCCCTATCCACAGCTCATCCCCTAACTTTTCAACGTTAGTGGGTTCGGTCCTCCAGTTGGTGTTACCCAACCTTCAACCTGGCCATGGATAGATCATCTGGTTTCGGGTCTACACCCAGCGACTAGACGCCCTATTCGGACTCGCTTTCGCTACGCCTTCCCTACTCGGTTAAGCTTGCCACTGAATGTAAGTCGCTGACCCATTATACAAAAGGTACGCCGTCACGGAACAAGTCCGCTCCGACTGTTTGTATGCACACGGTTTCAGGATCTATTTCACTCCCCTCCCGGGGTTCTTTTCGCCTTTCCCTCACGGTACTAGTTCACTATCGGTCAGTCATGAGTATTTAGCCTTGGAGGATGGTCCCCCCATATTCAGACAGGGTTTCTCGTGCCCCGCCCTACTTGTCGTACGCTTAGTTCCACAACTGAGTTTTCACATACAGGGCTATCACCTTCTATGGCCGGACTTTCAAGACCGTTTTGTTAACTCTGATGCTAAATCGTACAGGCTCATCCAATTTCGCTCGCCACTACTCTCGGAATCTCGGTTGATTTCTTTTCCTCTGGGTACTTAGATGTTTCAGTTCTCCAGGTTCGCCTCGCACAGCTATGTATTCACTGTGCGATACCCCTAAAAGGGTGGGTTTCCCCATTCGGACATCTACGGATCAAAGCTTATTTGCCAGCTCCCCGTAGCTTTTCGCAGGCTACCACGTCCTTCATCGCCTATGACTGCCAAGGCATCCACCATGTGCACTTATTCGCTTGGCTCTATAGCGTTAAGCCCTGCTTCAAGTTATTCACTCTCAACAACACTGTAATCACCATAAAAAGCAAAGTAGTTTGTGTGTATTCTAAGATTCAAGCGCCGATATGCATTAGGAACAACGCACATCAACTTCTTGAGAAGAACGATGATGCAATCGCATCAATCAAAATATGTACACCTTAATTAAAAGGAGTATCTATCTCGATATCTCATCATTTCCAAATTGTTAAAGAACAAGTCCAAACCCTAGGGGCTTGGCGACTCTTACAGCCAAATGAATAAACATTCAATATGCTCATTCATTTGACCGCAAGGGCAATGCAACATTGTGCGCATTGCTTACTTGCCAACTTATTAACAGCCAATCTACTTAAAGACGCTTTACTTAAACACTCGATACAAACTCAACTTTCATTGAGAGCAAAAGATTGGTGGAGGTGAACGGGATCGAACCGATGACCCCCTGCTTGCAAAGCAGGTGCTCTCCCAGCTGAGCTACACCCCCAGGTATTTTCTAACTACCATTTGAAATCAATGGTGGGTCTGGATGGGCTCGAACCATCGACCCCCGCCTTATCAAGACGGTGCTCTAACCAACTGAGCTACAGACCCTAAAAACTTTTCAACCCCAGGGCCCTGACCTCTAGTCAACGTTAACCACATCGACTGAAGGCCCTCTCATTTGCTGCTTGTATCTAATATTTAAACAAACCGATAAGTGTGAGCACTAGTACCAGACACATTCAAGACTTGATCTACTTCTCTTTCTCTAGAAAGGAGGTGATCCAGCCGCACCTTCCGATACGGCTACCTTGTTACGACTTCACCCCAGTCATGAATCCTACCGTGGTGACCGTCCTCCTTGCGGTTAGACTAGCCACTTCTGGTAGAACCCACTCCCATGGTGTGACGGGCGGTGTGTACAAGACCCGGGAACGTATTCACCGCGGCATTCTGATCCGCGATTACTAGCGATTCCGACTTCACGCAGTCGAGTTGCAGACTGCGATCCGGACTACGATCGGTTTTCTGGGATTGGCTCCACCTCGCGGCTTGGCAACCCTCTGTACCGACCATTGTATGACGTGTGAAGCCCTACCCATAAGGGCCATGAGGACTTGACGTCATCCCCACCTTCCTCCGGTTTGTCACCGGCAGTCTCATTAGAGTGCCCTTTCGTAGCAACTAATGACAAGGGTTGCGCTCGTTGCGGGACTTAACCCAACATCTCACGACACGAGCTGACGACAGCCATGCAGCACCTGTGTGCAGGTTCTCTTTCGAGCACCAATCCATCTCTGGAAAGTTCCTGCCATGTCAAGGGTAGGTAAGGTTTTTCGCGTTGCATCGAATTAATCCACATCATCCACCGCTTGTGCGGGTCCCCGTCAATTCCTTTGAGTTTTAACCTTGCGGCCGTACTCCCCAGGCGGTCAACTTCACGCGTTAGCTACGTTACCAAGGAAGTAAATCCCCAACAACTAGTTGACATCGTTTAGGGCGTGGACTACCAGGGTATCTAATCCTGTTTGCTCCCCACGCTTTCGTGCATGAGCGTCAGTGTTATCCCAGGGGGCTGCCTTCGCCATTGGTGTTCCTCCACATATCTACGCATTTCACTGCTACACGTGGAATTCCACCCCCCTCTGACACACTCTAGTCGTGCAGTCACAAATGCAATTCCCAGGTTAAGCCCGGGGATTTCACACCTGTCTTACACAACCGCCTGCGCACGCTTTACGCCCAGTAATTCCGATTAACGCTCGCACCCTACGTATTACCGCGGCTGCTGGCACGTAGTTAGCCGGTGCTTATTCTTCAGGTACCGTCATCCCCCTAGGGTATTAGCCCAAAGGATTTCTTCCCTGACAAAAGTGCTTTACAACCCGAAGGCCTTCTTCGCACACGCGGCATTGCTGGATCAGGGTTTCCCCCATTGTCCAAAATTCCCCACTGCTGCCTCCCGTAGGAGTCTGGGCCGTGTCTCAGTCCCAGTGTGGCTGATCGTCCTCTCAGACCAGCTACTGATCGTCGCCTTGGTAGGCCTTTACCCTACCAACTAGCTAATCAGCCATCGGCCGCTCCAATAACGTGAGGCCTTGCGGTCCCCCACTTTCCCCCTCAGGGCGTATGCGGTATTAATCCGGCTTTCGCCGAGCTATCCCCCATTACTGGGCACGTTCCGATGTATTACTCACCCGTTCGCCACTCGTCAGCATCCGAAGACCTGTTACCGTTCGACTTGCATGTGTAAGGCATGCCGCCAGCGTTCAATCTGAGCCAGGATCAAACTCTTCAGTTTAATCTCTGCAAAATTTACTAAACTCGACGGAGTAGATGTTTGTATCGGCCTTGACGACCTTTACATTCACTTACTTTATTCCGTGAGCACTAACTCTGAATCGTGATTCAAAGTCATTCTTTTTGAGAAAAGAACAAACCTTAAACCTATCTGGTCAGTGCCCACACTTATCGGCTGTTAACTTGTTAAAGATCGCTTCGAAATTTCCGCTACAATCACTGTTCTTCGTACTGCCTTATTTACTACTTAAGACCCTGAAGAACCGCTTGCTTGCTTCGTTTCGCGCTGCTTGTCGTGCAGCAGAGAAACGAGATTATGCACATCAATCCGAAACCTGTCAAACACTTTTGCGAAGAAATTTGTATTTTTCTGCAAACAGGCAAAAGGCTGTTCCGGGCAGCCCACACACAGATCAAAACAAGCCCCTGACGTACAAGGATTTTTTCTATTCCGAGCAAGAAAAAGGGCCTCCGAAGAAGCCCTAAATTATTTTCACTTTTTTTGCTTTGAGGCGGTCTCAAAACCCCACCATCACCGAAAAAATCGAATTTAAATCAAATTTAATTCGAATTAATTGGTAATTAATTCCCTTATTTGTTGCTGAAATTGGGTTTTCGCTTCTCGACAAAGGCGGCCATGCCCTCTTTTTGGTCTTCTGTGGCGAACAAACTGTGAAACATGCGGCGTTCAAACAGCATTCCTTCCGACAAAGAACCTTCAAAAGCACGATTGATACTCTCTTTGGCCATCATTACAGAGGGATTTGAATACGCCGCAATAATAGTGGCCGCTTCAAGGGCTTCGTCCAGGCAACGGTCTGCAGGAACAACCCGCGACACCAGACCGGCACGCTCTGCCTCGGCGGCATCCATCAAACGCCCTGTCAAACACAGGTCCATGGCTTTGGCCTTGCTGATGGCGCGGGGCAGGCGCTGGGTGCCGCCAGCACCGGGGATGATACCGAGCTTGATTTCGGGCTGACCAAACTTGGCCGTGTCGGCGCAAATAATGAAGTCGGTCATCATGGCAAGTTCGCAACCACCGCCAAGGGCGAAACCACGCACAGCAGCAATTACCGGCTTGCGCACATTGCGAATGGTTTCCCAGTTGCGGGTGATGTATTCGCTTTTGTAGACATCCATATAGGTAAAGGACGCCATAGCACCGATGTCGGCACCCGCGGCGAAGGCTTTGTCGCTGCCGGTAATAACCATGGCGCCGATGTTGTCGTCTGCGTCAAAGGCCACGAGTGCTTCGCCCAGCTCGGTCATGAGTTGGTCGTTCAACGCATTGAGTACCTGCGGCCTGTTAAGGCGTATCAAGCCAACTTTGCCCTGTGTTTCAACCAGAATGGTTTCGTAAGTCATGTTCAGTCTCCTGCTATATGTGGGAACACAGAAAGTCTAACCGCTGGAATTCAGTAGAAAGGCATGAACTCAAAGAATTGAATGAAGACGTGACTTTATTTTCTGTCTAGGACAAAATACAAATACGTTGGACAAAACAGGGTGCAAAGAATGTCGAAGTGTGTATTTGTAATGGGCGCCAACAGCGCAATAGCGCAAGAGTTGATTCAATTGTGCGTGCAGTCGGGGCAAGAAGTTGTCGCGGGCGGACGCAATGCTTCTGTATTGGAGGCACTTTACGGCCAGATGGAGGGTGTACATATTCTGGAGGTACAAGCCTGCGATTCTGCTTCTGTTGACAAAGCGTTTGAACAATTGGCTGATTTGGACAAACAGGTTGATGGATACGCGCACTGCGTGGGCTCTATTCTGGTTGCGCCACTGATCAAAACAAGCGACGCACAAATGGACAGCGTGATGCAGATCAACCTGTTTTCAGCCATGTATGGCATGCGGGCCTTTTTAAAGCATGCCAAGGCAAATGGTCAGGGTGGTTCGGCCGTGCTGGTTTCTACTTGTGCCACTGGCATTGGTGTGCCCAACCATGAAGCCATTGCAGCGGCGAAGGCAGGGTTGGAAGGTCTGGCCAGGTCGGCGGCCGCGACACATGCAAGCGACAACATTCGCGTGAACGTGGTTGCACCGGGTTTGACGGATTCACCAATTGCATCGGCCTTTTTGAAAAGCGACATGATGCGGGCCGCCAGCTCGAAGCAATATCCTTTGCAAGGCGTAAACCAGCCATTGGAGGTTGCACAAAGCATGCATTGGTTGCTCAGCGACGCGTCGAACCGCATTACCGGCACAGTATTGAATGTGGACGGCGGGTTCAGGAATATTCGACCCTTGGTCAAATAGATAAAATCCGCTGAATAACCGCACGAAATACCACCCAAGAAAGTAACCACTATAAAGACACCCATGCAGTACCAAACAAAAATCAACTACGCACCCAGTCGGCACGCCGCACTAGATAGCCTGGCAAAGGTAGACCCAGCGCAGTACAGCCGGTCTCGCAACTTTCTGGACGGTGCGGTAACTGGCTTGTCACCCTGGATAACGCACGGCTATACCAACGTTCGCGAGGCCACTCAACTGCTGGTGCAAAAGTACCGCTTGAGCTTTGAAGACAAACTGATTTTCGAGTTTGCCTGGCGGGAATTTTTCAAGCATGTCCATACAGAACTGGGCGACGGAATTTTGCGCGATGTAAGACGACCCGTCTGGCCTGGCCGGTACAACAATCAACTACCGGATGATATAGAAGAAGGAAGAACAGGCATTGCTGCCATTGATGCTGGTATTGCACTGCTTTACGAGACAGGCTACCTGCACAACCACGTGCGTATGTGGATTGCATCGTATGTTGTGCATATTCGCAAGGTGCACTGGAAAGTGGGTGCGGACTGGATGTATTCGCATTTGCTGGACGGTGACCTGGCATCGAACCACTTGAGCTGGCAATGGGTGGCCGGTACGTTCAGCCACAAACCCTATGTATTCAACGCGGACAATGTGCACAAATACGCACCCCGTTGGGACTGCACTGGCACCTCGATTGATACAGATTATGAAAGCCTGGACTCAATTGCGCGAAGCAAGCGGGATTTGGGGCGTGAACGGAACGCACCGCCAGTGGGGGTGGCCCGACCTGCTTGCACTGGTTTTCAAATGGACCTGCTGAGTGAACCCCTAAAGCGAAAGCTGGTTGATTTACGCCAGCCAGTGGGTGTTGAGGCCAGTTGCACGCTGCTTGATCAGTTCAAAACAGTGAAATTGATTCACCCATGGGATTTGAAAGCCTGCTTTGACGTGGCGAAAGAAGGTGTGCTGCGAGTCGGTTTGATTGACTGCGCATTTCATGAAGTGCACCCATGGAGCGAACAACGTTGGGCCTTTGTACTGGGTGCCATGGAAACGGGTTGCGACCAGGTCTGGATTGTGGACACCCGCCAGGCCTCGCACAATGTGGCCATACTGGCCCGATTTACCAAAACGGAAGTTCGCATTGAATTGCGTGAAACACTAAACCCGGGTTATGCAACAGTGACAAAATGCCTGCCTGCCAAGTGGCTTCGAGAAGAAAAGCTGCTGCCGAACCCATTGCGCTTCCAGCAAAGTTTCTCGCGCTTTTACAAGGAAGCGACAACCATGGCTGGTAGCCTGGAAGAAGCACTACACGAACACGCACTTGCGGATTAACTATGGCTCAAGTACTAAAAACACACTGGATGAACACCCTAGGCTATGCAGGCCTGATTCCATTTTTGGGCTTGGCTGTGCTGACAGGTGTTTTTAGCGGCACGGAAACGGCGTCGGCGCTGGCGCAGTACAACCTGATCTATGCCTTGTGTATTGTTTCTTTTCTAGGAGCCGTTCACTGGGGGCTGGCAATTTCACTGGCCAATCAGGAACAACCGGCATACCTGGCGGGCCTGGATCAAGCAGAATTTGAAACACGCAGCTTCATTTGGGGCGTGACACCTTCACTGCTGGCCTGGCTGGCTGGCGCCTTTTCTCCACCCGAATACACGCTGTGGATTCTTGCCGTGATTCTTGCCTTTGTGTGGCTGGTGGATCAACGCATGCTCAAACCCATGAAGGCATTTGAGCAATATCTGAAATTGCGGAATCACCTGACTCTTGGGGCTATTGCAGGATTGCTGCTGACCGCCTGCTTTGCTTAAATGGTGTAGTCTTGAATTTCAAGACTGACAACAAGTAAAGACGGAGACAGTATGTTCAAGGCAGTATTCCTTCAAAAAAATGAACTGGGTGAATTCAAGGCCAGCATTGAGCAAATCAGTGAAAGCCAGTTGCCTGAAGCAGGTGATGTGGTGGTTCAAATTTCCCACTCGACCCTGAATTACAAAGACGGACTTGCGATTTGCAACAAATCGCCCGTGGTGCGGCAATGGCCCATGGTGGCGGGTATTGACGGTGCGGGCACGGTTCTGGAAAGTGCTCACCCGAATTTCAAGACTGGGGACGAGGTGATCTTGAATGGCTTTGGTGTGGGTGAAACCCATTGGGGATGCCTCGCGGAAAAAGCAAAACTGAAAGGCGACTGGCTGATCAAGCGACCCGCCGGCCTGACAGCGGAACAAACCATGGCAATTGGCACGGCCGGCTACACAGCCATGCTGTGCGTTCTGGGCCTGGAGCGCCATGGCGTAAAACCAGAACATGGCGAGATTTTGGTGACCGGTGCCACGGGTGGTGTGGGCTCGGTGGCCATTGCCTTGCTCAGCAAACTCGGTTACACAGTGGTCGCCACCAGCGGTAAGCCTGAGCAAGCCGAGTTTTTGAAGAACCTGGGTGCCGCAGAAGTGCTGGACAGGAAAACCCTGAGCGAACCGGGCAAACCCTTGCAACGTGAACGCTGGGCGGGTGTTGTGGACTGCGTGGGATCCTACACATTGGCCAATGCCTGTGCACAAACAAGATATGGCGGCACGGTGACAGCCTGTGGACTTGCGCAAGGCATGGACCTGCCTTCGTCGGTGGCCCCATTCATATTGCGCGGTGTGACGCTGAAAGGCATTGATTCTGTCATGGCACCCTTGGCGGTTCGTGAAGAGGCGTGGCAGCGACTGGCGCGAGACCTCGACTTGGCCAAGCTGGCGAGTTTGTCGCGTACTGTTCCGCTTGAGGAGGCCATTGAAGTGGCGGCCCAGATCATGGCGGGGAGCAATACCGGGCGTGTCGTCGTCAGGATGTAAATACAACAAGTAAAAACCCATTTCTGGAAACTTGAAGATACAAATAACCATGCTGCATTACCTGGTCACCGTGGCAGACCCCAAAGGCCACTATTTCGATGTTCGGCTACAAACACGAATTCCTGTTGAAATTCTGCAGGGCGAAGGGCAAAACCGCTGGATTGACCTGACACTGCCTGCATGGATACCCGGCAGTTACCTGATTCGGGAGTTCTCGCGCAACGTGCTTTATGTGCGGGCCAGCATCAACAACGTGGATGTGATGTGCGAGAGGGCTCGCAAGGACAGTTGGCGGATTGAAGTGGATCCGGCCTTGCTACAGAGCGGGCATCATGAGGAACTTGTACTGGAATGTTACTGGCGCGTGTATGCCTGGGATTTGTCGGTGCGTGGTGCGCACCTGGATGACAACCATGGCTTTTTCAATGGAACCAGCTTGTTTCTGTGCCCACAAGGAATGGAACATGAACCTGTCGGTTTGACAATTTCAAGACCGGGTGAAAACCTGCAGGACTGGACGGTGGCCTGTGGCTTGCCGAGCAGCAACGA
Organism: Limnobacter thiooxidans; assembly: GCF_036323495.1. Classification (NCBI taxonomy): domain Bacteria; kingdom Pseudomonadati; phylum Pseudomonadota; class Betaproteobacteria; order Burkholderiales; family Burkholderiaceae; genus Limnobacter; species Limnobacter thiooxidans. The sequence goes on along the minus strand of NZ_AP028947.1, from coordinate 500,473 downwards.
AGCCGAGAAAGACATTCATGGATGCCCGGTGTTGAAAGCCGGGGGATTGGTGACCTTTACCGCGCCGGATTACGACAGCCTGATTGATCACCCGGTTGAAATGGGCGTGCTGCAAACCAAAAGCTTTGATGCCTTGGGTATTCAACATGTATTTGCAGTGTATGGCGCCGACCAGGACCTGGACTTGCAACGCATTTGCGATGACTTGAAACCGGTGTGCGAGGCCCAGATTGCCTTGTTCGAACCCCAGAGCAAGCAAGCGCCGTTTGAGCGATATGTGTTCATGCTGCATGCCACCGACAACGGGTATGGCGGGCTTGAACACCGCAACAGCACTGCCCTGCTTTGCAGCGTGAATGATTTGCCGCAACGTGGGGTAGAGAAAGCGCCAAAAGGATATGAAGGATTTTTAGGCCTGTGCAGTCACGAGTATTTCCATTCCTGGAATGTGAAGCGGATGAAACCCGCTGCCTTTGTGCCTTACGACCTGACCCAGGAGAACTACACCCGCCTGCTATGGATTTTTGAGGGCTTCACATCCTATTACGACGATGTGATGCTGGCACGTGCCGGCAAAATGGACGAAGCTGCTTACCTGACAGCACTGGGCAAGACAATTGCCCAAGTGATGAAAGGCCCCGGACGTTTGAACCAGAGTGTTGCCGACAGCTCTTTTGATGCCTGGACGAAATATTATCGGCAAGACGAAAACGCGCCCAATGCAATTGTCAGTTATTACACCAAAGGCGCATTGCTTGCGCTGTGTATTGATTCGGCCATTCGGCAACAGACGAGTGGGCAGCATAGCCTGGATGATGTGATGCGCCTGATGTGGCAGCGCAAGGGCATGACGGGTTCAGGCCTGGGAGAAGACGAGTTCAGTGCACTTGTGCACGAGGCCACAGGGGTGGACCTTGCCCACTCGATCAACGAATGGAGCCGTGGCACTGGCGAGTTACCACTGGCAGAAGCGCTGAAGGCCTATGGCTATGAGCTGGAACAAAAGCCAGCCGAAGACACGATTTACCTGGGACTGCACGGGCAGTTCAAGCCTGAAGGCATGCTGGTGAAACAGGTGATCAACGGCAGCCCTGCGCATGCCGCCGGCATTTCTGCTGGGGATGTGTTGGTGGCCTTGGGCGAGAAGCGGCTGACCGAAACCCATTACAAGCGAGCGCTGGCAGCATTGCGCCCTGGCACGACAGTGGAAATCATTGGTTTTCGAGCCGAGCGCTTGAGTGAATTCACGGTGACAAGCGGTGAAGCGGTGTCCAATGAATGGAGTATCAAGAAACTGGAACAGGCTGGTGGTAAAACACTGCCTGCGCCCTGGAAGGTTTGAACTGCAGTTCTTCGGTCACTCCGCTTGTTGCCGAAGAACTGCCTTGTGCGGAAATGACCTGCGGTGCGTGTTAAAACAGCTTAGTCAAACTGCTTAGTAAAACAGGTCGGCCAAAGCCTGACCCGGAGAGGCTGCCCGCATGAAGGCTTCCCCCACCAGGAAGGCATGCACATCGTTGGAACGCATCAATTCCACATCAGCGCGTGTGGCAATGCCGCTTTCAGTGATCAACAAGCGGCTTTCATCCACCTTGCCTTTAAGATCAAGAGTGGTTTGAAGTGAAGTTTCAAAGGTGCGCAAATTTCGGTTGTTCACGCCAATCAAAGGCGTTTTCAGCTGCAGGGCGATGTCCATTTCGGCGGCGTCGTGCACTTCAACCAGTACATCCATGCCCAATTCATTGGCACATTGTTCCAATTCCAGCAGTTGAGGTAATTGCAGGGCGGACACAATCAACAAAATGGCATCGGCACCCAATGCGCGGGCTTGAACCACCTGGTAGGTGTCAATGATGAAGTCTTTGCGAATGCAGGGCAAACCACTGGCTTGCCGCGCCATGTCGAGGTACTGCGGCGCGCCTTTGAAATACTGAATATCGGTGAGAACCGACAAACAGGTTGCACCATGCTTTGCATAACTGCTTGCGATTTCAACCGGATCAAAAGGTTCGCGCAGAATACCCTTGCTGGGGCTGGCCCGTTTGACCTCGGCAATGACTGCGGGCAGTCCTTTGCCCACGGCGGTTTTCATGGCTTGGGCAAAACCGCGGGGTGGCGCAAGGCGGGCCGCTTTGGTGAGCCACTGCACCTCGGACAAAATCTGTTTGCCCTGGGCTATTTCTTCGCGCTTAGTGGCGAGGATTTTGTCGAGAATATCGCTCATGATGTGCTTGCCTTATTGTTCGACCGACTGGGTGAAGTCGACGAACTGTGTGAGTTTTCGAAGGGCGGCACCGCTGGCCACTGTGTCGCGCGCCAGTTGCACGCCCTCTTTCAAGCTGGATACCAAACCCGCCGTGTACAAACCGGCTGCGCTGTTGAGAAGAACGATGTCTTCAATCGCGCCGCCTTTTCCGTTCAGGGCATGGTGAATTTTGTCACGGGATTCTGCAACTGACCCTGCATGCAAGCTGCTGTGTGAGGCCCTGGTCAAACCAAAGTCTTCGGGTTTGACCGTATAGTGGCGAATTTCACCATCGCGCAATTCGGCCACCTTCGAGTCGCATTCGACGCACAGTTCATCCATGCCGTTTTCACCGTGAACGATCAGGGACTGAACTGCTCCCAGACGTTTCAACACCTCGGCTTGAAGCGCCAACAAACTGGGGCTGTAAACCCCCATGACCTGACGCTTGGCATTGGCCGGGTTGGTCAGGGGCCCCAAAATGTTGAACACGGTGCGAACCCCCAATTCTTTGCGCACAGGCCCGGCAAAACGCATGGCACTGTGGTGGTTGGGTGCAAACATGAAACCGATGCCCACTTGCTCGATGGATTGCGCAACCTGCGCGGGTTTCAAGTTGATATTGACACCCAGCAGTTCAAGCACATCGGCACTGCCCGAATTGGACGATACACTGCGGCCACCATGTTTGCCCACCTTGGCACCAGCGGCAGCCAGCACAAACATGCAGGCCGTAGAAATGTTGAAGGTTTGTGCGCCATCGCCACCGGTGCCACACAGGTCGACCACATCAGTGCCTTGCGGCAATTCCACGGGTGTGACCAGGTCGCGCATCACTTGTGCGGCGGCAGCCACTTCCTCAGCCGTTTCGCCTTTGAGGCGCAAACCCACCAACAGCGCGGCGATTTGTGCAGTGGTCAACCCCCCGCTGAGCAGTTGCTGAAACGCGCTGCGGGTGAGTTCATGCGACAGGTTTTGCCCAGCCAGAAGTTGGTTCAGCGTGGCGGTGAAATTGAATGTGTCGGACATGGCAACGGGCTGCTAAAGGTGGCGTAAATCGGGCGAATGGGTGGATGCAAAGGCGCACTCAAATTGCAACGGGCGACGCAACAGGTGACTGAACCCGCTTGAGGAAATTCTTGAGCAGATCGTGGCCCCGGTCGCTAAGAATTGACTCGGGGTGAAACTGCACGCCTTCCACATCCAGGGTTTTGTGGCGCACACCCATGATTTCACCATCGGCAGTTTCGGCCGTGACCTCCAGACAATCGGGCAGGCTGTGCCGCTCAATGGCCAGTGAGTGGTAACGGATGCAGGTCAATGGATTGGGCAGGCCTTCAAACACGCCAACATTCTGGTGGTGAACCGGGGAGGTTTTGCCGTGCATGATGCTTTTAGCCCGCACGACTTTGCCACCAAACGCCTCGCCAATAGCCTGGTGCCCGAGACAAACGCCAAGCACAGGAACAACCCCGGCCATTCGCTGGATGATTTCAATGGACACACCCGCCTGCGCAGGGGAACAAGGGCCGGGGGACACACACACCGCGCTGGGTTTCAAAGCCAGGGCTTGATCCACTGTAATGGCGTCGTTGCGAACAACGTGCACCTGCTGCCCCAATTCGCCAAAATACTGGACGAGGTTGAAAGTGAAACTGTCGTAGTTGTCGATCATCAACAGCATGGCGGGCCTGCGCTTTGAATGGAAATGAATGGGTGATACCTGAGATTGCAAAATTTTAACACAGGCACCCGATCAAGCCCCGAAACAAGACGACCAATGTCAACGCAGAGCTTGCCTAAGCGTATTGAAGCGCCAGCACCCGATCCACATGCAACTGGATTTGTGTGGACAGTTCCATGAGCGCGTTCTTGATTTCAGCCGTTTTGTGGCTAGGCCTATCCATGTAGCGAAGTATCTGGTCAATCGCAATTCGTGCGGGTTGCAGGTGTGTGCCCGTACAGCGCTGTTGGAGCCACTGCAATTGCCGGTGAGTCACCGTGCCATGGCACAGGCTGTTGAGTGTGTGAAACATCACCTGGAGTTGCACTTGTGCATCGCGGCTGGTTCCGTGGGTGCAGCCGAAGATACCTTGACTGATTTCTTCAATCAGCTTGGGCGGTTCACAGGGCCTGATCACAAAGCGTTGCACACCGCGTTCGCGTGCTTTGAGTATGGTTGATCGGTCCGCGCGGCAAACCATCACCGGAAAAAAGTAAGGGGTTTTCAAACGCGCCAGGGCATCTTCGTTGCTGTCAACGAATTCAATGCTGCCGGGCCAGTGGGGTTGCACGGCGGTGACCCAGCTTTCCTGAATGCTTGCTTCCTTCTCCACAACGATGATGCGCATGGGGGCCTCGATCTGAACATTGGTTACAGATCAAGGGTATGAACAACTGCCGCAAGTGAGTGCTCCCCGGCTGGGGGAAGACTCCGTTCTGGATCGAACTTCTGGTTGATTAAGGCAGTTCGCCGTCGAGCCCGGCCTGAACCAGCTCGGCTGCGCGCATGACTGCACGGGCCTTGTTCTCGGTTTCAAGCCACTCACTTTCAGCAACGGAATCGGCAACAACCCCAGCACCCGCCTGAACGTAAAGAGTCTGGTCCTTGACGACCCCGGTGCGAATGGCAATCGCCACGTCCATGGTGCCGGTGAAACTGAGATAGCCACACGCACCGCCGTACACGCCGCGCTTGGTGGGTTCCAGCTCATCAATGACTTCCATGGCTCGAACCTTGGGCGCACCAGACAAGGTACCCGCCGGGAAGGTGGCGCGCAAAACGTCCATGGCTCCCATGTTCGGCCTGAGATCACCCTGCACGTTGCTGACGATGTGCATGACGTGAGAATAGCGTTCGATGATCATTTTTTCGGTGACCTGCACTGACCCGACCTGGGCAATGCGGCCCACATCGTTGCGGGCCAGGTCGATCAACATGACATGTTCGGCAATTTCTTTGGGATCGGCCAACAGTTCTTCGGCCAAAGCCAGGTCTTCCTGAGGCGTTTTTCCACGGGGCCGTGTGCCAGCGATTGGGCGCAGGGTGACCACGGGCGACTTGCCCTCAGCCTGGTCCTGGCGGACCAGAATTTCGGGGGAAGAACCTACCACCTGAAAGTCGCCAAAGTTGTAATAAAACAGGTAAGGCGAGGGGTTGAGCGAACGCAGCGCGCGGTACAACATGAGCGCGTCTTGCGTGAAGCGTTTACTCAGCCGCTGCCCCAGTACCACCTGCATGACATCGCCCGCTGCGATGTATTCCTTGGATTTGGCAACCATGTCAAAGAAATAGTCTTTGCTCATGCTGCGCTCGATGGGCGTGGATTCGCTGCCTGCGGAAACCGGAATGGCAATGGGCTGACGAAGCTGGGTCATGATTCGCTTGACCTCGGCCACCCCATTTTCATAAGCATCGGCTTGCGCAGGATCGACAAACACGATCAACTGGATGGTGCCCTGAATGTTGTCCACCACCGCCATGCGGTCGGTGAACATCAACAGGATATCGGGAATGCCCAGGTCGTCGGCCTTTCGGGAAGCTTCCAGCCGCGGCTCAATATAACGCACGGTGTCATATCCGAAATAACCTGCCAGACCACCGAAAAAGCGCGGAGTATTGGGCATGGGCGGCACTTTGAAACGCGCGTGGTATTGCTCGATGAAAGCGAGCGGGTCACCGCTGAATGTTTCGAGGGTTTCCAGTGAACCGTCTGTATGCTGCTGTTGAACCAGCACATTGTGCTCAACCACCTTGATCGTAATGCTGGAAGGCAAACCCACAAACGAATAGCGGCCTGAACGTTCACCACCCACCACCGATTCCAGCAGGAATGTGTTGGGCTGATTGGCCAGCTTGAAATAAACCGACAGCGGAGTGTCCAGGTCGGCATAACAGCGGGCGATCAGGGGAATGCGGTTGTAACCCTGAGCAACAAATTGATCAAATTCAGTTCGAGAAATCATGGTGATGTCCGTGTGCCAATCAGGCGTTGCGCAGCTTCTTCAATCGTGTTCACAATGCCATCGCATTGGGTTTCATGAACAGACCGCCCTTCGTTGTAACCGTAGGGCAAAAGCCAACACGGCACACCTGCGGCATTGGCAGCCAGTGAGTCGTTGACCGAGTCCCCGATCATCAAGGTCTGCGCAGGTTCAACACCCAGCAAACGGCATGCATGCTGCACGGGCATCGGATCAGGCTTTTTGACCGGGCAGGTGTCGCCACCCACTACCACCTCAAAATAATGGGCAATGCCAGTGCGCTCCAGCAACGGATGGGTAAAACGCTCGGGTTTGTTCGTGACCACCGCCAGTTTGAAACCCGCCTGTTTCAGCAAGGCCAGCCCTTCTTTAACGCCGTCATAAAATACGGAATGATTGCCGTTGATGTGGGTGTAGTGGTTTTGCCAGTTGGCCATCGCCTGGGCATATAGCTCAGGTGAGGCCTTCTCGGTCATGCTGCCGGTAAGGCTTCGATTCACGAGGTTTTCAGCGCCCTTGCCCACATACACGGCAACGGTTTCTTCAGACAAAACGGGCTTACCCAAATCAACAAGCATCGCGTTCACCGCCGCGGCCAGATCAGGTACGGTGTGCAACAGGGTGCCATCCAGATCGAACAATACTGCTTGAATAGTCATGGAGCGTTATCTCGTGGTGGCCAGTTCGGCGCGCATTTGATCGATGACAGCCTTGTAATCGGGTTTGCCGAAAATTGCCGAACCTGCCACGAAGGTATCTGCCCCTGCTTTGGCAATTTGTGCAATGTTGTCAGGCTTCACGCCGCCGTCTACCTCAAGGCGAATGTTTTGACCACCCTTGGCTGCATGCGCGTCAATACGCTTGCGCAATTCGGTCAACTTGACAAGCGCTTGGGGAATGAAGCTTTGTCCACCGAAACCGGGGTTGACCGACATCACCAGGATCAGGTCCAGCTTGTCCATGACGTGATCGACCCAGGAAATAGGAGTGGCTGGATTCAAAACAATACCAGCCTGGCAACCAGAATCACGAATCAGGCCCAGTGTGCGGTCCAGGTGATCGGTGCCTTCGGGGTGAACACTGATGACGTTGGCACCAGCCTTGGCAAAATCAGGAATGATTCGGTCCACAGGACGTACCATCAAGTGAACGTCAATCACCGCCTCAGTGTGTGGGCGCAAGGCTTCGCAGACCAGTGGCCCAATGGTGAGGTTGGGCACGTAGTGGTTATCCATCACATCGAAGTGGATCCAGTCTGCGCCGGCCGCAATCACGTTTTTCACCTCATCGCCCAGGTGCGCGAAGTCAGCAGAAAGAATACTGGGGGCGATGACAAACGGATTCATGGTGTACCTTCGATGAGGATAGAGAAATCAAACCCAGAGTTTAAACGAAGTTGCGCCATTCGAATGGCCTTGAAAGCGGCTACGGATTTGTGAAAATGAGGGTTTGAAGTCATACTTGAACACCACATCAAACTCCAAAAGCCACGCAGAATGAGCAGCCAGTCACACTATCAGTTCGAAGTTCGAGTCAGCACCCAGTTTCTGGATGAGCAAAGTGACAAGGAAAAAGGGCCGTATGTATTCGCTTACACCATCGAAATTGAAAACGTGGGCGACAAGTCTGCGCAATTGTTAAGCCGCCACTGGATTATCACGGACGCCCACAACATTGTTCAGGAAGTCAAAGGCGATGGTGTGGTAGGTGAACAACCCACCCTTCGACCCGGTGAGCGATTTGAATACACCAGCGGTTGCCCGCTACCCACGCCCGTGGGCACTATGCGAGGTTCTTATACTTTTGTGGGCGAAGGCGGTGAGCAATTCGATGTAGCCGTGCCGGAGTTTTTGTTGTCCATGCCCCGCGTGCTGCATTAATCCTTTTTGGACGTGTCGTCCTGATCGACGCTGCTGTCTTCGATTTTTTCAATCGGGTGATCTACCCGGGCCCGCATTGTCCACCACATGATGAACACGATCAGCCCCAAAGCCAACACCATTTCTGCAATGAGTAACCACATGTCCCGTTCACTCCGTTGTTGGTGGCCCAGCACCGTGCTGGCCACCCTGATTTTATCTGGATGCGCCACTGCTCCGCCCCCCAAAACAGCCGATTGTTCATGCCCTGCTGTCGAAAAACCTGCACAAGTGGAAAAAAAAGCGGAAACACCCGCATTGCCCTTGTTCGTGAAATCCGATTTTTCAAAGTTGCCCGGCTGGGGGTCTGCAGACCACACACGCTTTCTTGAAGCTTTTGCGGAACAATGCTCTGCCAATGGCAACGCACTGGCCAAACGCAAGGCAACACCCAACAGCCTGCTGGAGGCTTGCCGCAAGGCCCGCCAGAATCTGACTGGCAACGCCTTGCTGCCCGCACAGATCTGGATGGAAGCCAACTTTGAAGTGTGGCAACTGCAACAGGAAGACGGCAAAAAGGAAGGCTTGCTGACGGGTTACTTTGAGCCGCTGCTGAAGGGCTCGCGCACTGCGCAAGGCGCCTACACAACCCCGCTGTACGGTGTTCCCGAAGACTTGATCGTGGTCAAGCTGGACGAGCTTTATCCGGAACTGAAAGGCAAGCGGCTTCGCGGACGTTTGCAAGGCAACACGCTGGTGCCCTTTTTCGACCGGGAAGATTGGGAACGGCTTGGACCTGACCGTGAAAAGCCGATTGTCTGGGTTGACGACAAACTGGATGCCTTTTTGTTGCAGGTTCAGGGTTCAGGACGCGTGACCCTGCCAGACGGCAAGGTGATTCGCCTGAGCTATGCCGAGCAAAACGGTCACCCTTACAAATCGATCGGCAAGGTACTGGTAGACCGAGGGGAACTGACCGCTGCGCAAGCAACCATTCCAGGTATTCGAAACTGGGCCAAGGCCAACCCGGGAAAACTGGATGGCCTCTTGAATGCCAACCCCAGCGTGGTGTTCTTCAAGGAAAATGAAGTGCTTCGCCCCAAAGATGGACCTGTAGGCGCTATGGGAGTGCCGTTGACTGGCAAGTTAAGCCTGGCAATTGACCGGGAGAAAATACCTTACGGCAGCCCGATGTGGATTGAATCCAGCAACCCGGTCACGAAAGCGCCCATTGCGCAAGGTGTTTTGGCCCAAGACACGGGGGGTGCCATTCGGGGCCGCGTGCGTGCTGATTATTTTTGGGGAACAGGCGAAGAAGCAGGTGAGGCAGCCGGCCTGACCCGGCAGCCTTTGAACATGTGGTTGATCTGGCCCAAAGGCGCGCCACTGCCGGAAAGCGGAAGCTAAGCAGCGACCGGCCGGCAACGGAGTGGCTGCCAGACGGCCAGAAAAATACTTACTTCGGTCTGGCCGCCGCTGCAATTCGGCGGTTCAGGTCTGCGGCTGGAATGGCACCACTGGCCCGTGTGCCGTCCTGAAAGAACACGGTGGGTGTACCCGACACGCCCATGCCACGCCCCAAGGCCACCAAGTCATTGATGGGTGCGTTGCAATTCCCATCACCGCTGGGTGACTGGTCACGCAACATCCAGTCGTCCCACATTTTTGATTTGTCCGCGGCACACATGACCTTTTGCGCCTTGTCGGTGGAATCGCGGCCCAAAACTGGATAAACGTAGGTGTACACCGTGGTGTCTTGCAGCTTGGTCAGCGTTTCCTTACGGAAACGCTTGCAATAACCGCAATTGGGGTCTTCAAACACTGCAATTTTGCGGCTACCCGTACCGTAGACCGACTTCAAGGCCAAGCCAGCCGGCAGGTCTTTCTCAAAGTTGATTGCATTGAGCTTGTCCAGGCGAGCCTCGGTCAAATTCAACATGGACTTGCTTTCAAGCAGTTCGCCCAGAATGAAATGGCTACCGCTGGCGTTGGTATAAATGATTTTCTTGCTGCCGTTGTGATTGACCACAACCTCAAAAAGCCCATCGACAAATTGCACATCGTTTACAGAAAGGACCTTGACGCCAGAGGCGCCAAGTGAGTCGGTAACCGCAGCGGTGATTCGATCGACCTGCGACTTGCTGGGCGCCGCCTGTACGGGCTGAACCGACATGGACACCAGCCAGGCACCTGCCGACAGGGCAGAAAGTGACAACAACACGGCACCAGCGCGCTTGTTAAAGGACAAGGGTAGATTGAATTTCATAAGCCTGCTTGCTTGAAAAAAGAAGAATTGTAGTTAGGACAGGGGCAAACGCAATTTGTTCATTGCCTCAGCGAGATTTAACGTGCAGCTCAGTGCAGGCTCAACGCATAGCCTGCTGGGTTAACCATCGCTTCAGCATGGGCAACTGATTGACAATGTGCATGCCCTTGTTGCGCACCCAAGCTGCGCCAGGCAGATCGAGGCGAAACAGGGTGTGCAAGCCATCCGTCAAAAAGTGGACCGGCGTGCAGGCTGCCTTTCGGCGGCGCTCCCAGGCACGCCACAGTTGCTCATCAGCCAACCCCAGGCGCTGGACAGCCAACAAACGTTTGCGCGAGGTCAGCAGATTGGCCAGTTCGGCTGCGTCTTCGAGCCCCAGATTCAAGCCCTGCCCAGCCAATGGGTGAATGACGTGGGCTGCATCGCCCATCAGCACCACCCCATTGTCAAACCAGACAGGGGCTACACCGTGCCGCAATGGGAAGGAATAGGCTTTGCCAACCGGAACGAGATCGCCATACATCGACTCCACTGCGCCGCCCGACAAGGCTTTGATGCGTTGAACCATCTGTTCAGGGCCAAGCTGCACAAAAGCCTGCGATTGCGACAAAGGCATGGACCAGACCATGGACACGTGAGGCCCAGGCAAAGGCAGCATGGCGAGTACTGAATCGCCGCTGAACCATTGTCGAGCTGCCCCATGGTGAGGTTTTTCGACAGCGAAAGTGGCCACCACGCCCTCGGCGCTGTAATCTTCCAGCGGGAAATCAAGCCCGGCCTGTTTCCGTGTTTCGCTTTGTGCGCCATCGGCCGCGATGATGAGTGGCACACGCACGGTTTTCAGATTGGTGACAACGGCCCACCCCTCTTTCTCTCGGGAGAGCCCTTCCACCTTGGCATCGAGCCAGTCGATGCCGGGCTGATAACGCATGGCAGAAAACAGAACGTCGAACAAACAGCTTTGCTCAATGATCCAGGTCAGGAATTCAACACCTGTGTCGCTGGCATTGAAACGCAACAGACCCTGTTCCTCACCTTCCGAATCGCCCCATACCTGCATTTCGGTAACAGGCTGTACTTTTTCACTTGGGATGTTGTCCCAAACGCGCAAACGGTCAAGGACACGCTGACTGCGGTGGGACAGGGCAAACACACGCGGATCGAAACGCTGGTTTTCATTGGGCACGAATTGGGCAGGGCGAGAGCCGACCACCATCACCTTGAAGCCCGACGATGCCAGCACCAGGGCGGCTACCAGGCCAACCACCCCACAACCAATGACTGCAACGTCATGAGAATGAAGGCTTTGAGAGTCTTTGCCAGAGGCGAGGGTCATGGGCGTTTTCGCTGCAAAAATTGTCAGATTATTGAATATGCTACAGCGATTTTGCATTTCCTGTTTGCGCAAGGCGAAACTTTCGGATAAACTTGCGGGCTTCGGTGGTGAATACCACTGAAAACGCGTGGCCGAGTAGCTCAGTCGGTAGAGCAGAGGATTGAAAATCCTTGTGTCGGCAGTTCGATTCTGTCCTCGGCCACCATCCCTTCAAAGCAAGTCTACACGTGCAATAATAGGCAACAGCCAAATACGAAAGCACGGTTCACCGTTGAACAAATCCACAGACTTACTCCGCTATCTCAGAACTTGGGCGCATGCAGCAGCACTGTTGACCATTTGCGGACCTGCGTTGGCGATTGATTATTCGCTGAGCGGATTTGGCACTGTTCAATACACCATCGGCGACAATCAGGAGAAATACCTCCGCCATGTGAATGAAGATGGCACGCTGAAAGTCAATTCGATTCTGGGTGGTCAGCTTGATGTGCAACTGAATGATGAATTCAGTGCCACAGTGCAATACGTTGTCTCACCCAAACAACGGCGAGATGAAGGCGTTGAGCTTGATAACCGCTGGGCCTTCCTGAAATTCAAGCCCAACGACAATTGGCATTTCAAGCTGGGTCGACAACGCCTGAACCTGTACATGGATTCAGAAAACCTGGATGTGGGCCATACCTACGTACCAGCCAATCTGAGCCCCGAGATTTATTACGATGCAGGTGTGTTGGCAGCTGACGGGTTTTCCGCAAACTACAACTTTGAAGACTCTGCGGGCCGCTACTGGGGCGTGCAAGCAATTACAGGCAACCAGAAAATTGTTCAGCGGCTGGCCGGCTTTAATCAAGACTTTCCACTGAATGATTTCGAGATTGCTGGTTTGGTACTCAGCTTGGAAGGCGATGACTACCGGCTTCACCTGTCGCACCACGGCACGGAAATTGATCGCGGTATTTCGCAAATCAATGGCATACCGCTGATAGATGGACGAATTGACGCAACAGCGCGGCTGACCAATTTAGGGGCTGAGTATCGCTGGGACCTGTACACGCTACGTGGTGAAATCAGCCAGACGGAAATCGCATCATCGGCAAGCGGAGTTTTGTTTCCGGGCACACCCCGTCTTGCTGTATCCAATCCAAAATTTGAAGAGCATGGCGCCAATCTGCTGTTGACCCGAAGAGTGTTCAATCAACATGCGGTCTACGGCAGCTATGGGCGATTCATTTCCGAATTTGACGACCAATACTCGCTGGCCATCGGCGGCAAGTACAACCTTAGCCCGTCAGACTCCATCAAGCTTGAATTGCAGCATGTGGTGGAAAAAAGTAATCGACAGCAGTTGTCGGACAACCGCATACCCAACACAACATTCAATTTTCTGAGTGTGTCTTACAACTGGGTGTGGGAATGATGACGCACCCGATGTGCAAATTGTTGTTGTCGTTGTGCCTGTTGCTGGTGATGGGCACCAACTGCCGAGCAGCCTCTGCGGACGTGATTCTGGTGACTGCGGCACAAAACCCGATTGACGAACTGGACACCAGGCAGGTGCGCAGTTTGTACAAAGGTCGCTTGAGTAGCATCAACGGCCGAACACTGAAACCTGTGAACGCAGCCCCTGGCAGCGTGGACCGCACGGAATTTCTGAAGAAAATGTTGGACGCCAATGAGTTGGAGTACACCGGATACTGGCATGTTCGCCGGTATTCCGGGCAAGGCACACCACCTGCGGAAGTGAACGATCAAGCCGAGCTGTTTGAACGGTTGATTCAGGAACCGGACCAGGTAGGTTATCTGTGGGTGCCGCCGGGCAGCAAACCGAAGCTGCCCGACGGGTTGAAAATCATCAAGATAAGATGAGTTTCTGAAACCAGCGTTTACTCCGTGGTGTAACCCTTGCTCAGCGGTAACCACCAGGTAAAGCCAAACACCAGGGTTTTCAACACCACTTTGCCTGCAGGCAGATTTTTACTGCGAAGCTTGTTCATGGCCAGGGGAATTTCAAGCACATGCGCTGCAAAAATAATGGCGGCAAACAGGGTCAAGAAGGGGACATGGAATCCCAATAAACCAACCAATGGCACCATCAGCCAAAAACCCACCAAACCAGCCTGAAGCCCATACCAAATGCGCTGTTCACCCATGTGCTGTTTACTCATGTTCTTTCCCGAATAATTGTTGTGTTCAGGCAGTTTAACTCAACGGGTTAACACCGCTGTGTTGAAACAATCCATGTTGTCAACCTGCACTACCACTTCGTTGGTTTCCAGGCCGAGTACCCCCAGAATTTCATCCAGCCCCCCGCCCAGCAAGCCCAACGCAGACCGCAACGCGGGATTGACCGCGAGCACGTTCAAAATCCCGCCGAGCAAACCAATGTTGGTGTTGAGATTGGTCAGCAAATTGCCCACGCCCTGCGACGCCTCGAAACTGTAAGAAGTCGAGAGTACGGGGTCGGGAAAACCAGCCATTGCTACATCATTGGCCGAGCCACTGCCCACATTTGCATTCACGGTTCTGCGGCCCAACAAGGGCAAGGAAGGCAAACCCAAGGCTGCGGCAATGGGATTGGACTCCAGATCGACCAATACAGCAGACTGGGATTGGGGCAAGCGACAATCAATATCCTTGATATCCACCGAACCTCCGCCAGCCGTTACGGTGAGGTCAAGCAAACCGCTGATTCGGGTTGACACGGCAATTTGTTCGGTTCTGGCCGTGGCAATGACCCGACCATCACTGTTCAGCTTGGTGGCCACAAACAACTGCGGCGGGCTAAGTACGGATACATTCAGCGTATTGCCAAGCCTCAGGCGCACGCCATTGCCACCAATACCACGGGCTGCAGCAAGGCTTGAGGCAAAAGCAAGGTTACCCAAGCGCACCGAAGCGCCCGTGAAATCTGCATCGTCGCTGGTGTCGGCTGAAAGCACATCGCCCAGAAGAAAATCCACTGTATCGATCGGCCCATTGCCGGGAATAGCCACCGTTGGTGCTTCAGGACCAGCCGCATCAATTGCCGCATTGAGCAAGTCACCCGCCGAGACCCGTGTATTGAGCAATCGACCCATGTCCAACTGCGCACCCGGACTGAATACGCCCAGCGCCACACCCAGCTCCAACAGATCGACTTGGGCGTTGGAGGCCAGCAAACCCTGAAAACCCAATAAATTCAACCTCAAATCGGTTCCAATCGCACTCATCAAAGGTGAGAGGCCTGAGCCGCTGAGGTTCAAGGCCAGCAGGTTGGTGCCGACCAAACCGGATATCAGCGGTGTCACCGTGGCTTCGGCCACAGCAACAACCGGCTCGGTACCCAAGAAAGCCGCCGGTACATTTCGTACCACGCGGACAAGGACGGACCGTTCACAATTGCTTGGGGCCAAGAGGGTCTCGGTGCCTCGCACATTGCAGTTGAGCGAAATATTGTCGGTGCTGTCATCGAAGCCATTGCGCCGGGCGTAATCAACAGCCGCGGGAAATCCTTGTGGGGCATTCCCGATGTCGCTGGCCGCTGCCTTGGCAGCCAGATCGGCAATGCGCTGAACCTCCTCACGTTCCCAGACAATCTGCCCTAAACCCAGTACACCCAGCGCGCCGATCGACATCAACACAATGAACACGGTAAGTATGGTCATGGCGCCCTGTTGTTGGGCAAATGCTCGGTTAAGGTGGCGCTCAGGCTTGGGCATGTCGTAAATCTTCAGCTGGGTTAACCCGATTTTGCCTTAATTCAGGCCGATTGGATATGCAAGAAAAGCAGCCAATAGATGTGGCAGTTCAAATGATCAGAACTTGCCGGGCCCATCTTTGAGAAACTTGCCCAAAATGCGGGAACTGGGTTTTAAACGCACCACCAATGCTTTGGCCACACTGGCGATAATCTCCATTGGCGCGGCCAATCGGGAAGCTTGGGCATGCCCACCTAAAGATTGAAGTGTTGCGGCATCAAGCACGCCACCTGCGTCACGCACCAAAACCACGCCCAATTCAGGATTGGACTCTTTGATTTGATGCAACAGAGCAGACTGGGCCGCCTGTTGCGCATCGAGCAAAATCACAGTGATTTTCTTGTCCGTCAGAAACCGGCCAGCCACATGTAAATCAACACAAGATAGAACACGCTCGAACTGGTTTGACTCCGCCAACTGGGCCTCCAGCGCAAGGCGGGTTTCCTCGTTTGGATCAACAATCAGTACCGTAGTCATTCATTTCCCCTTGTTTAGACACTCTTTAGCAAGTTCGATGCCAACAAAGGGAACAGTTTTCGGGCTTTTTTGGTGCAGAACCAGGGAATCAGGTCCTCCCAAGCATGCTACGAACCTCTCGCCACAGGCTGTCTATTTCAGCTGCCGCCTTGGAATTGGGTGCAAACTCGGTAACCGATTTGCCCAGCCCCACACTGATGACGAAATCGTTGCGCTCGTGAACAATTGTTTTGCAAACCTTGGCTGTAGCCTTCAACTGTTCGAAAACAATTTCAGGTGTACTGCTGAGCACAGACGCACCATTGATGACCCAAGAAACCTTGGTTCCTGCATCAGAAGCCCATTCCAGTGAACTGCTGGCGCTGTGAATGTCCAATGGGCTGGCCTTGGTGGGAATCAGGACCAGATCCGCGTGGGTCATGGCGTCCTTGATCCACTTCTTTTCGGTGGGAGGCATGTCGATGAATACGAAGTCATACCCAGACTCTTCAAGCTCGGACAACTCGATCAACAAATCGTTGACACCCACCTTGCGCACATCGGGATAGTCTGCCACCCGCAGGGAATCCCAGAACCGGCTGGAGCCTTGTGGATCCAGGTCCAGCAAGGCAACTTTCTTCTTGCCCTGCTGACAGGCGAGCGTGGCCAGATTGAGGGACAAGGTTGTTTTACCGGCACCGCCTTTGCGGCTGCTGATGATGGTGGTCTTCATGGGCGGGCATCCTGTGCAGAGGAATTTAATTCGGATTGAGAAATTATTCTAACCCGCCAACGCGATGGTGAAACAACTGTTGAATGCGTGTGGCACTCAATGGCATCTGGATGCTTTGGCGTGTTCGCCACAAGGGAATTTGATCGCTCATCAGTTGGCTGCCTACCCAGCCGTCCTGGCCACCGAGCAGCACAAAGTAGTTTTCATCAGGGTCCGACAAATCGGAAAGATGGCGGCTTTGGGAACCGTAGCTGGTTTCATCAAAACCGCGAATCAGGCTGTGGGCATTCTTCATCAAAGTTTCTCTCGAACCTGCGGCAGGGAATGATTTCGAGGAGAACAACTTGCCCAGCAGTGGCACATGACCCAGCACATGGCGCAAGCGGATTTTGTGCAAATTGCCCCACAGCTGCCAATGCTGGGCCAGCCGGTTGGCTTCATCAACAGAACGGGGTATGACTGATTTTTTCTGGGCATCCGACAAAGCCTCCAGGTCTTCCATCAGGCAGTCTGTCAAATAAGCCCATTGGTCCATCAAACCAGGCATTCGCCCCGCGTGACGCACAGCTGACAACTCACGCACCAAGGCGGTCAATAAAAACTCGAATTGAAGCGCTGAAAAGCTATCGGCGGTATAAGCGCCCTGCCACAAGTCGATTGAATTGCAAAAGACCTGCTGCTCGCTGGTGGAAATCCAGGCGCGACAAAAATCAGCCAATTCCCTGGACAGCCGGGCAGCCAAGGGGGAGGTGACATCCAATTGCAACTCAAGCAAGGTTTTGGGGCAGAAACGGTGCTGGGCGTTGAACAGGGTTCGGGCCCGCATCACCCGATCATCCCCATTGAACAGGAAACCCAGGCCGGTAACTTCAGATGGCCTGTTGTTGGCCGACACAATGAAACCGGCCGCGGGGTTGATGACACTGGGAAAATCTTTGGCACACACCTGAATAGACCAATGAGCTTGGGCAGTGTCCTCGGGCAGTACCCAATCGTCCTCTGGAAACCCTGGACGTTTGGGCAAAGTGGCGGCCAACACGTGACCAATATTGCCTTGGGTGTCCGCCCCCAGCACGTTCAGGGGTGTTACTCCAACCCCTGCCATGGCGGCCTGCAATTCAGCAACTGTATCCGCCTTCATGGCGCTTAAAAAGCTGGTGATTTCATCGGTGGGCCAATGCCCGGCCCACCGCAAGGCAAGGTGGTCTGGCCCACACAAGCGACCCAAAGCAGGGCAATCGGTCAACACCGGGCCATGCGGGGAATAGCGCAGTTTGCGCTGCCGGGCCCATGAAAACCGTACACGGATTCTGGAAATTTGTGGTGTGGTCAGTGCTTCGGTTTGGGACCCCAGGCGCACCAGGTCTGAAGACGCAGCACGCAAGTTGGTTCCGCCCCAGGCCAGATTGGTGTTTCTTCCCAAGCCCAAGATGGGAACGCCCGGAAACATCAACCCCACGCAGCGATAGCTTGGCGTGCGCAGCCCCACCATCATCCACACATTGGGCAAGTGCTGACCAAGGTGAGGGTCGTTGACCATCAAAGGGCGGCCGCTTTGTGTCCGGGTGCCGTGCAACACAATCGAATTGCTGCCTGATCGAGAAATACTGGTCAGAAAATCGCCGATTTGTTGGGCCACGCTGGGCCGGTGTGAAGGGGGAGATTCAAAACTGGTGGAGACCCCGGCGCCCACACGTCGCAAGAGGTTCCACCAATGCACGAAGTCGCCGGATAGCCGGTGCTCGATGAGTGAAAAATAAATAGGCCAATTGACATCGGCGCCCGCCAGGCGGCCGAACAGCAAAATATCCAAGGGGGTGTAAGGTTCAGGTCGAATGGCCAGAAACTTTTCATCGACCCCCCTGCCCCGCTTGGCCTGCACAGCGTTCAAACCAGCCACAAAACCCTCAACCCACTCTTTGCTGGCCTGCGGCATGGAAGCCCAAATTTCAGGCGCAGCGCGGCCAAAATCAAGCAAACGGATCAGGTGGTCCATGTCCACGAAGCCACTGCCCCCCATTTCAGACAGGCGGCCTTGTGCAAGGCGCTTGAGAAATTGCAGTTGGGGACCACGCTGAAACTCAGTGATACAACCCAGCGCATAAGCCCCGCCACGGTCGGTGGATGATTCGATGTACGGGACAAAAAAGTCGTTGAAACGTATGCTGGTGCCTGGGTCAAAGGCCAAATTAAGTGCCTTGAATTGTGCAAGGCGGTCTTCGAGAGTGTAGGTGGGGTAACGGACAGACAACCAGCCCATGCGGCTTGAAAGGCGAGCCAATCCCCGCGCCAGTTTGCGCAAAACCGGGTTTTTTGAGGGGCCAAGGGATTTGAGCAAAACAGCGCTGCTAGTGCTTAATCAGGAAAGGCCGTAGGAAACCAGTTTGCCCAGCCTTTTGCGCAATTTGTTTTGAAGACGATGTTGGTGAGCCGCCTTGACACGACCACCCAGCTTGTTGACCCACACCATGGCTTGGCGCATTGCACACACTCTTGAATGAAATTAGAGGCTTGAGTGTGCGCCAGACAAGTTTCAGCGATGTGACAGCTTGGGGCTTTGGGTTGAAATCAGGCGACCTTTTTCTTGCCCTTGCTGGCAGCCGCCTCAATTTCGGCATGCATGGCGAGGAACTCAAGACTGAGCTTGTGCGCCGGCATGAAGTGGATCATGGGCTTGGCCGCTTCGTGGCTTTCGCGGATTTTGACGGAAGACGACAAACAGGTATTCAGTACCGGGTGCCCTTCTTCCAACAGCTCAGCCACCAGTTTCTGGGGCAGGCTGGCGCGGGGCTGAAACTGATTGACCACGATGCCCTCAACCGCAAGGGAAGGGTTGTGGTCCGCACGAATTTCGTTCAGGGCGTCCATCAGGTTATACAGTGCGCGGCGGGAAAACTCGTCGCAATCGAATGGGATGAGCACGCTGTCGGCTGCTATCAAAGCGGAACGGGAAAAGAAATTCAATGCAGGTGGAGTGTCGATGTAAACCCGGTCGTATTGCCCGCCCAGTTCATCCAGCGCTTCGCGCAGCTTGAAAATCTTGTAACGCGATTCCAGCTTGACCTGCAACTCTTCAAGGGCGGGGTGGCTGGCCAGCAAATCCAGGTTGTCGTAGCCAGTGGGCACCACAAATTCAGCGCTTTTCTTCGGACGTATCTTGAAATTCAGGGCTTGATCGAAAAAATCAGCCAGTGTGTAGTCAAGCGGCTTTGCATCACGCCCCAGGATGTATTGGGTGGAATTGCCTTGGGGGTCCAGATCGATCAACAGGGTTTTCAAACCCTGATGCGCAGAAATGGCAGCCAGGTTGCTGGTGATAGTGGATTTGCCGACTCCACCTTTTTGATTGAATACAACCCGACGCATTTGCAAACCCCTTTTGACTGTGTTTGCAATACTGTAACAACTTTTGGAAGGGATGTGCCATACAGGGGCACAGAAGGAAGTTGGGGATGCGGACATCCCCCGAATTGAATGGGCTCAAAAGAAAAAAACGGGCCCGAGGGCCCGTTTTTTACTGTCAGGCTGCTTTGCCCCGACGTTCTAGGAAGTAAGCCAGTGCCGGCAAGAACACCACCGCACCAACCATGTTCCACAAGAACATGAAAGTCAGCAACAAGCCCATGTCGGCCTGGAACTTGATGGGCGAGAATGCCCAAGTGGCAACACCAATACCCAAGGTCATGCCTGTAAACACGACAGCCTTGCCGGTGGACTTCAGGGTTTCAAAGTAGGCCTCTGCGAATGGCTTGCCTTGTTTCAAATACTCTTCAAGCTTGCCGTAGATGTAAATGCCGTAATCCACACCAATGCCTACCCCCAAGGAAATCACGGGCAAAGTGGCCACCTTCACGCCAATGCCCAACACCACCATGAGTGCAGAACACAAGAGCGAGGTCAGTGCCAGCGGCGCGATAATGCAGATCACAGTGCGCACGGAACGGAAAGCAACCCACACCAGGAAGGCCACGATTGCATACACCCAGACCAGCATTTCAACCTGAGCACGGTCCACCACTTCGTTGGTCGCAGCCTCAATACCAGCGTTGCCCGCAGCCAGCTTGAATACCGCATCGCCGGTGTCATTTTTGGCAATGAAGTCTTCAGCAGCGGCAACCACGCGCTTGAGCGTGTCGGCCTTGTGATCTTCAAGGAACACAACAATCGGCATGAAGGAACAGTCGGAGCTGAACAAGCCATCAGACAGGTTCATGCCGCTGATGGTGCCGTTCAACACGAACTGGTTGCGGTTCAAGGTCATCCACTTCAGGTCGCCTTCACTGTAGGCGCTAATGACAAACTTGGAGCGGTCGGCCAGTGAAATACTGCTTTGTACGCCAGGCACCTGTTCAATGGTCCACTGAAACAAGTCCACTGCAGCCAATGTGTTGTACTTGATACAACCATCCGTTTCGGTTTCAACCATGACCACAAACACATCGGTGCTGGTGGAGTAGTTGTTGCTGAAGTAAACGCTGTCGAGGTTATAGCGGGAATCAGGACGCAATTCAGGCGCGCCTTTGTCCAGGTCACCAATTTGTACATTGGCGTTGCCCCACAACCCCACACCCAACAAAGCAACACCAAACACCAAGGCAATAGTGGCCATTTTTGGTTTGGCAAATCCGGACAAGAAGCGCAATACCTTGTTATCACTGGACTCGGATGCGCGCAGCACCTGGATGGCTTTTTCATCCACGCCGATGTAGCTCATGATCAGGGGAAGCAGAACCAGGTTGGTCAAGATAATGACTGCCACACCAACAGAAGCGCCAACAGCCAGATCACGAATCACAGGAATATCAATAATGACCAGGGTAGCGAAACCAAAACCATCGGTCAGCAAAGCAGTCAGGCCTGCGACATACAAACCGCGAAAGGCCAGGCTTGCTGAGTCCAACTTGTTGTAGCCCTCACCCTGCTTCAGCGCAATCGCGCTGACCACCTGGACACCGTGGCTAACGCCAATTGCAAACACCAGGAAAGGAACCAGCATGGAGTAAGGATCAAGCCCCAAGCCCAGGAGATTCAAAAAACCCAGCTGCCAGATGACGGCCACGATTGAGCAGGCAATGGTGGCAAAGGTACTTTTCAAACTGCGCGAATACCAATACATCATCAGCATGGTAATCAGCAAGGCAAGGCCGAAGAACAGCACGATCTGGCCTGCACCTTCAATCAGGTCGCCCACAATTTTTGCAAAACCGGTTACCCGAATTTCGATTTTGTCGGAGTTGAATTCGTTGCGAAGTTCAGATTCAATGCGCTCGGAAAACTCCTTGTAGTCCAGCCTTTGTCCTGTCTCCGGGTTGATTTCAAGCAAGGGCATATAGACCACGGTGCTTTTGAAATCGTTGCCGACCAAACGGCCAATTTGCCCGGAAAGCTCCACGTTCTGGCGCACCAGTGCAATGCTTTCGGCATCGCCGTTGTAGGTTGCAGGAATCACCTGCCCGCCTTCCAGCCCCTCTTCCGTGACGGAAGTCCAGCGCACGTTGGCTGTCCACAGCGATGCCATTTCAGGGCGATTCACCCCCGGAATGTAAAAGGCCTTGTCGGTGACCTTTTTCAGGGTTTCGAGGTATTCGGCATTGAAAATATCACCTTCCTTGACCTGCACGGTGACACGCACCACGTTGCCCAGGCTGGTAAGGTCGGCCCGATTGGCCAAAAAGTTAACCACGTATTCGTGATTGGTCGGGATCATTTTTTCAAAGCTGGCTGCCACCTTGAGTTGCGTGGCCTGCCAGGCCAGCAACAGGGTTGCGATCAGCATCAGCATCATCACCAAGGGGCGTTTGCTGAACACCAGCCGTTCCGCCAATGGCGCTTTGGTATTTGTGTCGGGAGAAGTCATTGTATGTGTGCGTCCGCTTTATTTGAATTCAGACAAGGACAGGGTTTTGAAACCGCGCAGGCCCGTCAACAAAATTTCCTGATCGTTCAACTGAACGACACTGGCCGACGGCAATTTGTCGGCACGGCGTGTGACCTGGAGCGTTTGGAAGTCGTCGGTGCTGCGCGCTAAAATGCCCCGAGAACCCACCACAACTGCTGAACCATCTGCAAGCACAGTCGCACCGCTAAAAGTTTCACGCAAATTGGTTTTCACTTCCTGCCAGGCGTCGGTTCCAAATGGCAAACGGAACAAATGCCCACGCAAGCCTACTGCTACTACAGTTCGGGTTTCAGGCAGCTCGACCAACGCAAAAATGGAGCCATCGTAATCAATCTTTCGGGATGTCCAGCTTTCGCCTTCATCCGCACTGACCAACACGGTACCCTGCTCGCCAGCCAACCAGATTTCACCGGTTTTGCTCAGCAGCAAGGTGTTCAAATGGTAGTTGTTCGGGTTGTTGATGCGGTCACCCAGATAAACCCAGTTCGCACCCGCATCGTTGCTTTTCAGCAATTGGCCATAGGCGCCGACAACAAACACGGTGCCGTTGGCATTGACCACCACGTCCAGCAAAGGCTTGGATGGACCAACTTCAATATCGCCCTGCGCGGTATCGACCAGAAACGCAGCTTCTTCAGCAGCCACTTCCATCGCTTCGCGGGTTTCGGGTTTGGCATTTTCGGGCAGGCTATCCACCTCTTCCTGAAGCGCATCTGCCTTGGCCTGCAATGAATCCAATACAAACTTGTTGATCGCGTTGCCATCGATCAGCTTGGTCCAGTTGGCGCCACCGTCTTCGGTTTTCAGCACCACGCCATCGTGCCCCACGGCATAACCTAATGCATCGTTGGCAAATGACACGGAAGTCAGTGTGATGGATGTGGGCACCTTTCCAGGCGTCCAGGTTTGCCCGTTGTCTTCACTTTTCAGTACTTGCCCAAACTCACCGGCAGCGAACAGGTTTTTACCAACCCGCTCGACGTCAAGCAGCAAGGAGCGTGTCGCATTGACACTTGGAATGGCGGGAATTTGAAGCAGATCGATCTTGGCCGTCGATACGCTGCCATAGGCTAGCAAACCTGCAGCCAAGCCAGCACCAACCAGCAGCGACGCAGTGGTTCGGCTGGGAAAACGATTCCGGAGAAACATGACATGTCCTTTGAAATTGAAAAAGGCTACAAAGGGCACTTGACCCCTTGTAGCCTAATACCACTGGCTATTACTGAACGCCGAGTCGACGCAGGCCGGCTGGGGTGTAGTTAGCGCGGTCTGGCGTGAAGTCGAACACGAACGGCTGAGCCGCTTCATTGGTCAAACCAATGGTGAGGTAGCGGCCAGCTTGCAGGTCATACAACGCTTCGGCGGCGTAGAACGGCACCATTTCGTTGTAATACTGAATGTTGTGGGCTTCAGCCACGCGCCACAGTGCACCCTTGCCATCGTAATGATCGATGACGGAAGCTTGCCAGTTGTCTTCATCAACGAAGAAGACGCGCTTGGCATAGATGTGGCGTGCATCGCTCTTCAACGTGGCTTCCACTTCCCATACACGGTGCAACTCATAGCGCAGCACTTCAGGATTCATGTGCAATGGCTGGTGAATTTCCTTGTAGGTCAGTTTGTTGTTGGCCAAGCGGTAGCTGTTATAAGGAATGTACATTTCTTTCTTGCCCTTCAACTTCCACTCATAACGGTCAGGTGCACCGTTATACAAGTCGTAGTTGTCGGTTGTGCGCAAGCCGTCAGCTGCCGTTCCTGGTGAGTCATAAGCAACTTGCGGTGCGCGGCGTACGCGACGCTGACCCGCGTTGTACTGCCAGGCGCGGCGACCTTCAGTCACTTGATCCAGTGTGTCGTGCACCAGCAGCACGTTGCCGGATACAGAAACCGGGCTTTTCAGGATCTGGTAAAAGTAGAAGTTGATGTTTTCATCTTCACCAGCCTTGAAAAAGTTGGGCAAGTTGCGTGGAAACACCAGGGTGTCTTCAATGCGGTTGATGATGAAGGTGCCATCGCGTTCAACAGGAACCTGAACGAAATCACGCTTGGCTGCACCACCGCGGTAGCGGGTCAAGTGGTTCCAGATCACTTCCACGCCGTTCTGTGGAATGGGGAATGGAATGGCCTGCTCAAAATTGACCACAGTGTTGCCGTTGTTGTCAGTTTTCGCGTTGGTTGCATTTTTCTTGGCTGCATCCAGCACTTTCTTGGGATAGGCCGTGCTGCGGTGCGTGGGGTACACATTCATTTTGAATGTGGGATACTTTTTCAGCATTTCCAACTGGCCTGGTGACAGGTTGGCTTTGTATTTGTCAGCGTTGGCACCGGTAATGGTGAACAAAGGCTTTTCGCTGGCAAATGGATCAACCAGGTGCTGGCCGGCCTTGTAGCCTGCGGGCGCCTTGGTCAAACCACCCGTGTACGCGGGAATGGTGCCTGCGGCATTGCCCGCTTTTTCTGCACCGAATTCAGTCAGGCTGGTGCCCAGCTTGGCCGCTTCCTGCGGGCTGACTGCCGCTTGCGCGGCGCTGACAGCAAACAGGCCTGTCAGAGCCAGTGCTGTGAGTTTTGTTTGAAACTTCAACATAAAAATTCCTCCAGTGTGTCTCTGTTCTTAGAATGAGTAGGATGCGGTGAGTGATACGAAGTCGCGATCGCGAAGTGCATCAAAATCAGCAGCGTTGGTAAAGGTTGTGTAGTTGACCGAGGCTTTGGTGTTTGCATCAAACTCCAAGCCGAGACCCAAGCCGACTGACTGACGGCCTTCGTTAAAGACTTGGCCTGGTTCAGGTGACCAGCCATCCACGTCATGTGACCATGCAATGGATGGAACTAGGTCGATACCCATGAATGCGTCGCGATAAGTGGCCTGAGTGCGCAGGCGATAACCCCATGAGAAGTCGGTTACATATCCTTCAGTTCCGCGAGCAGTACCAAACACTGGGTTGCGACCATATCGTTGCCCCGCCGCTACTTCAGGCAGACCATTCACAAACACTGCACCAACTTCTGCAACGAACACAACTTGGCTGGAGTTCAAAGCACGGTCAAACGTCTTGATGAATGCAGATTGAACCTGGGTTACGTCAAAACGGTCGAAACCAGCAAGAGTTTCGCCTGGGCGTAGTGCACGAACACGTCTGTCAAGTGCGTTGGGGCCAGCGGGGTTTGTTACACCAGCCGCCAAAGTTGAAGCAAGCAGGTCGTTCGCGTTCAACTGAATTGGCACATCTTGAGCCAAAGAAATTTCGCCGGCTACAGACCAGCCTCCCAGGTTAGTCGAGGCACTCAATCCAAACACGGAGATGTCTTCAGCGTAGTCAACGAAATAGCTGCCACCTCCGCCGGCTAAAGCACGCGGCAAGGCGTTACCGGGCGTCAGACCTGGCGGTATGCCAGGGGTACCTGCAGGAGGAACAGGAGTGTTGGTTGCTTTGACGCTGATTAACGGTAAACGGCTGTGGTAATTCATGTAATACGCGCCAAACTCTGTGTCCAACTCGGAAACATAGTTGCGCAGCGCCAAACCGAATTGACCGCCATCATCGGGTTGATTGTCAACGGAGCGGGCCACTGGGCCACCCTGAACGGCAAACCCTGGGGCAAATTGCGCGGAATCTGGCAACGGCGCAGCAAAAGCAAGCCTGCTACATCCATCGGCGGCAAAGTCATTCGATGAGAAGTAGGTACCACAACCTTCAGGAACGGTTTTACGCCACTTCAATTGATAAAACGCTTCCAGGCTGGTGTTGTCAGTCAAGCCCAGGTTACCGTAAATCATTTCGGTGGGTGTGAAGCCTTCCTTCAAGTCAGAACCAGGACGACGGAATGCCGACACGTCGATTGTGTTCAAACCAGAAATCGCACTGGGAATAAACAGGCTTTCACCCCAGCTAATGACTTGGCGACCCAAGCGGAAATCAAGTGGCTTATCAGCCACCGTGGTGTTCATGTAAAAGAAAGCATCCAGCAAGTCAATGCCGTCAAAGCGGGCATAGGGATGAAATCCGTTGTCATTCAACTTTTGATTGCGTGCATTGCTTGTTGGCTCATGACCATGAAACACTTCTTCATTGTTCAGAGTGTGGTCATAGAACCATTTAACGCGAGAAAAGAAACCGTAGTTGTCTTTCTTCAATTCAAAATCGTGCACACCCTTGATAATGGTTGAAAAGGCGTCGCCTTTGTCAAAGTTCAAATTACCGTCGTCTGTGGTGTTTGAAAAGCCCGTACCTGCAGCACCGTCCGATGAACGGTTGCCAGTGCTGTAAAGCGCACGATCGCGGTTTTCAACGCGAAAGCTTGTTCCCACGCTTACCGTGGAGTTCACGCTCAGGTCAAAGTCACCAATCTGGAAGTCTTTGGCCTGCGCTGGCATTACCGCAGCTGCCAAAAGGCCGGCTGCAAACATGTTGCGAACTGCAACATTTGTTTTTGTTTTAGAAAAAGAATGTTTGTTCATGTAGCCCCCAAATATTTATCGAGTAGTCAGGCGCGAACGCCTGCAATCACCGACTCGGTCCCCGTGCAGAGGATGTCGGAAAATCAACTGAGAAATCGAATAGTTGTTCCGGCCTGTAGCAGGCGCGGCACAGCCATCATGGGGAACTTCGGGAACCTTGAGAAAAATACGACATGTCGCCTCCAGTGATTGCACCTTGATTGATGCTTTGTATTCATTTTTTTAGTAGTGTAAAGCAGCTTTCCAAAAAATAAAACCGTAATTACAGTTTTAATAATTTAGAGCGCCTTATCTAAAAATGTACCACTGGAGTAACGTGAAATGTTGCGTGAATTGTCAATCGATCCGATTTAGTCGTAATTTCACTACAAGGCTTATCAAGTCTAGATACCAAGGTAGCTGCTGACGATGTTTTGCATGCGTTTTTCAAATTCGGGCGTTCTGAATTTGACAGGGCCTGCATCGCGCAAACGGGCGTTGTGCAGCGCACCGTACACCACCTGAATGGCAAAAGCCAAGGCCCGCACTGGGTCGGGGTGGGCAATGTGATCAATGTGAGGCAACAGTGGTTTCGATACGGTGGTGATGAACCCAAAGCCCACATCTCGCATGGGTGTTGAATCGATAAATCCTTTGGATTCGCGGATAAACGCTTCTGTCAGTATCGAGCTGTATTCACCCTGAAAAATGCCGACAAGAAAACTGACCACTTCGTCGCAAATAAGCTTGCCATTGACACCGACCCAGTTACGGTCATCAAACTGGCTGGCAGCGCTCATCAACAATTCCTGACAGCTTTCGGCAATGAGCGCGTCAAAAAAACTTTCCTTGTCTTCAAAGCGGCTGTAGAACGAACCCACCGTGCAACTGGCTTCCGTACAAATGTCTTTGATGGAAATGTCTTCGAGGACACGGGTGTGCAGCAGCTTTCGGCCAGCCTTGAGCAGATCATGCCGCTTTTTCAAGCTGCGCGCCTGCATGGCTGGACGAACGCCTTGGGTGTTTTCTACCGCTTCTGCTTTGGCCTGATTTTTCACGAGAAATAAGTACGCCCACGTGGAGTGGGCGCTGCTAGTGTTCGGTTGATGTGACGATTATGGCATTAAATCTTGAACCATGGGCAAATTCACATTTCCACGCAGTGCCACAAGTGGTGTGAGCATGTCCCGCGAACCTGTGGCCAAATATTGCGGATGGTAGCCATAGACCAGCAGCCCAAGGCTTTCGCCCGACCCCAACCGTTCAGCCACCCCGGTCAATTCCACATGGCGCTTGCCAAAACCACGAATGGCGGTGACTTGGTCGTCGATCAAGCGCCAGGCACCATTTCGGTTCACCCCCAGCCCGACAAACAGCATGGGGTCGCAGCCGGGCTCAAGACCTGCCAGACCAATGGGCGACATGGCGGTGGCCGAATAAATCTGGTTACACAAGGGGTTCATGACCATGTCCAAAGGTGGCGCGATGTCCAACACTGCAGTGGGAATGCCCGCCACCGTGTCAAACCCTGCGGGCAGCTCGATGGGCAACACCGCTGGTGCAAAGGGGTAGCGCAAAATGCCCGTGGCAGCACTGGTGAGCAAATTCAATGGATCAGCACCTGGGGTGAAATCGACTTGAACTGTTTGAACCTTCGATTGAATGTCCATTCCCTTCGCGGCAGGCGCCAGTTTGCCGATCATGGTGCTTTCATCAACCCAAATGGCCGAATTGGCAGAGGCCGCGCCCAGCCCTACGTCATCGTTCAGGCTGAGACACACTTTGCCTTTGTTTGCAGCCAACAGATCAAATGCGTTGGATGCATCGGCGACCTTGATGGTTGCCACCTCCGCAGTGGTGAACAATTTTTGAGTCAGAAATGCAAATTGCGCGTCCTGAATATCCAGTTCGCCGCAGGCAAAAGGGCCGGCAGGCTTCTGAAACTCGATTTCGTTCAAACCGAGTTGCGCGCCCTGCCCCAAAACATCCCCAAGCCCCGGCACCGCAGTGGGAGAAAGGGGCACGATGTGTCCGCTTTGGTGGGTCAGCAAACGCACGTCAGATTTCTCGCCCTTGCTGTTTTCGAGCGACCGATAACAGGTGAAGTTGTGCCAGGCGTTGTTAAAGTTGAACAGGGTGTCGCGAAAGCCCTGGGTGAACAGAATATCCACAGGCTCGGGTTTTTTTGGAGCCAAACCGGGTACTACTTCACTTTGCAGGAAGGTTTGTGCACCAGGTGTTTCAGCGTCGCACCAGTAACTGGGACTGTGATACCGGAAAAACTCCAGCGCACCGTCCGGAAAGCGATTGGCCGTGGCACCCCGCAGCAGGGTTTCACGAATCAACAGGTCTTGCCCGCTGCTTTGCAGTGCCGTGGGGTCGCCCGCCTGTAACTTGGGGCCCAGGGACCCCGCTTCACCACCCGCCACCAGCAACAGGGCCCAGCCCGATTTCACCGTGCCAACGGGTTTAATGTGATCTTCAGCGGGTTGGAAGTCCTTGATGCCGTAAGGGGCACCAGGGTTCAAGCTGTAGCGCAGGTCGTTCCAGGCAATGTCGGGCGTTAGCGCGTCCAGCCGCTTCAAGGGGTCGATGTTGTGAATCAACATTTGGTAACCACCGCCATAGCTGCCGCCTGTGGCGCCCGCGACCATATTGAATTGACGTTGCCCCACGGGCTTGTTGCTGCTGTAGCGCAGCCAGTCGAGCTTGGCCTCGGCCCAGTCCAGAATTTGCAGAAGGTCTTGCCCTTCGAAGTCTGGGTCCAGCACCCGTACGGTTCCGCCGCTTTCACCAAAGCCGCGCTGGTCGATGCTGATTACACCAGCACCGCTGTCGACAAGCCGCTTGAGCAAACCGCCGGGGGCCTGTTCACGCGCGCCGCCATAACCATGACCATGCAGCACAACCGGGTTGCCTTTTTCACAGTTGAAAGTGGCAGGCTCGAATACGGAAAAAGCAATGGTGTGCCCGCTGGCCGATTGCAGGTTGACACTGTACACACCACCACCCGCGCGGGGCTGCTGCGCATTGGTGCTACACGCTGGGGCGTTGAATTCGCGTGGGGTTTTGGCGTAATCGGGGTTGGCGGCATTGGCCAATAAGGTGAGGGGTGGCGGGTCCACAACCTCGTTGGGATTGGTCGGGTTGCCGGGACCTGCCGTGGACAGGGGGTCGTCGCTGCTGTTACAGGCAGAAAGACCGACCAAGGCCGAACAAACAAAGGCTGCGCCAAGCAGCCTACGTGCGCTTACGGGCAATACATTCATCAATATGTCTCCTGCCATCTCCGCCCGTTGACACGGGTCAGGTGGTTTTTTGATATCTACCTGTGTTACCGGCAGATGACAGGACTTGGATGGCGCGAAGTGTCGGCTTGCCGACAAAGCCGCCATGCACAGCGGGTTTTACAGTTGGTGGTAGGTTCTGTACCAGGCTACGAATTCGCCAATACCTTGAGCAATGCTGGTGTTGGGCCGAAACTGGGTGGCCTGCACCAAGGCGGACACATCGGCACAACTTTGACTTTTTTCCAGAATGGGGCCGGTGATGTATTCCTTCACTGCGGTTTTTTCCAGCGCGTGTTCCAAGGCGGCAATCAGTTCTTCAATGGACACTGGCAAGCTGTTGCCAATATTCAAAATGCGCCAAGGTGCGTCGCTCGTGGCCTGATCTGGGGCTTCCACCAGCCACACCGGGTTTGGCTCGGCCGGGGTGTCACTTGCGCGCAGTATGGCTTCAACCAGGTCGGTGATGTAGGTGTAGTCGCGGGTGTTGCGCCCGTCGTTGTAAATCTGGATGGGTTTGCCCTCAAGAATACGCTTGGTGAATGCAAACAGCACCGAATCGGGCCGCCCCCATGGGCCATAGGCCGAAAAAAAGCGCAGCCCCGTGGTGGGCAGCTTGAACAGGTGGCTGTAGGAATGCGCCATCAATTCACAGGCGCGCTGGGTGGCTGCATCCAGCCGCTGGGGGTGGTTGGCGCTGTCGCGTTCACTCATTGGCTTTTGAAAGCCCGCACCATACACGGCGTGGCTGCTGGCGTAAGTCAAATGGTGAATCTTGAAGTGGCGGCAGGCCTCAAGCAGGGACACAAAGCTGTTGATGTTGTTTTGTACACATTCCGCAGGTTTGTCGTGCGACAAAAATTTGTCGGTTTGGCCAGCCAGGTGAATGACCCGCTGCACCTTGTAGGTTTCAAGGCATTCATGCAGTTCTTTGCTGTCGCTGAGGTCGGCGCGCACCGTGTGGTATTTCGAACCGGTCGCCTTGGCAATTTCATCCAGCATGACCAACCGCTCCCGCTTCAAACGCGTGTCGTAGTGGCTGTTCAGTGAATCAAAACCAATAACCTTGTCGCCCCGCTCAAGCAGGGCTTTGGCGGTGTGAAAGCCGATGAAACCGGCATGCCCGGTGACCAGCACGGTCTGCTTCTGGCGTGCCTGTTTGACCAGGCTGGGAACAACTGCGGCCAATTCAGCCAACTCAGTTTGCAACTCTACGATATTCGGTGCTGCTTCTTTAAGTTGGTCAGGGCCCGGGAGAGCCTCCATTTTAATTCCCATCAAGACTCCGGCAATTGTTGGCGCGAAGCTAGCGTGTCTGGAATCTGAAAACTTGTCAATCGCTTCAAGCCAATCCGCTTTGCCCGATCCGTTATCCCATCTTGATCCAACTGGCCTTGATCGACTTGCCAGCCGCAATCGCTTTCACGGTGTTGCCTTCCGCCACCAGTTCAATACCTTCACTGGCCACCGGCACAATTTTGGCCTGGCCGGCATTCACAATCACCGTGGCCGTGGCGTAGCTGCCATCGAGTGCGCTGGTGTTCACGGTGTAATGCCCGTCTGCCGTGGCAGCAAACAACAGGGCTGGCAAACCAACCCCTGCATACACCTGGGCGCTGCCGGTGTTCATTTCCTCGGCACGCACCGTGCGGGCCTGGGCGGAATTCACCAGCAGGCTGTCTACTTCCAGCGCCTTGATTTTTGCCATTTCAGCCATCAAGCGTTCACTGTACAACGTGCCAACACTGGCCTGCTGAGCGGTGAAATTGCTGGCCTTCAGGTTGGGGGCGTTCACCACCAGGGTTTGGCCATCGTCAGCACGGCTGAAGGTGTCAGACCACTGCGCCTGCAACACGGCGATCAGGCTGCCGTGTTCGGTGGTGCGTGCGTCCAGCAAAACCGTGACTTCTTCAAGCGTGTCAATGCGCTGTGTGTTGGCAGTAATCGCCACTGCATTTTTTGCAATGTCGGCGATGTTTTTGTCGATGGCTGTTTGCAGGTTGTCCATTCGGTCAACGGCCTGGATTTTCCAGCTTTCAAGTGCTTCGATTTTTCCTTCCGCTGTGCCCATGCGGTCAGTCAGGGTGGTGATGTTCTCAGTGTTGGTTTTCACCTGTTTGTCCAAGGCAGTCACCTGGGTACTCAATTGTCCCACTGCGCTAGCAGCGATTGCACCCAAGGCACCATAATCCACGGCCATCAAGCCTTGCCCGTCATACGACACGGCATGCGGAAACAGGGTGGCCACTTCTTGTGCGATGACACCGTAACGAATTTGCCCTGTGGGGTCGCTGTTGAAGCGGTAGTGGTAAGCATTGAGTTGTTGCAACTGGCTGAGCAGGTTGCCGCTGTCAAGCTGGGTGATGCTGTTTTTCAATCGACGGTCAGATGACGTGTTGAACGCCGTGGCTTTAATGGAGCCAGTGACCTGAAGCTTGTTGCCACTGGCGTCGTTGCCGGTGGCACCGATGACCACGGTGTCGCTGGCGCGGCCCAACACCACGGTGTTGCTGGTTGACACCTGTGCGTAAGCACCAATTGCGGTTGCAAAGTTCAAAGTGTTGAAACCTGACGCAGGGCCGGAATACGCGCCCAGAAAACTGTTGTCGCTGCCCGATGTGAGGTAGTACGCAACGTCACGTGACGCGGATTCGCTACCAATGGCCGTGTTGCGACTGCCCGAGGTCAGAAAATTCAGAGCAAAACTGCCCAAGGCTGTGTTTTCAGCGCCATCAGTTAGCCGCTCTATCGAATCATAACCAATCGCGGTGTTTTCAAAACCTTCTGGATTTGCATAAAGCGCGTAATGTCCAACTGCCACATTCATGTTGCCGGTGGTGTTGAAAGCCATCGCATCGTCGCCCAAAGCAGTGTTGGAACTGCCGGTGGAGTTGTAAAACATGGCATGACGACCAACCGCGGTATTGCTGGACCCGGAAAAATTGTCCTGCAGGGCGTGGTAACCCACAGCAGTGTTTTGAGAGCCTGTTTCATTCCAGTGCATGGCGTAATTGCCCAAAGCCGTATTGAACGCACCGGTGGAATTGTATTCCAGCACATGCTCACCCACGGCCACGTTGCCACCGTCGCCACTTTGTGCAGCGGCCAAGGCTTCAAATCCGATCGCGAAGTTGATGTCACCGACACCACCATCGTAGTTGCCTACCCTAAGACGGGAAACAGTCAGCGTACCTGCGTGATAGGCATGGCCATTTGAATCGAAGGCGTGACGCACATTGCCATCTGTGGTGGCAATTTGAAAACGGTCGCCCTCGCCTCCAAAATTCTGAGCGGAATCATCACCCATGGTCAATTGAAGAATTGAGTTGTTCACTGAGGAATTGATACGGCCCAGCGATATGGTGTCAGTTTCTTCAAAGTCAGCACCGAACATGATTCGCGAGCCCAGGGTGCTGCCCGAACCGGATTGAGCCAACACAAAATTGCCGGTGGCACCAATGGAGCCTGTCACCTGCAACTTATTGCCTGACAAGGCGCCGCTTGAAGCCGTACCTGTGGCACCAATCACCGTGTTGTGGCTGGGGCGGCCCAACACCACCGTGTTGTCAGTGGCCACCTGTGCGTAAGCGCCCACAGCGGTTGCAAAATTCAGGATGCTGACACCCGACGAAGGTCCAGAATAGGCACCCAGGAAAGTATTGTCGCTGCCGGATGTGAGCATCCGGGCGGCATCGCGTGAACCGGCTTCGGCTCCCAATGCAACATTGCGGCTGCCTGTGGTCAGCCCATCCATTGAGTACCGTCCCAATATGGTGTTTTCCGAGCCGCTCGACAAGCCAGAAGTTGAATTGTAACCAACCGCCACGTTGCCTTCCCCGCCCCCATTGTTGTACAGCGCGTATCGGCCTACTGCCACATTTTCAAAGCCCGTGGAGTTGTTGAACATGGCTGAATCACCCAACAACGAATTGCTGTGGCCTGTGGTGTTGTGGCCCAGGCCAAAGTTGCCCAGCACCACGTTGTAGGAACCTTGAGTGCTGAATTGCATGGCGTAGTAGCCCATTGCCACGTTGTAGTCGCCTGTCAGGTTGGAATACAACGCGCGGTAGCCAACCACCGAATTACGTGAGCCTGTGGTATTGGCGACCAGTGCACTGTAGCCCACTGCGGTGTTTCGCGCACCTGTCTGGTTGGCGCTAAGCGCATAGATCCCCAAGCCCGTGTTGTAATGGCCTGTGGTGTTGTTTTGCAGAACTTGTTGCCCCACCGCAAGGTTGCCGCCATTGCCGCTTTGAGCGGCCGACAGTGTGTTGTAACCAATCCCGATATTGGTGTGAGTGACGCCGCCTGCATTACTGCCAATGTTCATTCGCTCCGTTTGCAGAACACCAGCATTCAATGTTCCACTGATTCCGGCATTGCCGGTGACCTGCAACAGGTTGCCACTGCCATCGTCGCCAGTTGCACCAATCACGGTTTTGTCAGTGGTGCGCCCCAGCACAATCGTGTTGTCTGTGGACACTTCGGCATAGGCACCAATTGCAGTGCCGAAGTTCAGCGTGTTCACACCCGCAGCTGGGCCGGTGTAAGCGCCCAGAAATGTGTTGTCGCTGCCAAAGCTCAAGGTGCGTGAACCATCGCGTTCGCCTGCTTCATTGCCAATGGCGACGTTGCGGCTACCCGACTGAAGGTTTTCCAACGCGTCGTAACCGATACCGATGTTGCTGGAGCCGCTGTTCAAAAACTTCAGGGATTCGAAGCCGAAGGCCAGGTTACCCGCACCGGCGGTGTTGGTGAACAAGGCGTCCTGGCCAATCGCAATGTTTTCCCAGCCTGTGATGTTGTTGCGCAAGGCGCTGTTGCCCATGGCCACGTTGCTAAAACCCGTGGTGTTAAACAGCAAGGCACTTTCGCCCACTGCGGTGTTGTAATAACCAGAGGAATTGGTTCCCAGCGCTGCGAAACCCACTGCTGTGTTTTCGATACCCGTGGTGTTGACATGCATGGCGTAAGAACCCAGGGCCGTGTTGCGTGCACCGGAGGTATTGGATTCCATGACATGAATACCCAAAGCCACGTTGCCACCGCTTCCACTTTGCGCACTGAGCATGGCACCTGGGCCGATGATGATGTTGGGTTCAGCAACACCGGTGTAATTGGCTATGTCCAGACGCCCGGTAGAAAGCGAACCCACGCCAAGGTTACCTGCGTGGTATGCATTGCCGTTTGAATCGAAGTAGTGCCCAACAAAACCGTTGGTGAGGGCAATTTGAAAACGGTCGCCGTTACCGCCGAAACTATCAACCTCGTTATCACCCAAGGTCAATTGAAGAATTGAGTTGTCATTGGAAGCATTGATTCGCCCCAGGGATATTGGATCGGTCTGTTCATTCACACCACCAAACCTGATTTTTGATCCAAGCGTGCTGCCGCTTCCCGATGCAGTCAAGACGAGGTCGCCACTAACCCCTGCATTTCCTGTGACTTGCAAAAGGTTATCGCTGCCATCGGCGCCGGTAGCACCAATCACCGTTCTGTCGGTGACGCGCCCCAGCACAATGGTGTTGTCAGTTGACACCCGTGACGACGCGCCAATCGCTGTTGCAAAATTCAGGCTGCCCGATTCGGGGGCTGAACTGGTTCCCAGAAAGGTGTTGTTACTGCCATCTTGATTGTCAAAACCAGCGTGCCGGCCAAGCGCCACATTGCGCGTACCGGTGCTATTTCGCCACAGGGCTTCAAGACCAATTGCAGTATTCTCAAAGCCAGTTGTATTGGACATCATGGTGTGTTTGCCCACGGCCACGTTTTCATAACCCGAGGTGTTGTTATACAACGCGGCTTCACCCAACGCACTGTTGTTGTAGCCGTTGATGTTGCTGATCATTGAAGCGCGGCCAACAGATGTATTCAAATCACCGGTCAGGTTGTTGTACAAGGCACCATCACCCACTGCCGTGTTGTTGGAACCTGAAATGTTGAAGCGTAGGGACGATGTTCCCAAGGCGGTGTTCAAGCTGCCTGTGGTGTTGTCACGCAAAGCACTGTGGCCCACCGCCACGTTCAAGACACCCGTCAGGTTGGCATTCAACGCACCCTCACCAATCGCCGTGTTTTTGTCACCCGTGGTGTTGGCCGCCAACGCACCGATACCCACTGCGGTATTGGCACCCACCCCGCTGGTGGCGGCTGCCATGGCCCCAAGACCGATGACCAGATTCGGCGTGGTTACTCCACCCGATGAATCAGACAAATAGAGCCGACGGGCACTGATGTCCCCGGAAAAAATGGCACTGGGTGCAGCAAGGGCACCATTCAACATCATGCCGGCGAAGGTGGGTGTGCTGGTGGTGGCAATAGTTTGTGGCAGGCTGAGCACCACGTCGCCATTGCTGCCACTTGCAATGATCTGGTCTGCTGTACCGGTAATGCTCAACACTCCGGTGTTGGAAATCGTGATGCTGCCTGCACCATTCAGTACACCAATGCCGTCGCCTGCGGTAATTGCGCCCAGTGCAAAACCGGCACCAGTACCAATCAACAAGCTACCCTGCGCTGCGGCACTGCCATCAACCCCTGTACCACCAAAAGCGGCGCCCAAAATACCACTGTTGATGTTGCCGGCATTCAGATCGCTCAAACCGCTGCCGCTTCCTGTGAATGTGGCAGCTGTAACACCGTTGGTGAATGTGGCAGAATCGCCAGCAAGGGCACCAGTGATGGTTGCAGATGCCGCCTGAAAATCAGCCACAGTCACCTTGCCTGCAGTGTAAGCCAGAGCGCCTGCGCCATTGGCCACAGAATCATCTGCAAACTTGCTGCCATCCACAGGAACCCAGATGCCACCCAGATAGCTGTACAACTTGTTGTTCTCGGCCACAAGCCGCACATCACCTTCTTCTGCAGGCGTGGCCTGTAACTCAACAACCGTACCCACCGCACTTTTGAACTGTTTGGATGAGGCTTGCGCAGGCGCAGTGACTTGCACAAAGTCGTCGCCCTGCCCGGCGCCTGTTGCCTGCACATTGGCACAGGTGGTTTCCATGGTGCCATTCAAACCGGGTGAGATTACCGCGTAGGCCAACGGATTGGGAACACCGGAACCCGCAAGGTGATTGGCATCGGAACTGGCCGACGCGTTGTCCCAGGCACAGTAACCCAAGGGGCGACCTGCACCGTCGCGCCGTGGCAGGTTCACAGTGCCGGGTACTGAACCCATGTCGGCCGGGAAACCGCTTGGACGAAGACCCATGGCAGGTGCGCGCAAAAAGCCATTCACTTCCTGAACGTGACCCTGCATGCCCTGACTGACCTGAGCGACAGTATTTTTCAAGGTAAATTGCCGAATCAGTTGGGTGGCTGTGAACGCGGCTGCATTCTCGCCGGAACGCCCTGCAGCAGGGCCAACCAAGGCAGCACCCAAGCTGAATGCGACCAGAAAGGGCAGTGCCCTTCTGACTGCGAGAACCAATGCCCTGTGTTTGAAATACACAGGCTTTTGTTGTGTGTGGTTCTTGGTCATGTTGTCCCCTAGTTCAATACCGTGAATACCAATTCATCGTCGTCGACCATCGCCGTGCCCGGAAATTGCCTTAGTAAACGCGCACGTATTGCCGGTGCGCCATCCGCCACACGTGGTGCAAGACGCAGGCGTATACCACCTGCGTCGGTGTGTTCATAAATCCATTCATCAAAATCGGGTGGGCTGACAGGCAATGGAATGCCGTCTGGCATGGCTGAAAGGCCTTGCAAACCGATTGGGGCACCGGGGCAGGCCACTGCCGAGATCACGGCCTGGTTGTCCACTGTGGCTGGGGCCGGGAAGGCGTGACGCGCATCAAACTGGCCGTGGTCGCCGTCAGGATACACAGCGCCACACAGCATGATTTTTCCGGTGAGTACGTCGAGCTGAATTGTGACTTCGTCCACCGCGTCCTGTACCGCCTTGCCTTGCTGGCTGGCCGAATTCAAACGCCCATACGCAGCACCCACAATGGCCAGCAGGCCAATGCCGTACAAAATGTAGGAGGCGATAAAACCGCCTTGTTGCTGAATGCGACGCCAAGTCACCATGATCTTCACCTTCGGTTTTTGCACGGATTGCTGTGCATACCGGTATTACGGTGAGAATTAATCAGCGCAAGATCCCTTGCTTTGGTGAGAAAGGGGTAAAACGGGGAAGTCTAGAGGCGTAAAAAAGCCCACTGGGTAGTGGGCTTTGAATGCGGAAAAGTACGATCAATTTTCCTGCACTGCTTTGAAGTACACCCACTTGGAGTCGGCGGTACTTACACAACCTTCTGGCCAGCCAGCGATGTCCGCAACCCCAGAGATGCCACCATCTGTACCACCTATCCAATCATCCAGATCAGCGGTTGAGGCATAAATGGTCGGGCTGCCATACAGCAAGGTGTTTACGCGACCACACACGTCTTCGCGCAACCCAGGCAAGATCACCATCGGATCTGCGCTACCTGTAGCCAAGCCACTTCCAATAGTGGCTTTGTTGAGGTACCAGTGACCCGCAACCAAGGTATCAGGCGCCTTGATGTCGATGTCTTCGTCAGTGTTAAATGCAGAACTTGGCATGATTTGCGGTGAAGCATAACGGGCCACTGGATCGAACAAGCCTTGAGGCCCAGTGTTTGAAAAAGTCATAGCGCCGATTGATGATGATCCAAAATCACTGGAGTAACGCGCCACGCCATCGCGCAAATCACTGGCTTGTTTCAAAATGACCGAGGCATTGACCTTGGCTTGCTCGGTATCTGTTTGCGAGGTTGGGCTTCGGTTGGCCAGGGCAAAGCCACCCAGCACGGCAGTCATCAATGCGATGCCGAACAACAGCGCTGCCTGAATGAAACCTGCCTGGCGTGCAGGGCGGAAACCCGCATTTTTCTTGAATGTGTATTTCATGATGATCTCCTCGTGTATTGCGCAATTCAGGCCATGTTTATCAACCCAACTCGACTTTGGCTTGCCGTCGGGCTTGCTCAAGTTCGCTGTTGAATTTTTCCAAAGCAAGGGCCTGAACAATGTCTTGCTTCAATTCGTCCCGGGTGGGCTTTTTCAACTGCTTCATGTCTTCAATTTTCAGAACCAACAATCCGTTTCGCAAATTCAACACCTCGCTGAACTCGCCCTTTTTCATCCTCGATACCACGCGGCCCAGGTTGTAGGGCAAGGCTTGCGCCACCGCATAGCCATCACCCTGCTCGATCAGGGGTTTCAGCTGATCCAGTGCATCTTTTTCACCTTTCTTGAGCTTGGCCAAGGTGTCTTGAATATCAGCCTGGTTGTTGCTCAGGTAGTAGCTGACTTTCCATTGCTGAAAGTTCTGATCCAACACATTGGTGTCGTAGTACGCCGTAATTTCCTGTTCTGTCACCGCCTTGCGCAATTCATCCAGGCGCTTGGTGGTGTACAGGGTCGCAAGCACTTCACGCTCTGCGGCACGCAGAGCAGCCTTGGCTTCATCCACGTACATTTCCCGGCCACGTTCAGCGGCCACCACTTTGTTGATGTAGCGGTCAATCACAATGGCGCGGTCTACCCCGGATTGCAGCAGACCGCCCAACTCCATTTCGGTGATTTTCATGCCGTTGATGGTGGCCACTTGCCTGTCGCCTTGCACCGACGAGCCCGCGGCTGCAAAAGCATTGCCCACAGGTGACACTGCGGTAGATTGACTGGATGGCCCGGAGAAGGCTGTCCAGCCTGCCCACGACACCACGCCAAATAAACCGAGGGCTGCCACTGCCAGGGTGATTTTTTTCTTCATGAACTGAGGCGCATTGTGCACAACGGTTTCACCAGCAGGCTTGTCTTGAAATTCACTCATTGTCTTGTCCCCTCAATTTGACCTCGACCTTTTCTGTCATGCCCTTGACCAGCGCCACAGAAGCCTTGCCTGCGCAGCCTGCGAGACAAATTTCCTCGGCATGCCAAACCACATCTTTTGAAACACCTTGCACACTGTTCAATACGTACATGAACTCGGCGTACTGGGCTGCATTGGCAATTTCAATCCGTATGCCATCTCGTTCTGCAAGAACCTGGACATCCGGACTGAGCCTGCCCAAGACACGTGCGTAGTCGCTGTAAACAGCTTTTCCGACAGGTACCTTTTTCAGGCTGAACTCGGGAAGCTCCTGGCCTTTCTTTTCAACTTCGGCGGCACGCAACAGGTCATTCACTGAAAACACGGCAAGAATGACCATGATCACCGCACACATCATCGTGAACACGGGTGCCAGGCCCAGCAAACGACTGGCCTCGGTTACCCACAACGCAGTGTTGTTCTTCAGATCAAATTTCACTTCGCAGGCTCCTTCTTGCCTTGTTTACGGACAGTGAGTAACCCTTCCATATCCCTTAGATCGGTGACCACGTCGCGACCCAACGAATCGAGGTAGTCCTGGCTCACCCAACTGGGCAGGATCAATTCAAAACTCTCAGACTCTTCACCATTCATTTGATACTTTTCGATCCACCCGCCGGAACGCACCACGGTGGCTGAAACTTTCTGAATGCGTGAAATTTGCCGGGCCAATGGTTGTTGCACACTCAACTTGGTGAGGGTTGCGTTCAAATCATTTTCAACGGCACGTGCATTCAGCCCCTTGGCAGTCTGGTTCGAGGTGTAGGCGCTTGCCCCCTGCGCGCCAATGAACACCAACGAGGCAAACAACAACACACCAATCGATGACTTCATCAGTACGGCACTGAAACGCTCGGTGATACCTTGTATGGCTTGCGGAATACTAGTCAGTGGCTTGCCACCCTTGTGCTCAATTTCAACAATCTGGAGGTCCAGGCCAATCAGGTAGTCTTTCAACACGTCCTGGTCGTTGCACAACAAGCGAACACTGCCGCCTTCAATGACCAGGGCGGCTGCGTAATCTGAGCCTTTGAGCAGGTAAATGGCATCACCCACATGCAAAGGGCCATCGGGTAGCACATCCACGAAGGGCAATGAAAAGCCTGGCGCTGAGCTGAGGCACTGGCTTTCAACAGCAAAGTAATACACATGCCCTGCACGCTCTACCAGATACGCGTGCAAGCGGTGGGTGCCCAGTATGGCGTAGGCCTGATTCATCACAACCTTTTGTGCACTGCCGGTGCCCACGGGTAAACGTCCGGCGATGAGGTTGGAATAGATGTGTTTTAGATTGATCGATTCCATGGTTCAGCCCCCTGACAACACCACTTCGTTTTGCAGATAAACAACCGCAAGACTGAACAGCACCGCAATGCCGGAATAGACCAGCGATGCAACAAAAGCAATAATCGCGAAGCGGCGGGCTGCACTGTTGGCCTTGTCTTCCCGGGTTTGGGAGATGGAGGCCAAACATTCCGCCAGTTGCGACTGGTCTTTGTGCGCACGAATCAAAAGTCGTTCGCTGCTGTCCAGCAGCGGGTGGTTAAAAGCCACTGCGGGTTGTTCGCCAATTTCACTTCGGTCATTGATGGCCTGCCAGAACCGAGTCACGGTGGGCGTGATGGTCCCCTTGCGTGCAATCTGCACTGCATTCAAAAACGCCACGCCGCCTGTCAGCAAGGAGCCCAGAACGCGCGTGGTGGCGGCCATGCCGGAACTGATCAGGAGTTCACCAATCACCGGTACTTTTTCAAGAATACCGAATGCCTGGGTACGTGTTTTCGGATCGGGCGACAACACCAGCATGGTGAAGTACAACAGGATCAGGAAAAACACGAAAGAAAAAACCAGCAGGCCGTTGTTGACCCATTCAGCCAGCAACAAAGAGTTCTGATACTGCTCCACTTTCAATGGGTCTTCACTGACCAGCGGTGTGCCTTTGAGTTGCTCAATCAAACCAAAACGCATGCCCACGACGGTGGACACAGCCATGATCAAATCCAGCGCAGTCCAGGCCACTGCACCAAACATCAGTTTTAAAGTGGCTGAACCTTTTTCATAAAAACTGACCGCAGTTTCAAGTGACTGGCTAAGCTGCCCGGCTGCTTCACCCGCACTCAACACCGCCAGGGTGGAATCGTCAAACCAGTTCAGCAATTCCACGGCGGGTACGAATCCAAAACCTTGGCGCAAGGCATTCAGGGCTTGATTCAGAACCAGCCGAGGCTCGCCGAGTTCACCCAGAATGACCTGTTCCAGCGACTTTTCCGGCGACAGGCCGGAACGCACATTGAAGGCCAACGCCTGAAGAAACTTCTGCTTGTAACTGCGACTGACCTTGGAGCCAAACAGGCGCGACAATCGCCCCTTGGCCTTCAGCTCGAACACATCGAGCACCACACCTCCCCGGTCGATGACCTGCTGAATGGCTTCGCGTTTGCGCGATGCAGTGATCACAAGCTGGTGGCGAAAATAGCCGCTGAGCCGGTCATCCGGACGTGCTGTGGCGTCCAGCATTTGCGGGGCCAGGTATTCCACCCGGAAATTTGAAATGGACATGTTTAATCCCCCGCCACACCAAGCAGTTGCATGACACTGGCCCAATCCACCATGCCTTGGTCCATCAAGGTTTGCAGGGTTTGAAGTCGGCTGGTGTACACCACGCCATTCTCGGGATTCAGATCAATGGGCAACTCAAGATTGTGGCTTTTGAATGCGCGCACAAAGCGACCGCGCATGGCTTCATCTGGCGGCACGTGCATGGTTTCATGGGCGGCCACACGCCCGGAATAACCCAGCCCTGCGCAACGTGTACAGCCCACGATTTGCCTTGCCCCTGCCCGCGGTTGAACCAGCCCGCCAGCCAGGCGCAAGGCCTGCGATTGGGCATTTTCAAGTGCTTTTGGGGGCATGGGTTTGGCACAGGCGCACAGCCTGCGAACCAGGCGCTGGTGAATGACCACGCGCAAGAAGTGCGCAAGCAGAAATTCGGAATCCGCCCGGTGTGCCGGGTCGATCATGGACAGAAAACGTTCGCTGACCTGCAGCACACTGTTGGCGTGAATGGTGGAAATTACCAAGTGTCCACTTTCAGCAAAAGCCAGCGCAGCTCTTGCGGAATCGGCATCGCGAATTTCACCGAAAATCAGGATGTCGGGGTCTTGCCGCAGAATCGATCGCTCCAGCTCAATCGCTTTTTGTTTGACCAGCGCCTGCAATTGAATTTGCTTGGCAAACGGCAAAATGTATTCGACCGGGTCTTCAACGGTAATCACATTCATGGCATCGCGGCGAAACCCGCAAGCCACGGTGTATTGCGTAGTGCTTTTCCCGGAACCGGTTGCACCGGATATAAACACAAGCCCGCCGGTTTTACCCGTCTGGTTGGTGATACTTCGGATCAACTCGGTCATTTTGGGCTGCCCCGGAAACAGCGCACCCAGGCTGGGCAGCAGCGACGCATCCAGCGCACGCAACACCACTGATTCACCATCCACCAAGGGTTGTGTTGAAATTCGAAAATCTACGATGCGGTCTTCGTGCTCCACGGTCAAGCGACCGTCTTGCGCGGTGCGGCTGTTGGAGGCGTCCATGCCGGCTTCAATCTTGATTCGCGCCACAAGCGACTGCATCAACAATTCAGGCAGCAAGTGGGTTTGCCGCATCACCGAATCCACACGGTAGGCAATCCATGCATCGGGGTCGGCTTTGCGGCTCAGGTGAATGTCACTGGCCCGCAGGGACAAGGCTTCTTTGAGCACGGCGTACACCAGGCTACGCAAACGCCCTGCTTCCAGCCCTTCGTGTTTCAGCACGGTGATCAGGCCATTGACGGAGCCCGACTGTTCAATACGCAGAAGAAGGTCGCAGACTTCCTGCCTGCTTGATGGCACAAACTTCAGTGCAGAAACAGGTGCCCGCAAAATTTGATGAATGCGTTCGCGTTGCGCAGGCTTTAGAGGCTGTGCACACCGCAAGGTCAAAACCCCTTTTGAAAACTCGGTGGGCACACACACAAAACGGCGACAAAATTCCAGTGGGAGAATGGTCTGCAAGGTGAAGTGATCACCGATGACATTGGAGTCGTCCTGAGACTCCTTGTCCACAAGGTCATCCAGGTTGATGAACCGGGACCTAAGCGCCAGACTTCCCAACTCTGCAGCGCGCCCTTCACCGCGCAGGTGGGTGTGTTGTTGGCGCAGCAAATTGAGCTGGTGGTCGTCCAGCCCGGCGTGCATCAAATCGGCTTCAAGTGATTTCATGACGTGCCTGCCTGTCAGTTGGGAAAG
This sequence comes from Limnobacter thiooxidans, assembly GCF_036323495.1. Taxonomy (NCBI): domain Bacteria; kingdom Pseudomonadati; phylum Pseudomonadota; class Betaproteobacteria; order Burkholderiales; family Burkholderiaceae; genus Limnobacter; species Limnobacter thiooxidans. Next base: position 456,100 of record NZ_AP028947.1, on the reverse strand, counting down.
CCGGTACCAAAACCAGGCTGGTTAAAGCCCTGGTTTCCACCACCGCCACCAAAGCCGGACCCGAACCCGCCATTGCCACCTTGTTGCCCACCCAAGGTGCCCGAAGGCGAAAAGGTTTGGGTTTTCAATGCCGGCACCAAGTAATCAAACTTGTCGGTCTCCACCTTTTGAAGTTGAGACTCGGTGGGCACCTGCGGCAAGCCACCGGTACTCGATTCCAGTGCACCAAAAAACACGTTCACCCAAGTGCCCCGGTCGCTCAACCAATCCACCGTAATGTCTTGCCCGTTGACCTGGGCACGCAGTGAATATCCGCTAATGTTTTCAGTGCGGCCAACACGCAAGCGAAGCACACCGGAAGATCGAGAAATTGCACGCGCAACACTTGCTGCAGGGGCCTGCGTCTCGCCCCGGTTGTTGGCGGGTTGGGCCTGGGCAGCGGGTGTAAATTGCGGACTTGAAAAATCATTGTCCACTTTGCGCATCACAATTGCGCCCTGAAAATAGGCAGTCACTTGCATGTTGGCGAACAGGGCCTGAAGCGGCAAAGGCAACACCGGTGAATTCAAGGCCTGCTGCCGAATGTTCAGGTCTTCCTGGGTGATTCTGCGCTCGGCTTGCCTGCGCAATTCAGCGGAATCAGTGGCACCGGGTGCTGCACCATCCGCAGCACGGCCCGTCTCGCGGCCTGCCTCGCTATTCGGTGTTGTCGTGGCTGGTGTTGTATTGCCTGGCAGCAGGGCCGGACGAATCAGTGGGTTGGCAATGGTTTGTTGGCACAATGCAGCAGCACTCCAGCCTGTAAGAGCCAAGGCAAGAAGAGATACACGAACCAGTTTGAAAAAAGGCTGCATGGCGTGCTACTCCTGATGGGGAATCAGTTTGGAAATCATTTGGATCGGTGCAGGCAGAGAACCCAGGCTGGTGGACAGCTTTAACAGCCGCTGGCTAGCAGGTTTTTCAACAGCCAGGCTTGCAGGCTCGCGCAACGCCACTGGCTCAATGGAGACAGGTGTTTGAGGCTCAATGCGCCGCTTGATGGGCGGTGCGGCATCGGGCTCCTTACTGACCGAACTTGGCCCTGTAGAAGGAGCTGGTGCCTGCGCCGCGGGTTGGTCAAGCCGGGCGACTTCGCCAAACGTCAGAAGACGGGGTCGAATGGTCACGACCAGCTCGGTTTGCTTGGTGCTTTCCGTGCGGCTTCGGGTACCCAGTCCGCTTTGAAAATCATCTTGCGCCCTTGAAACGGTAATGCCCCCCAGCAAGATCGTGTCACCAGGGCGGCAACGCACCTGTGTTTTCAGTTCACGGTCAGCCACTTCGGGCAAATTCAAGTCCACACCCAGCGCAGTGAAACGCTTCAGTGCCAACAATTCTGTGATTGAAATATTGATACGGGTGTAAATGGTTGAATCGTGTGCCTCGCCGGTGAGCGACACTTCAAGGCCTGTACGCAGGTTCTGCGTGTCGGCGGTAGACTGCGCAACCCCGTTGACAATCTGCGACCCCACGCGCGACACAAAGGTGGTGGACTGCCCCACACGAATATTGCCGTTGGTGCCATTCATCAAACCAATTTTTGGCTGGCTGAGTGTTTTGACATCGCCTTGGGATTTCAAAAAATCAATCAGAAAATTGGTGGAAAAATTTTCACCAAAAATCAGGGTTTCAATACCCGACGCAGTTCGCGTCATTTGCGTGACCCGGTCTGCCGTGCTGGCTGCACCCACAATGCCGGAATCGGGTGCAGTGTTAATGCCCCCGCCTGCCTTGTACAACTCCCAACGCACGCCCATGTTGCTGGTGTCATTCAAATCGACCTGCAACACATTCATGTCATACACAATCAATGAACGCGTGGAGCGCGCGCGCTCCAGGTAGTTCTGAATGTCGCTGAGCGCACGGCGATTGGCGCGAAACACCAAGGACCGGTTGATGCGATCCAGGTACACGTCACGCGCGCCCAGGTATTGCATGGTGTTGGTAATGCCCGCCATGCTGTCCTCATTCAGCACAGGAGGCATGGTCACCACAAACTGCTGTTCAGGCATGATCCTCAATACACCTGACTCGGTCACTGTCCAGAAAAATCCCATGATCTCGCCAAGCTTGTTCATCACCTGCGGCAAACTGCCACTCAGGTTGTTCAGCGTAACCACACCATACCGGGACGCTGCATCCGCCCCACCCTCAAAACTCAGTGGCATGTTCGTGCTTGCAAAAATCAGCTGCAACACATCGAACAGGCCGCGTTCGGTCACCGACAGGTTCTCTACCATTCGGTTGGGCAGTTCACCTTCCGAGATCTGGGGGCGAACCCAGAACGTGTCAGACGGCAAACGTTCAATCGGCAAAGTGACCTGTGGTGCAGCCTGATTGGCACCCGTTATTTCGGGGGCCTTCAATTTGGCGCGAAACTCATCTTCCTGACCGAAAGGCCTCAATGACGAGCATGCGACTGCGCCCAGGGCAACAGCCACGTAAACACCAATTTTGCTCACCGTGAATACGGTGTTTAATGCGGTGTCGGGTTTCATCCTTTTGCTCATCCTTTACTAATCAGTACAATTGAGTATCCAGACGCAGCGTGGGTTAAACATCCCTCTAAGGAGTCACCTCAACCACACCACCTTTCCGCGGGATGCAAAGGGTTAACCGGAATTCAAGGAGAATTTCATGACATTAAATTGGATCAGAAAATCCGCATTTGCTTGCTGGATCGGGCTGTCTTTCGCAGGCACCACATTCGCCCAAACGGCAATGCCTGTCACTCGCATGCAGACCCAGGACATCACGTCCAAGGTGGTGTATCACATCGATTCGGCAGACCAGCCCTTGAAGGCCTTGCGTAACATGCGCAACCACCTGGATGTGGCGCCGAAAACCAGCATCGTGGTGGTCACCCACGCCAACGGGGTAGACTTCCTGATGGAAGGGGCCAAACATGCGGAAACAGGCACGCTGTACGCCCCGCTGATCAGCGCACTGGCGGCGCGTGGCGTGGCCTTTGAAATTTGCGAGATCACCCTGAAAAACAGAAAACTGAGTACCGACCAGTTTGTGCTCGATGCCACATTCACGCCTTCTGGCGTGGTGCGTGTCACTGAACTGCAAAACCAGCAAGGCTTTGCATACATCAAACCCTGATTTCCACACACCATGAACCTGAATTCGACCAAGGCAGTTTCTCCCCTTACCGTGTTGTGGTGCGGGGCATTCATCATGACCATTTCACTGGGCATACGCCATTCATTTGGCCTGTTCCTTCAGCCCATGAGTTTGAGCAATGAATGGGGACGCGAAGTGTTTGCGTTCTCGATTGCCATGCAAAACCTGGTGTGGGGTGTGGCGCAGCCGTTTGTGGGACGAATGGCCGACCGCCTGGGCTCTGCCATCACCATGCTTCTAGGGGGTGCCTTGTACGCCGTTGGCCTGTTCCTGATGGCCACGGTTGAAAGCCCAGGCTTGCTGACCTTCAGCGCTGGCATTCTGATCGGCTTGGGTTTGAGTGGAACCACTTTCCCGGTGGTGTTCGGGGCGGTCAGCCGGGCCATGCCACCTGAGAAACGAAGCATGGCAATGGGTATTTCAATGGCGCTGGGTTCGCTAGGGCAGTTCGCCTTTTTGCCCGGTGGACTGTTCTTGATCAACCAGCTTGGCTGGTCATCTGCTTTGACGGTGCTGGCCTGTTTTGCGCTGCTTATTTTGCTGCTTGCCAAACCCCTGTTTGAGAAAAAATCAAGATCAGTCAGTTCAGAGGCCACTTCGACGATTGCTGCAGAAAAAGAGTTGGGCATGTGGGCCTCGTTAACTCAGGCTTTGCGCCACCGCGCTTTTCTGATGCTGAGCCTGGGCTACTTCGTTTGTGGCTTCCAAATTCTGTTCATCAGTGTGCACCTGCCCAGTTATCTTCAGGACAGCGGCATTCCCGCCAGCGCAGGCAGCACGGCACTGGCACTGATCGGCCTGTTCAACATTCTGGGCAGCTACCTCGCGGGGCTTTGGGGTGGACGCATGAGAAAGCCCATGCTGCTCAGCGGCATTTATGGCTTGCGGGGGCTGCTGATTGTCGCGTTTGTACTGGCCCCCTTGAGCACCTGGAGCGTGTACCTGTTCGCCGCCGGCATGGGTGTGCTTTGGTTGTCCACGGTGCCACTGACCACGGGTACCGTGTCAGCCATGTTCGGCGTGAAAAACCTGTCCATGCTGGGTGGGCTTGTGTTCATGTTCCATCAAATTGGCGCTTTCGTGGGTGGCTGGCTCGGTGGCCTGCTGTTTGATGCCACGGGCAGCTACCAGGTGGTGTGGTGGATTTGCGTGGCCTTGAGCGTGATCGCCGCTGCGGTAAACTGGCCCATTGAAGAAAAAAGTGCAGAAGCCAATGGACCAGCCACCCAGCCCGCGTGAAAACAACGATCGCCTGATGCCCCAGTGGGGCAAGGTGGCGCTTGTTGTGGTCGCCTTGCTCGTGATGCTGGGGTATGCAAGCCCGGACATGCGGGCAGTTTACGTGGCGGCGTGGGCGGCTTGCTTTTGAGGTTTGCTTGATTTGAGTGGCTTTGTTTGAGCGGTTTTGCTTGAGCGGTGGGTGCTGCAGTGCCCACCCCTCAATCGTGGAACACACTACAGTTGCTCCAGCACTCTCACACAACGGCCAATCACACAGCAGCCGCGCGAGCAACACTTCACAGCCCACGCCGGCAACAGTGTTTCTGAATGATTGCGGCACAAGTGCCAAGTGCGCGATTCAAGGAAATCTGCCGGTGCCGCTCTTGCGAAACCGGTCACCGCAGGTGAGAAGCCGCACGAGCCCGTCTTTTTTGGCGAGTCGGCTTCAGGTAAAGCAAGTGCAGGCCACCGGGAATTCAGATTTCCAAGCGCACTTGGCACTTGTGTCGCAATCATTTAAAAAACCTATCGCTAGCCAAAAAATCCGAATATCCATGGGATCAGCAAGGCCCCAAAAATTCCGTGCAATCCCATCCCGAGGCTGGCATACCGCCCAGCCTCTGGATGCACGGAAAACGCCCTTGCCGTACCAATGCCATGCGCGGCAAGACCCATGGTGAAGCCACGCACCCACCAGCGCTTCATGCCCATTGCATTGAACAGCCAACTGCCCACCGCCGCCCCCAGAATACCTGTGACAATTGCAAACAGCGCAGTGAGCGTGGGTGACGCACCAATGCGTTCACTCACACCCATGGCAATCGGTGCTGTCACCGACTTGGCCCACAGGCTGTGAAAAATGTCGATGTTCGCGCCCAACAAATGCGCGGTGCCCAATGCACTGGCAATCGACAGGCCTCCACCCACCAGCAAGGCCACAGTCAACAACACCAGTGTGCGCAGGGTTTGGCCTTTCACCGCCGTCAAGCCTTGGTAAATCGGTACAGCCAGTGACACCGTTGCGGTACCCAACAGGAAATGTACAAACTGCGCGCCTTCGAAATATTGTGCGTAACTTAAACCGGTGATTTGCAAAAATGCAGCCAGCAGCAACACCGCAATCAGCACCGGGTTGGTGAAAGGGTGTTGGCCGCTTTTCCTGTAACACCACAAGCCGATTTGATACGCCAGCAGGGTCAGGAATAGTGCACTGAGCGGGTTGCCACTGAGGTAAACCCAAATCTCGGGAAAATCGGCCAGGCGACTTGTGGAATCAGTCATTGCGGATAACCTCAGTGGCCTGCCCGGACACATTGGCCGCTCCAGTTTCACTGACTTCCCCTGGCATGAAACGCGCAGCCAGGCGATCAAGGACAAAAGCCGTCCCCACCAGCGTGGTCACTACACTGACCAACAAGGTCAGCAAAATGATGAAGCCAAACTCGGCGAGCACAGGCCAAAACACCACCACACCGACCGCGGCGGGAACAAACAGCAAACCGAGATTGGCCGTGAACACATTCGCAGTGGTCTGAATGTCCGCAGGAACACCACCTCGAATGAAAAAATACGTCAGCAGCGACACAAGCCCGAGTACAGGCCCCGGAATGGAAGGAAAGGCTGCAAATGAGAGCAACTCGCCCAGCGCCTGAAAAGCAAGAAGTATCGTGAGGGATTTAAGCATGTGGCAGTGTAGCGCCATGAAATTTTTATAGTCAACCCGAAAAGAATTGAGGCGTTACAATCAGGCAGTGAAATTTCGCTTTAAAACAATATTCAAGGACACACACCATGAACACATTCAAACTTTCAGCCGTTGCACTTACATTATTTGCAGCCGGTTGTGCCAACGTGATTCAGCAGCCACAAGCCCCCTCGCAACCAGCAGCTGGCTCTCCGGTTGCAGTGGCAGGTTGCCCCGTTGCGCCTGAACGCAAGGTCAACAACACCAAAACGGCCATTGGCACCGCAGTGGGAGCAATCGGTGGTGCATTGGTAGGCAACAGCATTGATGGCAAAGACACGGTGCGCGGCGCGGCGCTGGGCGGCCTGTTCGGTTACCTGGTAGGCAGCCAGATTGCAGTGCGTGAACAGCGCGATGGTTCGGTGATGCTCGACATCCCCGGTGCCGCACTGTTTGACACCAACAAAACCGCCATCAAATCCCAGTTTGCCGGCACGCTGGATCAAATCGCCGCCACCTTGCGCGACAACCCCAACACCATTGTGTGCGTGATTGGTTACACCGACAGCACAGGCAGTGACCAGTACAACCAGGATTTGTCAGTGCGTCGCGCGCAATCCGTGACGAGCTTCCTGACATCCAAGGGCATTGAGGGTGGTCGCCTGACAGCCGCCGGCCTGGGCGAAGGTTTCCCCGTGGCCAGTAACGACACTGAAGCGGGCCGTACCCAAAACCGTCGTGTTGAAATGTACGTGCGCAACTGATCAGATACTCGATCACAGCCCGGGGCATAAGCTCCGGGACGCAGTGTACGAACGAAAAAAAACCACCAAAACGGTGGTTTTTTTTCATCAGGTAATACTGAAAATTACTCTTTCGGTTTGTCGCGCAATTCACGGCGCAGAATCTTGCCAACGGGTGTTTTAGGCAAATCGTCGCGGAATTCCACAAATGATGGAATTTTGTAACCGGTCAGGTTTTGACGGCAATGCGCAATCAAGTCTTCCTTGGTCACACTGGCGTCTTTTTTCACCACAACCAGCTTCACTTTCTCGCCAGTCACTGGGTCGGGCACGCCCACCACGCCGCACTCCAGCACGCCAGGGTGTTGAGCAACCACGTCTTCAATCTCGTTGGGGAACACGTTGAAGCCCGACACAATGATCATGTCTTTCTTGCGGTCCACGATTTTTACATAGCCCTGCTCATCCATGGTGCCGATGTCACCGGTGGCCAGCCAGCCATCCTTGTCGATGGTTTTCGCAGTTTCTTCTGGGCGGTTCAGGTAACCCAGCATGACTTGCGGGCCGCGCACGCAAATTTCGCCTGGTTCATTCAAGCCAGCCCACAGGCCGTCGTCACGCTTCAGGCGCACTTCGGTACCAGGAATTGGCAAACCCACGTTACCACGGAAGGCTGGGCGCTCGCCGCCATGCAATGGGGGCACAGTAACCACCGGTGAGGTTTCTGTCATGCCAAAACCTTCGGAGATGGCACAACCAGTCACCTTGTACCAGCGTTCTGCGATCGGCTGCTGCAAGGCCATGCCACCGCTCATTGCGAACTTCATGTCGGAGAAGTCGCGGCTGCAAAACTCGTCATTGTTCAGGAACGCGTTGAACAGGGTGTTCACCGCAGTAATGACATGGAATTTTTCCTTGCGCAGCACCTTCATCACCGTGCCCACATCACGCGGGTTGGCAATCAGGATGTTCCGTGCACCGAAAGTCATGAACAACATGCAATTCACGGCCAACGCATAGATGTGATACAGAGGCAGCATGGTGACCACACAAATCGGGTCTTTGCCAATGGCTTCGCTCATCCAGGCCAAACCTTGTTCCATGTTGCTCATCAGGTTGCGCTGGGTCAGCATTGCGCCCTTGGAGACGCCCGTTGTGCCACCTGTGTATTGCAACAGGGCCACATCGTCCAGCTTGGGGCTGGGCTTCGGGTAAGCCACGCCTTTGCCGGCAGCCAGTGCCTTTTTCATGGGCACTGCTTGCGGTAGGTTGTAGGCTGGCACCATCTTCTTGACCTTGCGCATCACGAAGTTGATGATCAAACCCTTCAAACCACCCAACAGGTCGCCGAGCTGCGTGATCACGATGTTCTTGACTTTGGTGCCGTCGAGTGACTGCTGCAGGGTATTGGCAAAATTCTCGAACACCACGATGGTGGTTGCGCCAGAATCTTTCAACTGGTGATTCAATTCACGCACGGTGTACAGTGGGTTCACGTTGGTCAGGGTACAACCCAGCTTCATGGCGCCCACGAAACACACAGGGAACTGTACGCAGTTGGGCAACATGATCGCGACCACGTCGCCAGCCTTCACTCCAATGGATTTCAGGTAACCGGCAAACTGGTCTGACATGTCGTCAACCTGCTTGTATGAAAATTCTGTTCCTGCCGACACAAAGGCTGGGCGGTCTGCGTATTTCTTCAGACACTCGGAAACCAGTTCCAGCATGCTGTTGTAACGCAGTGGAGGCATGTCACCTGACACACCGGGGGGGTAGCTCTTGGTCCAGTAACGGGACTCAAAAAGCGCTTGCGCTTCGGCGCTGACAAAACCATTGAATTGATCGGGGGATACTTTCGCAGTATTCAAACCTGCGTCCTCGGGACGTGCAGACATTTGGCTAATCTCCATGCAAATCAGAGCTGACGCCAGCCATTGCCCGGGTGCCATTTAAGTCTCCCCTGCACAAGCAACATCGCCCTGATTTTTTTATAAGTGTTGTATCAGTCTTTAGACAGGCTATACGATATCACCCTTCACTCGATTTAGGTAAGGCTGGTGTAAGTTTCTACCCCGAATCAATCACTTAGACCCACTCCTTTAATTAAAAGGAACCAAACAACGGGGCCAGGCACCCAATTTTTATTCAACTGATTTCAGGTTTTGTCAAAATGAAAAAAAATCCGGTTGAATTGCTCACAACGCGCGAGCAAGTGGGGCTGCTATTTCTGTTGTTTTTGGGCGCAGACCTGTGCTTTATCGTCCTCCACACAATCAATTCACTCACCCCGGTGTGGAACAACCCCTTGCTCAACATCGAGAAAGATGCGGGTTATTCCGAGATTTACCAGTACCTGAAGTATTTTTGGGCCAGCCTGCTTTTTTTTGTGATCGCGGTCAAAACTCGCACCTTGGCGCCCACCGCCTGGGCCTTCGTGTTTCTATTCCTGCTGGCCGACGACGCCTTGGGCATTCACGAAAAGGTGGGCGGCGTCATCGCCCGCCATCTTGATTTCATTCCGCCATGGGGATTGCGACTACAAGACATCGGAGAGGTGATTTACGCCCTTTGTGCAGCACTGTTGCTGTCCATCCCCCTGGGATTGGCCTACCTGCAGGGCGATCGCCGCTTCAGGCGTTCATCGCACCACCTGTTGCAACTGGTGGTGCTGCTCGCCTGCTTTGGTGTGTTGGTGGATTTGCTGCACATGTTGGTTCAAACAGGCTGGCGGCTTCAATTTGTGCTGGCGGTGATGGAAGATGGCGGTGAAATGGTGGCAGTCAGCGCCCTGCTGATTTACACAGCAACGCTTTGCCTGCGCAAGGGTGAACCGCCACATTATTCACCCTTGGCGATGCTGCAACTCAAAAATAACGCGACTTTCTCTGGGTCGGCTTGAAATAACTACCCAGCAGGCCGATGGCCACAAGCCAGTGCAAACGGGCACGTTCCGGCCGGCGGCGTACACAGGCCAACGCAGCACGCCCCAGCCGTGCTGCAATGTTGTTGGGCCAACGTTCATGCCGGTTCACGAAACAGGCAATGGCAAGGTCTTCATTCACTTTTTTCTGAATGTTCAAATGCGGGTTTTCATACACGCACGCAGGTGACGTGATGCGCAATACACAGCCCTTCTGTTCGCGAATGAACCAGGCCGCCCATTCCTGGTCTTCGGCTGAAAACACTTCTTCACGGAACCCGCGCTGAAGCAACAGGTTGCGGGGAATCATCGCGCAGGAATTGGCCAAGCCATTGCGGCCATCGAATCGGGTGATATCGATGTTGTCATAAGCGGTTGAAACCCCTTTGCGAAAATAGAAAACAGCACATTTCGCTGCCGCAGCCTGCTGAAATGCAGACTCTACGAGCTGAGGATCCATTAATGCAACATGGGCGCTGTGAACCAGTACATGGTCTGCTGCCGCTACGGCAACCCCTAGGTGAATGGCCCGGGAATAGTTGAACTGACCTGCCCCGTATGGCACATGTACATCTGCCAGCTCACGCAGCCTTTGTGCCACCTGCTCGCTGCCCGAGGAATCAACCACCACAATTTCCCGAGGGGGTAAAGACTGCGCCCGCAGACATTGAATCGCCCTCACTAGCAGGGGCGATGTTTCATGGGCCCGGATGATCACGGAATAACTCATGGTGAAAAACGGCTGCCCGAATGCAGCCCAGGTAAGGCAGGAGATCCAATCCTAAGCGAGAACTCTACCGGGTGATGACAAGTACATCCCCTCACCACTGCTGGCGCAGCTGATTCAGATAACGCTTGCGCTCGCTCGGAGCCAGGCCTTCAAGCACAGACAGCACCCGGTCTGCATTTCTGAACGCCTTGATTGTCAAAAAATGATTCACTGGCTTGTCCAGGCGCTCATCCTCAATGTGCGGACTCACCTGAAACGCAGCTGAATATTTTTCTCGATGGGAGTGAAGGCTGTGTCCCTTGGGCTCAACAGGTTCAGCGAAATTCACGGCATCATTCCGCAATGCGGCCGAGCGTTGCGTTGTTTTCTGCAAGGCTGACGGCAGGCAAAACCGGGGCTCGTCGACATCACCCAGCGCCACTTCAGCATGACCCAGCATGCAATTGAAAAAACTGGACTGACCGGAACGCCTGAAACGCAGCAGGGCGTCTTTCAACACCTGTATCGCATCAGTGTGGCAAGACTGCTCGTCCGCTTGCCGTTGAGAGAGAACTGTTGCAGAACGAACCTCAACACCAGGTACGCTTTGTTTTATCACATCCATGTTTTTCAAAAAGCGCTGGTAGGAGTTGTCCACTTCACCCATCGAGTTCAAGTTGATTACATCGATGCCGTGTGCACCGGCCTGAATGACCAGTGGAAGCACATGGTTTTCATAATCAAAAACTTCCGTGTGGCGATGATCTGAGATCACACGCAAGAGAAAGCCCACCGGCTCACCGGATGCGGCAGAAAGGTGGCGCACCACACTGCGCAGATAATCTCCATTCTGGCTTGGCGCAAGTACAGGAACAATCCGTACGCCATATTTTTGTAGATATTCATCGGCCAGAATAGCCTTTGCGCAATCCAGGGGCTTGGGCACCACGTAGCTGAGTGCGCGATTGTCTTCATCCGCTCCGGGCAGGCCCACTCGGGGATATGAGAACAGCCGGTGCGTGTGCGCCAATGCCAAACGGCGCTCGCGTGTTGCAAGCAGCGCAAGGTGCTGCGACAAAGCAGACAGGTTCAGGCGCCCGCCAACCAGCAATTCATTTCGCAAGCCTTGCAAAGCAGACAGTGCTGCTGCCTGTCCGTCGCACGGCTGCAGGGGTTTGAACTGCGTACCCAGACCCCGAACTGCATTGGCCAGCACGGGCGACCGATCATCTGGACTGCTCCCCGGCGAGGGATAGGTGTCTTGAAAATAGCCAAAACGTCTGCCAAGGGAAAGTGAATTCATCGTTGAAACATCTCTTGAATTCAGCTGAGGAGCTTTTCATATGAAAAAGTTCAACAGTATTTGCTCAACCAACTGCATTGATATGCAAATTTTGCATGAACTCCCGACGCCTGCGAACCACTCAATTCGCCTGATTTTTTACCTGACCTTTCTACAACATGCCCAGCCGCTCCAACCTGTCATTTGCAGCACCCGCTTACAACCCCGACCCCAATTTCAGTACCGCGATTGAACTGGCCAGCGCACCAGGCTTGTCACTCAAGCAACGCTTTCAGCACTTGATGGAATCTGTGGACATTCCGAATTTGGTCGTCAATCCACCGGGCCGAGCACCCAATCAAGGAGGGGCCTACCAAAAAATGTTGGCCCTACAAACCTTCAAGTCGACACCGCAATACCAGTTGTTCAAAACCCGGGTGACACACACACTGACCGAACTTGATCGCATAGCGAACTCTGCTGGCACGGTGAACCAGCGCAACACAAATTTTCAGGCGCTGGGCGGCGGGCTTTGGCAACCGGTCAGTGAAAATGAATCTTCCCGTTTTGGCACATTTCAAGCAGATCTCTATCTACAAGCCTGCCCCGATGCAAGCCGTCTTTTTCGAATACACACCTTCGCCCAACAACGACCAGAACTGGTGGCACGCGACGGAGAAGAAAATGCACGTGCCACCATCAGGGAGCTTTCCCAACGTCTGGATGTGTGTGCCCCGGGAATTATCCAGCACTTCGACGAGGCTGTGAATACTGTTCGCCAAGCCACATTCACCCCTTCGCTGCCGGAACGGTTTGAAGCCATGAGAATTCAGATTGTGCGTAATGCAATTGCGGAATTCATTCACCAGAACCCGGATGCGGCCGGCAACAGGATAGGCAATGAGGTGCACAGGGTTGCAGCCTGGCAGAACCACTTTTCACGCGCCATGCACCTGCCATTCATTGACGATGTGTTTGCATCGCGCGCTTATGTTGAAAACATGAATCAGCGAAACCGATTGAGCAGGACACTGACAGACCTCCAAACTCCATCGGTCATTGCCAACGTTCTGGCCACCCAGATTCTTGAAGAGGCACATGATTTGTGGAGCCAGGCGCAGGCAACGGGCACCACGGACTTTCCCGAGCATTGCATGACAATCATTGAAGTAATCAGCAACAAGCATGGCCCTGTTGAACCCCATACCCTCATCGAACTGGACGATGATGAAATGCCCTGCAGCTTGCACGACAACCCCACCCTGCTCGCCCTTTCAATTGTGAAGCAAACAGAATACTCGCCCAACGTGCACGTGCAGCACGAAACAGTGCGGCGATGGATTGCTCGCAGTCAAAACGAAAACGGCAGGATTTCCATTCTTAGCAGAGGGCAATTGCGTTGGCTTGAAACAAGCCCACCCCCCGGCATGATGGGTGAAAATGAACAGCAACTGCTCAGCAGCAAACACTTGAGCCCGGCACAAACCCGGGAGTTTTTTGACGCGGTGTGCACACAACAAACCAGTTCATTGCTACTGAAAGCAGCCTTGCATGAAATGCTGCGCAACGACTGGGGACAAAGCTTGCCCAATTGCAAGTCACAGGATTTTGACCCTTATGTACCCAATGATGTATTTGTCAACATGGCCATGGGCTTTGCCCATGACTTGAAGTTTGGGCAGATGGAAATCAACCTCAACTACATGAACGTGTTGTTGAAAGCGCTGGATAATTTTCAGCACTCCAAGGTGTTGAAAAACTATTCACCTGAACAAATCTGCAAGTTGCTGAGATATGCCGTCCACTTCAATTCGAGTTCTTACGGCGTTCAGATTCCACTTGATATCTGGAGACGGATAGACCTTATTGCCAGCCTGCACCCACCCACCGTTGATATCTCGCTTTACAAGGGTGCCCTTCAATTCCACTGGACTTCTCAGCCGGCCAAGGCGGCCAGGCTCGCGAACGACAACCCGGCATTCGCTTCCACAAACCGTGCACACGGCCTTGCCTACATTGATGTCATGGCAACCCATGCACCTCATTTGCTCACCCAAACACTGTGCAGCAACATCAAACTAATCCGATGCCCGGAAGTCGTCGTCCGGTTTTACGAGGCGGGTGCAAGATTCGACACCACCAACTATGGCCAATACAGCGCGCTGCAACTTTTGATGCAACGCACGGACGATGCGTTTTTAGCCATCACGCTTGACAGTCTTTCACAGCACGGACTTTCACTGCAGGAGTTGGCAAACCCCAGGGTCATCCAATACTTGCGGGAAAGGAACTTTGTACATTCCGTCAACGTGTTGATTTCCCGGTTAGCATGACATGCCCACCCCTTCTGAGCTTTCTTCTGCCACGCCATCATTTCATCCCGACATACACCGAGGAACGGCCTTTGAACAAGCCAGCGCGCCCGGCCTGACCCTGAGTGAACGCTACCAAAAACTGATGGAATCTGTTTACAACCCGGATTTGTCCGTCAATGAACAACAAGCCGGCGGTGCGACACTGACCAATGCCCAGCGAAAAATACAAATACTTGAACGATTCAAGAACACGCCCCAATACCAGTCGTTCAAAAACGTGATCAACCACACGCTGGCCGAACTGGATGACATTGCCAACACTGCAGGTACGGCACACCAGAAAAACTCTAACTTCGAAAGTCTTGCCAATGGACTTTGGGAACCAATCACCGTCAATGGAACTTCGCGATTTGGCGTGTTCCAATTGGATCTTTATCAGCAGGCCTGTCCTGATGCAAACCGGCTTGTGCGTATGCATGCTTTTGCACAACAACGACCCAAGCTGGTGGCCAATGAGGCTGAGGCCAATGCACGTGCATGCATTAAAGACCTTTCCGAGAGGCTTGATGTGTGCGGCCCAGGACTTGTTCAGCATTTTGATGAGGCCGCGAAAACAGTCCGCCAGGCCAGTTTCACACCGTCATTACCCGAACGTTTTGAAGCACTGAGAATTCAGGCTTCCCGAAACGCCATCGCTGAATTTGTCAGGGAGAATGCTCCGGCCTGGAACCTGGGCGTGGGCAACGAAATCCACAAGGTTGCTGCCTGGCAAAACCATTTTTCGCAAACCATGAACTTACCGGTGATTGACGATGTGTTTGCATCGCCCAATTACACAGAAGACCCAGTGGAACAGATGAATTTGAAATACAAACTGACCAATCTGCAACCCAAGCCAGTGACCTCGAGATTCATGGCCCACCAGATTCTTGAAGAAGCACGCGACGTGTGGAATCAACTACAGGTGGAGGGGGTCACCGACCTGGCCCAAGGCTGCATGACCATTGTCGACAAAATCAGCAACAAGCACGGCCCGGTTGAACCCCACACCCTGTTCGAGATGAATGAAGACGCTGTGCCCTGCAGACTCCATGACAACCCAACCCTGCTTGCCCTTTCCCTGCTGCAACAGGTAAAGGGCAAGGTACCGGTATTCCCGAATTCGCCCAAAATTGTGCGTTGGGCTTTCAGGCATCAACAAGGAGAAGACACCCTGACCCTCAAAAGCCAGCTCCACCTTTCGTGGCTTGAGACCGAACTGTACGTGAACCAGAACGTCAACTGCTGAGCAGTAAACACCTGAGCGCGGAGCAAATCGGCCAGCTTCTCGACTTGTTAACGATGTTTCAAATCCACGACGTCCCATTTAAATCAGCCGTGCATGAATTGTTGCGCAACGACTGGGGGCATCACCTGGAGCCGATCCGGTTACAAGAATTCGACCCCCACCTACCCAACGACGTATTCATCCACGTAGCCATGGGTTTTGCACAGGGTTTGAAGCTTGGGGAAATCGAAACTCACCCCAAACTGCTGGATGTGTTTTCAACGGCGCTCTTCAACCTTCGTTCGTCCAAAGTTCTGAAACACTACTCGCACGATCAAATCGTTCAATTGTTCACCCATACCCACCAGTTGGCCAGTAGTAACGGCCAGCCAGATGCACTGGATGTGCACAGGACCGTGAATAGGATCGCCAGGCTGGAACCCGCGAATGTCGACATGTCCCTGTACAAGGCAGCACTGGAATTCAAGTGGAACAGGGCGCCACAAGAATCACTTGACGATGCGATTGGTAACCCGGTATTCAAAAGCCAGAATGCCGCATATGGTGTGGCTTACGTCGATGTAATGGCCAAGTGTACACCCCATTGCATCAACGTCACGCTGTTGGAAAACATCGATACCATGGTCCGCCCAGAGGTGGCGTTGCGATTTATCGAAACAGGTGCAACATTCAACGCCACAAACGATGGGCAGCCCAGTGCACTGCAACGCTTGCTGAAAAACCCAAGCGACGCCTTCGTGACCATCGTGCTGAATGATCTTTCTCAACGCGGGGTGTCACTTCAGGAGGTAGCTCACCCTGGTGTGATCGACATGCTTACCAGGCGGAGTATGCCGATGGCAGCAGCCATATTGAGGAGATACCCAGGCCTATGAAACCAGTCATTGAGACCAGGCATGACCTTGACTCACAATCAGGCTGACCCGACCTGATTGGCCAAACTGCATGAACTCTACGGTACACGGGGCCACACAGTGCACCTAATGCAACCGATGAGCCAACCCATGCCCAACAATGCAGTCAACCCAGCCCCCAATACGCTCACCAACTCTGGAAACAAGCTGAACCCTGACCTTCAGCAAGCGATTGAGCAGGCCAGTGCACCCAACCTGACACAAAGTGAACGCGTTCAAAAATTGTTGGCATCTGTGACCGCTCCAATCCTGCAAGTCTATGCAAGAGAGCACAACGCATGTAACAACGTTGATCCACGAATCGTGGCAATTCAGGATTTTCAAAAAAGCCCGGGGTACAAAGATTTCAAGGCAATCGTTGAAAACACGTTGAAGCAACTGGATGCCATTGCCAACTCATCCCCCCATCACGGCCAGAAGACCGACCGCTTCCAGCGTTTTGGCAAAGAAGTTTTTGTGCAGGTTACCGGAAATCAGCGCTCCCGTTTCGGCACTTCTCAAGCGGACCTGTTTGAACAAAGCTGCCCCGATGCAAACCGGCTTTTAAGAATGCACACCTTTGCCAAAAAAAGGCCTGACCTGGTGGCACGTGGTGGAGTGGAAAATGCCCGCGCCTGTATCACAGAACTTTCTCAAAGACTCGATGTGTGCGGCCCAGGACTTGTTCAACATTTTGACGAAGCAGTAAAAACAATTCGCCAGCTTACTTTCGTGCCCTCCATGCCCGAGCGGATTGAGGCTTTGAGAATTCAGATTGTACGCAATGCAATTACTGAATTTCTTAACAGGCCAGGCGCCGCCTGCAAGACGATTACGTCGGAGGTACACCAGGTTGCCGCTTGGCAAAACCACTTTTCCAGCATGTTTGATTTGCCAAGTATTCAAGACGTTTACGCGAACGCCAATTTCACAGAAAATGAAAGTGAGCAAGTTGAACTGGCCAGCAAACTCTCAGCACTACAAAGTGGGTCAGTCATATCTACAATGCTGGCCAACCAGATTCTTGAAGAAGCTCAAGACATCTGGAATCAGGCAAAGGCCGTCGGCATCAATGACCTATCTCAGTACTGCATGACCTTGCTGGAGAAAATCAATGAACGGCATGGGCAGGTTGAACCCCACACACTGATGCAACTGGATGACGATGGCATGCCGGGCGGAATTCAGAACGACCCCACATTACTTGCACTTTCCATACTCGAACGGACTGATCAGGCCAGCGGGGTGCATTTTGTCAAGGAATCGCTGTTGAAATGGACGCCATCCCATCAGAATGCGTATAACAACATTTCCCTTAAATCCCGAGGCAAGTTGAATTGGCTGGAAACCGCGCCCCCACCGGGCTCGACAGAAAACCCCGAAGTGGATTTGATAAGTGCGGAAGGGATGAGCAGGCAACAAGTTACAGAACTGTTAGATGCTCTGTTCACACCAGAAAGCCATGAACTGGATGTTCGGCGAGCAATTCACGAAGTCATGCAAAACGACTGGGGACAAACCTGGCCTGCCATCAAGTCAAAAACCTATGATGAATCACGTCCGGAAGATGTCTTTGTCAATCTGGCGTTTGGCATGACTCATGATCAAAAATTGGGTCCGTGCGATTTGAAGACAAAATTCAACAAATTGATGACTAAAGCTCTTGAGAATTTCGAACAATCAACGGTGCTTGATCAATACACTGAGAACGAGATTCTTGAATTGCTGGAATATGTCACCGACTGGAACACACGGTGTGAGCAACCGCAAGATCGTGTCGACCTGACTCGGCTACTGACCGCAGTGAGGTACAACCATCAGACAAGCAAAATTCCACTTTACAAAGCCGTGCACCGTCATGAATGGAAACACAACTACGACCTGTCCTTCAGAAAATCCTATGAGCCTGCACAAATACGAGGCAAAGGCACCACACATGCCTTGGCTTACATTGAAGCGATGGCTGATGGCGCACCTCACCTGCTTGGCCGAACGCTACGCCGC
The DNA here is from genome assembly GCF_036323495.1 of Limnobacter thiooxidans. NCBI lineage: Bacteria > Pseudomonadati > Pseudomonadota > Betaproteobacteria > Burkholderiales > Burkholderiaceae > Limnobacter > Limnobacter thiooxidans. Next base: position 437,870 of record NZ_AP028947.1, on the reverse strand, counting down.
AACGCGCCAGCCCTGACAGACCCCAAAGTGGTATTCAAATTTATTGAAATGGGTGCGAATTTGTACACAATTCCCCGCGAGGGAGCCAACGCACTCGAACGCTTGATAGGTAACAGAAACGACGATTTTGTGCGTGCGCTACTGGAAGGTCTTGTGCAACGGAAATATTCAATCAAAGACATTGCTTCTGCAAGTTCAATACAGGCGCTTCGCACTCGAGGCATGACAAAAACTTCGGCTTACCTTGATCGCTTCTGTGATAACAGGCCTCTCATTCCAAGCCGATGCTTAAAGCCAACTCCTATCTATTTGAACTATGTTGGCGATATTGACCATATTGCAGTTTTTAACGAAAATCGAGGTTTACGGGATGTTAGAGATTTTATAGCTCTTAGAAGTTCTAGATAATTTTAAGACTTTTGACCTCAGCCCTAGTCAATACTGGCGTAATACAGGCATCCACATTGCTGAATACTTGCTCCCAATGACTTAGAGGCTGCGAAGAGATCAATTGCGCCATGTCCGCCCGAATTTGCACCGCGGGTGGAGTACCTGGCATGGCGCCACGGCTCCAGTGAATGTTGATCCATTCCGGTTTGCCCATGGCTTCGCAGGCCACCTTCCAGAACTTGTGTTCCAGCGAACCCACGGCCAGGTGACGGTTGTCGGAAGTGCGGTACACGTTGTAACAAGCCAAGCCACCTGACAGCAAATCATCCTGGTGCTTGGCAGGCTTGCCACTGAGCATGACCCACATCTGTTCCATGCTCTCGGGCATGATGTTTTGCTTCCACAGGTTGTGTGTCATGGATACATCCACAAAACTGCCGGCACCTGTGCGCTGCGCTTTCAACAAGGCGGCCAGAATGCCCTGCACTGCGGCTGAAGTTCCGCCAAACAGATCACCGAATTGCACAGCTGGAACAGGAATGTCGCCATTGGCAGTTTGCAGGCCGTCGAGCACTCCACTGAGGGCCATGTAATTGATATCGTGCCCCGCTTTCTCAGCCAGCGGACCTTTCTGCCCATAGCCTGTGATGCAACACATCACCAACTTTGGATTTAAAGCTTTCAGGGTGTCATAGGAACAACCCATTTCCGCCATGACGCCTGGGCGAAAACCGTCGATCAACACGTCGGCTTTGGCCGCATGGTCTTTCAAACTTTGAATGCCTTCAGCCGTTCGGAAATCTGCCACCACGATTTTTTTACTGCTGTTCAAAGCCTGATACAACATGGGCATGCTTTTAGCGTCGTCACCGTGGGGTGGCTCAATCTTGATCACAGTGGCGCCCATTTGCTGCAAAATCAGCGACGTAGCGGGGCCGGGCAAATTGCGGGAAAGGTCAACTACGGTAATGCCTTCGAGCAGTGTGGAATCCTGAATTGGGGACACGGTATTTTCTCCGGTTGAAAGATGGAGCAAGTTTATCAAACAAACGTTTGTTTAATCAAAGCGCTTTGTATTTGTTGGCTTTTTAAGAAAAGAACGATTAAACGTACAGGAACCTTTCAACTGATTTGTCCACCAAAGAACAATAACTACTGCCATGAAGACTTGCCATGCCTATTGAAATCCTACCTCAGCAGTCAGGTCAGTTCCCCACGCAGTTTGAAGGAAAAATTACACAGGGAAGTTACAGGCAAACAGGGTCCAGCCAACAAGCCCGCGTAGAGACTCACACAGATGCGCCTCCTCAACCCGCACCTGCCCGGCCTGAATCACACTCCGCGTTCCATAGTGCTGCACGACGCATTGCCAGTGCGTTCTCAAGTGCAGGTTCGCGTTTAAATGCGCTTTTTTCAATGGGCCAGCATACCCCCCAGGCAGTTGAAGAGTCCGCACGGCGCAATTCCTTGTCCACGTTGTTTTCGAAACTGACTTCGCTGCTAAGCCGGAAGTCAGGACCACAGGATGGGGTTGACCGCCAACAAAGCCAAACCAAAACATTGCTCCAGCGCATGTTCATCAATGGCAGGCTTTCCCAGGAAGCCCAAAGAGAAATGTTGAGCGAGATTAAACAACAGGCATCTGCATTGGGCTCGACACGAGCCAATCCGATGTTTACGTTTCTGGACACCCTGCTACCCGGACCCACGGCCTCTGAAAGCTACACTCCTGTCACACTGATCAAACCCGGACACACTGCCAAGCTTGTTCTCGCCGACCTGTACGAAAAAAAATACGGCATCAAAATTCACGTTCAGGGCAAAAACCTAAAAAATCCCGATGACATTGCTTCGGTGCTGCTTGAAAAAATCAATGCTGCAAACGGAGAACCTGTGGGGTTTGTCGTGCACCAACCGCCGGAAGAAGAAACAACAAAGTCACAAAACAATTCTGATTATCGCGGACATGTCACGCCTTTCATATTGCAAAAAACACCCAATGGCTTTGATGTGATTGACCTGAATGTCGGGGTGAGTGTGTTTGTGGAGTTGTACCGAACGTTTCACAGCCTGAACGAGTCAGGCCTGCAAATCAGGCACCTGGTCTTGAAACAACCCGCAAGGCAGGCAGACAAATTTTCATGCCACACCGATGCCTTGCAAGTGCTGAAAGACGCCTTGGTGGCACACAAAACTGTGGGAGGCAATCTGGGTGAACATTATTGGAAAAATCACCTCCTGACCCCAACCCCAAACCACACCCGGTGGGAACCAGGAAAACTTGAATACGTGCTTGAACTGCCAACCGTTTTGCACAAGGTGGCTCAGAACTCCAGCGCCATGAAATCAACTCGGCTTAACCCTACTCAAGTATTGGCTACTAGGGCGCCTTCGGCCAACCCCGCCAAGAAGCAAACAATCGGTGAGCACAGAGAACGATATTCCACGGTCCGGGATCAGAACAAAACCCCCCTGAATAACTTCCTGACGATCAAAGCTTACACAAATGCTTTCAAGGTGCTGGATCAGCTGAGAAGCTTTCCCGATGCACGGGCGCGCAACAACTACATTCAAACCATTCAGGCCAAGAATGGCTTTTAGTAGAGCTGCGAAAACTCTGCATTCTGTTCCAACACCTTTGTTCCTGTTTCTATTCTGTCCATATGCGAATCCAAGCAAGCAGCCAGCAAAAACTTTCTGAATCAGTACACGTAGCGCAGCCAACAACAAAGTGCACCTTCAGAGAAAAAGTCAAGCAGATGGCGCATGCCTTTTCCATGGCCGGCGGCAAGCTGAATGCACTTTTCTGTATAGGAAACCATACCGCTCAAGTGGAAGAAACCGACCGACATGCCCGTGCAGCAAACTCGTCAACCAGTCCAAGCGAACTATTGCGCCAACAACTATTCCCAGGCAATTGCATTTCACACACAGCCCAGCAAGACCTCGAAGTGGAAATCGGAGGGCGGGCACTCGACCTTGAACTTCTGGACACCAACCCGCTGTTCACCTTCGCTGACCTGAAAGATGCAGCGTCCACACCGGCCGGTATTGTCAACATGGGGGCTGTGGCCAGGCCTGGTCACATTGCCAAGCTTGTTCTGGCCGATCTGTATGAAAAAAAATACGGGATAAAAATCCACATTCAAAAAAGACACATTGACCGAGCGGAACACCTGGCCGATCTGCTTCTGAGAAAACTGGACAAATCAAGGCAAATGCCTGTTGGTCTGGTATTGCATTCCAACAGAATTCCGATGTTTCGAGATCCGTATTTCTCGCAGCAACTTTTTCGAGGCCCGGAACAGGATCACCGCGACCATGTTCTGCCAGTTATCGTACAAGCCACAAGGAATGGAATCGATGTGATCAATCTTGATGTTTTGGCCAAATCGTCTTGCTTGTTGGCCGACGCACTCTGCCTTCTTAAAAACACAGGTATGAAAGTCAGGCGCATGGCACCGCTAATCGCCGCACGGCAAGCAGATGGCTATTCTTGCCACACCGACGCATTGCAAATCTTGAAAGATGCAATACTGGCCCACAAAGCAAGGGGCGGCAGTCTTTACCAACAGTACTGGAAACACTTTGGGGTGACAGGAAAGAAACCGATTTACCAAGAGTCAGCCAATGATTTTATTCCCACAAGCTACATCGATTTGCCACCACACTTGCACAAACCCGTGCAACGGTCACAAGCACTGATTTCCAACAGGGCATCGGACAGAAAACGCCCACCCGCAATAGCCCCTTCGGCCAACGCGCAAAAGACACAAACCATTGCTGAACACCGTCAGCGATTTTCTGTGTACTCGGAGCAGCTGGGCAAACCCGTCAACAACTTTCTGCTGTTTAAAGGTTACCGAAATGCCATCAAGGCGATTGAGCGACTGGAAGAGTTTCCCGACCTGCTCAGCCGTGAACGCTATATCCAAAGCATCCAGATCAAACACGGTTTTGAGTGACATTTCACCGGCTGTGCGGCCCGAATCTTCGAGAACATCAACTGCTGTTTGTGTACCGCTTTCTTCCACTTCTTAAAAAATTATCATGCGAACCCAGGAATCGACTGCATCACCCACCCCACCCAATGTCGAAGCTTCCCAGCAAGAAGTATCAGCCCGGCCAATAACAAGCAACGTGAACCAGATTGCAGAGGCATTTTCCAGGGCAGGCTTTTCTCAAAGTGATGTGTACTGTGGTGGAAAACCGGCACCCCGACCCAGCGAAGCGCTGCGGCGGCGGCTCTTCGATGGCCATTCACTTTCAGAAGAAGAGCAAGCCCACATCAAGCAAGAAATAAGCAATCGCGCATCGGCCTTCAGGGAACATTTGGACAACCCGTTGTTCATATTTCATACCGCCATGCTGCCGGGGCTGAACAAAAACGGCGAACGGAATTTTGCGTTCGTCACCAAACCGGGACACGTGGCCAAACTGGTGCTTGCTGACCTGTATCAGAACAAATATGGAATCAGTATTCGGGTGCAGCACCATGCCATTGAGGAGGAAACACATCTTGCAGATTTGTTGCTGAAGAATGTGGCCACTGCCAAAGGCAATCCTGTCGGCCTCATTTTACAGCCTCAAAAACTGAGCCATTTGCGGCATGCAATCAAACATGCTGCAGATCAGGATTACATGGACCATGTCAGCCCCGTGATAGTTCAAGGCACCGAAAATGGGTTGGACTTGATTGACCTGGACATGAACGAACCATCGAATTTCAAACTCACCAATGCCTTGCAGTATCTAAAAAAACAGGGCTACACAATTCGAAAAATGGAGTTGAATATTCCCGAGCGGCAGTCAGATCTTTATTCATGCCACACCGATGCAGTGCAAATTTTGAAAGATGCCCTTGTTCAATACAAAAACACAGGCGGAAACCTTTACGACAGCTATTGGCGCGAGCATGGCATCAGCGACTTCAAGCCCTCGCCAGGAGAGTACATTGACCCACGCCCCATTGAGCTGCCACCCCATTTACAAAAAACGGTGCAGCGTTCGGCGGCCATGGTCTCAACCCGCATGTCCTTGCAACAAACCCTCGGTTCACTCGCCCCTTCTGCCACATCAAGCAAAAGCCAAACAGTGGGCCAGCACCGCGAGCGATTTTCGTTTTACCCGGAAATCGACTCTCGCCCAGTCAACAATTTTCTGGTGTTCAAAGCGTACCGAAATGCTTTCAAGGTTTTGAGTCATCTTGAAAGTTTTCCCGGCAAGGCGGAACGCATGCAATACCTTCAAGACCTTCAAAAGAAAAACGGGTTTGACTGATCACCAGGATCAATCAAACCCGTCAACTTGCTGCACCCTTTGAACCAACCCCATGGCTTTGCGGCCGAGGGTTGATTATTTCAGGTGTGTAATGCGTTTCAGGAATTCACCACGCGCAACTTCTCGAACGGCTCTACATTTGAGCCATGCTTGACGTTGGGCACGTTGGCGCATTCAAAGCCTGGTGCATAGGTCACTGAGTTGTCACCGAAGAATTCCTGCGGTGTGAACTCGTCAACCATGATGGCTTCCAGGCTGATGCGGTTGGCACGGTCCAGCAGTTTTTTGTCAGCTGCTGTAATAATGCCCTTGGCCAATGCGGCTTCTGCCATTTCCTGCACAGAACCTTTGTCCACCAACTTGGAACGGCGCGCCTGAATCACTTTCATTTGCACCACTTCGGCTTCCTGAACAGCCTGGAAAGCAGCCATCAAGCGTTTAACACCTGTGGTGTTTGCCAGTACTTCGTCGCTGTCCATGTCGGCCAGGTTGAACTTGGGAATGTATAGGTCGCCAGTAATGCGCGACTGTTGTGCACCGCTCTTGGTGATTGTCTTGGCCACGGTGGGCACCAAACGATCCAGACCTGAACCCACAATCGGGTTCACGCGCAGGCTGAAGTAGCCCACGGTGCGCAGCAAGAAACCAACTGGGTTGTTGCCGAAGTTGGAATAGATGGACTCAAATGCTTTTTGCACCTTGGCCAATGCGTATTCACAAGCGTACTGCACCAATGGCAGGTCTTCCTTGATTTCACCTTCAGCCACATAGCGGCGTACAGTTGAAATGGCCAACAGTTGCCAGCCCAATGCATCGGCAAAGTGGCCAGTCAATTGCTGGCGAGCTTTCAGCTTGCCACCCACTGTCAACAGGGCCATATCGGTCAGGAAGGAGTAACGTGATGACGCCCAGGCCAGCTTGCGCAGGTAAGGGGTTACGCCATCAATTTTTGGTGTGCTGGCCAAATGGCCGCGGGTCAGTGTCAAACCAACCAAGCGGCTGGTGTTGACAACCATGTGACCAATCCAGCCCTTCAGCGCGCTGCTGAATGTGGGCAAGTCGTTGGCTTCCAGTGCATTCGCGATCTTGAATGCATAGGGGTGACAACGCACTGCGCCCTGGCCGAAAGTAATCAGCGAACGGGTCATGATGTTCGCGCCTTCAACAGTGATTGCAACCGGGGCTGAACAGTAGCCACGACCAATCACGTTGTTGGGGCCTTGCATCACACCGGCACCGGCCATCACGTCCATGGCGTTTTTCGCCTGTTCGCGTGACAGTTCTGTCAGGTAGGCTTTCCACACGGCAGACACCACTGGGGGCTGCTCGTTGTTGTCCAGCGCGCTGACCGCGTACACGCGGGCTGCTTCGCTGAGGTAGGCCATGGCTGCAATTTCAGCCAGCTTTTCCTGAATGCCTTCCATTTCTGCGATTGGCATGCCGAACTGCTGGCGTACACGGGCGTATGCACCCGATGCAGCAGCCGCTGCACGCACACCACCCACTGCACCCGCTGGCAATGACACAGCACGGCCACCGGCCAGCTGTTCCATCAACATGCGCCAGCCTTGGCCTGCACACTCGGTGCCACCAATAATTTCATCAGCGTCGATGACCACGTCGCGGCCAATGATTGGGCCGTTGTAGAACGCGTCGCCGATTGGCTGGTGATGCTTGCCCATTTCCAGGCCGGGAATACCGCGGTGAACCAGCGCAACTGTAATGCCCGCGTCTGTGCCTTTACCCAACAGGTTATCTGGATCCTGCAGCTTGAAGGCCAGCGAGATCAGGTTGGCCACAGGGGCCAATGTGATGTAGCGCTTGCGGAAGTTCAGCTTGATCTGAACCTTGCCTTCTGCGTTCTTGAACACCACGCCGCGTGCCAGAATGGACGCTGCGTCTGAACCGGCTGTGGGTTCGGTCAAACCGAAACACGGCAGGTATTCACCAGTGGCCAAACGGGGCAGGTAATGCTCTTTCTGCGCCTGTGTGCCGTAGTGCTTGATCAGCTCGGCTGCGCCCAGGCTGTTTGGAATAACAACCAGAGTGGACAGCAAAGGGCTGTGCGAGGTGATCATCGCCATGATGGTGGAAATCGCATTGGCCGAGAATTCCAGGCCACCAAACTTTTGCGGGATCAGAAATGAATAGAAACCTGCGGATGCCAAAAAGTCGATTGCCTTTTTGGGAATGATGCGCGTGGTTGCAATTTCATGCGGATCGCACATTTCGCACAACTGCTGCACTGGGCCATTGACGAACTCACGCTCGCGGGGGCTCAGCAGTGCATAGGGCTCTGCGAACATTTTTGCAAAGTCGGGCTTGCCGGAAAACACTTGCCCGTCGATCCACACCGTGCCCGCCTCAAGCGCCTGGCGCTCGGTGGCGGAAATCTGCGGCATGGCTTTGGCTTTGATCAAGCCATTCATGATTGCTTTGAATACCATGGTTACTGCTCCTGTTATTTCAAACGCTTAGTTCAAATTGCTTAGTTCAAATTATCTTCAAGCTTCTTGCCTTGGGCAGCAAGTTCCACCAGCATGCTGGCAGGCTTGAAACGTTCGCCATACTTGGCGGCCAGTTCTTCGCAACGCTTCACGAATTGTGGCAATCCTTTGGCATTGATGAACTGCAACATGCCGCCGGTAAATGGTGCAAAACCCAGACCGAAAATTGAACCGATGTTGCCATCAGCCACCGAGCGCAGCACTTTTTCCTGCATGCAGCGTGCGGCCTCGTTGGCCTGGATGTACATCAAACGGTCTTGCAGTTCCTGTGAAGTTGGCTGCTCTTTCGCAACAGGGAATTCTTCGGCCAAACCGGTCCACAGGGTTTTGCCTGCGGGTGTGTAGTCGTAGAATCCCTTGCCTGCTTTTTTGCCGATGCGGCCATGCTTTTCAGCAACCGTGATCAGGGTGCTGTAGCCTGGATGCTCTGGGAAAGTTTGTCCTGCGGCTTCCATGTCTTTCTTGGTCTGCTTCATGATCAGCAAGCTCAAGCTCAGTGACACTTCATCATACAACGCCAGGGGTGGCATGGGCATGCCGGCTTCCAGGCCTGCCATTTCGATTGAACGGGGGTGTACACCCTCGCCCACCATGGCAGCGGCTTCCATCAGGAAGGTACCGAACACGCGGCTGGTGAAGAAGCCACGGCTGTCGTTCACCACAATCGGTGTCTTGCCGATTTGTTGAACATAGTCGAAGCCCTTGGCCAATGTTGCATCATCGGTTTTTTCGCCCATGATGATCTCAACCAGCGGCATTTTGTCCACTGGGCTGAAGAAGTGCAAACCGATGAACTGGTTGGGGCGCTTGGAGGCTTCAGCCAGGCCGGTGATTGGCAGGGTCGATGTGTTGGATGCATACACGGCTGTTGCAGGAATCACTGCTTCAGCACGGGCGGTTACATCGGCCTTCACGGCACGGTCTTCAAACACGGCTTCAATCACCAGGTCTGCACCTTCCAGCTTGGAATAGTCGGTGGTTGCAGTAATCAGGTTCAGCAGTGCTTCTTTCTTTTCAGGTGTGCTGCGCTTCTTGGCAATGGCTTTGTCCAGCAGGTTGGTGCTGTAGGCCTTGCCTTTGTCGGCGCCTTCCTGGGTTGCGTCAATCAACACCACTTCAATGCCCACTTTCGCAGACACGTAAGCAATGCCGGCACCCATCATGCCTGCGCCCAAAATGCCCACTTTTTTCACCGTGCTTTTTGCAGGTGCGCTGGGGCGGCTTTGGCCTTTCTTGATGCTGTTCAACTGGTACCACAGCGTGTTCATCATGTTCTTGCTTTCTTGCGACAGTACGCAGGCAGCGAAGTAACGGCTTTCCACTTTCAGGCCGGTGTCGATGTCGGTAATGCCGCCTTCGAACACGCAGCTTGCGATGTGCTTGATGGCTGGGTAATTGCCGAATGCCTTGGCGTTGGCCATGCTCGGTGCAATCGCCCAGATTTGCGCAATGGCGGGGTGCTTGGAATCGCCACCGGGGAACTTGAAGCCCTTTACATCCCAAGGCTGCGAAGCTTTGGGGTTTGCGACGGCCCAGGCACGTGCCTTGGCGATCATTTCTTCGATGGAATCGGCTGTTTCGTTGACGATGCCTTTTTTCACGGCCTGGTCAACACGCAACTCGGAACCCTGGGTCATCATTTCCAGAGCACCCTGAATACCGATAATGCGTGGCAAACGCTGTGTACCACCGCCACCGGGCAACAGGCCCAGCTTCACTTCAGGCAAACCGAACTTGGCTTTGGGGTTGTTCAGTGCAACGCGGTAGTTACAGGCCAGGGCCAGTTCCAGACCACCACCCAGTGCTGTGCCGTTCAAGGCGCACACGATTGGCTTTTCGCATTTTTCCATGCGGCGCAACAGGCTCTTGAAGGCTTCAGCCAAATCAAAGGCTTGCTGAGCTTCGGTAATCTTGTAAACCGTGTCCAGGTCAGCACCAGCCAAAAACTCGGGCTTGCCGGAAGTCAGCACCACGCCTTTTACAGCAGCGTCGGTTTCAATGCGGGTCAGGGCTTCCGCGTAGGGGCCCATCAGTTCTTCGTTCAATACGTTCATGGAACGGCCGGGCATGTCCAGTGTGACCACTGCGATGCCATCCTGACCGAGTTCAAATTTCACTGCACTCATTGTGTGTTCTCCTTCGGTCTTCAAATGCGTTCGATGATGGTGGCAATGCCCATGCCGCCGCCCACACACAGTGTGGCCAGGCCCAGGGTTTTGTCTTGCCGCTCAAGTTCATCCAGCAAAGTGCCCAAAATAATGGCGCCCGTGGCACCCAGTGGGTGACCCATAGCGATGGATCCGCCGTTGACGTTCACGCGGTCCAGGCTCACACCCAGGTTGCGTGCTGTCTGCATGGGTACTACCGCGAACGCTTCGTTGATTTCCCACAAATCAATGTCGGAAGCTTTCAGGCCGGCTTTCTGCAAGGCCTTCAGGCAGGCTGGCGTGGGGCCAGTCAGCATGATGGTGGGTTCTGAACCGATTACCGCTGCAGCGCGAATGCGCGCACGTGGCTTCAGGCCAGCTTTGCGACCTGCTTCCTCATTACCCACCAGCACCAGGGCTGCACCGTCCACGATGCCGGACGAGTTACCTGCGTGGTGAATGTGGTTGATGCTTTCAACCGTGGTGTACTTGCGCAGGGCTGTGGCGTTGAAGCCCATTTGACCCATCATCGCGAATGAAGGCTGCAGGGTAGCCAGGCTTTCAACAGTTGCATTGGCACGAATGAATTCATCGTGGTCCAGCATGATCAAGCCGTTGAGGTCTTTCACTGGCACGCGGCTCTTGTTGAAACGACCTTCAGCCTGGGCCTTGGCGGCACGGCGCTGGCTTTCAACAGCGTAGCTGTCGACATCAGTGCGGCTGAATTTTTCGAGTGTGCCGATCAGGTCGGCTGAAATACCCTGGGGGATGAAACCCAGCTTGTCATTGATGCGTGGGTCCATGAACCAGGCACCGCCATCGCTGCCCATGGTCCAGCGGCTCATGCTTTCAACGCCACCGGCTACAACCATGTCTTCCAGACCACTACCAACCTTGGCGGCAGCCAGGTTGACAGATTCAAGGCCTGATGCGCAGAAACGGGATTGTGTAACACCCGCAACGGTTTCAGCCCAGCCAGCATCAAGTACAGCGGTACGTGCAACGTCCGCGCCCTGCTCGCCCACAGGCGTTACGCAACCAATCACCAAGTCGTCTACCAGACTCGTGTCAAGGTCGTTGCGTTGCTGCAAAGCGGTCAGCAGGTTGTTCAACAACCACACTGGCGTGGCCTGGTGCAGGCTGCCGTCTTTCTTACCTTTGCCCCGTGGGGTTCTTACTGCGTCAAAAATCAGTGCCGATGGCATCTATGCCTCCTGGATATTTCTCTGTGTTCGGTAATCCGAATTACCGGATTTGAAGTGACTTCTTCACAGTCCAGAATGGCGATGTGCAAACGCACAATCAACCCATCACGTTACTTTAGAGTAGCGCCTCTATGAATATGGTAATTTGGCTTACCCTTCTTTCGGGTCAGGATAAATTGCGCCGGTGTCGTGCATGAAGAAACGGTCTTGAATGGGTGCAGCCAAGCCCAATTCACGGGCAACTCGAAACAAATGGCAGTCTCGAGTCCACAATGTGGCTCCTGGAGACAACAACGCAGCGGCGAGAAGATGAGTATCGACATATCCCAGCCCCCTGCCATACAGGCTACGCAGTTCAATCAGTTCCTGCACTTCGGCGGGTGAAGCCAGCACGGCGGGTTCCAGATCGGCCAACGAGGCCAGCACCTGGGTGCGGTCATGAAGATTGGCCAGGGACATTTCACCCACAACAAATGGATGCGTGAGCACGCAACCTTCATTCAGCAAGCGAACCAGTTGCGGCTCAGCCTGCTGAAAATGATCCACCCACACGGTGGTGTCCACGAGGACCTTCACAGTTGCCACTGCCTGCGGGGTATGGGCTTGAGGTCTGGCTGGGATCCACCCAGCAAGGCCAGCCTGCGTGCGCTTTCCCGCTGTATGAGGGCACGCAGGGCTTCGCGCAGCAATTCGCTGCGCTCACCCAGGCCGGAAAGCTGGCGTGCCTTTTCCAACAACTCGTCATCAAGGTTTACAGTGGTTCTCATGCAGCATTCCAAAACTTTGAACTGCATCAACAATAGCACCAGGTGATTCGATTTTTGATGCCTTAAAATCAGCCGGAAAACAAAGGTCCGGTCACTCGGAAAAAGCTACACTGCAAAGCATGAATACGATCGACACACCCAAATTGATTGAAGAAGCCGCCCCCCTTGCGCACCCCAAAGACATGCGCAAGGCCACACTTGAGCGCATTGAAAAAGCGGTGCTCGAACTGTTCACCACGCGGGATTTCAACAATGTGGCGTTGATTGAAGTGGCGCGCACGGCCAATGTGTCGCTTCAAACCATCTACAAATACTTTGGCAGCAAGGAACAACTGGTCGCCTATGTGCTGGATGCGACGCTGAGCCGCTTGGCCCACCGGATGATCGACCACCTGGAGGGTATTGAGGATTACCGCGAACGCTTGCGCAAAACCCTGTGGGTGATGCTGGATTATTTTGACAAGCACCCCAAGGTGATCTTGCTGCTGACGGTGTCCATTCCAGCCAGCCAGTACCAGGACTTGCCAGTTTACGAAAGCCCGGAACTGATGGGCGCTTTTTTGGGCATGTTGAAAGACGGCCAGCAGAAAGGGGTATTCAACAACTCCGTGTCCAGCAAAATGCTGCTGGATGTGTTCATGGGTGTGTTTGGTCGCGTGGCGCAAATGCATTTTCTGCGAAAAGAACAACATCGTTTGATTGACCAGTTCGATGACCTGTTTGCAATTTTGTGGGGTGCATTGAAAGCACATTGAATGGAACTTAGCGATCAAAAGGTTCACCCAAATTTAGTGAACTTTTTAGAACCCGCAGTTCTACCGGATGCATCATGAACAGCTCGCCCGTCGTTTCGCAGTCACAGATCATTCCCGAACCTGGAACCCATGCAGAAAACCCAGTTTCGGGCAAAAACGGCAAACTTCAACCTATTCACACCCAAGACTGGAATTCGCTTTCCAGCAGCCAACGGCAAACCCAGTTCAAAGACCACTATAAAGCGGTGCAAACCAGTTGGAAGGGAATTGAGGCCTTCCTGGAAAAATCGGTGGATCAGGCTGCACAGGCTTCAAGTGCTGACCCCGCCAACCCAGGGCTGAAAAACCTGCTAACCAGCAGAAAGAAGGCTTTGCAACAATTGAAGAATTACCTGTTCGACAAAGCGGCCCCACGAATGCTGGACCCAATGTACCTGAACCAGACTCGGGAACACCTTCAGGACATCCACCAGCAACTGGGCAATGACAACATTGACCTTGAATCGCGGTTGGGCGCTGCGCTTGAACTGGTGCAAGGCCTGGATGTCTGCAAGGAAGGCGTGGCACTGAATATTCTGGCTTGTGCCAAGAACCTGAACATGCGCACACAGGGGCACCCTTTGACCGGGCTTTACCAGTCTGCCAGGGACGAACTGATCAATCAGCATTTGCTGGGGGCTGTACGTGCAAGCCACGCCAAACCGATATTTTCGAAAGAAAATGAGGGGGGCCAGCCGATTGGATACAAGGAAAGTAAAGAGCCCTTGCACAAGTCAATGGAAATCCACGACGTTCAGGCCCTGCGAAATGCATTGTCCAAAGAATTGGGCCTGCAGTATCTGCCAGACAGGTACATCAATCCGAATTATGAAAAAGCCATTGGCGCAATTGCCAAATCACAAATTCCGCAACTGGTGACCACTCACGCCGTGGCCTCCCGAGTGGCCGATGAACTGCTGAACTGGATGCGTGGCACTGGTTTGCTCAGTGAACAGGTTTTGAGTGTGGATGGCAGCACTGGCAAACACTGGGTGGTCGATATCTCAGGCAACCAGTACAAAGACCTGACAACCAGCCTTCAGAACGAGATGGGGGCGGATGCCACGCTGCTGTTTGACTCACCCGACGAGGATTTCACCAAGCTGGCCCTTGTGTCCCATGAGACCCTCACAAGCCGGTTAGTGGAGTGGATTGGCAATGAACAGGACAAGCCAGGCTCTGCGGTGCACGGGCTGGGTGAAACCTTTCATCAACCGGTGACAGCTGAACAGATCAAACAGGCCATGGATCAGTTTCTTGAGCCCGCGAAGTATCAATTGGAAAATCACACGCACATTAATCCCGACGTGTTCCGGGCGGCGTTACCTGAACCCGTGACAAACAGATTGATGGCTCATTTGTTCAATGACGCGATTGACGATAAAAAAAAGAAAAAGGAACACGAAGATTCCACTCACACACAGAACGCGCTGCACATCAGACGGCCACTGCGCTGAAATGGCGCCGAAGCTAGCGCACCACTTCCGTGCATTTTCAGCTTGAAATGCGGGCACTCTTTTTGCACTGAATGCCCCACTTTCAACCACAAAACTGAAAATTCACCAAAATGGAACAAATTACTCTCGCGCTGGACACGCTTTTTGTGCTTCTGGGCGCCATCATGGTGCTTGCAATGCACGCCGGTTTCGCATTTCTGGAAGTGGGCACAGTGCGCCACAAGAACCAGGTCAATGCACTTGTCAAAATTCTTGCCGACTTTTCCGTCAGCACCATCAGCTACTTTTTCATTGGCTATGCAATTGCCTATGGCGTGGGATTCTACGAGCCCGCCACCGTATTGAACGAAGGCAATGGGTATGCACTGGTCAAGTTTTTCTTTCTGTTGACCTTCGCAGCAGCCATTCCCGCTATTGTGTCGGGTGGCATCGCCGAGCGCGCACGCTTTGTGCCCCAACTGGTCGCAACCGCCGCGCTGGTGGGCGTGATCTACCCCGTGTTTGAAGGCATGATCTGGAACGGCAACTATGGCTTTCAGGAGTGGCTGACCGCCAGTTTTGGCGCGCCGTTCATGGATTTCGCCGGTAGCGTGGTGGTACACGCAGTAGGTGGCTGGATTGGCCTGGCTGCGGTGTTGCTGCTTGGTCCACGCCGTGGACGCTACACAAAAGATGGTCGCATCAGCTCGCACCCGCCCTCTTCAATTCCTTTCCTTGCCCTGGGTAGCTGGGTACTGGCAGTGGGCTGGTTCGGCTTCAACGTGATGAGCGCCCAGAAAATCGAAGGCATATCGGGTCTGGTGGCTGTGAACAGCCTGATGGCCATGGTCGGCGGCACTTTGGGCGCCCTTGTTGCAGGTCGCAACGACCCGGGCTTTGTCTACAACGGCCCCTTGGCTGGCCTGGTGGCCGTGTGCGCAGGCAGCAATATCATGCACCCACTGGGTTCCCTGGCAGTGGGTTCAATTGCTGGCGTGTTGTTCGTCTACATGTTCACCTTCACCCAGAATCGTTTGAAGATTGACGATGTACTGGGCGTTTGGCCCTTGCACGGCATTTGCGGTGCATTTGGCGGTATTGCGGCCGGGGTGTTTGGCCAGCAGGCGCTGGGCGGCATGGGTGGAATATCCTTCATGAGCCAACTTATTGGCACCACCGCAGGTGTGGGGTTTGCCTTGGCAGGTGGCTTTGTGGTGTACGGTTTGCTAAAGCTCACCGTGGGCATCCGCTTGAGCGATGAAGAAGAGTTCAATGGCGCCGACCTGACTGTGCACAAAGTCAGTGCCAGCCCCGAACGCGAAACCAGCAGCTGGTAAAATCTCGGGCTGCCTTATTTCGACATGATCTCCAGGGCTTCTGAATAGAAGTCCCTGCGGATCAACACAAACACAATCAGTGCACTGAATGCGACCAACAAGCCTGGATGAATCATCCAGGTTACCGATGCAATTCCAAAGTAGTAACTTCTCAATCCACGATTGAACTCATCACCGGCCAGGCTATTGATGCGGGCCATGCGGGACACATAAGCCTCGTTGTAGTCCTTGTCAGGATTTCCATCAGGGGCGGCACCCACCAGAATGGTCAACAGGTTGAACTGGCGCAGGCTCCAGGTGAACTTGAAGTAGGCGACCACAAACACAGTGAGCACCAGCAGCACCTTGATTTCCATAAGGCCTCGGCTGACTACCCGGCTAAAGGGCAGGTCTGAGGTGATGTTCACCAACTGATCCATGGTGCCGAGCAGCGCAAACAAACCCGCAATGATGTAAATGGTGGTGTTGGCATAAAAGGTTACGCTATTGACCAGATTACCGATCAGGGCGGTATCGCTGACGCGATTGCTTCGATTGATCAGTTCCCGCGCCCAAAGCTTGCGGAATTCATGGGTTTTCTGGGCCAGCCCGTGCCGCCCAAAACGACTGCGACCGTCAAATACGTAGTTGTAACCGCGAAAACAGATCACGAAAAATGCCACCGCCAGCCAATCGAACAGGGTAAGCAGAGCGAGGGCATTTTGCAAAACAGTCATGGGCGTAGGGCTCACTGATATTCGGTTTAATCAAAAGACAATTGATACAGCACATCCACTGCGTTGTCAGCACCTGTCCTGGCAATAAAGCTTAACTGTCGGGAATATTGGTAATTCAGTTTCAAGATACTGGCTGCTGTGGTGACAGACTGGTCGAAACTGAGATAAACCTCGTCACTGAAACGCTTGCCCAGGGAAATAATCCGCTGAGACAGCAGCGGGTCATCGGAACCCAGAATACTGGCTGAGTTGTCAGCCCCAGGGGCAATCGCCACTTTGCTGCCCACCGCGCGGGAATCGGCCGCGGTCAAGGAACCAGTACTCAAGTTGAGGTCGTCAATACCCAATGAACGGGCAATTTTTCGGGTGGTGCTGTCGTCGTCATCGCCGAAAATGGCAGCCGCCGCAGTCAGCAGCAAAGTGGAATCCCGGTCTGCAGAGTTGCTGCCGCGTCCGATGATCATCCAGGACAGTTTTTCAGAATCAGGTACGGCAGGCTCACTGACCAGTGTCACCTTGGGTCGCTGGGCAGTGCCTGTGACTTCTACTCCAGCCTCTACGGCAACACCTTTTCGAACTGCGCGTACGTTCAAGCCAGGGTTGTCCAATGGTCCCTGAAAATTGACCACACCGCGGTCAATGGTCAGGTCCTGGCCATAAGCGCGGTAAGTGCCATCCACTGCCTGAATGGTGCCGGTGGCAGTCAGCCTTCTGCCCGAACGACGCTGGCCACTACCGCCAACACCTTCCAGCATTACCAGACGTAACCCACCGGTGAGGCGTGTGCGGAGACCCTCGGCGTTGAGGTAAAACAGGTCACCCAAATTGGCCTGCAGTTGCAGGTCGATCGGCAAACCAGCGCCGACCACTTCACTGCGCCCCTTGATGAACACATCGTCACCCAGCGTTTGGGGACCCGATTCAGGCATCTCGAAATAGGCACCAAGGGCATTGATTTCCCCCCTGATCTTCAAAGGCTTACCCTCCACATTCGGCTGCTGTACAGTGGCCTGTGAATTGACCATCAACCACCGGTCGGGCCGCTGCAACAGCGGCACCTTGTCCAGCTTGACCTGAATCTCGCCGTCAAGCCCAGTTAGGTTCCACTGACCTGTCGCAGTAATTTTACCGTTGCCCTGTATAAGCGGGCCTAGTTGTTCGATTTGACGTTTGGGCACGCGGCGGTTGTACACGGTGAACTCCAAGGTATCAATGCTGGCCTTGTCGGTGGTGAAATCCACCACCACGTTACCGTCCTCCAGACGAACACCTTGGTCAAGCTGGAAAACATCCAGGTCCATGGCAAACAGTCTGCCCTGAACGTCTGGATTGTTGGCTGTTCCGCCAATCGCCATGGCGACCTGGCCTGTGCCACTGGTACGGACACCGCCACTGATCAGAGGGCCAAGCCAGTTCAACTCGGTGAAGCCCGCCGCCACGGCACCTTGCATCGGCTTGTTTCCGGCGAGCTCCCAGGATTTGGTCACCGAATTTTGCTCAACCGGTAAACGCAGGTTGGCAGACACCACACCAAACTCGTTGGCTTCGATATCCAGATTCAAGGTGGCGGCGTCACGATTGAAATCAAGGTTCGCCTGCATTTTGCGAATATCGACGTCAATCTGCGAATCCTCCAACACTTGCAAACCACCAGATACATGGGTCAGGTCCACGTGCCCATCCACCTTGTTGGGATTGGCCACATAGCGCCAGGCCACTTTGGCAACCAGGTCTTTGGGTTCAAGCGTGAGTTGCTTTCTCAAAATTGGCGACAGCCGCGGAAAGGCGAAGCTGGGCATGCCGCCCTCCACACGAATTTCACGGCCAGCGACTTGAAACACCCGGTTGCTGATCAGCGATGAATCTTCGCCCTTGATATTCAAGTCCAGCAATTCGGTGAATTCGGCGGACAAGGTCAATGGTGCGGGGTTCTGCAAACTGAAGCTTCGTGCAGGCAGCCACATCCCTTCCAAGCGGAATGCAGTGATGGCACCCTTCCAGCCCACTGCAGTTTTGTTATTGCGTGCAATATCTTGAATACCACCACGCATGCCGAACTCACCCTTGATGGGCCGCTGCCTGCTGAATGTGGTCAAACCACTGTCAAAAACAGCACTCAGTCCGTGGCTGCTCCGCGTGCCGGTCAACTGTACATTCAATGTGTTGACCCAGTTGGCTGGTGCACCGGGTTGGCGGACATTGCGTACCTGAATGTCTCCAGCCCAGACAGAATTGGCCGCAGACCCCAGGGAGAAATCACCTGCAACGCTGTCCACTTGAATGGCATTGTCAAGCCGAAGCTGTTGAATCTGTATTTTGCCTTCACCGGAAAAATCACCATCCAGGCCGCGCAACTTGCCTTTCAGCTGAGCTGTACCACCCAACTTCCGGTCAATCAATTGCCCCAAGCGGGCCAACTGAGAGAAGTTAACGTCGACATTGACAAAGTCAGCCTGCGTGCCATAACTCCCGTCTGCCTTGGCCGTGTTGCCTGCCACTGCAACATCCAGCATTACCTTGCTCAATTTTTGCGCATTGCCGATGGCTTGCACGCTCACCTTCAAGGGTGCGTTGGCCAAAGTGGATTCATCGACGTTCACAAGAAGTTCGCCCATCGGGTTCAAGGATTTTCCATCACCGGTTGGAGACAACTCGCCCTTGAAATTGATTGCGCCATTCAGGTTGCCCTGAAGCAGCGGGTTGGCATCGGGCACGTAGAGTGCCGGGTTCAACTGCTTGAACTGAAATTGCAGACTTACGGGCAACTTTCCACCCCAACCTACCTGAGCGTAGCCTTCCAGCAAGGCCTCGCCATCCTGCACTTTCAGTTGGTTGACGCGAAGCAGGTTGGCTTGTTGAACCCCGTTCAATTCGACATTCAGGGCATGTTCTTGCGGCAACGCGGCAAACACCGAAAGATCCAGCGCTCGGGCCTGAAGTGAGAAACGGGCTGCGCCTTGCATCAGCAGGTCCTGCATGGACTGTTCTCCCGATTTGGCATCGGGTAACTGTGGCGCAGACTCCCATTGGACATTCATCGAAACACGTCCTGCACCGCGCTTGCCGTCAGAAAACTGCGCGTCATTTAAATCCAGCTTCAGTTTCTCAAAGAGCCCCCCGCTGGTCTGCAAATCGATCAGGGCACTCAGGCTGAGCAATGGAAGCCCGCCCGATTGCAAAGTCGACGGGGCCGCGTTTTTGACTGAAAAGTTGCCCTGAGTCTGGGTAAAGTCTGCATTAGGCTGAACCAGCCCCTGAATGGTCAGGGAGGCCATCGGCGCTGAATCAAACCACTGCCTGGGATTGAAGTTTTGCGTCAGCAAACGGACTTTCTCCACCATCACCGGCTTGAATGGAGTAACCACCGCATCAATTTCGGCGCTTTGATTGACCTGCGAGCGCGCGGTGTCCTGCCCCGTGGCGTTCAGCAATAACTCAAGGCGCTCCAGTGAACCTGCCAAATTCAATTTCGCGTCCAGTTGTACCGCATCGAAAGTTCGATTTGCCGTGATCAAACCGTCGACGGCATAAGGCTTGGACAAAATGACTGTCGCGCGGGATTTCAGTTGAGTGTCTTCTACGCTCAGGTCAAGCTGCTGCAAATCAAATCGATTCTGGATCAGACTGGCTTTGCCCGCAATTTGATCCACCACCAAATCGTTGAAAACCACCTCGGTAATTTGCAGACTTTCAATGCGGACATCGAGGGGAAGGTCAATGTTATCGGGCAGGCTGAAAGGCTCGTTGTCCTCTGAGGGGGGCATCACAAGCCGCACTGATTTTGCAGAAAGTGAATTCACCACGAGGGTGTTGGCCAAAATCCCGGACCAATCCAGCTTGATCTGCAAACCAGCAATGTCCACAAACTTCTCGCCGTCGTTCCAACTCAAGCTGGTGATACTCAATCCGTCACGCAGCGTGCCGTGTTCCAGTTCCACGTCCAGCACCTGGGTGGTGTTGTCCCGCAAGAAGATTTGGGCCTTGCTGATTGCAAACCGCAAACCCTGTTCAGTGGTGACGATCCAGCCCCCTGCGGCGACAAGCCCGGCAATCAACAGAAAAAGTACACCTGAAAAAATCAGGATGGCGCGTTTCAAAATGCCACCCCCAGCGCGAAATGAATACGCAAGTTGTCCTGATCGGCCGCCTTGGCCACATCAAAGGCGATCGGCCCAGCGGGTGTCTTGTATCGAACACCGATGCCCACCGCCGGCTTGGGATCGAAACTGCTCCAGTTGTCCGCCACATCGCCCACATCAGTGAACACAGCAGCACCCAGCGGGCCGTTGAACCAGCGTACATACTCCAAGGTGCCTATCATGACGCGCCGCCCCCCCACCAAAACACCTTGATCAAGCACGCCCACGTCCAGAAAGTCATAGCCCCGAATGCTGTTGGTGCCGCCAGCCCGAAACAGGTAGTCCTGCGGAATGTCACGGCGCGCGCTGGCCGCCACGGTACCCGCCTCAAAACGGGCCGTAAAAAGATGTTCCGGAGAGGGCGACCAAAATTGCTGGAAACGGCCATACAACCGCATAAAGCTTTGATCGGAGGCGAACTGCTCGCCTGCAACAGCCACTTGACCAAAAGCGATGTAGCCGTCTGACGGATTCAAGCGGTTATCCACTGCAGCGCGGGTCCACGATGAGCTGGCCACCAAAGCTTGTGTGGCACCAAAATTGACACCCAGAGCACTTCGTTCCTCAAGCTGAAAATTCAAGCCTAGCCGATACTCGTTAATGCCTTGGGTGTACTCGCGAATCGCACCGATAGACGAGCGATCCACTTCCAGATTGGAAATTTGCTGGTGGTCGAAGGCCACGCCAACAGAATCGGACATACCCCGCCTGGACGGAGGCAAGAATACATCAGCAAATGCCGATTGCCTTTTCTGTTCAACACGCACTCCAGTGACCAGTGAATAAGCGCGGTCAAACAGATTGTTGTATTGGTAAGTGGCTTCCGTGCGGAAGCCTGTATTGGAACTGTAGCCCGCGCCCAGCCCCACACGC
Source organism: Limnobacter thiooxidans (assembly GCF_036323495.1). Lineage (NCBI taxonomy): Bacteria > Pseudomonadati > Pseudomonadota > Betaproteobacteria > Burkholderiales > Burkholderiaceae > Limnobacter > Limnobacter thiooxidans. Next base: position 416,279 of record NZ_AP028947.1, on the reverse strand, counting down.
TTGCTGTCACTTTCCAGCACGGTGACTTCAATGGGTACCCTTTCAGGCTGCCGGTCATCGGTATCTATCTTGACATCAACAGCTGAAAAATAGGAGGTACCCTGCAAATCCGCCAGCAAGGTGAGCAAACGCTCCTGCTCATAACGATCACCGGGCTGGATGGTGTTGTACCGGGCCACGAGGTCATTCCGATACTTGTTCAAACCCTTGATTTTCAATTCGCCAAAAGTAAAAACCGGCCCACTGTCATACACCACACGAAGGGTCACTGTATTGGTATCCGGGTCAACATTGGCCTGACTTTCCGACAGAGTCGCGGCCGCGAAGTCTTTTGCCAAAAGATCACGCAGGAGATTGTCTTTGCTGGCCGACCAGTCGGTTTGATTGAAAGCCTGATTGGTCCCTAACAACCACAAGGTTTTCAAGCGCTCCCGACGTGCAGCAAATTCATCCTTGTTGATTTCACCGTCAAATTGAATGTCAACGGAAGTCACAGTACTCTGCGGGCCGGGTTCTATCTTGATGTTCAAAGGTGCCGGGGCATCTTCTGGCAAGCTTTCGTCCACAACACGCTGAATGGAGGGCGAAAAATGGCCCTCGGTACCCAAAACATCGCGTATTACAGGCCGCATGCGGCGAAACAGTTGCCAGGCATCGCCGTTGTCGTTGACTTGCGCAGTCGAACGAATTTGCTCGGTGGCTTGCTCCACCAAGGTCTTGAACTCATCAGCAACCACAAAATTCACAACGGGCCGCTCTTCAGGGCTCACCTCTTCCTGCGCCTGCGCAGGCTGCACAAACACACCAACCAATACAAAACAACAGGCGAACAATAAACGCAACTTAAACATGACCTTTTTATGTGAACTCGGGCGCTTTACCGGTCTTGCGACACACACTGAGTAGCGGGTAGACCAAGGATGATGGTATTTAATTCCACATTGATTTCAACGCAGTCTTTGCAATGCGGTCCATTTTCTTGCAGACAGAAGAAGGGAAATGTCTTTCTGAGTCGGGAATGAAAACAAGATGTTCTAATTACCAACCCCATTATTTAACAATATTTGACCAATCACACAAGATTTAAAGATTTCACTCCGGAAATTTTGATTTTGATTGAATCCAATCTAACCCATTGTGAGTAAAACGCCTATAGCAGTAAAAGCGGCTTACCCAATACTCTAGCTCCAAGGAAATTGAGACCATGAAAAATGCAAATCCCGACGTGGGAATCATCAAATCATCTACAGGCGTTCAAGTCGAACGCGCTGGCCAAATGGTGCAACTCAACCAGGGTGATGCGCTCAAGTGGAATGACATCGTAACCAATACCGGTGCTCAAACTGCCGAAGTACTCATGCCAGCAACTTCTGCTGGTCACGGCGATACATTGCTGCAATTGGCCCCCGGTGCATCCGCGAAACTGGCCGAAGTCAGCTCGATCGTCGCTGACGGCGCAACCCGTACCGAAGTAGTCGCCTTGAGCGAAGGTGTGGAATTGTATGACATCGATAGCGATGTCAGCTCAGCAATTCTCACGCCGTATGAAGGTTCGATGTCTGGGCTAGTGGGTGCTGGCCTGTTGGCCGGTGGTAGTGGTGCAGGCGTCGGTGCGGCAATTGCGGGTGCAGTTTTTGGAGCCGTGTTGCTAAGCGATGATGGTGACGATACGGTCACTACTGTAGTCGATCCAAACGAAGGTGATGCCGATGCTGATGCCGACGCTGACGCTGACGCTGACGCTGATGCTGATGCTGATGCCGACGCTGATGCTGATGCTGATGCTGATGCTGATGCTGATGCTGATGCTGATGCTGATGCTGATGCTGATGCTGATGCTGATGCTGATGCTGATGCTGACGCTGACGCCGACGCCGACGCCGACGCCGATGCTGATGCCGACGCCGACGCTGATGCTGATGCCGACGCTGATGCTGATGCCGACGCTGATGCTGATGCCGACGCTGATGCTGATGCCGACGCTGATGCTGATGCCGACGCTGATGCCGACGCTGATGCCGACGCTGATGCCGACGCTGATGCTGATGCCGACGCTGATGCCGATGCTGATGCTGATGCTGATGCTGATGCTGATGCTGATGCCGATGCTGATGCTGACATGGACATTGCCGGACTGGTAGGTGGCCTGGAATCATTGAATGACGCCCTGGAGCAAACCCCATTGGCCCCGCTTACAGCAGTAACTGGTGCTTTGGCAGACGGCCTGTCTACTGTAGCGGACGGCTTGGCGGGTGTTGCTGACCAAGACCCATCAGGACTTGCCAATTTGCTGGCCGAGACCATTGGACAACCACAGGACGGCTATAGCAATGACCAGGAAGGCCTCGCTGGCGTAGTGAGCAACCTGTCGCAAGGACTTGCGGCTGGAAGTGCAGGTGGTCCGTTGGATCCAGTTGTGAATTCTTTGGCTCAAACCTTGGGCTTCAGCGAAGAAAGCGAAGTGGATGGCGTAGCCCAAGGCCTTACTGCTGCTGGCAATGTACTTGCCTCAGACGAAAGTCAGTTGAGCGTCTTGACCGCTGATTTGCTTGCTCCAGTAGTTGGGACAAGTGACATGGATGCAGGTTCTCCTGGCCTCAGCGGTACGTTGCAAGAGGTAGGCGAAGGATTGACTGACCTGACCAATGAAGACAGTGCGCTTGCGCCATTGTCACCTTTGACTGAAGGCCTGGCATTTGTTGTAGCCGGTGGCGAAGACCCAACAGGTGGTCAGTTGCCAGAGGAACTTTCAGGTGGTTTGGCTGGCGGAGTTGGTCTGCTCGGACAAGCTCTGGTAGACGGATCGGAAATGGCTGGACCAGGTGCAGCTCTGGTTGAAACAGTTGGAAACCTGCTCGGCGGCACACGCCCAACAGGCGACGATGAGCCAGACAACGGTGGCGGTATCCCAGAAACACCCCTGTCACCACTCACAGACGCCTTGATGGAAAATGCGGATCCGGCAGTGTTTGCAGGTAACTTGGCGGGCGTCATTGAAGACATCGGCCAAAACTCGCCGCTGGAAGCAGTGACAGGCCCGATCGCAGATGCACTTGCAGGTGGAGTACCTACTTTGCCAGGCATGCCAGGCGAAGGCGGCACAGATGGCCCAACTGGTACACCGCTGGATGTGATCCTGGCGCCATTGGCTGACGCAGCAGGCGGCGGTTTGCCAACATTGCCAGGCTTGCCAGGCAACGGCGGCACACCGACACCAAACCCTGTGGCAGGTCCTTTCGAATCAGCAGCTCAACAGTTTGTTGATCTGGCACCAATCGAAATGATTCCAGTCATTGGACAGCCAATCGAAGACGGCATTCTGACTGGCGCAGCCTTGCTTGACAGCATTTTGGCTGGCGGCTTGCCAGGTCTGCCAGGCGAAGGTGGAACAGACGGCCCAACCGGAACACCTCTGGATGCAGTATTGGCACCATTGGCTGATGCAGCCGGCGGCGGTTTGCCAACATTGCCAGGCCTGCCAGGCGAAGGTGGAACAGACGGCCCAACCGGAACACCTTTGGACGCCATCTTGGCTCCTTTGGCTGATGCAGCGGGCGGCGGCTTGCCAACATTGCCAGGCCTGCCAGGCGAAGGTGGTACCGACGGCCCAACCGGAACACCTTTGGACGCCATCTTGGCTCCTTTGGCTGATGCAGCTGGCGGCGGCTTGCCAACATTGCCAGGCCTGCCAGGCGAAGGTGGCACCGACGGCCCAACCGGAACACCTCTGGATGCAGTATTGGCACCATTGGCTGATGCAGCTGGCGGCGGCCTGCCAATTCCAACTGACGCGTCAGCTTTGACTGACCTGTTGGGCGGTAGCGGCTTGCCAATCAGCACAATCACCGATTTGCTGGATCCAAGTGCCTTGCCAATTCCAGGACTGCCAACTGCCTAAACGCAGCCTGGCAACAACAAAAAACCCCTCTTCGGAGGGGTTTTTTGTTTGAATCCAAACCGGAATATCTGGAAGTAACAATTAAAACTCACAACACAATTACCGGATTTTTTCCATGAGCCAAGCACCACAAATCGGCACCATTGCATCCAACACCGACAAACTGTCCGTTCAACGCTTGGGCGAGCAAATTGTTTTGCGACAGGGCGATGCTGTTCTGGCCGGAGACGTATTACAGAACAAAGACGACAGATCCGTCGACATTGAACTGCCCGCTCAAAAATCAGGTCAGTCCGATTCCCTGCTAACGCTGGCACCCGATGCCACAGCACAGGTATTAATTGCAAGTAACGATGACGGCGCAATTATTGAGGTAACTTCCCTTACCGAAGGGGTAGAACTTTATGCGGTCAGTGAAGGGAGCGACGGCGCCATGTTGCTGGCCGACGCAGGCACAGGTGTAAGCGGCCTGGTTGGCGCTGGTCTATTGTCAGCGGGCTCAATTGGCGGTACAAGCGGCTTGGTTACCGCAATCGGAGGCGGGGTTGGCGTGGCTGCATTGGCAGCCTCATCTGGCGATGACAGCAACTCAGCCAATCCATCTGGTTTTACCGATGTCCGCGTGGACAATGGCGATGAAACTACCCCACCTGTTGATAACCCGGAGAATCCTGAAGATCCCGAGAACCCCGACAGCAACGAAAACCCAGATACGCCCACAGAGGAAGAACCGGAAACACCCGTTGAGAATCCGGAGCAGCCAACAGACCCGGTCGACCCAGGCAGTGCCGGAACCACTGGCACACCGCTTGATTTGTTGTTGGACCCACTGGCCAGTGCTTTGGGTGGCACACCGCTGGCTGTGATTACAGACCCACTGTTTGACGCACTGGGTGCTTTGCCGATTGGCTCTGCCCCCAACCCGGCCAATGCATTACCGTTAGACGCAATCACCGGCAACCTGCCAGGCTAAAAAATATCAGCAGCTAGAAAAAAAGCCACCGCAAGGTGGCTTTTTTCACTCATGCAGTTTTAAATCAGTTCACTCGAACTTGTCGTAACGAATATTTTCAGGTTTCACACCCAACTTGGAAAACTTTGCAATTGCCGCATCAATCATTGCGGGTGGGCCGCACAAATAGGCCTGAACATCGGGCCAGTCCAACTGTAATTTGTCGAGCTCGTCAGTGACATAACCTCGCGCACCCGACCAGCTCGAATTCTCCGGCTCTTCCGACAACACCTGCTTGAAATTCAGCGAACCCCTCCAGCCCTGCTGAATGCGTCCAATCTCTTCTTCTGCGTACAAATCACGCTGTGTGCGTGCGCCAAACAAATACACCGCATCACGGGTTTCGCCGGCCCACTTGGCCTGCTCCAGTAAACTCAGGATAGGCGCCATGCCACTGCCGCCTGCAACACAAACAATCGGTGCCGGCTTCTCGCCTTCGGCTGGGCGCAGGTAGAAATCACCAAACGGGCCACTCATGCTCAGCCGGGTTTCCTGGCGGTTGGCAGCAAACAGCCACTCAGTGAACTTGCCACCCGGCACTTTGCGCACGTGAAACACCAACTCGCCGGCCTCTTGACCTTTGGGTGCCATGGCAAAGCTGTAATTACGCGACAAGCTGAATTCTTCAAGGCGAATCTCGGCATACTGCCCGGCTTTGAAAGGCATCGGATCATCCAGGGCGACGCGCAACTCCACGATGTCATGCGTCAAATCCTTCTGACCCACAATCGTCCCGCGCGTTTCCACCAGGCGATCTCCGCCTGAAGTCAGGTCCACCTCGATTTCCAGATCTGTTTCCGGAATCGACTGGCACGCCAGAATCATCCCGGCTTTCAGGTCCTCTGCACTCAATACATAACTGGAATCGGTCAACTCCCGCACCTTGCCGCTTTTCAGCTTGCACTTGCATTGCGTGCAACTTCCCACCCTGCAATTGTGCGGAAAACCCAAACCGGCAGACAGGGCGGAATTCAGAATCACCTTCCGGCCTTTTTCCACCTCAAAACTTTGGCCACCTGGGGCAACATTCACGGTGTGCGTGACTTTGCCTTTGCTGCCCGCTGCCGCACCACCTTGCAAACCAAACCATTCAAGCAATTTCATGTCTGTCTCCTTGTTGGGTCTGGCGCCGCTCAGGCCGCTGCACGATTCATGTTGTGGCCGCCATTCTGGCCAAGCTGGGCAGATTTCAAACCCTTCATGCCACTTTTCAGGCTCGCCTCAATGGCCAGCTTTTTCTCTTCAGGCGTGGCAAAGGTTTCATCCCAATGGTTCAGCAGAGGAGTCATGACTTTCTTGTAAAGCGGGGGCACCAAAGCCAGCAAAATTGTTCCCAGGTAGCCGGTCGGCAACATCGGTGCGTGGCGATAGCTGCGCAGGTTCCAATATTCCTGGTCCGCCTCGGCATGGTGGTGTGAATGGCGTGTCAGTGCATACAGCAAGGCTGTGGACACCGACGCATTGGTATTCCAGCTGTGGCGTGGCTCCACCTTGTCTTCAGGACGACGCACAATGCCGTAATGTTCCATGTAGTTCACGATTTCCAGCAGGGTTTTACCGCCAGCACTCATGATCCAGAACATCACAACACCCACCCAACCGCCGATGACAAAAGACGTCGCAAACAAGCTCAAACTCATCAAATTGCCACGCATCATCCGGCTATGAACAGGATTCCAGACCGATTGGTTGAACTTGGCCAGGCGCTGCTTTTCAAGCTTCCAGGCCGATTTGTAACCGCCCAGGGTACTTTTCAGGACAAAGCCGTATACGTTCTCGCCGCGCTGCGCAGTGGCAGGATCTGCAGGGGTCCCCAGGTTCTTGTGGTGCCCATACACGTGCTCAATCGAGAAGGACGCATCACAGGTGAACGCCAACATCCAGCGGCCTAACATCATGTCTCGCATGCTGTAGGTGCGGTGGGTCAATTCATGCCCAACGTTGGTCCCACCGGCACCAAACAGAAAGGCCCCAGCGAGCGCACCAAAAAACCATTGATACCAAGTGGTATCCGCTTGAAGCTGCAAGCGGTCATAACCGAAAACTCCTTTCATGAAACCATCAATGCCCAGCACGTCCACCGGTGCCACCGCCCAGGTGAAACACAGGGTGACCCACATCAGAATGGGCAGGGTCAGCCACAACATCAGGTTCAGAAAAAACTCCCCTTCCATGCGCGGCTCACTGCGGTCATCCGGCAACAGGATGTCGCCCAAAGCGACAACGAACACCAGTGCGGCGATGCCGGTGTACATCCAGGCACCGCCTTGCATCATGGCATGCATCACAGCCAGGGCAATCAATGGAAAGGTGGTGAATTTCAAATAGTGCTGCATAAGAGTCTCCTTACTGGTGGTGCCCTTTTTTTATTTGGCTTAGGCATGGTCATATTTTGACTGAATTCATGTTAACGACTGTAAACATACTCGTCAATAGCCACAGACGCCAAATTGATTAAAACTTCTAAAACAAGGATTTAAAACAGGCGCTCGGGTTTTCGTTATAATCAAAGCCGTATGACCTCCACCGCCTCCACCATTCATGGCCGCACCCGGCTAATTGACGCTGCACTGAACCTGAGCTACCAACGGCGAAGTTTCTCCAGCCTGGGCATTCGCGAAATCACCCGCGAGGCCAGCCTGTCAGCACCTGCGTTCTATCGCCATTTTGAAGACCTGGCCGACCTGGGCACCGCTGTTATTCTGGAAGTTGAAAAGGCCGTCATCGAAGCCTTCACCGAAGTCCGCATGAGCACCGCCAAGGAAGCAGATCTCGACATTCGGCCCATGTTGGTCAAACGCTTTTTCGACTGGGCTGCAGAAAACCCGAAACCAGTGGTAGTGGGTGCCTCCGAGGCCTTTGGTCCACTTGAGCGGATGCGAAACGGTTTGAAAAAAACCATTCGAGCCATTAGCGAAGACATTTGCAGCGACAACCGCATTGCCGCCCTTTTGCCAGGGCTACCCCACGAAGAAATGATCGAAGTGCTGGAAGTACTGGCCCAGAACGTACTCTTCATGGCCGTTGAATATGTCGAGAAGCCGCAGGAACGCTCTGCGATTTATGACAAGGCCCTGCGGATCGTCTCTGTCATTTTTGCAGGCGCCCACGCCACCCACGCCATGAAGCTCGAACAGGACAGCACCCCAGCACCTTGATTGATACTTCGCGACACACTGCGATTTAACAAAAAAGCAACATCTGGTTTCATACGCTGTTTAAACGATTACACTATCAACACACAAATTAACATTGTGGTACTTAACATTCCCTTGCAGGAACCACACCCATGCGTATCGCCATTCTTGAAGATGACCTGACACAAAGCGAGATGTTGCGCTGGGTGCTAGAATCCGTGAATCACAAATGTCATTGTTTTCCCACATTCAAGGGCTTTCAAACCGCCCTGTACCGGGACAGCTTCGACCTGGTACTGCTCGACTGGATACTTCCCGACAGTTCAGGCCCCAAGGTCATGAACTGGATCCGTGAAACCCTGCACATCAAAGTGCCTGTGCTGTTCATCACCTCCAAAACTGACGAAGAAAACATCGTGGAGGCTTTGAACGCCGGTGCCGACGACTACATGATCAAACCAATCCGCCGTGGCGAACTGGTCGCGCGTGTCAATGCCCTGCTACGTCGGGCCTACCCTGAACTCACCGCTCCGGAAGTGTTTGAAATTGCAGAACTCGAGTTTCACCCCAAGTTTTCAACCGTGGTGCGCCACGGGAAGCGTGTGGTGTTGACCCAGAAGGAATTTGACCTCGCGCTGCTGCTGTTTCGCAACCTGGGCAAGCCCCTGTCGCGTTCACACATTCAGGAGGCCGTGTGGGGAAGAGACACCGACCTGCCCTCGCGAACCATGGATACTCACATCTCCCGCGTTCGATCCAAGCTCGGCCTGCGCCCGGAACAGGGCTTTCGCCTAACCCCCGTTTACGGCTTCGGCTACAAACTGGAGCAGGTGGACCACGAAGGCAAGTCCCCAAGCCTTGCAAAAATCAAACGCCAGCTCGCTGAAAACAGCTAAGAGCCCTAGCGACTTCGCGCGTTATAATGAAGGGTTTTCCGCCCAGTAGGTATCATGGAGCTTTTTGCAGTCGGCCTGAATTACCAATCCGCACCGCTCGCCTTGCGCGAGCGCTTGGCGTTTCCGGCTGAACAATTGCAAGAAGCATTGCGCGCCCTGGCTCAGCGCGTACAGGCACCTGAAGCCGCCATTCTGTCCACCTGCAACCGCACTGAAGTGTATTGCGCCAGCAGCAACATCGAACAACTCAAACTTGAATTGCTCGAATGGCTGGCCAACAACCGGAACATTCCCAGCCACGAATTAAGCCCCCACCTTTACATTCTTCCCCAACAGGAAGTAGTCCGCCATGCATTTCGCGTGGCCAGCGGGCTGGACTCCATGGTGCTTGGTGAAGCCCAAATTCTGGGTCAGATGAAACAGGCCGCCCGCACGGCAGAAGAGGCAGGCACCTTGGGGCAAATGTTGCACCAACTGTTCCAGCGCACTTTCTCCGTGGCCAAAGAGGTTCGATCACACACTGAAATTGGTGCACACTCGGTGTCCATGGCTTCCGCAGCTGTGAAACTGGCCAGCCGAATTTTTGGTGACCTCAGCAAACGCCACGTGCTGTTCGTGGGCGCTGGTGAAATGATTCAACTGTGTACCACCCACTTTGCAGCGCAAAACCCGAAAAGCATCACCATTGCCAACCGTAGCGCAGAACGTGCACAGCAACTGGCCAATGCCCACGGAGCCTCGGTCATCGGCCTGGCCCAAGTGCCAGAACAACTTGCAAAATCAGACATCGTGATTTCCTGCACCGCCAGCACCCTGCCGATCATCGGCCTGGGCATGGTCGAAGCCGCCTGCAAAAAACGCAAGCATGAACCTATTTTCATGCTCGACCTGGCAGTGCCCCGCGACATCGAAACCCAGGTCAGCAAGCTGGATGACGTATTTTTGTATTCGGTCGACGACCTTAGCCAGATCGTTCAGGAAGGACGCGAACAACGCGCAGCCGCAGTCGAGCAAGCGGAAGTCATCATCGAATCGCAAGTTCAGGGCTTCATGCGCTGGATGAGTGAACGGTCCCTTGTGCCCACCATTCAGGAAATTCACCAAAAAGCAGACGACATTGCCCAGCTTGAGCTAGAGCACGCCCGCAAACAACTGGCCAAAGGCACCCCCCCTGACGACGTACTGCAGCTGATGGCCCACCGCATGAGTGCCAAATTCATGCATGGCCCCATGCAGGCCCTGCACCAAGCCACACCGGCCGAGCGGGAAGCCCTGACCAAGTGGCTGCCCCAACTTTTCAACATCAAAAACACCGACAAATAGATGAATGACAGCATGCGGAACCGGTTGACTCGACTCTCCGAGCGCCTCGCCGACCTTGAAGAGTTTCTATCATCGCAGAACGCCGCCAATGACATGGCACAGTTCAAGGCCATCACGCGTGAACGATCCGAGCTGTTGCCAGCCACCGAACGGTTTGCCGAATATCAAAGCATTGAAGCCGACCTGAACACCGCACGCGAATGGCTCGCCGACCCCGATATGCGCGACATGGCACGCGAAGAAATTGCCCAGAACGAAGCCAAACTCGCTCAACTGGAAGCGGACCTTCAACGCCTGCTGTTGCCTAAAGACCCCAACGACCACCGCAATGCCATGCTCGAAATTCGCGCGGGCACGGGTGGCGATGAATCAGCCCTGTTTGCGGGCGACCTGTTTCGCATGTACACCCGGTTTGCAGAACGACAGGGCTGGCAAATCGAGATCATGAGCGCAAGCGATTCCGAGCTGGGTGGTTACAAGGAAGTGATTGTTCGACTGGCCGGGGACAACGTGTACAAGCACCTTAAGTTCGAGTCCGGCGGACACCGCGTACAACGCGTGCCGGCCACCGAAAGCCAGGGGCGCATCCACACTTCGGCATGCACAGTCGCGGTCATGGCTGAACCCGACGAGGCTGAAGTCATTGAAATCAACCCGGCGGACCTGCGCATCGACACCTACCGCGCCAGCGGTGCGGGTGGCCAACACATCAACAAAACCGATTCTGCCGTGCGCATTACCCACCTGCCCACCGGCCTGGTGGTGGAATGTCAGGACGAACGCAGCCAGCACAAGAACAAAGCCAAGGCCATGAAAGTGCTGAATGTGCGCCTTCAGGACAAAATTGACCGGGAACGGCAGGCTGCTGAAGCCTCTGAACGGCGCAGCCTTGTGGGCTCTGGCGATCGATCCGAGCGCATTCGCACCTACAACTTTCCCCAGGGGCGCATGACCGACCACAGAATCAACTTGACCCTGTACAAGCTCGACTACATCATGGATGGCGATTTAACTGACCTGATGAACGGCCTCACCGCTTTCCACGAAGCAGAACTGCTGGCCGAAATCACCGCCAAAGAATGAGTACGCCACCTCAATCCACCCTCGAATCGGCGCTTCGACAAACACGCGCAGAAACTGGCTTGCCATTGAATGAGCTGCGCATTCTGATGGGCTGCGTAACCGGGCTGGACCGGGTTGGATTGCTCACCAAGGGCGAACAGCCCTTGCCCCCTGACCAGATTACCGCGTTCAAAACGCTAGCCAGCAAACGCCAGCAAGGCCATCCCATTGCCTACCTGGTTGAACACAAGGAATTTTATTCCCGGTCTTTTTTTGTCGACCCACGCGTGTTGATTCCACGCCCTGAAACCGAGGAACTGGTCGAACACGCACTTGGATTTCTCCAAAGCAAATCGACCGAAAACCTGCTGACGCGCGTTCTCGACATTGGCTGTGGAAGTGGTGCCATCGCCATTTCTCTCGCCCTCGAAAATCCGATTCTTGAAGTCACCGCCACTGACATTTCAGTGGACGCACTGTGGGTTGCCCAATTCAATGCCAACGAACTGGGTGCCAAGAACGTGCGGTTTATTCAATCCGACTTGTTCTCGGGCCTGCTGAATCAAACCCCTGCCCTGGCTTTTGACCTGATTTGCAGCAACCCGCCCTACATTGAACAGGGCGACAAGCACCTTGCCCAAGGCGACCTGCGCTTTGAGCCCGCAATAGCGCTGACGGACGGCGGAGACGGTCTGCATTTCTACCGGGAAATTGCCCGCCAAAGCCCCACCCTGCTTCGGGCCGGTGGGGGCGTGTTGGTGGAGCACGGCTACAACCAGCAAGAAGCAGTCCTTGCCATTTTTTCCCAACCGCCCTACACCCAGGTACAAGGTCTGCCCGACCTGGCCGGCACCCCGCGCTTCGTGTTCGCAAGGGCTTAAATCCGCGCGCATTCACTCGCAAGGCATTGAAAACGAGCGTTTTGTACCCACATCCAGTACACTACAGGGTTGTAGCAATTCATCCCATTGAAAGGAATTTTTTATGAGCGCTCGCGATTCAATTCATGAAACCGTTACCAGCCACCCCGTGGTTCTGTTCATGAAAGGAACAGCCCAGTTCCCTATGTGCGGTTTTTCTGGCCGCGCCATTCAAATTCTAAAGGCCTGTGAAGCGGAAAAAGTCGTCACCGTTAACGTGCTGGATGATCCGGAAATTCGTCAGGGCATCAAGGAATATGCAAACTGGCCAACCATTCCGCAGTTGTATGTCAACGGCGAGTTTTTGGGCGGCTGCGACATCATGACAGAGATGTATCAAAGCGGCGAATTGCAGGCATTGATCGCCACGGCGAACGCCTCCTCGAAGTCCGAATAAACATGAAACCGGCCGCAGCAGCTTCCAGCTCGCGGCGGCCACATTCAGGCATCCAATCTTGAGCAGCACCCTTCCCCACTCTTTCAAACAATCCATCACTGTGGCCATTACCGGCGCCAGTGGCGCCTTGTATGGCCTGAAAATTCTTGACCTGTTGCGCGCACGCGGCGACACGGAAATTCATTTGGTTATTTCTTCGTCAGGTTGGCTCACCCTCGCCAGTGAAAGCGATTTAAGCAAAACTGAGATTGAGGCCAAGGCACATGTCGTGCATTCGCCCAAGTCGGTTGGCAACTGCATTGCCAGTGGGTCTTATCCGTCCATGGGCATGGTCATTGCGCCTTGCTCAATGCACACCCTGGCCGCAGTGGCGCATGGCCTGTCGAACAACCTGATCAGCCGGGCTGCAGACGTTGTACTGAAAGAACGACGCAGGCTCGTCATCATGCCGCGCGAAACCCCGCTGAACTTGGCCCATCTGCGAAACATGGTCAGCGTGACTGAAATGGGAGGCATTGTTATGCCCCCAGTTCCCGCCCTTTACCAGCGGCCTGAAAGTATTGACGCCATGGTCACCGACACTGCCCAACACGCCCTTCAGCTTTTGGGATTGCCGAATGTAAAACGCAACGAGTGGCAGGGCTTGGGCAGTTGAAACGCGCCAGGTAAGCACCCACCCTTCACTCGCCTGCTTTCCACTATGACTTGATCCGCAGTGCGCGATCGATCAAGCCGGCACATGGAAGCGCTGCAACAGCCCTTCCTCGCCATCCAATCCCAATTCAGTGAGCATGCTGCGCAAGCGTTGCGCAGCTTTGGGGTTTGATTTCTGGTGCTTCCTGGCAACAATCAACTCGTTTTTCATTGAGTGTTCCCACCCCACCAACTCCGTCACAGTGACCTGATAACCTTGCGCTTCAAGCTGCAAACAGCGCAGCACATTGGTCAACTGGCTACCAAACTCACGGGTGTGCAACGGGTGCCGCCACATCTCCACCAAACTGGTTTTACCCAGCTGACTTGATTTGTTTTGCCGCAAATGTGAAGCCACTTCCGCTTGGCAACAAGGCACAACGACCATGAACTTTGCATTTTTCTTGAGCCCGAATGAGATGGCGTCGTCAGTGGCTGTATTACAGGCATGCAGCGCGGTCACAATGTCCACCTCATCGGGCAAGTCAGCGTGTTCAGTGGCTTGCGCCACAGGCAAATTGATGAATTTCATGCCTGCCGAGAAGCCCAGTTTTTCCGCCAACTGTGCCGACTTGTCGACCAAGTCCTGACGGGTTTCCACACCTGCTACTACGGCCCCTTCAGGATTCTGCTTGATGTAAAGGTCGTACAGAATGAAGCCCAAGTACGACTTCCCTGCACCGTGATCCACCAGGTACACATTTCCGTCATTGGTCTTGCGCACCTCATCGATCAAAGGCTCAATGAAATGGGTCAGGTGGTAAACCTGCTTCAGCTTTCTTCGACTGTCTTGGTTGATACCACCTTCGCGCGTCACAATGTGCAAAGCCTTGAGCAGATCAATCGACTGCCCAGGCTTCAAGTCCAGGGAATCAAGCGGGTTCTTTTTGGTTTTGGGCATGCTGGTTTGCTGCAGTGAATTCAATGCCCACAGTGTAAAGCGTTCCCGCAGTTCACCCGCCTGATTTAAGCCCCCTCGGTGCGATTCAGTTGACTTATCGTAGGGTGAAGCCCATTCGGCCCGATTCAGTTGACTCATCTTAGGGTAAAGCCCATTTGGCGCGAATTCCAATCGCTCGCCTCGTGAGCTTGACTCCGACCGTGATTGATCGCGCGTCGGTGGGCGCTGAATGTGACGGGTTGACGCCTGCCCTAGCGTTGGCGCTGGTGCTGGAACTACTCCGATCGGTGCGTTGAAGGGCCTGCGCCGGGTTGAGCTTCAACAGCGTGGCCAAGCCCGCTGCCCGCAGGAACCCGCTGCGTCTGGGCTTTCGCGGCAGTGCACTTGTAAATGCCGCGCATTCAAGAAAACCGCCCGGTTTGAACAAGGCTTGAATGCTCGCGCAACGCGCGACACCCAAGCCCGACCTTGTTTTTTGTGGGGTTTGGGTGAATGAACAGCCTTGGTTCAAGAAGGGATCAACGGTTTTCTGTGCGGGATGTACAAGGCACGCTGGGGAAGCCACAAACAGCAGTCCAGATTAACGCTACGGGGAATAGGATTCGCGCTGAGGTAGCAAAAATCAGAGGCGCATTTCTACGCAACGGAACGACCAAGGCGAGATGGAAGACCCATGATCAGCGTTCGATTCAAATTTGGTGGAAAATTTCTCAGAACTTCGGGAGATGAATGGTGCCGCTTGTCGGATTCGAACTGACGACCTACCGCTTACAAGGCGGTTGCTCTACCAACTGAGCTAAAGCGGCACTTAAGAGAAGCGCTATTTTACTCGAGTCAAATGACTCTTTTTCTTGGGACTCGGCTTTTTCGGTGTTTTTTCTTCAGATTTTTCTGATTTAGTTACAGCCAGCAATTGTGAATCTTCAGAAACACCCGAAACTGAACGCAAACCTGCAGGTTTTTGATCCGATTCGTTGGATACTGGCTCATCGTGCTCGTCCAGAACAAACTGAACCGCCTCATTGCCGTCGCCTTCGATCTCAGCCAAAGGCTTTAATACTTCAAAGGCCATGCCGTGACCATTCTCGCGCGCATAAATCGCACTGACCTGCTCAATCGGAACAAAAATCTGTCGAGCCACGCCCCCGAACCGGGCCTCAAACTCGACATACTCATTACCCAAAGACAATTTGTTGGTGGCCAACGGCGATGTGTTCAGCACAATTTCGCCGGCCTTCACAAATTCTTTGGGTACCTGGGTTTGCTCATTCACAGCCACAGCCAAATAAGGCGTGTACCCATTGTCTACGCACCATTCATGAATGGCGCGAATCAGATAAGGCTTTGTTGATACTTCAGTCACTGCAATATCCTTGGTGAATTCGGGTACACAAACCCTTTAGCGACGCATCACTTTTTCAGAGGGCGTCAGTGCATCAATAAAGGCAGGCTTCGCAAAAATCCGCTCGGCATACTTCATCAGTGGCGCAGCAGACTTCGGCAGTTCAATGCCATAGTGTTCCAAACGCCACAACAATGGAGCCAATGCCACGTCCAGCATCGAAAAATCTTCGCCGAGCATGTACTTGCTTTTCAAAAACACTGGTGCCAGTTGGGTCAACTGGTCACGAATTGATGACTTGGCCTTGTCCATTGCCTTGGGGTTCCCTGCTTTTTCCAGAACACTCACGTGCTGGAACAGTTCACGTTCAAAGTTGAACAAGAACAGGCGGGTACGCGCACGCATTACTGGATCGGCGGGCATCAACTGAGGATGAGGAAAACGCTCATCAATGTATTCATTGATGATATTTGATTCATACAGAATCAAATCGCGTTCCACCAGGATGGGCACCTGACTGTACGGGTTCATGACACTGATGTCATCGGGGCGATTGAACAGATCAATGTCCTTGATCTCAAAGTCCATGCCTTTTTCGTGCAACACGAAGCGGCAACGCTGCGAATATGGACAGGTTGTTCCAGAGTATAGAACCATCATAATGTTGTCATCCCAAAACAAAAAATGGCCGGGGCGAGCAAACACCCCAGCCTGTATGCAAACTAAGCCTTTAACTTACTTGATGTCTTTCCAGTAAGCGGCATTCAAACGCCATGCGAATACGGTAAACACACCGAAGAACATCAAGACAATCACACCCAGCTTGAAACGGTCTTCACGCACCGGCTCGGCCATGAAAACCAGGAAACTGGTCAGGTCGGCCATGGCTTGATCGTACTCCACGGTTGTCATTGTACCGGGCTTGGTCTGCTCAAAGCCTACAAAGGTATGAACGGTCTTGGCTGGGTCATGTGCATCAGGCTTGTCTTCAAACTTGGCAATGCGCTCACCTTGCAACTCCCACAGCACGTGAGGCATGCCCACGTTTGGAAACGCCATGTTGTTCCAGCCCGTTGGCTTGGAAGGATCACGGTAGTAGGTGCGCAAGTAAGTGTAGATGTAGTCAGCACCCGGGCCATTTGAAGAAGCACGTGAACGTGCGATCAATGACAAATCGGGTGGAGCCGCACCAAACCATTTTTTGGCATCCTTCGGATCCATCGCAATATTCATGGTGTCACCAACACTGTCGGTGGCGAACATCAGGTTTTCCTTGATCTGCTCCTCAGACAAGCCAATGTCGCGCAAACGGTTGTAACGCATACTTTCCGCTGCATGACAATTCAGGCAGTAGTTGGAAAACAGCTTGGCACCACGCTGCAATGCAGCCAAGTCGTTGGTCAGGTCTGGGGCTTTGTCCAGCGGGTAATTGCTTCCCGCGCTGAACACCAGAGATGGCACAAGAGCCAGCAAAGCCAATAATTTTTTCATCATCTCGTCCTTATTTCGTCCAGTCAGGCTCAGTGTGCGTGAAACACAACACGGTCAGGCACGGGCTTGAATGTGCCCAGCTTCGACCACCATGGCATTGCCAGGAAGAACAGGAAGTAATACAGAGTACCCACCTGAGACACCACTTGACCAATATCTGATGGTGGCTTCACGCCCAGATAACCCAACACGATGAAGTTGATCACGAACACGGCGTAAATCCACTTGTGCAAGGATGGGCGATAGCGAATGGACTTCACCGGGCTCTTGTCGAGCCATGGCAGGAAGAACAGGATCACGACCGCGCCACCCATGGCCACCACACCCCAGAACTTCGCATCCAGACCCAGGAACGGGAATGTGATGGCACGAAGAATGGAATAGAAGGGTGTGAAATACCACACTGGCGCAATGTGCGCAGGTGTTTTCAAGGGGTCCGCAGGAATGAAGTTGTTGTATTCCAGGAAGTAACCACCCATTTCCGGCGCGAAGAACACGATTGCCGAGAACACCATCAAGAACACCCCCACACCCAAAATGTCATGCACGGTGTAGTAGGGGTGGAAGGGAATGCCGTCAAGCGGCTTGCCATCGGCACCTTTCTTTTCCTTGATCTCAACGCCATCCGGATTGTTGGAACCCACTTCGTGCAACGCCACGAGGTGCGCAGCCACCAAGCCCAGCAATACCAATGGAATTGCAATGACGTGGAAGGAGAAGAAGCGGTTCAGTGTTGCATCGGATACAACATAGTCGCCACGGATCCAGATCGCCAAGTCAGGGCCGATCAAAGGAATTGCGGAAAACAGGTTCACAATGACCTGCGCACCCCAGTAGCTCATCTGTCCCCAAGGCAACAGGTAGCCAAAAAACGCCTCTGCCATCAAGCACAGGAAAATGGCCACGCCGAAGATCCAGATCAGTTCACGGGGTTTGCGATACGAACCGTACAACAGGCCGCGCATCATGTGCAAATACACTACCACGAAGAACATGGAAGCCCCTGTGGAGTGCATGTAACGCACCAGCCAGCCCCATGGCACATCACGCATGATGTATTCCACAGACTGGAATGCTTTTGCAGCATCGGGCTTGTAGTGCATAACCAGGAAAATGCCGGTCACGATCTGGATCACCAGCACCAACAGGGCCAGTGAACCGAAGAAGTACCAGAAGTTAAAGTTCTTGGGCGCATAGTACTCGGACAAATGCGCTTTGTAGGTCGATGTCAGGGGGAAGCGCTGGTCAATCCAGCCCAATACACCTGAAGTTTCGACTTTTTTGTCTGCCGCCATAATTACTACTCCTCGCTCTCAGATGTCTCAGGCGTTGTTCTCGTCTACACCAATCAACAACTTGGTGTCTGACAAATATTTGTGGGGTGGCACTTCCAGGTTGTCCGGTGCCGGCTTGCCTGCATACACACGACCAGCAAGGTCAAATGTGGAACCGTGGCACGGGCAGAAAAAACCGCCTTGCCAGTCGTTGGGCAAACTGGGCTGTGGGCCTGGTTCAAATCGGGCTGAAGGTGAGCAACCGAGGTGAGAGCAGATTCCGACTGCAACCAGGTATTCTGGCTTGATCGAACGGTGCGGGTTGCGGGCATATTCTGGAGTCAATGCATCGGGACTGCGTTCTGAATTCGGGTCAGCCAGCTGGCTGTCCAGTTTCGGCAGGGCTTGGACCATGGCGTCATCACGGCGAACAACCCAAACAGGCTTGCCGCGCCACTCAACGGTTTTCATGTCACCAGGCTGCATGCCGGAAATGTCCAGCTCTACAGGCGCACCGGCGGCTTTTGCGCGCTCGGAGGGTGCCATGGAAGTCAGAAATGCACCGCCTGTTGCCGCTGCAGCCACACCGCCTGCTGCTCCGCAGGCGATCATCCAGACGCGACGTTCTTTGTCTACAGGTTGATTATTGCTCATCAAAATAACCCCGAAAGTAAAATCCAGCTAACCTAGAATCCGCCTTTGAGCGCGCCTTTGAACCCGCATTTCTGTTCAAAAGCCAGACTTGTACACGTCCATCGTGTTAGAAATCGGCGAAGCTTGGCCAAAGTAGTGATCCATGCAACCGAAGATTGTACCCCAGCCAGGTTCCAACAAGAAACAGTTTTAAAGCGATTTTCCAAGAAATGGCGGTTGAACAAGTCGATTTAACCCGATACATTCAAAAACATCTAAACCGCCACGAACAAATCTTGAAATACAACTTCAATCCCATAACGCTGCGCCACCCATTCGCCAAGCGCTTTGACCCCACAGCGCTCGGTGGCGTGGTGCCCCGCGCCCAGCAGACTCACACCGCATTCGCGAGCCACGTGCACTGCAGGCTCTGACAGTTCTCCCGTCAAATAAAGGTCAGCCCCCGCCAAAGCAGCCTGCTCCACATAACCGGGGGCCCCACCCGTACACCAGGCCACAGTACGAACCAGGCGCTGTGGGTCGTCCGCCCCCTCCACCTGCACCCGATGGCCCAGCGTTGAAACAACGACTTCAACAATTTCGTGCAACTTTTGAGGTGAATGCAGAACGCCAAAATGAATCAAACCCTTGTCACCCAACACCCGGTCGCTTGGCCAGCCCAGCATTTTGCCCAATTGTGCGTTATTGCCCAACTCCGGGTGCTTGTCCAAGGGCAAATGATAGGCAAACACATTCAGATCATGGCCAAGTGCCGCCTGCAATCGTGCTTTGCGAAATCCGGTTACGACCTGTGGATCACCTTTCCACATCAAGCCATGGTGAACCAGCACAGCATCTGCATCGAGCTCGATGGCAAGATCAATCAAGCCTTTGGATGCGGTCACCCCCGTCAACACCCGCCGAATCTGGGGCCTGCCTTCCAACTGCAAGCCATTTGGGCAATAATCTTGCATGCGAGCCTGATCCAGCAACTCCCGCAAATCATGTTCAAGTACATTCCGATCCACTGAACTCAACGGCGCACCCTTTGCATTTGATATGTTGAAAAAACTCTGGCTGACCTTTTCTCAGGCCCTTGCAGTGCTGCTTGCATTGTATTTCATCACCGAAGTGCTTCGCCCGAACTGGGTTCCGGACTGGCTGCAAAAACCGGCACATGAAGTAGCGCAACCTGAAGGCGTGGCCGGTTACCGGTTGGCTGTGGACAAGGCCATGCCTGCTGTTGTGAACATTTTCACCAGCAAACGCATTTCGGAAACCCCCAAACATCCCTTCTTTGAAGACCCGGAAATCCGCAAGTTTTTTGGCGATGAACTCGATGAATCACAGGACAGCGAGGAACAGGCATCAAGTCTTGGCTCAGGGGTGATCGTGAGCAGCGATGGCTTGATTGTCACCAACCAGCACGTGGTTGAAGCAGCCGATGACATTGAAGTGGGCTTGAATGACGGGCGCACCACCAAGGCTGAACTGGTGGGCACCGACCCGGAAACAGATCTTGCCGTGTTGCGCATCAAGCTGAGCGACCTACCCAACCTGAAGTTCGCAGCCGAAGACACCGTCAAGGTGGGCGATGTGGTGTTGGCCATGGGCAACCCTTTTGGTGTTGGGCAAACCGTCACCATGGGCATTGTGAGCGCCTTGGGCCGCAATCACGTGGGAATTAACACCTTCGAGAATTTCATCCAGACCGACGCAGCCATCAACCCCGGCAACTCAGGCGGCGCGCTGGTAGACACTGCTGGCAACCTGCTGGGCATCAACACGGCCATTTACAGCCGCTCCGGTGGATCATTGGGCATCGGCTTTGCCATTCCCGCCCCAACCGTTCAGAACGTGTTGAACCAGATTGTGCGAAACGGTACAGTCACCCGCGGATACATCGGCGTTGAACAGCAAAACATTACGGCTGAGTTGGCGACTGCCTTTGATTTGCCACAGAAAGATGGCGTAATCGTTGCAGGGATTGTAAAGGATGGGCCTGCAGACAAAGCCGGTCTGAAGGTGGGCGACATTTTGTTGAAACTGGACAACAAGAAGATCAGCGACACGACCCAGATGCTGAACCAGATCGCGGCTTATTCACCCGGCGAGAAAAAGGCCATTGAGTTACTTCGAGAGGGCAAACCACAAACATTGACCATCGAAATCGGTGTGCGACCCAAACCGGGTGCCTTTATCAACCGCTAGTTTTGTAAGCGGCAAGGTCTTGTTAGCTGAAACTTCCGCGCAATACCTTGCCCATCAAAAGGCCAGATTTATTCAAGAATTTGCTGGCGTTGTTTGCCGATCAACTTGGCAAACAAAATACCCACTTCGTAAAGAATACAAATGGGAATGGCCAGGAAAAGTTGCGACATGACATCGGGCGGCGTCACGATCGCCGCAATGACAAACGCAGCAACAATCACATAACCCCGAATTTCCACCAGTTTCTCAATGCTGATTACACCGAGGTAAACCAATACAACAACAATGATGGGTACTTCGAAGGTCATGCCAAACGCCAGAAACATGGTCAACACGAAGCTCATGTAGGCCTCAATGTCTGGCGCAGGCGTAATGCTTTCGGGTGCAAAGTCGTTGATGAAGGCAAACACCTGACCAAACACGATGAAGTGGCAAAAGGCAATACCAATCAGGAAAAGCACTGTGCTTGAAAAAATAATGGGCAAGGCCATCTTCTTTTCATGCTGATACAAGCCCGGGGCGATAAATGACCAAGCCTGGTACAAAGTAAAAGGCAAGGAAAGAACGAATGCAACCATGGCCGTCAATTTGATAGGGACCATGAAGGGAGTGATCACCCCGGTGGCAATCATTTTCGTGCCTTCGGGCAAGGCACTTTGAATAGGCTGGGCAAGAAGGTCAAAAATGACCGCCGGAGAGGGGTAAATCATCAAACCAATAAACACCACGGCGAATGCGATCACGGCCCGAATCAATCGGTCCCGAAGCTCAACCAGATGGCTGACAAAATTTTCCTGCTGACTCATAACCCTTCCTGCACCTTGCTTATTTGGCCTCTGCCGTAGGGCCGGGCCCTGCGGGCACTGTGGGCACTGTGGGCGCTTGTTGTTCTGGTCCGATATTTGCACCCGCAGCAGGCGCTACTACCGGGGGCTTGCTGCCTTCAAGGTCCGCAATGTCGTCCTCGATCGCTTTGACCGATTTGTTCATGTCGAACTCGGCATCGCGCAAGGTGGTTTGCACATCACCTTCCACCTTGGTAGCAGCCGCCTGCATTTCCGCTTGCAACTTTCGCAACTCGTCGATTTCCATTTCCCGATTGATTTCAGACTTCACGTCACTGACGTAACGCTGCGCCTTGCCCAGCAAGTGCCCAACCGTCTTGGCCACCTTTGGCAGTTTTTCGGGACCTATCACCACCAGTGCGATCACCGCGATGATAAGCATTTCTGAAAATGCGATGTCGAACATGCTGTGTGCCGCGTAAAGGGAAAATTAGCTGGAAGATTTCTCTTTGGCTTCCACATCAATGGTGTCGGATTTCTTGGCATTGCCATCGGCCAGTTTGGCCGTGTTTTGCTCGGCGTCGGCACCACCTTCTTTCATGCCATCCTTGAAACCCTTCACCGCACCGCCCAGGTCAGACCCGATGTTGCGCAGTTTCTTGGTGCCAAACACCAACATCACGATAACCAGCACGATAACCCAGTGCCAAATGCTAAATGAACCCATGACTAACTCCTTGAATGTTTGTTTGCCGCTGTTTACTTGCTGAGCATCAAGCCCAGGGGCTTGTCTCCGCCAAGAATGTGCACATGAACATGATACACCTCCTGACAACCCACCCTTCCTGTGTTGACGATGGTTCTAAACCCATCGTGGCAACCTTCCTGCTTTGCCAACTTGCCGGCAATTGCCATTATTTTTCCCAATACGGGTATGTCTTGCTCCGTGGCATCGGCCAGGGTGGGAATGTGCTTTTTCGGAATAATCAGAAAGTGCACAGGCGCAGCCGGGTTGATGTCGTGGAATGCGAGGATATCCTCGTCTTCATATACTTTTCTGCTAGGGATTTCCCCAGCGACGATTTTGCAGAATATGCAATCGCTCATCTCATCACCCCTTTTTGTGTCTTATTTTTCCCGGTTTGCTTTCTCAACCAGGCCTGACAAACCCATGCGCCGATCCAGCTCGGCCAGCACATCGCGGGCCTGCAAACCATGCCAGCCCAGCAGTACCAGGCTGTGAAACCACAAATCGGCAGTTTCAGCGACCACCTTGGCTGGATCCTGGTCTTTGGAGGCCATGACAAGCTCACAGGACTCTTCGCCGATTTTCTTCAAAATTGCATCCTGCCCCTTGTGGTGCAGTTTGGCCACGTACGACTGCTGCGGATCGGCTTGTTTGCGCTCATGCAAAACTTGCGTCAAACGCTCGAGCAAGTCCCCGGACTCTTTTTCAAGGTCAGCCATGTTCTCGTAATCCTCTATTTTTTGCCGTACATGTCGGAAGGGTCTTTCAGCACTGGGTCTTTCGCAACCCATTTAGGGCTTTCGCCCGCTGCGTCTTCCAGCGCATAGTAAAAACAGCTTTCACGGCCGGTGTGGCAAGCGATACCACCCACCTGCTCCACCATCAGGATCAGCACATCGCCATCGCAGTCCAGGCGAACTTCCTTGACCTTTTGCTGATTGCCCGATTCTTCGCCCTTGTGCCACAGCTTACCGCGCGAACGTGAAAAATACGTTGCAAAACCCGTCTTGGCTGTAATTTGAAGTGCTTCCTGATTCATCCAGGCCACCATCAATACGCGCTGAGTCAGGTGGTCTTGTGCCACTACGCTTACAAGGCCCCTGTCATCGAAACAGACGCTGTCCAGCCAATTGCCGGTGATCACCACATCCTTGCTCATGCCTCAGGAAACCCCTTTCGCCTTACACACGGACCGTGATGCCCGCTTTGGCCATGTGGGCCTTGGCTTGTTGCACAGTGTATTCGCCGTAGTGAAAAATACTAGCAGCCAGCACGGCGCTGGCCTTGCCCTTGATCACCCCGTCAACCAAGTGGTCCAGATTGCCAACCCCGCCGCTGGCAATCACGGGAATGCTGACCGCATCGGACACAGCCCGAGTCAGCTCCAGGTTAAAACCGATTTTGGTGCCATCGCGATCCATGCTGGTCAACAGCAATTCACCAGCACCCAGGGACTGCATCTTGCGAGCCCATTCCACAGCATCAAGCCCAGTGGGTTTGCGACCACCGTGGGTGTATACCTCCCAGCCCGGCTCGCCATTGGACTTGGCTTTGGCATCAATGGCCACCACGATGCACTGCGACCCATACTTGGTCGACGCCTCGCCCACCAGTTCAGGATTGGTCACCGCCGAGGTGTTGATGCTGATTTTGTCTGCGCCGGCGTTCAGCAACCTGCGCACATCTTCCACCTTGCGCACACCGCCCCCCACAGTCAAGGGGATGAACACCTGGCTGGCCACGGCTTCAATCACGTGCAAGATCAGGTCACGGTCGTCGGAAGACGCGGTGATGTCCAGAAAGGTCAATTCATCGGCGCCCTGCTCGTCGTAACGGCGGGCAATTTCGACAGGATCGCCGGCATCGCGCAGCTCAACGAAATTGACACCTTTGACCACCCGGCCTGCGGTCACATCCAGGCAGGGAATAATGCGGCTTGCCAGCATTAGTAGGATTTTCCGTTAAGCTCGTCTGCCAGTGCCTGGCCCTTCGCGAAGTCGAGTGTACCTTCGTAAATGGAGCGACCACAAATGGCACCCATGACGCCTTCGTGTTCCACGCCGCACAGCAGCTTCACGTCGTCCAGGTTGGTAATGCCCCCCGAAGCGATCACAGGAATGGTCAACGCATTTGCCAGGCGAACCGTGGCTTCAATATTGACACCGCCCAACATGCCGTCGCGGCCAATGTCGGTGTAAATAATCGCTTCAACGCCATAACCTTCGTATTTCTTGGCCAGGTCAACCACGTCATGGCCGGAAATCTTGCTCCAGCCGTCGGTAGCCACTTTGCCCTCTTTGGCGTCCAGCCCCACGATAATTTGGCCAGGGAAAGCGCCGCACGCGTCGTGCAGGAAACCAGGGTTTTTCACGGCTGCCGTGCCAATGATCACGTAGCTCAGACCATCGTCCAGGTAACGTTCAATGGTGTCCAGGTCACGAATACCGCCACCCAACTGCACGGGAATTGCACCGCCGACCGCATCGAGAATGTCGATGATGACGCCCTCGTTCACGGGCTTGCCCGCAATCGCGCCATTCAGGTCGACCAGGTGCAAGCGGCGCGCGCCACTTTCAACCCATTTCATGGCCATTTCGACCGGGTCTGCCGAGAAAATGGTGGCATCGTCCATATTGCCTTGTTTCAGGCGAACACACTGACCGTCTTTCAGGTCGATTGCTGGAATGAGTAACATGAGACTGTGTTGTTAACTATTCAAGTGAGTGAAAAAAGTTTGGTTAAAAACCTCAGGGGTTCCATCTTAGAAAATTGGAATACAGCTTAAGGCCGTCGTCCGCACTTTTCTCAGGATGAAACTGTGTTGCAAAGATGTTATCCCTTGCGATGGCGCAGGTAAAGCGGACACCATAGTCTGTCTCACCAGCCACGTGCTCCGGGTTGACCGGATTGGCATGGTAACTGTGGACAAAATAGAACCAGGAATTGTCTTCAATGCCCGCCCAGAGGGGATGTTTGACACACTGCCGAACCTGATTCCAACCCATGTGGGGAACCTTCAAGCCGCACTCCACGGTCAGGCGGGGGTCGAATCTGACCACATCGCCGGGAAACAGGGACAGGCATTCTGCGGGGCCTTCGGCGCTGCGCTCCATCATCATCTGTTCGCCCACGCAAACCCCAAACAAGGGTTTGTTTTCAGCAGCCCTGTACACAGCCTCCATGAGGCCTGATTCCCGCAATGCTTTCATACAGTCTGGCATGGCGCCCTGACCGGGTAGCACCACGCGGCTGGCGCGATCAATCACGGCAGGGTCGTCGGTGATACGGATTTCCTGATTTTCCAGTTTGACATGCTGCAAGGCTTGGGCCACCGAACGCAGGTTACCCATGCCGTAGTCAACAACGGCAACAAGACTCACAAAGCACCCTTGGTACTGGGAATGGCACCCTGCTGACGTTCATCAATGGCAACTGCCATGCGCAAGGCGCGACCGAAAGCCTTGAACACGGTTTCACACTGGTGATGTGAATTCACGCCTTTCAGGTTGTCGATGTGAAGTGTGCACAGCGCGTGGTTGACGAAGCCCTGAAAAAATTCAAACACCAGGTCCACGTCAAACGAGCCAATACTGGCGCGCGTGAAAGGAATGTCCTGGTGCAAGCCAGGGCGACCGGAAAGATCAATCACGACGCGTGACAGGGCTTCATCCAGTGGCACATAGCTGTGACCGTAACGCACAATCCCTTTCTTGTCGCCCAGGGCTTTGGTGAATGCCATGCCCAAGGTAATGCCCGTGTCTTCCACGGTGTGGTGTGCGTCAATGTGCAGGTCGCCTTTGGCGACAATGTGCAAATCGAAGAGGCCATGCCGGGAAATTTGCTCCAGCATGTGGTCCAGAAATGGCACACCGGTGTCAAGATGACGTTCACCCGAACCATCCAGGTTGATTTTGACGGTGATCTGGGTTTCCAGTGTATTGCGGGTAACTTCTGCGGTTCTCATGTTTTTCTGAAAGTTATGCGGCCTTGCTGGCCACTTCATCAATGGATTGTTGCACAGCCTTTAAAAACTGCTGGTTCTCTGTTTCGGTGCTCACTGTCACGCGCAGGCAATTTTGCAGCAAGGGGTGACCCTTGCCGACATATTTCACCAAGATACCCTTGTTTTTAAGGGCTTCAAAGACCTCAAGGGCGTCTGGCATGCGGAAAAGCACGAAATTGGCGTAAGAATCGAACACTTCGACGTCACCATTGGGTGTTCTCAGAGTTTTCAAGGCTGCGGTCAGCACACTGCGCTGATCACGCAGCAGTTTGGCCTGTGCGTTAAACGCATCGAAGTGCTCCAATGCAAACTGAACAGCAATGCGAGTGAGTACGTTCACGTTGTAAGGCGGGCGCACTTTG
The DNA here is from genome assembly GCF_036323495.1 of Limnobacter thiooxidans. Lineage (NCBI taxonomy): Bacteria > Pseudomonadati > Pseudomonadota > Betaproteobacteria > Burkholderiales > Burkholderiaceae > Limnobacter > Limnobacter thiooxidans. The sequence continues at coordinate 389,191 of NZ_AP028947.1, read as the reverse complement.
TCGATTTGCTCCACCCAGGCCGGGCTGGCCACGGCATAGCCGAGACGAGCGCCTGCAAGCCCCAGTTTGGAGAAGGTGCGCAGCACCAATACATTTGAAAACTCAAGCACGCGGGCCATGAACGAGGCGTCGGCAAATGCTTCGTAGGCTTCATCGACCACGACAAGCCCGGGGGTTGCCTCAATAATCTGGACAATTTCCGCTTCGCGCAGCGCCACGCCGGTCGGGTTATTGGGATAAGCCAGGAAAACCACTTTGGGCTGGTTGGCGGAAATGGCTTTCAACATGGCGGGCATGTTCAGCGAGAAGTCGGGATTCAGGTCCACCCCCACAAAGCGTGCATGGCTCCACTGGCTGTACACCGCGTACATCACGAAAGTGGGCACAGGCGACATGACCACGTCACCAGGCATGCAACAGGCGCGAATAATCAGGTCAATCAGCTCATCAGACCCGTTGCCGAACAGCACATGGGCCGCCTTGGGGATGGCTGTGCAGGCACGCAGTGCAGTTTCCAGCTCAAGTGCTTTGGGCGCCGGGTAGCGATTCAGCTCCGCCGCCTTGAGCGCCTGGGCCAGCTCATCGAGCAAGGCCGCGGGCATGCCCTGCGGATTTTCCATGGCATCGAGCTTCAACATGCCTGCGGAAGGGGCCACCACGTAGGCTTGGGTGGCTTGCACGTCAGCTCGGATTGTTTTTTGCAATAGGCTCATGGCGTACTCAATCCGCTTTCTTGAATTTTGGACCTACCCGGTACTCTGCGGAGCGCGCGTGGGCAGGCAAGCCTTCACCGTAAGCCAGCTCGGCAGCCACTTCACCCAGGGTACTTGCGCCTTCGCGACTTGCAAAAATAATGCTGCTGCGCTTCTGGAAGTCATAAACACCCAGTGGAGAGCTGAATCGCGCTGTACCGGCTGTGGGCAACACGTGGTTTGGCCCGGCACAATAATCGCCCAGCGATTCGCTGCTGTAGGGGCCCATGAAAATGGCACCGGCGTGGCGCAATTTGCCCACCCAGGCATCAGGGTCCTGAACGCTCAGTTCCAGGTGTTCGGGGGCAATCTGGTTACTCAGCTCACAGGCCTCGTCCATGTCTTTCACCTGAATCAGCGCACCGCGGTTTTTCAGGGAAGTGGCAATCACCGTTGCACGGGGCATGCTGTCCATCAGTCGTTTAATGCTGGCCTGTACCTGGTCCAAAAATTCCTTGCTGGGGCTCAACAGAATGGACTGGGCCATTTCGTCATGCTCGGCCTGGCTGAACAGGTCCATGGCGATCCAGTCGGGGTTGGTTGTGCCATCGCAAATGACAAGAATTTCAGAGGGGCCGGCGATCATGTCAATGCCCACGGCACCAAACACACGGCGCTTGGCTTCGGCCACATAGGCATTGCCAGGGCCCACGATTTTGTCCACGCGGGGTACGGTTTGCGTGCCATACGCCAAGGCGGCCACGGCCTGCGCACCACCAATGGTGAACACGCGGTCAACGCCCGCAAGGTGCGCGGCGGCAAGCACCATCTGGTTTTTCACGCCACTGGGCGTGGGCACCACCATGATGACCTCCTTCACACCCGCGACCTTGGCGGGCACTGCATTCATCAGTACCGACGACGGGTAAGCCGCTTTGCCACCAGGCACGTAGAGGCCGGCACGATCAAGCGGTGTAACTCGTTGGCCCAAACGGGTGCCATCGGCCTCGGTGAATTCCCAGCTTTCGGCAACCTGGCGCTCGTGAAAAGCACGCACGCGTTGCGCAGCCACTTTCAAGGCGGCTTTTTGATCGGGGTCCAGCGTATCGAATGCGTGCTTCAGCTCATCCTGACCAATTTCAAGATCAGCTGCGCTGTTCGCTTTGACACGGTCAAACTTTTCAGTGAATTCCAAAAGGGCTTCATCGCCACGCTTACGCACGGCATGAATGATGTCAGCCACCGCGCCTTCCACATGGGGATCGCGTTGTTCTTCATAGGCGAGCAATGCGCGGAACTGCTCGGCAAAGTTGGCATCCAGAGTAGACAATCGACGAATTTGGGAAGACATTTTTTACTACCTTTAAAATTTCAAGCAGCTGCTCAGGTTTCTGCTCAGTTTTCTACCGTTTCACCCGCAACAGCTTGGGTAAATACATCCAAAATAGGCTGCAAAGCCTCGTACTTCATTTTCAATGCGGCCTGATTCACCACCAATCGGGAAGAAATTTCGCAAATTTCCTCGACTTCAACCAGTTTGTTGGCACGCAGGGTAGAACCGGTGCTGACCAGGTCAACAATGGCGTCGGCCAGACCCACCAAGGGGGCCAGTTCCATGGAACCGTACAGCTTGATCAAGTCCACGTGAACACCGCGGTTGGCGAAGTGTTCGCGTGCGCTGTTCACGTACTTGGTGGCGATACGCAAGCGGGCGCCCTGCTTCACTGCGCTGGCATAGTCGAACCCTTCCGGGGCAGCGACACACAGGCGGCACTTTGCAATGGCAAGGTCCAGCGGCTGGTACAGGCCAACGCCCGAATGCTCAATCAGCACGTCTTTACCCGCCACGCCCAAATCGGCAGCACCGTGCTGTACATAGGTGGGCACGTCGGTGGCCCGCACAATGATGATCTGCACATCGGCACGGTTGGTACCAATGATCAGCTTGCGCGACTTTTCAGGGTCTTCTGAAGGCACAATGCCCGCCTTTTCAAGCAGGGGCAATGTTTCTTCAAAGATGCGTCCTTTGGACAGAGCCAATGTAATCATTCGGTTTTACTCACTGATTCGCTTCACATCTGCGCCCAATTTGCGCAGCTTCTCTTCCATTTTGTCATACCCGCGATCCAGGTGATAAATCCGGTCAATGCGGGTTTCATCGGCAGCAGCCAGTGCGGTAATGACCAGGCCAGCTGAGGCGCGCAGGTCGGTGGCCATCACCGTGGCGCCGTCAAGCCGCTCAACGCCCTTGATCACAGCCGTGTGGCCTTCAATTTCGATGTTTGCGCCTAGGCGCACCATTTCCTGCACATGCATGAAACGGTTCTCGAAAATGGTCTCGTTGACAATCGCGGTGCCGTCGGCCACGCAATTGACAGCCATCAACTGAGCCTGCATATCGGTTGCAAAACCCGGGAATGGCGCGGTGCGTGCACCCACCGCTTTGGGGCGCCCCTGCATGCTGGCATGAATCCGGGTGCCTTCCACATCGATCTTCAGGCCCGCAGTGCGCAGCTTTTCCAGCGTGGCGTCCATGCTGTCAGCATCGGCATTATTGAGCACAATTTGACCACCGCAAGCCGCCACGGCACACAGGAAAGTGCCTGCTTCAATGCGATCCGGCATGACCTGGTATTCACAGCCATTCAGTTTTTCAACACCGTGTACCGTGATGGTGTCGGTGCCGATCCCTTCGATCTGGGCACCCATTTTCACCAGCATATTGGCCAGGTCCACCACCTCGGGTTCGCGGGCGGCATTTTCAATAATGGTGGTGCCATCAGCCAGGGCGGCAGCCATCATCAGGTTTTCGGTGCCGGTGACAGTGACCATGTCGGTCACAATGCGTGCACCCTTCAGCCGTTTTGCCTTGGCGTGGATATAACCTTTTTCGATCGTGATTTCCGCACCCATGGCCTGAAGGCCCTTGATGTGCTGGTCTACAGGGCGCTGGCCGATGGCACAACCACCCGGCAAGCTCACGCTGGCTTCGCCAAAACGGGCCAGCAAGGGGCCAAGCACCAAAATGCTGGCGCGCATGGTTTTGACCAGGTCGTAACTGGCTACAGGTTCGGAAATTTCCTCGGCGCGCAAAGCCAACTGGTTTTCACCGTGCCAGAAACACTGAACACCCATGGAACCCAAGAGGCGCAAACAGGTATTGATGTCGCGCAAGCGCGGCACGTTGGTGACCATCACGGGCTCTGCTGTCAGCAAACTGGCACATAAAATTGGCAAGGCCGCATTTTTCGCGCCAGACACAGACACTTCACCGTGAAGCGGCTTTCCACCACGAATCAAAAAAGAATCCATTGAAGGGCAGTCCTTTTACGCTTGTTGTTGCGCCCACTCGGCGGGCGTCAGAGTTTTCATCGACAAGGCGTGAATTTCCGCACGCATTCTGTCACCCAGTACTGCATAGACTTTTTGATGCCGCTGAATGGCCCGCAAGCCCTCGAAGGCGCTGGCCACAATGACTGCCTCGAAATGCTGGCCGTCGCCTGACACTGTCAGGTGTTCACATTCCAGACCTTCTGCAATATAGCCGCGAACGGTTTCAGGCAACAACATGATTTTTCCTATCCTTTTGATTCAACAGCACTATTATCCCCTCAATTTGTAACCCGACGTGACCATTCGCATACCAATGGCAGTCAATACAGCCCATGCGGCCACGCCGATACCCAAACTGAACCACGGGCTGACATCACTCACCCCAAAGAAGCCATACCGGAAACCATCAATCAGGTAAAAGAAAGGGTTAAAGTGCGACACGGTTTGCCACACGACGGGTAATGAATGGATGGAATAAAACACACCTGACAAAAAAGTGGCTGGCATGATGATGAAATTCTGAAACGCAGCCAACTGGTCGAACTTTTCAGCCCAAATGCCGGCGATGACACCCATGGTACCCAGCAAAGCCGAACCCACCAGGGCGTGAACCAGAATCCACATCGGGTTGTGCACGTGCAAACCCACAAAAGCCACAGTGACCAGCAAAACCCCAGCACCCACTGCAATGCCTCGGGCCATGGAAGCCAGCACGTAGGCTGAGAAAAACTCGGCATGGGACAGGGGTGGTAACAGCACAAACACCAGATTTCCTGTGATTTTCGACTGGATGAGACTGGAAGATGAATTGGCAAACGCATTTTGCAGCACCGACATCATGACCAACCCAGGCACGAGGAATGCCGCATAACTGACACCAGGGTAAGGTTCCACCTTGCCGTCGAGCACGTGCGAGAAAATCATCAAGTACAGCAGCGCAGTCACCACGGGTGCCAGCACCGTCTGGAAGCTCACCTTCCAGAAACGCAGGATTTCTTTCTTGAACAGGGTTTGCCAGCCAGTCATTTCGCAGCCCCGCCACTCATCAACTGCACAAACACCTCTTCAAGGTCGGGCTTTTCAATGCTGCACTCCAGCACATCCAGGTGTTCAAGTCGGCATTGCGCCAAAATTTGCTCAATTTCAGCCGGACCATTCAAAGCCAGGGTGTACCGGCCATCCAGCGGATTCGCCTTCAGGGCGCGCGACTGCAAACTGACTGGCAACACGCCGTTCAATTGCAGGTTCAGGGTTTGACTGGCGTGTTTCTTCAACAGATTCGGGGTGGTATCCACAGTCAACACCTTCCCGTTTTTAAGCATGGCAATGCGATTACACAGTGTTTCCGCTTCTTCGAGGTAGTGTGTGGTCAGCAAAATTGTGTGGCCCTTTTCGTTCAACCCTTTGACAAACTTCCACAGGGTTTGGCGCAACTCGACATCCACGCCAGCGGTGGGCTCATCCAGCACTATCACGGGCGGTTTGTGAACCAGCGCCTGCGCCACCATGACCCGTCGCTTCATGCCGCCCGACAGCGTTCGCATATTGCTGTCGGCCTTGTCCATCAGGCTGAGCGAAGTCAAAAGCTCATCGATCCAGTCGTCATTCTTTTTAAGACCGAAGTACCCGGACTGAAAGCGCAAGGTTTCACGCACGGAGAAAAAAGGATCAAACACCAATTCCTGCGGAACAATTCCAATGCTGCGGCGCGCATCGCGAAACTGGTTGACCACGTCAAAACCCATGACCTTGGCCGTGCCTGAAGAGGCCCGGCTTAAACCGGCAATGATGTTGATGAGCGTGGTTTTGCCCGCGCCATTTGGGCCAAGCAAAGCAAAGAACTCCCCTTCCTCGATGGTCAGGGAGACTTCATTCAAGGAACGGAATTCACCGAAATATTTGGATACCGAGCCAAGCTCTAGGGCAAACGACATGACTTCGAGCGCCCAAGGGGCGCGCGCCAGGTTTTATGAGAAGAGAGATTGTACTCCGTAGGCGGCAATCAAACTGTCCAACTGCGCGGGACGATGCTGCAGTTCAAGGGATTTGTCTGATTTAAGCACTCGCCTGGCAGCCAGAATTACAGCAAGAACGGTCGAGTCCACGTGAGTGACCCTCGAAAAGTCGATCACGTGGTCACCCTTGGAAAAGGCCTTGGTGACCTCGGCAATGACCTGGTCGCCATTGCGCACCGTGATGTGATCGACTGTGAGTTGCATATCAGCCCTTGGAATTCAGTGTTTTCAGGGTCTGGATCAAACCATCAACACCCGAACTGGCCAGCACCGCGCCAAACTGCGCCTTGTAGGAATCAACCAACCACAGGCCCAAAACGCTCAGGTCATAGATTTGCCACTTGCCGTCTTTCTTTTCAACCCGGTATGCAAGGTCGATCGGGGGCGCGCCCTTTTGAATGACTCGGCTGTTCACGATCACATCTGTGTCTTCAGGACGCGCACGCAGGCGATCCACTTGCAGGGTTTGATCACCCACCTGGGACAAGGCACCAGAATAAGTCTTGACCAACAGGGTACGAAATTCCTTGGTGATCTGTTCACGCTGCTCGGGTGTGGCCTCGCGCCAGGGGCGGCCCACCACCAACTGGGTCATTTTTCGAAAGTTGACATTCGGCATGACCTTCTGGTCAATCAAGGCGTCAAGCTTGCGGGGGTCAGACACCAATTCCTGCTTTCTGGACTTGATTTCAGCCAGAACTTCATTGCTGAATTTCTCAACAAACTCGTTGGCTGGCACTTCCTGAGCCAAAGCGGGCTGAGCCATCGCACTGACACCCAGGGCGGCAATTGCGATCCATTGAAATAGTCGGTTTACTGCAATATTCATGATTTTTCCAAAAAATGTCATTAACCACATCAAAAACGCAAGACCCACTTGCTGTGTTGACGTGCTGAAAATCAGTTAGCCAAGCCCAAACCTTCTCGGGCACGGTCACTTTGCTGAAGGTCTCCCGGCAACAAAGTGGAAACTTCATCGTTTGCTGGCGCAGTTTGTACCAAGGCCGCCTTGAAGGGCGGAAAAGCTTCGGGCACTGTACTTGTGCTGCTCGACTCTTCCTCGAAATCCTTGTAGCCCTGATCCTCGGGATCGGGAGCGCCATCACGAATCAGACTGGCACGCCGCTTAAGATAGGCATCGCGAACAAAGGCATACTGGTCCAGCGCAACCCGCTCAACCAAATCCGTGGCAGGCAGCAATCGGGCGCGCGTGTTCACTACGTTCACAACAAATAGGCTGTTGCGAACCCGCACATCGTCATAATGATAAAGCGGGTCCAAAGGAGCATCCACCACGCGCGCCGGTGCGTCACGCAATGTGCTTGGGCCGAGCAAAGGCAACACCAGGTAAGGACCTGACCCAACGCCCCAAACACCCAGCGTTTGACCGAAATCCTCGTCGTTTTTCTGAAAACCCAGCTCAGTTGCCACATCGGCCAAACCAACAATACCAATGGTGGTATTCAAGGCGAAACGGGTAATATCACTTCCCGCGGCCTTGGGTTTTCCCTGCAACAGGTTGTTGACTGCAACACTGATGTCGTCCAGGTTGGAGAAAAAATTGCCAATGACTGTTTTAACCTCGGGCGGCGTGACCTTGTCATACCCTTGCGCCAGGGGCTTAACCACCGCCTTGTCGACCACCTGGTTAAAACCATCCACGGTTCGGTTGAACCCTTCCAACGGATCGGATTCCGAGGGGGCCCGCATGCTCGTGCATGCGGAGGCCAGGCTTGCTATACCCACCAGCAAACACAATCTTCGAATAGAAACTACCATGTGTATCCCCTTCATCACTTTTCGGAATCGCCTTCCGAGGCTTTACTGAACAGGAACTGGCTGATCAGGTTTTCAAGTACAACGGCCGATTGGGTTCGGGCAAACTTCTCACCACCCGCCAGGTTTTCCAGATCGCCGCCAGCTTCAATGCCAACATACTGCTCGCCGAGCAACCCTGAAGTCAGGATTCTAGCGGAAGAGTCTTTGGGAAACTCGAAGCCCTCTTCCAAATCCAGTGATACCACGGCACGGAAGGTGACTGGATCCAGCTTGATATTGGCCACACGGCCCACGGTGACACCCGCACTTTTTACCGGCGCACGGGGTTTCAAACCACCGATGTTGTCAAACTCGGCAGTGACCCGATATTGGTCACCAGCGGTGAATGAACTCAAATTGCCCGCTTTCAAGGCCAGGAAGACCAAAGCCAGTGCGCCCAGCAAAACAAACAGACCGACCCAAAAATCCACAGCTGCGTTCTTTTTCATACCATTAATCCGTTAAATACTGAACATCAGTGCTGTAAGCACAAAATCGAGACCCAAAATCGTGAGGGAGGAAATCACAACAGTTCGGGTGGTTGCACGCGACACGCCTTCGGGCGTGGGTTGGCAGGAATAGCCCTGAAACAGGGCGATTGAACTGACCGCAAAACCAAACACAACACTTTTGATGACGCCATTGAGAATGTCGTCGCGCACATCAACCCCTGCCTGCATTTGTGACCAAAACGCACCCGAGTCAACGCCGATGAGCAATACGCCAACGACATAACCACCGAAAATTCCCACCGCGCTAAACAGCGCTGCAAGCAAGGGCATGGATACAAGCCCGGCAACCCAGCGCGGTGAAACAATGCGCGCCTTGGGGTCCACCGCCATCATTTCCATCGCGGTCAGCTGTTCGCCAGCTTTCATCAAGCCAATTTCAGCGGTCAGAGACGTACCGGCTCGCCCGGCAAACAGGAGTGCCGACACCACGGGACCCAGCTCGCGGACCAGGGACAAGGCCACCAAGAGGCCCAGCGCCTGCTCTGCGCCATACCGGTTCAAGGTGTAGTAGCCCTGCAAACCCAGCACGAAGCCAACAAACAGACCAGACACCACGATGATGACGAGCGAATAGTTCCCGATGAAGTGGATCTGATCCACCACCAATCGCGGCCTGAGCAATGCCTTGGGCAACAACAGCAGCAATGCACCCACGAACCGGGCGAAAATCCCCAGACCGGTGACGGTGTTGATGACACCCGCACCGAGGCGGGAAATCAGGATGGCGGGGTTCATGCAAAATCCTTCTGCAGATCTGTTGCCGGGTAATGAAACTTCACGGGACCTTCCGGCAAGCCCTTTATGAACTGCTGCACGTAAGGATCCTGATTGGCCTCAACCTCCGCTGGTGAACCTTGTGCCAACACCCGGCCGTTGGCGATCACAATCACATGGTCGCTGATCGCAAATGACTCGTGAATATCGTGTGTCACCACTACCGACGTGGCACCCAAGGCGTCGTTCAAGGTACGAATCAGATTGGCGGTGATGCCCAGGGAAATCGGGTCCAGTCCGGCAAAGGGTTCATCGTAAAAAATAAGCTCGGGGTCCAGGGCAATTGCACGGGCCAAAGCCACACGGCGGCTCATGCCACCTGAAATTTCGGAAGGAAACAGGGCGCTTGCACCGCGCAGCCCCACTGCGTGAAGCTTCAACAAGACCAAATCCCGAATCGCCGATTCCGGCAGATTGGTGTGTTCACGAAGGGGAAATGCCACATTGTCAAAAACAGACAAGTCGGTGAACAAGGCTCCGAACTGGAACAAGACACCAATTCGCTTGCGAAAGGCATACAGCTGCTGGGTGTTGGCCGCAACCACATCCTGCCCCAACACGCTAACGTCACCTTTGTTCACGGGATATTGCCCGCACATCAACCTGAGCAGGGTGGTTTTACCCGACCCGGAACCGCCCATGACAGACACAACCTTGCCCTTCGGAATATCCAAAGAAATGTTTTCGAGGATCAGGCGGTCACCGTAGCCAAAATCCACGTTTTTCAGTTGAGCAACAATGCCCATGGAAGGTCCCCAGATGGCGATTTCAAATTAATTTGCATTGTACCTCGAAGCACAAGGCGGATTCAGGAAGCGTTGGTATTCCACACATGCCCCCCAATAGTGATGGGGGCTCCCCCAACCTACATGACCAAGAAGCGTGGATTTGGTTTCATGGAAGTAAGATCCGCTGCAATTCGACTCCAATAACTGGATACCGTGCCTGATCCGCTTAAACCTTTGCTGCGTGTTAACTGCCTAGCCTATGTAATACCCGTGGCCCTGCTGTTTGGATGCGCCGCACCGCCCATGGTTGATGACCAGGCAGTCAAATCCCCGGAAACCCTCGCGGCCACCGTGACCACGCAGGGCTTAAGCGCCATGTTCTGGGCAGACAAAATACGGCACACCCGAAACCTTTGGCCGGCAAACATGGCCACATTCAGCTTTCGGCTGGAAAACATTCCGGCAAGCCAAATACTGGAACTGATTTCCACCGAGGTCAATCTGGGCTATGAAATGGATAGCTGCGGTGAGGCACGGGTCAGCCTGGTGGGGCGAAACATGCCCTTGCAGCAGATCATCGAAAGTCTGGAACAGCAGGCCGGCGCGAGCATCCGGTTTGAAGGAAACCAGCTGATCATGCGTTGCGAAACAGACCAACTGCGGGTGTACACCCTGGACTACCTGTCCATTGCCCGGCAAATGAATGACTCCTCGAGCCTGAGCTCCGCAATTGCAGGCAATCCGCGCGAACTGCAAAACCGACAGGAAACGGGCAATCGATCAGAGTTGATGCTGAACAATGCACAGCAGCATGACCTGTGGGAAAACATGGCACTGCAAATCGAGCAAATCATTCAAGCACAGATCAAACCCGTCGAGTTTTCAACCCGCGAGCGCGTGGTGGACGAAGAAGAAGATCGAGCCTATGCAAGTACTCGAGCGCCCAGAACCCGGCGAGCCGACCCGAATTTGAGAAGTGCGACACAGGTTTCCTCAGAGCGGCGCGACATCACGACAACACGTAAGGAAACTCGATCGGGGCGAGTGATTGTTAACCCGGAGTCCGGCACCATCTCGGTGATTGCCAAACCTGGCCAGCATCGCCGTGTGCTTCAGTGGCTTGAGCAGGTACAGCGGCGAGTGGACCGTCAAATCGTGATTGAGGCAGTCATCACCGAGATATCGCTTAACGACCGATATGAGCGCGGCATTGACTGGAACGTGCTGCGTCAAAACGGAATCACTGCTGGCCTGGCTGTGCAGGGTTTGAACCTGGTGAACCCGGCGGTTACTTTTTCGGCACTGCGCAACACCGCCAGCACCGATGCGAATGTGGTGCTGCGCTTGCTGGAGGAGTTTGGACAGACATCCGTTCTTTCATCACCGAGGGTGGTCACCATGAACCAACAGGCGGCGGTGCTGAAGGTGATCGACAACCGGGTGTATTTCACCACCGACGTTCAAACCAGTGCGCCGACCCAAAACAGCCCGGCCTTTTCAACATTCACCACGCAGGTGCAAACCGTACCGGTCGGTTTTCTGATGACGGTGACACCGCAAATTGCAGACAACAACGCCATTCAACTGCGGGTTCGACCCACGCTAAGCCGGATCGTGGGTTTTGTTCAAGACCCCAACCCGGCATTGCAGCAACTCAACATCATCAGCCGTGTGCCGGAGGTTCAAACCCGGGAACTGGAATCAATCCTTCGGTTGAAAAGCGGCGAGATGGCATTGCTGGGCGGCCTGCGACAAAAGGAAAACAGCACACTTGAGCGGGGTTTGCCGGGTACTCCCGAGTTGCTTGATACGTTAACCCAAAGCGCAACCCGGTCCGGCAATCACATCGAACTGGTGATTCTGTTGAAGGCCACTGTGCTGGAAAGTGCGACATCCACACCCCAGGATGGTTCTCTTAAATCGAACAATGCGGCCAGTACAGACCAGTTGAACAACGCACTTTCAACAGGTCTGGGGCTGTATCAATCCGGCCAACACAGGGAACTCAAAGCATTGCTTGAGTTGCTTCAATCGCGCTTTCCAGAAAGCCCTGAAACCCATTACAACATGGCGCTTTTTGCAAACTGGCAAGGAAAACCAGAGCAAGCCATTGCCCAGTTGAACAAGGCCGAAGCATTGTGCATTCAGTTGAACTGTGATCTGCCCTTGCTGGCCGTTCGCGCTTTCATTCAGGCGAGTTTGCCATGATCGATTTTTTGCGATCGACAGAATCAACCGTTCGACATGCCTTGCACCTCAACGCATCGGACATTCACATCACCCCCACTCCATCGGGATTCCTGATTCGCTTGCGTATCAACGGGGTATTGGGAGAAGCAATAGAAGTTGAGCCCGAACCCGGCCGCGCCTTGATTCAGGCCTTCAAGGCCGAGGGGAAAATGAACATTGCGGAAACCCGCCGCCCTCAGGATGCAAGGCTGAGCAAGCAAGGCACCGAAATGCGGTTGGCCACCCACCCCACACTGCATGGCGAAAACCTGGTGATTCGACTGCTGAACACCCACGGCAAAAAGCAGTTGAATGAATTGGGCCTGAGTCCACAGGTATTGGAGTTGGTAGAGGACATGCTTGCACACGAATATGGCCTGGTGCTGGTAGCAGGTGCCACGGGCAGCGGAAAAACAACCAGCCTTCATGCCATGCTCAACAGCCTGGGCTCGAGAGCGGGGCGAATTGCAACGCTTGAAGACCCGGTTGAAATCATCAACCCCCATGCCGTTCAAACAGACTTGTCCCGGCTACCACACCTTGATTTTGCATCCGGCTTGCGTTCGCTGATGCGTCAAGACCCCGACACCATTCTGGTCGGTGAAATACGGGATGAAGAAACAGCCGAGTTGACACTGAATGCCGCGCTGACCGGGCACCGCGTGTTTGCATCCATTCACGCACCCGACTGTCTGGGCGCGCTTTGTCGCCTGATGGAACTCAATGTTCGAATAGGCAGCCTGTTGAACTGCCTCAACGGGGTTATCACCTTGCGACTACGGGCGACAGAACAAGCTGTTGGCCGACAACTTCGGGCCGAGGTCATGAATGTGAAAAGAATGGATCGCAAAGCCGTGCTGCAGTCCAAAGGGTTGGATGAGTTGGCTGAACTTTGCACGCCACTGGCCTTCGTGGCTTTTCCATCATGAATAACAGACGATATAGGATCAAACCCCAAACCTGGCAGGCCTGGATGGGTCAATGGGCTGAATTGCTCGAGTCGGGCTTGCCTGTGCTGGATTCGCTTGAACTCAGCGGAGAACTCCAGAACGGCAACCGCCAGGGTCGACTGCTGGTTGATCGCTTGCAGCGAACCCGGCAGTTTCTTCAGTCGGGGCAAAATCTGCAAACAGCATTTCGCGCCTCATTCGGTGCGCTTCCTACACCGCTGGAGGTGGCCTTCATGTGCGGCCAAGCCAGTGGTGACCTGGGCGCTGCCTTGAACGAGCAACTTCAACGATGGCGCACTACAAGGGAAGCAAACATCGCACTGGCCAAAAGCCTGATTTATCCCGGTGTCGTGCTGGCACTCGCCTTGGCTTGCTGGGTATTCCTGCACCAGGTCAGTAGCCCACACTTGACCATGACAAAAGCCAGCCTGGGTGGAGAATTCAAATGGTCTGAAGGCCTGCTGCTGGTCGGCGCAGCGATGATGACCATTGCTCTCGTGTTGCGGATGCACCAGCGAAACACGGGATCGGGCAAGCAGTTTTTCATTCCCCACAAACCCAGACTGGCCTCTGATTTCTACCACATGATTGGCTGTGAACTCCAGTCAGGATTGGACCTGATGCATTGCCTGCGGCACCGGAGTTTTCCTCAAATTGCCGGTTTGAGGCTTGGTTCTTTTAGTCCACAAGCCCACATGTTGAAAGAACTGAATCAACTGGCAAGCGAGGTTCAGCGTCATTTGCGACAAGGTCAGGGATTGGGCCAGGCCATGCAACAGGCTCAAGCGCCCCTATTCCTGATTCGTCAATGCCAGTTGGCCGAACAAACCGGCAATTTGGCGCACTGCTTTTTTCTGGCCGCCAAAGTGTACGAAATGCGAGCAAAAGCAGCGCAGGAAAGGTTGCAAAACGTCCTGCCACCGCTCGCACTGGCCTTGTCAGCAACAACACTCGCAATGGCCTACCAATTCACTCTTGCCCCGTTGTACAGCAACCTGACAGGGCTCGCATGAAACACATCAATCCCCTCGCGGATATCTGGGTTATTGATCAAGGCAAGGCCTGGCTGCTTCGCCAGGACCCATCCAACTCAACTTCCTGGCAAAAAGAAATGGGCATTTCGATTGAGGAATTCATGGGCAGCGCAATTGCCTTGGCCAGCTTTACCCACTCCGACACCCTGGTGTTTTACAACCTGCAATCAGGCAAAGCCACCACTGATAAAACCACCGTTTCAGAAGCAACTGAACAATTTTGGGTGGGCATCAAGCAAGACCCGCTGCGTTTGCTGCTGAAACGCGCAGGTCATGAGCAACATGAAATCAAAACCCTTCAATCCATGGGAAAAAAGACCCAGGTAATCAGTTGCGCAGACCCGGCCCTGTTTGAAAGGGCAACGCCGATGATGCTAATCAACCCCAATGAGCAAAAGCATCTTGAACATTGGCTCGCTGCCCGCAAGGAAGGTCATGGCCAACAAAGGAGCTACCTGGGCTTGCTCGCAAACCTGTGGATCAAGCCACAAGCGGCTTACCAAAACCTGCGCCTGGTGGCCGTGTGCTGCACATTGTTCAGCCTGGCGGTTGCACACCATGTGAACGAATTCAAAACTGACAGGCAACTGAACCACTTTGCACACGATGTCCAAGAAGCCTTGAAGAACAGTCAGGAAACTTCCGAGAACATAACTTGGGCTGAATGGGGCATTCAGCTTGGCAAGTTCGGCAAAGACAAACGGGCCAATTTGAATGCTGTAAACATTCAATGGAATGAGGAAGGCCATGTGCATACGCAGGCCATCCTGAACCGGGAGAGAAAACGGGTACCCAAAGGCTGCACACTGGAAACGCCCCGCCGCGCAAGCTGCTCCACCAAAGGGCTTTCACGATGAAACCCAGTGAGTTCGGCGTGCTGCGGCTGATTGGCTTTTCAAGAATTGCCCGCCCGGTATTGGATTGTGCCTTGCTGGTCATGTGTCTGCTTGGCTACGTCCTGATTCAGGATCACACCCAAAAAAATCAGGTGAACACTCCGGCAGAACAGCGGCTGGGGAAAATTCTCGCTCAGCAAGCCAGTCAAGGCCAATCCTCTTTGGTCATGGCATCAATCGATCAACAATTCGAGTCAGAGCCTGAAATGTGGGCCGGTTTGCAAGGCTGGCTTGCAGAAAACGCTCAACAATCAGGCCAATGCAGCTTCAGCGTGCTACCGACCAACCCGCCTTACCGCATGCAGTGCACAGGGGCCCAACAAAAAGGGCAAAAAACTTTTGCAACTCAAGCAAACCTTGCAGTTCCTGTCGTCTTGGTGACAAGTGTGGTCAGCGGGACGGTTAAACCCGTCAAAACGGAGAACAGCCTGCCATCCAGAAAACAGGAAGCAAGCTTCCGTGTTCAAGGCTGGGTAGACACTCACCAAGGCCGCAAACATTTTGATCCCAAATCCGGACGCTGGACTCAATGAGCTACCACAGGAAAGGCTACAGCCTGCTGGTTGTCATGGTGCTCCTGGCCTTGGGGGGATTTGGCCTGCAACAGCTGGCTAAAAACGGCCATTTTGCCCACCTGATGCTACTGGAACAAAAAGTTCGACAGAATCAAATTCTTGATGAAACCAAGGCCAGCCTGTTAGGTTTTGCTGGCAGTCAAGGCATCCACAGCCAAAGCCACCTGGGACACCTGCCATGCCCTGCCGACCTGCCAGACCAAGCTCCCAAAACAACTTGCCTGAACAAGCCTTGGGGCTACCTCCCCGCCCGCAGCAGCTTCAGCATCAACTACCTGAACTTGGGCTTGAATGCCCGACACAACGAAGGTGAAACTTCCGCGCAACACCATTGGCATTACGCAGTGTCGGCTCAACTGCTGCAAGCCAACGCACTGGGCTGGAGTCGTTGGGTGGACTACACCCAACCCAGTATCCAGGTGCGCATAAAAACGGAAAACAACCGGATACACAGCGGCATTGCGGCCGTGGTTGCTACAAAAATTGAACCCATTGATGCGCATCAATACGAAATCTCTGGCCCTCACTTGCTGATTTCAGTGCGGGAACTTCAGCATCAAATGACCGAGGTTCAGAAGCATCAAATCCGGGACACGGTGACCTCGTGGGGGCAGATTTCGGCATCGACGGGTCAGACAATTGCACCCAATGAAAACCTGACTCCAAATGCAGGGTCAATCAACAACCTCAAACCAGTCGATTCAAATTGCAGTTGCCGTTGCACAAGGACCCGCTGTACCTGTCAATGTGATCAAAACGCTCAATGGATTTCATCAGGCCCGTGTGTCGGCAGCAACCCCGGCTGCCTGGAACATTCGACACACACCGAATGCAGCAGCAGTTTAGAAGTAGCCTGCGTCATGGGTGGGCCAAGCCAGTTGAAAAGCCACTGGCCCGTAAGCCGCTTTGAACCGGTTGCTGCAGCCAACAAATCGTGCAGACCGGTGAGCCGTCATGAATGCCCGCTCACCACGGACAGCACACCCTGCATTTGCGACTTTTCTTGGCCCGACAACGTGAAAGAAGACCTGGCGAAATTTCAGGTCAATGTTGGACCCGATTCCAGGCTTACAGTCAGGCATGTTCAACCATGAAACCGCTTGCATGCCCTTCGTTCAACCAATGTCGGCTTCAAGGCTTCATGCTGATTGAAATTGCCTTGGTGATCATGCTGGTGGCAGTCATTCTTGGGCCGATTTTGCACTTGATTGGGGGTCAAAGAAGCAAGTCTGACGTCCTCAAACAACTTGAACACCGACAAAAAATAACAGAAGCGGTTGAAGGGTTTGTGCTGGCAACAGGGAGACTGCCCTGCCCAGCCATTGATAAAAACGGCACAGAATCCCGAAGCACAGAGGCTTGTCTGCAACGTGAAGGCTGGCTTCCCAGCGCTACGTTGCACACAGGGGGCTTGCCTACCCCTTGGCGAATTGCAGTGGCCACACTGGATCAAGCTGGGGAGCCTGCTGAAAACGCCTTGCTGACTGGCAAGCCATTCGAGCAACTCAGCCCACAACAACTTTCTGAAATCATTTTTGCTCCAATTACTGCCAACCATGGCTTGGGCACCGGCCCACTGCCAGCCATACACCTGTGCGAACAAATCGCCGGGCAAAACTTGCCGGCGAATACAAGCCCAGGCTGCGGAACCCACACCCTGATCAGCCCCAGCGCCGTGTGGGTGGCTTATCCGGTTGTAGCTGACATGGAAAGCAACATCAACCTCAACCGGTTTCAACAGTTTTTTATCAACCCGGTCGACCCCCTGTCCAATCCGGTCTGGATTTCATATGAACGTATGAACTGGCTCTGGATGAAACGCGGCTCACTCGACAACCCACCACCTCAGGAGAATTGAATTGAAAACAACCCCAAACCGGCAAACTGGCTTTTCCCTGCTTGAACTGGCCATTGCACTTGCCGTGTTGGCAATACTTGCTGGCGGCGTGCTGAAAGGTCGTGAATTGCTCAACAGCGCAAAGGTGCAGGCCACCATCACTGACATTGCCAACATTGAAACAGCACTGTCTGCTTTTGAGGCACGCTATTCTGCCCTGCCCGGGGACTTTGTTGCAGCCAGCGCCGCCAACTTGGGTACAAGTGCGGGCGACGGCAATGGACTGATTGAAGATGCTGAGGCCTGCGCTGTTTTCACTCACCTTCAACTTGCCGGCTTTTTGCAGGGTGAATTCACAGCGGGCGGTAACGCTGGCAACTGCACGCCAGCAAGCAATCTGGAGAACCAGTTCAGCGGCCGCTACCAGTTGGCCAACGTCTTTGAGGGACCCGGTACGCGCGAAAACGCCATGACCTTGTTGCTCGGTGATCAGATCCCAGTCAGCCAGTTGGCCGAAATTGACCGGAAACTCGACGATGGCAACCCACTACGCGGCAATGTTCAAGTGCTAACAGATGATGAGGCGCTTTGTGCCACTGAAGAAGGCAATTGGAACGAGACACAAGGCGGAGTGTGCGCCGCACTTTATGTACTTCGATAGGTCACTATGACTGGCCGTTGGTTCTCAAAACCACGCCTCAACGGCCAGCAGACTTTCGGCCTAGAATAATGGCCTCGGCCAGGCTCAAGGAATCTGGCTGCCCCTTCAACACCAGGATGTCGCCCGATTCCAGTTGTGTGTCGGGCGAGGGGTCACCCCCGCGGATACCGCGCCTGCGAATGGCGCTGACCTCAATATCCAGATCCAGAATGCCCAGCTCCGCCAGGCTTTTCCCAACACCACTGGCCCCTGGCTCCACAAATACAGAGTGCAACCGAACCCACTGGTTCTCAGGTGTATCGGCTTCGTCATCGACCCCCCGAAACACGCCCCGAAACATCTGGTAGCGCGACTCACGAATGGCGCGAATCTGCTTGACCACACGCGAAACCGGTACGCCCAGCAACATCAAAGCTTGAGACCCCAGCATCAAGCTGCCTTCAAGAATTTCAGGTACCACCTCGGTGGCCCCCGCAGCTATCAGCTTTTCAAGATCACTTTCGTCGTAAGTGCGAACCACGACCGGTACATTTGGCGCCAACGCTCGTACGGCAATCAACACCTTTTCAGCCGATTTGAACTCGGCAAAAGTGACCACCACGCAAGAGGCGCGAAGCAAACCTGCAGCAACTAGTGTTTCGCGTTTGGCTGCATCGCCAAAAACCACGGAATCACCGGCAGCAGTGGCCTCTCGAATTCGGTCAGGGTCCAGGTCAAGTGCCACATAATCCAGGTCTTCACGATTCAAAAGCCGTGCCAAGTGTTGTCCGCTGCGTCCGAACCCGCAAATCAACACATGCTTGGTGCTGGAAAGACTTTTCTGGGCGATCTGATGAAGCTCAAGCGATTTTTGCAACCATTCCTGGCTTGAAAATCGCAACACGATTCGATCGGCATGTTGAATCATGAAAGGCGCAGCCAACATGGACAGCACCATGCTCGCCGTGATGGTCTGCAACCACGGGTCTGGCACCAAGCCGAACCCTGCCGAACCCGTATTGGCCAGCAGCACAAAACCGAATTCGCCAGCCTGCGCCAGGTAAATCCCCGTGCGCATGGCTGTCCCTGTGTTGGCACCAAACACCCGGGCCAAGGCAGCAATCAGAATCAGTTTGGCCAGCACAGGCAGCACCGCCAGGCCAATGACCCAGTACCAGTTGTCAATGACCGCCTGAGGATTCAACAGCATGCCGGTTGTGACGAAAAACAGCCCCAACAGGACATCCCTGAAGGGTTTGATGTCTTCTTCCACTTGGTGTTTGTACTGGGTCTCGGCAATCAAGATACCAGCCACGAAAGCCCCCAAGGCCAGGGAAAGCTCAGCCAATTCGGTGAGCCAGGCCAAACCCAGCGTAATCAACAACACATTGAGTACAAAAAGCTCTTGTGACTTGCTTCTGGCTACAAAGGTCATCCACCAGTTCATCATGCGTTGGCCGAACACCAGCATCAAACCCAACACCAATGCGGCCTTGACCATGGCCAGGCTCAGCGTCAACGTGAGGTTACCGGCATCCTGCCCCAATGCAGGAATAATGATGAGCAAGGGCACCACCGCCAAATCCTGAAACAACAGAATGCCCATGATTTGACGCCCATGTGGGGAATCAAGCTCAAGGCGTTCCGACAGCAGTTTGCTGACAATTGCCGTTGATGACATGGCAGCAGCCCCAGCCAACACAAACGCCGTGCTGAATGGCACGTCAAAGAAATAACTTGCCAGCAAACCTAAACCCATCACACCCAGCATGGTCAAGCTGACCTGGGCAAGGCCAAGTCCAAAAACAACCCTGCGCATGGCATGCAACTTGGGCAGGCTGAACTCCAGGCCAATTGAAAACATCAGAAACACCACACCGAATTCAGCCAAGTGCCTGGTTTCAGCGGTGTCGGGAACGATACCCAGCGAATAAGGCCCAATCAGTGTGCCCGCAAACAGGTAGCCCAGCATGGCAGGCAATTTCCAGTGGCGGAAAAGCGAGACCGCCAAGACGGCGACCAGCATGAGTATCAGTGAAAGCTCTAGGGCGTTAGGCACGTTTAATGCTTAGGAAGTGAAGAGAATTGGCACGCGCTTTGCTATACTGCCCTGAAAACAGCACAGTCTCAAGCAACTTTTATCCAAGTTTATCAGGGGCCTCAATGTCAAAACCGCCGTCGAAACTCGACAATCCAGATTTTCTGGCCTTGGCCAGAGAAGCCTTGGCCATCGAAGCACAGGCTGTATTGGCCATGTCGGACAGGCTGAACTCCCAATTCAGCGACGCCGTAAAAGCCATATTGAATTGCACTGGTCGGGTCATTCTGGTTGGTGTGGGCAAATCGGGATTGATTGCCAAGAAAATCGCAGCCACATTGGCTAGCACAGGAACCCCGTCCTTTTTCATTCACGCCACAGAAGCCTCACATGGCGATTTGGGCATGATCACCGCTGATGACATCGTGATCGCCCTTTCAAATTCAGGCAACACAGAAGAATTGGTTGCCGTACTGCCCGCCATTGCACGACGTGGCGCAAAGATTGTGGCCATGACCGGCAAGCTTGACTCAGCCCTCGCCAGGCAAGCCGACGTGGTTCTGGATTGCTGTGTTGAAAAGGAAGCATGTCCGCTGAACCTTGCACCCACAGCCAGCACAACGGTCGCTTTGGCTCTGGGCGACGCATTGGCTGTTGTGGTACTGAAAGCCCGCGGTTTCAGCGAAGAAGACTTCGCACTGTCCCACCCCGGCGGCAGCCTGGGTCGCAAGTTGCTGACTCACGTCAGCGATGTGATGCGCAAGGGCGAGCGCATTCCCAAGGTTGCTCCCTCGGCCAGCATTTCGAATGCAATCCTGGAAATTACAAAAAAGGGGCTGGGCATGACTGCAGTGGTCTCGCCCGACGACAAATTGCTCGGCGTGTTCACCGATGGTGATTTGCGTCGGTTGATTGAGCAGGGCCTTGACCTTCGCGGGCTATTGGTCAGCGAAGTCATGAACACCGCACCGCGGTGTATTTCCGCCGACAAACTGGCAGTAGAGGCTGTTCGCATGATGGAAGTGAACCATGTCAGCCAAGTGGTGGTGGTGGATGAAAACCGGCAAATTGTCGGTGCACTGAACTTTCATGACCTGTTTGAAGCCAAGGTGGTTTGATGAATCCTGAATACGAGAACAGACCTACAGCCGAACTGGCTGCTGCCAAGATCAGGCTGATGGGTTTCGATGTCGATGGCACGCTAACCGATGGCGGGCTTTATTTTGGCAATGAAGGGGAGGTCATGAAACGCTTTAGCGTGTTCGATGGCCAAGGCTTGCGGCTGCTCATGGACCATGGCATCA
Source organism: Limnobacter thiooxidans (assembly GCF_036323495.1). Classification (NCBI taxonomy): domain Bacteria; kingdom Pseudomonadati; phylum Pseudomonadota; class Betaproteobacteria; order Burkholderiales; family Burkholderiaceae; genus Limnobacter; species Limnobacter thiooxidans. The sequence continues at coordinate 367,816 of NZ_AP028947.1, read as the reverse complement.
AAGTGATCTGGATCACCGCACGTTCCAGCAGCATCGTCGAAAAACGGGCCAAAGACCTCGGAATTTATCAACTGGTTCAAGGCTGCAAAACCAAATTGCAGGCCTATGACGACATTCGTCAGTCTCTTGGTCTTGACTGGCAGGAATGCGGATTTTTTGGTGACGACTGGCCCGACTACCCTGTGCTTCAGCAGGTTGCACTGGCAGCGACCACGCCCCATTCACCGGAACCCATGAAAAAGACGGCCAACTGGATCAACAACCGGCCGCCTGGTGATGGCGCCGCGCGCGAACTGTGTGATTTCATTCTGGCCAACCAGCCCGAATACCGCAACCCTTGGGAATGCCGGTGAAACCTGTTAGTGCTTTCTTTAATCTGATTTCGCAGTTCATTCCGCTGCTGCTGACGTTCGTGCTCGCAGCGGCTTCGTACTGGTTTGCAATACAGTCCGAGTTAAGCCTGTTCAGTGCCCGCGGCAAGGCCGACCCCACAGTCAGCGACTACTACCTGCGCAATTTTTCAGTGCAAAGCCACGACCTGGCAGAAAACAAATACTCCATTATCCGCAGCAAATCCGCAGAACACATTCCGCAGGGCAACGTCTGGAATTTAACCAAACCCGAGCTTGAACAGTTTGAGCCCAACAAGGTCATGGTGAAAAGCACAGCCAGCAAAGGCGCCTACCTGCTGGACACTGACGAGGTTTTTTTGCGCGAAGACGTCATTGTCAACAGCCGCAACGATGGCTTGATGACAGTGATGAAATCCGAGGAAATCCGGATCGACAACATCGCCAATGAAATTTCAACTGACAAAAAGGTGCTGGTGACCCGACCCGGCCAGAAGTTTGAAGCGCAAGGGGCGACACTCAACAACGACACGGGCGAATTGAAAGCGCAAGGGTCAATCAAGTTTCGCATAGAGGCACAACGATGAAACGCACATACTGGACACCCACCTTGGTGCTTACCAGCTTGCTGGCATTCAGCCAAGCAGGCCATGGACTGGAAGCCGACAGGCTTCAAGCAACAACGATTGACGCCAACCAGATGACTTACAACGAAAAGTCCAACGTCACCGTGTTCACTGGCAATGTGTTGCTGACCCGGGGTAGCCTGGTCATTCGCGGAGAAAAGCTAACGTTGACTGAAACAGCCGATGGCAATCAACTGGCCAAGGTTGAAGGATCCCCAGCCCGGTTCAAACAACAGCGGGACTCCCAAGTCAAAAGCGACGTGCTGCTCATCAGTGGCACCGGCGAGATGATTGAGTTTGACGGCAACAAATCCGTTGTCACCCTGACCGGCAAGGCCAGCATCGAAAAGAGTGCCAATGGTCAACTAACAGAATCCATTTCAGGCAGCAAAATCACCTACGAACAAAACACTGAGTTTTTGAATGTGGTGGGCGCGCCAAACAGCGCGGGCAAAACACGGGTTCAAGCAGTGATCAAACCCAAGACACAAGGACAGGCGCAGTGAGCAACCCCGTCAAGCAAACCACCAACACGACGCCAGCTCAAACTCTGACCGGGCAAGGTCGGCTTCAAGCGCACAGCCTTCGCAAAGCTTACCGAAGCAAACGCGTAATCGAAGACGTATCCCTGCACGTGGACACGGGAGAGGTGGTGGGTCTACTTGGCCCCAACGGCGCAGGTAAAACCACCTGTTTTTACATGATTGTGGGGCTGGTCAGCGCCGACGAAGGAAACATCTGCCTGGAAGGCCAGGACATCACCCTCAAACCCATCCATGAGCGGTCGCGTGCCGGGCTGTCCTACCTGCCCCAGGAAGCCTCGGTATTCAGGAAGTTGACGGTCGAGGAAAATATTCGGGCCGTGCTCGAAATCAACCCGCCCACGGACAAAACGATCGATCAGGCGGTTGAAGACCTGTTGAATGACTTGCAGATCACGCACATCCGAACTTCAGTCGCTGCATCTCTTTCTGGAGGCGAACGCCGCCGCCTGGAAATTGCGCGGGCCTTGGGCAGCCAGCCCCGCTTCATTCTGCTGGATGAGCCGTTCGCGGGTGTGGACCCAATCGCAGTGCTTGAGATTCAGCGCATCGTCGCGTTTTTGAAGTCTAAGGGTATCGGTGTGCTGATCACTGACCACAACGTGCGTGAAACGCTGGGCATTTGCGACCGCGCTTACATCATCAGCGCGGGCCGGGTATTGGCCTCGGGCAGCCCGGAGCAGATTGTAAAAAATGACGATGTACGCCGTGTATATCTTGGCGAACACTTCCGGATGTAAAGCTGAATCAACATGAAACAATCACTTCAGCTTAAAGTTTCCCAAAACCTCACGCTAACCCCTCAGCTACAGCAGTCCATTCGCCTGTTACAACTGTCCACGCTTGAATTGCAGCAGGAAATCCAGCAGGCCCTTGCCGAAAACCCGCTGCTAGAACTGGCAGATGAAGAAGCGATGGAAGGCGAACGCACACTGAGCCTGGACAGCAGCAATGGTGAACTGCACGAACCCAAAGGCGACAGCTTTGAGGCTGAACCCGACCCCCGTAAAGCGCCTGAACCCGTCAGCGACCAACAGGCTGAACAGGACAACCAGGGCGAAGAAATTGTTCAGCGTGAAACCATTGACTCGATTGAGGACAATTGGGAAGGCGATTGGCGCGACAACAGCGGCGCCAACGCCGACGGCGATGAGGAAAAGCCAGGCCTGCAGCTTGCTGCGCCTGACAGCAGCCTGCACCAACATCTGATCGACCAGTTGCGCCTGACGCAAGCCAGTGAACGGGACAAAAACCTCGTGCTGTGGCTGATCGACTACCTGAGTGACGACGGCTACCTCACCGTTGAATTGGAAGACCTTTGGGAAACCCTGCAAGACGAACCCGACCTGGAGTTTGAAGAACTCAGCGCGGCCCTGAGCCTGCTGCAAAGCTTTGACCCACCTGGTGTGGGCGCACGCAATGCTTCCGAATGCCTGCTGTTGCAACTGGCCCAAAGGTCCGACATCACCTGCCAGCCCTCACTACTCGGCAACTGCCAGGCCATTATCCGCGACCACCTTGGACTGCTCGCCCAACGCGACTTCACCAAGTTGAAAAAAGCACTCAACGTGGACGAAGACGTGCTGAAGGTTTGCCACCAGATCATTCGTTCACTTGAACCATTTCCTGGCGCGCGCTTTCGCCGAATTGACGACGACCATGTAGTTCCCGACGTAATTGTCAAGAAACTTAGCGGCCAATGGCATGTGCAATTGAACCCGGATGTCATGCCAAAAATCCGAATCAATGAAATGTATGCCTCTATTTTGCGCTCTCATCGAGGGCAAAGTGCGCAACTCAGCGCCCAACTTCAAGAGGCCCGCTGGCTATTAAAAAACGTTCAGCAGCGATTTGACACTATTTTACGAGTCAGCCAGGCCATCGTTGAAAGGCAGATTGGCTACTTCAACCATGGTGAAATTGCCATGCAGCCCTTGGTTTTGCGAGAAATTGCAGACCTTCTCGGTCTTCATGAATCGACTGTGTCAAGGGTTACCACGCAAAAATATATGTTGACGCCCTATGGGTTGGTTGAGCTAAAGTATTTCTTCGGGAGTCATGTTTCCACCGACTCGGGTGGGCAGGCTTCCAGCACGGCCATCCGTGCGCTCATCAAGCAACTGATTTCTGCGGAGGACGCCAAGCAGCCGATATCTGACAGCCAAATCGCCGAACTACTCGGTCAACAGGGCATCGTGGTCGCAAGACGCACGGTCGCTAAATACCGGGAATCACTGAAAATACCCCCGGTGAACATGCGAAAGTCGCTTTAAAAACTAAAGCTTCCCCCGCAGCAACGAAAGGAGATACCTTTATGAACTTGAACATCAATGGTCATCATCTGGAAGTTACCCCAGCAATTCGAAATTACGTAATTGAAAAACTGGATCGGGTGAAAAGGCATTTTGACCATGTGATTGACGCATCGGTGACCATTTCAGTGGTCAAGCTGGTTCAGAAGGCCGATGTCACGCTGCATGTACGCGGCAAAGACATCCATGCAGAAGCAAGCCATGAAAACCTCTATGCGGCAATTGACGCGCTGGCCGACAAACTGGATCGCCAGGTCCTTCGCCACAAAGACAAAGTGACCAATCACAATCACACCCCCATGAAACACCAAGTGGTTGAAGAAGCTGAATAAACCACTGTAATTTCAGGGAAATTCAAAAGGCGGACAACAATCCGCCTTTTCCGTTTTTATGGCGTATAATCGGCCCCACCATTAGAAGCGGGTATCAGGAATCAACAGCGATGAACTTGATCGCAAATCTACTGCCACCATCCAACATTTTGTTGGACACACAGGTCACCAGCAAAAAGCGCGTCTTCGAGCAAGCCGGACTGGTCTTTGAGAACAACCAGGGTATCGCAAGGTCCAAGGTGTTCGACAGCCTCTTCGCGCGAGAACGTCTGGGTTCCACTGGCCTTGGCCAGCAAGTGGCTGTGCCGCACGGCCGCATCAAGGGTCTGCGCGAACCTATCGCATCCCTTGTTCGCGTTCAAGACCCCATCCCTTTCGATGCACCTGATGGCCAGCCTGTCAAACTACTCATGTTTTTGCTGGTGCCTGAAAGCGCAAACCAGCATCATCTGGATATACTGTCTGAATTGGCTCAAATGCTGTCTGACAAAGACTTCCGGGAAAAGCTCATGACCGAGTCTGATCCGGGTGCCACACACCAGCTGATCGCCAACTGGGAGCCCTACCAACCCGCGAGCTAAGCCTGTGAAGCAACTGAAAGAACTGATCGAAGCCAACCGCAACAAACTCAAACTTGACTGGCTTGCCGGCTTGAACGGTGGTGAGCGCCACCTCGACCTTCAGTGCTTTGCTTCCTCTGACTTGGTGGGTCACCTCAACACCATTCACCCGGGTCGCATCCAGGTATTTGGTCGTCAGGAAATTGAATACTTCGCACGCATCAGCGATGCCCGCAAACAAAACCAGATCGACAAACTGGTTGAGGGCGAACCGCCCGCCATTATCGTGGCTGAGTCTTTCCAGCCGCACAGCCTGCTCAAGGAAGCCTGCGACAAGGCCAACATCCCGCTGCTGGCCACCCCCTTGTCGGCCGCTGAAATCATCGACTTCTTGCGCGTTTATATCAACAAATGGCTCGCACCCTCCACCATGATGCACGGCGTGTTCATGGACGTGCTGGGCATGGGCGTACTCATTTGTGGTGAATCGGGACTGGGCAAAAGCGAATTGGGCCTGGAACTGATTTCACGCGGCCACGGCCTGGTGGCTGACGACGTGGTGGAATTTTCACGCGTGGCCCCCAACTACATTGAAGGGCGCTGCCCGGAACTGATTCGCAACCTGATGGAAGTTCGGGGCGTTGGTCTGCTGGACATCAAGGCAATTTTTGGTGAAACAGCCGTTCGCAGAAAAATGCGCCTGAAACTGATTGTGCACCTGGTGCGCAAAGCCTCGCTGGAATTGCACCAGGAACGTCTGGTCACCGAGCAGCAATATCAGGAAGTGCTGGGTCTGCCCATTCGCAAAGCGATCTTGCCCGTGGCGGCTGGCCGTAACCTGGCCGTATTGCTGGAGGCGGCAGTGCGAAACAGCATTCTGCAAATGCGGGGTATCAACACCCTGGACGAGTTCATGATTCGCCAGCAAAAAGCGATGCTCAGTGAATTGGGCGGTATCGAATACCTGCCAGTTGGCTCGGACACCGACCTGGATCTGGGACATGACTGACATGAAAGTGGTGCTGGTCACCGGGCTGTCAGGCTCTGGAAAGTCGGTTGCCATTCGCGCCCTTGAAGATGCGCATTTCTATTGTGTCGACAACCTGCCCCCCTCATTCATTCCTCAGGTGGTTGAACGCCTGTCTACCGAAGGGATTACGCAGTTGGCCATTGCAGCCGATGCGCGCACGGGGCGCGACATCATCGACCTGCCGCAAATCATTCAAACCCTGAAAGCCCGGGGTACCGATGTGCGCATCCTGTTTCTGGACGCAGACAACGACACCTTGATTACCCGTTATTCTGAAAGCCGGCGCCGCCACCCCATGAGTGCACGCTTGGGCGAACAAGCCACGGTACAGGAATGCGTGGATGCAGAACGTGAAGCCTTGGAGCCCTTGCGCGCCATATCCAGCTGTATCGACACCTCTGCCTTGCTGCCCAATGTGTTAAGGCGCTGGGTACTGGAAACAGTTGAAGGCGATTCAGCCAAACTGACACTGGTCTTTGAGACGTTTGGATTCAAAAAGGGACTACCCAGCGATGCAGACCTGGTGTTCGATGTGCGCTGCCTGTCCAACCCCTACTACGACAAGAATCTTCGCCCTTTGAGTGGCAAAGACATTGAAGTGCAACTGTACATTCAGGCTGACGAGCGCAGCGATGCCCTGATCGACGACATTGAAAGCTACCTGAGAAAATGGCTGCCCTCCTACCTGAACGAGCAGCGCAGTTATGTCACCGTGGCGATTGGTTGCACGGGCGGCCAGCATCGGTCTGTTTACGTGGCTGAAACTTTGGCCAAACGATTTACAACAAAACCCCTTTCAGAAATCGAGAGTATCCTGTTGCGCCATCGAACTTTGGGGTGATTCATTCAAACGCCCAGCCTGTTCCAGCAACTTGTGCACAATTCTGGGAACTGGTTTTTCAGAAAGTTGATGAAACGCCGCATGGAAACCAGATCGTTTCAAAGCCAGCACCTTGAAATGCATTTTCCTATGGGTTAACTCATGCACCAGCCAAGACTGACCTTGCAGACGTTGCAACTGTTCCTCAATCTCCTCCCGGGCATCGCTTAAGCCCCAACGGCTCAAGATCTGATCAAACTCGGGCAACAAGGCGGCGGGTTGATGTTCCTCGTCACACGGCACGCAGGGTGGAGTCCACAACCCTTGCCACACGCCTTTGTCAGGTTGAATGTCCAGCAGCAAAGCCCTCGTTTCATCCTGAACAAGCAGGCTGATGAAATACAACTCTGGCCGTTCTTTTTTCGGTTTCGGCGTCGGCAACTGGTTAACCTGCCCTTTGCTCAATGCCACACAGCTTTCGTTCAAGGGGCACTGCCGACAATCGGGGTTGCGCGGTGTACAACGCGTGGCACCCAAGTCCATCAAAGCCTGGTTGTATTGGCCAGGGTTGGCTCGGGGCACATTGGTTTCTGCAATCAACCACAACTGCTTTTTAACTGCACTTTGCTCGGGATACCCCTCCACCCCGTAATAGCGGCAGAACACCCGTTTGACATTGCCATCCAGAATTGGGGCCTGCACGCCATACGCCAGCGACGCAATGGCACCCGCCGTGGATCGACCAATACCGGGCAGACTTTCCAGATCAGCCACATCACGCGGAAAAACGCCACCAAAACGCTCAACCACTTGCTGGGCACACGCATGCAAGTTGCGCGCACGCGTGTAATAACCCAGCCCTGCCCACAACTGCATCACGTCCTGCTGCGAAGCGGCGGCCAAATCACTCACCTTGGGGCAAGCATTCAGCAATTTTTCGTAGTAGGTCAGTACAGTCGTCACCTGTGTTTGCTGCAGCATGATCTCGCTCAGCCAAACCTTGTAGGCATCACCGGTGTGTTGCCAGGGAAGGGTTTGGCGGCCATGCCGGGTTTGCCAGTTCACCAACACTGCTGCAAACTGCTCACCCTTCATCGGGTGCGATGCTGGACTCAATCTCAATGCCGGGCTTGATAGAGACTTCATCGCTGACAATTCGCACAATAGAATGTGCTGCGCTGATTCATGACCCGTCGCTTCACCAACGCACCACATCGTTTGCACGGTTGCCCTTCGCGGCCATAGACATCGCAGTGCAGCTGGAAGTGCCCCAATTCACCATCAATGGCCTGAAAGTTACGCAGGGTGGAACCGCCTCGTTCAATGGCCTCGCCCAGTACAGCCACGATGGCACCGTGTAATTCCACCGCGTTGTTTCGGCTTAGTCGACCTGCTGCTTTGCCCGGTCGTATGGCGCTGCGAAACAGGGCTTCACAGGCATAAATGTTGCCCACACCCACCACAGCAAAGCCACTGAGCAGCAGCGCCTTGATGGACACTTTCTTGCCACGTGTTGCAGCAAAAAAGGATTCAGGGGTAAAAGAATCGCTAAATGGCTCCGGGCCCAGTTTTGAAAACCTGACAAAACCCTGCTCCCAACCCGCCTCTTTTTTCACGTACTCCACACTGCCAAACCGCCGGGGGTCGTTGTATCTCAACACCTTCTCGCCAAACTTCCATTCAATGTGGTCGTGCTTGTCCCAAGGCGTTTGTGCATCCACAATTTTCATGGAACCCGACATGCCCAAATGCACCACAAGCACATGCTCACCGAAATCCATCAGCATGTACTTGGACCGCCGCTCCACGCCCATCAAAACCTGTTGTACACACTGCTGCACCTCACAGGAGACAGGCCAACGCAAACGCGGCTGACGCACCGTGCACAACAACAACCGCTGCCCGGAAAAGTGCTGGGCAACGCCTCTTTTGGTGATTTCTACCTCGGGTAATTCAGGCATAGACTAAAGCGCGCACGCGCATCTGTTAATGTGATAAAAATGAATTTGGATTCACCAGCATTTCTTCGGGTTCAACAGTATGACTTGTTTTAAATCGGCTACCTCAGGCTTGGCGATATTACTCCTCAGCGGTGTTGTTGCGGGGTGCGCCACTGTGCCAGCAGAATTGCCCGCCGATCAGTCCAAGGTCTCGGTTGACCAACAAACCTATGAGGCCCGAGTTGCAAAAATGGTGCAGCAAGATCCTTTGTTTGCCCTGTTGACCGCTGAAATCGCCAGCCAGCGAGGGGACATCTATTCTGCCACGCTGGCCTACACGGAAGCAGCCAAACAACAACGCAATCCGGAACTGGCCAAACGGGCGGTTGAAATCAGCCTGGCTGAAGGCCAGCTGGAATTGGCGCTGACTGCTGCCAAGGTATGGGCTGAACTTTCACCACAAGACAAACAGGCCACTCAATCATTGCTGCTACTGCAACTGGGTACCAACCAGATTGACGAAGCGCTTCCGGCGCTAAAGGCCTATCTGGACGAAGTAAAAAAAGCTCAGGAAAGCAATCCGGGCCTGGCGGGTACGTCGGTTGAGAAAGTAGCACTTGACCTGCTCATGCGTATTCCAGACAAACCAAAAGCCTACCGCACGGCATTGGAACTGTTTGGCAACGACCCCACCGATGCTGAAGCCCAAACACTCCTGGCACAAATTGCCCACGCCTCTGAACTGCACGCGCAAGCCGTGGGTCACATGGAGAATGTGGTTCAGAAATTGCCGCAAGAACGATTCTATGTACTGATGGCCCAGTTCATGGAAAAAAGGGACAACAATCCCGAAGCCGCCATGGCCTTGATCGACAAGAAGGCGCAGGAGAATCCGAACTGGTTCAGCGCCCGGTTGTACCTGGCCCGCAACCACACCCAATTGCAGCAATGGCCGCAAGCCCGTAGCCGCTTTGCCGAAATGATTGCCCTTCAACCCGACAACCTGCCACTGTATTCCAGCCAGGGTTTTGTGCTAACCCAATTGAAAGATTACGAGGGTGCGCAGAAGCATTTCCGCACTTACCTGGATAAAACTCCCCCGGCAGACCGGCAAAATGAAGTGCTCATCCATGCCACGCTTTCTGACATGGCGCTTGAACGCAAAGACTTCGCTGCCGCCTTGAAATGGCTGGACAACACGCCGAACGCAGCAGATGAACTGGATATCCAACTGAAGAAGTCTGTGGTGTTTGACAAGCAAGGCGATGCCGCAGCGGCCAAGCGCGTGCTGAACCAGTTCAAACCCAAGAATGAGGACGAATCAGTTCGACTGACACTGGCAAAATCACAGCGGGCAGAGGCCGAAAAAGCCCCCGCCGAGGCAGCCAGTGAATTGGACAATGCCCTGCAAACCTACCCCGATCAGCCCGACTTGCTGTATGAGCGGGCCATGGTGGCTGAACGGCAAGATGACCTTCCCGGTGTGGAACAGTACCTTCGCCGCCTTATCGCCGTGCGCCCAGACAACCCACATGGCTACAACGCCTTGGGTTACACCTGGGCAGAGAACAACGTGCGCCTTGCCGAGGCACTGGAGCTGATCCAGAAGGCAGTTGAACTGGCCCCAAATGACCCCTTCATACTTGATTCGCTGGGATGGGTGCATTACAGGCTGGGCAACATGGGCAGCGCGGAAAGCACGCTGCGCAAGGCTTACACGCTGCGCCAGGATGAAGAAATCGGCCTGCATTTTCTGGAAGTACTCATCAAGTCGGGCAAAAAAGATGAAGCACGTCAACTCGGCACGACCTTGGCCGTTCGTTACCCTGACAGCACGTCTTTGAAAAAACTGATTCAGCAGCTTGAAGGAATTTAAATTGATGTTGGTGCACTTCCGCCTGCCCTTTGCAGTATTGCTCAGCCTTGTTTTGGGTGCATGCAGCACACCCGGCAAAGGCACGATCACGGAAGTGGATTGCAAATCGGTGCAATCGAGTTGCCACCATGGCCGGTTTGGACTTATCTGGAAAGTGGCGCAAGCCGATGGCAAGGTGGAGGCAGAATCCATTTCGGGTACCTATGAATGGCGCTCCGGCCGCACCGGGCCCAGTCAGGCACCTGAAATCGCTTACCTTGAAGTCAGCTCCACCCTGGGCCCATCCCTGGGCAGTGCCAAACGCCTGGGTAATTTTTACGAAGTTCGCGCGGCCGATGGCCGGGTGTATCTGGCCCAAGACTGGCAGAGCCTGTTCGACCTGATGTTCCCCGTTGAATTGCCTGCTGAAGCCTTGGTTCAGTGGATGGAAAACCCCAACCCGGATGTATTGCCAGCCCTGCCCAATAACTGGGCTTGGGAAAATCAGAACGGGCGCTACCGGGTGGTATTCGTTGAAAACAACACGTCTGGCCGGATCGACCTGATTCCCCAAGGCAGCCTGGGCAAGTAGTATTGTGATCACCACCTGCCTTTCTGCGTTTTCACCCGCAAAAATCAATCTGTTCCTGCACGTTACCGGTCGACGCGACGACGGCTATCACCTGCTTCAAAGTATTTTCTGCCCGATCACATTGGGTGACTTGGTTAAGATTGAAATTACCGAGAGTGAGGGGTCTGAAAACAACATTCGGCGACAGGGTGACCTGACTCACATTCCTGAGCAGCAAGACTTGACCGTTCGAGCCTGCCAGGCCTTTTATCAGGAAGCCAGGCTACCAAGGTTTTTTGACAACCTGATTCAGGTCAACAAAACAATACCGGAGCAGGCAGGCCTGGGCGGAGGCAGCAGCAATGCCGCAACCGTTCTGCGATTACTTCAGGAATACCATGGCAACCCGGTAAGTTCTACCAGGCTTGCGGATATTGCCTTGTTACTGGGCGCTGACGTACCGTTTTTTTTACAGGACAAAAGCGCATTTGTTGAAGGCATCGGCGAAACAATTACGCCATTTCCCGGCATTTCAGGCCACTTGATTGTGTACAAACCACCACTTTCTTGCCCGACACCCAAAATTTTTAGCGATCCGCAATTGACACGCAACTCAAGTGACGTCAAAATAGCGGTCTTCGATTCGGCCCGCCGAATGAATAGTGAGTTGATGGTCTTTTTGAAAGACAACACACGGAATGCTTTGCAAACTGTTGTGTCAGCCAACCACCCAGACTGGAAATATCAACTTGATGTTTTTTCAGCCTGCGTTGAAAGGTTCAACCCGCTGTTGATTCGAATGTCAGGTTCCGGTTCTGCCATGTTTGCTGTGTTTGCCAGCCCAAACGAATCCAGCAAAGCAGTAGCGGCAGTTGCTGATGCACCTGAATTACAGGCAGGCCAGTGGTTTGAATGCAAGATCAAACCACACTGAATCGAAAAAAGTTTTAGGGGAGTCGCCAAGTTGGTTAAGGCACCGGATTTTGATTCCGGCATTCGAAGGTTCGAATCCTTCCTCCTCTGCCAATACCAAAGGGCCAGCCACAGGTTGGCCCTTTTTTTATTTCGCCAACGCACACGTCAAGCCCTGGGGTAAACAATGGCAACCGACAGCAGTCTAATGATCTTCACCGGCAATGCGAACCCTGCTTTGGCAGAGTCAGTGGCCAAGCAACTGAACATTCCATTGGGCAAAGCAACGGTGGGCCGTTTCTCTGACGGTGAAGTGATGGTCGAGATCAATGAAAACGTTCGCGGCAAAGACGTGTTCGTGCTGCAGTCCACCTGTGCTCCCACCAACGACAACCTGATGGAAATGATGGTCATGATCGACGCGCTCAAGCGCGCATCAGCTGGCCGCATTACTGCAGCAATTCCCTACTTTGGTTATGCCCGTCAGGACCGCCGCGTGCGCTCCTCCCGCGTGGCCATTACGGCGAAAGTTGTAGCCAACATGTTGCAGGTGGTGGGTGTTGACCGAGTGCTGACCATGGACTTGCACGCCGACCAAATCCAAGGTTTCTTCGACATCCCGGTTGACAACATCTATGCATCACCTGTGCTGCTGGGCGACGTCTGGAAACAGAATCTGGACAACCTGATGGTGGTGTCACCTGATGTGGGCGGCGTGGTTCGTGCCCGTGCACTGGCCAAACGCCTGAACTGTGACCTGGCCATTATCGACAAGCGTCGACCACGCGCCAATGTCGCCGAGGTGATGAACATTATTGGCGACGTGAAAGACCGCACCTGCGTCATCATGGACGACATGGTCGATACCGCCAATACACTGTGCAAAGCAGCTGCCGCCCTGAAGGCCAATGGCGCGAAAAAAGTGGTGGCGTACTGTACCCACCCCGTTCTGTCAGGTGGTGCCATTCAGCGTGTTGAAGAATCAGACCTGGATGAGTTGGTAGTGACCGACACCATTCCGTTGTCCGAGGAAGCAAATAACAGCAAGACCATTCGTGTGTTGAGCGTAGACGAACTGCTGGCCGAAACCATTCGCCGCATTGTCCGCTCCGATTCAGTCAGCTCGCTGTTCATCGATTAAGTTTGGCTCAAGCATTGAATTCGGGCTTTTTTGCGGTCGCCCTTAAGTGCCGCATAACTTGGTTTCACTGGTCGCGGTGAAGTCAAATTTGGAGAAACTCATGAAAGTAGTTGCAACATTCCGCACAGAGCAGGGTTCCGGAGCGAGCCGCCGCCTGCGTCGTGCTGGCCAGGTACCTGGCATCGTTTATGGCGCAAATCAGGAAGCTCAGGCTGTGTCAATTGAACACAACCCCCTGTGGCACGCCATTCAGAAAGAAAAATTCCACTCCAGCATTCTGGAACTGGAAATCGACGGCAAGGCACAACAGGTTTTGTTGCGTGACTTCCAGTCACACCCTTACAAGCCCCAGTTGCTGCACATCGACTTTCAGCGCATCGACGCCAACCAGAAGATCCACATGAATGTGCCATTGCACTATTCTGGTCATCTGGAAAGTCCAGCTGTCAAGCTGTACGCCGGTCTGGTGACCTTCGTGGCCAACCAGATTGAAATTGAATGTCTGCCAAAAGACCTGCCAGAATTCATCGCAGTTGATTGCAGCGTACTGGACGTAACCAAGCGCTCAATTCACGTGACGGACCTGCAATTGCCAGAAGGCGTTAGCATCCCCAACCACGGTCAGCAAGATGGTTCACTGGTTACAGTGAAGATCAAGGCTGGTGCTGCAAAGGGCGGCGACGAGTAAATTCGTCTGGTCCAAGCTGTGTTCAGGAAAGCCGCTGTACTTTGGTTCAGCGGCTTTTTTTATGGGCACAATGACAAATCATTAAAACGAGCAACGCCAATGCCTGATCTCAAACAAGACACCCAAACCAGCGAACGTACCCTCGGAGAGCAAATCAAGGTGGTGATTGATCAACTGCCTGTCGACACGGTGAGCCTTGGGGAAATTCTGGATCTGGTGGGCAGGGAAGGCATGTTGCTGCTGGTGGCTTTTCTGACTTTGGTGTTCATGGTGCCAGTGTCCATTCCTGGAGTCAGCACCATTTTCGGCGCGGCCATTTTGCTGATCGGTATCAGCAGAATGTTTGGGCGTACCCTGTGGCTGCCCAAGCGATTCAAGGAACGTGCCTTGCCCGCAGACAAACTGCGCGCCGCACTTCAAAAAGGTTTGGCGTGGATTCCCCGCCTGGAAAAGATCAGCAAACCGCACCGCATGTCCTCCATGGCCTGTGGGCCAGTCGTGAACCGCATCAACGATGCCGCATTGATTTTAGGTGCACTGCTGTTAATGGCACCTTTCGGATTCATCCCGTTCAGCAACACCGTGCCAGGGATCGCCCTGCTGTTTCTGGCCGTGGGCTTGATTCAACGCGATGGCGCAGCCGTGCTGCTGGGGCACTTGGCCAACCTGGCTTCAATTGTATATTTTGGGGTGCTGATTGGTGGTGGCGGTGTGTTGATTCAAAATCTGCTTCAAAAACAGGGCTAAGTTCAAACAGGTACCTGGGTTTTGTCGACCACCCGTCGCAACACGAAGCTGGTATGCACCCCAGTTACGCCCTTGATGCGGGTAATTCGGTTCAGCAGCAACTCCTGGTAACCATCCATGTCGGCCACAATCACCTTCAGCTGATAATCAGCCTGCTGGCCAGTAATCAGCAAACATTCCAGCACCTCAGGAATGGCGGACACAGCCGCCTCAAAGCTGGCGAATCGTTCGGGCGTGTGCTGGTCCATTGAAATGTAAATCAGGGCCATCAAACTGAAACCCAGTTTTTTCGCATCCACCAAGGCGCGGTAACCGGTGATCAAACCGGCCTCTTCAAGCACTTTCACTCGGCGCAAACAGGGTGAGGGGGAAAGGCCAATGGCATCGGCCAAGTCCTGGTTGCTCATTCGCCCATCGGCCTGCAACAGGGTCAGAATCGCCTTGTCATATCGATCTAATTGATGCATACGGATTTTTCTGCCTCGATAGCCAGGTAATTGGCAATTATCTGCCAAATCAATTATTTTTCAAAGCAAAAACGCAATCATCTGTCAGCTTAACAGGCATACACTGTTCTTCATCGACACACGTTTTACCCAGTAGTAATGAAGGCCCAAGGAGGCCCAGGAAGCAAATGAGCATGTTGAAGAACCCTGCCACCAAATACCGCCCCGCTTACAAAGTGGACCTGCCCGACAGAACATGGCCCAACAAGGCTATCGAGAATGCGCCAATCTGGTTAAGCACCGATTTGCGCGACGGCAACCAGGCGATATTTGAACCCATGAGCGTGGCCACCAAGCTGGACTTCTTCAAGGAATTGGTGCGCATCGGCTTCAAGGAAATCGAAGTGGGTTTTCCGGCAGCCTCGCAGATCGACTTTGATGTGGTGCGGCATTTGATTGAAAACGATCAGATTCCGGATGACGTCACCCCCATGGTCATGACTCAGGCTCGTGATGATCTTATCGAGCGAACAGTGGAATCGGTGATTGGCGCCAAAAGCGCCATCGTCCACATCTACAACTCCACCGCACCCGTGTGGAGAAATACGGTGTTCCGCATGACTGTACCCGAGGTCATCGACATGGTGAAAAAGCGCGTGCAGAAGGTCAAAGAACTGACTGACGCACACCCTGAAACCCAGTGGGTTTTACAGTACTCCCCCGAGTGTTTCAACATGACCGAACTGGATGTGGCCTTGCAGGCCTGCAACACGGCCATTGAGGCCTGGGAAGCGGGGCCAAACCGCAAGATCATCATCAACCTGCCCACCACCGTGGAATGGAGCACACCCAATGTTTTTGCCGATCAAATTGAATGGATGGACAGGCGGCTTGCGCGGCGCGAACATGTGGTGCTTTCCGTGCACCCGCACAACGACCGCGGCACCGGCGTGGCCACAGCAGAATTGGCGATGATGGCGGGCGCGCAGCGCGTGGAAGGCTGCCTTTTTGGCAACGGCGAACGCTGTGGCAACGTGGACATTGTGACCCTGGCCTTGAACATGTACACCCAGGGTGTGCACCCGAACCTTGACTTTTCCGACATCAATGCCGTGGCTCGCGTAGTTGAAAGTTGCACGCAGTTGCCCATTCACCCGCGCCACCCCTATGTGGGCGATCTGGTGTACACCGCGTTTTCGGGGTCGCACCAGGATGCAATCAAAAAGGGCTTTGACATTCAAAAACCCGACGCCATTTGGGAAGTGCCTTATTTGCCCATCGACCCGGTGGACGTGGGTCGCACTTACGACAGCGTGATTCGTGTCAACAGCCAATCGGGCAAGGGCGGTATTGCCTACATTCTTGAACGTGAACATGGTGTGGTCATGCCACGCCGCATGCAGGTCGAATTTTCAGGTGTGGTGCAAAAAGTCAGTGACAGCACGGCCGCTGAAATGACATCACCCGCCTTGTGGGCTTTGTTTGAACAAACCTATTTGCAAAATGATGAAAGCCAGCCCCGCTACATCAGCCACAAAGTGTTTGATGCCGAAGGCGGCCAGGGCATTGAAATCACCGTGCAGCAACACGGTGAAATTTCAAGGCTGGAAGGTGTCGGCAATGGGCCGCTGGACGCTGCTGTGCAAGCACTTGGCATACCGATGGACATTGTGGGTTTTGAAGAACGCAGCGTGGGCCAAGGCGCCAAATCAAAGGCCATGGCCATTATCGAGGTGAGCGTACCCAATATGCCGGGCAGCAAGTTCGGTGTTGGCTTTCACGACAACATCACCACAGCCAGTTTGATGGCGCTGGTGAGCGCTTGGAGAAGGGTTGACCAATCTGCACGAGTAAAAACCAATCAGATCTGATCAAGTGTAACCATGCTTCCAGGGTAA
This sequence comes from Limnobacter thiooxidans, assembly GCF_036323495.1. Lineage (NCBI taxonomy): Bacteria > Pseudomonadati > Pseudomonadota > Betaproteobacteria > Burkholderiales > Burkholderiaceae > Limnobacter > Limnobacter thiooxidans. The sequence goes on along the minus strand of NZ_AP028947.1, from coordinate 351,046 downwards.
GGCTTTGAATTTCACCAGTGGTCCTTGTTCACCATTGGGAAATTTCAAAGCTCGACTCAAGTCCAGCTGATAACTCTCTTCTCTTGGAGATGGTCGATCCAGATCAAACTCGAGTTTGAACGAATAGTTGTGTTCGGAATCCTGAAGAACTCGAGTTGATTGCAAGTCCCTGTACCCCCACTTGCCATCCAGGTTGTTTACCTGACCATCTTCGTTCCATCTGGCATACTCCGAGACCTTGATTGGAGGGTGCGTCTGGCCGTTGACAATAAATCTGACTGCTGTCGCATCAAACGACACTTCAGGATTTACAGACTTCATTTCCACAAAAGCCACAAGCTTTTTACTGTCGTTTGCACCAATGAATTTATCGAATGGATCAATTGTGGTGGGCACAACAAACAACATCACGGTGTGATCGCGTGTTTGCAACTTGTTATTCAATTCGACTGAAAATCGAACATCCTGCCAACTCAAATTGTGTCTTGCTTGCATTCCGTGACCTTGCCTGGGTTGTAGATGATCCGCAGAATCAAGATAGGCCACACTTTCAACTCCAGCCCTAAAACCAGCACAACCTGCCATTCCAAAACACAGGGCCAACAAGCAAAAGGGACGAGCAAACAAGGAAATATTCAACATGACAGCCCCCACACAGGAAATTAAAAAATATTTTATCCAAAGCACGTATTACCCGATAGGTGGTTGATGGATTGATTTTCAGACAAAATACAGCCTTGTGAATCACAGGGCTGTTTTTCTTCATGTCCAGCAACAACCCCACCAACAACCCAATCAAGCTGATCGTCGGCTTGGGTAACCCCGGCCCGCAATATGCCGATACCCGTCACAACGCAGGCGTGTGGTATCTGGAAGCGCTCGCGCGCAAACACAATGTGTTTTTGCAAAGTGATAAACGGTTTTTCGGCGACATGGCCCGCATCAAGGTAGCCGGTGAAGACGTGTGGCTGCTGTTTCCCACCACCTTCATGAACCGATCAGGCCAGGCAGTGGGTACCTTAGCCAAGTTTTTCAAGATTGCACCACAAGAAATTCTGGTGGCGCACGATGAACTTGATTTGCTGCCAGGTCAGATCAAGATGAAAAAAGGCGGCGGGCACGCAGGGCACAATGGTTTGAAAGACATTCATGCACACATGGGCAGCAATGAATTCTGGCGGGCACGCATTGGGATTGGCCACCCGCGCAGCCTGAATTTGCAACAGGGCGTGGCCGACTTTGTTCTGCACCGCCCCAGCAGCGAACAGCAACAGTGGATTGATCGATCCATTGACGTGCTACTGAAGTACACCGAGCTGATTTTGAAGGGTCAGATTGGGCAGGCCACCACCCACATTCACACCGAGTGCACGTGAGCAAGAACATGAGCAGCCACATCAGCAGCATTCAGGTCATTCTGGGCGAACGTGCCAAGGCACACATTGCCAACAAGGGCTTGAGGCCAGAAGACATTTGTGCGATCCCGGCAGCGGCAGGCGGGCCAAAAGGCTTGATCTTGCAGGGGCTGGACCAATACCTGTTCAGCGACTGGTTGGGAGCGGAACATTTGCGCCAACGCGCAGCAAAAGGGATCAAGCCCTTGCAGTTGATTGGCGCCTCAATTGGTGCCTGGCGCATGGCAGCGGCGGCCAGTAGCAACCCGATAGCCAGTTTCAAACGCCTGGCCCAACAGTATGTAGAAGCACAGGACTACCGCAAAGGCGTGGACCGACATGAAATAAGCCGCGTGTGTGGCGCGATGGTGCAGGCCGTGGTGGCCGAAGAAGCGCAATGCATGGCGAAACCTGTGGGCAAAGAGCTGCTGGTGTGGGTCAATCGCGGCCTGACCCCGCTTTATCACGCAAAATCCCAAGCGCATTCGCATGCTCAGCACCAGCACGCCCGCATGCAGGGTTTTGCATCGGCAGTGCTGGCCAACAGCTTGAACCGCAACAGGCTTTCCAGCTATTTCGAGCGCTGGGTTTTTCAAAGTCCTGGCGCCCACACAGATTGGTTGAGGCAACCTTTTGACCGCATTCCCACCCGCATTGAAAACCTGGATTCACTGAACATTCACGACGCCTTGTTAGCCTCTGGCAGCATTCCCTTCGTGCTGAATCCGGTTCATAAAATTACCCAGGCCCTGGAAAACAACTCCACCGAAGTGAAGCATCACGAAGGGCCTTTTTGGGACGGTGGCCTGACCGACTACCACCTTGCCCTGCCCTACCACCGGCTGGACGGCTTGGTGCTTTATCCCCACTTTGCACCCACAGTGACACCGGGCTGGCTCGACAAATTTCTCAAGCTGCGCAAGGCCAAACCGGAATGGATGAGCAATGTGATCCTGGTGTGCCCTTCACCGCAGTTTGTAGCCAGCCTGCCAGCCAAAAAGATCCCAGATCGCAGCGACTTCAAGCGCTACAAATTCGATCACAGCGTGCGCATTCCCCTGTGGCAAAGCGCCATTCGGGAAAGCCATCGCATGGCCGACGATTTTCAGCAGTGGCTGAACGACGTCAATCGCTAGGCGCGGTACAATTCACCCCATCCAATTAAGCACTTAGCGAATTCTCATGACCCTCAAATGCGGCATCGTTGGCCTTCCCAACGTCGGTAAATCCACCCTGTTCAACGCGCTGACCAAAGCGGGCATTGCTGCAGAAAACTATCCCTTCTGTACCATTGAACCCAACGTGGGCATGGTGGAAGTGCCCGATGCGCGTTTGCAACAACTTGCAGACATCGTCAAGCCCGAACGGATTGTGCCCGCCACAGTTGAGTTCGTGGACATCGCGGGCCTGGTGGCCGGTGCCTCCAAGGGCGAAGGCCTGGGTAACCAGTTCCTGGCGCACATTCGGGAAACCGACGCCATTGTGAACGTGGTGCGTTGCTTTGAAGACGACAACGTGATCCACGTCAACGGCCGCGTCGACCCGCTTTCAGACATTGAAACCATTGAAACCGAACTGTGCCTGGCCGACATGGGCACGGTTGAAAAAGCCATCCACCGCCTGGCCAAGCAAGCCCGTGCCAACGACAAGGAAGCCGCCAAGGTGCTGGCCATTCTGCAGCGCTGCGAAGCCCAGTTGAACGAAGCCAAACCGGTGCGTGCCTTGGGTCTGGATCAAGAAGAGCTGTTTGCCATCAAAAGCTTTGGCCTGATTACTGCCAAACCCGCCATGTACGTAGCCAACGTGGCCGAAGATGGTTTTGAGAACAACCCTTTTGTTGAACGCCTTCAGGAATACGCAGCCAAGCAAAATGCGCCTGTGGTGGCCGTATGTGCCGCCATTGAAGCAGAAATTGCGGACCTGGACGATGCGGACAAAATGGAATTCCTGGCGGACATGGGCATGACAGAACCTGGTTTGAATCGCGTTATTCGCGCCGGCTTCAAACTGCTGGGCCTGCAAACCTACTTCACCGCGGGTGTGAAGGAAGTGCGCGCCTGGACCATCAAGATTGGTGACACAGGTCCCAAGGCAGCAGGCGTGATTCACACCGACTTTGAGCGTGGCTTCATTCGCGCCCAAACCATCGCCTTTGAAGACTACATTCAGTTCAAAGGCGAGAACGGCGCGAAAGAAGCGGGCAAGATGCGTGCTGAAGGCAAGGAATACGTCGTGAAAGACGGCGACGTGTTGAACTTCCTGTTCAACGTATAAAAAGCTTGGTTCAACCAGTGCGGCTGGTTTTTCCAGTTACTCCCGACAGCTCCCCCGCTAAAAACAAAGGCCCTTCGGGGCCTTGTTTTTTGGTACCCGTTTTTGTGTGCTAGGGTAAGCTCAGTTTCATTTTGCAGCACCCACCGCCATGTCCAAGTCTTCGAAAATCATCGCTGCCCTGCTTGTCTTGGGCTTTGCACTGGTCGTGTTCTCACATGGCGTGGTCGTCCCGCGCTTCCTCTGGGAACCCCGCCTTCAAAGCCTGAAGAACCAATACCCGGATCAACGCATTGACGTAAATCGCGTGGTGCTGGCCCTGTCGCTCAACCCGCAGTTGATCATCACTGAAATTGAAATCGACGACCCGGCACGGGGCGAAAATGTTCAACTGGCCCTGCTGCGGCTGGGAATGAATATGCCCTCATCCATTCAGCAAGGCCGCTTGCAAATCAACTCCATCGTATTGAAAGGGCTCGCCGTTCAATCTCAAAAGCAGGTGGACTGCCCCGGCTTTTCGCTTGATTGCATGCCTGTTTTACCTGTGGCCTTGGCGGCAAGGGCATGGCAAAGTACGCAGGTGGCCAACCCAGGTTTCTTTACACCTCAGCTGAATTTGCACAAGCTGGAAATTGAACAGGCCAATTTTGCTGTGTCGAACACGCAGGCCAACCAGGCGTTAAGCGGCAAAATTGAACAATTGAAATTTGAACTGGGTAATGAGGCTGCGGGCGGGCAATTCAGTCTTGGCTGGAGACTTGCCATAAAAACACCTGAAACAGACAACCAACTCTACATCGCGATGAGTGCAAAACCCGAAGGGTTGCAGAATGGTCAAGTACAACTGAGCCAGTTGAAACTGGACGTGGATGGCAAATGGGACGGCTTTCCCTGGACGGGCACTGCCGAGCAAGGCAAGTTGGTGGCCAGTATTGAACAAGCCAATGGTGGACAAGGCGCACCCTTCTTGAAGCTCTCCGGGGAAAACCTGCGCACTTACATTCGGCGCGATGACCTGCCGGAAACGCATCAGGCTGCATTTTCTGTCCAACAGTTTGAAGGCGGTTTGCCCTCACAAAACTGGATCATGAACAAGGCGGAATGGACCTACACCCATGAAGACGCGCAAGCCTGGACATTCAACATGGCCTATGACGCGTCAAACCGCTTCCTGACCATATCCCCGGAAACGATTGAAGGCAGCGAAGGCATACCGGCAGAACTGCAGACACGGGAATTGAATTGCATTGCCGATGGCAGACCAAGGTTTTTGAATGACACCTACTGGGCCTGGCAAGCTGGCTGGTTCAGGGTGTGGGATGAATTGCCCGCCGACACATTAAGCGTTTTGCTCTGTCCTGTTCAACACCCTTCAGCAGGCGGCGCCTTTGCAGCAACGGCAGCATCTGCATCAGGCAGATAAGGCGATTTATCCGGGTGCAACTTGAAAAACTTGCCCAGCAGTTGCTGCCGAGTGTCGGGGTGCGCTGGGTCTTTGGGGATGCATTCCACAGGGCAAACTACCACGCACTGGGGCTCATCGAAATGGCCCACGCACTCGGTGCATTTGCCCGGATCAATTTCGTAGATCTCTTCACCCATGCTGATTGCGCCGTTGGGGCACTCGGGCTCGCACACGTCGCAATTGATGCATTCATCGGTGATGATTAAAGCCATAAACCGCTTTTATTTGTTGACAACCTGTGGCGGGGTCAAGCCCAGCTTCTGGTTCAACCAGTGTTCAACCGAAGGAAACACAAACTTGCTGACATCGCCACCCAGTGAAGCAATTTCCCGCACGATGGTGCCGGAAATGAACTGGTACTGGTCAGACGGGGTCAGAAACATGGTTTCCACATCGGGCAGCAAATAGCGGTTCATGCCCGCCATCTGAAACTCGTATTCGAAATCGCTTACCGCACGCAGTCCGCGAATAATCACATTCGCGCCGTTATCGCGCACAAAGTCTTTCAACAAGCCACGAAAACCCTTCACCTCGACGTTGGGGTAATGGCTCAGCACCTCGCTGGCAATTTTCACACGCTCATCCATGGTGAAAAATGGCTTCTTGTTGGGGCTGTCGGCCACACCCACCACAAGCTTGTCAAAAATCTTCGCACCACGGCGAACCAAGTCTTCGTGGCCACGGGTCAACGGGTCAAATGTTCCGGGATAAACAGCAATGCGCATCGCTGAGCTCCATATCAAAGGTTTTGCGTGATTACTGCTCTATCCCGCTTTGTATCACAGAGCAGGCAGGGCGAACAAATGCGCATGCACTTGGCCTGCTTTTAAATGCCGCAATGCATCAAGTTTCTCAATGCCCAAGGCTTTGCACAGCGCTGCTTCGTCGTCGAACAGGTTTTCATGCCACTCGGCATAAACCAACCCACCTGGCTTCAACACCGCGGGCAACAAGGCCAAGGTGGATTGCATCAATTCACTTCGAAACGGTGGGTCCAGCGCCACCAGGTCAAAGCGTTTGCCCGCACCGGCCAAGCGTTTCACACAAGCCAGAACATCGGCAGCATCAATCTGGATCTGGGGTACAGGGCCTGTGTCGGACGGCCATTTTGACAACAGGTAAGCGCGGTTTTCCTGCAGTTGGGCAAGCACCTTGCGATGTTGTTCAACCAATACCACGCTGGCGGCACCCCGCGATGCCGCTTCGAACCCCAAGGCACCAGTGCCTGCATACAAATCAAGCACATCCATGCCAGTGCAATCTTGCCCAAGCCAGTTGAACACGGTTTCCCGAACACGGTCTGGCGTTGGCCTTAAACCCTCAACCTCGGCAATGGGCAATTGGTGCCTGCGCCAAGCACCACCCACAATTCTCAATTTACTCAAGCTTGCCGCCCACCACCACCGTGACCAGCTTGTCCGGGTTCACATGCTTGGCAAAAGCTTCACGCGCGCTTTGTACGGTCACCTTGTTGATTTCTGCTGTCCAGGTGTCCAGGTAGTTCAGTGGCATGTCGTGCAGGCCCATCATGGAGATGTTGCCGATCAACTTGCTGTTGCTGTCAATTCGCAGCGGAAAACCACCAATCAGATTTTGCTTGGCTGCATTCAACTCGGCTTGCGTAGGGCCTTTTTCAATGAATTCCAGCACGGTTTTTCGCATGATGCTGACTGCTTCGGCAGTGGACTCCTTCTTGGTTTGAACACCAGCCTGGAAGGGGCCTGCATCACCGGCCGGCATGAAATAGGAATACGCACTGTAGGCCAGGCCGCGTTTTTCGCGGATTTCGTCCATCAGGCGGGAAACAAAACCGCCACCACCCAGAATGTGATTGGCCACCAGCAAGTCAAAGTAATCGGGTGCACCGCGGCGCATGGCGGGCAACCCCATCACGATGTGGCTTTGCGCAGCAGGGTGATCAATTTGAATGGTTTGCCCTTTCATGGCTGCCTGCAAGGCCGGAAAATCGGCCCCACCCAAGGGGTTGCCTTCCAGTTCGCCTTTGGGCAAGCCGGCAGTCAGTTCATTGGCCAGTGTTTCAGCCTGCGCACGGGTAATGTTGCCCACCATGGAAACAACCGCCTTGTTGCCCAGGTAGCGTGTTTTGTAAAACTGCTGCACATCAGTCAGTGAAATAGCGTTCAAGCTGGTCTCGGACACATGCGTGCCATAAGGGTGATTCGGGTACAGGGCGCTGGCAAAGGCGCGGTCAGCCAGCGTGGCTGGCTTGGTCAGCGATTCTTTCAATGCAGCCACCGAGCGCGCATTTTCGCGGGCCAGAATGTCAGCGCTAAACACGGGCTTTTGCAGTACCGTTTTCATCAAGGCAAGCGCTTTTGAAAACTCGGGCTCGGAAGTGAGGGTGCGCAATTGCACACCGGCCGAATCGCTGCTGGCGCCACCTGAAAACTGGGCACCGGTGTCAGCAAAACCGTCCGCAATGTCGTTTTCAGAAAGGCCTTCAGCGCCGCGGCCTATCATGTCGCCCGTGGCACCAGCCAAGCCTTCCTTGCCTGCCGGGTCAGCCCGGCTACCAGCAGGAAAATCCACGCGCACATCCAACATGGGCAGGGCTTCGGCCCGCATGAACATGACTTTTGCACCGCTGGCTGCTGTCCAGCTTTCAATCGGCAAAGCGGCACTGGCCGGCGTGGCAAACACGGTGGCTGCGGTGGCACCAGCGGCAAACAGGCCGCGAATGAATACTTTGTTTTTACTACTCAACATGGTGAAGCATCCTTGGGAATATCATTCAATGGCGAGATCCAATGACTGGTTCTAGTGACTGAGGCCCTTCGGCGGCGCATTCTTCTTGTTCGGGTCAATCGGCAATGGGTACAGGGCGCCCACAGTCAGCTGATCGGGATCAAAAAACTTCTGCGCGGCGTACTGCACTTCCTGAGGAGTCACAGTTTTGATCTGTTCGATCATGCGGTCAATGTCACCCACTTCAAAACCAATGGTCACGTTCTGTCCAATTTCCACAGCCTGCCCATACACGGAATCGCGCTTGTACACCTGGCTGGCAATCAACTGGGCTTTCACCCGCGCCAGCTCGGCTTCACTAACACCCTCGTCGGCCACTTTCTTCACTTGCGCCAACAAGGCTTGTTCCAGATTCTCAACAGTTTGACCTGCTGCCGGTGCGCCATCCAGATAGAAAAGTGAGGGACCGCGACCCGTCATGTCATAACTGGCACCGGCCTGCAAGGCAACTTTCTGGTTTTGAACCAGTTCACGGTTCAAACGCGCACCGGAATAACCATCCAGTACGGCGGACAGCACAGCCAAAGAATAGGCATCGCGGTCTTTCAGCACGTCATTCAACTTGGGCACCTTGAAGCCCATGATCAAGTAAGGGTTCTCGGCGGGTGCTTTCACCTGCACGCGGCGTATGCCTTCCTGCTTCGGTTCTTCCTGCGGCTTTCTTTCTTCAAGCTGTTTCGGCTTGACCTTGCCATAAGTTTTCTCGGCCATGGTTTTGACCTGCGCGGGCTGAACATCGCCCACCACAACCAGCACGGCATTTTGTGGGGCATACCAAGTGTCGTACCACTTGCGGGCGTCTTTGTAGGTCATGGCCTGAAGGTCGCTCATCCAGCCAATCACAGGGTATCGCGTGGGGTTGGCCTGAAAAGCTGTAGCCATAAAGGCTTCGTACAGCTTGCCTTGGGCCTGGTCGTCAGTGCGGTAACGGCGTTCTTCCATCACCACCTGAATTTCTTTCTTGAACTCGCTTTCGCTCAGCACCAGGTTGGCCATGCGGTCAGCTTCAAGCGCCATGACCTTGCCCAAATCCTTGGCCTGCAGTTGCTGGAAATAAGCAGTGTAGTCGCGGCTGGTAAAAGCGTTGTCACGTCCGCCCAAGGCAGCGACTGTTTGGGAAAACTCGCCCACCTTCAAGTTCTTGGTGCCCTTGAACATCATGTGTTCAAGCACGTGCGCCACGCCCGTGGTGCCATTGTATTCGTCGATTGACCCGGCCTTGTACCACACCATGTGCGCCACGGTCGGCGAACGGTGATCCTCTTTGACCACAATGCGCAAGCCGTTGTTCAGCTTGTATTCGGTCACATCCCCATCTGCGGCCTGGGCCGTTGGCATCAGCATGCTCATCGACAATGCCACACTACCCACAAACGCCACACAGTGGCGGCGCAGTTTAAAACCAGCTTTTATCATTCAGACACCTTTCACATCAAACGTCGGTTTTAACGCCAATGGTAGAATAAGTCATTCAACATGTGCGTGTGTGACAGTGGATCGCGCCGCTTAGTTTCCTTCCTTGGAGTTTTAGATGCAGATTCCTGGTCAAAGACAGGACTGGCTTGGCCGCTTGAAGTCGGGGTTGACCAAAACCCGCTCGGGCCTCACCTCCATGTTCACCGGCGAAAAGGTGGACGAGGCTTTTTTCGAAGAAATGGAAGAACGCCTGCTGCTGGCCGATTGCGGCTTGCCAGCCACTGAATTGCTGATGCAGAAAGTGCGCGACACCGTGTACCAGAAAAGCCTGACCAGGCCCGAAGACGTGCGCCTTGTGCTGCGCGACGCGGTGTTTGACCTGCTTCGTCCACTCGAAACCAGCATGGGTGTTGACCGGGCCCGCCCCCTGGTCATGATGGTAGTCGGTGTGAATGGTGCCGGCAAAACCACCAGCATTGGCAAACTGGCCAACCACTACGCAGAAATTGGTTATTCCGTTCTGTTGGCAGCCGGCGACACCTTCCGAGCAGCAGCGCGCGAGCAACTGGATGTGTGGGCCCAACGCAGCAATGTGGATGTCATTTCTGCAGAAGGAAGCGACCCGGGCGCAGTAGCCTTCGATTCCGTTCAGGCTGGCATGTCGCGCAACAAGCACATCGTGATTTGTGACACCGCAGGCCGCTTGCCTACCCAGCTTCACTTGATGGAGGAACTTAAAAAAATCAAGAAAGTCCTGGGCAAAGCCAAAATGGACGCACCCCATGAAATAGTGCTGGTGGTCGATGCCACCAACGGCCAAAACGCCTTGCAGCAAATCAAGGCCTTCAATGATGCACTGACATTGACTGCACTGGTGGTTACCAAACTGGACGGCACAGCCAAGGGCGGTATTCTGGCAGCGATGAGCATGAGTACACGTGTGCCGGTGGCGTTCATCGGCGTGGGCGAAAAGCTGGGAGACCTGCGCCCGTTCAGCCCCCGCGAGTTTGCCAACGCCTTGGTGGGCATTGATACGGACGGAAACCAGAACCCATGATCCAGTTCAAAAACGTCAGCTTGAAATACGGCACCCACGCGGCCTTGAAGGGCGTGAACTTTCAGCTGCCTCGGGGTTCGTTCACCCTGCTGGAAGGGCATTCCGGTGCTGGCAAAAGCTCCATTCTTCGCCTGTTGGCAACCTTCGAGCAACCCAGCAGTGGAGATATTCTGCTGGGAAAAAGCTCGATTGCACGGCTGAACCGCCGCGAGCGTGCCCACTACCGGCGCAGCGTCGGCTACACCGGCATGGACGTTCAACTGCTCCAGAACAGCACCTGCTTTGACAACGTGGCACTGCCACTGCGCGTGGTGGGCCTGAGCGAGAGCGACATTCAAAGCCGCGTGAAAGCTGCCCTGGCCCGCGTGGGCTTAAGCCACACCGACCGCATGCTGCCCAGCGAACTGTCGGGCGGGCAACAACTGCGTTTGCAGATTGCCCGCGCAGTGGTGAACCGCCCTGCTCTGGTGCTGGCCGATGAACCAACAGCACAGCTGGACGATGAATCAGCCGCACGCGTGGTCGGCCTGCTGGAGGAATTCAACCAGGCAGGCGTCACAGTGATTGTGGCCACCCACGAAGCGCATCGGTTCAACCGCATTACCCATCGACTGAAGCTGGGCGAAGGTGCGGTGCTGCCCGCGCCTGCCGACCTGACGCATGGCGGCGAACGGGAAACCGGTGTGCAAACCTTTTCCAAAGACTTTCTGAACAAGGCCTACGGGGCTTGATCCATTTTTAAGAGATAACACATGCGTTGGTTACGTTTGCAGTGGTTTTCCATTTCTGCGGGTTTGAAGCTTTGGCTGGACGAGCCGTTTGGGCATTTGTTCAACGCACTGGTTCTGGCCATTGCGCTGGCCATGCCCTGGACCATTGCTCAGGGCTTAAACGCGATTGTGCCCAGCATGGACCGCTGGGTCGGTGACCCCGAAATCAGCCTGTACTTCAAGCCCGACGCCACACTGGATTCCGTCAAAAGTGCAGCCGCGCAATTAAAGCGCGACTTCGACCTGGACAGCGTGAATATCGTCACCCCGGAACAGGCCATGGAACGCCTGCGCGCACAAAGCCAAACACCCGACCTGGCTGGCGCACTGCCTGAAAACCCCCTGCCCTACACCGTTGTGGTGGTGCTGGAAGTGGATGCAACAACCAACACACAAGCCATCGAACAAAAAATTGCCCAATGGAAACAATTCACCGGCGTTGAGCATGTGCAATACGATGCTCAATGGGTTCGGCGACTTCAATCAGTATTGAATGGCACGCAGATCATCGCCATTGCACTGGCGGTCTTGATCGCTGGCATGGTGTTGGTCGTCACCTTCAACACCGTGCGCTTGCAGCTGATTCGCAACCAGGCCGAGGTGCATGTGCTGAAGTCACTCGGCGCAACCGACACCGAGGTAGGCCGCCCCACGTTGTGGTGGGCTGTCAGCCTGGCACTAGTCGCTTTTGGGTTGGCTTATGCCGTGGTCAGCGGCGCCATGGGCTTGGCCGATGACGCGGCGGGGCAATTCATTCGTGAATTCGACAGCGATTTCCGCTTTGAACAACCCAGCGGCATTACCGCGCTGGGCCTGGTCCTGGTGTGGGTGGTGCTGGTGATGCTGGGGGCCTGGGCTTCAGTGAAAAGTACGGTGTTAAGGATTCACTGAACTCAATAATTCAACACAAAATTGCGCACACCCTTGGTCCATTCCGGGGGGTTAACGCGGAAAGTATCGATCAGCTTTTTGTTGTTCAAAACTGAATATGATGGCCGCTGCGCCGCAAAATTCATGTCGGCAGTCTTGGCCCGCTCAATGTTGGGCATGCGCTGAACAAGCCCTTGCTTGTGGGCATGCTCAATGGCCAAACAGGCGTAGTCGAACCAAGTGGTCACACCGGCTGCACTGGCGTGAAAAATTTCGCCGCTTGGAATTTCTGATGGAAAATCGGGCAGAAAGGAAGGTGCCAATTTGCCCTGAATTTTGTAGCGGTGCATCGCAACCACGCCAGCCACACTCAAACCCAGCTCAGCCAACCAATTGGCGGGTGTCGGGGCACTGGTTTGGTCGTCCACCACCTTCAAGGTGTCACGCTCTTGGGCCAGTTTGATCATGGTTCTGCAAAAATTGCCGCCCCGCTGCCCATACACCCAGCTGGTACGGAAAACCACCCAGTTACCACCCACTTCCTTCAGATACTTCTCGCCCTCAAGTTTCGACTTGCCGTAAACGCTCAAGGGGTTGGTCGGATCGCTTTCTGAATAAGGCTGGGTGGCTTTGCCGTCAAACACGTAATCGGTACTGTAATGCACCAGGGCAACACCCTGTTTTTTGCATTGCTCGGCCAACACGCCCACTGCCTTGGCATTGATGGCATGGGCCAGCTCAGGTTCAGTTTCAGCTTTTTCAACGTTGGTGTAAGCGGCAGCATTGATGACCACATCGGGCCGAACGTCTTTCAGCGCGTTCACCAGTGTATCGGGCTTGCTAAGGTCTGCTTTGTCGCGGCCGTAACTGACCAGTGCATCCATGGTTTCCATCAAAGCCGGTTTGGCATGTTGACCAATCGTGTGGCCAAGCTGGCCTTGTGCGCCAAGCACGAGTACGCGAATTCCCAAAGCGAAGTTCTCCTGAACACTGATGCAATAGTTTAACTGAAGCGCGATGAGCGCAAGGGTTGTGCAGTCACTGCCTGTGCTACTGGCTGGATCGGTATCTGTGCTGCCGGCCGAATCGGCGCGAATCCCAATCGATCGCCAGAAAACCTGAATTTCCCTTATTGAATACACACTGACTCACCTCGCTTGGCAAAAAAGAAGGCCAAGACTCGGTGTCGGCTTGTCGCCGACCATGGCGTGTGTACTCAAACGGGCAGGTTTTCTTAAAGGCGAAGCGATTGGGACAGCGCCACCGATTGGGCCTTGAGCCCTGCGCTGAACAAGTGTGACAGTGGCGGGTTGGTAGCAACTCTCGGGCTCCGACTCAAGCCAATGCAGCAATGGGTTTGTCCATACCGCACATTCAGGAAAACCGCCTCTTTTTGTCTCAGCCCACTGCGTGTGCCACTGGGCACCACAAAGCCTCGGCCATCTTTTTTGCCGAGGCTTTGTGAGTGGTGGATGGGATCAAAAAGGGATCAGCGGTTTTCAGTGCGGAATTGGGCAACCCTGCTGCATTGGCTACATCAGCCGAGTCGATCCACATTCAACGCCCTGCTGTCACCTCAGCCACCCATGCCTGATTGGCCAAATACCACTGCACGGTTTTCCGAATACCGGTCTCGAATGTTTCTGCTGGCTTCCAGCCTAATTCACGCTCAATTTTTCGCGCGTCAATTGCATAGCGTCTGTCGTGCCCGGGGCGGTCGGTGACAAAGGCAATCTGGGTGGCGTACGACACACCATCCGCGCGCGGGCGCAACTCGTCCAGCAACTTGCAAATCAGGTTTACCACGTCAAGATTGGCTTTCTCATTCCAGCCACCAATGTTGTAGGTTTCACCGATGGCGCCATTTTCAAGGACGCTGCGGATTCCGCGGGTGTGATCCTCGACGAACAACCAGTCACGAATTTGCTGGCCATCGCCATAAACAGGCAAAGGCTTTCCCGCCAGCGCATTCATGATGCACAAGGGAATCAGCTTTTCCGGAAAGTGGTAAGGGCCGTAATTGTTGCTGCAATTGGTCGTCAGTACAGGCATTCCGTAGGTGTGGTGCCACGCTCGAACCAGGTGATCACTTGCTGCTTTGCTGGCTGAATAGGGGCTGTTGGGCTCGTACCGGTTGGTTTCTGAAAAAGGAGCATCCCCCGCCGCCAGCGTGCCGTAAACTTCGTCCGTGCTGACATGCAAAAAACGAAAACCAGCTTTCTCGGTCCCTTGCAGCTTGTTCCAGAATTCGCGAGCACATTCCAGCAAGCGATAGGTACCGACCACATTGGTTTCAATGAATGCACTCGGTCCAAGAATTGAACGGTCTACATGGCTTTCTGCGGCGAAATTCAAAATTGCCCGGGGGGTGTGCGTCTCCAGAATTGCTCGAACCTGATCCACGTCGCCGATTGAGGCATGCACGAATGTGTGATTCGGGTTTTGCAGAACGTTGCCCAGCGTACTCAAATGGCCGGCGTAGGTCAGCGCATCCAGGCTGACAACGGGTTCATCGCTGTGTTCAAAGTGCTGCCGTACAAAGCACGAACCAATAAAACCCGCTGACCCGGTAACCAATAAAGTCATAATTGCCCTGTCAATTGCTTAGAATAAAATCTGGAAAAAAGAAAACGCAGTTCCATTTACAATGGCGTATCCAAAACTGGATACCCGACATCCAATTATTGCAGGCTTGAACTCATACTCATTTAATAAGGACAGAACATGATTGAAATCGCAAGCAAATTTAGTCGACTCACCTTGATCACGATTGCTTCAGTACTTGCAACAGCCTGCGTGGCCATCGTTCCAACACCCAGTAAAACAGAGGGGGACGGGTCACAGAACATACCCCCTGCCACATTGTGCAATATTGAAGGCAAACAGGTTCAAGACCTTTCCGATGGCACCACCAAAGCCACCATTACCCAGTCTTGCGAAGAAACAGTGGTGCTCATTCAAAACCTGCATGACAAACACCCCAAGCGCTGCAGAGTATCCACAGGAAAAAATATTACCGAGCTGTACATCATGCCCGGTGAAAGCCGAACACTGACACAGACAGGGCCAGTTGAACGTGACGCCGTGCAGCTGGGTTGTGTCAACGACTGGAACCGTACCAAGTAAGCCATCCATTTGGTGTAACCCGAACTAGGGGGAATTTACCCCCTTGTCTCGGAGTTTCCGATACGCAAATTTACTCCAGAATCGAAATCATTCAATGAATGTATTCAGGAGCTATTCCCCATGCGGCTGTTCGGAAATTCCAGTCAGAACCAGATTCTCGACCAAACCATTGACGCGGTTGTCAGCATTGACGAGAAAAACCGGGTGACTTATTACAATGCCGCCGCCGAAAAACTGTGGGGCTACACTGCTGATGAGGTCATCGGCCAGAACGTCAAAATGCTGGTCCCTCATGCCATTCAGGGCAGGCACGACGACTACGTCAACAACAATCGAAGCACCGGGCAAGACAAAATCGTGGGCACGTTTCGCGAGGTTCAGCTTGAGCGCAAGTCTGGCGAAACAATCTGGGCGTCTTTAAGCCTTTCTCGGGTCAAAACCGGTAACAAGATTTGCTACACCGCATTCGTGCGCGACATTTCAGCCGAGCGCAATGCGCGCGAGCAAATCAACCAGACACTTGAACAAACCATTGACGCGGTCGTCACCATCGACGCACGCAACAATGTCACCTTCTTCAACAAGGCCGCAGAACAGCTTTGGGGCTACAGTCGCGACGAGGTGCTGGGCAAGAACGTCAAGATGCTGGTTCCGGTTCAGCTTCAATCCAACCACGACAACCTGGTGAATGCAAACCGCACCACCGGCATGGACAAAATTGTAGGCACCAGCCGCGAGGTTCGCATTGAACGCAAAGACGGCCGCGTGGTGTGGGGTGGTTTATCGTTGTCCAAACTGCGTGTGGGCGACGACATCATGTACACCGCTTTTGTGAAAGACGTAACTGCCGAAGTGGCGCAACGGGAGCAATTCCGCCTGCTGTCACTGGTCGCCAACGAAACGGACAACTCGGTGGTGATTACCAACGCAGAGGGTTTGATTGAGTACGTCAACCCTGGGTTTGTGGCTTTGACAGGCTACAAACTTGACGAAGTTCGCGGTAAAAAGCCAGGTCACATTTTGCAGGGCAAGGAAACCTCGCCTGAAACCGTTCAAAAAATTCGGGACAAACTTCGCAGCCGCGAAGCCTTTTATGACGAAATCCTGAATTACGACCGGCACGGAAAACCCTACTGGATTTCACTCGCCATCAACCCGGTGTTTGATGCAAAAGGCGTGTTGTGCCAATTCATCTCGATCCAGGCCAACATCACCGAAACGAAAACCCGATCCGTTGAATTTGACATTCGGCTAGAGGCCATTCAGCGTTCCAACCTTGTGCTGGAATGGAATGCCAACGGTGATATTGAAATTGCGAACACCCTGCTCAGAAACTTGTTGGAAGCCAAATCGAACAACGATTTGCTTTTGCCAGAAAACAAGCTGGACAAGGCAGTCAGCACAACCGAGCTGGCAAAGCTGCGCAAAGGCGAAGCGGTCAGCACAGAACTTGCCTTCAAAACAGCAAGTGGCAGCGCAGTGTTCGTGGCCGCCACCTTGACACCCATTGCAGGCTTTGATGGCAGCATCAAGCGCATCGTGATGTATGGCGGCGACATTACCGCACGCCGCCGCACCATTGAAGAAACCAATCAAGCCATGCGGGATGTATTGAAAGTCAGTGATCAGATTGGATCCATTGTGGGAACCATTGATGGCATTGCATCGCAAACCAACTTGCTGGCCTTGAACGCAGCCATTGAGGCCGCACGTGCTGGCGAAGCTGGCCGCGGCTTCGCTGTGGTGGCCGATGAAGTGCGGGGCCTGGCACAACGAAGTGCATCCGCAGCGTATGAAATTTCCAACCTGGTGGGTGAAACTAAAAAGAAGGTGGAAGGCCTGGCCAAATCACTTTCCGAACTGGACGCCAGACAAGCCGACGAAGGTTAAACCCCGTGGGGGTCACGCTTGGTCCAACTGGTCTTTTCTCAGTTCGACGTTGCGTTCGGCCCCCATGATGTTCAACAACACAATCACGCGGTGGTCACTTTTTGCCAAAGCAATGGTGCCCATGAATCCCTCCAGTGGTCCTTCAGCCACCCTCACTTTGCCACCCACCTGCAATTCATTTGCACGCTGTAAATCAATGACATAGTCGGCGTCGGCCCGTGCATGAATAAAGTCAATCAAGTCATCGGGCACAGTGGACGCTTTTCCACCAAACTTCACCAGATCAACACAACCTTTGGTTGAACGCAATTTGGAAAAGTCATCCACACCAGTTTTCAGACGCACAAACATGTACCTTGGAAACAATGGCTCAACCACGGCAACACTGCCCTGCCCGGCTTTTCGTTTCTGAAGGCGCGCGCGTGGATACAGCACTGTGTAATTCTGCCGCTGCAAATTTTCAAGGGCCACCGCCTCCTGCCGTGGCTTGGTGTAAATCACATACCACTGAGCCATTGCTATAGCTCCGTAAATGCGATGCCATCCGCATCTTTGGCAGACACAACCGGGGCTGAAATTCCCAATTTTTTCAAAGGCCAGTCAATATTCAGAACAGGGTCATTCCAGGCCAGGCAACGCTCGTGTTCGGGGCTGTGAAAGTCGGTGACCTGGTAGTTGAGAATGGCTTGATCAGACAAGGTTAAAAAACCATGCGCAAAGCCCGCAGGTATCCACAACTGCTTCTGATTCACTGCATTCAGCTCACAGCCAAACCACTGCCCGAAGGTTTCCGAATTTGATCTCAAATCCACAACCACATCAAATACGGCCCCCGTCACCAACCGCACAAGCTTGCCCTGTGCTTTGGGCGATTCTTGCCAGTGCAATCCGCGAAGTACACCTTTTGTAGAAAGTGATTCATTGGTTTGCACGAATTCTGGCTGCAAGCCAGTCAATTGCTTGAACGTTTTCGAATTAAAACTTTCCAGAAAGTAACCGCGTGCGTCCCTGTGGACATTCGGGGTCAACACCAACAGGCCTTGCAATGGAGTTGTTTGAAGATTCATTTCAGACCCAGCCATCCATCAAACCCAAAAGGTATTCACCATAACCGCTCTTGCTCAAAGGCATGGCCAAAGCCGACAACTCCGCATTGGAAATCCATTTGTTGCGCCATGCGATCTCCTCCGGGCAAGATACCTTCAAGCCCTGCCTGCGCTCAATGGTTTGAATAAAATTGGCGGCGTCCAACAGGCTATCCGCCGTTCCGGTATCAAGCCAGGCCTGCCCTCGCCCCATATGTTCCACAGCCAATTGACCCGCTTCCAGATAAGTACGAATCACGTCTGTAATTTCCAGCTCCCCACGGGCTGAAGGTTTCAACTCCTTCGCAATTTGAGGCGCCTGTTCATCAAAAAAATACAAGCCTGTCACTGCCTTTTTACTTTTGGGTTTCAGAGGTTTTTCTTCAATACCCACCACCAGCCCTTGCCCATCAATTTCCAACACGCCATAGGCCTCTGGTTTTGCCACTGAATAGGCAAAAATAGTGGCCCCACGTTTTTGTCCGTAGGCGTATTGCATTTGGCGCACCAGGTTTTGTCCATAAAACAGGTTGTCACCCAACACCAAGGCACAGGGAAGCCCCTGAAGAAACGGCTCGGCTACCAACAGGGCCTGGGCAACTCCACCTGGTTGATCCTGAACAGCGTATTCAATTCGCATACCCCAGCGAGAACCATCGCCCAGCAACTGCTCGAAACGAGGGGTGTCATGCGGGGTGGAAATGATCAATACCTCGCGAACACCAGCAAGCATCAATGTACTTAGAGGGTAATAAATCATGGGTTTGTCATAAACCGGCAGCAATTGTTTGCTGACAGCCGAGGTGGCTGGATAAAGTCGGGTGGCTTGACCACCCGCCAAAACAATGCCTTTGCGGTTCATGGGTTGCGTCGCTGTGGTTGATTCAAGCCACAATATTGAGGCTTTCTGCAACTTGCATCAAGCCAAACTACAACAGTTGCGCAAGCCTGCCAAAAGCCGAAAGCTCTTTGGCCACTGCTTCCAGCTTTTCATACGGTGTGGGTAACCCTGAAACTTCATGTTGCAATCGTTGCACATTCAAGGCCAAAGGAATTAACTGGGTTTTTGCATCTTCAGTCAATTGGCCCAGTGTCGAATGCTCGGCATTCACCAAAGCCAGGTAGGCTGCAGAAAGCGATCTCTGGTGCAGCTTGCGCTGATCTGCATTCAAAGTGGAGATATCAATCAAATACAGGTCTGCGAACACACGTTCAATGTTTGTCCGCATGTCATTGAACTCTTGGTCATTCATGGTTGGGTGGCCGCTTGAAGGTTGGAAGCGATCTGATCCAGGCTTGCACGCATGTGCTCAAACCCGCCCTGACCCCGCAATACATCCAGCCAAGCCTGTTGCATGATCAGGCTGACCTGCCTTGCCTGTTCCAGCAATGCAATGGTGGGCGGGCGTTTGATATCGGCAATCCAGGCTTTCTTCCACGTCTCGGACAACTTCTTGTCGTCTACAAAAGGCTTCTCAACTTTCTCTCGGTACTCCACTTGCCGGGCCAGCGCCTCCCGGCGGGTAACCCATTGAATTTGCTCTTCCAAAGAAAGTTGGTTTAACAAAAGCGCCTGCGACACCGTGTCGGCATCGCGAATCAACACGGCTTTAACCTCTGCGCTGTGCTTCCAGTCCGCCACATGCCCAGCCAAACCGGCCATGGCCTCCTTGCTAACGCGGGTTATTCCACCCAGGTCGGGTGACTTGTTCAAGGCCTCGACCAGTTTCTTCAAAGACCTTGATGTGCCTGCGCTGGTGTCGCCTTTTGCCAAGGCCTCAAGTTCTGCAAAATACCGGGCCTGCGTGTCCAGGTAGCTTGCAAGTTCGCTCAGCATTTGCGCGCGCTTGCGCATGACCTCGGTTTGAGCCTGCAAAGTGTCATGTTCTCGGGGTAATTCGGGAAGCAGATCAGCCGTAAATTCCAGGGAATGATCCAGCGCAAATGAATTGACCTTCTTCAAGGTCTCAGTGTACTGCCCGCCTGTTTTGGCCACGCCCTCTAACTGCGAAAGCGTTTTGCTTGCGCAGGCTGTTGTCGTCAATACAACCAGGCAAAGTACAAGGTAGTGAAATGGTCGGTGCAAGAAAACCTCCGGATTGAGAACTCAATTTACCGGAGGTTGAAAGATGGTGAGAAGCGCTTGGATGGGTGGCTTTCGTCAAGCCCGGCCATACACATCGTCAAACCGAACGATGTCATCCTCTTCGAGGTAATCCCCGCTTTGCACTTCAATCATCACCAGGTTCAACACACCGGGGTTGACCAATCGGTGCCTGTTACCCGCAGGGATATAGGTCGATTCATTCTTGCGTACCAAAAATACATTTTCACCATTGGTTACTTCTGCCGTGCCGCTGACCACAATCCAGTGCTCGCTGCGATGGTGGTGCATTTGCAAACTGAGGGCGGCACCAGGCTTTACTTCAATACGCTTTATCTTGTATCCGCTTGAATCCTCAAGCACGGTGTAGGTACCCCAGGGGCGGTGCACAGTGGGATGAAAATTCACCAACTCACTGCCTTGTGCCTTCAGGGTTTCCACCACTTTTTTTACATCCTGGTGACGGCTTTTATCGGCCACCAACAGTGCGTCCGGTGTATCAACAATCAACAAATTCTCCACGCCCAGCATCGCCACTGCCCGGTTTCCCAAGCGAACATGGGTATTGCTGCTGTCGATCGAGATCAGTTGACCCGTCCCTTCTTGCTGAAGGGAATTGCCTTTTGAATCGGCACTGAACTGCTCAGAAAGTGCCGCCCAGCTTCCAATGTCGCTCCACTGAAAACTGGCTGCCACCACCGCTACATTGCTGGCCTTTTCCATCACCGCGTAGTCAATGCTGATGTCGGGCAGTTTTGCAAATTCGTCTTTATTGAAAGCGAATGCGCTGCCGGTTGATTTTGCGTTTTTGGTTTCCTTTGCCCCCGCCCACACGGTTTGCGCTTGCAACGCAACAGCGGGTTCATTCTGTGTCAAGGCTTGCAGTACGTCACCTGTACGCAGGGCAAACATACCGCCATTCCAAACATACTGACCACTGGCCAGATACTCCATGGCCAACTCCAGCTTGGGTTTTTCCACAAAACGCTGAACGGCGAAAGCGCCATTGAGCTCATCGACAGGCGCACCCTGCTGAATGTAGCCAAACCCCGTTTCGGGTGCTGTAGGGGCAATACCAAAGCAAGTCAGCCAACCCTTGCGCGCAGCAGCTACCGCATTTTGTGCCACTTGAACAAACGTGGGTACAGGGTTTATCAAATGGTCTGCGGGGAGAACCAGCAACACAGGGTCTTCATTCGGATATTTCGTTTGTGCCCAAAGCGCTGCCAAGGCAATAGCGGGGGCAGTATTACGGCCTTGAGGCTCGAGAAGTTGGTGAAGGGCAATATTGCCGCCCTCGCTGTTCAGCACAGGGGTGCATTCATCTTGCAGCAAGAATTGGTAGCTTTCATTGCTGACCAACAATATGTCTTCCGAGCCCACCGCCTTCACTACAGCCGCAGCACGGCGTACGGTCTGCGCAATCAGGCTTTCCGCCCCAAGTTTCAGAAATGGCTTGGGGAAGTTTTTGCGCGACAACGGCCACAAGCGCGTTCCAGCTCCACCGCACAAGATTACCGGGATGACTCGATTGTTGTTACTCATGATTGTCTTCATTCCTGAAAATAAGCTTTCGTATTCGGGTGCACCTGTGGGTCAAGTAGCAACGCATCCACAGACATCCACAAATAATTACTGTGCTGGGCTTTGGGCAATGTGGCCAAACTGGAAAAAACGGGCAGGTGCTTTGCTGAATTCAAGCGGTGGGCCAACACCACATAATGGGTACCCAAGCCTTCGACACCAGCAAAATTGTCAGTGTAGTGGTGTTCATACACCCCATCAAACAAGTCCTTGCCTCTCACCTGAATGGACTCACCCAGTTCATCAAACACCACACGTTCAAAAGCTTTTTGCAAAGTTTCACCTTTGCGCACCACGCCGCCGGGGACAAACCAGTAATGCTGCGCGGGCCTGTTGTTACGCCACCCCACCAACACTTCTTCCTGTGCATTGGTGATGATCAAGTCAATTGAAACAAGCGGTGCGCGTTGAACGACCTCAGTCCATTCCTGAGTGCTGTACCAAGTACCCACAATCTCAAACCTGCCTTAGTCCTTCAACATTGTTCAAAAACCAGGCATAAGTCTTTTTCAAACCAGTTTCAAGATCAATGCTGTATTCCCAACCCAACTTCTTCAGGCGATCCACATTCATCAGCTTGCGCGGTGTGCCATCGGGTTTGGTCGTATCGAATACCAACTTTCCTTCAAAGCCCACCACGCGTTGCATGGTTTCTGCCAGTTCACGAATGGTGCAATCCACGCCCGTACCCACATTGATGTGGCTCAGCATGGGTTGCGTGTTGGTCTGGTAAGTGTCGTCATCGAGCAGCAACACATGCACACTGGCAGCCGCCATGTCGTCGACATACAAGAATTCCCGCATGGGTGTACCTGTGCCCCACACCACAACTTCAGAATCACCCCGCACCTTGGCTTCATGAAAACGACGCATCATCGCCGGTATCACATGGCTGTTCTCGGGATGAAAGTTGTCATTTTCACCGTACAGGTTTGTGGGCATTACGCTGCGGTAATTGCGGCCGTACTGGCGGTTGTAACTTTCACACAACTTGATTCCCGCAATTTTTGCCACCGCATAGGGTTCGTTGGTGCATTCCAGCGTTCCAGTCAAGAGTGCAGTTTCCGTCATGGGCTGCTCAGCCAGTTTGGGATAGATGCAGCTTGAACCCAGAAACAGCAAATGCTGGCAATTGTTGGCGTGCGCGGCTTGCACCACATTGCACTCCATCATCAGGTTCTGGAAAATGAATTCGGCGGGGTAGGTGTTGTTGGCGTGAATACCGCCCACCTTCGCTGCAGCCAACACCACGGCATCAGGTTTCTCGTCTGCAAAAAAACCGTTCACGGCGGCCTGGTTACATAGGTCGAGTTCAGCGTGGGTACGGACCACAATGTTGAGGTAACCCAAGGCATTCAAACGGCGCACAATTGCGCTACCGACCATGCCGCGGTGGCCCGCTACATAAATCTTTGCGCTCTTGTTCATTCGCGGCTCACTGCGATGCTGTATCCATGCTGCTTCAACAACGCATGCTGGCGCGCGGCATCCAAATCAACCTGCACCATTTCCTGCACCATTTCCTGAAGGGTAATCTTAGGTGTCCAACCCAGCTTCTGTTTCGCCTTGCTTGGATCACCCAGCAGCGTTTCCACCTCCGCAGGGCGGAAATAACGGGGGTCCACCTGCACTACAACACTGCCTTCTTTCAAGGCTGGGGCCTTGTCGCCTTCCACCTTCACGACGATCCCTTTCTCATCCACGCCCGTTCCTTCCCAGCGCAGTGTTACACCCAACTCACCCGCCGTCATTTCGATGAACTGGCGAACGCTGTATTGCACCCCGGTGGCAATTACAAAATCGTCTGGTGTGTCTTGCTGCAGCATCAGCCACTGCATCTCGACGTAGTCTTTTGCATGCCCCCAATCACGCAGCGCGTCCATATTGCCCATGTACAGGCATTGCTCCAAGCCCACGGCAATGTTGCTCATTCCGCGTGTAATTTTTCGGGTTACGAAGGTTTCGCCACGGCGCGGGCTTTCATGGTTGAACAAGATACCGTTGCAGGCATACATGCCATAGCTTTCGCGGTAGTTCACCGTAATCCAGTAGGCGTACATTTTTGCCACGGCATAGGGGCTGCGCGGGTAAAAAGGTGTCGTTTCCTTTTGCGGAATTTCCTGAACCAAGCCGTACAACTCGGAAGTACTGGCCTGGTAAAAACGGGTTTTCTTTTCCAACCCCAGAAAGCGGATGGCCTCCAACAGGCGCAATGTACCCATCGCATCCACATCGGCTGTGTATTCCGGACTTTCGAAGCTCACTGCAACGTGGCTTTGTGCCCCCAGGTTGTAGACCTCATCAGGCTGAACCTGCTGAATAATTCGGGTCAAGTTGGAGCTGTCGGTCAAGTCACCATAGTGCAATTTGAAACGGGCGTTTTCAACATGCGGGTCTTCGTAAATGTGGTCCACGCGCTGGGTATTGAACAGGGAAGCACGGCGCTTAATGCCATGTACTTCGTAACCCTTGCTCAACAGGAACTCAGCCAGATACGAACCATCCTGCCCGGTTACACCGGTAATTAACGCCACTTTGCTCATTCTTTGGTGCCTTGCAATAAATTGATTCAAAGCGAAAGCATAAAGCGCTCAAGTGAAATCACAAAGTAAGCACACTCATTTTTTAGTATGATTTAAACATTACTTTTTATATTTTTAATTTTTTGATGAATATAGACGGCGCTTCAAACGAAAACCTTCTACTGAAAAATCAACTCGATCTGGCCGCACTGGTTCGCAGGCAACGTCTTCAAGCGGGTCCCAAGGGCGGAAAAATGACAGCCCAAATGCTTGCAGAACAGGCGGGGGTCAGCCGCGACACCATTTTTCGAATTGAACGCGGGGAAGATGTGTCGTTTTCTACCGCCATGGCTGTGCTGCGCGTGTTTGGCCTTGGGCTAAGCGCAGCACCCGTTCATTGGCCCACATTAAACACAGCGCAGCAATACTTCAAAACAGTGTGAATACTTCAGCCCCCATTCAGCTACTTCAAGTATTCAACGGCGGAAAGCCCTGCGGTTGGCTGGGGCAAACGCCCACCAGCTACTGGTTTCATTACAGCAGCAACAACCCACAACAACACTGGGTCAGTTTGCTGATGCCACCCACAAGCAACTTCTACCAGCAATCCGAGTTGTTTCCGGTATTTGGACAACACACGGACCGGCTGAATCAGCTACACCTGCTAAATGGCACACAGCTGGGCGCACTCAGCTTTGCCAACCCCGATAACCCTGTGGTTACTCCGCCGTTGCGCACGCCGCCCTTGCTTCGCGCCGGGCAAACCGCACTTATCGCAAATCCCGGTGGCTTTCAGGTCAGGCGGCCTTTTGCAGATACCCTTGTGCACCACCCAAGCTGCTGGCCCATGGTGCAACACCTGCAACTGTCAAAAAAACAGATTGACCCCAGCAACCGTCTTCATGCCTTGCGGTGGACACAACATGTTCAGCACACTAATGACTGGGTGCAACACCCGCGACCCGACCTGCAACCCCACCAACACCAGTTATACGGATTCGAAGCGATACATTCCGTGTTGAATATCAACCTTACACAATTCAATACCCTTGCAAAAAATAGAAGCAAATTTGCACAGGTATTGCAGGAAGTGGTGCGCACCTTCTGCAAGAACCCAAGCGCGGAAATGGCATTGCTTGCTTTGCTGCTGCGCCACCTTCAGTTGGGGTACCTAAATGCTTACCTGGTGTATGAACAAGCTACGACACAAACGGCAAAGCAACAGCCCAGGGTGCTTGGGCTAGAGTACTTGCCAGGCACTCCACTGCCTTAAAGTGTAGGGAGCAATCTGGCTTTTTGCTGTGGCATGGCAAGCCCAACTCAGGTCAGATAGCCCTGTTTTTTTTACAACTCACAATTAGTAAAAATTTTTGCGCCGCTAAAACATCTAAAAGTTCAATTAAACAACCACGATTTAGTAAACAACTCTAAAAATCTACTTCATAATAAGAGAGAGAGGGTAAGAATATACCTGACAACATAATTACACAGTTTTTAACATTCCTAAACCGGGTTATAGCCATGACTATTTTCGCGATCGCAGCGGGGCTGATCGTCGCTTTTTTTGTTGGCCGACACATCTTGCAAGGTGGCCTACTGTTAAGCAATGGTGAAAAATTTGTTACGCATAATTTGCGCTTTCAAAAACTTGCAGATGGCAATCTTCATCTAAAAGCCAAGGGTGGTTTACTTACAGACAAGTTTGACATTAAGTTGCATTGCAACGATATTGACATGCTTGCTTTTGCAGTTGGCCATAGACCCATGAACAAAAACCTGGACAAAGCCGGCTACAAAGTCTACCGCTTGGTGCACATACAACGTAAAGCCAACCCAGAACTTTTACGCACCACAATCGGTGACTTCACACTCAAACCGAGTGCACAAAACAAATTCAAGAATTTCACCAGTCAATACATTGAAACCTGAGAATCAGTGATTAAAAATGTTTAAGTTCAAACACATATAGTAAAAAGGCCCCATCTTAGTGGGGCCTTTTTCATTTATTTCTAAAAAATTATTGAGTCATTCATAAAAAGCTACTTCAAGGTTTTCTCTGCAAAATTCACCAAACTAAAATAGCAAGGATCAGGAATCCTCTTTTGGGGCTAACCAAGTTATTTGTTCTCCCAAACAGCGTTCCGGGCAATATAACGCCCAAGCAACTGGTAGGAAATTACGTAAAGCAGCGCAGTGCATACAAAACCTAAAGCATGCAAGCCGAGTTGATCAAAATACAAAGCCAGCGCCACAGATAACAAGGTGAACAACCACAAAAATGGTGAGGCTTGAGAATTCACGCAAATACCCACGGCTCCGCCACGTTTGCGGGCCACTATTTGCAGGCTGCGTTGAAAGTACTGGTGAAAATGTGAACAATCGGGCTGCCCGGGATCGGCATTCACCAATTTGCGACGCAAAATTGAATACAGCACTTCGATCACTGGGTATGCCAATACCGACAACACCGACCAAGCATTAATTTCGTTGTAATTGGCTTGCAACAGCACGGCCAGCACAGCTAGGGCGAAACCCAGAAAATACGCCCCACCATCACCAAGAAACAAGCGCCCCACAGGGAAGTTGAACACCCAAAAACCCAATACTGCCGCAGTCAGCAAAATTGCATACAAAGCCATGTCCATGGCTTGATGCTGCAAGCCTAGTAACCCAAGGCCAAGGGCCAGGATGCACACCACTCCACTGGCCAAGCCATTCAACCCGTCAATCAGGTTAATGGCATTGCTGTAACCACTCATGGCAAAAGCAGTGAAACACCAAGCCACCGGTGCAAAGGCGAGTAATTTATCGAGAGGCGCCCAACTCACAGAGGTAACTACTGCACCCAATGCGCCACAAGCCAAAAAGCCACCCAGAAAAGTGGCTTGCAAACGCAGCTTCACTGAAATTTTCTTGGTAATGTCTTCAGCAAAACCAATCATGAAAACAGGAAATCCGCACACCAACAGCAGCAAGTTAAGCTCAAACAAAGGGTGGTCGCGGAGTCCCATCCAAACCACACCAGCAGCCACCGCGATAAAAATTGGCAGCCCACCAATTCGAGGTACTGCAACTCGATGCAACTTTTGTACCCCGTTCAGGTCATTGTCAAGACTGAAGCGCGCATGCCATTGTTGTGTCAGCAGAACGGAGGCACAAGCAAAAACACTGACCCCAAACAAACCACCAAACAATAGAATGGGACTTGTCGCGGAACCGGTCAGTTTGATCTGTGATGTCATGTGAACAGTGCCATAAAGCACCAAGGCCACAAAAGCGACGAATGTGCTCCATACCCATACACGGGAAGTAAGCACTAAGCTGAGTCTGCCACGAAAACCTGGTGACTTTATTTTTATTGGGGTACTCATCGTTAAGCACCTGCCCCTGTTAATTTAGATAGATACCGCACAATCAGGGAATAAAAGTACCTCTATTCCCGGTATTGAAATTTTTATAAACCGGTAAGCTGCAACTGGATCAAAACCAATTTGCAGGAGTAAAAAATCATGCTGCTGACAGGACTACTTAATTCGCGCAAGTTTAATCTTGAGTATCTTCGCGCAAAACTTGCTCGCTGGGTTCAACCCGCTTAAGCCTAAACTTTAATAGTAAATTGGTTTTTACCACACCCCGTAAACTGGGGGTACTTACTCTATTTATCGAGTAAGCGTACCGTGAAACCTATTGCGAGAACAGAGCTTAGAGTAAATACTCCATAAAAATATTGCAATGCAGCATAAACACTCTGAATTTTTATTGGGCAGCTGGGTTTGCATATCTCAACAGGCGTGGGTCACGTGCTTGCGTGAAATCATACAGTTCAACGCTACGGCTTAATTTCGCCCCCCCATCACGCGTCAATGGGTTGAATACCAAATTGGCTGTTCCAGCCACACTTTGCGTGAAAAAGGCATCGAACGGCAATGTGACATACACACCCTTGTCGAAACTACCTTCACCAAACTGCGCTGCACTTACGTTTGTACGCGTAAAAAAGGCGCCCATCTTGACACCGTTTTCGAACACCCGACTTAAATCCATGGTGGCGCCTTTGTCACCAGCCAAATACTGACCCACACTGGTTTTCACTAATATATCTTCGAACCCGGTATCCCAATAAAGCGTGGCATGTCCGGTATTGACCTGGTAATCACGCAGGCCAAAATCTTGCTCAAAACTTCGCTGCCTCACGCTATTTACGTCTACTCCAAACGCAACTGGACTGTTCATTGGCCGGTACAGCACCTCCCCTCCCACACCAGCAAACATGTCTTCAAGCAAGCCGCCATATGTGGTGTAAAACACTTCGCTACCCAGTTTGCCGTAATGGGTTAACTGCAAGTTCGGAATTGTGAAGTCCGAGGTTGTGGCGTATTCACGCTGAAAAGTACGTACCCTCGGCAGGTTACTTGGCGCGGTGTAGGTAAACTTGTCGAAATTGTCCAAGAGTGCTGCCCGCACCCGGCCGCTGGCCACAGTGTTCTCGGTAAGCTCGTAACTGACGTTACCCAAAGCCGAGATCTGATAGAGAATAAAACCATCAGGCCCACCCAGAATTTGCCGGTAACCCGCGCTTACACTGGTTTTCCAGGGGCTTTGCGGGTTGTCAAACAGTGTTTGGTAAGGGTATTTGATTCGTTCACGCTGCTTGGTGGCAGGCATGTCGCGCCAGGCATTGGGCAACAAAGTGGTGCGCTGGCGCACCCACAAATTGCGGTCAACAATGTGCTGGCTGATTTTCTGGCCATTGGCCTGGTACTCGTAGTTAAACCAGGCGTATTCGGCAGGCGCATGCTTGTGCAGCACTGCAGTTGCACGGTCTACGGTGTATTGCCAGTAACCTGCGTCGGCTTCATCAATGAGCAGTTTCAGTTCACCGTCGTCGCCCTGCACCTTTGTGGCGACCCAACCAGTTTGCAGCTTCAGTTCCTCAAGTACAGCCGACCAACTTACCGGGCCAACGGGTGGTGCTTCATTTACTTTTGGGCTGGGTGCGTCGCTTAGTTTGGGTGTACCGAAAGTATCCAGCTTTTCATGAAAGCTTAAGGCCACCATGACCTCGGTGCCGCGTTCATAGCCCAGAGTAAAGTCCATGTAGTCATTGACACGGTGTAGCAAGCCCACGTTCACATTGGTACTTTGCTCCAGATTGTTGCCAAAGGGCTCACTTTGGTAATCATTGCCCTCTACTTCAAGCTTGAGCACCCAATCTTCCCACGGTAGTTGCACCTGGGCACCACCAAACAGAGCGGCGGGGCCCTTGAAAAAGGTGTTGGAATCTACAGTACCACCCAAGCCAAAGCTGGCATTTGGTCTTCTATCGAAGGAGTCCCCGATAACCTTGAATGGGTTGCTTATTCCACCCCCCACGCCCAAACTGCCCCAGCCGATACCCAAACTAAAGTCGACAGCACCTACGCGTTTGCTGCCAACCAAATATTCACCACTAAACAGACCCGTACCCGCCACATCCCGAAAACCTACAGACAACTCGGGCAAATAGGCGTTTTCCCGTAGCAGGCGAAATTTCACGTCAAAGTTTTTGTCTTTGAAACTTTGGTCCGGATTGGTGGCTGAGACCCCGAATTTCCTGTTGGTCAAGTTGTTATACCTGAAACCAGCCTCCATCCAGTCAAATGGTTGCAACATGAAACTGTAGCGGCTGTATGGGCTGGTTCGGCTGAATGTGGCGCTGTAGCTACCCGCTGGGCGCATGCGCGCAGTTGGCGTTTGCAACAGGCCGACCACACCCCAGTCGCTGCTGCTCAAATACCATGGCTCGCTGGATTCCAGTGTCTTGGGTTCAGCCACTTCAAACTCAGGCAACAGCGCCTTTTGTTTTAAAGGCTTGGCTGTGTTGTGATTACTATTAGTTGGGGGTACAAACTCGCCCTGGGTGGCCAGAAAACTGGCAATGGCCTCATGCTGCCACTGCTCACCTGCCACCTGGCGGCTTGGCGCCCACAGCCAACTCCCGGGTGCAGGGGCACCCTGGGGCTGCTCGTTCCAACCATTCACGGCTAGCCTTTCTACACGACCATTCGGGTTTGCAACCCAGGTCCAATCTACCTGTGTGTCTACACCCAACCAGCCTTTCCATGCGCTTTGCTGGCCAAGACATGCTTCTATGTATGCCTGTGCCGCAGCCACTGGCTGGTGCGGTACCACACAGGTTCCCAAGTCGCTAAGCACTGTTACCGTGTTGGTGCCCTGCGGCAACACCACCGTGTAGGCGCTATTCAGTACAGGATCATACTCGGGGCGTGCTTGCAAGTAGTTTGCATCGGTACTTTCCAACTGCAAGCGCCCATTTACGGGCATTGCACCCACACGCTGCAACACCTGCTGCAATGCCGTATTGTTACGGTTTGCCGTGCGCAAGGCTTGAACAGCCCTGTCCCGGATCATTTGTTGCTCAATGGCATCGGCGCTTTTGGGGGCCAGTACCAACAGGCTACTCAAGCGATATTCAGGCTCAATCAGCCCGGGCAACCATCCCTGACGCGCCAACAGCGCCGATAAACGTTCAGTGCCTTCTGGCTGAACAGTTAAAGCGGCTGCTAACAAATGGCCCGGCGCAATAGTCGCACCTATCAGTGCCGCCAAGGCGGTCAGTTTAAAAGGGGTACGAATTTTATTCATTGGCGGTGCCATTCCAGGCAATAAGTGGGGGCCAGGCATTGTTTGCCATATACAGCAAGGGGCAGCTCGCTTGCCGGGGTGCCTTCGGGCAAGGCTTGCGCAAAACCATACACTGCGGGCGGCAAACCCTTCAATGCGGCAGGCACTGTGTTGCCTGTAAATCTGTCAAATGTTTCGCTATACCAATACAAACCTTTTGCGGCACTGGCCTGTTTGGCCAAATTACTTTTAGGCGGTGCGGTAGGCTGCAATTGCAAAGTGGCCTGTACATTGAACAGGCCCAACTCAGGAACATCAAAACGCATAACGGTTTGCTGCGCTTGTGAGCCACGTGTGTACTGCACATTGGCCAGGTTCACATTCAACCCCGTTGTATCCAACAGGCGGTTGCCCTGCAAGCGAACTACTTCGCCCTTGGCGGCGTACCACACCTGTAAACTGGGGTACTGGTAACCCAATACGGTCAACGAAGCCGCCCCGGGTACCTCCACCTGCATGTACTGGTAAGCCGAGTTGCGCGGCACTGCATCAAAGTTCCGGTTCGGCCCCTGATAAGCTGCCTTCAAACTGCTAAATGCGGCCTGGTTCAGACCGGTACAAGCAGTTGTAAAAGTTGCAACTGCACACAAAATCAACGGCAAAAAAAGCCGTTGGTCGGGCCAGTACCTAAGCCAATTCCACATTCGGGTGTAGTCCAGAAAAATAAATCTTTGAAGGTGTATACGTTATCTGTGCAAACAGCACGAATAAAAAAGCCCCTTACAAGTAAGGGGCCTTCAGTACAATCAACTTCAATTAAGGAGTAACTGTACCTGTTGTACCAGTTGTGTTGTCGTCGTTAGAAATGGCAACAACAGTACCAACTGCGGCGGCAAGGCCTACAGCACCAGCCACACTCAAGCCACCAGCGGCTGCACCTGCTGCGGCACCAGCACCGGCGCCTACACCAGCACCAGCACCGGCGCCTACACCTGCACCAGCACCCGCACCACCTGCTGCGCCGCCAGAAGCAGCTGCACCAGTTTCAGACTGAGCGATCGCAACGCTCGAAAAAGCCACCATGGCCACCAATGCCAAGAAATTTTTCATAACCAATACCCCCAAGGAAAAAAAACGCTCTCGATAACTTTATAACAAAAAACTGCGCCTACGTCACCCTTTTCGGGTGAAGATCGAAAAATACATATAAAAACAAGGACTTTGTCAACAATTCTTACAACAGAGCGCGCAATTTGGGCAACCACAAATCAATATCGCCCTCCAAAACTTTCAAACATGCATCAAACTCGTTTGGACCTTTGCCAATGGGGTCAGCCACCTCGCTTTGCTGGTTCCAGTGCCCCATCAGCCACACCTTGCCAGAATAGGCTGGGTAGTTTTGTACAACCCATTGCTTGTGGCGGCTCTCCATGACCAGCATCAATTGGGTCGCGTTGGCCTGTGGCATCAGCAGTTGTTCGGCACGCTTTTCTTCCCCAATTGAATACCCAGCCCGCTCCAGGGCGCCCAAGGCTTGTTTGTCAGGCCGCTTGCCAGTCAAGGCTTGCACACCACAAGAATTTACGTTGATTTTCAGGCCAGCGGCATCTGCCTTGGCTTGCAATATGGCTTGGCCCATCGGGCTTCGGCAAATATTGGCAGTACAAATCACGGTTACTAAAGGGGTCGCCATCGCCAATTTTCCTGTCAAGCCTTCTTGTCACTGGCCTGCCCAGTTACCGGGTCACCATAAGTACCGTAGGCATTTTTGTAGCCATAACCATAGCCATAGCCGTAATAATAGCCTGAGCGGTTGGCAATAAAGCCGTTGAATATAAGGCCGTTCACACGTACACCTGCCTGGGCCAAACGCTTTTGGGAATCGCTTACCTGGCGTACATTGCTGGCACCATAACGAGCCACAATAAATGTGGCCGAGCAGTGCTGCCCCATGACCGATGCATCGCTAACCAACAATACAGGCGGGCTGTCGATGATTACATAGTCGTACTCAATGTCAGCTTTTTCAAGCAAAGCTATAAAGTTGGGGTGCAACAACAATTCGCTGGGGTTAGGCGGTACTGAACCGGAAACAAGCACGTGCAAACCTTCCAGTTCAGTTTTTACCAAGGCAGTGTCAAAGGTGACGGTGCCGGCGACAACGTCACTTAGGCCCGGGTGCTTGATGTCGCCACGCTCTTCCTGAATGAAGTAACGGCTCAGCGTGCCCTTGCGCATGTCGCCATCAATCAAAAGTACACGCTTGCCAGCCTGAGCCATAATCGCTGCAAAGTTTGCCGAAACGAATGACTTTCCAATTTCAGGTACAGGGCCAGTAATCAACACCCGCTTGTTCGGTGAATCAATGGTGGCAAACTGCAACCCAGTTCGGAAACTTCTCAAGGCCTCGATGGACGGATCATTGGGTGCAGCAACAGCAAGCAAACCAACCTTGTCGGAACGACGGCGCAACCCTTTCTCAGCCGCTGACTGCTGCTGGCTCAAAGGCACAATCGAGTACACGGACAAACCTGTGGCCTGTTCCAGCTTGCTGGGGTCGCGCACCGCACTGCGCAGCATTGCTAGGGCTTGCGCAGACAATACACCCAAAAAAACCCCCGCCAACATTGCCAAGGCAAGAAGCTGTCCCTTTTTGGGTTTGAATGGGCGTTTGGGTTGTTGGGCATAATCCACAATAGCAACATTGCCAACTGTCCCAGCTTTCGCAACCTTCAACTGTTGCGCACCATTTAAAAGAGAGGTGTAGAGGGCTTGGTTTACCTCAACATCACGCCTCAAACGCAAGTATTCCTGCTGCACTTCGGGCAACGCTTGCGCCTGACTAGCCACTCCGCCCCGAACACTGCGTAGTTGTGTAAGCTGATCGTCAATTGCTTGAATCAACGGATGCCCAGGCTGAAAACGCTGCAAAAGTTTTTCCCGCTCCAAGCCCAACTCAACCCGCTTAGTTTCCAGCTCAACGTCTTGCCCTAAAATACGTTGGGTATCCAGTGTGGGATCGATCGTTCCTTTGCTTTGAACAAAGGTATTCAAGGCATCTTCCGCCCGGCGTAACTGCTCTTTTATGCTTGGCAGTTGCTGATCCAAAAACACCAGTTGTTGTTCTGCTTCTTGGCCTTTTCGCTCTACATTCTGTCGAACATAAGCATTTGCCAATTCATTCAAAAACCGCACTGCAAACGCTGGATTTGGACTCTCATAGCTCACCCTTATCATGCTGCTGTTCCGACCAACCTCACCGGCCGATAGAGGAGCGACTAAACCATTGTGCAAACTCAACGGATGCCTACGCACTACATTGGCTCTCATTCCTGAATGCGCATCAAACTGGGATATCGTGATAGTGCCAATGCCGTAGCCGATTTTAAATGTCAACGGCTCTCCGATTACCCCTTGCCCCAACGATTCTTCGGCAGGACTTAATAAGCTAAAAGAACGTCCCTCCCCCTTCACTGCAATAAACGCTTGATCCGTAAACTCAGGAGGTACAGAAAATTGCGTCAACTTAAGCTGTTCACCACCCCAAGCATAGCCTGTTAGACCCAAAAACGGTGCTGCCAAACCAAGAGCTTCCTCATGGCGATTAGCCAACCACTGACCAATAAATGGAAAATATTGAGGTGTAATTGACTGCGCTAAACCTAAGGTCTCAGCGACACTTTCAACAACGGTGCGACTTTTAATAATCTCCAACTCACCAGTTACGTTGCTACCGCCGGCTGCCAAGACACCACTAACATCTTCAAGCGCGGCTAATCCGCCTGTTTGTTTTGTCTCAACCTGCAATAAAACATCAGCAGAGTAAATAGGAGTTGCTACTGTAGAGTACAAAAGGCCGATCACGGTAGATACCACCAAGATCGCAACCGCAACCCATTTGAAATCCACCAAGTTGTACCAGAGATCAATCAAATTGATCTCTGTGTTATTGCTGCTCTGCTCCACAGGTTGCCCCATACCAGTAAAACCTTGGGGATTAGTGCTGCGCTCGTAAGGCATATTCATTTGATTCACGCTATCGTTCCGGTTTATTCGCCTTCCAGCACGCGGATATTTGACCGCACAGCAGGCAACACTTGCAAGCTAGGTAGTATGGTACCCAACAACCTGTTAATTCGTACCAAGCGCACTGGGTCTACATACACCACGTCACGCGGGAACATCTCAAACTGGTCCGCGTAAAGCACACTGGTCGGACTCGTAGAGTCGAGATGGTAAATGTTCAGAGTGGGCGAACCTTTTGGGGACTCTGCAGACTGGCGGATTACGTACACCTGTTGAGCGTTGGCAGTGTTTTGATTGATCCCGCCAACATCACTGAGAATTTCAGCGAGAGTTAACTTACCAACAGGCATGACGAAGGATGAGGGTCTCACCACCTCTCCCATCAAAAACACCTTACGCAACCTTCTGTCCGGAATATTCAGAACATCACCATCTTGAAGTAGGATGTTTTGGCTTAAATCCCCCTCATAAAGCAAGCGATAGGCATCTAGCACAAGAGTCTGACGATCACGCTGAAGCGTAACCCCGCTTAGGTCAGCTTCCTTGCTCAACCCACCAGCCTGTGCAATAGCATCACTGAGCCGCAAAGGCACGTCGGTAATTGGAAAAAATCCGGGCTCTTCTACTTCGCCGCTAATGTAAATTTTCTGGGAGCGAAACCCGTTAGGCTGGATATATACGTCAACCTGCGGACTGCGGATAAACTTCTCAAGGTTTCGTGTCATTTCGACCCGAATGTCGTCTGTTGTTCTGCCTGCAGCCTGTACTTTATTTAAAAACGGAAAGTAAAAAGTACCATCCGGCAACACAACCTGCCCTTGAAGCTGACCGGTGGTGTTGCCTGCCGGATTTGTCAACTCTGGGTGATCCCACACTGTGATTCGGACCAAATCACCCACCCCAATTCGATATTGATAGGCAACCTTCTCGTCTTGTTGAAACAAACCGCTTCGGGGCTTATTTTCTTGCTTCCTGCTTTCCAGGGCTCCAAGTGAAACCGCATCAATAGGAGTGAGTCGGTAGTCGACACCAGTCGATTCGTGGCCGCCCTCTTTGCCTGCAGGGTCCACACCAAAATACTGCCCAGGGAAGGCGCAGGCCCCAACCAGTGAAAAAGAACATATCGCGAGTAAGCGCCACATTTTAAAAAATCTCATCAGGATGGAAGTAGGTAAGTAAAAATTTTAAACGCAGCGATTGGATGTCTTCGTGGAAAGCTACACGATGGCTGACACTATACCACTAACCAGAAACGCTGTTACTAGATGCAATCTTCGGAATTATTTCGTTCAAGATGGCAAGAGCTCAAGGAGTTGAGTCGACCACCTCAAACTTCGATTCCCAAGACTTCCCGAATCGCCACTTTGACATCACAATTGTGACGAAGAACATATTGCTTGACCTCATATACCTTGCAATCCGCTAAGTATCGGTACCAAAAGCCTTGCAGAAAGTGAAACATTGAGCCCTCCCTACCGTCCAAAAAACCTAAACGTACAAAGTATCGGTAAATAAAATAAAGTAGAGCTCTAGTACCCATAGGCAGTCTCGAATACAAAACCTCCTTAACCCACCTTTTTAGGCTAGCTTCCGAAGAGTTACTCAAAGACCCGACGGAATCTCGAGACATAAATTCGAACTCGAGGTTCAAAAGATCAACAGCCTCCCTTGAAGAATACTTGTTATGTTTTTCAATCCACCAAGTGAGGGAGTTCAAGTTATCATCAACTAACTCACCATCCAAAACAACGGTCTTACCTTCGACTTTAATATGCTCATCCATCCATCGATCTTCAATTCGACCAAACCCATTCCTGAAAAGTCTGAGCATCTCTGCTGGGAAGATGCCACCATGCTTGATCATCCTACCCAAAAAAGCCATCCGCCTAGGAAAATAAGCCCCCCTAGTATCATCGCAGCGTGAACTTAGTAAACGAACAACAGACTCTTGAAGTGCCGGGGTTAAATACTCATCTGCATCAAGTCTCATAACCCACTTACAGCTTGGATTCACCTGTGAGAGTCCAAAACCAAACTGAGAACTATAATTACGCCAAGTATTGAACTCGACGCGAGCTTTGAAATTGTTCGCAATCTCGATTGTTTTATCCGTTGAACCGCAATCTACAATCAAGATTTCATCAGCCAAGGCGCGCACACTCGACAAACATCTTTCTAAATGGATTTCCTCATTTTTTGTCAAAATAATTACAGTCAAATTCATTCGTACCCCTCTTTCATGACCCTTTTCTTGTATGACACCGCCGGATATCCTTTTGCAACAGTCCATGGATCGACGTCATTGAAGACAGTCGATCTTGCATTCACGACAGCACCCCTACCAACAGTTACACCAGGCCCAACAAAGACATCAGCAGTGATCCAAGCATAATCCTCAATGCGAATTGCTGCGGAAATCAAAGGCATTGAAGGGTATGTATAGTCATGAGACGCAGTACAGAGGTGACTATACTGACTGATAGTGACAAATCTTCCCAAGTAAACTGGGGATACGTTGTAACAAATTACGCCATGACTTAAACAGGAATGTTCTCGCATTGTTAAATTCCAGGGCGCCCAGATCTTAGAAGAAGGATAAGGATGTGCACCCTTCTCTATCACCGCGCCAAAGCAACGCAAAAGACATCGACGCCAACCATGAAACACCACGGGGCTTGGACGATAAAATATTAGCCATACCAAGCCCCACAATCCACGCAATGCTTTGTTACGAAAAGTTAGAGTTTGCTTAGTCAAACTCAAAGTACCATTTGATGCATTCATTTTGTCTTTTCATGCCCATGCTGGAGCACCGAGTTATAAAATCCCAAAGTCTGATCGGCAATAAAATTCCAGTTAAAGCTAGATGCCAAATTTTTAGCGCGTCTACCCATCTCAACGCGCTCATCATCAGAAAGAGATAGAGCCAAAGGCAACACATCAACCAAACTTTGCTCACCAACGTCCACCCACCAGCCACACTTGTGCTGAGCCAAGGCTTCCCAGGGCGCTCCTTTTGTAGTGATGACAGGTATCCCATAGGACAAAGCCTCAGCGACCACTAAACCGAAATTCTCTGAATAAGTAGGCAATACGAAGACATCCGCATTCAAATATTCGGACACACGCTCACGATCGTATCTTGGCCCTACCAGCTCAACAGACTCTGAAACCCCCAACTCCCGGATTAACTCCGATACTTCATGTGAATGTCCGCCTTCATCTGGCCCAACAATTCTCAGAACATGAGTTAGCGAAGATACCTTAGACCACGCACGTACAAGCTCAACAACTCCCTTCTTGGGATGTACCCTAGACATAAACAACAGAACTTTCTTTGACGAAAATGCAGACGGTAAGACATCGAAGTTAGGAAACTCAACACCGTTCGGGATCACAACAACATTGGTGTAACCAAGATCTCGTAAATTATTCGCCTCTTGAATAGAAGTCGCTACAAATCCAGAACAAAGGTCTAAATCTTTCTTCTGATATAGCAACAAAGCCAATCGCTTACGCCACCTTTTGTAACTAAGAGCCCATGGTTCCAGCATACCCCTTGGATGTATTACATACTTAACACCAGATCTACGAGCGGCGATAGCAGCAACATGAGTCAAAGGATGCCAAACGCCATGAAGATGGACTATGTCGGCATTGGAATCGCGCAAAAGACGAGAAAAAACGCGGTAGGCAAGAAATAAACCGAATACCCCTGAAAATTTTTCCCTGCTCAGAAACGTCACATCTATATTCTGGTTAAATTCCAATCGTGAGTCCTGATCTAGGTAAGAACAAAAATACACCTTAATACCAGATATCTCAGCAAGAGAATTCGCCAGCGATACAGCCGTACGTGAGGGACCACCGTACTGTAGAGATACGCTTGGAATGATATTTACTATTTTCAACATTATTTGACTAGCGAAGGGAAACCAAAATAAACAAATAAGTCAATTAGACCTACTGCCAAAAAGAAGACCGGATATCCTATCAGCGCCGTGAACTGAAAGATGATTTGAATCAAAAAATAGCGCTTTATCACCTTCATAACCATAGCAAAACTTTTCATCACAGAAAGCATCTGCAAGAGAGACTCTTACAAATGGAAATTTCTGTGAAAGATTTACAAATATACGATCAACTGAACGATAATCGACTAGAAAATCATCTTTTAACACCTTAGCTGAATCCAGGCCTTTAACGAGACCTATTTTCGGCACGTCAAATCCGAACTCAGGAGGTTGATCTACAACTACAACATTTAGTTTGGAGAGCTTCGATAGAACGATAGATAAAGAATTTTCTACGTTTTTTGTATGAAAATGAGAATCGGACTCTACCGAGTTTAGATTCAAATAGAAATCGGTCTCCCGAACATAGGAGACATCTTTAACATTCTGAAAGGTATTAAAGAAAGCGGAGCGATTAATAAAAGCTCTCCAGCGGCTCACGAGATAAATATCCCCGGACTCGATAGAGGACAGATAACTCAAGATAAAATCATTTTTCTCAAAACACGCTCGATCAGGCCTGACGAAACCCGGAAGCGGAGGACAACCCAAATTGGCAAAATAATGAAGCCTGTAACCATGCTGAACAGCATCATTAAGAAAATTAGTTCCCAAAGCGGCTGCATGACTGTCACCCCATAAAACTACGTCCCGAACAAGCTCACCCTTAATCTGAGCCGTTTGAAAGATACAACCAACCATCGATCCTTCACTTAACACCGGTTGAGCAACGATAGAGATCGAACTGACACATTGAACAAATCTCTTTTCTGGATTGAAATCCGTTGAATTGATATCATGAACAGATTCGACTATAGCACCACTCTTAAAATGGAGGGAAAAACCAATTAGAGCAAGTA
Organism: Limnobacter thiooxidans; assembly: GCF_036323495.1. Taxonomy (NCBI): domain Bacteria; kingdom Pseudomonadati; phylum Pseudomonadota; class Betaproteobacteria; order Burkholderiales; family Burkholderiaceae; genus Limnobacter; species Limnobacter thiooxidans. The sequence continues at coordinate 311,203 of NZ_AP028947.1, read as the reverse complement.
CAAACATGCCCAACAGTGAGGTAGAAAAGACAGAACGCCGATCAGCTTTGATATTTCTTAAAGGCTCTTCGACAAATAACCAAGTTAAATATGCTAAACAAAAAGAGCTAACCAGACAGATAGATAACAGAAATACACTAGGATTTCCTAGTGAAAAAATCCTTGCAGATGAAAAGACAAGGTGATGCCACAAATAAAAACTGTATGAAATAAGACCCACTAACGACAGCGGCTTATAAGTCAAAATCTTATAAACAAAAGATCCTTGCTCAGCAAAAATGATAACGAAGAATGTACCAAAAACAGGAAGCAAAGTAACGTAGCTGGGATAGGGGGTATTCTTATTCAAAACAAATATCGAGGCGATAATACACACCAAACCAAACAGGCAACCTATATCCTTCCAACGAGTTCCAATTTTACACAAAACCCTCTCAAACAAACCTACTGCTATTAAAGAGCCAAGAAGCAACTCCCACGCCCTGAAAGGTAACAAATAAAATTTGAATTTTTGTTCGATACCTAAAGGAAAATATAGTGATCCGAATGAAAATAGAGCTAAAAGAAAGATAACAGCACCAAGAAATCTTTTCGAATAATTATACAAAAAAACCAATAGAAACGGAAAGAACAGGTAAAACTGCTCTTCTAATGACAGACTCCATGTGTGGAGCAATAAAAGGCTTTCAGAATTTGGTGAAAAATAATCAACCGCAGTTGAGAAGTAAATATTAGAGGCGAAAAATATCGAAGCAACAATACTCTTACCGAAATTACTTAAGTCGTGGTCAAGCATTCCAAATAGGGAAATTGGGATCGCACAAAGCACAACAAAAGCAAAAGCCGGAAGCAATCGACGAAACCTACGTTCATAAAATCTGGAAAAACTGAAAGATCCAGACTCTAAATCTACAAGGATCAAAGAGGTAATCAAATAACCAGAAATGACAAAAAATACGTCCACTCCTGCAAAACCGCCTGGCAGGATATTCGGAAATGCATGGTAAACAACTACAGACATGACTGCAATTGCTCTTAATCCGTTAATTTCAGGCCTGTAGCGCATTTAAAAAAATAAAATTCCAATTAAATTTAAATATTCAGCAACGAATATCGGAATGTACTAATTTTTACAGAATCAGTTAAATAGCGTAGGGGGGAGGGGCATTAATCTTATGTTTGCAACATATAAATATTCATTTAAGTATAAATAAATTCATCTTACTTCACTATAACGGACTACCGGACGTCTTAGTTATAGATGCCGCAAAAATCGTGCTGGAGAACCCGCATAGACCCCTGGCTGGGTAATGTCTTTAGTCACAACTGAACAGGCACCAATCACAACATTCTGCGCTATGAAATTACATGTCGGCATAACAACAACCCGAACACCAATCCATACGTTATCACCAATTGATAAGGGGGAAAATGTAGGATGCGACCTTGGATCTAAACCGTGGGAATGTGTATATACCATTGCAGACTCAGAGATGGTCACACCATCACCAATATCGACCCCCCCACTAAAATCTATGAAAACATTACGATTTATTTGAGTATTAGAACCAATCCTCAAATACCCTTCATTAGACTCGGATGAAATAGAGACACCCACATCAATAAGACTGTTGTTTTTTATAAATACATTAGAACAGTTATTGATATGCACACCGCAATTAATTTTAACAGAATTAGCCACAGAGCCTAATATCAATCTGTACACCATAGTAATTGAATGACTACAAAGATACCTAAGGACGCGCACTGGAAAAAATACAATCTTTTCAACTAATTTTTTTATTGTTTGATGCATAAGAAGACCTTATTGCTGATGACAGTACATGGGCAATAATGTACACAATTAGCACACGTACCAGGTAAAAGGTGAAACTAAATAATCCGAAATTAACAACATAGGGTATAGACATGAAAAAACTTACATAAATTAAATTACTATAAATTGATTTAGATGCATAACATTTAAATAAAATAAAACATAAAAATATAAGAAACAATGGCGAGATAATTGAGACAGATGCAAACAACTCGCCAGTAAAGTAAGAGCTTAGACCGTTAGACGAATAAAACCCAATTGCACTAGAAGGAATAACACCGTCATCTAAAAATAGACTGGCTTTCAACTCATCACCAACAAACTGGGAAGGCACGAGAATCTGCACGGTAGAATTCCACACCCTAGACAAATTGAATACATTTTCCCCATACAGATAGTTAGCATGCTGCAAATAAGCAGCATAAGTCATCTCTGGTATTGGACCAATATATTTATCAGAACCCGCAACAATTTCATTAATTTCCTCAGTTGACAATTGATTCTTGGTGTAAAGTCTATATTCCTTAACAAACATAGAAAAAACGAAAAGCAAACAAATCGAAATTATTATGTTTGTATAAAATGTTTTTCTGCTACGCGCAGCGGAATATCCATAAAGAAAATACAGGCTCAATAAATCATATATCCCGGTTCTTTTTCCGAGGTAGAATATAAAATCAAAGTAGTAGTATGCCGGAATCAACAGCATCAGATAATCCGATCTGTTTAATTTCTCTTTTTTCGCGTAGCGAAATACAAATAGGATTGCCGCTAACTTACTAAACGAGGATAGGAAGTAAAATATTGTGATGAGACCGGTTGATTTTCCATCGACACGTAATTCGATTGGAGTTAAAGCAGTCCCCAATACACCGATGGATGCAAGACCAACAGATATGATATACGCCACCCGGAGTTGATCAGCATTTGAAAACCGAACCCCGCCAAGGGTCGCCAACCCATAGCCTGGCAATTTAATTATTGAAAGTGGTAGTAAACCAATCTGTACATAGGAAGAATAGATTGCATAGTTTCTCAATATCTCTTCTTCTACGTACGGATCAACCTGCCAATAAAATAGAATATTGGCCGAAAGTATAAATAGATTCAGACATAATGCTGGGGCAGCAAGTGATTTTTGTATGGCCAGAGATATTGATATATTCGTAACAATCAACAAAAACAATAATCCAAACCAAAACTCCATCAGGCGCCACCGATAACATTAAGGTATGTATCAATTAACTCATCTTTATAGCGGGATATAAACGGGGATTTATACGCTCGACATTGAGCTGAATGGGACTCTAGCAATGATCTGTCACCTAAATAAATGTTAATCGCATCAATTATTGAATCCACATTAGATTCATCTACAATTTGGCCCGTCACCATATGCTCAACTATTGAACCACTATTTTTTGTAGTAATCACTGGCAAACCATGCGCTAATGCTTCATAGGTAGATACTGATGAACCTTCAATCAAACTTGGCAAAATAAAGACATCAGCACTCTCATAGATCTTTGAGACTTCCGATCTAGGAATTGAACCTGTAAATGTTACATTTGAACGAAACTTGTCAAGAATTGTGTTTTCTACTGAAATCTTCCCGACACAAGTCAGAACAACATCAGACTTTTGAAATGTAGACACGGCATGCAGTAAATAGGGCACTCCTTTTCTAAGCCCGACCTCCCCAACAAACAACAACCGCAAAGGCTGCCGGCCGGAGCTGAACTTTTTAACTTTTGCAGGAAACTCATTAACTCCGTATGGAACAACTCTGATTTTCTGACGAGAAACACCACATTCGATTAATGCATCTCGCACAAAAGTAGACCCAGTAAATATATAATCACTTAAATCCCATTCAGATTGTTCTCTCTTCAGAATTCCAGAATCGAATTCAAAGCTTTCATTCCCTTGACGCCAGGCCGGCCACTTCAGTCCTTGATCCATGAGAACTTTAGAATGCATTCTCCTAGGTAAAATAGTTTGTTCGAGAATCAGAATAGCCCTGTGATTCTTTCTCCGAATTTGACTGAAAGTGTGGAAAGAATCACCATCTATACCCCAGTATACATCCCTTGAATACCCAACCTTAAATCTGACCACAAATGAAATTGCAACAGACATGAGCAAATAAAGCTTATGTTTCGCTCTTTCCGTGTTTATCAATCGTCGTGCTAATGCATAGCACAAACCAATCACATTAATTGAAGACACTAAGTCATCATTCAAATCTTCGCTTCGGCGCGTTTTTAATCGCCTGAACCAGTCTCTATTACCAAAAAAGATATCAATAATACGAATAAAGAAGCCGACTCTCTTTTTGATATAAAAATCGGTAACCAAGGAATCCAACAAACCATTTGAACTCAATATACGTGAAACCGCATAATTTCTTCTGGAACCTATCATTATCAGGTTTACTTTTTTCGCTTTCACTTTGATATTTTCTCTTTGAAATTGTAAAGTATATCGATAAACGAATCTACCGATCGCATTAAGGCACATTTCAAATATTTAAGGATTTTTGATTTTGATTTAATATTGTGATAATCACTTTGAGCAAACTGTACCACCCTGATCCACTCTTCAGTAATTACTGTATCACTGTATGCTGAAGATCTAAGAACACCGTTTCTAACAATTCGCTCATAAAACTCCTTATCGTTCAGAAGTCGATCAACAGAGGATATTAACTGATCAACCCCATCGCAAGCCAGATAATCTGCACCGTGAATTCCTAAATCTCTATATGCTATGTCCATACCAGCAATCAAAGGTACTTCCGATAGCCAAGCGTTAATCAACTTACTAGGTGGTTTGTTGATAGAATGCCTCGACGCTCGGTTTCTGTACGCCAAATATATATCTATGTCACTAGCATCATGCCAAAGTTCATTAGGGATTATTCGAAATTCTATTAATTTTCCGAACTGTTCATTAAGATAATTGACCACTTTTTCGTCTAAATTATTGGGACCAAGTCTACCCGCATATCCAATTACCCTTGGCGGCCATCTATTTACACGCTTTATTATCCTAGGCAGCGCCCAGTAGGTGATATAAAAACGTTTACGCGAATAATTGGCCTGACGGATGTTTTGAACAATTTCTACATCACAGTCATATAGACGCCTGTAGTCCGCGCGTATGACGACACAATAACAACCCTTTTTCCCGCCCAACTCACGTAACGTACGAACATGAATAATATTGATCGAACTCTCGCAAAGACTATATGACACCGTTGAATTAGGGTAGTTTTCCTTTAGGTTAACATAAGCTCTCAAAACCCAGTTGACAGCACCACCTAGCCAATACGGAAAGTCATTGAGTGAAAACTCATCCACAGACAAATCGCTAAGATGCGGATGCCTAGGTATAACAAAATTAAGATTCACAGTTGACATTTAATGACTCACCATCTGCTGAATAAATTGAATTGCATTTTCATTGGTGGCTATAAATTCGGCACCGTCTCGAGTTAAGTGCACGCGATCTACCATTAGTGGATTACCTTCCTGGTTAAATAGCCGTACAACACCGTTAACATCCGGTGGCGCCAGTAAATCTAACATTGAAATATAAGCGAAAGTAGGCAAACCTTCTTTAAATACTTGATCGGCGTTTTTTGATGTGTGAGACGGAGTCGCATAAGCAGTTCTTCTTTCAGAAATATCGGAATGCACATATGCATCAACGCTGTAACCAAAATGTTTAGGCCCCACGACATACATTTTTTCAATACCGACTTCACGAAGAGCGTTCACATCACGCTCATAGCAGTCGATTCGATAATTGTGTGAACCATAAACAAAGGTACTGACATCAAAAGAAAGTTGTAACTCCTGAATGATCTTTTTTTGTTTATCATCAATACAAGATCCAAGCCCCTTCTCCAGATAGAAGATCGAGTTTTTTGCCACACCAGCTTCTAACAGCACATTCGCGAAGTCCCTTGCAAATGAATTTCCATAAATCAACACTACAGCTTCATCAAAGGACCTATCTTTAATCTTAGAGAGCTCACGTATGCGCTCATTGTACTTTATTCCTTCTTCAGCATTCTCGTAACCATTAAATCGTCCAGGCACTCCGCCACTAAAATGAAAAAACATACCGATACAGACAAGAATTAAAGAAACAATACATAATACAAGACCAGTTTTTAGCTTTTTAAAGTTATCTTTATTCCTAAGGGGCGTTTCAATGAATTTGTAAGTTATTACAGAAACAATCACGGCAAAAACAATCAGGAAAAAATACTCAAGAGGCTTAGGCTCATCTACAGAAGCTGCTCTGTAGAAAGCAAAAATTGGTTGATGCCATAAATACAATCCATAGCTGATTAACCCTACATAAGCTAAAATACGACCAACTCTTGAATCGTTAAAATAATCATCATTACAATTTAAATATATTATTAGTGAAGTAATAATTACGATCAATGGCGTCGAAACCCATTCGTAATAACTATCAGGATTTCGGTCGAAGCTAATCACCACTACCAGCACACTAACAAGAAGAACTCTATAAATAAATAATTTCAAGACAGGATTGAATTCAAGCTTTGTCCTTCGCTCGACAAGCGCTACTAATGCTCCTGATAACAACTCCCAGAATCTGAATTGAGGAAGATAGAAACTTTTGCTGTCCAAATATGAACCAGTCAAACCTATATAAACAACAGAACATAGTACTACCGCGGTAATGAAGTACACTGCTTGCTTCAATAACCTATATTTTTTAAAAAATATTAGTAATAACGGTAGTAAAAGATAAAATTGCTCCTCAACCCCTAGGCTCCAAGTATGAACCAAAGGCTTAAAATCACTATCTAAATCCCAATATCCAGACGTCAATGCCAGTAAAATATTATTCGATAGAAGTACTGTTGCTACAAGACTTTGCCCATAGCTTTTCAACGAATTAGGACCTAACAGGTACCATGCTATTGGTGTGCAAACTATTAATACGAAAAGAAGAAGCGGTACAATCCTTCTCACTCGTCGCTGATAAAAATCCAATACTATAAATTTGTCTGATTCCATGCTTTTCAATATCATTTGAGACATTAAATAACCAGAAATCACAAAAAATATATCGACTCCCAAGAATCCAGCATCAACACCTGCAACTCCCGTGTGAAAAAGAACTACCGACACGACGGATATTGCTCTTAAAACATCAAGGTCTTTTCTGTGTTGCATAAACTGACTCATACACGACTTCCTATTTGCTTTGCTGGTGTACCGCCGTATATACAGTACGACGCATAACATCCACTTGTCACAGTACTACCAGCAGCAATCACAACTCCTTTTTCTATCGTGGTGTTATCTAGCAAATTAACACCACAACCCAACCAAACGTCCTCTCCAATTGTTATACCAAATGCTGTAGATCCTTGACCTCTAATCGGACGATCAGCTGCAAAGCGGTGATTTGCAGGGATTAGTATACAATTTGCAGCGATTAATACTCCATCTCCTATAGTCACTCCCCCTTGTCCATATATGATAGTATTGTGGTTTACTGTTACATTATTTCCTATTTTTATTTCTCCGCCATAGGTAATTAATTTCGCTCCCTTCCTCAACACAGTGTTATTCCCCAGAATTACCTTACCACCACAGCTGTCTATATAAACACCGAACTCAATGACCACATTCCGACCGACGATTACATTCTTAAAGCTAGAATAATAAAACAACCATAATTTATTAAGTATTTTTCTATTAACTTTCACAAGAAAACCAAATAAGCCATCCTGCTCAAAACGTCTATTAATCCGCGTCCACATAGTACCCGTTTTCCATTAGTTTGTTTCGATCGAAATATCCGCGAGCAACAAGCCTTTCACACTCTTCATAATAAGCATGCTGAACAGCATTTGATTCTTCTTTAGTCAGCATCCGTATATTTTTCTCTTTAAACATCAGGGAGTAAATTTTTCGAGCATGTTTCTCTATTCCCAATATGTAAAAAATCTTTTTTAACATGTGGCCTAAATATTTGTTTACCATCTCTAATATTGGAGACCAGGTTCGGATAATCATTTCATCACCCTTCTTTGTCTTGACATTTTCATAAGGAATATGATTTCGACAAGCCAACTGCCGACTATCCGGAATACCTGCAAATCTTAATATATCAAGAATAATGGCCTCTGGATTTTTTTGAAAATCTTCAAACATGTAGAAATATGTCCCTACACAGCTTAACTCTGCAATGTAGGAAGAAATCGTTTTCTCATAATCGTACATCCTGCCGATAAAACTAGACTTAATGTTAGCAGCATGAGTTCTGACATCCTCATATTTTTTCGAATTCGGATTCCCCGATCGACCAATCGATTCATAATAGAAAGATTCGATTAAACTTGACTGCCTCCTTACACAACAAATCAATTTAATTTTGTAACCCTTCAACATCTCTTTCATTAGCAGAATCGTTTTATCAACATCCACGTACTTGCCAGGCCATAAAGTAGACCAGTTAGATATAGATAAATTTTCATATGAAAATATAATCAACTTGCGTTCATCTATCGAGTTAATTAGATTGTCAAACAATATTTTTAGCTCAGACACTGAATCAGAATTATTTTCATGCGTTTGATACATCAACTTTTTCATCAGATCAAAGTATTTTCTCTTCTCATTTTCCAGCGGGCCGCAAAGTCCATAGAGACCGATCGCCTCTGCTATCCCAAGCTCCATTAGTTCAAAGAACACCGATTTTTGTAATGTCGTTGTAGCAGTTTTAGGGAGACCTATATGCAATATTATCTCTCTCATTTACGTCCTCTTATTATTTGCCGTATACCCATGTACACAATTGTCAATGAGAAAAACAATGATCCAACACCAATCCATTTTTCCCCAAGCAGATAAGGCATCACTATGCCAGTAAGTAGATATAAAACCAAACCCACTGTTGTTGCTTTTATTATCGCGGCTGAACCATATTTTAGCTGCACGAAAGAATTCATATAAAATGAAGCAAGATTTACTAACATCGCAGCAGTCAGCACGATAGTCATGGTTGAAGCACTAAGGAACTCCTCTCCAAATAAGCTAACCATTATTAATTCTATGCTGAAAATCGAAAGTACTAGTATTAGCGCGCCAAGCCCTAAAGTTACATATGTAGCTTTTAGCAGGCTTTCAATCATACGATGCTCGTCCTTCTGTTTTATTTTTACTGCAATCATTGGGTAAATAGCTTGTCGCGCGCTTTCAACTACTTTATTTCCCATGGCTGCTATTCGATATGCAACTGCATACAATCCAGCATATGAACTCCCGAACATCATTCCAACTATTATCGTCTCTCCCTTTTGCTTGATTGCACCAACCGTGGAGTTATAAGTACCTCCTATTGAAAACTTATACCACTCTTTCAATTCCTTGACGGTCAAATCGCCTGAAACTCCATTATCCTTACCGATCAAATCTTTGATAATTATTTTTACGTAGATCAAATACATTAAAAATACATTCAATAGTACAAACTTAAAGTATTCCTCTAAGCTTAGGTCAAAATAATAAGCACATATAGCTATTATTGCAGTGGCTCCGACTTGGATGATTTGTAACCCGTTTGCAAGTACAAATCTTTCTTGGAGACGCATGTAACCTTCAAAAACACCCTTTGCTGAGAACACAGTTATGATCAGACATATATACACCCAACTGTAATCCTTAACATCAAGATCAATTTTTTCCAATACAAGATTCAGTATGAGCACAGAAAATACAGCGGAGATAATCGATGTAATCCAATCCGTCAATAAGAATACTCTTAGCAGAACTGAAAACTTTGCTTTGTTGTGCTCATATTCGTTTCCGAATTTTATTATTACTTGCCAACTTTGAAATGACATTATTTTATTAATCATTTCAAATAACGCTTGGACCAAAACCATTTTACCGAACAACCCAAGTCCAAATGTTTTTGTGTTGAAAAGTACAACTAGATATCCAAGCACTGCCATCATCAAGCTTGAACCGAAGCCCACCGCAAACAATCTCAGAAATTTGTTTTTTCCCGTTTTATTATTCATTTATTACATACTTCTAAGATATATTTAGCTTATTTTCTCAAAAATTCTCATAATCCATAATATTTCTTATACCACTCCACAAATTTTTTTATTCCCTCTTCTATTTGAACCTTCGGCTCAAACCCAGTATCGCTTATTAGCTCATCAATATCGGCATAGGTCGTTTCTACATCACCAGGCTGCATCGGCATATTTATTTTGATTGCCTTTCGCCCACACTCTTTTTCTATCACCTCAATAAACCTGCCAAGACTTACTGGTTTATTATTCCCGATGTTGTATATCTTATATGGCGCATGTGTATATGCATCTTTATTTGAAATAGAACCGGGTATCTTGTGAATGACTCTTATTATTCCATCCACTATATCATCTATATATGTAAAGTCTCTTTTCATTTCCCCGTGGTTGTATACCTCGATAGGCTCACCACTTAATATGGATTTTGTGAATTTATAATATGCCATATCAGGTCGTCCGTACGGCCCATATACTGTAAAGAACCTAAGCCCTGTTGTTGGCAATGAGAAAAGATGGCTATACGTGTGCGCCATCAATTCATTTGATTTTTTTGTAGCGGCATACAAACTTATTGGATAATCTACATTTTGATTTACATTGAATGGCTGTTTTTCACTCAACCCATAAACTGAACTCGAACTCGCATACACTAAATGTTTAATTTTATTTCCTCTGCACTCTTCCAGTATATTTACGAATCCTACTAAATTGCTTTCTACATAGGCACTTGGATTTTCAATTGAATAACGTACCCCAGCCTGCGCAGCGAGATTGATTACTACATCATACTCAGACTCTTGAAATATTTTTCCTAAACTTTCTTTGTGCGCAATATCTACTTCTTTGAACTGAAAATTTCCCCCAATTGCCCTGATATCTTCTATCCGGGCCAACTTTATTCTTTGATCGTAATAATTGTTTAAATTGTCAATTCCATCTACATCATATTCACTAGCAATCAATTTCTTTGCCAAGTGATAACCTATAAATCCTGCAACCCCGGTAATTAGTACTTTCATTTTTCGCACCGTTTATTTTTAAAATGTAATCAAAAAGTTGTAATTTAAATGCCTTCCAGTTTTTTCAATCGACACCAAATATATCTCTTGTATATACCTTTTCAATTACATCATCCAACTCTTCAACGTGTCGGTTACACAGAATTAAATCCGCCTCTTGCTTGAACTGTTCGATATCTTTAATAACTCTACTTCTGTAAAATTCTTGTTCCCTCAAAACCGGCTCATACACAATTACTTCTATGCCTTTGGCTTTTATTCTTTTCATAATGCCTTGGATTGCAGAAGATCTGAAGTTATCGCTTCCTGCCTTCATTACCAACCGATATATCCCAACCACTTTGGGATTTTTAGCAACAACATCGGATGCAATGAAATCTTTCCGGGTTGAATTCGCTTCCACAATCGCTTGAATCATGTTCTGTGGAACATCGTTGTAATTAGCAAGAAGCTGCTTTGTGTCTTTGGGCAAACAATATCCGCCGTATCCAAAACTAGGATTGTTGTAATGATTACCAATACGAGGATCTAGTGCCACGCCCTCGATGATTTGACGTGAATTTAGTCCGTGTCGAGCAGCGTAAGTATCTAGCTCATTAAAGTAGGCCACCCGCATGGCTAGGTAAGTGTTGGCAAATAACTTGATAGCTTCAGCCTCTGTGCTTCCGGTGAACAATACTGGGATGTCCTTTTTCACGGCGCCTTGTTGCAATAACTGCGCAAACACCTGCGCGCGTCCGCTTTGCTCACCTACAACGATGCGACTGGGGTACAGATTATCGTAAAGGGCTTTTCCTTCTCGTAAAAACTCGGGACTGAACATGATTTGTGTAGTGTTCAGCTTTGTTCGCAGTTGTTCTGTGTATCCCACAGGTATTGTACTTTTGATCACCATTGTTGCCTTTGGATTGATCGTTAGAACATCAGCTACAACTGCCTCGATCGATTGGGTATTGAAGTGGTTGGTTTCAGGATCGTAGTCAGTGGGTGTTGCAATAATGATAAAGCTTGCTTCTGTGTAGGCTTCTTCCTTATTTGTAGTCGCCTTGAAATTAAGCTGTTTGTGGGTCAAGAAGTGCTCAATTTCTGCGTCATGAATTGGAGATTTTTTTTGATTTAATAAATCAACTTTGTCTTGAACTATATCAAGCGCTACCACTTCGTTGTGCTGGGCCAAAAGTATGGCATTGCTTAATCCAACGTAACCTGTTCCTGCAATTGCAATTTTCATGATTTATTAAACTCTCTTTCAAGTTCTTCAAGTTCGGCTTTCATTAATTCGAATTCTTGTCTCTTACGCGCCATAAATAATTTTGTTATAGCTAGTTTGTCAGCTACCCCTTTAGGAGTTAACAAATAAATATATGCAAGTTTGTTGTCACTGCGCAGGAAATTACCCACTTTTATCAGACCCCGCTCTTTGAGCGCCTTTAACTGGTAGTTGACCTGGCCCAAACTAATTCCAAGTTCATCAGCCAACTCTCGCTGAGAAATTTCTGGCTTATTTTCAATCAAGCGAAGAACGCGAAAGCGTATCTCTTCACGCTGCTGTTCCAATCGATCTGACACGGGCTGGTTGTTTCCTTAGGCGCGCTACCGCCGTGTTGTACGCCGATCAACAAGCGGGAAACGACATTGGCAGGGGCAAGTAAAATTGTGCGTTCAACTTTGAACACAACAGATATTAAAGGGTTGAACGTTACATGTCTATGAAATTGCTGCACCGCACATACCTTAAACATGGGACAAACCCTAACCCCCCACATTTTTGGGGAGGTCAGGATCAGAAATCAGAATTCAATGCGTGATTTAATCTGAATCAGCAAATCATCAAGTGCAGCATCGGGGTTTTCATGGTCAGCAAAATCAATCACCGTGAAGCTTTCTTCACCCAGCAAGTCTGGCTTGGTGACTGTGGCAGCCACCGCGACACAACCCGCTTCCATCAACAACTTGGCCAACGACACCATGCGACGCACATGCTCGGCTTTGTCGGAATCCTTGAAACCAAGGTCCATGCTCATGTCGCTGCGTACCTTGCTGCCGGTGATCAGCATGGTGCTGATACGTTCGTGGTGCAACATGAGTTCAAACCTGGCGGCCAACTCGGTTTTATTGCTTTCTGCTGGTCCTACAAACCAGACGGTGTGGCCTTTATGCCCATGTAGCTTGGCCCTGTCTTCAACCGTCACGCCCGCTTGGGTTGCGTGGATCATTTCATTGCGCTTTAACGCAAAGTGAATAACACCAGCCCCCACGGTACGGTTGCTGTAACGGTCCACCAAAATGAAACTGCCCAGTTGCTTGTTTTCTGCAAACGGCAAAGCCACCACCTTGCGGTCAAGGTGAATATTCACCTCGGCGATGTCGTTGGTTTCCAGGTGCTCTGCCGCTTCATGCGCCAAGGTGTTTACATTCACCTTGTGCTTGATTTTGGTAATGGTGCAGCCCAATTGCTGGGTGTGGAGCTGAATCAGATAGTTCTTCGCGGGCAAACCTTGTTCAGGATCCATCCACACTAGGCTTGCACAGAACTGGTCAGCTGCTTTCAAACCAAGTGCGGGATGGCAAAGCACATCGCCACGGCTTACATCAACTTCGTCGCCAAGTGTCAATGTAATGGAATCACCTGCGCGTGCCTGCGCCCAATCGCCTTCAAACTGAACAATGCTGCTCACGCTACTTTGCGTGTTCTTTCCGGCCACTTCAATTGGCATGCCGGGCGTAACTGAACCCGAAGCGACCAAACCGGCAAACCCACGGAAGTCAAGGTTGGGACGGTTTACCCACTGAATGGGCATGGCGAATTGCTCGGGTACAGGTTCATTTATTTTTCCAAGCACATCCACTGTTTCAAGATAACCCATCAGCGTGGGACCATGGTACCAAGTGGTATTCTTTGAACGCTCTCGCAGGTTGTCACCACCAATTGCAGAAAGCGGAATGGCTTGCACCGATTCGATGCTCAAGGCCTTGGCGTATTCGCCAAAATCAGCAACAATCTGGTCATACACTTCTTCTTTGAAATCAACCAAATCCATTTTATTCACTGCCAACACCAAGTGGCGAATACCCACCAACTGCGTCAAGAACGCATGGCGGCGTGTCTGGGTCAGCACGCCTCTGCGCGCATCAATCAATAGCACCGCCAAGTGGGCCGTTGAAGCCCCTGTAACCATGTTGCGGGTGTATTGCTCGTGCCCAGGTGTGTCAGCCACAATGAATTTTCTGGCATCGGTCTGGAAGTAACGGTAAGCCACATCGATGGTGATACCTTGCTCTCGTTCAGCAGAAAGCCCATCCACCAACAAGGCGAAATCGATGTTGTCGCCCTGTGTACCGTAGCGTTTGCTTTCATTGCGCAAAGCAGCCACCTGGTCCTCAAACAGCTGCTGACTTTCCCACAACATGCGACCAATCAAGGTGCTTTTGCCATCGTCAACGCTGCCACACGTGATAAAACGCAAAGTGTCCAGGCTTTGCTGCTGGTCAAGGTAAGCTTGTACTTTTTCTGCGGCATTCATCTTAGAAATACCCCTCTTGTTTTTTCTTTTCCATGGATGCGAGCGAGTCTTTGTCAATTGCCCGCCCTTCGCGTTCTGACACATTCGATTCCAGCAGTTCAAGAATCATTTCTTCAAGTGTGTCGGCAGTGGATTCCACAGCGCCAGTGAGCGGGTAACAACCCAAGGTACGGAAACGCACTGACTTGATTTCAACTTCATCGCCTTCCTGCATGGGCAGGCGATCATCGTCCACCATCATCAAGATGCCATCTTTTTTGACAACGGGCCGGGGCTGTGCGAAGTACAAAGGAACAATCGGTATGCCCTCTCTGTAGATGTACTGCCAAATGTCCAACTCGGTCCAGTTACTCAGCGGGAACACACGCATGCTTTCCCCGCGGTTCTTGCGCGCGTTGTACAAGCTCCATAGTTCAGGTCGCTGATTTTTTGGGTCCCATTGGTGGGTTGTCGTGCGGAAGCTGAAAATACGTTCTTTCGCGCGACTTTTCTCTTCATCCCGACGTGCGCCACCAAATGCGGCATCAAATTTGTATTTGTCCAAGGCCTGCTTCAGGCCGACAGTTTTGGTAATGTCGGTGTGAATGCTGCTGCCATGGTCGAAGGGATTGATGTTTTTTTCAATGGCATCCGGGTTGACATGTACCAACAACTCCATGCCACTGTGTTTGGCCATCAGGTCGCGAAACTGGTACATCGTCTGGAATTTCCACTGAGTGTCCACGTGCAACAAGGGAAACGGTGGTGGGGCCGGGTAGAAAGCCTTGCGCGCCAAGTGCAGCATCACCGCACTGTCTTTACCAATGGAATAAAGCATGACGGGGTTTTCAGCCTGAGCCACGACCTCTCGCATGATGTGCATGCTTTCGGCCTCAAGGGCATCCAAGTGGGAACGATCGCCTTTGCTGAGCAAGTTTGTCGCGCGCGGCTTCAAATTCAGTGCGTCATCCTGCAAATGAGTTTGGTAAGCCGGCAGACACAATTCAAAATCCGCATTTTTCCAATTGCGTGCGTGTATACCGCGCACCTGCGCAACCAGCGCACCGCTCGGCCAAAGCTGGCAGGGCTTACCCACAGCCGCGGCAAGATTGGCGAACGCTTTCAACAAGACTTCTTGGCCAACCCCAGCTTTACCGGCCTTGACAGGCAGCCAATAACGCAACCCTTTTTGATTGTTTGCTGCCAGCAAAGTGAGCTTGTCGAAGTTGTGCACCTGGATATTGATCACTGCCAGACGCTTTCTTTTGGCTTCTGCCTGGTAGGTATTCAATACCACTTGTTTGACCGGCCCACCTTTTTCATCGGTCGTTTGCTCCACCATGACAGGCTCTGGCAAAAGGCCACTGTCATGCAAAGCCCTTTCGGCAGTGCGTTGGCTGACACCGCATGCGGACAGCATCGACTCGACCATATCAACACTGTTGAATACCGAACCGACGCCATGGCTGTTGGCTTCGGCGGCCAGATTGGCCACATGCAAATCGATGTAATTTGACGTATTTTGCAAAATCTTTATTCCTGTAGTGTAAATTTTGCTTGAACAAGTTTATATCGTTAGGTAATTTATATATAACTGCAATTTACGTCAAATATTTAATCCATGCTTATTGATCAGTTTGAAGGCGAAATCGCCTGGAAGTATCGCCAACCCATGATCGTGGGGCGAGTTTACAAGGCAAAAGCCGGAACAAAACCAACCCTCTTTCAATGCACCATCACCGAACTGAAGTACCTGGAAGGACAGGATGGAACAACCCGACTGGCTGCAAAAACCTTGCTTGACGGTCAAAAAGGCGTGGTAAACCTTCAGCTGGAACCCGGCTTCGAATCAAATCTGGATGTCGTGGGTTTACCTATTGAACTGCTGGAAATGGACAGTGAGGAATCACTTGCATCTTGCACACTGCACTTTCCGCTCAGAAGATCGAGCAACATTCGATGGCAGGCGATGTCGATCAATCGCGAAGCCCGCGAAACGATGATGCAACAAAAGGGCAAATGCATTTGGTTCACCGGTCTTTCCGGTTCAGGTAAAAGCACCATCGCCAGCGCATTTGAACAGCACCTTTTTCAACAAGGCCGCTTCACGATGACGTTGGATGGTGACAATGTGCGCCACGGCTTGAACAAGGACTTGGGCTTTACTGAAACCGACCGGGTTGAAAACATTCGCAGGGTGGCTGAGGTTTCCAAATTGATGGTAGAAGCCGGGTTGGTTGTTCTGGTGAGCTTTATTTCACCATTCAGGGCCGAAAGAAAGATGGCCCGCGACCTCTTCGCTCCTGGCGATTTCCTTGAAGTATTTGTAGACACACCGCTTGAAGAATGTGAGCGCCGCGATGTGAAAGGCTTGTATGCCAAAGCACGCAGGGGCGAAATTAAAAACTTTACGGGCATCGACAGCGCGTACGAGCCACCTCTTGAACCGGAAATTCGCCTGCCAACCTTAGAACTTTCGACTGAGGATTGCTGCAAACATTTAAGCCTGCTGCTGAGCAAAGGCCAAGCATGATCACTAGCGGCTTGGTGCTGACCAGCGTCTTTGTGCTGCTGGTTTTGCTGGTTCGTGGCGTGGCTCAACCAGCGACCCTATTCGGCTTGTTTTCGATCGGATTTTTCTTTGCCGGCTTGATCGAGCAAACGGAATTTCTGTCTTCCTACACAAACCCAGCGATGATTTGTGTATTACTGCTGATCCTGACAGGGCTTGTACTGGAACGCAGTGCCTTGATCACCCAAATGTCGAAAGTCTTTTTAAGTGGCTCGACAAAGGCATCCGTGTTCAAGTTATCGATCATGACTTCGCTGTTTTCGGCTTTTGTAAGCAATACAGCGGTGGTAGCAGCGTTGCTGCCGGCAGTTTCGAAGCAAAGCAAAATCGATCCGTCAAAACTGCTGATTCCGCTTTCTTATGCATCCATCCTCGGCGGCGTAACCACCCTGATTGGGACCAGCACAAACCTGCTTGTTTATTCACTGGCTGAAAGCCAAGGTATCACTGGAATCAACCTTTTCACATTCACAGGCGTGGGTTTGATTTTGGTAGTGGCCGGTTGCGCGTTAATGAGCCTGACGACAACAGAAGACAATACCGGCACCCATGCTGCAGACAAACCAATCGAAGTTGATGGCAATCCGCAAGGTTACTTTCTGGAATCCAAGGTAAAAGCTGGCTCAAGCCTTGTGGGCAAATCAGTGATTGACAACGGTTTGCGTGGGCTTGAAGGTTTGTTTCTGCTTGAAATTGTTCGAGAAGATCGCCTGATCAGCCCAGTACGCCCCGACGAGATTGTGCAGACCAACGACCGATTGATTTTCGTGGGCGAAACACACCGAATTCAGACCCTTCAACATTTCGACGGCCTTGAAGTTTTTGGATCTTCAGCGGGTGAGTTGCTGGAGAGTAATCTGGTGGAAGTGGTGATTGCCAACCAAAGTGAATTGGTGAACAAGACCCCCCGCGAGGTTGATTTCCGCACCTTGTTTGATGCTGCGGTAGTGGGCATTCGGCGGGGCGACAAAAAACTTACAGGGCAGCTGGGTCGTATTGAGCTGCGGGTTGGCGACAGCCTTATTCTGGCTGTGGGTGCCGACTTTAAAAACCACAAAAACCTGGAACGCAACTTTCACTTGCTGACCGACGAACCACTTCAACCCAAGTTATCCAGAAAAGACAACTGGTTGACGTTGGGTGGATTGGCCCTTGCAATCGGATTGGCCAGCACAGGAGTGATCAGTCTTTTGCAAGGGCTAATGGCTTTTGTTTTGTTTCTCGTGGGTATGAAATTATTGCCTGCAGGGCAGATGCGCCGCAGATTTCCATTCGACCTTTGGATACTGATTGGTTCAGCTTTGGTAATCGCGGATGTGATGACCAGCTCTGGGGCTGCAAAACTGATTGCAGATTACACCTCATCAGTACTTAGTCCATTTGGCGTCATGGGCGCTTTTGTTTCAGTTTATTTGATGACCTGGCTGTTAACCGAATTGGTCACCAATTCGGCAGCGGCTGCACTTGCATTTCCTATCGCGGTAAGCAGCGCTGCGCAATACGATGCCGCAGCCCTGCCCTTTGTATTGGCTGTGGCTTTTGCTGCAAGTTCAGGTTTTCTAATACCCACGGGCTACCAAACACACATGATGGTGATGTCACCTGGCCGGTATCGGACGATGGACTTCATCAGAAAGGGAACGCCCATGGCGATCCTGTACGGCCTGATCTGTGTTGTTTTTATACCGCTGTTTTTTCCTTTTTAATATTTATCCTGGGTATTTAGCATGACTGTATCTGTTGATGATTTGGTGGTGATTGCAAAACAGGCTGGCGAAGCAATCATGAAAATTTATGACGGCGAAATCGCAGTGTCGCAGAAAGAAGATGAATCACCTTTAACCCTTGCTGATCTTGAAGCGGACAGAATCATTTGTAGTGGTTTGAAAAAGCTGTACCCAGAGATTTTTATTCTCTCTGAAGAATCTGCATCTGGTGAATTGGCCGACTACGACAATTTTTTTCTCGTCGACCCGCTGGACGGCACCAAAGAGTTTTTGAAACGCAACGGTGAATTCACAGTAAACATTGCATGGATAAAAAATGGTGTTGCGGAAGTGGCCGTGGTGTATGTGCCAGCACTGGAGGAGTGTTACAAGGCCGATGCTTCCGGGGCTTTTGAAGAGCAGGATGACGGCACATGGAAAAAACTGGAAAGCAAAAAATCAGCTGGTGACAAACTTCAAATTGTAGGTAGTCGATCGCACGGTGCGGAAGAGATGGAAAAGTGGTTGGCCACGCTCACGGTACCTTACGAGTTTTTGGCTGTTGGTAGCTCACTGAAGTTTTGCCGGGTTGCGCAAGGTGTAGCTGACGTTTACCCACGCTTTGGCCCCACTTGCCAATGGGATACCGCGGCAGCGCAGTGCATTGTTGAAAAGGCGGGCGGCACCGTAACCGATTTGAACGGTGTCCGATTGCACTATGGGGTTTTACGGGAGAAACTGAACCCTTACTTCATTTGTAAAAATTAAATGATCCAGCCAACCCAGCGAGCGGCCAGTTTTTTGATCCGCTCGTTGTTGTGCACATCGGCACGATTCAGGCCCATGACCCACACGTCAAAGAATTGGCCAGGCGGCAAATAAAAGTGATCGCGAAGGGTTCCCTCCAGTTCAAAACCAAACTTTTCAAGAACCCGCCTGACCGGTGCATTGTCTGTATAAATATAAACATACAAGCGATTTAACTGAATTTGTTGAAATGCAAACTGCATGATCCAGAAAAGTGCTTTGGCTGTTTCAACTTCACTGTGAGAATCGAGCAAGCCCAAAGACAATTCAGCTTTCTGATTTTTTTGATCAATGCTTGTTAGCGAGGCGAGACCTATTGACCTGCCACCCGGCCTTTCAATAACCCAAAAAAGACTTCCGCTTTGCAAAGGGGACTGTTGGCCTGTACGTTCAAGTGCCTTTTCAAGATTACCGCGCCAGGGTTTCTGGCGATTGTACCGCCTAGCCCAATCTTCGTTTGAAAATATTTCTTTGTAAAAAGCTGCATCGCTGGCGCGGGTTCGCCTTAAACACAACGAACTGTTGCCCAGATCTTGCCACCACAGTGGATGCAATTCAGCAAGTTTGCGACCGAGTACCAATCGATCGACTTTTCGAACACTGTCTGGATCGGACTCTGTCGACTGAAACGTGGTTTTGACAAGTTGAAAAGCAAGGTCACGTCGACCGTTTTCAATCAGCTTTTCAGATTGCAGCAAAATATCCTTTATCGCAGGGGAAACATTAAACACACAACAATTCCTAAAATGATTAACAAAAAAGCGGGCTTGTGGCCCGCTTTCCTTTTCTTCTACCGGGCAACCTCGCTTGGTCGATTGCCCGGTTTGTTCCCCCACCGCTTGTTTACAGAATGATGTTGCCGTTGTTGATCGCAACCTGCAGGTTCGCCGCACTCACCCCAATGAACTGGATGCTCATGTCCACTACCGCGTCATCATCAATGTACAGGTTGATTGTTCCCGTCGTCCCTGTCGTGCCACCAGACAATCTCAGTGTCCCGGCGTTACCCGATGCGGGTACTCCGGTTAGATTGAACAATGAATTGCTCGCGTTAACAAAGGCATTGTCACCCGACAGGATGCTGTTTGCATCTATACGGCTTAAGTCGACACTCTCACCTGACACAAAGTCCGTGATGATATCCATCGCAGCACGATAGGAGTTGCCACCCGGCACAAGGTTAAACAAAGAGGAGAGCTGGTAATCACCGTTCTCGAATACAAACGTGTCCTGACCCGCACTACCCTCAAGACGATCGTTGCCCGAGCCTCCATACAACACGTCATTGCCGGCCGCTCCGAGCAAAGTATCCGCACCGTCCAGCCCGCGCAACGTGTTGTTATTCGCATTTCCAACCACCCTGTTTGCAATGTCGTTGCCTGTACCATCAATTGCATTGGCGGAATTAATCAATGTCAGTCTGTCCACATGGGCTGACAAGGTGTAACTGACTGTCGCATTAACCGTGTCAACACCCTCGTTCGAGGACTCAATAACAATGTCACTCTGTGAGTCAACACGATAGGTGTCGTCACCTCGACCACCACTCATTGTGTCTGCACCGGCATCTCCAGTTAAGGAGTCATTGCCGTTGCCGCCAAACAGGGTGTCATCACCGTTACCACCACTGATAGTGTCATCTCCGTCATCACCATGGAGCATGTCTGCTCCGTCTCCACCGGACACGAAGTCTGTGCCTTCACCACCGTAAATGGTGTCGTCACCTGCCAGGCCCAACAGCTGGTTGTCGCCAGCATTGCCGGTAATCACGTTGTTGCCGCTGTTACCCACAGCCGTGAAGCTGTTGTCTTCGCCTTCTTCAACATCCAGCAAGGTCAGGTTTTCAAAGCTTGCACCCAGGGTGTACGTGGCTGCAATTTCAATGGTGTCCACATCGCCCATCAGACCAGCCCCTTCAACAATCATGTCGTCAAGGTCGATGCGGTAGGTGTCGGAACCGTCGCCACCGTTCAGGGTGTCGATTTCGCCGTCGTTGCCAATCAAGGTGTCGTTGCCTGCGCCACCCAGCAAGGTGTCCACACCGGCACCACCGGTCAGGGTGTCGTTACCCACACCGCCCACCAGGAAGTCTGCTCCACCTTGTGCAGTCACCGTGTCGTCGCCGGCACCGCTGTTGATGTACACATTCGGTGCAATGACCATGCCTTCTGGTGCAGCAATGGTGATGGTGTCACCTGCACTGGAGCCCAAGGTCACGCGGTTGAACTGGTTGCCACGCTGTGTGCCTGCAACCAAATCGCGAACATCAAATGTGGTGCCTGCCTCAGTCAGGAACGTGATGCCTTCGTCGTCGGTGCGAGCAATCGAACCCACCAGGTTGCCTTCTGCGTCTTCGGCCTGCAGGCGAACTGCCAGATCGCCGTCTTGGTTGGCCAATGGCATGGCTGACTTGGAGTCGGTTGAATCAAAGGCACTACCATTACCCACTTCGGCGCTGGTGAATGTCACACGAATTTGTGAAGCCTGTGTTTTAACAGGCGTGTCACCCAAGGTCATCGTGACTGAAGAAGTCACGTTGACCACGTCGTCGCCTGTGCCCAGGTTAATTTCATCTTCACCATCACTGACCAGGTTGTAGGCCACTACCGTGTCGTTGCCGCCAGCAATGTCGTTGATAACATCGTCACCAGTTCCTGCAATGTAGCTGTCGTTGCCAGTAGCACCGTCCAGGAAGTCATTACCAGCACCACCTACCAAAAAGTCGTTACCGCTACCAGTTACAACTTCGTCAGCATCTCGGCCAGCATTCACGTAGTAGTTGACGGTTGCGTCGCTTTCATCGATTTGATCGCTTTCGTCGGTGCCCAGTACGGCCACTTTGAATTCATCACCACGGGAAACACCGCTGACCAGGTCGCGAATGTCAAAGGTTGTTGTGCCCCCCGCCACGAAGGTTGTGCCTTCGTCGTCGAAGCGGCCAATTCCAGACATGGCATCCAGATTACCCATGGTGTCTTCGGCCTGCGCACGCACTGCCAAACCACCATCTTGGTTAAGCAAGCCACCATCGGCAACCACACCGTCGGTGCTGTCTTTGGCTCTGTCATTGCCCACTTCACCGCTGGTAAAAGTCAGGCGGATTTGATCTGCGTGATTGCCCATGGCGTCAGTGGCTGAAATGTTCACAACGTCATCGCCGTCGCCCAGATCAACCTGGTCTGAACCATCGGTAAGCAGGTTGTAGGCCACTACGATGTCGTCAGCAAAATCTTCCTCGGAAATGATGTCGTCGCCGGTGCCGCCGATGTAGCGGTCGTTGCCTTTGCCACCCATCAATTCGTCATCGCCACTGCCGCCGACCAGGAAGTCTTCACCCTCGGAGCCGTTGACGATGTCGTCGCCAGCGCCTGCGTTGATGTAGTAGTTTTCTTCAGGTACGTTGATGGAATCACCGCCTACTTCGCCAACCAGGTTATCGCTCAGGTTGTACACAGGTCCGACGTCTGCCTCTCGCAGTACGAACGAAAAGGCAGGCGGAGTTTGCTGCTCAAGGTTGGGTAGGTTAGAAGTCAGGAAGAATGTAATCTCAAACGTTTCAGGCTCGTCGGTTACGATGACAAGCTGCTGTACTTCCCCACCCATCTCGCTTTGATTCAAGGAAGTAGTCTCAAAGCGGGCGCTCGACTCCAAATCGACCGTCAGTTGGTAACCCGTGGCCACAGCAAACTGAAAGAGGTAGGTGGTTCCGCCGTCCAATTCAGGCAACTTTCGGGTGAAGGTATAAACCTCAGCCGGGTTCACGTTCTGTGCAGCCACACTACTCAAGTATTCCGTTGGGATAACGCCATTTAGCCGTAACGTCTCGTTCAGTTGCCCGTCCGTTCCATACAGAATGTTTGAAGGGGCCAGATGAAGATCTTCAGCAAGTACGCTGGGGGACAATACAATCGATTCTTCACCCGGTGCCTCGAATACATCGTTGCCTTCCGTACCCAATTCAACCACTGAGAAGTGGTCGCCACGCGGGGCACCGCTGACCAAGTCACGTACGTCGAACTTTGTGCCTTCTTCGGCTACGAAGCGAATGCCTTCGTCGTCAGTGCGGGTTACATCGCCCATTGGGTCAAGGTTACCCAAGAGATTTTCTGCTTGCACACGCACTGCCAGGCCACCGTCTTGGTTGGTCAGGGGCGTTGAAGAACTCGAATCTGTCTTGTCAGTGGCTGAGCCATTGCCCACTTCTGCGCTGGTGAATGTGATGCGAATTTCGTCTGCACCACCCAATACCACGGTGTCGCGACCTGCGCCCATGTTAATGCTGTCGCTGCCGTCTGTGGAGATATCCAGCACGGTAACGTCGTCACCGTCACCAGCCGTGATGGTGTCGTTGCCCGCACCGCCAATCAGAATGTCGTCACCAGCCAAACCTTCCAGGGTGTCGTCGTCGCTCAAACCGTTGAAGAAATCATCTTCAGCGGTGCCTACGAACATGTCTTTCACATTGTCTTCGCCAATGTCGGCTACGTTCAAAGTGACTTGCTGTTCTGTCATGTTGTCTGCGGCGTCTGTCGCAACCACGGTGAACTTGTACTGCTTCTTCAGTGATTCGAAATTGGGTACTACGTCAATGAAGCTGACCTCACCTGTTTTGGAATCAATCGTGAACAAGGCGCTGTCGTCTGCCGTCACGTCGCCTTCTTCGAATTCCTTCAAAGCGTAGGTAACCACACCCAGGTTATCCGTGTCGGGGTCGGGCGTTTCCATGGTGGGTTCTTCATCCATTGGCAACGTGCCCAGTGGCATGATTTCTACTTCCATTTCTGGAATAGTGTCGTCATCGGCCTTTGCTGTATACACAGTGGTGCCAGCAACTGTGTTTTCTACCACAGTGGCTGTGGTAGCAGACACAAACAGCGGTGCACTTTCGTCCAGGTCAGTTACATTCACAGTCACGATTTGGAACGTCGCGTTGCCTGCTTCGTCTACTGCACGCACCTGGAATGTATAAACAGGCTTTGTTTCATGGTCCAGCAACAGCGGCTCGGCTTCTTCTGCTTCGCCCTCGCCTTCCATCATGCCTTCCTCTTGAATGGTCACCAACTCTTCACGCTTCAGGGTGACTACACCGGTTTTTTCATCAATCTCCAACAACGCAAAGTCGTTGATGAGTTTTGTGCCTTCGCTAGTTTCGTTAAATGCATCTTGAGCTTGCTCAACAGCGAAAATGAACCCATTCAAAATTCCGCTGGAAGCAAAATCTTGATTGCTGAAATAGAGGCTTTGTAGCGCATTGATCTTCGCTGACTCTTCTGTGGCAGTACCAGTTGGAATTGCTTCCGCGTACTCGAGGTTCACATAAGCGGTCAGCTTAGACTTCGCTTGGGTCAACTCAAGCTGCGCTGCTGCCACATCTTCGGCATCGGGTGCAATAAAGATGTCTTCACTCACCAGGCTGTACTTGACAAAACCTTCAATGCCGGCGGCTTCTTCATCGGTTTCTGTGTTGTACAGTTCTTCGGTGTTTTCATCAGGTGTAGCCGTTGCTGCAGACTGAATTTCAGGTGCAACAGTGTCCAGCGTGTAGTTGGTCACTTCGACTTCGCTGGTGGTGTTCAGCACTGTGTCGATGCGCGTTGCAAACTGATACTCGCCATCGGCAGGCACTGGCATCATTTCTGGAGTAGTGGGCTCGCACACCACAACCATGTCTTCTGCAGGCTCTTCTTCTGCCAGCAGCTCCAGGTCCAGTTCAACAAAACCGGCTTCAACATCATCGGCAGTCAAAACGTGCTCAATGGTACGAATCACCACGAACTCGGTTACTGCGGGTTCTGTATCTGTGGCGGGTGTGGTTTCCTGCTCTTGCTTGACTTCAACTACAACAGTGTCGCCCACGAAACGGGCGAATTCACCGAAAGTTACTTTCAGTGTGGGTGTGCGGTCGTTGCTCAAACCATCCAGTGAGCTTTCACCAGTGTCTGAACCCATGGCCAACGCAACTTCGGGTGTATCGGGCGTGGCCAGTACATCGCCAGTTGCGAAAGAGAATACTTCGATGTCGCTGTTTGCAGTGGTGCCATCTTCCGCATCCACATAACCGAAGTTGTCCGTCCCGTCGGCTTGTGCTTCGGCAGAAGCCATTTCGGTGGCGGAAATTTCGAACTGGAAACCACCAACCATCAGGTCGGCGACAGAAGCCTTTGCGTCGTCGAAGCTGTCTTTGGCGAAAACGAGCGATGAATCTTCTTCTTCGTCCAGGAATTCTTCAGCAAATGCTTTGGTGTCTGGGTCAAATTGGCTGTCGGTAGATTCGACGATGGAAGTAAGCCCAAGAACCAAGCTATCGTAATAATCTTCCAAACCCATTTCATCGATGCTGTTAAAGAATCCTTCTACCGTTGCGTCGGGATTACCGTCAAGCTGCGCCTGAAGAAATTTGTAGGCGTCAAACATTTCGTTGAGCAGGTCAAACTGGGCACCGACATAGGAAGCGAGTACTTGCCCTGTGGCATTCAACTCATCAGATTCACCGTCTCGGTAGTCGATAAAGATATTATCCAGTGCTTCTTCACTCGTGAAGAACGCGCCAAGGCGGGCATCGATCGATTCGGGATCGTCTGCATTCAAGTATTTTTGTGCCTTACTTAGGTCCTGCGGGTTATTAGCAGTGCCGACAACGTTCACCAGGTCGGCTTTCAAATCATCAATGAAGGCTTCAGAATCTAGGTTGTAATCACCTTCAAAGTCTTCTCTGGTGTAAAGAGTATTGTTGTTACTAAAATCGCGAACAAAAAGGGTGGCTTCATAAAGCGTGGCAAGCAGTTCTTCCTCTGAAACAAACACATCCAGCACCGCTGTATCGATCGCTGTTATGTCTGCTTCGGCTACATCGCCGCCTGCAACCGTTGTGGTTTCAATGCGGTAGTCCAGCACACTGCCAGAGAAGATTGCGGTGTCTTGGCCTTCACCACCCACCAAGGTGTCGTTGCCTTCGCCTGCGATCAGTACGTCGTCGCCTGTGCCACCATTCAGCGTGTCATCACCCAAACCACCAATCAGTACATCATCACCCGCGCCTGCGCGGATGTCGTCACGCCCGTCGCCACCAATGATGGTGTTGTCAGTCATGTCCACGAAAGGAATGAAATCGAGTGGAATTGGTGTGTCTGTGTTGATCACATCGTTTGTCAGGTCAATGATCGTGTCCTGCGCACCCAACACCACAATGGTTTCCATACCCTTGATGTTCTGGATGAATTGCGCTGGTGCAACCGGTTCTTCGAGTGTGCCAAGTTCCGCACTGCCCTGAATGACCAGCATGTCGTCACCGGCACCGCCATCCAGTTCTCGCTGAACTGCGTTGTCAACGTAGATCACGTCGTCACCAGTGCCCGCCTGCACAGAATGGTCGAAGCCGCCCTCAACTGAAATGAAATCGTCGCCTTGATTACCACGAACAATTACACCAGAGCCCGCGTTTGTGTTCACCGCCTGGATCTGGATCGTGTCATTGCCCTCGCCCGCATTAACAAAACCACCTCTTGCGCCTGTGATAAGAATGGTGTCGTCGCCCAAACCACCATCGGCCTGACCGGCATTTACGTTTGCATTGATCGTGATTTGGTCGTCGCCATTGCCACCCGATGCGAAATGAACTGCGCCACTGCCCTCAACGCCATTGATCTCGATGGTGTCGTTGAACATCGAGCCACGAACCTGTTCAATGCTCACCAAGGTATCGCTGCCTTGACCTCCACCAACAGCCTGTGGACCGCTGAGGCCCGTGTTGACCCTGATGCCGCTGGTGGCCTTGCTGTAGTCAACAAGGTCATCACCATCCCCACCATCAAAAAGATCATGCCCATCGCCCGCACTAATAGAATCGCTACCTGCACCACCGTAGATCTTGTTTGACCCTGTGCCGCCATCAAGGGTGTCATTTCCGCTTTCTCCGTAAATGAGATCGTTACCACCCCCACCCATCACTTGGTCATTACCAGATCCACCATAAATTAAATCGTTACCTGTACCACCATCAATCGTGTCGTTGCCGCCATTGCCTCGAATGGTGTCCGCAAATGCACTGCCCGTAATCAGATCGTCTTCACCTGCGCCAACAATCGTCTGCTTTTTTGTTTCGGTGGATTTATTGATAGTCGCCATTTTGTGTCCTTGATTTGAATTGCTTCCAAGCGGGCTGATGCACGCAAAGAACTATGAATTGGTGATGCCGGAAAGCCCAACTGGGGCATGTGGTGAGAATTTACAGAGACCGGATCAGGCGATGCAATCGAATGACAAAGTATTTGCAGGCCGTTAAGTAAATTACGGAAAAATATTGAGAGGAACTGTGAGAATTTTCACAAGACGTAATTCAGCAGAAACAAAAAAGCGGGCTTGTGGCCCGCTTTCCTTTTCTTCTACCGGGCAACCTCGCTTGGTCGATTGCCCGGTTTGTTCCCCCACCGCTTGTTTACAGAATGATGTTGCCGTTGTTGATCGCAACCTGCAGGTTCGCCGCACTCACCCCAATGAACTGGATGCTCATGTCCACTACCGCGTCATCATCAATGTACAGGTTGATTGTTCCCGTCGTCCCTGTCGTGCCACCAGACAATCTCAGTGTCCCGGCGTTACCCGATGCGGGTACTCCGGTTAGATTGAACAATGAATTGCTCGCGTTAACAAAGGCATTGTCACCCGACAGGATGCTGTTTGCATCTATACGGCTTAAGTCGACACTCTCACCTGACACAAAGTCCGTGATGATATCCATCGCAGCACGATAGGAGTTGCCACCCGGCACAAGGTTAAACAAAGAGGAGAGCTGGTAATCACCGTTCTCGAATACAAACGTGTCCTGACCCGCACTACCCTCAAGACGATCGTTGCCCGAGCCTCCATACAACACGTCATTGCCGGCCGCTCCGAGCAAAGTATCCGCACCGTCCAGCCCGCGCAACGTGTTGTTATTCGCATTTCCAACCACCCTGTTTGCAATGTCGTTGCCTGTACCATCAATTGCATTGGCGGAATTAATCAATGTCAGTCTGTCCACATGGGCTGACAAGGTGTAACTGACTGTCGCATTAACCGTGTCAACACCCTCGTTCGAGGACTCAATAACAATGTCACTCTGTGAGTCAACACGATAGGTGTCGTCACCTCGACCACCACTCATTGTGTCTGCACCGGCATCTCCAGTTAAGGAGTCATTGCCGTTGCCGCCAAACAGGGTGTCATCACCGTTACCACCACTGATAGTGTCATCTCCGTCATCACCATGGAGCATGTCTGCTCCGTCTCCACCGGACACGAAGTCTGTGCCTTCACCACCGTAAATGGTGTCGTCACCTGCCAGGCCCAACAGCTGGTTGTCGCCAGCATTGCCGGTAATCACGTTGTTGCCGCTGTTACCCACAGCCGTGAAGCTGTTGTCTTCGCCTTCTTCAACATCCAGCAAGGTCAGGTTTTCAAAGCTTGCACCCAGGGTGTACGTGGCTGCAATTTCAATGGTGTCCACATCGCCCATCAGACCAGCCCCTTCAACAATCATGTCGTCAAGGTCGATGCGGTAGGTGTCGGAACCGTCGCCACCGTTCAGGGTGTCGATTTCGCCGTCGTTGCCAATCAAGGTGTCGTTGCCTGCGCCACCCAGCAAGGTGTCCACACCGGCACCACCGGTCAGGGTGTCGTTACCCACACCGCCCACCAGGAAGTCTGCTCCACCTTGTGCAGTCACCGTGTCGTCGCCGGCACCGCTGTTGATGTACACATTCGGTGCAATGACCATGCCTTCTGGTGCAGCAATGGTGATGGTGTCACCTGCACTGGAGCCCAAGGTCACGCGGTTGAACTGGTTGCCACGCTGTGTGCCTGCAACCAAATCGCGAACATCAAATGTGGTGCCTGCCTCAGTCAGGAACGTGATGCCTTCGTCGTCGGTGCGAGCAATCGAACCCACCAGGTTGCCTTCTGCGTCTTCGGCCTGCAGGCGAACTGCCAGATCGCCGTCTTGGTTGGCCAATGGCATGGCTGACTTGGAGTCGGTTGAATCAAAGGCACTACCATTACCCACTTCGGCGCTGGTGAATGTCACACGAATTTGTGAAGCCTGTGTTTTAACAGGCGTGTCACCCAAGGTCATCGTGACTGAAGAAGTCACGTTGACCACGTCGTCGCCTGTGCCCAGGTTAATTTCATCTTCACCATCACTGACCAGGTTGTAGGCCACTACCGTGTCGTTGCCGCCATTCAGATCTTCAATGGTGTCGTCACCTGTGCCGGCGATGTAGCTGTCGTTGCCTGTACCACCCAGCAGTGAATCGTTGCCTGCACCACCGACCAGGAAGTCGTTGCCGCTGCCGGTGGTCACGGTGTCGTCACCTCGGCCGGCATTGACGTAGTAGTTGACTGTTGAAGCGCTTTCGTCGATTTGATCGTCGCCATCTGTACCCAGTTCCGCTGCATTGAATTGATCGCCACGGGATACACCGCTGACCAAATCACGCACGTCAAAGGTCACGCCGGTGGCGGCCTTGAAGGTGATGCCTTCGTCATCGAAGCGGCCAATGCCGGATTCTGCATTCAAACCACCCTTGGAGTCTTCAGCCTGTGCACGCACAGCCAAACCACCATCCTGGTTGGTCTGGGTGTTTGCATCAAATGCATTGCCGTTGCCCACTTCACCACTGGTGAAGGTCAAACGAATCTGTGTTGCACCGGTGGCTGACAGGTTAACCACGTCATCACCCACTCCAAGCTCAACATAGTCCGAACCATCGGTGGCCAGGTTGTAAGCCACCACCACATCATCACCGTCTGCACGGTCCTTGATCGTGTCGTCTCCCAAGCCGCCAATGTAGCTGTCGTCACCCGCACTGGCCTTAAGGGTGTCGTCACCCGAACCACCCACCAGGAAGTCGTTGCCTGATGTGCCTCGAACATCATCATCACCTGCGCCCGCGTTGATGTAGATGTCTTCCAGTGGGACCGATACAGATTCTCCCTGCTCATTCAGAGCAGCCTCTGTGGTGACCGAGCTATAAATCTCCGTAGTGATGTCTGGCTGGCTTCTTACGTGGAACCCTGCTTCAATATCACCAACCGGTTGACCGCTTAGCATCAAGGTTACTGAAATTGTGTAGGTTCCCTTCTCAAGGGGGAAAAACTCATCATCAAAATCATAAAGAAAACCATTTATTGCAGAGTCCGTGGTGTCCGAGCTGATTTCAAAGTAAGCAAAAACGCCACCAGTCATCGAAGAATAGAGGGAAACGAATTGCGATTTTTCCATCGTGAATTCATGTGTGAATGTCACGCTGGATACCCCATCGCTGTCTGCCGGCCCAAAGCTGGACTGATCAACAATCAATCGGTCAAATTCAACAATTGTAGGAGTGCCTTGAATATTAAACTCAAGCTCCAGAGAACCGCCTGGTCCTTCAAAAATTGACGAACGAGGCAACAAAATCGACTCTTCTACCGGCGCTTCAAAAATATCGTTCCCATTTGTACCCAGTTCAACGACCTTGAACTGATTTCCTCGCTCGGTGCCGCGCACCAGGTCGCGTACATCAAATGTGGTGCCCTCTTCGGCCACGAAACGAATGCCTTCGTCGTCCGTGCGGGTGACCTGGCCAGTCAAGCTGTCCATCGCACCCTCAGCTTGCACACGCACTGCCAGTTTGCCGTCCTGATTGGCCAAGCCCATGGCCGGCATGTCATCTGTCGCAGGCATGAAGGTTGTGGAGTCAACGGCAGAACCATCACCCACTTCCGCGCTGGTGAAGGTAATGCGGATTTGATCTGCTCCACCCAACACCACCGTGTCACGACCTGCACCCATGTTGATGCTGTCGCTGCCGTCTGTAGATACATCCAGCGCGGTAACGTCATCACCTTCACCTGCGGTGATGGTGTCGTTGCCTGCACCACCGATCAGGATGTCGTCGCCAGCCAAACCTTCCAATGTGTCGTCGTCGCTTAGGCCGTTGAAGAAATCATCTTCAGCGGTGCCTACGAACATGTCTTTCACATTGTCTTCACCAATGTCGGCTACGTTCAAAGTGACTTGCTGCTCAGACATATTGTCTGCGGCGTCTGTTGCAACTACAGTGAACTTGTACTGCTTCTTCAACGATTCGAAGTTGGGTGGTGTGGTTCCCGCTGCAAAGCTAACTTCACCTGTTGTTTCGTTGATCACAAACAAGGCACTGTCGTCGGCCATCATGTCGCCTTCTTCGAACACCTTCAAGGAGTACGTGACCTCACCCAGATTATCCGTGTCTGGGTCGAGTGTTTCCATGGTGGGCTCTTCGTCCATTGGCAACATGCCCAATGGCATGATTTCCGGTTCCATTGCTGGAATGGTGTCGTCATCGGCCTTTGCTGTGTACACAGTGATGCCAGCCTCGGTATTTTCAACCACAGTGGCTGTGGTTGCAGATACGAACAGCGGTGCACTTTCGTCCAGGTCAGTCACGTTTACCGTGACTGTCTGGAAGCTCGCATTGCCAGCTTCATCGACCGCGCGCACTTGGAATGTGTAAATAGGCTTGGATTCATGATCCAGCTCTAGTGGTTTTCCGTCCTTGTCTTCAGATGCCAGAGTCACCTCGCCTGTTGCTTCATCGATTTGCAATAAATCAAAATCGTTGACCAATTCGACAGGTGCGCTTGCGTTATCAAATGCTGTTTGTGCAGCATCAACAGCCTCAATCAAATCTTGAAATGTTTCTGCATCTGCAGCTATTTCTTCAAATTGAAGATGCGATTCATAAAACTCGACCAATTCGGCGATTTTTTCATCTTCTGTTGTTGCAGTACCCATCGGGAACGTCCCGGCGTACTCAATATCCACAAATGCTGTGAGCTTAGACTTGGCTTGATTCAATTCCTGTTGAGCTGCATCGACAACTTGAGCATCTGGTTCAATCAGGATAGGGCCACTAACCAGGTTGTATTTGACAAAGCCATCCATGCCAGCGGCTTCTTCATCGGTTTCAACATCGTACAATTCAGTCGTGTTTTCATCAGGTGTAGCCGTAGCTGCGGACTGAATGACTGGTGCGACAGTATCCAATGTGTAGTCAGTGTCTTTCTCTTGACTTATGGTGTTCAGTACGGTTTCAATGCGGGTTGAAAACTTGTATTCGCCATCGGCGGCTACAGGCATCATCTCTGGAGTAGTCGGTGTGCAGACGATCCAATCACCAGACTCTTCTGCAAGCAAATTCAAATCCACATTCACAAAGCCAGCTTCAACATCATCGGCAGTCAAAACGTGCTCAATGGTACGAATCACCACGAACTCGGTTATTGCAGGTTCAGTATCTGTCGCGGGTGTGGTTTCCTGCTCTTGCCTGATCACCACCACCACAGTGTCGCCCACGAAACGGGCAAACTCACCGAAAGTTACTTTCAGTGTTGGTGTGCGGTCGTTGCTCAAACCATCCAGTGAGCTTTCACCAGTGTCTGAACCCATGGCCAACGCAACTTCGGGTGTATCGGGCGTGGCCAGTACATCGCCAGTTGCGAAAGAGAATACTTCGATGTCACTCTGCAAACCACTTGGGGCAAGCTGATCACCAGCTTGACCGAAGATCTCTTCCCCATCGTTTTGAGCAGCCACAGTTGTAATTTGACCCGCGGAAAGCACAAACTCATGATCAACAACAACCTGAGATTCGATCAAGCTTGGAGTATCTTCAAGAGTTCCTTCCGCGAAATCAAAAGCCAGAAAAAGATTACTTAATTCGCTACCTGGCTCGAAATCACTAGAATCATACAGACCGTTAACGTTCGGGTTTTGAGAGTTTTCAAACGCTGCAGCTTGAAGAGCTTCGGCATCGTCACCTGGAATGCCAGATGGAATGATAAGTCCACCGTCATTCACGCCATACTTGTTGTTCAACATGTTGAACTGTACATAAAAAGCTTGTTTTGCTTCTGTCACTTCAGCCAAAGCTATTGCATAGGCTGGATTTGCAATCGACTGCGTAGCTTCAACCGCGCGCAATTTAACTACGTAGTCAATCACATTGCCGGAGAGAATCAGAGTGTCTTGGCCTTCACCACCCACCAGGGTGTCGTCGCCTTCACCTGCGATCAGAACATCATCACCTGTGCCACCATTCAGCGTGTCATCACCCAAACCACCAATCAGCACATCATCGCCCGCGCCTGCGCGGATGTCGTCACGCCCGTCGCCACCAATGATGGTGTTGTCAGTCATGTCCACGAAAGGAATGAAATCACCAGGAGGCAGTGAATCAGTGTTGGTCAGGTCAATGATCGTGTCCTGCGCACCCAACACCACAATGGTTTCCATACCCTTGATGTTCTGGATGAATTGCGCTGGTGCAACCGGTTCTTCGATTGTGCCAAGTTCCGCACTGCCTTGAATGACCAGCATGTCGTCACCGGCACCGCCATCCAGTTCTCGCTGAACTGCGTTGTCAACGTAGATTACGTCGTCGCCCTCACCTGCACGCACTGAGTGATCAAAGCCGCCCTCAACAGAAATGAAATCGTCGCCTTCTTCACCAACAACAATTACACCAGAGCCCGCGCGTTCGTTTACTGCTTGAATTTGTATAGTGTCATTGCCCTCGCCCGCGTTAACAACACCACCTCTTACGCCTGTGATAAGAATGGTGTCGTCGCCCAAACCACCATCGGCTTGGCCGATATTTACGTTTGCATTGATCGTGATTTGATCATCGCCATTGCCGCCCGATGCGAAATGAACTGCGCCACTGCCTTCAACGCCGTTGATCTCGATGATGTCGTTGAACATCGAGCCGCGAACCTGTTCAATGCTCACCAAAGTATCGCTGCCTTGGCGTCCGCCAACAGCCTGCGGACCGCTGAGGCCTGTGTTGACCTTTATGCCGCTGGTGGCCTTGCTGTAGTCAACAAGGTCATCACCATCCCCACCATCAAAAAGATCATGCCCATCGCCCGCACTAATAGAATCGCTACCTGCACCACCGTAGATCTTGTTTGACCCTGTGCCGCCATCAAGGGTGTCATTTCCGCTTTCTCCGTAAATGAGATCGTTACCACCCCCACCCATCACTTGGTCATTACCAGATCCACCATAAATTAAATCGTTACCTGTACCACCATCAATCGTGTCGTTGCCGCCATTGCCTCGAATGGTGTCCGCAAATGCACTGCCCGTAATCAGATCGTCTTCACCTGCGCCAACAATCGTCTGCTTTTTTGTTTCGGTGGATTTATTGATAGTCGCCATTTTGTGTCCTTGATTTGAATTGCTTCCAAGCGGGCTAATGCGTGTAGGAAAAAGTGTTTAGTAACTGGAAAAACGTGAGCGTTATTTGTAAGGTATTCCCCTACAAACCAGCAAGTGAAAACAAACCTGAAACTGTTAACCTTGGTTAAATCAGGGTTTTTCGGCAAACAAATTGAACGAAAATGTGAAAAAAATCACAGGGCTGTATCAACCCTGTGATTTTTAGTTCAGCAGAGGCAAATTTAAGAGGGGTAATTCTTCCTGGTTTTGTTGCCCACCCGGCACAGGCAAATCAAGCAAGCGGGGAATTTCTACCGGGCGAGATGCAGGATCGAAAGCACTAAACAGACTGGCCACTTCTTCAGGACCACCTGCACCAGTCAGCAACTTCAGCTTCAGCAACGCGGTCATGGTTTCATACCGGGTGCGCACATAATCTCGCTGGGTTTGATACAACTGCTGTAAGGCGTTCAGCTCATCAAGCTGCACCCGCAGGCCGGCAGACTGACCCAATCGGGCAGCTTTTACGGCCTCGTTGGCTGAATACACGGCTTGTTTGTAAGCCTCTATTTTCTGCTTGCCCAGTAAACACTGGGAGTAAGCCTTTCGAAGCTCGGTGTCTTTTTGCAAGACCATTTCATCAAGTGCGGCTTTTTCCTGTCGCACTTTTTCAACGGCTTGGTCCACTTGTGCAGTGGTACCAAAACCAGAAAACAAGGGCAACTGCATTTGCACCTGCATCACTTCTGAATCAGTTATCTGGTTGATGGTGTTTACAGTGTCATTCTCGGACAATGACTTCACCGCCACAAAATCAACCCTTGGGGTATGACCTGCAAAGGCTCGTTTTTTCTGAATTTTTGCCTGATCTATGCGGCTGCGTGCCACCAGAATTTCGGGGTTGGCGGCCAGCATTTGTTGGCGCAAATTGTCATACACCGTGTTTTCGGGCAGCGCGGGGATGTACTCATCCGTGGCGCCTGCAATATTCACCACCACAAGCCCGGTTAAACCTTCCAGATTTTTT
The DNA here is from genome assembly GCF_036323495.1 of Limnobacter thiooxidans. NCBI lineage: Bacteria > Pseudomonadati > Pseudomonadota > Betaproteobacteria > Burkholderiales > Burkholderiaceae > Limnobacter > Limnobacter thiooxidans. Next base: position 275,411 of record NZ_AP028947.1, on the reverse strand, counting down.
ACCTTGCTTTCAAGGTCGTGCTGGGCCTCCAGGTGCTGCGCTTTGGCCAGGTCGTGTTTTGCAGTGACATCCAACACATCCAATCGACTGCTTTCGCCGCCGGCTTTTTGCTTTTGCGTCAGCTTGAGCGACTCGGCCAGGGCAAGTTTTTGCGCATTGGCTGCATTCAGTTGCTCCAAGGCGATCAATACTTCGATGTAGGCTGTGGCAATACGCTGTATCAGATCGAACTCATTGAACTGATAAATGTAGTCGGCTTCTTCAGCCAATTCCTGACCCAAATCGTAGCGTGAAGCCGCGTCCAGACTGTACAAGGGCTGGCGAAGCTGAATACTGTAGGATTTCAAATCAACATCACTGGTTTGCGTGGTGGTGTTGGTACCGCCCAAAAACTCCCGGTCGTATTTGGCCTTGCCCTCGCTGTAGTTGGCCACCACCGAGGGCAATAGCAGCGAGCGGCCGATTACCTCATTCAATTTACCAGCCTTGCGTTCAGCCGCCGCAGCACGAAACGCGGGGTCGTTCACGCGTGCAGCATTCAGCGCTTCCTGCAGGCTGACAGCACCCGCGGTTGCGGGCGCAACAATGCAAGCGGCCAAGGCGAGCACTCCAAGCAAAGGCCTGGCATTCAATTTAAAACTCAATCATTCCTCCTTGAGGGCTGCGCCGAGATGATCCTGAATGGGCTTGACCAGGTAATTAAGCAAAGTACGCTCCCCTGTTTTCACCAGCAAATCAGCCGGCATACCCGGTTGCAAGTCCAAACCTTTCAACTTGCCCATGTCCTTTTCCAGCACTTGAACCTTGACGAGGTAATACGGCATTCCTGTGCGCTCCTCAACCACTCGGTCGGCACCCACGGCCCGAACAAGGCCAGTCACTTGCGGCGTAGTGCTGCGGTTAAAGGCCGGGAAATTGATTTGCACTTCAGAGCCGACAGACACCTTGTCGATCAACTGAACAGCCAGTTGAGCACTAATTTCAAGCGATTCACCAATTGGCACAACCTGCATCAACGATGCACCTGCCTGAACAACTCCACCTTCGGTGTGTACCTGTACGTTGGTGACAACCCCGTTAACCGGGCTTTTCAGTTCCCGGTACTGGTTGTCATATCCCGCAGTACGAAGGCGCTCATCAAGCTCTTCAACCACTCGCTGGGTTTCAGTGAGTTGCGTTTGGGATTCACGCATGAACTGGTTGTTGACCAAGGCAATTCGCTGCCTGATTTCGCCCAACTGCCCTTGAGTGCGGGAAATGGCCGAAAGATCATCGGATACCGCCGCACTGGCCAATGAAGATTGCCGCTCCGCTTCCAGTACCCGGTTGACAGGCAGGTAACCCTCGTTGGCCATGGTCCGCATTGCATCAAGTTGGGCTTTCGAAAGACGCAACTGTTCGCGCCTGTCAGCGAGACTTGCATTCATGCTTCTCAGGCTGCTGCCCAGCGCCACTTCTGTTTCACGCAACGCTTGCAACTCATTCCTCAACGTGGCCTTGCGGGATGCGAAAAGGTCACGCTGTAATGCAATGGCGGCGGTTACGCGTGGATCAGTCGAGTTTTCCTGAAGCCAGGGTGCAAATACTATTTCGTCCCTGCCGGCCAATTCAGAAGACAAACGGTTTTGATTGGCCATGGCGGAAATCCATTGCGTGCGGGCCACTTCAAGCGCAGAGTCAGACCGCACATCATTGAAGGTAATCAGCGTGTCACCTTCTTTGACTTCACTGCCCTCTTGCACATGAATTCGCTCAACCACGCCGCCATATGGATGCTGTATGGTTTTGCTGTTGCCGCTCACGACGACAGTTCCGGAAAGGGGCGCACCTTGATCCAAAGGCACCAACGCAGCCCAAAGAATAAAACCCACAAAACCGATTAGCAACACCGCCCAGCCAAAACGCAGGTGCGGCTTTTCGTCTATATCAAGAACCTCGGCCAGGTGTGCGGGTACGGGTGTAGGCGCTTGAGCAGGGAGCTTATTTTTTTTCAATTCAGGCAGCATTTTGTGCTCCATTTGTGGCGCGGGCTTGCAGTGCTTCCAGCACTTTGGGCGTGGGCCCATGCTGACTGACACGCCCACCTTGCAGCACCAGCAACGCATCAGTATTTCGAAGCAAATCGGCGCGGTGGGTCACCATGACCACTGCTTTTCCCAGTTGCCTGAAACGTGAAATTGCTGCCGACAGCGCAGCCACACCAGCATCGTCCAGGCTCGCATTTGGTTCATCAAGCACAACCAATGAGGGTGCGCCATAAAGTGCACGAGCCAGTGCAATGCGCTGGCGCTGCCCACCCGAGAGACCTGCCCCCTGGGGGCCAAGCTCGGTGTCGTAGCCTTTGGGCAAGCGCAAAATCATTTCATGCACGCCCGCTGCCATGGCCGCCTCGATGACCAAGCGATCATCATCGCCCTCGCGAAACCGAGCGATATTTACTGCCACGGAGCCTTCAAACAATTCGACGTCTTGCGGCAAATAGCCAATGTGTGCGCCCAGCTGTTCGCGATTCCATTGGTGAATGTCTGCCCCGTCGATACGTACCACGCCTTGCTTTGCTGCCCACACCCCCACCAAGGTACGCACCAGCGTACTTTTACCAGCGCCACTTGGGCCGATAACCCCTAACACTGTACCTGCGGGCAGAGTAAAAGAAATGTCATGAATCAATGGCTGATCGGAGCCCGGAGACCCACCAGTAACACCTGCAAATTGCACATTGCCTTTGGGCGCAGGCAGCTCAATTCCTTTTTGTTTTACCGGCGTGCTGTTTAGCAGCTCAAGCAATCGGGTGTAAGAAATTTTGGCTGAAGAAAACTGTTTGTAGGTTGCAATCAACTGGTCAAGTGGTGCCAGCGCTCTCCCCATCAAAATCGACGCGGCGATCATCATTCCAGGGGTAATTTCGTTTTGTAAAGCCAACAAAGCGCCCAAGCCCAAGGCTGCGCTTTGCAGGAAAATCCGAAAGTTTTTACTGGCACTGCCCCACTGCCCAGCCTTGTCGCTGGCTACCGCCTGGAGTGCCAAAAATTTGCCATGCTGTTGACGCCAGCGGTTCATGAAGGCACCCATCATGCCCATGGCCTCAATCACTTCAGCGTTGCGTGTATTTTGATCGGCAACCCGACCACTTTTGGCTGCCAGTTCACTGGCCTCGCTGATGGCCTTGCCACTGCTTTTGTCATTCAACCAGGTCAAGGTGGCTGAAACGATCATGCCAAAAACTGCAAGGACGCCCAGCCAGAAGTCGAAAAGAAACAACACCGCGAGATACAGGGGCATCCATGGCAAATCAAAAAATGCGAGCAGACCAGGGCCGGTGACGAACTGCCGCAAATTGGTAAGGTCACGCAAGGATTGGGAAGCAACTTGCTGACCGGTTTTCAGGTGATGCTGAAAGGCTGCCGAATACACGCGGCGATTGATGGCCATGTCGAACCGGGCACCCACGCGCACCAAGACAAACGTACGGGATGCATCCAGCAACCCCGACAACACCAACATACCCAAGGCCAACAATGTCAGCACTGTCAGAGTGGTGGTGTTTTGACTGGTCATTACACGGTCGTACACCTGCAACATGTATAGCGAGGGCACCAATGCCAGAATATTGACCACTGCGCTGAAAACCGCAACGCTGCGAATGACACTTTTTTCACCCTGTAACAGGTCGGTGAGCTCGTTCTTCTGAAGAAATTGGCGAAACACTGGACATTACCTAAAAGGATGAAAAAATTTTAAACGGCAACATCTTATACAGCAGCCCACCCTGAACAGGATTCAGAATTGTAGAAAACCTGACCAACTGAAATGTTAACTTTCAACAAATAACAAAAAAAGATGATAAAAATCACAGGTGGCAGTTTCAATAAGTAGCAACAAGCCAGACAAGCCCGTAGGGCATGAACTTAATTTGTTTTTAATAGTTGCCATTTCCTGTTGCGTTTCAATGCAAGGTATTATCATTAAAGGCGATTAACAAAATTTCCAAGAAAACCCATGAAGATTCAAAGGCGTTCAATCGTTGGCTACATTTGGCTTGGGTGTTTTGACAGGTAACAACACCTATGATTCTTGAGCATCTGAAGGCGATCGTCATTCTAAAAGATCTGGACGACAGATCCATGCGAAGCATTGAACACTTTTTCACAACCAAAGTTTTCAAAGCTGGGACATGTATTTTGAATTACGACAGCGAGACTGACTCGGTCATGGCTTTGTGCAACGGACTGATTCGCGTTAGCCTGATCACCCCCCAAGCGAAAGAGATGGTAATTCGTGACATCAAGCCTGGCGAGCTTGTTGGAGACTGGGCTGCAATCGACGACAAACCGCGCTCCGCACAGGTTGTAGCAATTCAGGACTCTGTAATCGCTTTGATCAAGAAAACGGATTTCCTGGCATTGGTTACACACCACCCACACATTGCCCTGCGACAAATGCAGGAATTGACCAAGCAATTGCGGGCGATGAGCTGGAGGCTTACTGAATTTGTAGCCATGAAAGCGGACCTGCGGGTGCAAAGTGTCATTCTCGACTTTGCCACACAAACCCCAGAGGGCCTCTTCATTCCGAAAATGGCAGGCCACCAGGAAATTGCAGCCAGGGCATTTACCCAAAGGGAGGTGGTTGCCCGCGAAATTACCGCCCTGCAGAAGGAGGGTGTATTGGTGCGGCACAACGAGGGTTTTCTGATTCCAAACCCTGAGCGACTCGAATTGCTACAAGAACGCAAGACCTATAAACATCAATCGACCTGATTCAACTCCTTAGGCATTGTTCGGCTTGGTCACCCCTTTGATCATCCAACAATCGGTCGCTGAACTCCTGGAAACGTTTTTGCGCCTTGGGGTGCAAGGTGAAATCTCCAATTCGGGTTTTCAACGCTGTTTGCTTGGCCGAATTTTGCCAGTGAATCAACCTGTACACCCGATAACCTGCTTTGTCCAAACGCCTGTCCATGGGGCGATGCCCGCAAGAAAAAGCGAGTAGATCTATTTCATCACGTGTAACAACGAGATCGAAACTGTCTGTTAATAATCCGCGGCGCGCTCTAAGGCGTAGAGATCCTGAGGGCAGTCTTGAAAAGAACACATTGTGCGTAAAGAAGCTTTTGCCTTGATTGAGCAGAATGCCCCTACTGAGCACAAACTTGCCCACGAAAAAAATGAAAATGGCGAAAAATAGAATTCCTGCGATGATCATCATCAATCCTGAATAGCAAGGTTGATGAGATCCTATCGAGTGACATGAATGTACATGAGATGAAGATTGCGGGCTTTAATGATAATTAACATTCTGTAATGTTTTTATCGAAAAAATTGTGAATTTTTTCACTGAAGGAATAGGCAGTGGTTGACCCACCACCGCCTATGCTTCGGGTGTACTTACAGAATCAGGTCTTCAGCGCCAAGTTGAGCGACACCAACCAGATCAATTACAAGCTCTGCTTCTGAATCTGCATTGGTACTCAAGAACAAGGTACCGCTTTCAAATCTGATTTGGCCACTTGCATCAGTTTCATCAAAAAACTCCTCGCGAATAAATACAAAATCGCCCCCAATATTCATGGCGGAAAGATCAATAACATCTACACCTGAAAGGAAGTCCAAGATGGAGTCCATGCTGTCGATACCATTGGAGTCATCGGCTGAAGTGAATACAAATCGATCTCCACCTGCTCCGCCGACCAACAGGTCTGAGCCCAAATCACCCACAAGTGTGTTGTTACCCGAGTTTCCGATAATTCGGTTGTCGCTTGAGTTACCGGTGAGCGAAATATTTCCAGCAGCAAGTGCAGTCAGGTTTTCAATGAAGTCAGCCAACTGATAACTTACCGATGAGTTGACAGAATCAATCCCCTCGTTCGCCACTTCAATCACAGTGTCACCGGCGTTGTCTACCCAATAGGTGTCGTTGCCAGTGCCGCCGATCATTTCATCGGCCCCTTGACCGCCATTGATTCGATCGTTACCAGCCCCACCATTCAACTGGTTGTTGCCAGTATTTCCGTTTAACGTGTTGGCAAGACTGTTACCAGTTCCGCTGGTAGCTGATGAGCCGGTCAGTGTAAGGCGTTCAACGTTGTTACCCAAGGTATAGCTGACTGACGAAAGAACGGTATCGGTCCCCGAAGAGGAAGACTCGACAACCACATCAGCTACATTTTCGACGATGTATGTGTCGTTTCCTGCACCACCCATTAACGTGTCTACTCCAATACCGCCATCAAGAATGTTTGCACTTGCATTGCCCGAAATTACATTATTAAGCGTATTTCCGGTGCCAGTAAGCTGCCCCTGCCCAACCAGGTTCAGGTTTTCTAGATTCGCTCCCAAAGTGTATGAAAGTAGAGAGTTGACTGTATCCGAACCACTATTGGCAGCCTCGATAACTTGATCAAGTCCGGAATCAACAAAAAAAGTATCATCGCCTGCACCGCCATTCATGCTGTCGTTACCGGTACCACCATCCAGCGTATCGTTCCCGTTCAGGCCCGATAGCGTGTCGTCCCCTTCTCCACCCAACAAAATATTGGCACCAGTGTTGCCCGAAATGAAGTTTGCAAGTTGGTTACCAGTACCGTTGAGGGCCGCTCCGCCCGAGAGGGCGAGTCGCTCCAGATTCGCGCCCAATGTGTATGAAATGCTTGAACTGACGGTGTCATCACCCTCGGCAGCATTTTCAATAACAGCATCGGCAGACGAATTGACAACATAAGTGTCATTACCTGTACCACCGCGCATATTGTCATTGTTGCCACCGCCATCCAAGCGATCATTGCCGCCCCCGCCAATCAAGATGTCGTTACCATTACCGCCTGCCAGCGAATTCGCTGCATCATTACCTATGAGGACATTGGCAAGTGTGTTGCCAGTGGCGTTGATCGCACCGTTTCCTGTCAAAGTTAAGTTTTCGACATTGACGGCCAGGGTGAAGGTGACTGAAGACAACACTGAATCATTGCCCTCATTTGTCGCCTCAATGACTTGGTCCAAGGTGCTATCAACACTGTAAACATCGTTACCCAAACCACCTTTCAAAGTGTCATTGCCCGCACCACCATTGAGGGTGTCGTTGCCTGCCAAACCTTCAACGGTATCGTCCCCGCCCAAGGCCTCAATCACGTCATCCTGAGCTGTACCAAGCAGCGAGTCTGCACCCTCTGTGGGCACATTGGTTACAGGCAAGCTAGCGGGTACGAAGTTTTCTTCACGCAATTGGTCAATTTGTACGTTTTGCAGCAAGGCCACTTGAACATAACTACCACCTACGCCGGTGAAACTGAATTCAAGAAGGGTATCAGCACCAGCTTGGCTTAACCGTGAGTGACCTGACTGAAATGGATTGCCACCAGCGTAATTTGTGGCGTATTTTAGATAGTCTTGGAAGTCAAGTTTGTCACCCATGGTACCCACAGTAAAGTCGGTGACGGTGAGGCTCATAGCCAAACCAATTGACGCATTGAATGCATTGGTAATGACCAAGTCGCTACCTGCACCCAATGTTAGAACATGACTAGCACCACTCAAGGCCACAGTGTCATTGCCAACACCCAGGTTAGCAACTGAGGTGCTTCCATTGAAATTGGTATGCAAGGACACGAAGTCGTCACCAATACCAGCGTCTACATTGGAGGAACCTGAGTCCATGGTTACGGTAATAGAGTCGTTGCCTGCCCCGCCGATTACAGTAACTTGACCGCTGACTGCAGTGATACCGTCTATTGAAGACACCACAATGGTGTCGTTACCTTCACCACCGTCTGCCAGGTCCGTACCAAAACCAGTATCAGCTACGATCAAACGGTCGTCGCCAGCCCCACCGAATAGTTGATCATTCCCGTTACCGCCATCAAGCGTATCGTTGCCATCAAGACCACTGATTACGTTGGCGGCTGAATTGCCCAGAATAAAGTTGCTCAAGCTATTACCAGTGCCATTGACTGGATTAGAGCCGGTCAGAACAAGATTTTCAACATGAGTACCTAATTCATAATCAATTGTCGACCTTACTGTGTCATTACCTTCGCCAGCTTTTTCAATCACGGAGTCGGTGAGGTCGTCAATTAGATACGTATCATCACCGAGGCCACCCAACAGGGTGTCATTTCCAGCCCCACCCATCAGCCTATCACTTCCAGCAAGACCGTAAATTGCATCGTCACCACCGAGACCATCTAGAATGTCGTCCGCGCTCGTACCTAGGATAATTTCGGAATTGACAGTAGGCGGATCTGCATAGGGCGAAGCAGGCGGATTGAAGTTCTCAGGAAGGAAGGTCGTGATATCGACATTCAATAGGGTTACGACAGTTTGGAAAGATGAGTCCAAACCACGTGCATCTCGATCAAATTGCAACAGAACACTTGAACCAGATTGAACCAGACGAAGGAAACCTGCAGCGAAAGGATTTGAACCATCAGAAGAAAACGGAAATACGAATAGGCGACTCAGGTCAATTACGTCACCGCCTGTGCCTGTTTGAAAATCAGTCACGATGATTGTATCTAGTGTGGCTTTATTGAAGACCATTTTGTTTGCATCAATCGAAATCGTGTCACTTCCAGACCCTGTTGTAACTTGCACCAATCCGCTTGCATTCAAATCGCCAGAAAAACCGCCTTCTATTTGAATTAAGTCGTCTCCGGCACCACCATTCGCTATGATTTGACTACCATCGAGAACTCCACGAACATAAACCCGGTCGTCGCCATCGTCCCCGTTAACACTTACTATTGCCCCGAATGAATCTCCGGCGAATAAAATGTCGTCTCCGTCGCCGCCATTGAGGGCGTCGCTTCCACCGTCACCGTAAATGGTATCTCGCCCTGTACCACCGTTAACTACATCGTTACCGGAACCACCTGACAAGAAGTCATCGCCAGATTCACCGTTAATAACGTCGTCCCCATCATCGCCAGACAAGGTGTCGCTTCCACTACCACCTTCTATGGTGTCATTGCCCTCTCCCCCGAAAATACTGTCGCGACCAGCCAACCCACGAATAACGTCGTTACCGCCAGCACCATTCAGATTGTCATCGCCGGTATTCCCGTTGATGGTTTGGTTTGTGCTTGCGCCGTTATTGATTACCTGGGCTGCATTTGCAGACCCAGCGGGCAAAAAGTTAACCCCGTTGTATGAGAAATTCTCTCGAACGAGTGACGAAGTGGTGGTATTTTTCAACGTGAGGACTGTGCGGAAACTGAATTCTGTGCCTGCGCCGTCTACATCGAACTGTAAATTAACATCTGAATTGTTTTGTACGATGCGTACAAATCTGTTGGCGCCTGCAAAGGGATTGGTGACACCATCATAGCCTTGTGTGTAACTGATCAAAGGCAATAAATCAACAACGTCACCACCAACACCTGCAGTGAAGTCATTGATTACAACCACTGTTGTTGTTTGTTTAAACAATGCATGGATTCCGCCGACACCAACAATATCGACGCCTGTACCAGTATTAATTGTGATGGTCCCCAAACCGCTGTTTGACAAGAACCTACTATTCACCTGAATGTTGTCATCACCTTCGCCACCATTCACGGTAGCCGCAACACCAAACCCACCCAGAATGGAGATGTCATCATCACCGGCACCGCCATTCAGCATTTGTACTGTGCTCTCTTCAGAGACTTCCACACTAAGAAAGTCGTCGCCCTCACCACCGCTCAAGATGTTATTGCCCGAATATTCGAACAATCGATCCCTACCTGCTCCTCCATTTAAAACATCGTCACCAAAGTCACCATACAACTGATCGTTTCCGGCATCGCCGTTCAAAACGTCGTCTGCTCCGCCACCAAAAACGATGTCGTCACCCGAGCCAGCATTAACCAAGTCCTCGCTTGAGCCACTTTGGATCGTCTCATTCAGTGCACTCGCATTCAGGGCAATTTGCCCCACAAACGGGTTGATTCCAAATCCATTCAAACTAAAGTTTTCAGAACTAAGAGAGGCAACTGTGAGATTTTGAAAGATGAGTACCGTTTGAAAGGCAGATTGATTTCCAGAGCCATCTGGGTCTAGTTGCAAGAGCACATCGCTGCCATGTTGCGCAATCCTCAGGTATTGGTTTCTTTCATTGAAAGGATTCGATATTCCGTCGTATCCGGAAACTGCAGCCATTAGAGGCAAAAGATCGATAATGTCGCCGGCCTCGCCGGCAGTGAAGTCTGTAATGATTACATTGGTCGGAAGTTCACCAAAAACGGGGCGAAGCCCACTTACACTGACGGTATCTACCCCAGCACCAGTCGCGATGGTGACGTTTCCACCATTTCCTGTTGAGAATGTAGAAGTTACTCTAATGTCATCTTCACCCTCGCCCGCGCTGATCGTGGCATTTACACCATGTCCGCCTAATACGGTGATAGTGTCGTCACCTGAGCCGCCGTCCAACAATTGAATGGAGTTATCTGTCCTGTTTTCGGAGTAAAGAAAGTCGTCCCCCGCGCCACCATTCAAGGAATTGTTACCTTCGGTGTCGTACAACTGGTCGTTACCGGAACCACCATTCAAAGTATCGTCACCAGCGCTGCCATCGATGTAATCGTCGCCGCCATCACCGTTCAACACATCGTTGCCATCCTGGCCATAAAGCTGATCAGCACCACTCCCGCCGTTTAACGTGTCATTCCCTTCGCCGCCCTGAATGAAGTCATTTCCGCCAGAGCCATTAACTATGTCATTACCACCAGCCCCATTGAGAGAATCACCGCCCGTACCACCGCTGATTGTTTGATTTGAATTGGCGCCATTGTTGGTGATTGGAGTGCCATTTGGGGCACCTGAGGTTAGATAGTTGATTCCTTGATACTCGAAATTTTCTCGCACCAATGAAGAAGAACTTAGGTTTTTCAGTCGAAGAATCGTTTGGAATCGGTACTCAGTTCCAGCCCCATCCACATCAAAAAGCAAAAGGGTGTCTGCTCCGCTTTGGGTCACAGTGACATAACGAGTCGCAGAAAAGAAAGGATTTACAGTACCGTCATAACCCTGCGCCCAATTCATGAGTGAATCTAACCGGATCACATCGCCGTTTACCCCAGCTGTGAAGTCATTAACTGTAACGTTATCCAAGGGTGCTCGGGCATTCGCCTGCGCACCGTTGACGTCGATTTTATCAACACCAGTACCGGTTTGAATGACATATGAGGACGCCTGACTGAATGAAGAATTATTCACTGAGAATACGTCATCACCCTCTCCGCCGTTTGCTTGTACCGATATCTCAGTTGGGCCATTGGACAAGAAAAAGCGATCATCTCCTGCATCGCCGTTCAGCACTATCGAGTCATTATTACCAACGCCAGAAAGGTAGAAAGAATCGTCCCCATCTCCACCATTTGCAATGTCATGCCCACCACCAACATAGAGTGAGTCTCGGCCAGAACCACCATTCAGAACGTCATCCCCGGCATCGCCAAAGACGGTGTCATTTCCTGAACCACCGTTAACAATGTCGTTTCCATTCCCGGCGTAAACAGCATCATTTCCGGAACCAGAATTGATTGTTTCGCTGTCATTCAAACCATAAATTGTGTCGTTTGTCTTGGTACCGTTTTTGATTCGACTCATGAACTCACCCATCCCTAAGGTTCTAAAAACCATTTAATTTAAGGGTCTTATACTAGGGAATACTTGTCGAAAATTTAATCCGAAAAACTACACCAAGAAAATCTTTAAATTTTGAAAAAAATTAAATAAATTTGAAAACCCCACCAACCATAATTCACTTAAAATCGACGAATAAACTAAAAAAATCCATCATTATTAGTTACTTAGAAAAATAAAACTATAACTCTTAATTGAAATTAGGTTAAGAAAATTATTAAACCAATATCTATAAAATACCTAATTTAGGCGACAAGATCATACGAAGCCAAAAACTTCTAAAATGTAAACAATTGTTATTAAAACTTAACAGATGGTCATTTAATCAAATGAATATGACACGGCTAATCAAAACGGGTTGTGTTCAACTCCCAAGTCCAAGCGTGTTGAACAATGACTGACAACTCGGTCAGATAGGGCTTCCACCCTAAGATGGCATTGGCAGCGGTGGAATCGGCAACCAAACGTGCAGGGTCGCCGGCTCTTCGGTCGGCATACGTTACCTCAATGGGTTTTCCCGTTACAGCCTTTGCGGTATCAATAACTTGACTCACCGAAAAACCTTGTCCATTACCTAGATTAAAGTTTTGACTTGTTCCGCCATTCCTCAGGTATTGCAATGCCAACCAATGTGCTTCGCAGAGATCTTCCACGTGGATATAGTCACGAATGCAGGTCCCATCGGGCGTGTCATAGTCAGCCCCAAAAACAGTAATGTTTTTGCGTCGCCCACTCGCTGCTTGCAACACCAAAGGTATCAGGTGTGTTTCAGGTTCATGCCTTTCACCGAGTAGCCCGTCGGGGTTTGCACCGGCGGCATTGAAATAGCGCAGACATACCGACTTCATTCCATAAGCATGATCATAGTCAGGCAGAACTTGCTCTATTAACCATTTACTACGGCCATAGGGATTAATCGGCAACTGCGGGTGTTTTTCGTCAATCGGAGTGTACTGCGGCTCACCAAAAGTGGCTGCTGTTGAAGAAAAAATGAAATTCTTCACCTCGAATTCCACCATAACCTGCAATAAATTCAGCGTGTTAGCGACATTATTTTGATAATAAATAGCAGGTTTATGAACCGACTCACCGACCTGAATACAAGATGCGAAATGCATGACTGCATCGAATTGGTACTGAAAAAAAAGATTGCGAAGAGCTGGGGTGTCCGAAAGACAACCTTGCACCAACGCACCACTTAAAACTGCATCTGCATGGCCGCTGGAAAGGTTATCAAAGGTGACTACATTACAGCCCTTGCCGCCCAACATTTTCACCATGTGCGAGCCAATATAGCCCGCACCACCACAAACCAGAATATTCATAGTCAATCTTTAGAATGAAAATCACTACCTGCCGGAGTGCATAAATAGTTAAACTGTCCAGAGGTATATTGTAAACAATAAGCGCTTGCTCTCTCATGAAAATTTCCATCATCACCGCCGTATACAACCGCGCAACCACGCTAACAAACTCGATTGATTCAGTTCAATCACAGAGTTACGGCAATACCGAACATGTATTAGTCGATGGTGCTTCCAGCGACGGATCTGTCGAATTGATTCAAGAGCGCCTGCGTTCACAAGATTTGTTTGTGAGCGAACGGGACAAGGGCATTTACGACGCACTGAACAAGGGCTTGAAAATGGCCACTGGTGACGTAATTGGCCTGGTGCATTCCGACGACTACCTTGCTGACTCCCATGTATTGAGGGATGTAGCGCATGCGCTGAGCCAACCCGGTGTTGACGGCGTGTATGGTGATTTGCAATACGTGTCGAAAGACGATACCAGCAAAGTCATTCGGCATTGGGAATCAGGCGAATACCACATCAGCAAGTTGAAACGCGGTTGGATGCCACCGCACCCCACGCTGTTTTTAAAGCGCGAAGTCATTGAGCAATGGGGGGGCTATGACACGAACCTGCGCATTGCGGCAGATTACGACGCGATGTTGCGCTACTTGCAAAAGGGTAAAATTCAGCTGGCGTATATTCCGCGCGTGCTGGTGAAAATGCGGGTAGGCGGGGAAAGCAATCAATCACTGAAGAAGATCATTCAGAAAAGCCGGGAAGACATCGTAGCCCTGCGCAACAACGGCGTTGGCGGGTTTGGCACATTAGTATTTAAAAACCTGAGCAAGGTGAAGCAGTTTTTTTGAACTGCTTGTTCAACCTTCACGCCGACGAAAAGAAACGCTCATTTCAAGCATGCGCCTGTACAAACGAATATAGGCCATGACGCTGAACAAAAGCCACGCCATGACCATGGCCAGGCTTTCTGGCCAAAACACGGCGCCCAACATGGGTACAGCAGCGTAAATCCACATCAATGGTGACGTGGCAGCATTGCGCTGCCATGCTGGGGCGTAAGGTAAAAGTGTTCGGTTTACCACGCGGCGGTAAACCAGACTGTGTAGATGCGAAGCGTCGGGCGCGCCAGGGTTGTGTCTTCTCTTGCGAGTGGCACGACGGTAAACGCTGAAAAGGGTTTCAATAACCGGGTAGCCACAAACCAGCAATATGGCCCATGGACTTACTTCAACTGGATTGCGCATGGCCAGCATAACGCCCAACATGGCTACATAATAGCCAAGGAAGTAGGCACCCGCATCGCCAAGAAACAGATGGCCCCTGGGGTAATTGATGAACAAAAAGCCCAAGGTAACCGACACACCCAGTAGTGCAAGCTGGATGATGACCAGATCATCCACGCGCCACGCAATAGTGGCTAAGGTAGCGAGCATCAGAACCACGACACCACCAGCCAAACCATGGAACCCATCTACAATGTTGACCCCATTCGCCAGACCACCCACGGCAAATGCAGTAAACAAGATGCCGACGGGAGCAAGTGCCAGCAACAGGTCAAGGCCAGGCACATTTACAAATTGAACCCAGTACCCGGTTAACAACGCCGCGATTAGGCCACTGCTGATTGTGGCAATCAACCGTGTTTTAACGCCGATTCGCTTGGTTAAGTCTTCAGCCAGACCAAAACCGAATGCTGGTATTGCACCGAGCAGCAACAAACCGAGTAAATATTGCGAGCTGCTGCCAATAGGCAAAAATGCCCAAGCTGCAACAAAACCTACAGCCAAGGCCAAGCCGCCAATGCGGGGAGTAGGCGTAGTGTGAAACTTTTGGATTCCTTGAGGAGCATCCAATGTGAGGCGGCCATGCCAGTTTTTGGTTAACACAATTAACAAGGCCACAAGAAAGCTACAAACCAACCCGATGAAGGCCGAAGGCCAGTTCAGGCTTAATGCCGCTGCTGTTTGCATGATGCACAACACCCATGAAACAGTGCTCGCAGGCAGGCAAGCACAATTGGAAACTGGAAAGGCAAAGATGCCCGAACGGCAAATCGCTACAGGTGGCGCATCTTCGTGATTACGACATCTTCCCCGGAAGGTTTAATACAACACACCTGCCGAAATTATACACACCCTATTCAGGGTAATGAGTTGGATTTTGGGGTGCCGTTGTTGCTTTTACTTCCATTTCAGCCATCTGGATTCACTACCTGAAACAGCCCTCAATCAAACTGAAAATACATCCACCGATGGGCTGAGGTAAAATACGCGCTTCCAAGGCTTTCCCGGACGCGCCTCCATGCCCGACGTCGTACTTCAAAACGGCACCCGCTTTACCTGCAAACCTGCCATTTCCATTTTGGACAATGCACTGGCAAATGGCATCTCTCTTGAACACAGCTGTAAAACCGGGCAGTGCGGGGTATGCGCAAGCCGCGTAATGGCTGGCAATACTGAGGTTCTGAAATCGGAGATCAGCTTGAATGCACAGCAACGCGAGCAGGGATTTGTTCTGACTTGCTGCCGTGCGGCCACCACCGACCTTCAACTGGATTCGGAAGACCTGCCCGAGTTGCAAGGTTTGACCGTGAAAACCTGCCCAGCCCGAATTGATGCCATTGACTATTTGAACAATTCAGTGATCCGCGTGGTGCTGCGCACGCCGCCCAACAACAGCCTGCAATTTTTGCCAGGGCAGTATGTTTCCGTGATCGGCCCAAACAGCTTGAGGCGCAGCTACTCGGTGGCCAATGCACCCCGAGCAGACAACAAGATCGAACTGCATATCAAAAAAGTTGAAGGCGGGGCATTCAGCCAGTATTGGTTTGAACAGGCCAAGGTGAATGACCTGCTGCGCTTTGAAGGCCCGCTGGGCACATTCTTTGTGCGTTCCCCTGCCCCGAAAAAGCTACTGTTACTGGCCACAGGAACTGGTTTGGCTCCGGTTAAATCCATTCTTGAGCAATTTATTCAAATAGATGCTGCAAAACGCCCGGAAATTCATGTGTATTGGGGCAACCGGAATGACGCCGATATTTATACCGACTTACATGACCTGGCAGGGCCAAATGTACAGGCCCATTTGCTATTAAGCCGCCCAGGCCCTGAATGGACAGGCCGAACGGGCTATGTACAACAAGCGGTACTGGAAGATGAACACGATTTAAGTGAGTGCGCTGTATACGCCTGTGGTTCAATCAGCATGATTGAATCAGCCAAGGCGGCCTTGATACAAAGTGGGTTACCATCCCACAAATTCCATTCAGATGCCTTTGTGAGCTCTAACCAATGAAAGCCGTAATTCTTGCAGGTGGCTTGGGTACGCGCCTAAGTGAAGAAACCAGTATCAAGCCCAAGCCCATGGTTGAAATTGGTGGCATGCCAATTTTGTGGCACATCATGAAAAGTTATTCAGCGCATGGCGTGAACGACTTCATCATCTGCTGTGGCTACAAGGGCTATGTGATCAAGGAATATTTTGCCAATTACTTCCTGCACATGTCAGACGTCACCTTTGACATGCGTAACAACAAGATGGAAGTGCACCAGAAGCGCGCTGAACCATGGACCGTGACGCTGGTGGACACCGGTGAACATTCCATGACGGGTGGCCGCCTGAACCGGGTGCGCAAGTACATCGAGAACGACGAGGCCTTCTGTTTTACTTATGGCGACGGCGTAGGCGACATTGATATTACGGCTTCAATTGATTTTCACAAAAAGCATGGCAAGGCCGCCACGCTGACCGCGACTTTTCCGCCGGGCCGCTTTGGCGCACTGGACATGAAAAATGGCCGTGTTTTGAATTTCAAGGAAAAGCCGAAAGGCGATGGCGCCATGATCAATGGCGGGTTTTTCGTACTCAGTCCCAAAGTGCTGGGCCATTTGAAGGGTGATGACACGGTGTGGGAACAAGCCCCCCTGCAGCAATTGGCTGAAGATGGCGAATTGATGGCCTTTGAGCACCACGGATTTTGGCAACCCATGGACACGCTTCGCGACAAGCACCTGCTGGAAGAACTGTGGGCCAGTGGCAAAGCACCGTGGAAAAAATGGGACTAGGATGAAAGCGCGCATGGATGGACAAATGCACGGCCAGGTGAACCCGAAGTTCTGGAAGGGCAAACGTGTTTTTCTGACAGGCCACACGGGCTTTAAAGGGGGTTGGGCTGCACTTTGGTTGCAACACATGGGCGCTGTTGTGAAAGGCTTTTCCTTGCCACCGCCAACCAGCCCTTCTCTGTTTGAACAAGCCCACGTAGCCACCTGCATGGAAAGCGAGCTTGGCGACATACGCGATTTGGCTGCCATCACGAACAGCATGGTGAGCTTTAACCCGGATATCCTGATCCACATGGCAGCGCAGCCCTTGGTGCGGCTTAGCTACCGTGAACCTGTTGAAACCTATTCAACCAACGTGATGGGTACCGTGCATGTGCTGGAAGCAGCGCGCAAATGCGCCAATCTGAAAGCCATTGTGAACATCACGACCGACAAGTGTTATGAAAACCGCGAATGGGAATGGGGCTACCGGGAAAATGAGCCCATGGGTGGACATGACCCTTACAGCAACAGCAAAGGCTGTGCAGAACTGGTAACCAGCGCCTACAGAAAATCGTTTTTCAGCAAACCGGGTTCTCCGGCCTTGGCCAGCGTGCGTGCCGGCAATGTGATCGGGGGCGGCGACTGGGCCGAGGACCGCTTGGTGCCGGATATTCTGCGTGCATTCGAGAAACAGCAAGCCGTGGTCATTCGAAACCCGAGTGCAACCCGACCATGGCAGCACGTGCTGGAGCCCTTGAGCGGTTACTTCGTGTTGGCGGAAAACCTGTACACAGGCGATCACCCTGACTTTGCAGATGGCTGGAATTTTGGCCCGAAGGACGAAGATGTACAACCCGTTGGCTGGATTTGCGACCACATGGTGAAGTTGTGGGGCCACAACGCAAGCTGGCAATTAGACGGCCAAGCCAACCCGCACGAAGCCAATTATTTAAAATTGGATATTTCCAAAGCAAAACGCCATTTGCAATGGCAACCCCAATGGAATTTGGGCACAGCCCTGGAAAAAATTGTGCACTGGCACAAGGCCTGGCTTGCCGGTGACAATGCCCGCGAGCTTTGCATTCAACACATCAACGAATACACCCATATCAGCAACAAGGAAGCAGCATGAGCGAGCCAGTCACATTCCACAAAACCAACCCGGAAGCACTGCGCGCTCAAATCGCAGAACTGGTTCAACAGTACGCAGAAGCCGTGCACGCGCCCAAGGCCTTTGTGCCAGGCGAAAGCGCAGTGCCTGTTTCAGGCAAGGTGGTGGGCACACCCGAAATTCAAATGATGGTGGAAGCAAGCCTGGATTGCTGGCTGACCACAGGCCGGTTCAACACGATGTTTGAGGCACGCCTGGCCAAGTTTTTGGGGGTTAAGCATGTGCTGACCGTGAATTCGGGTTCATCGGCCAACCTGGTGGCATTCTCAACCCTGACCAGCCCCAAACTGGGCGACCGGGCGATCAAGCCGGGTGACGAGGTCATTGGCGTGGCCGCGGGCTTTCCAACAACTGTGAACCCGATTCTGCAATTTGGTGCGGTGCCGGTATTCGTGGATGTGGACTTGCACACCCACAACATTGATGCCACAAAAATTGAAGCGGCCATTGGTCCGAAAACCAAGGCCATCATGCTGGCGCACAGCCTGGGCAACCCGTTTAACCTCGACGTGGTTACTGCCCTGTGCAAGAAGTACAAGCTTTGGCTGGTTGAAGACACCTGCGACGCCCTGGGCGCCAAATACAACGGGCAAACGGTGGGCACTTTTGGTGACATCGCCTCCCTGAGCTTTTACCCTGCGCACCACATCACGATGGGCGAAGGCGGCGCGGTGTTCACCAACAACGACGAATTGAAGGTGATTGCAGAAAGCTTTCGTGATTGGGGCCGTGATTGCTATTGCCCACCCGGCAAAGACAACACCTGCAACAAGCGCTTTTGCTGGAAGCTGGGTGAACTGCCTGAAGGGTATGACCACAAGTACACCTACAGCCACGCGGGCTACAACCTGAAAATCACGGACATGCAGGCTGCCTGTGCATTGGCACAGATGGACCGGCTGGAAGGCTTTATTGAATCGCGAAAAGCCAACTACGATTACTTGCGCAGCAAACTGGAAGGCCTGCAGGATTATTTCCACCTGCCGGTGGCCACACCAAATTCTGAACCCTCCTGGTTCGGCTTCCCCTTGGTACTGAAAGAAGAAAGCGGCGTGAAACGCGTGGACTTGCTGAACTACCTGGACCAGGCCAAGATTGGTACACGCCTTTTGTTTGCCGGCAACCTGACACGCCAACCTTACATGATTGGAAGAAACTTCCGGGTTAGTGGTGAACTGACAAACACCGACATCGTGATGAACCAGACCTTCTGGCTGGGTGTGTACCCAGGCTTGACCACCGCACACCTGGATTACGTGGTGCAGAAAATTGAAGAGTTTTTTGGGGTTGGGTTTTAAATTGCACACCCAATACAAGCCCGCACACCTGAGAAAAACAGTGCTGGACATGGCCTGGCACGGGAAAACCGTGCACATTGGCTGTGCATTTTCGATTATCGAACTGCTTGCTGTTTTGCACCGTTCTTTCTTGCGTTATACCGACAACAACCCACTGGCTGAAGGGCGCGACTACCTGGTGCTGAGCAAAGGCCATGGCGTGATGGCGCAATATGCCTGCATGCTGGAACGGGGCTGGATTGGCCCTGAGCATGTGACAGGCTATTTTGCGGATGGCAGCGATTTGAAAGGCTTGTCCGATTCCCGCATACCCGGGCTTGAAGTCACATCCGGATCGCTGGGCCACGGGTTCTCGGTAGGTGTGGGCATGGCCATGGGCGCAAAACTGAAAAATACGGACCAAAAGGTGTATGCCTTGGTGGGTGACGGCGAAATCAATGAAGGCCCCATTTGGGAAGGTGCGCTGTTTGCAGCCCACCACCAGTTGAATAACTTCATGCTGATTGTGGACGAAAACGGATTTCAGGCCATGGGCACGACCCAGGAAGTGCTAGCGCTGGGTTCAATCGCAGACAAGTTGACCGCGTTTGGATTTGAAACGCGAACAATTGACGGGCACGACGAAGTGAACATTGAGCAGGCAGTGCGTGAACTGTGGGCCAGCGACTCAACTCAGCCCAAAGCCATTGTGGCAAAAACAGTGAAGGGCAAAGGTGTTTCCTTCATGGAACACAACAACATGTGGCACTACACACGCTTGAATGAAGACACCTACGCGCAAGCCTGCGCAGAAGTGGCAGGTGCCCAACCATGAGAGCCGCCTTTTCAGATTCGCTTGTTGCGTTGGCCAAAAAAGACCCCAAGGTATTGCTGCTGACCGGGGACCATGGCTACGCCCTGTTTGATGCATTCCGCAAGGAATGCCCGGCGCAATACATCAATGCAGGCATCGCAGAACAGAACATGGTTGGCATGGCTGCAGGCCTTGCGCGCATGGGCTTCAAGCCCTTTGTGTATGGCCTGGCCGCATTCATTCCTGTGCGGGTGGTAGAACAGATCAAGCTGGACATTGCACACGACAATTTGCCGGTTGTGCTGCTGGGTGACGGTGCAGGTTTTGTCTACAGCCACTTGGGCACCAGCCACCAGTCCACCGAAGACATCGCCTGCACAAGGGCAATACCGAATTTGACTGTGTTGTCACCTGCCGATCGGTTTGAGCAAACACTGTGCATGCAATGGGCCTATGAATGCACAGGGCCGGTCTACATGCGCATGGGCAAATCAGACCGGGGCGATGTGCACCGTGAACCCCTGCAAGCACCTTTGGGCGCCCTTCTCCCCCTTCATGAACAAGCTGGGGCTGACATTGCATTGATTGCAACAGGCTCCATGGTGAAAACTGCCAGGGAGTTGCTTGAAAAGACTTTGCCCGGTGCGTCGGTGTACAGCGTGCCGGCCATTAAACCCATCAACACCCAGGCCTTGGCCGATGTGTGCAATCAGCACAGACTTTTGATTACCCTGGAAGAACACCACACGGACGGCGGGTTGGGTTCGCTGGTGTGCGAAGTCAGCAGCACGCATGCTCCGCGACGCGTATTAAGGATAGGTGTGCAAGACCGGTTCAGTCATGGCTGTGGTACCTATGCTTACTTGCTTAAAGAACACGGCATTGATGTTGATTCGATTGAAAAGCAGATTACTGCATTCGTGCAAGCCAATCCAAAATGAAAATCGCCATTGTAGGTGCCACCAGCCAGATTGCGGGGGATTGGATCAGTCACCTGAAGCATCAGAATGAGCATGCGGTATTTCTTTATGGCAGGACAGACAGGCCTGAACTGGGCATAAAAAGCTACGCTGTATTTGGGCAGGAAAACTACGATCTGGTTGCCAATTTCGTCGGGGTGGGCGACCCTGCACGTGCCGCCGCGCTGGGCACGAGTATTCTGGACATCACCCACCAGTTCGATGAGTTGGTGCTGGGCTACCTGAGGCAACACCCGGGTTGCAGGTATGTATTTCTCAGCAGTGGTGCGGCATTTGGCGGGGGGTTTGAGCTACCCATCAATGAATCCAGTTGTGCTTCCTTTTCCATCAATACCTTGGGTACGCAAGACTGGTATGGGGTGTCCAAGTTTTATGCTGAGGCGAAACACCGGTCTTTGAAAGACCTGGGAATTGTGGACCTGCGGGTGTTCAATTACCTGAGTGCATCTCAATCAATTGATGCGCGTTTCATGATCAATGATGCTGCCCGCGCCATACACAGCCGCAGTGTTTTCAAGACCAATTCGCTGGACCTGGTTCGGGACTATTTAAGTCAAACGGATTTTTGCTCACTCATGGACTGCATACTGCACCACGGGGCAATCAACATGGCTGTCGACTGCTTTTCCGCCGCCCCAGTGTCAAAGTTTGACTTGCTGAAAGCCCTGAATGTCCACTTTGGTTTGCAATATGAAGTGACTGAGCACATTGATTCCGTGAACGCCACCGGTGTGAAGCTCAACTACTTTTCAAGCAACCACGGCCCTGCCCACAAATTGGGATACACCCCAAAGCTCGGCTCAATAGACAATGCAGTTGAAGTGATTAGCGCTTGGGGTGTGCGGCAAGGCTGAGCGACCAAAACACAGCCACACCCAGAGCGAAGAGAACAC
This sequence comes from Limnobacter thiooxidans, assembly GCF_036323495.1. Lineage (NCBI taxonomy): Bacteria > Pseudomonadati > Pseudomonadota > Betaproteobacteria > Burkholderiales > Burkholderiaceae > Limnobacter > Limnobacter thiooxidans. The sequence continues at coordinate 253,296 of NZ_AP028947.1, read as the reverse complement.
CTTCACTCATGTCGAAGTGGAAGGAGTTGAATAAATTCCCAACTGCAAACGCAACAAAAAACGACCACACCACCGCAGGCATGGGTGAGTGGATCAAGGTATGCCGCATTACGGAGGCGTAGTAGACAAGATACACCAGCACGCCCACAAGCCCCACCTGCAAACTGAACAGAAGGTACTGGTTGTGGGGATTGTTCAATGCAAATATTCCACCCGCTACACCTTTCAAGTTCAAGGCATTTTCCACCCCACCCAAACCGTAGCCGAACCAAGGTTGTAGTGCAATGGCCTCGATCGCTCGTGCGTAATAGGTCAGCCGCATACCGCTTCGGCCTGCTGAAACACCGCCTGAAGCAAGCCAGGTTTGGTACTCCTGATGGGCCTGATCAACAAGTACCCGTACCTCCGGGAGAAACAAACCCATTGCGACCAGCACAACACTACCCAGCACAGCCGCCAAAACAAGGCCTTTCCAGCCAATACGACGGGCCAGCAAAACAGCGGGAAAAATCAGAAACACCAACCAACCTGTGCGGCCGTCGATCATCAACAACACGTTGATTGCAGCAGCAAGGGCCAAGGCAAACAACAAGACAATCAAGCCCACGCGCCCCTTGTTCATGAAGAGTTGATGCGCAAAAAAAGCAAGCAAACCTGCGCCCACTGCCATGAAAAAGCCGTGAGTGATGTGCGATTTGAAAACAAATGGATTGTCCGGAGGCCCGCAACCTTCAAGACCCACGTCAAGGCAAAAGTCGGGTACGAAGGCGTTGAGGTAGCTAAGAACCAGGGTCAACAGAACACCCGCCAGAAATGCATAAAGCACCCGGTAGGCGTCTTTGGGCGTCAACAGGGCCGCCGCAAGAAACGGTATGTAGGCCAGACGGGCATACTTGGTAATGTAGTCTGCGGCTTGCGTCCAAGATGACACCGAATAAAGCTGTGACAGGCAAAGCAAGGCAAAAAAAGCGATTGAACCCCAACCCACAGGGTGAGCCATCAACTCGACAAACCTGGTGCGCGTTTGCCGCCCCACCAACACAGCCAGCAGGCAAACAAGCAACAACAGGTTGGTTGGGGCAGGCTTGATGGACACAAAAAAAGCGGCACCGGCCACGGCATAGGCAGCAATGTTCATGGGTTTGCCACCTTCAGTAAAAGTTCACGGGCACTGGATTCATCGCGTTGCTCAAGGAATTGGGTGAGTTCCGCCATCAGGCGGGTGAACTCTGCTTTGCTGGCATTGGGCTCATGAGCTGCCAGTATTTTGGGGTGCAGGGTGCCCACAGCGTTGTTGTTGTCGATCAACAGCTCTTCATACAGCTTTTCGCCCGGGCGCAAACCACTGAACTCGATGGCGATGTCGCCCTCACCGGTGGCGGGGTCCAGTGGCCTGAACCCCGCCAGGCGAATCATGTTGTGCGCCAAATCAAGAATCTTCACGCTTTCACCCATGTCGAGCAGGAAGATTTCACCGCCTTTGGCCATGCTGCTGGCCTGAATCACCAATTCCACCGCTTCGTGAATGCTCATGAAAAAACGATTGATCTCGGGATGGGTAACCGTGACAGGTCCACCCTTGGCAATTTGTTCCTTGAACAGCGGGATCACACTGCCTGAGGAACCCAGTACGTTGCCAAAACGTACTGCACAGAATACGGTGCCTGAGTTGGACGCAGAAAGGTTTTGAATAGCGATTTCTGCCCAGCGTTTGGTGGCCCCCATGACATTGGTCGGCCTGACTGCCTTGTCGGTGCTAATCAGTACGAATGTTTCTGCACCCTGCTCCATGGCTGCGCGGGCCACGGTTTGGGTTCCAAAAATATTGTTTTTGACCCCTTCGGCAACATTGCCTTCAACCAGGGGTACGTGCTTGTGGGCCGCGGCGTGGTACACCGTTTGAATACCATGTTCCTCAAAAAGCTGTGTCACGCGGGACTTGTCTGAAACCGATCCAAGACAGGGCACAACCGGGCAAAGGTCGGTGGATTCAATTTTTCGATGCACCTGGTACAGGGCAGGTTCACTCTGATCGAAAAGAATGAGCTTTGCGGGACCCAGAGAAGCGATTTGACTGCACAATTCACTGCCAATACTACCGCCTGCGCCAGTGACCAAAACCACCTTGCCACGAATGCACTTGGAGAGGATGGACTGATCCGCGGTGACCGCATCACGACCCAGCAAGTCACCCACGTCAACATCGCGAATCAGGTTAACCAGATTTTTGCCAGTCGCCAATTCCGAGAGAGCTGGCAAAATTTTAACGCGCAACCGGTGCTTTTCCAGCAATTCAACCACCTCGCGTCGACGTGCACTGCTGGCTTGGGGAAGACAGACAATCGCTTCACGAATTTCGTAATGATCGATTAGATAGGCGAGTCGATTGGGGGGATAAACACGGATTCCCGAAACATCTTTGTGGATCAGGCTGGGGGTGTCGTCCACAAAACCTGCCGGAAAAAGATCTTGCCCGGCCATCAACGACTCGGCCAACTGGATACCTGCTGGATTTGCGCCGAAAATAAGTACCTGGCGGTCGCTGATACGCCGCCGAACCGGTAGCCAGATCAGCCAGCGCGCACCAAAACGACTGGCTGCTACAAGGCAGGTTCCCAACAACAGGTAAAGAGGAGGCACCGACCGCGGTGCGGCCTCAAAACGTTGAACATCCAGAAAAAATACCAGGGCGCTCCACAAGAGCACAGCCAGAAACATGGATTTGATAATTTGCCAAAGCGCCTTTTCACCCACATACCGAATGACCGAACGGTACAGGCCGTTGACGGCAAACACGGGTATGGCAACCAATGGCGCTGCAGCGAACAAAACCCATTGCCAAAAAGTAGGCTCGATGAATTGCCCGATACGCAGGGAGTAAGCGCCCCAAACAGCGAAAAAGAGGCAGGCACAGTCGACCAGGATCAGCACGACTTGTTTGACTGAGCGAGGCCAGGCGATCGGGCTGCTTGAATAACCAGGCAGGTTCTTTAGAAACCGGAAGAATGTCGAGAAAGCCATGTCAGTTCAATCGTCCAACTCGCCTGCCCTGAAGTACTTGGCAAGCAATACAAGGGGTAAGTAAGCAACGCCCAAGGCGACAAGACCGTGGACTTTCGTGGTTGCCACCGCCCAACCCCAGGGTGCCAACCACACCGTGATGATCAGGTAACACGCCAGTGTAACTGGCTTGTGCGCACCGAGTTGACGGCTGGCCCGTTGATAGCCATGAGACCGATGCGCCTGTGCAATATTCTGCCCTCGCAACAAACGGCGTGTAAGGGTGTAGGTAGAGTCCACCACAAAAACACCCATCAACAGCAACCACACATAAAGCCACTGCGAGCCCAAAGTGACCGAGTGCCAAGCGGCAAAACCACCAAGAACAAGCCCTAAGGTACCACTGCCCACATCACCCATGAAAATACGGGCCGGTGGAAAATTCCAGATCAAAAAACCCAACGCACTGGCTGCAAGTAAGGCCACAGGAAGAGCCGCTTCTGTACTTTGAGTGCAACACAAAACAAAAATGGCAATGAACCCGGATGCCAATACAACTTGCCCACCAGCAAGCCCATCAATGCCGTCCATGAAATTGGTCAGGTTCAGCATCCACACAATGCCCAGTATCGACAAGGGATAAGCCAGCCAGGGCAATTCGATGGGCCCCAACCCCAGGTCAAGGCGGACAGGCTCACCCATGGCAAACACCAGAATTGAAGCGCTGAGCAGGTGTATCAGCAATCGCCATTTGGCTGGCAAGCCCCCATGGTCATCCACAAAACCCACTGTTGCAACCAAAGCGCCTGCGACCAGCAAGGCGATCAGAAAAAAAGTGTGAGGTTGAGTACTGTCGCGCACGAGAATTGAATACGCAATTGACAGACCAAAGGCCAGAACCAAGCCCAAGCCACCGCCTCGTGGCGTGGGTCGCTCATGAGAGCTGCGGGCGTTGGGTACATCCAGAACACCCCGGCTGAGTGCGTAATGGCGAACCAAGCCCGTGAAAAGTACGGAAAGTACGCAAGTTACCAAAAGCATTAACAAGGAAGACTGGTTCATCAAGCCGTGGCCTTTAACAGGGTGCGATGATACTCCATGAAAGCGGCAATCACCATGTGCTGGTCGAACTGTTCTTGAACACGGCGTCTTGCAGCCTCACCCAAAGCGTTACGCAGTTGAGGATCAAGCATTTCAACCATGACCTTGGCAAGATCATTGTGGTCTTTGGGCTGAAACATCAACCCGGTTTGCCCTTCGACCAGTGCATCTGAAATGCCGTAAATCCGGCTGCCAATAGCGGGTACGCCCAGCGCAGCAGCTTCAATGATCACAACGCCAAAACCCTCTCGATGACTGGGCAAGACCAGCACGTCGGCCACTTGCAAATCGTGGTGAGGCGTTTTCGAAAATGGCTCAATCTGTATTCGCCCAGGGTGTCGGTCAATCAAACCGACATAGCTTTGCTGGATGTTGTCCTCGTCGGGGCCAACCAGGTGCAAACGGGCCTCAGGATGCAAACTTGCCACCCTGTCAAAAGCCTGCGCCAACTCGTGGAGTCCCTTTTCCCCAGTCAAACGGCCCAAATACATATAGACCACATGCTGATCTTCGTAACCAAACCGGCTTCGCAATTCAGACCGAGTCTTGGGCTCTGGCTTGAACCGGGCCAGATCAACACCACCAATTGAGCCATTGCCCAATACGCGGGACTTGCTTGCGCCAATGACCTTTTCAGCAATCAGAATGCGCCGCTCGGACTGGCTGACCACTGTCAAATTTGTGGCGCAAAAACTGACCAGGCGATCGAGGTTTTTCAGAATAAAACGCCACAGCCCTTGCTTGTTGGCCCACACCTCGCCTTGAAAAATGTGTGCGCGTACAGGCACCCGCACCAACCAGGAAGCAACGATGGCGAGAAGACCTGCTTTGGGATTCACGCTGTGGACCATGTCAAATTTCTCTTTCCTGAAAAAGAGGACCAACTTCGTCAACGCAGCCAGGTCTTTGACTGGCGATACTTTTCGCTGGATATCCATTAACTTGATGCGGACTGGCAAACCCAAACTAGCCAAAAGCTCTGGATAGTCGTTGTTCAACACCAAGGTTACATCGAACTCTTTTTGAAGTTCAGTCAGGTGGGGAACCAGAAAAAACTTGACCTGTAAAACGCTGGTGGTGACCACTGCGATTTTGCGTCTCATAGGTCTTCGTCCAATACTGACTTGAGCCCGGCGTAGAAACTGTCCGAGCTGAAAACATGGGCTTTTTCACTTTCAAGAAAACGTTGAATATTGGTCAAATAGTCCATGTACTGGGCTGAGCTCATCGTACTCAGATGGTCTACCAAGGCACGAACCGACGGAAAGTCATGCGCGGCAACGTAGCAGTTTTGAGGAATAAAGTCGTCGATGTCAGGTGGGCCCGAATAAACAGGAACAGAACCAGCCCACATTGCATCGAGAATTTTTTCAGTGAGGTAACCGGGATGCGAGAAGTTTTCGTTGCAATAAATGAACTTGTACTGGCTAATGGTTTGCAGTTTGTTGACCAAAGCGCCTTGATAAAAAGGCAGTGCCGTACAAAACCGGCGCAGCCAAGGGGCCTTGCTGCCGAACCTGGCGAATAGCCGGTTCAGCAACCGAGAGGCACTTACGTAAAACTCCCAGCCACGGCCATAGAGGTCGAAACCCTGCATCTTGGTCTTTCTGAAGTATTCGATCAGGTCTCGCCTGTCGTCATAGCCACTTCGCTGCCTCAAAATCACTTTGTTGGAAGCCACCAGGCACATGAACCTTGTTTTCGGGCTCTGCACAATGGTTCTACGCATGGAATAAGGCATGGCGTAGTTCAGGTATTTGCCGCCGCGCCAACGTGTTCTGTCGTAAGTGAAAACACGGTCAAAAATTGCATGCTGACTGCTTTCCCAGTCATCCGGGCGAATCAAGGGGCATTCAAAAATGAACAGGTACTTTGGCACGCTCAGTTTTGCGATCCTGGCCTGTAGCGCCACAGATGGCATGTCGAGACACACCACGGCGTTCGATGTTTCCAGCGGGTTCAGGTGGTAGGTTGCGAAATCATAGCCATCCAACCTTGCTGCATCACGCATTTCAGTGAAGGGCGTGAGCAACCCGTCTCCCAGCTCATAGGTTTCGGATTCAAAGAGACGATTCCCAACGTTGATCGCCTCATGGGTATTAATGAACGAAATTTTTTTCATTGTTGTTTAACTTGCTTCAATACTGATCTCAAATAACTTGCGCCCACCAGCGCCCACAACACCACCCACAACGCAGAATAAAATTGAAACTCAAGGTAAGGCTTCAGGACAACAAGACCGAGAAAAACAAGCACAAGCAGAGCAGCAGGGAAAACCTTGAACTGCCTTGCACCTGCAGTAAAAACATTGAGAAGCAGTGACTTGTCGAACATCAACACGAGCAGGAAAATTGCGCCTGCGATCATGCTCACCATGATGGAGACCAGTGTCAAATCCTGAATAGCCACCAGCACAATGATCAGTAGCAGGGCACAGAAAGCGGGCCATACCAGCCGGCTGGTCTGACGGGATTGGTGGAATCTTAAACCTGTTGCGTTGGCCACAACGCGAAAAGCCTCAATAAGAACCCCCAAGAGCAAATAAATTTTCGTGTCTTGATAAGCAGCGCCCAACATGATCTTGATCAGCAGGTCAGCACCGGTCAAAACTGCAAACAAAGCCAAAATGACCGGCGTTGCCATTGAACACACGTACTTCGCTGTGGCTTGCGACCGCACTGCAGGGTTGGGCGAGTCGCATTCGGCATAAAAGCGGGGCAGAAACCAGGTGTTGGCGATCTGTTCCGTGGCCGCAATGATTTGTATCGCGACGGAATAGCCTGCAACAACCAGGCCCAGCTCAAGGAGGGAAAAATATTCCTCAATCACAAACCGGTAAGCCTGAAAACTTGACCAGATCAACAGCGTGTAAAGAAGGACTGGCCAGGCATAAGGAAAAACTGACTTGGACAACACTTGAATAATGGGCTCGGCTTGGCTTGTTGTTTTTTTCAAGCCAAGGCGTTTGTAAAAAGCAAACGAAAAACATGTGCCGAGCACCTGGCTGAGAACCAGACCAGCCAGCCAATTACCTGCATTGGCTTCAAAAATCATGACAAACAGGGATGACAGCGCAAGACCCAAGGCAGATGTGACCACCGTGAGAATCACGAATGATTTGTCATGACCCAACAAATTCAAAGAGGGCACCAAGGTGTTGAACAAAGTGGAGGACAAGACCAGCAAGCTGCAAATTAAAAGAGCCCAAAGCGACTCGTCTTCGAACAGCAACCCCGCTGCACGCGCAACGATTAACCCGACGAAGCACGCGATGGCCAGAAATGCCCAGTAAGGCAGAAACAGACGGAATTTGGAATACAGCAACCCCTCGCCCTGCCACAAACGCAAATGACGATTGATGTAGGTTCCCACCGGGTTAACGAAGACAAAACCAAAAAACAGGTTGATTGCGAGATAAAGCGACATCAAGCCATATTGGGTGGGCACCAACAAACTTGTCATGACTTTGATGTTGACAAGCAACAAGCCAAATTGAACCAATCGACCCGCCAGGGTAATTAACATGGTGTCTTCCTATCGGCGGGCGCGATTGAAGAATCTGAGCCAAAAGCCTGGTTCTGTAAGCGCCAGGCGCAGTCCATTCAAAACAAGGAATCGTCGAACAACTTTCAACCGGTTGGGATGAATTCGTTCGTGCTGATTTTCCCGATACCACTTGGACCAATATCTGAATTTGAAATGTCGAATGGCCTTCGATTGACGTGTAAAAAGGGTTTGGGTCAAAAGGTAGCGCAACAGACGAAGACGTGACCCAACCAGTTCGCTGGCATTGTCATTGCCGGGATGAATCCGGTAACTCATCAAGGGCTTGCAACTGACCAGAATTGGGCCTCGCCTGGCGACTTCTGACAAAAACGACACATCAGCATACTTTCCACCCCACAAGGGGTTCAGGCAAAGACCTCCGATTTTGGAGCGGCGATACATGTAAGCCGGAAAAGGTGCGGGGCCGAGGCGCTGAAACTGAAGATAAGGCAGCAACAATTGCTCGGAGTTCAACAGGTGACGATCCACCTTGCTGCTGCCGATGAGCAATGTCGATGTGGGTATGTCACCTCGAATGATTGTTGCATCACAGGCCGCAGCAGATGCTTCGGGGCACTGATCCAGCATTCTGGAAAGCTCTGTGAAATAACCGGGGAGCAAAACATCATCGTCGTGAAACAGGGTGATGTATTCAGCGCTTGCCTCAGCCAACACAACTCGGAAATGAGTCAGCGCAGGCAAAACCGGTCTTCTGGCAATGACCTTTACTTGAGGAAACTCACTGGCCACCATGCTGACAATGTCATCATTGTCCGAATTGTCGGACACGAGAATTTCAATCCCCGGTGCAATTTGTGCACTGGCTGACAACAGGGTTTCTCTGAGGTATTCAGGCCTGTTTCTCGACAACACCCAAAATTGAATTTTGGGTGAATTCAAACCCACCCCCACTTCTGCCAGTGCATTTTTAGAAACGCATAGGTCACCGGCGCAGTGATCAACCCCGGCAAACCAAATGCCACTTCACCCAGCACAATGGCAATCAGCATTTCGGGCACGCTGGCACGTACGTTGCGGCCGATGATGTAGCCATTCACAAAGTATTCCAGCTTGTGGATGACGAACAGGTACATCACTGAGCCCAGAGCCACAAACACGCCGTAGCGAATGGTCAGTACCAGAATAAGGGTGTTGGCCATGATGTTGCCGGCGGCGGGTATCAAACTGGCCACCGCAGTGAACATCAACAGCAATTCCCGGAAAGGCAACACCACATCGAAGGCGGGCAAAATACCGTAAATGAAAACCGCGGTACAGAATGTGTTCCAGATACTGACATACACCTGCGCGCCCATGAGCAAGGTGAAACAACGCACGTAGTTCTCAAGGGTTTGGATCCATGCCGTGGCCAATGGACGGGGCGCTGTACCAACCACTGGGGCTGGCACCATCAATGCAGCAGAGACACCCAGAATTAGCGCAAACACAAATTGCAGGAAAATGAAGAAACTGGCACCACCAAAACTTCGAATGTAGCCCACGAAGTCGCTGTCGTCTTTGCTGATCATCTTGAACAGGTCGCTGGGCTTGCCGGGTATGTGCGCCCGAATGGTGTCGGGCAGGCTGGCAGTAACCGAGTTCAGATTGCGCAAGGCCTCTTCAACCAACTGTGGCCCTTGTTGGGTCATGGTTTGCAGCACGAACCGCACGCCACTGTTCAGGCCGACCCCCAGCAACACTACAGCAGCGGCCACCACGGCAGTGGTCATGAACGTGGGCAACCACCCGAACAGGCCGCGCATGAACGGGCCCTTGAACTTGTTGATGTGGGGTTGCAGCAGGCGACCAAAGCCACGGCGCGTGAAACGGGTAAGGGCAAAAATGGCCAAGCCGGCGATAAGGCCCACCCCGATTTTCAGGGACAGAATACTGACCCAGATCAGCAGGATGCCGATTACGGAAGCGTATTCCCAGCGGATGTCGGTCTTTTCTTGAAACGTGTCGGCGTTGGGCATGAATGGTCTTGGCTGATTGTCAATGGAGGTATGACCAAGTAATCATCAATTCTATCCCAATTTTCTGTTCACGCCCCCTTAAGCCCTGCTTGCGAGGACCGCCACAAGCCCAACCCGGCCCACAAGGCCAACAGCCCGTACAACCCCAAAGCCCCACCGCCACCGCCTTGCGAAGCTGAAGCCACAGGGGCTGCAGCCACACCATCGCTGTTGCTCTCGCCGACCGCAGCGCTGGGTGCAAACATGCGTTCATTCACCCCATTGCCAACAAGACGAACAACACTGGTGTGGATGCGATTGATGGAGGTGTCGGTCACGGTAAGGGCAAACTCGGCGATATTGCCAGCCAGCCCTGACTGAACCTGCAAGGTATCTGAATCAATGCCGGCCAGAACCACTGGCTGGCCAAAAACTTGCTGCCAACGGTAAGTCAGATTGCCAGCGCCACCTGTGCTGTTGCTGCTTAAGCCAGCATCAATCACAAAGGGTCCGTTGTTACCGACCACGGCAGACTGAGGCACATTGGCCACGGGCAGGGCATTGGACAATGCGCGAACAGCATTCAATGTTCCCAGCGGATTCAACAAACCGGCACCACAGCTGAATGCTGTGCAATTGCGGCGCGTTGGCCTGAAAATACTAGTCCCGAAATCTGCATTGGCAGGATATGCCAAAGCGTTGTTGCGCAACAGGTTTTCAATTTGGGCAGGCGTCAAATCTGGCCTGACCGCCTTCAGCAAGGAAATAGCCCCAGCGACCATCGGTGCGGAAAAACTGGTACCCGCCACCAACTGCAACGCTGTGCCGTTGGCTTGTGGGGTTGAAGACCCTGTGTTGCTGACGGCGGCATAAAAGCCATTTGCATTTCCTGGGGCATGCAGGGTCAGAAAACCATTACTGGTACCCTTTGCAGTATAAGTGGCCAATTGCCCATTCTGTTGCGCTGCGCCGGCTGCAATGGAGCCGGCGCAGTTGGCCGGGTATTGAACCGCACCACCCGAGTTGTTGCCAGCGGAGACAACAACCGACACATTGCGGGCACGGGCATCGGCAATGGCCAGTGCAACGGGATCGGCAACTGAGCAACCACCGCCCAGCAAGGGGGTATCAGTGGCAAAACTGAGATTGATGACATTGGCTGGGTTGGGATTCACGCCAATGCTGGGGTCAACCCGCCCCGAGCCGGTGGCCCAGTAAAAGGCATCCACGATGTCGGAGCTGCTTGCAATGCCGCAACGCCCTGAAACCCGAACAGGTAAAATTTTGGCATTCCAGTCCATGCCTGCGATGAACTGCCCATTGTTGGACTGCGCTGCCGCCACTGAGGCCACCGTAGTGCCGTGCCATGAACTGGTGTTCGAACCATCCGGGCAAGTGGTTCCATTGGGTGGTGCATCACCTGGATCGGAAGGATCGGGATCTCGGCCATTGCCATCATTCGAGCCTGAATCCAGCAAAGGCCCCGCTTCGCGATTGCCCGTGGGCGGTGTCACCTGGCTGACAAAGTCGTAACCGGGCAACAGGCGACCTTTGAGTTCGGGGTTGTCAAACAAAACGCCGGAATCAAGCACAGCGATGACCACACTACTGCTTCCGCGGGTTTGAGCCCAAACATCCTGCATTCTCAAGGATGCATACGCCCCATTGTGAAGATAACTGGCCTGGTTGGCGGCGTAACGTGTGTCACTGGGCGCAGGTACGGCGGCCCGCTTCAGTTGAATGTCCGGGCTGGCAAAGTTGACCCCAGGCAGGGCATTCAACACAGAGGCTATGGCCTGCGTGCCTTGTAAACTGCCCAACACGGGCAGACGCTGCATTTCGATCAGGTAACTGTTGGGTTGAAGCAGGGGGCGAACCATTTTCACAGGTACACCCAAAACGGCTTGAAGCTTGTTCAGCATGTCCGCAGATTGGGCGTTGGGCATATTGACCACCCAGCGCAAGTGGGTTGTGGAGGAGCTTTGTGGCGTAACTTGCGCGTGAGCGGGCAAGTGAATCAATGCCGGAATTGCACACAACGCAGCGATTAACAGCTTTTTTACAGACACAAGCATTACTCCAAACAACATGGCCTTGATGAATTGGTACCCCGGCAGTCGGGCAATAGATTCAAACAAGTAAAAACCCCGACCTCCTTTGGGGAAGCCGGGGCCAAATTCAGCCTGCAAATACAGTCTGATCACAACTTGTAACCGGAGCGGTTATTCTGCGCCGATAACCCCGCCATCAGTGCGACGAATCACAATGGTGGCTGAACGTGGGCGCAGGCTACCGGCCGGGCCGTAATTTCCAGCAGAGGCACTGCCAGCAGGCCAAGTAGACTGGAAGGTAAAGTCCGCTGCCATGCCCAAGGCAGCAGTACGCTCACCAGGGTGCTGAATATTGACGAAAATGGCCTTGCCATCGGGTGTCTCGGTAATACCCGTAATTTCACAGCCCTTGGGGCCCACCAAGAAGCGACGCAGCTTTGCATCACCCAAGGCAGCACCAATGAATGATTGCTGTGCTTCAGTGCCCCCCAGGGTGTTGTTGACAGTGATGGCTTGGCCATCACCCACCTTGCCTGGCAAGGCAGCCAGCAACATACAGTTGGTAGAGCCAGTGAAGGCGCCGTCGTCAGTTTGAATCCAGCAAATGCCGGTTTTCTTGCTGAACCACAAGCCGTCAGGGGAAGAGAAGTCGTTGTTCTCGCTCAGGCCGGACAAGTTGGCCGGTGCGGCCGCAGGTGCGCCGAACAGGAAGATGTCCCAGTCGAAGGCAGTTGCTGTGGCGCGTGTGCCGTCTTCCTTCAGACGAATGATGTGGCCATTGGGGTTGCCCGAACCGGTTGAACCGTTGCTACCAGCGTAAGCGCGCGGGTTGGCTGCATCGGTGTTACCGATGTTGCGGCTGCTGTTGTTGGTCATGGTGAAGTACACATCGCCATTGACCGGGTTCACAGCGCCCCATTCCGGACGGTCCATTTTGGTGGCACCCACTGCTGTAGCAGCGTGGCGTGCATTCACGAATACATCCGCCTGGTTGGCAAACACGTAGGTGGAATAGTTTTGAATGCGTGTGTCGGTAATGGTCAATTCAATCCATTCGCCACGACCTGTGTCATTGAATTTGGCGACGTAAAGCTTGCCTTCGTCAAGATACTTGTCACCTGCCACAAGGCCACGACCAAAATCGGCTGGGTCCCAGTTGGCGGCAGTCACGAACTTGTAAACGTATTCGTTTTGCGAATCGCAACCCATGTAGAAGGCCAGGGGCTGACCCGCTACAGGAATACCAACAACCGCTGCTTCGTGCGCAAAGCGGCCCATGGCCACACGCTTGCGGGGCAGGCTGCGGGGGTCCAAGGGATCAATTTCCACGTTGTAGCCGAAGGTGTTGGCTTCGTTACGGAAGTCCTGGCTGCCATCGGCGGCTGCGCCGGCAGCCGAGAGGTCCCAACGGTCAAAACGGTCATCGCCGCGGCTTGCCGTGAACCAGCCTTGCGACGTGGATGATGTCGCCGCCATTGCGATGGGGGCAGATGGTACGCCATAACGTGCACGGGAGGCTTGCTCACGCGGACTTACAGGGTTAGAGCCCTTGGGCATATTGAAGTAGAAGGCCCAGTTTTCTTCACAGGCCAGGTAAGTGCCCCATGGCGTGGTGCCATGGCCGCAGTTATTCAAAGTTCCGCGACTGGACACACCTGTGGTGTCAAACCGGGTCACCATGAAACGGCGAATGTCGTTGATGTGAGCGGCTGGGCCGTTGATGCGCATCAAGGTTTGTGCTGTCACTCGGCGGTTCCGGTTTGAGGCCAGGTCGACACTCCAGCGACCATCAGTGCCGCGAACAATTTCAACCAGAGACACGCCGTGGTGGTTGATCTCTTTCAACACTTCGTCCACGGGGCGGTCCAACAGGTCCCAGCCACCGAACTGGCTAAACTTCTTGCCATTCACACCACCGGTGGTTTGGCCACGCGGGTGAAAGAAGTGGGCATCAGCGGAGCTTTCATGGTTGACTGCCAACACGGCGCGACCGGTGTCTTCGCGTGTGGCACGACCTGCTGAGTCGATGAAGAAGATGTCCATGCCATCGTGGTGGTCACCAATGCGCTGGGCCCAATCGTCAGCTTCAGTACCCAGGTTGCTGTAAGCGGGAATGCTGGTGTTGATGCGATCGCCAGTGGCGTGCAGAACTTGGTAGGTATAACCGGGCGGCAGCATGACATCGTCGGCAATCGACTTGGCCACAGCGTTAAAAGTCAGGGCAGAAGCCTGCTGCAGGGGGGCAACACCTGTGCCGGTGGACGCTACCGCATCACCACCGCCACCGCAGGATGCCAGCAGCGGCAGTGTTGACGCGGCAGCCAGGCCGACGCCACCGCGCAACACGTTGCGGCGTGCGGGGTTGGCCAATGCACGGTCTACCACTTCCTGAAAATGTTCGTTGTCGGACAGATTGGTAATTACGTCATCTTGTTGATAATGCGACATCCTGACTCTCCCTTGAATTTGAGGCGCAACTAATTAACTCCGAGAATTTATGTGAGCCACATGACAGGCGTTTTGCAGCGGGAGTGTCAAAAACTGTCACAAAAGCAGAATGGAGATTACAAATACTGAAAATTTGCTCGCCTTTCAAGTAGATGGAAGGGAGTAGCCAATTTTTTGAATTTCATGGCAAACTACAGAAATGTTCGGTTGGAAGTGGAGGCAGTTTGACAATGTCCGATCAATCTCAGGAAGTACCCAGGCGAAAACCGCGTACAGACCGCGAAAGCAGTATTCGGCAACGAATCTGGAAACTGTGGCTTGTCTTTTTTGCGGCAGGTTTGGCCGCCGCCTTTACCACCAGCATGAGTCACGCTGGCGAAGCCGAAGACCGCCAGACATCAAGGGCAGTGATAGAGGCCCAACTTGAAGCTTTCAAGCAAGGCGATGGGCCCAGGGCCTTTTCTTATGCAACCCCCACCATCCAAGGCCTGTTCGGCAATGCGGACAAATTCATGCAAATGGTGCGCGATGGTTACGATGTGGTACTTGAACCCGCCTCGGTACGTTTTGTGAAGTTTCAAAGCGATGGGTCAAGCGCCTTGCATGCGGTGCAAATGATTGACCGACAAAAAACATTGTGGAACGTATACTATGTGCTTGAGAAGCATTCGGATGGCAGTTGGCGAATTGCCAGTTGCGAAACCGAAAAAGCTGAAACCAGCCTGATTTGACATGACCTCTGAAACACTTACCCCCACCTGCAATGTGTCCCTGACTGACTCAGCCCAGGAACGTATTCTTGACCTGCGCGACAACATGCACAAGCCCGCCATGATCCGCTTGTACGTGCAAGGGGGTGGCTGTTCCGGATTTGAATACAAAATCGATTTGGCGCGGGAAACCGACGAAGACGATATTCTGGTTCAGATCAACCCGTACATTCACCTGTACATCGACCCGGTCAGTGCGCCCTACCTTGAGGGCACCACAATCGACTACGAAACTCACACGCTGGCGTCACGCTTCGTGTTCAACAATCCGCAAGCCAAAAGCACATGCGGCTGCGGATCAAGTTTCTCGGTGGAATAATTCCGCTGCCGCACTATCCAGAACTAGCCCAAAAATAGGCACCGCCCGGTGCCCATGCTCTAATTCCTCTCAAGCGCAGCCCAATCTGAATCTACGCCAAGCGCGTTACCTCGTCTGGGCTAATTCTTCAAAATACTGAAACAAACCTGCTTTCCTCGCCCTTTTTGCCTCGAGCTTTTTGATCAAGATGGTCAAGACATCGTCAATCAGACATGGTCATGGCCAGCTGCCACCAACCCAGGGGAGAGATCAATTGTTGAGCAAAACAAAAGCCGGGCCCTATGGCTTCAACCTGAGAAAACTGTCATTTGGACACATCAGGTTCACCATTGGTGCGAAGCTTTTTCTGGCACCCGCGGTCCTTGCGCTGGTGGTGCTACTGGTCTGTTACCTGGCAGTCCAGTCCATTTTCGGCCTTCGGCAATCTCTTGAAGAGGCTTACAACGTTCGAATGCAATATGCGCAACAGGCCAGCGAAATTTATGGCGCTGTAATGAAAACTCAGGCCCAAACAGCGTCGATGATCAGCAAAGTGTTGTCCAATGCCTCTGAAGAAGTTGTCGCCCCACTCGCGCAAGCGATAGAAAGCGATCTCAGGACAGAGTCAACACGGGTAGCCGGGCTGGCACGAATGCCCGACCTGAGCCTGGAAGAAAAGACTTTGTTTCTTCAGGCTCACCAAGCCATTGATAACTACGCCAAGGTGATCAAGGAAACCATCGAGTTCAGCACGATTGATGCGTCCATGTCGGCCGTGTACCTGGTCAAAACCGAAGCCCAGTTTGTAAAGCTGTCAGACCTCGTCAACAGGCTGGTGGAACTTGAAACCCAATTGGGAATCGATGCGCAGAAACGGGCAGTTGCAGTGTCCGATTCGCAACTGCGTATTGGCCTTGGTGCGTCGGTACTGGCCATGGTGGTGGCGCTCTTGCTCAGTTACCTGATTCGCAGAAACGTACTTCATTCCATTCTTCGCATCAAGTCAGCCCTTGACCGCCTTGCAGACGGCAACCTGACTTTCGTGTGTCAACGCGAAGGGCGCGATGAAATTGCCCAGATCGAGACACAGCTGGGCGCGGTCAGCGGTTCGCTGCGGATGCTGGTGGGCAAAATCAAAGACTGTGCAGAATTGACTTCACGAGTAACGGGCGACATGGCATCGCGACTGGAAGAGATCGACAAGGGCTCATCCAATCAGTCTGACGCCAGCAAATCGATTGCAACCACTGTTGAGGAACTGACCGTCAGCATTGCCTCCATTTCCGACAATTCAACTGACCTCAAGGCCATTACCCACCGCACGGGTATGGCAACCAACGAAGGAAAAGCCAGCATGGGCAGCCTGGTTCACGAAATTGAACAGGTGAACCTGGCCTTCTCGCAGGTGCAATCCAACGTGGGTGAGTTTGTATCCAATGCAATGGCGATTGAACGGATGACTGCAGTGGTCAAGGAACTGGCGTCCAGAACGAATCTGCTGGCCTTGAATGCCTCCATTGAAGCAGCGCGGGCTGGTGAACATGGTCGCGGTTTTGCGGTGGTGGCCAACGAAGTACGAAGCCTGTCGGAGTCTTCTACCAAGGCCGCGAATTCGATCGAATCCATCACCCTCCAAATTTCCGCCAAGGCGGGAGATGTGCGGGGCGCCCTGGGGCAGGGAGAACAATCGCTCACGCAATGCAAAGACTCCCTGGCCATGCTGACCGAATCATTTGACCAGAACATCCAGAACATTCAATTCACAGAAATCAACGCGGAAAACATCTGTGCGTCGATTGCAGAGCAAAGCAAGGCCAGCCAGTGCATGGCGGCAGAGATGGAAAAAATTGTCGACATGATCGAGGTCAACTCCAGCCTGACTGGTCAGGCTGCCCAACTGGTGGGCGAGCTGCGGGGTTCGGTATCAGGCATGAACATTCAAATTGCGAAATTCAAGGTTTAGAACACTGAAGTCCATATGGACACCCGATCAACTCGGGGTCTTCAATCCACTACCTACACAGGAGAATAACCATGCGTAAAATTTTCTCGGCCGTTTTGCTTTCATTGAGTTTGGCTGGCACTTCCGCCATGGCGGATAACGCAACCAAGGAACAGGCCGTTGCCTTGGTGAAAGAGGCAGCAGCAGCGGTGAAAGGCAGCGGCAAGGACGCTGTGATCAAAGAGGTGAATGCCAAAGACGAGAAGTGGTTCAAGGGCGAACTGTACCTGATCGTACTGGACATGTCTGGAGCACACCTTGCACACCCGACCAATCAGAAATTGCTGGGCAAATCCATGTTGGACCTGCCCGATGTAGACGGCAAAATGTTCCGCCAGGAGCGCGTTGACATAGCCAAAGGCAAGGGTGAAGGCTGGGTTGATTACAAATACAAGAACCCGCAAAGCGGGAAGGTCGAGGACAAAACCCTGTATGTATTCAAACAGGGTGACGTGATTTTGTCAGCCGGAATTTACAAGTAAAAACACCAGGCGGGCATGGCCCGCCGCAGTCGCCTCATCTGACAGGCAAATCACACAATTTTTGCGTTTCTGAACAGCTGATCCACCGTAAGGCGGGCCAGGCTGCTTTCATCACGCGGGTCTGTCGAGGAAAACAGATTGACCTGCAAGGCGTCGAGCACCGCAAAAAAACGGTTGACGCTGATGGAGCCCGGGTTCTTTTCCAGAGAAGACACGGTTCGTTGATCAATACCCAACTTCTCACCCAACTGCTTCTGGGTCAGGCCGAGCTCTCTGCGGCGCGTGCGAATCAGCACGGTTACCTCGTTCAGATTTACTTTTTTCAGTGCCATAGTGTTTCGAGTTTGGAATGTAATTAAAGCTTGATGACCGCCATTTTTTCCTGAGTCATGTCACGCAAAGTGTGGCCGATGCCACCTACCCCGTAGCCTGAGTGTCGACGGCCGCCAAAAGGCATCCAGTCCACACGAAACGCGGTGTGGTCATTCACCATCACCGCGGTGGCATCCAGTTCACGTACACAACGCAGGGCCGCATTCAACTTCTGGGTAAACACTGCTGCCTGAAATGCAACTGGCAAGCTGTTGGCTCGCAAAATTGCATCCTCGAGAGATTCAGTGCCATATACACACACCACAGGTCCAAATACCTCCTGTGTACTGACTTTGGCCTTGGCCGGCGGATCAAGCAACACAGTGGGTGCGTAGGTGGTTTCACCCAGCCGGTGACCACCACACAACACTTGCGCACCTGCGCGTGCGGCCTCATCGACCCACTGTTCAACGCGGTCCACTTCCTTGGGGTTGACCAAGGGACCGCACTCGGTTTCGGTCACGATTGCATTGCCCACCTTCAACAACGAAGCCTTGTCAGCAATGGCCTGTGCCACAGACGTGGCCATGTCTTCCGGCACATAAATCCGCTGCACACTGACACAAACCTGACCGGAATGATAAAAGCCGCCTTTGACCAAGGCCGGGATCATGGCATTCACATCGGCACTTTCGTCGACAATCACAGGGGCCACGCCACCATGCTCAAGCGCACATCGGGTGCCTGCGGCCAGTTTGCTTTTCAGGTGCCAGCCCACGGCCCCGGAACCGATGAAGCTGAAAAACCCGACCCGGGGGTCGGTCACCATTTGTTCGGCCACCGCGCTTGTGCATGGGGCAAAACGACACCATTCTTCTGGCAAACCAGCTTGATACAACAGGTTGACGAAGGCTTGGCAGCTCAATGGCGTGGCACTGGCCGGCTTGACCAACACGGGGCAACCTGCCGCCACCGCCGGACCCACCTGGTGAACAATCAAATTCAGCGGGTGATTGAATGCAGACACAGCCACCACCGGCCCAATGGGTTCGCGGGTGGTGAATGCCATGCGACCCGCCCCGGCAGCCGTTAAATCCATGGGGATTTCACTGCCGGTAAGGTGACCGAGTTCCTTGATACACAGCTCTACGCCATCAATGGCGCGGGTCACTTCCACCTTTGCATCCACCAGGGGCTTTCCGCCTTCATTGGCGATTTGAAAGGCCAGTTCATCAAACTGGCCCTGCATCAGTTGTGCGGTTTTTTTCAAAATGGCGATGCGCTGGTGTGCGGGCAGCCAGTTCTTGCGCTGCCTGTGCAACTGGGTGGCGGTATTCAACCAGCCGTCAATGGTGGGCCAATCCACCAGTTTGACCTCACCGATGGATTTCAGATCATAAGGGTTGACCACTTCAAGCAGGGTGTTGTTCATATCAGGCATACCTTGGCAGCCAGCTCATCGATCAGCACTTTCTTGTTTTCCGAGTAATCCACCGGCACATCCACAATGTGCACGCCGCCTGATTTGAAGGCACGGTCGATGGTGGGCACCAGTTCAGCCGCACTGCCCACCCTGTGGCCGGTGGCGCCATACGCCTCGGCATACTTCACGAAATCAGGGTTGCCAAATTCAAGGCCCCAATCCGCAAAACCGGCGTGCTCCTGCTTCCAGCGGATCATGCCGTAAGAGCTGTCGTTGAGAATCATGACCACCAGGTTCAACTTCAGCCGCAGGGCTGTCTCGATTTCCTGGGAATTCATCATGAAGCCGCCGTCGCCACAGATGGCCATGACCCGGCGGTCGGGATACAGCATGGCGGCCATCATGGCCGAAGGCAAACCGGCCCCCATGGTGGCCAGAGCATTGTCCAACAGCACCGTGTTGGGTTCATAGGCTTTGTAATTGCGAGCAAACCACAGCTTGTAAATGCCATTGTCCAGCGCAATGATGTCTTTGGCGCCCATGGCGCGGCGCGTTTCAGCTACCAGGCGCTGGGGTATAACCGGAAAACGGTTGTCGTCAGCCCCTTCCTTGATGTGCAACTCGACTTCATCGCGAATGCGGTTGAAATAGGCGAAATCGCATTCCAGCTTGCGGCCAATTTTCTGGGTCAGTTTCTGGATTGAACGGGCCACATCGCCCACCACCTCACACTGCGGGAAATACACCTGATCCACTTTGGCGGACCGGTAGTTCACGTGAATGACTTTCTTGCCATTGTGCGTCATGAAGAACGGGGGCTTTTCAACCACATCGTGCCCCACATTGATGATGAGGTCGGACCGTTCAATGGCGCAGTGCAGGTAGTCTCCATCCGATAGGGCAGCAGTACCGAGAAAAAGCGAAGAACCTTCATCAACCACCCCTTTGCCCATCTGGGTGCTGAAAAAGGGAATGCCCGTGGTTTCAATGAATTCCTGCAAAGCGAGGCGGGCCTGTTTGCGGTTGGCCCCTGCACCCAGCAACACCAGTGGCATTCGGGCTGAGCGGATCATGGACACGGCCTCGTTCAACACGGTGTCGTCGGCCACGGCATAGTGCCGTTCACTGCGAGGAATAACAGTGGCTGTGGTGTCTTCGGCTGCAATGTCTTCGGGCAGTTCGAGCAACACGGCGCCTGGGCGCTCTTCTTCAGCCACGCGAAAAGCCTCGCGTACCAGCGCGGGTATGGTATTCCCGTGCACAATCTGCTTGCTCATTTTGCAAATAGGCGCAAACAGGTTGACCACGTCGATGATCTGAAACTGCCCCTGCTTGGACTTCTTGATGGGCTTTTGCCCGGTAATCATAATGAGAGGAAATGCGCCCAAGTGCGCATACGCAGCAGGCGTGGTGAAGTTGGTGGCACCTGGCCCCAGCGTGGCCATGCACACGCCAGCGCGGCCAGTGAGGCGACCATAAGTGGCCGCCATGAAACCGGCCCCCTGCTCATGCCGCGTGAGAACCAGCTTGATGCTGCTGTTGCGCAGGCTTTCCACAAAGTCCAAGTTTTCTTCACCGGGTACGGCAAAGATGTGTTTCACGCCTTCTGCTTCAAGGGCCTGCACGAGCAGATCGGATGCTTTGGTACCTTGCGTAGACACTGGCGCTCTCCTGTGGGGTGAACGCCTAGTGTCTGCCTGTTATGCATCAAGATCAATAGCCATGTCCATTCTGCATTCGGACGCCAAACCAGTATGAATCAGGCTGATTTCAGCGCCATCAAGCCTGTGCTGAGGTGGTCTGTAACACGCGGCTTGACGATTTTGCCGTTGCTGCCTGTCAGCACATATTCCGCCGGGTTGAACCTGGCCACGCGCATGCGGTACTCGGCATTCAAGCCGGGGTACAAGGTGTTGTTGCGGCCGTTGGGGCTGAGGTACCAACTGGCGCAACCACTTTTCCACACGGTGTGTTCACTGCGGAAATCCATGGAATTCACGAACTTCTGTTCCACTTCAGGCTTGACCGCGATGGCTCTCAGCTTGCGCTTCTGGCGCAGCTTGATGGCCTGAATAACATAACCAATTTGCGCTTCGGCATAGGCAATAACAGACGTGTGGCCGGGCCCCGTGAACGGACCAACCAGGAAATACAGGTTGGGGAAACCTGCTGTTGAAATGCCCTGGTAGGCTTCCGAACCTTCTTTCCATTTCTGGTTCAGGCTGGCGCCACCAATGCCCTTTGCATCGATGGGCGAACCCGTGTGGCGCACTTCGTAGCCAGTGGCGTAAATGATCACGTCCAATTCATGCTCCACACCGTCGGCAGTGCGAATACCCTTTTCGGTAATGGAGTCGATCGCATTGGTTTCCAAGTGCACATGCTCTTTCTGCATGGTGGGGTACCAGTCGGAGCTGACCAACACCCGCTTGCAACCAAACTTGAAAGTGGGCGTCAGCTTCTTGCGCAGTTCAGGGTCTTTGACCTTGCGCGCCAGGTAGCTGCTGGCCATTTTTTCAGGCTGGGCCTTGAACATGTCGTACTTCAGGATCAGGAAAGGTGCCGTCAGCTCGTTGAACCAGTACACGCCCAAACGGTTCATCTTCATGTTGATGGGGGCTTTGCGGTTCAGTGCCTTCTCGGTCTCTTCAATCGTGCGGTCAGGGCGGGGCATGATCCAGTTGGCCGTGCGCTGAAACACCACCAGGTTTTTCACTTTGCCGGCAATGGCTGGGCCAACCTGTACAGCGGTGGCTCCAGTGCCAATCAAGCCCACGCGCTTGCCTTCCAGCTCAACGGAATGATCCCAAGCCGCGGTGTGAACGGTTTTGCCCTTGAACTTTTCTGCGCCCTTGAATTCTGCAACCTTCGGTGCGCTAAAGGGGCCCACTGCGGTGACCACGTTGCGGGCCTGAATGGTTTTGCCATCGGCGGTGGTGATGTTCCACAAACCGGTTTGCTCGTCGAACGCAGAACCTGTGATGCTGGTGTTGAACTGGATGTGAGGGTACACACCGTATTTGGTGGCGCAGTGGCGCAGGTACTTGTAAATTTCGCCCTGCTTGGCGTAGCTGTTGCTCCATTCAGCCCAAGGCTCGAATGAATAGCTGTACAGGCTGCTTTTGACATCGCAACCGCAACCGGGATAGGTGTTGTCGCGCCAGGTGCCGCCCACATCATGGCCTTTGTCGAAAATCTTGAAATTGGTTTCGCCTGCTTTCAGCAACTGAATGCCCATGCCAAGGCCGGAGACGCCTGCGCCAACAATGGCGACTTCAAGAATGTTCTGTGCTTCTTTTTTCGGGCTGCCCATTTTGTTTGTCCGTGTGATTTGGTTTTCGATGCATTGCAGTGTAGGGGCTGAGCGGGGGGCAGCGTGAGTGTGAAAAGTGACTGATTTGGAGTCAATTTGGGCCAAGCACCTGTATGCTGGTGCAAAATACAGATTCGCAGTAACTCTATGGCAGGTGATGTATGGAATGGTTTCAAGCTTTGACAACCTTGGCGCTCGGCGGTTTGTTCGGCGGTATCCTGGCTTTTTCGGCCCTGTTCGCACCGCTGGTATTCACCAAGCTCCCCATGGAGCAGGCTGGCCCTTTCATTCGCGCGGTATTCCCCTGGTATTACCTGTATGTGATCGTATTTGGCTTTCTCAGCGCGATTTTTGCAGGCCTTGCTGGTGCAGGTTTTTGGGTGCTGTCTTCTTCAGCTGTTGTCGCCTTGGCCAGCGTGTACACACGACAAGTCCTGATGCTTCAAATCAATGAACTGCGCGACCGCGAACTGGCGGGCGATGTGGCTGCTGGCGCCGAATTCAAGTCGAAACACCGTTTGAGTGTGATCATTAACAGCGTGCAACTGCTGCTGGCAGGTGCCGCGCTGGTTTGCTGGGCATGGAACTAAAGGACTACCCGCAGCTTAGGCTGCTGGAGCAAACCACGGTTGCACAGGCGTACCCGCTGTTCTTCGTGAACTACGCCGTTCAGCGCGGGTTCCTGGCTGAAGACGTGCTTGAACACAGCGGCTTGACCCTTGCCCAGTTGCAAGTGCCCCATGCCCGCATTGCGGCCGCGCAACATGGCGTGATTGTCATGAACCTACTGGCCCTGTTTCAAAGCGAACACATTGCCATCGACATGGGTTTGCAAAGCAGCCTGACCAAGGCCGGCATGATCGGCTTTGGCTTGATGAGTTGTGCCAGCCTACGCGAAGCCGTTGAGCTGGGAATTCGGTTTTTGCCCACCAAGGTGCCCTTCTACACCATTGACACCACGGAGGACGAACGCACCTTTGTGTGTCACATCCGAGAGGCCATGTCGCTGGAACCGGTGCGCAAATTTGCCATTGAAAACTTTGTGATTGAAGTGTGGCGCCTGTTTGAAAGCCTGTTCAACCCCATCGGCAATTCCAATGAGGCCAGCGGTATTGAACTGTGGTTTGACTGGCCCGAACCGGCCTACTACGCAAGTTATGCCAGCAGCCTGCCCAGGTGCCGATTCAATGCGGCAGGCAATCAAATTCGCATACCCGTCAAATGGCTGGACCTGCCCCTGCCCACCGCCAACGCAACCACCGCCCAAATGGTGATTCAGCAGTGCGAGCAGGAATTGATCGCACTGGGTTTGGGCGACAATTTAAGCGGGCGCGTGAAAAACCTGTTGATTTGCCGCGACGGCAGATACCCCCAGCTTGAAGACATGGCTGAAACCCTGCACATGTCGGTGCGCACCTTGAAAAGAAAGTTGCAAACCGAGGGGCGAAGCTTCACCGACCTGCTTGGCGAAGTAATTCAACGGGATGCCTGCCTGTTGCTGGAAACCACCCGCCTGACCGTTGATGAAATAGCACAACGTGTGGGCTACCAAGACCGCGCCAATTTCACACGGGCATTTAAAAAGCTGACAGGCAAGACACCGAGTGAGTACCGGGACTGGGTCGTACTAAGGTAAGTTGAAACAATTCAGATCTGCCAGTTTGGGAGTTTTCAGTGAATTAGGGGAGTTTGTGAATTGATAAACCCTCGCCCATTCAAGATCGCCTTGGTTAACGGAAAAAACCACCCTGCATTGCTTGCGGGCATCCGGAAGTGCTTCACACAAGGACTCGATTTCTACTGGCTTGCCAACCATGTCGGCCAGCGCCCAAGCCACGTCTTGTGACAGAGTTTTCGCAACTGATGATCGCTGTGAATCAGGCTGATATGGCTCACAAGCCGGTTGCATGCTGATCACCAATTGGCCATTGCCCAAAAGTAGTGTCAAGGCTTCCTGATTGGCCAAAGCCAGGTTCGAAAACGTAGCCAACCAGGTACAGACCCATACGACAAGTAGCTTATTCATTGCCCAACACACCAAAGTAAAGTTGCGTTTTTGACCCATACAGTCCGTTGAACTTGACTAAAAATCGCTCTGGTGAATCGGTAACCACCTTGTCCCTTGGTATCCCATGACATATTTCCGCACAGCATGCCAAAACCCAAATCAAGTGCATGTGACACAAAATGTGCGCAGTGATTCAACCCAGCTGAATCCAGTCCGGTAGAACAAATATCCTTGATGTCCAACCCTTCATACTTTTCAAGGTCAGCGGTCTTCAAACCGTCCAGCCTCAGTTTGCTTTGGCAAACCAACTCCATGTTTTACCCTCCCATATTCATTCGAGACCGCAAAATTACCGGATTAGGACCAAAGGTGAGGAGTTGTTGTTTGTGTACATCCCCCGGGTTTTCAGGAAAAATTCCCGGGACACATCGCAGAAACTTCCGTACCGTTAAGGTAATTTGGAAAAATGTTGGCAGGGAGAAGACACATGAAGTTGAAAATGACCGCCTTGGCTTTGAGCACGGTTGTGGCATTGGCCGCGTGCTCCAAAAAAGAGGAAGCCGTGGCACCGGAGGCCGCCGCACCAGCCGAGCAAGCAGCACCCGCTGCCGTGGCTTATGTCACTCACCAAGATGGTCCGGTGACCATTTACTCCTTGGCTGACTACACAAAAATTGGCGAAATTGTGGTGGGTGAAGGCGGTCGTGGTGTGGGCCTGACCGAAGACGGCAAATTGCTGGTAGTGGCCGTGAAAGAAACCAAAGACCTGGCTATTGTGGACACTGCAACCAACCAGGTGGTGCGCCGTGTGCCGGTGGGCATCAACCCCGAATTTGTGCGCGTGCTGGGCAACCTGGCTTTTGTGGCCTATGAGCCCGCATCAAAGGGTGGCCCCCCACCGAAACCAGGGTCAGCCGAAGCCAAGGCCATTGAAAAAGAACGCGAGGAAGGCGATGAACTGCCAGCCCAGGTTGCCATTATCGACTTGGTCAAAGGTGAAAAAATCAAGGAGATTACAGCTGGATTTGAAACAGAAGGCATCGAGTTTTCCGGCGACGGGAAGCACATCATCGTGACCAACGAGGCCGATGAAAACGTGTCAGTGCATGACATTGAAACCGGCGAGAAAATCAAGCAGATCGACACGGAAAAGTATGGCATTCGCCCACGCGGCGTGAAGCGTTCGCCCGATGGTGAGCAGTTTGTAGTCACGCTGGAATACGGCAACAAGATGCTGATTCTGGACAAGGAATATAACGTGATCAACGAAGCACCCACGGGCGAGGTGCCTTACGGTGTGACCTACACGCGGGATGGCTCTGAAATCGTGGTTGCCTTGGCGCGTGGCAAAGCCATTCAGGTATTTGATGCCAAAACACTGGAACTGAAACGGGAAATGCCCGCGGGCGACCGTTGCTGGCATTTCAGCTTCACACCCGATGACAAGCAGTTGATCGTGGCTTGCGGCCGCAGCAACAACATCCTGGTACTGGACTACGCAACCGGCAGCTTGATCAAGGACATTCCCGAAGGCAACATGCCGTGGGGTGTCATGGTGTCGCCGAAATCGGTGGGTTCACTTGATATTCCAGGTTAAACCATGAAACAGATTCGAAACTGCCTTGTGCAAGGCCTTTTTGCAGCGACCCTTGTCACAACTTGTGGCCTGCTTCACGCAGCCGGCGACCTGACCCAGCAAGAACCCAGACGGGTGTCGGTTGAGTTGAGCAACACCGCAGGCGACAAGGTTTTCACGCCCGGCCAGCTCAACTTTGAAACCGGCACTCTGACTATCCTGACTATTCAAAACAACAGCGAGAAGTCGTATTACTTCGGTTCAAACGGTTTTGCCGATTCAGTGTATACCCGCAAGCTGGTAGTTTTGGCTGCCGACAAAAAGCAGCCACTTGCTGAAATTTATGGCCCCGTGAGAAGAATTGAACTGTACCCAGGGCAAACACTGGAATGGTGGTTTGTGCCCATTCGTACAGGCACATTCGATGATTTGATGTCAAGAAAATCAGAGGCTGCGGCAGGGATGAAAGGTGTGATTGAAATCAAATAGACACACCGAACATATTCACCGATCAATCAAAGAAACAAAAAGGGAGCCTGACGTAGCTCCCTTTTTTATTACACAATTCTCGACCATTTGTATTCCTAAAACTAATTTCCGCGTTAATCAATGAAACGGTTGCACTTGCACAACACATGGAGCAACACTTTTCAAACAGCACAACGCTGCTTAGGAGTTACAGATGAGACGTATTTTCAGTGTAATTGAAGCGAACAACTCCGTGCCTGCCACACCACCGGCTCAGGCCCATGTTCAAGCCCCGGAAGAATGTATCAATGCCATTCAGGCTGCATGGGCGGAAGCATTGCGTTGCGACTTTGGGAGAGCACGAGAAGCCCTGTTGTGCAGGCTTGCTGACACCTGCAGCGAATTGGCACGCCTGTACCCCAACGATGCGAAAGTGCTACTTTGGAATGGCATCGTGATGACAGGCTATGCAAAGTCACTGGGTGGTTTGTGCGGCCTGCAGCTTCAATTGCAAGCCAAAATTGCCTTGGAGCAGGCTATGGCCTTGGCCCCCCAAGACGGCGCACCCTGCTTGTACCTGGGTTTGTTGTACGACCAAGCGCCCGAGGCCCCTTACGGATTTGGCGACGAAGCCAGGGCCAAAGCCTTGCTTGAGAAAGGGCTCAACCTGATGTTGAATTCCGGGCAGGTCGACCGCAGAACAGCATGATCATCTAAACAATCGACGGGCTCGTCAGGCCCCAGGCAATGGCGAGCTTGGTCAATTCAATGTCATTACCAACCTGTAATTTCTTTTTGATTTGGTAATGTATGTTGTGGATGGTTTTTGCACTCAGAAACAGCAACTCGGCGATTTGTTCTGTTGATTGCCCTGCTACTAACAGACACAACACCTCGAATTCACGGCTGCTCAGTTCGTCAAGGCCATTGCGGTTGTCCCGCAAGCGGGAAAGCGCCATCAGTCGCGACAGGTCGGCACTGATGAATGTGCGCCCCGCCAACACTTCACCAATAGCCCGCAGCAATACTTCGGGCCGACTGCTCTTGGTGACGTAGCCCTTCGCGCCGGCTTCCATGCAGGCCCGCGCCAATTCAATTGAATTGTGCATGGTGAACATCAGGATTTTGGCCTTGGGCCAACGCCCCAGAATCCGCTGAATCAGGCTCAAGCCAACTGGCTCGGGCATGCTGATGTCGCAGATCACCAAGCCAGGCAATTCCTTCTGACAAACAGCGTAGGCTTCTTGCGCATTTTCTGCTTCCAGCACCTGCCTGAAGCCGCCTTGTGTCTCCAGCAAATGGCGATAACCGGCCCGCACCACGGCATGGTCATCCACCAACAATATACTGATCTGTGTGTCCAGCATGAAGAACCCTTTTTAATCCAGTGTGGCCGAAACCACGAAGTTGCCGTCCACTGCCTGCGCGCGAAACACACCACCATGCACCCGAATACGTTCTGCAAGCAAATTCAAACCCATGCCGCCCGTGGGGCCATTGTATTCCTGCCCTTGGACCAGGCTGTTCTGAATCGTCAACTCAAAAGCAGCACCCAACTGGCGAAAACGTACCAACACAGGAGAGCCCCCAGACCCATGGCGCTTTACATTGGCCAAACACTCCTCAACTGTGCGGTACACACACAAGGCCCTGTCTTTGCCCAAGCTGGCCAGGGCTGCGGGATCAAGCTGCAAATTGACTGACCAGCCACTACCCGAATCAATTTCCCAACGGGTGCACAGGTCCTGAATGGCCATGGCCAGGTCGGCGCCTTCCAGGACAGGGGGGCATTTGTTGACCAAGACCGCGCGCATTCGGTCGAAGGCTTCTTCAATCAGGCAATCAATCTCCTCCAGTTTTTCCTGCGCGGGCATATTGCCTTCCTGCTTTAACTGCACGCGCAATTGCGTGCAATTCACCGCGATCAGGCTCAGCGATTGCCCCAAATCTGCGTGCACCAGGTGCGCCAGTTCGCGCCGCTCCTCTTCCTGCACATTCAACAATTTCATCATCAATTTGCGACGGGTTTGGGTCAATCGCCAAAGCCGGTCGTTCAGGCGATTTACGCCCTGCGCAATACGACCAAATTCCCGGGGCTGCACATCGGGCAACTGCTGCGGTGGGGGGCTGTCCTCGGAAATGGCGATGGAATCCAGTTTTTCGACCAACGTGGCAGCAGGCTGTAATGCGCGGCCTATCACCACATAGGTCAAGGCGGCCAGACTTGCCACAATCAAAGTGCTCAACAGCAAAAGGTCGCGCAGGGTGTGCCAGAACTTGACCAGTACCAGCTGCGGGTCGGCAGTGATGAACAATTCGCCAAAAGCCTGCCCCCACAAACCCACCGGCCGAGGTTCGGACTGAACCTGCACGCCCAACAGCTTCATCAGCCGTGCCTCCACTGGGTGCCCGGTCTGGCTTTCGCAACCTTCCTCGCGAACCTGGCCGTTCCAGCCTTCATAACGAATGCAGTAAGGCGCAAGCAGCAAACCATACTGGCTACCCACCAGCACCGGTGAGCCTTCAATTTCAGGGTTGATCTGGCGTTTGTACATGGAGTACTCCACCATCTCGTGCAGCCTGGAGGCGTCGTTGCTCAAGGCCTGCCCCACCTCGCCCGCTGTGCGCCACACCACATAAGCGGAAATGACCACCCAGCACAACAGGCCCAAGGTGATCATTCGTACCAGCAAATAGCGTTTCAGATTCAAGTATGCATTTCCGTTACCAGGTTACAGCCAGAATGGCTCCGCCCCCGATGTCCACACTAGAGGTTGTGTCGCCTGTGACAATGTAGGTTTGCAGCTTGTAAGTTTGATCAAACTTGTGTGAATAGAAAAGAGAATATTCACGCAGCGCCGTGCTTGTGTTGGTGGTTCTTTCACGCAGATCCACCACAAAACCAACGCTGTCGTTTGACGACAATTTGTAGGACAAACCTGCCGAACCATAAAATACATTGTTCAAATTGACACCAGTAGGGTCACCGAACACCTTGTAACCCAAGGTGCCCAGCCAGGTCACGCTGCCTTGGGTTTTGAAAACATCGGTGTAAAAAGAATAGTCTGTTTTACCGGAACCCAAGCCTTTTGTTTCATCGGCAGTGGGTAGCTTAACCTTGCCACCCACATCCACATACAACTGCTGCTCAAGATTGGCCACGGCGTTGTAACTTGCACCCAGCACTGTGTCGCCCAACCCGGATTCTTTGCTGCGAACAGGGCGCACACCGGCCACCACGATGCGGCTGTCCGGGGTCACGTTCGCTGGTCCTTCAATTTGAATGTAGGGCACGGTGGCTTTGAACGTCCAGCGATCTACTTCGTATTTGCCAGTGAAGGGCACATAGGTAATCTTGGTGTCCTCGGTTTGTCCGTATTTGCCAGAGCTGTAATCCAGACCAGTGGACATCACCAGCTTGGAATCTGCTGCGTGAACGTTAAAGGCGGCTGCAAAGGCGATTGCGAGCAGTGTTTTTTTCATGATCAGGGGTCCTACCTGTAAATGATTTTTTGAAATTCAGCTTGGCAATTAATCTCGGCGCTCAGGACGCTCTATTTTTTCGGGTCGGTCTACTTTTTCAGGGCGATCTACTTTCTCTGGTCGATCAATCTTTTCAGGGCGGTCCACCTTTTCAGGTCTTTCCACTTTTTCAGGCCGTTCACTGCGTTCCACGCGCTCGACCCTTTCAACCTTTTCTACCTTTTCTGCCTTTTCAACACGCTCACTGCGTTCGGGTCTGGTGGCCTTGTCAACCTTTTCAATCTTGGAGCCCCTGTCCAGCTTCTCCGAACCCCGAGACTTTTCAGTTCGCTCAGCAGACCTTTCTTTCGCGAGCTCTTTCTGGCTGCGTTCAAGCGCCTTCACTTGCTCTTCTGCAGCTTCCGTGCGCAACTCTTCAGCTTCTTCGGCACGCTCTTCTGCATCACGCTCCACTTCGCGCTGCAGATCATCCGACTTCTTCTCGGCGCGCTTGAATTCCTTCTCCTGAGAGTCATCCGACAACTGTCGCCTTCCACCCCGATCAAGAATTTTTTCAACCGGCACAGACTCAATCGATTGAATTTCTGCACGCCCAGTCGAATCAATTTGTCCACGCAGAACAGCCACTTTTCCAGCCGCCTCTCGAAGTTCGCCCACCTGCGCCCGCAACCCGGGAATTTCCTTGCCGGTAGCCTGGATCGCGCGGCCGTTGTCTGAAACATAGGCCTGCACATGAAACTTCGCACCGGGCTTGAGCTGCACCATGCTGTCCGCTTCTTTCACGGACGCTGCGTTCAATCGGCTGCCGTCCCATTGGCCTGTCACCCTGACCGCTTTGCCACTCGCTGCAGACGCACCGAATTTCGCATCAACCGGAACATTGAGAACCTTGCGCGAGTCGGTGAACCTGCCGGAAGCAAATGCCGGTGCATTGCCAGCCATCGGGTCAATTCGTGAAGCTTGAATGGCACCGTTGGGCAAAACAAATCCACTGACAGCGACAGAATCGCCAACTTTGGGCAATTGTCGCGGGCTGGTGTCCGGCCCCAGGCGTACAGCCTGACCCATCACTTCAATGGTTTTGGATGCTGCATCGATTCGGGTGACAGGTCCGCCAATCGGTTGCTCGATGGAAATCGATGTGGCGTTGACTTCCCGCCCAACACCCCTGGCACTGACAGCCACCCACTGGCCTACTTTCAAGGCTTGAATGGAACTGGATTCACCATTGCTGACCACTGGCGTGCTGGATTCATATTGCACTTCAAGACCATTGACACAAATACTGGCGAAGCCGGTGATGACACCGTAAACAAACGAATCGCCTTCCACGGTCTTCAGTGCAGAACCGGTACCACCCACACCGGGTTCGATCGATCGACCCGTACCGCCTACACCTGGGTCCAATTGACGACCTGTGCCGCCCACACCGGGCTGCATCGGTGCACCCGTTCCACCCACACCGGGTGCAGCCTTGTGCAATTGAACAGGCACACCACCATCACAGGGATTGGCATTTGCACTGGATGCCCAGACCGAAGCGAGCCCCGCCAGCAACGGCAGCAAAACTCGTACACGCAGCTTGTTATTCATCGACTTGGTCCTGCGGCTCGGCATAGAAGTACACACCCGTATTGACCCGATAGCCTACCCCGACCTGCGGATCCAGACTGTAACGAATGTTTTCTTCATTCACCCTGCGAAGAAAGGCCATGCCTTCTGTTGCGATGAATTCCTGCAACGCAGCCAACTGTTGTTCGCTCAAGCCATCGCTGAACGCCGCGCGTTCGAAAAACACCGGCTTTTCTTTGGAAATGTTGTCCACCGCAGCCGCCAGATGATCGTGTACGTTCGTTGCGAGAAACGCGGCGGTTTGCTCAAAATCACCCTTGGGTACAAAGGCCTGGCTGACCAACTCGATGGCGCCGTCCTCATCAATGCGCACAGCGCCAAGCCTTAACCATTCGTCCAGCAAAGGCTTGGATCGAATGTCTTTACTCACTTGCGCTACAAGTGCTTCGAATGAAAGCTCTCCACCATCTGCGATGGTTTTTTGAAGTCTGCGTGGCGAGCCGTTGGCGTCCTGAAATCCCTTGCCTGCCAGCCATTGAGCAATCACCTGCGAGGACAGATTGGGCTTGACCACCGGGGTACTCGCCTCCTCGGTGCGAATCCGATGAACATCCTTGCGGTGCACACCCGTCAAAAGGGTGATCCGGCTGTCAGTCTGAGGTTTGCCATCCAAGGGAAATTCACTTTCAGCAACTTTTACGAAAACCTGTTTCAGCTCTTCGAGAAGCATGGGGTAGGTCACACCATTGCCCAAGCAAAGGCGTACCAGAGGTCGAAGGACCTTTCTGACTGCTGACAGCAAAATGGATTGACGGGATTTCATGGTGAAAGGACTACTTGAGAACACGGACTTCACTCTAACAGAGCGTGTGAAAATTTTCCACATTTTATTGACAAGCAACAATTTTAAGCCTATCTTTCAATCGTGTGAATTTTTCACACAAATATTCAGGAGAAAAAATGATGTCAGCTCAACGAAAATTAATTGCATGCGCCGTGTCCATGACCCTGGCTGCCGCCTTGTCGACACCGGCCTTGGCTCTGGAAAAGTCTGTAGAAAGAATCCGCTCTGACGTGCGGGAGCAGTCACTGGTCAATGGTGTGGAAAAACGGGTACGCTTGGATCAACTGGAGAAAGTTGCGCAACTGGCCCGCCCTGAACGGGTTGAACGCCGCGAGCGCGCTGAACGACCCGAAAAAGCCGAGCGTGGTGAACGTGCAGAGCGTCCCGAGAAAGCTGAGCGTCCTGAAAAAGCAGAACGTCCAGAGCGTGCCGAACGTCCTGAAAAAGCCGAGCGGCCTGAAAAAGCAGAACGTCCAGAGCGTGCCGAACGCCCCGAGAAAGTTGAGCGTCCTGAACGTACAGAGCGTCCCGAGAAAGCTGAACGTCCTGAACGTGCTGAACGCCCCGAGAAAGTTGAGCGTCCTGAACGTGCAGAGCGTCCCGAGAAAGCTGAACGTCCTGAACGTGCTGAGCGTCCTGAACGCGACTAAATCAACACATGCCGTGTGTTGAACTTCAGTTTGTTCTGTTCAGCAAAATGCTGCGATTCAAGATACGACGCCCACTAGGTCAAGAGCTCTTTGCAACTGACTAGTGGGCTAGTTTTTGTCCACGCATCCACATAACCCGAGTTTTTGCCGTATGAATTGTCCAGCACACAATTTTTTGTGTTCAGCAAAGAAGCCAGAATATGGCCATGAAGCCTGTCTGTAATCACGAAGTCGTGTTTGAGGAAAAACTGCTCGGCCTTGGCGATCAAGCGGTTCTTGTAAATCAGCCACAGGCGCATGACCAAACAATCCAGACCTATTTTTTGGGACCGCTCAAGCTGCCGCCTGAAAAAACAGATGGTTTTCATTTCATCCGCAATCAGCAGGTCCCAATCCGTCTTGGTGTCCCACTTCATGTCGACCTGTTGGTCGGAAGACTCCTTGTCCAGCCGTTGAAACAGCAAACGCAAGCCACTGCTTGCTGGCCGTGTTTTTGACGAGTAAAGCTGGTGGGCCATGTCAGGCATCAAGTGACAATTGCCGGTCATCTGCAGGGCACTTTTAAAAGACCCCACATCACGAACCAGAATATGTAAATCCGGGTGCAACTGAAGGGTGGCTGCACAGGCATCAAAGGCTTCCGGTCTTTCAAAGTGAATACTTTGGGGCAATACAATCACCCTGTTATTCCTGTACTTCGCAATCACGCTTTCCCGGTGCAATTGGTGCACCGGGTACAGGTCACCAAAATTGCCGCCACCCTGAAACAGAATGACCTCGCCAGGCTGTATGTTTTCATTGAAATTGTGGATGGATGCAATTTGAACCACCTTCACCCGATTTTCCTTCAAGAAGGTTTCTGTTCCCTTCAAGATCAGCAGGTCACCCACATTGCCATAAACCGGGACGTCGAGAAGATGGACGGGCTGGCCGTTGATCAGCTTCAGGATATCGCGGTGGCGATTCTTCAAACTGCCCATCAATTCCTGATGGGCTGTGTACGAATTGTTCATGTTGTCTGGCCAATTGATTGGGTAAGCATGCGGGGTCTGTAAAGCGCTATGGCCTACAGCCAGCCTGCAAAGGGTGAAAAACCTGAAGTTGTACTGCGTGGGTACTCACGACCCGTATCAAGGCAAACGTAGTCGACAACATTCCCGTTGACCCAGGAACTTTCCAACCCATTAGCACTCCTAAACGAAGAGTGCTAAAATCACCGTTGAAACTGGTTCATTTATTCGGAGAACACCGCAATCATGACCACAAATGCATTAACACTTGCTAATCTTCGCGCCCCCGGCAACGCCCTTGCCGTGCGCGACCCCTGGGCACTGGTGGCCCGTGGACCGCTTGGCAACCTTGATGCCTATATTTCCGCTACCCACCAAATCCCCATGCTCACTCCTGAAGAGGAAATCGAGCTGGGTGAGCGCCTGCAACGCGACAACGACCTTGAAGCTGCCCGCCGCTTGGTGCTTAGCCACCTGCGCCTGGTTGTGGCCGTGGCACGCCAGTACCTGGGTTATGGGTTGCCCCACGCCGACCTGATTCAGGAAGGCAATATCGGCCTGATGAAAGCCGTCAAGCGCTTTGACACCACGCGCGGCGTGCGCCTGGTCAGCTTTGCGCTGCACTGGATCAAGGCCGAAATCCACGAATACATTATCCGCAACTGGCGCATGGTCAAAATGATCACGACCAAGGCGCACCGCAAGTTGTTTTTCAACCTGAACAGCTTCAAAAAATACGGCCAAACCCTGTCGCCAGATCAAGTCAACGAAGTGGCGGCAGAATTGAATGTGCGCCCCGAGGATGTTTCCGACATGGAACGCCGCATGGCTGGCCATGAATTCAGCCTTGACCCGGTGATTGACGCAGACAGCGAAGAAACCAGCTACAACCCCGTCCGCTACCTGGCCGCTGAAGGCGCTGAGCCCAGTGAAGTGCTGGAAGGTGCCAATATGGAGCGTTTGCACAGCGAGGGGCTGGACCTGGCCTTGGCCAGCCTGGATGAACGCAGCCAGCGCATCATTTCCAGCCGCTGGCTGGCGGGCGAGAATGCCAAAACCCTGCACGACCTGGCCGCTGAGCTGGGTGTATCGGCAGAACGCATCCGCCAGATTGAAACCCAAGCCATGAAAAAAATGAAAACTGCCCTGCTTAAATACGAACACGGCGAAGTTTAATTAAGACTACTAATCATTTCGGGTTAAAACTGACCTACACTAAGGGCTTGGCAACAGGCCCTTTTTTTATCATGATTGAAGTACACCACCTGGAACATTCACGCTCGCAGCGCATTATCTGGCTGCTTGAAGAACTTGGCCTGCCTTACAAGGTGACCCGCTACGCACGCGATGCCAAAACCTACCTGGCCCCACCCGAGCTGCTGAAAATCCACCCGTTGGGGAAATCGCCCGTGATTACGGACGGTGACATCACCGTGGCGGAAAGCGGTGCCATTGTGGAATACCTGATCGACAAGGCTGGCGGCAAAATGCGCCCAGCACACGGCACGCAAGCCCACCGCGATTACACCTACTGGATGCATTTTGCTGAAGGAACCGCCATGCCCCCGCTGGTCATGACACTGGTATTCAACAAAATCGAGAATGCCCCGGTGCCTGCGTTTTTGAAGCCGATTGTGTTGCCCATTGCACGCGGCATCTCCAAACAGGTGAAAAGCGGTTTCATCAACCCCAACCTTGAAAAGCAATTTGCCTACATTGAAGGCGTATTGTCGAAAAACGAGTGGTTTTGCGGCAGCGAAATGACAGGCGCCGACTTCATGATGAGCTTTCCACTGGAAGCGGCCATCAGCCGCGCCGAGTCCATCAACAGCATGCCCAAAATTGCGGCTTATGTAAAACGCATCCACGCCATGCCCAGTTACAAGAAGGCGCTTGAAGTGGGCGGCCCCTACAACTACGCTTAATGACCATGAACACAGCAACAGCGTCCATCGAACAACAGGCAAAAATCCGGGAAATCAGCGGCAATGTGCAACTGGTTAGAGACGGATTTTTTCTGCCCGCCCAAGTGGGCGTGACGCTTTTGCCTGGCGACCGCCTTGTGACCGACCAATCCGCCAAGGCTGTGATCCAGTTCACAGGTGTGAATGACGCGCTGATTGTTGAAAAAGGCGCTGCAGCCACCTTCAACCTCGAAGTGGTTGAAATGGAGCAAGCCCCCCAGTGGATAGCCACCAACATTCAGGGCGAAGGCGTTTATTTCGACAGCCTGGCACTGGTCGACGACCCAACGACGGCAGACGCCGAGGCCAATAGTGGTTTGTTTGGCTTGTTCGGAACCCCCGGCACAACTGAATCCACAGGTTACCCCGTACTGGAAAGCATCGTATTTCTCGGTGCAACCGCTGCCATTTACAGCGACAATGAGAACAACACCACAGCAATGACCAGTACCACAGAGTCCGGCAACAACGCCGGCAATGGCACTGGCGGCAGCACCACGACCCCACCCCCGGCCACTACGCCGGACACAGAAACCGAAGCCGGTCCGCTAGACGCAGTTTTGGCACCCTTGACCGGCTTGATCGATGGCTTGACTGGCAACTTGGGGGCTTCATCCCCCCTGGGCAGCCAGACCGCCCCACTTGAAAGCAATAACTTGCTCAATGTTCTAAACCTTGCCAACCTGGCCTGAACTTGCTGCAACGGGTGATTTGTACACGATAGCCAAACTTCGCCCGTTAGTAACTTCATAAACAGTTCCAAATAAAAGCCTACCAGATCTCAGCTCTGCACAACGGAATGAGGATTATGCATAGAACTATGCATGGCACGAATACGTCCGTTGTCTGCATATGATGGCTGGTGAGTTCGGCAGCAAAAAGGATGCTTTTTTATGAATGAGTACAAGCGTTTTGAGATTGATTTCTCAGAAGCCAGATCCATTTCAACCCCGTCAAGCCAAATTGACTTCAAGCCCATGGATCCCGCAAAACTGAATCAGATCTGGGGATTCACTGCGCCCAAACACCTTGAAAAAATGAGCGGGCCATGTGCCATCGGCACCATTCTTCACTACCACGGAATCGGCTGGAATCACATCCCCAAGGATAGACAAGGAAGGCCCCTGAATGACCCTTTCATTGAAGAAATTGTCAGGTGGAGCGAAACACCCGATCTGTTTGGCGGCAGCATGGGAACTTCACCGCTCATGATGCTTGGTGCACTAAGAAAAGCCGACCTCCACGCCAGCTGGTATGCGGGCAACAGTGTTGTGGATACCCTTCAAGTCATTCAGCTTGAACTGCTGCAAGGTCGGCCTGTCATGGTACTTGTCAACCATGGTCCGATTGGACACCCGTTGTCGCTGGAA
Organism: Limnobacter thiooxidans; assembly: GCF_036323495.1. Taxonomy (NCBI): domain Bacteria; kingdom Pseudomonadati; phylum Pseudomonadota; class Betaproteobacteria; order Burkholderiales; family Burkholderiaceae; genus Limnobacter; species Limnobacter thiooxidans. Next base: position 215,650 of record NZ_AP028947.1, on the reverse strand, counting down.
TGGCAGGTTGTTTACAAAATGGTTGAAAACACCATACACACGAAGCATTCAGGCGGAGGGAAAAATGACTCGGTCTGGTCGCTGCTCCAGTTCAAAGAGCTCCTTGCAATGGATCAGCCGCAGCTAAGCTGCAGCATTGTCACCGCAGCGAAAGACTGATTATTTGCCGTCGAGAATTTGTTCGACATCGCTGACCACTGGTGCCGAATCGGCATTGTGGCGCACCAGAAGCCTGGCCCGACCCTGCTGGTCAAACACATAGCTGGCTGAGGTGTGATCCATCAGGTAATTCTCGGGACTACTACCCTCGACCTTGCCCGCAAACACGCGCAAACCGGTGAGCAATGGCTTGAGTTCGTCCAGCGAGGAGGCTGTTAATGCATCAAAGCTGGGGTTGAATTGGGGCACGTACTTTTTCAGAAGTTCGGGCGTATCACGTTCAGGGTCAATCGAGACAAACAGCACCTGGAGGTTATCGCCTTTGGCACCCAACTTGGCTTTCACCTCATTCCATTGCTGCATGGTGATTGGGCACACATCCGGGCAATGGGTGTAACCAAAAAACATGGCGACCACTTTGCCTTTGTAGCTTTCCATGGTGCGCTCGGTGCCCGACAAGTCCTTCAACTTGAAATTGGCCACCAAGGCAGAACCGGTGATGTCGGTATTAACAAATGTGGCGGGCCCCATATTACATGCCGCAAGCAACACCACAGCGCCCAAAGCTGCGCCACGAACCCATTGTTTGATCTGCTTGACCATGCTGCTTATACCGCCACGTAATGATCCACCAACAAGGCCGCAAACAAAAAGGCCAGGTAGGCGATTGAATAGGTAAACGCCTTTTTGGCCAAGGCGTCGCTGTAATTTTTCCAGATCTTGTACCCGTAGCCAATGAAAATTGCATTGAGTACAACGGCGCTGGCCAGGTAGATCAAGCCGCTCATTTTCATGGCGAACGGAATCAGGGTCGTGGCCGCCAACATGATGGTGTACAAAAACACATGGAACTGGGTGAATGCGGCCCCATGGGTAACAGGCAGCATTGGCAAGCCTGCCCGCGCATATTCCTGCGTGCGGTACAAGGCCAGCGCCCAGAAATGCGGGGGCGTCCAGACAAAGATGATCAGGAACAGCACAAGCGCTTCTGGGGACACACTGTTGGTGACAGCGGCCCAACCCAGCACGGGTGGCATGGCACCAGAGGCACCGCCAATGACGATGTTTTGTGGCGTATTGGGCTTGAGCAAGAGGGTATAGATAATTGCATAGCCCACGAAGGTGGCCAAAGTCAGCCACATGGTCAGCGGGTTGACGAATACATACAGAATCCAGACACCTACACCACCCACCAGGCTTGAAAACACCAGTGTTTGCACCGAATTCAGTTCACCACGTGGCAGCGGGCGTGCACGGGTGCGCGCCATTTTCGCGTCAATCTGCTGTTCGACCAGGCAGTTAAAAGCGGCCGCTGCACCCGCCACCAGCCAGATACCCAAAGTACCCGCAATCAGCACCTGCGCATTGGGCAAATCGGGGGTAGCCAGGAACATGCCGATTACAGCACAAAACACGATCAAGGCGACCACGCGCGGCTTGGTCAGTGTCCAGTACTGTTTGGCGACGTGAGAAAAACTGCTCACGGCTTTTACTTTTTCAACGGATGGCATGGTGGGCCTTATGAAATTCGATGGCGATTGCCCGCAACCCGATAGTTTACCAAGATCAAGGTAACCAGCAACAGTGCTGCGCCCCCATTGTGTGCCACCGCCAACCACAAAGGCAGCTGAAACACCACATTGCCAATGCCCATGGCAATTTGCAATGTCAGCACAGCCACTACCTTGATCGCCAGCAACTTTGTGCCGGGGTTGCGCCACAAGGCAAAGGCCAAAACACCCAAAATAGCCGTGACGATCAAAGCCCCGATCCGGTGAATGAAATGAATGGCAGTCAACGAGGCGACATTCAGCATGTCTCCGTCGGGTGTTTCGCCCAATTCACGGACAATGTGAAACGCATGGTCAAATTCCATGTGTGGCCACATGCTTCCTTGGCACGTCGGGAAATCGGTACACACCACCGCCGCGTAATTGGTACTCACCCAACCACCCAAGATGATTTGAGCCGCCACAGCCACGAAGCCGATGCGGGCCAGCAAGCGCAAGCCAGCGGCGTCCCTGGGTGGCGCAACGGTTCGTGCGTTACTGGTTTGACGCAGCCACAACCAGGTCAAAAGCCCGAGGATGGTCATGCCGCCAATCAGGTGTCCCGTCACGATGGCTGGTTTCAACAACATGGTCACCGTCCAGGCACCAAAGGCACCTTGCAGGCACACCGCAAAGAACAGAATTGTTGGCAAGGCCGGTGATTGCTTCAGCTCACGCCGCTTGATCCAGGCCATGGCCATGATGCCAATAATCAGGAAACCGAGGAAAGTAGCGACGTATCGGTGCACCATTTCCTTCCAGGCCTTGGGAATGGACACGGGGCCATGGGTACCACCCTGTGCCTCAACCGCTGCAGCAATTTCTTCGGCTGCATGGGTCGGCGTCAGCTTGCCGTAGCAACCTGGCCAATCCGGGCAACCCAGACCCGCATCAGTCAGACGGACAAATGCGCCCAACATGATCAACAGGAAAGTTAATACAGTGGTGAATGCGACCAAACGCTTGTAACTGCTCATGATGCTGCTCTCGAATTAACCAATATTGGATGCCCACAACAGGCGGCTTACGTCTTTACGAAACTTGTCGAACTGAAGTGTGTTGTTCGGCGGAAAACGCATCATTACATGGCCCAAGGGGTCGGCCACGAAGACGTGGTCCCGCACCGTGCCAATGTCAGCGCTGCCCTTGCTGCCCACAATACCCTGCTCCAGGGGCAACCAGGACTTCAACTGGCTTTCGCTGGCGCGAACAAAATGTACATCGGGGAACTGGCGCAGCAATAGCGTTTCAAGCGGGCCGTCATCGGTGACAAAGACCACGCGCTCGATGCGCCCCTGTTCCTTGCCCTTGGTAGCCCGGGCCTGGCGCTGAAAATACATGGTATTCTGACACACGGCATCGCATTCGCTGTTGATGACCTGGATCAGCACCCACTTGTCGGCCACCTGATTCATGGTGAAATCATCGCCATTGATGTTCTTGAACACCTCGGTCGATACATTCACCTGCGGATCCAGAATGGTCCCGTAGTTGTTGGTGCCATCGGGCTTGTTGAAGAAATACAGGTAGAACGCCGCCACAATGGGCAGTGCACAGGTTAGAAAGACCAGAATGATGGTCATTCGGCTTTTGTTCAGCGTGGCGGGGGCGCTGGCTGCATTCATGGCTTATTTCCCTTGTAAAACTCTCGGTATACAAAAAACAGTGTCAACAAAACCAACACGGCTGACATGGTAAACCACTGAAAGGCATAGCCCTTGTGTTTGGCCACCTGTTCCTGCAGCGGTACCGCAACATGGTAAAAACCATTCACCTTGCGGGTTTCAAATGGTGCTTCATCCTGGCTGTCGCTGGTCTGCGCCACCGGCTGCAAGGTCACTACAAAATTGCTGACGGGTTGGCCCAGGTGCTTTTCAAACTCCTCTGCACTGAAGTTGGACCACACCTGAAAACCGTTCTGCTCTTCCTTGTAAATACTGTCTGCAGCGCCCAGCAGCACGCCACGAAGTTCAGCTGACTGGGCAAACCGCGGCAAAATGGTGCCTTTCAAACCGGTGACCTGCTCATCGGAAACAGTTGCGTCATCAGGCATCACTGGTGCGCGCCGCGGATCTGCCGGATTGCGCAACAGCAGGCCCCGATCCACCGGAATCAAAAAGCTTGCGCCTTCGGGCCGGAACCCCTGCACCACCTGCACCGCGGGCCGTCCGTTGACTTGACGGTTGTCTATGTATATCAGGGCTTTGGCATCAAATCGACCTTGAAGTTCGATTTTGCGGTAGGACAAATTGTCCAAGTCAATCTGTGCGTTACCTGGAGAAATTGGCGAAGCAGCCAAGGCACGAGCCTGTGCGTCAAACAGCGTCTGCTTTTCCGCGGCCCTACCGGTTTGCCATTGACCCAAACTGAATGTCAGCCAAACGAACACGCCCCCTAGCAACAGGGTGAGCACGAGCTTTGTCTTTCCCGGTGAATTCACTGCTTTAACCATGACATACTTCAGCTTGTGTGTTGTTCACGGTTGGTTTTTGAAGGGCATTTACCATGAAGTTGATTATTGGCTTGGCTTTTTTAGGCATTCTGGCAAGCCTTGGTTCTGCGTTTTTCTTTCTGATGAAAGACAAAAGCAAATCGAGTCGCACTGTCAACGCACTGACCATGCGTATTGGTTTGTCTATTGCACTGTTTCTTCTCATCCTCTTTTCCTACTACATGGGATGGATTGAATCCACAGGAATCCGGTAACTTCGGAATTCAAAAAAAAGCCACCGGAGTGTTCCAGTGGCTTTTTCAAGTATTGCCAGCCTGGCTTGATTACAGCCAGTAAACAATCACGTACAAGCCCAACCACACCACGTCCACGAAGTGCCAGTACCAGGCGGCCGCTTCAAACGCAAAATGGCTTTCCGGTGTGAAGTGGCCCTTGATGCAGCGGATCATGATGAAGAACAGAATGATCGCACCGATGGTCACGTGGAAGCCGTGGAAACCGGTCAGCATGAAGAAGGTGGATCCGAAAATTCCGGAGGTCATTTTCAGGTTCAGGTCACGGTAAGCGTGGATGTATTCATACACCTGGAAACCCATGAACACTGCGCCAAGCAACACGGTCAGGCCCAAGCCCCAGATCAACTGTGAGCGCTTGTTGGCGATTAGGGCATGGTGCGCCCAAGTCAGCGTCAAGCCTGAAGTCAGCAACAATGCAGTGTTGATTGTGGGAATTGGCCATGGGCCCATGGTCTGGAATGCATCCACAGTGCCCGCAGGACCAGTGTTGGGCCAGTTGGCAGTAAAGTCGGGCCACAAGAATGCTTTGTTGTCGATGTCGCCAAGCCAAGGCATTGCGATTTGACGTGCATAGAACAGCGCGCCGAAAAACGCTGCGAAAAACATCACTTCCGAGAAAATGAACCATCCCATTGACCAGCGGAAAGACACGTCCACACGGGCGCTGTACTGACCACTTTGAGATTCACCTACCACATGCTTGAACCAACCGGTCAGCACGTAAATCAGGATACCCATGCTAAGCGCGAACAGATAAGGACCGGCCTGACCGCCATTGACCCACTGGGACATGCCCAGTATGAAGAAGAACATGGCCACTGAGCCAAGCACGGGCCATTGGGACAAGCCCGGCACAAAGTAATACGGTGCATTCGCACGCATGGTTGTTTCTCCTATCTCTTTAATTTAGATGCTTCGATACTGCAACAAGGGATTCCGAACGGCTTAAGCGGAACCCACCACATAATTCACCAACAGCAGCAACCCGAAAACAAATCCGGCTGCCGCAAGCAAGCCCACGATGATCACGTGGACAGGATTCAGTTTCTGCATGTCTTCGGAATGGTTTGAGCCTTTCCGAACACCAAAAAACGACCAGAGTACTGCTGACAGGGTTTGCAGGAAAGTGGCTTTGCTCGCTTTGCGGGACGCTGCCTCTTTGATGTCTTCTGACATTATTCTGCAACCATGGCCGTGGCTCCAGCCACTTCAAAAAACGTATAACTCAGCGTGATGGTGTGTACGTCTTGTGGCAACTTGGGGTTGATCACAAACACCACCGGAAATTCTTTTGTTTCACCCGACTTGAAAGGTTGCTGCTTGAAGCAGAAGCATTCGAGCTTGGTAAAGTGTTCAGCCGCCTTGGTGGGCAAATAACTGGGTATTGCCTGGCCTGCCGTGTCGTTGGGCAGGTTGTTGTGCACCACGTAATTCACAGTCACCAATTCGCCTGGGTGAACCATCATGCGATTCGTTTCAGGCTTGAACTGGAATTTGCCGCGCTCATTCGCATCAAAAATCACTTCAATGCTTCGGCTTTTGTCCACCTGCGTATTCTTCACAATGTCGGCCGCATTCTTGGTCTGCGGGGTCAGGACATTGATACCGGTTATTTCGCAAATGGCTTTGTAAATGGGTACCAATGCATAACCAAATGCAAACATGGCCACCACAATCACCAAAAGACGCACCAGCATTTGCTTGTGCAAGCCCCCTGTTTTTCGACTACTTTGCTGTGCCATGCTGATGTGCCTCTACTGCAAATTCACTGCTTAGTTCACCAAACTCAAAATACTGGGCTCCATGACCTTGCGGATCAGGATGCCGAGAAAAAATACTGCCGCCACAGAGAGCAGAATCAAACCGGTGCGCTTGTTTTGCCGGGCTTTCTTTTCTTCTTCGGGCGTCAAAATAAATTCCTCACGGTACATCTTCGTTGGGTGAAAAAGCCTTGCCGCTGCAAAGCCTTTTTACGCAACGGGGGCCACCCGCTGGGGGCCCCGCGTTTGACTTTGGCGAATTACTTCACCAGTGGCGGTTCTTCAAAAGTATGGAATGGTGCGGGTGATGGCACTGTCCATTCCAGTCCTTCTGCACCTTCCCAAGGCTTGGCTGGAGCAGCTTCACCTTTCTGGAACATCCAGGCGCGAAGTACGCACCACAGGAAGATCAACTGTGACAGACCAAACCAGAAGGCACCGATGGTGGCAATGGCGTGGAAGTCAGTGAACTGTGTGGCGTAGTCGGCGTAACGACGTGGCATACCGGCCAGGCCCAGGAAGTGCATGGGGAAGAAAGTCACGTTGAAGCTGATCAAAGAAGACCAGAAGTGCAACTTGCCAAGCTTTTCGCTGTACATGCGGCCAGACCATTTTGGCAGCCAGTAGTAAGTACCGGCAAACAATGCAAACAGTGAACCAGCCACCAGCACGTAGTGGAAGTGAGCCACAACGTAGTAGGTGTCCTGCAACTGGATGTCAACTGGAGCCACGGCCAGGATCAGGCCAGTGAAGCCACCCATGGTGAACACGAAAATGAAGCCCACTGCGAACAGCATGGGGGTCTCGAACGTCATGGAACCACGCCACATGGTGGCCAGCCAGTTGAACACTTTCACGCCCGTGGGCACAGCGATCAACATGGTTGCGTACATGAAGAACAACTGGCCTGTTACTGGCATGCCGGTTGTAAACATGTGGTGCGCCCACACGATGAACGACAGGATCGCGATGGAACCGGTGGCGTACACCATGGAGCTGTAACCAAACAGTGTTTTACGGGCAAAGGTTGGAACGATGTGCGAGATGATGCCGAAGGCCGGCAAGATCATGATGTACACCTCGGGGTGACCGAAGAACCAGAAGATGTGCTGGTACATCACGGGGTCACCGCCGCCTGCGGCGTTGAAGAACGACGTGCCGAAATGGCGATCGGTCAACACCATGGTGATGGCGCCAGCCAAAACCGGCATTACGGCGATCAGCAGGTAAGCGGTAATCAACCAGGTCCATGCGAACATCGGCATTTTCATCATGGTCATGCCGGGAGCGCGCATATTCAGGATGGTCGTGATGATGTTGATGGAGCCCATGATCGATGAGGCACCCAGAATGTGCATCGCGAAAATGGCGGCATCCATGCCGGGGCCCATCTGAATGGACAACGGTGCATACAGCGTCCAGCCGGCAGCAGTTGCACCACCAGGCATGAAGAAGGATGCAGTCAGGATGATTGCCGCAGGCACCATCAGCCAGAAGCTGAAGTTGTTCATGCGGGCAAACGCCATGTCGGAACAGCCGATTTGCAACGGGATCATCCAGTTGGCGAAACCCACGAATGCCGGCATCACAGCACCAAACACCATGATCAAACCATGCATGGTGGTCAGCTGGTTGAAGAACTCAGGCTGAACCAGTTGCAAGCCAGGTGAGAACAGCTCGGCACGCAACATCAAGGCCAGCACGCCGCCTTCCAGCAGCATGACAAACGAGAAAATCAGGTACATCGTACCGATGTCTTTGTGGTTGGTCGCATACAACCAACGGCGCCAGCCGTGCGGGTGGTCGTGTGCGTGGTCATGATCATGGCCGTGGCCATGTCCATGGGCTAAATCTGCCGCGGTAGTGCTCATGTAAATCTCCTAAGCAATATTAACGTGCAGCCGTAACAGCACTTGGCTGAACAACCGGGTCTGTACCTGTACCAGCGTTGGCCCAGGCGTTTCTTGTGTATGTAATCACTGCGCCGATTTCAACGTCGGACAATTGCTTCCAGGCAGGCATGCCTGCGCCCTTGCCGTTCAGCAAAATGGCGATCTGGTCAGCTTGTGGACCAACTACTGATGGTGCACCAACCAATGCGGGGAAAGCACCAGGAATGCCAGCACCGGTGGCCTGGTGACAGGCTGCACAGTTGGCGTTGTAAACCTGTTCACCACGTGCAACCAGGTCTTCCTTGGTCCATTCCTTGGTGGGATCGTCCTGCTTGGACTTCATTTCGTCCAGCTTGGCTTGAACCCACTTGGAGTAGTTTTCTTCGGACATCACTTCAACAACGATGGGCATGTAAGCGTGGTCTTTACCACAAAGCTCAGCACACTGGCCGCGGTAGATGCCTTCCTTCTCAGCCTTGAACCAAGTGTCGCGCACGAAACCAGGGATCGCATCCTGTTTCACGCCGAAGGCGGGGATCATCCAGGCGTGAATCACGTCATTGGCCGTAGTCACCACGCGAACTTTCTTGTTCACTGGCACTACTACGTGGTTGTCCACTTCCATCAGGTAGTTTTCGCCGCGCGCAACAGCCTGACCTTGGTGGTCTTCAATCTGGTCACGAGGTGTAGCAAGTGTGGACAGGAATGAAATGCCTTCGCCTTCGCCAGCCAGGTATTCATAACCCCACTTCCACTGGTAACCGGTGGCCTTGATGGTCAGGTCGGCGTTGGACGTGTCTTTCATCGCTACCACTGTTTTGGTAGCGGGCAAGGCCATGCCGATCACGATGAGGAAAGGAATGATGGTCCATGCAATTTCAACTTTCACACTTTCGTGGAAAGAAGCGGACTTTGCACCCTTTGACTTTCGGTGAGCGTAGATCGAGTAGAACATCACACCGAACACGGCAACGAAAATGACCAGGCAGATCACCAGCATCAGCGTGTGCAAATCATAGATTTGCTTCGCAATTTCGGTAACCGGCTGGGCGAGGTTGTACTGCAAGGGTTGCCCAGAAACATTCTCGGCTAACGCAGCACCTCCGAAGGATGTCATCGCGACTGCAGCGGCCGTTGCCACTACGTTGCGAATACCCAAGGACGACTTCAACATGGCGATCCTCAATCTCAAAAAAAATCAAACTGGTGGAAGCAACGTGCCTAAACCGGACACGCCGCCCTTGCCAGCGCCGCCTTCAATTCGCGGTGCAACGCTGACTTGTCTTTCTCGGCAATAAATTTGCCTATTTTTACTTGTTGGCCCCTGTGACTGAACAGCAATGGCGCTTTATATTTTCCGTTGTAACTCAACTTGGCCCATTGGGGTGACCATTTGAGCTGGGTCAATTTGGTGCCGTCAGACATGACCAGCAAAAGCTGATCGCGCTGCAATTCGATCATTTCGTAGTCCGCTGCATGCCTTGCATAAACCACAAATGCCGTTCCCACCAACAACAACTCCAAGCCCGCAAACGGCAACACGATCCAGAAACCGGCGAGTAAAAACCCGGTGGCCACAATCAACGTAAGGGCACACAAACTTAAATACCATTGCAAAAGCTGTTTGGGGGTAAGCGAACAATTTCGCCGAAATACCCATTGACTGCTTTGCGGCACGTTGTCTGGTGCGACTACCTGACTTGAATTTCCTGGAATCATGCCCATTTACCTCTCAGAGAGCAGTCATTCAGACCCGACGCACTTCTTGGAGAGTGCATAAAAACCTTCGAATTATAGGCTTAAGGCCTTCTGGCAAGCAATATCGCAAATGCATTCCCTGCCTGTTTTCCGTTAAATAAGTTGAAAACAATGGGCTACATTTAAAAACGCCTGCTTTTCTAAACCTATTTTGACGCCTTTCGCCCCTTGATGTCCGATATTTTCACGCTTGTGACATCGATTTTTGGTTTCCGTTTTACTTTCCAGGCATGCCCATAGACCAATTCAAGCGTCAGGGGAATTCGCCCGCTCTCCGGAGACTTCAATGCCCTCAATGTTTGAATCGCTTGTTGGTATCGGCCAGTAGACACCAAGCCCTTGCCCCGCCCTGCCAGAAAATTGCCTGAAAAGGCACGCCAGTCCTGCAACAAAGCTTCTGGCGTACTGTAAGTCAAGGTCAATTTTTCCATTTCCATGACCGGGTCGGAAAAACCCTGCTTGCTCATCAGATCGCCAATGTCGTGCATGTCCGCAAAATCAGGAATGCTTTCACTCAGGCATTTGGCAAAGCCGTGCAATTCTTTGGCGGTATCCGGCCCAAAGCAGGTGAAGAACACCCCACCCTCGGGTTTCAACACCCGAAGCCAATCGGCCATTTGGTGGGCAGGATCTTCAAGTCCATGCAACCAAAGGGGCGACCAAACCATTGCCTGGCTTTCATCGGCAAGCGGGAGGTTGGCACCAAGCGGCAGTTCGCGGGCACTTGCGGCCTTTGCTACAGAAGCACGGCCCGGCCATAGTTTTGACAGGAAAGACTCAGCCGCCTTGTCCATCGGTGCTGCAGGCAATTCGATGGCGCTGGGCGCGAACACGGCAAGTTCACGCCCGCCGAACAAGGCTTTTACACTGGCCAGTGCAGCAGGGTGTAACCAACCTTGGTGCACTACGCCTCCCTCGACCGGGCGCATGATCTGGGCGCGGTTCACCATGCGCCTGTTGACCTCTTCAAGAATGAAAGGCAAGGGTGCCTGAACACGTTTTGCCCATTGACGGGACAGGGCGGCATTTGAGCGAGTGTATTTCCAGAACTGCGAGGACATTGTGGTCAAAGGTCTTTTAATGAAGCCGGTGTACGAAACATTGTATAGAACTTGCCGGCTTGTGAGCGACACCGCCATGCCCCGCCGCTGCGCATCCTGCCAGGGAGGTATTCAAGGCGGATTGCGGACAGGCGGATTGAACGACTTTCTGTGCCGGTCGTGCCTGTCGCTTTTACTGGAGATGCCCAAGGTGCGTTGCAAGCGGTGCGGCTTGATGCTGGGTCCAAGACCGCAGGCGTTTGGCTGGACACACTGCCGCCACTGCAGGCCTTTGCTTGCTACCAGGCCGGAAAACAAGCTTGATTGCGTGATTTGCTGTGATTACAGTGCCCCTTTCGACCAGTGGATCACCCGCCTGAAATACGGCAAGGCACATGGAATGGCTAAGTTTCTTGGACATTGGCTGGGTCTTAAAACACAAGAGACGACCCACTTGCTCCCCGACCTGCTGATTCCTGTGCCTTGCAGCAATACCAAATTGAAACAGCGGGGATATAATCAAGCCGCTTTGATTGCCAGACATGCTGGTCGGGTACTGAAACGCCCCGTTTACACAGACTGGCTGATTAAAACCAGTGAGGCAAGTGCACAGGCGGAGCTGGGCAGGGAGGCCCGCCTTCAGAACCTGCTTGGCGCGTTTCAGACCACACGCCCAATGCCTTCAAATACCAGGATTGGTTTGGTGGACGATGTGATAACCACAGGCGCCACACTTCAAAGTTGCGTGGCGGCGCTTGAAAAAGCAGGCGCCGATTCGATTGTACTTATGGCAGTTTGCAGGACCCCGGAATGATTCACGTCGTGTTGGTTGAACCAGAGATTCCGCCCAATACGGGCAACATTATTCGTTTGTGTGCCAACACGGGCGCACAACTGCACCTGATCGAACCTTTGGGCTTTCCGCTGGAAGACGCCAGAATGCGCCGTGCCGGGCTGGATTACCACGAGTTCGCCAACATGAAGGTGCATGCCAGTTGGCAAGCTTTTCTGGACACCTGCCAACCTGAACCGAGCCGTTGCTTTGCAATGACCACGAAAGGCACGCGATCACCCTTTGATGTGCAATTCAAGACCGGCGATTACCTGATGTTTGGCAGTGAAACGCGTGGGTTATCCGAAGATGTGCGCAACTGGTTTGCCAGCGAGAACTGGCTACGGCTGCCCATGCGGGCGGAGAGCAGGTCGCTGAACCTGTCCAATTCGGTGGCAGTTTCGGTGTATGAGGCATGGCGACAACTCGGATTTGCGGGCGGCAGCTGAACGGCCCGTTCGGTGCGAATTCCAATCGCCTGCCAGAGAGTTAAGCCCACTCGGCGCGAATTCCAATCATTCGCCTGAAAACCTGCTGATCCCTTTTTGAAACTCACCCTGACTCACCTTCCTCGGCAAAAGGGAAGGCCGAGGAAGGTGTCGACCAGAGGTCGAACGTTGCGGGTGAATTCAAACGGGCAGGTTTTCTTGAATGGCGACGCGATTGGAACCTCGCTGCCTTGCGGGCTTTACATTGCTGGTGATTGGTCGCGACCGCATGGCCACAACATCCACGGCCCGCATGAACAGACTGCATTTCAGCTTTGCCGGCAATGCACTTGCTTGTTGCGCACAGTCAAGAAAACCGCCCCGATTTGAACAAGGTTTGCATGCTCGCCCAAAGGGCGACACTCCAGCCCAGCCTTCTTTTTTGCTGGGCTGGGGTGAATGCAAACCTTTGTTCAAGAAGGGGCCAGCGGTTTTCTGTGCGCAATGGGCAAGGCATGCCGGTTAAGCCAAAAACAAAAAGCACTGTTCTGCGCTGGGCAACGTCAGTCCGCGTCTTCAGACCTGGCGCCCCGCGACAACAGTCGCATGACACCTTCACCGGGACTCAAGCCATCAAACAGCACCGAGTTGACAGCCGCTGTAATTGGCATGTCCACACCTAGCTTGCCCGCCAGTTCCTTGACCACCGGCGCGCATTTCACACCTTCTGCCACTTGGCCTAGTTCTTTCAGGATGGTGTCCAGCGATTTGCCTTGGGCCAGCATCAAGCCAACCCGGCGGTTTCGGGACAGGTCGCCTGTGCAGGTCAGGATAAGATCGCCAAACCCAGACAAGCCATTCAGCGTTTCTGCCTGAGCACCCAACGCAACAGCCAGCCGCTTGATTTCAGCCATGCCACGGGTAATCAGCGCTGCACGGGCATTCAAACCCAGCTGCATGCCATCGCAAATACCAGTGGCCACCGCCATGATGTTTTTAACCGCGCCACCGACTTCGGCACCGACGAGGTCATCGAGCTCGTACACGCGCAGGGCTGCGTGGTGTGCCGCGCGAACCATGGCCTGGCGCGTTGGCTCATCGGCCGATGCAGCGGTGAGGGCGCAAGGCAATCCACGCGCCACCTCAGCGGCAAACGAAGGGCCGGTCAGCGCCCCGCCATAAGGTTTGCACAACACGTCTTCCACAACCTGGTGGGGCATGAGCCCGGTTCCCACCTCGAAACCTTTGCACAACCACACCAAGGGAGGCCATTGCTCGACAGGTGCAATCTGTTGAAGCTGCTCAAGCGTTTGGCGCAATGCACCCATGGGCGTGCCCAACACCCAAAGGCTATCGGGCTGGCCAAGCGAGTGCTTTGCGGCAAGTGCAAAATCGGCTTGAACTTTCAGGGAGGGATTCAGCTTGATGCCGGCAAGGTAACGGGGATTCTCCCGCTGGCTGGCAATCGAAACAAGCACCGTGGGGTCGCGCCCCCACAACACCGTTTCATGTGCAAACGACATGTGGGCTGCCACTGCAGTACCCCACGCCCCAGCGCCAAAAACGGTGATGTGCATGCGCGCCACCGTTTTAAGCGGTTGTGATAATGCCGGAACCGTTTTGCTTGGCAGCCTGTTCCTGGGCTGCGGCCAAACGCTGCTGGTAGAACTGCTCGAAATTGATATCAGACAAATGCACGGGCGGGAAGCCAGTGCGGGTAATCAGATCGGCCACGTTGGCGCGCAGGTAGGGGTAAATCATGTTGGGGCAGAGAATACCCAGCAACGGGTCAAACTGTTCTTCAGGCACATTGGCAATTTCAAAAATACCGGCCTGCTTGCATTCCACCAAAAAAGCCACTTTGTCGTCAATTTTGGCGGTCACGGTCACGGTGACTTCTGATTCAAAAATATTTTCAGCCAGGCGCTGCGCGCCCACATCCACAGCCACTTCGATCTTGGGCGCGTTTTTCTCAAGGAAAATTTGCGGTGCATTGGGCAATTCAAGCGAGGCGTCCTTGATGTAAACGCGCTGCATTTGAAACACGGCTTCTGAATTCTGTTCGGCCATTTGCTGGCTCCTATCGAAATGATTGGTAATTATTGGAATTGGTTTGGTCTGAATTAGCCAGCCTGGTTCAACAATGGCAACAGTTTGCCAGCGCGGTCCAGGTCGTGCAGGTCGTCACAACCACCCACATGCGTGCTGCCAATATAGATTTGCGGCACGGTGCGGCGACCTGTTTCAGCCATCATTTTTTCTTTTTGGCTGGGGTCCAGATCAACCCGGATTTTCTCAATGTTCTGCACACCACGTTCATTCAACAAACGTTCTGCGCGCATGCAATAAGGGCATACGGCGCTGGTGTACATGCGGACAGGGGCCTGTTGACTGCTCATGATTACTCCTTGACTGCTGCTTTCGTGGCCTTCGGTTGCTTCGGTTTGGCTGGTACTTCTGAAGAGGCCTGCTGCGCCTTTTTGACGGGCATGCCCGCTTCCTTCCAGGCGTTTACGCCGCCATCGAGCACAAACACGTCGGTGTAACCTGCCGCTTTCAATACTGTGGCGGCCGCACCGGATCGCGCGCCCGTTTGGCAAAGCACGATCAAGGGGATTTCCTTGGTTTTGGCCAAGGTGCCGGCTTTGTCTTTCAAGTCCTTGATGGCAACCCGCTTGGCATTGGGCACAACACCAGTGTTGTTGACGAAATCATCGTCGCGAATGTCAACCAGAACCGCCTTGCGCTGGTTGATCATCAGGGTGGCCTGGGGCACGGTTACACGGGTTCCGCCACCTTTGGTCAGCATGGGCCAAAGCAACATGACGCCAGAACCAACGGCGAGTGCGATGAGCCAGCTGTTTTGAATCAGAAATTCCTGCGACATAAATCCTGCAATAAGTGGGTCTTGATGGGCTGACCATTATATCCCCTTGAATCGAGGCTAAAATGTCGCTTTGCCTAATTAGACAGCAACTTAAAGGCCACAAACATGTACAAACTCGTATTGATGCGTCACGGCGAGAGCCAATGGAACCTCGAAAACCGCTTCACCGGCTGGGCCGATGTGGACCTCACCGACAAAGGCCGTGAAGAAGCCCGCAAGGCCGGCGACCTCCTGAAAGCAGAGGGCTACCGGTTTGATGTGGCCTATACCTCGGTATTGAAGCGCGCCATTCGCACCCTGTGGATTGCCCTGGACCAGATGGATCAGATGTGGCTGCCCGTGGTGCATGCGTGGCGCCTGAACGAGCGCCATTATGGCGACCTGCAAGGCTTGAACAAGTCTGAAACAGCCGCCAAGTTTGGCGAAGAGCAGGTTCTGATTTGGCGCCGCGCTTACGCGATTGCGCCCAACCCTCTGAAAATTGACGACCCTCGTTTCGCGGGCAACGACCCCCGTTACGCCAAGTTGAAACCGGAAGAAATTCCATTGACCGAGTGCCTGAAAGACACCGTAGACCGGGTTATTCCACTTTGGAAAGAAGGCATTGCCCCCGCCATCAAGGCGGGTAAGCAAGTGTTGATCGCCGCCCACGGTAATTCCTTGCGGGCTTTGATCAAGTACCTGGACAACCTGAGTGAAGAGGACATTCTGAAAGTGAACATTCCAACCGCACGCCCACTGGTGTACGAACTGGATGAAAACCTCAAGCCAATTCGCCATTATTACCTGGGCGACCAGGCCGAGATTGAGGCAGCCATGGCTGCGGTGAAGAACCAGGGCAAGGCGAAGTAAGCCGGGTGACTATTTTTTCCTGTTTGATAGGTCAAACCGATAGCGCGTGGAGAATCTTTTTCCTCTGCGCCTGTCTGGTTACGCCCTCGCATGCCACGGCACAAAGCAACGTTCGGGACCCAGCGGGGGTCAAGCAGGAACGGGAAGAAGTGCGCCGCAAACTTGAAGCCTTGAAAAAGGAAATCAATGAAACCAGCGGCGAAAAAAAGCAGGCTGCCAAAGCCTTGGGTTTGCTCGAAAAAAGACTTGAAACAACCCAAACCCGATTAAGCCTGCTGGACAAGGACCGGGATGCCCTTGAGAAGGACATCAACAAGCTGAGCCAGGACGAAATTCAGCTACAAAAAGACCTGGCCAGCACCCAGATCAGGCTGGCGCAGGTCATTCGCAACCAATACCGCCGCGTGGAAGTGAACCCCACACAGGCCTGGCTGGCTGGCAAGTCGGCAAGCGAAGCAGCGCGGGAAAGTTATTGGTACGAACGCATTTCGGCAGCCGAACGCGAGCTGGCTTCACAGCAGGCTGCACAGGCGCGCGAACTCGAATCCATTCGCTTGGGGCTTGAGAAAAAGCAGGACCGCCTGGACAACACCATCGCCGAGCAAAATAAAAGTCAGCGCGAACTTGCGGCCCAGCGCGAGGAACGCAACCAGCTACTCGCGGATCTGAATTCCAAACTGAAAAACCAGGAACTGGAGCGCAAGCGGCTACAGCGGGACGATGCGCGGCTGGGCAACGTGATCACCGAACTAACTCGCGCCATTGAAGAAGCAAAACGCAAGCAGGCCTTGGCCGCTCAACAACAAAAACAGCAGGGTCAAGTCAGTTCAGGCGGCAAAGCGCCCGCGAAAAAGGAATATACAGCCCCGCCGCCGCCCATGCCCAGTTCGGGTGAGTTTGCCAAACTGAAAGGGCGTCTTGTGCTGCCTGCGCAGGGTACGGTAGCCGGGCAATTTGGGAAGACCCGCTCAAAGGACGGCCAAGGCCCTTCCTGGAAAGGCATTTTCATCGCAACCGAGGCGGGGCAAGCGGTTAGAGCTGTTTCGTCTGGCCGGGTGGTGTTTTCGGAATGGTTGCGCGGATTCGGTGAAATCGTGATTATTGACCACGGTGACCAGTTCCTGAGTGTGTACGGCAACAACGGTAAATTACTGAAAAGATCGGGAGATTCCGTGAAAGCGGGTGACACCATTGCCGAAACCGGCAACAGCAGTGGTAATCTTGATACTGGTTTATACTTTGAACTAAGGCATCAGGGGCAGCCCTTTGATCCTATTTCATGGACCCAAGGTCAGTAGGAATTATGCATCAGAAATTGCGTCAAATCAGTTTGGTATCCGTCGGCGTAGTGGCCGGTGTGTTGGTCAGCGTAGGTATCAGTGCAGTGGCCCAGCGCCAGCAGCCTGAAGCTCTGCCCTTGAGTGAGCTTCGGCAGTTCACCGAGGTGTTTGGCGCCATCAAGAATTTTTATGTCGAACCGGTTGGTGACGACAAGCTTTTCAACGGTGCCATCAGCGGCATGGTTGCCAACCTGGACCCTCATTCCAGCTACCTGGATGCCGAAGCATTCAAAGAGTTGCGTGTGGGCACTCAGGGCGAATTCGGTGGCTTGGGCATTGAAGTGGGTACCGAAGACGGTTTCGTCAAAGTGATTTCCCCAATTGAAGACACTCCAGCCGCCAAGGCGGGCGTGAAAGCGGGCGACCTGATTGTCAAGATTGACGACAAGCCCACTAAGGGCATGAGCCTGTCCGACGCAGTCAACCTGATGCGCGGCAAACCCAAGACTGAAATCCGCCTGACTTTGCTGCGCAAGGAAGTCGAGAAGCCGATTGAAGTCAAGATCATTCGCGATGTGATTCGCGTGCAAAGCGTGAAGTTCAAGATGCTGGAAGACAGCGTGGGCTACGTGCGCATTACCCAGTTTCAGGAACACACAGGCGAATACCTGGTGAAGGCCATCAATACCCTGCAAGCCAAAACACCGATGAAAGGTTTGGTGCTGGACCTGCGCAATGACCCGGGTGGTTTGTTGAACGCCGCAGTGGGCGTAAGTGCTGCCTTCCTGCCACAGAACACCCTGGTGGTTTCTACCGACGGCCGCACTGAAGACTCCCAGCGCAAGCTGGTAGCGGGTCCGGAAGACTACCTGCGTGGTCGCGAAAAGGATTACCTGAAGGACTTGAACACGATTGCCAAAACCGTGCCCATGGTGGTGGTGGTGAACGGTGGTTCGGCTTCGGCCTCCGAAATTGTGGCTGGTGCACTGCAAGACCACGGCCGCGCCAAGGTGTTGGGTACACAAACATTCGGCAAGGGATCAGTGCAAACCATTTTGCCGCTGAACAACAACACGGCAATCAAGTTGACTACGGCGCGTTATTACACGCCAAAAGGCCGCAGTATTCAGGCCAAGGGCATTGAACCCGATTACGTGGTGACTGAAACACCCGAGGGCGACATTGTTGAGCGGGTTCGTGAAGCGGATTTGACCCGCCACCTGAGCAATGACAAAGGTGAGGAAACACCAAGCGAGAAGAAGGCCGAAAGCAACAAGAACGCCGACCTGAAACCGGTTGTTTTTGGCGAAAAAGACGACTACCAGTTGCAGCAAGCCCTGAACTATCTGAAAGGCAAGCCCGTAGTACAAAACCGCAAGGCAGCACAAACCGCCAACGCGACCAAATAAACCCCAGCTTCAATGGAACTGCGGGACTTGAATGACGAGGAGTTACTTCGGTACTCCCGTCATATTCTTCTGGATGAAATCGGTATTGAAGGCCAGTCACGTATTGCCAGCGCAAAAGTACTGGTCGTCGGTGCTGGCGGGCTGGGATGCCCAAGTGCCCTTTACCTGGCCAGCGCGGGCGTGGGCACCATCTACATTGCTGACGATGACCAAGTCGATCTGACCAACCTTCAGCGACAGGTATTGCACACCACGGCACGTGTGGGACTACCCAAAGTGGAGTCTGCAAAAGCCCACCTCAATGAATTGAACCCCTGCAGCACAATAGTGCCGATAGCACACCGGCTTGAAGGTGAGGCACTTGAGCAACTGGTTGCACAGGTGGATCTGGTGCTGGATTGCTGCGACAACTTCAAGACCCGCCATGCGGTGAACCGCGCATGCGTCAAGTTTGGCAAACCATTGGTATCCGGTGCGGCCATTCGGCTGGATGGCCAGCTTGCAGTGTTTGAGCTGAACAACCCTGAGGCACCTTGCTATCACTGCCTGTTTCCGGAAGGTGATGATGTGTCAGAGGTGCGTTGCGCGACCATGGGTGTATTTGCACCGCTAACGGGTGTCATTGGTACGCTGCAGGCCAGCGAAGCACTGAAAATTCTGGCTGGCTTTGGAAAGCCTTTGTACAGCACCCTTCAAATTTACGATTCCCGCAATTGCGAATTCACGAAAATGAAAATTCGCAAAGATCCCGAATGCCCTGTCTGCAACGGGCATTAATTTAATTTCACGAAAGTGCCTCCAATTCACGGCCGGATGCGTTGTGTGTTTATCAGGCCTAAAAAAAGTCTGATCAACAACATCTAGAAATCTTTGGAGTAATGCAATGTCTTCTCGTATTCTTGCCGGTGCAGCAGCACTGGTCGCAGTTTCCGTATTGTCTGCATGTGGCACCATGAGCCAGGCCCCCGCCTTTGATCAAGCCAGTTTGCCTGACGCCGTGAAAGTACCCGCTGGCAACGTGGTCAGCATGGAAACTGTTGGTGTGGGCGAAATCACCTACGAATGCCGCGACAAAAAAGACGCCGCCGGCCAGACTGAGTGGGTGTTTGTTGGCCCCAAGGCCGTGTTGAATGATCGCAGCGGCAAGGCAGTGGGCACTTACTACGGCCCCCCCGCAACTTGGGAAGCCAACGATGGCTCCAAGTTCACTGGCACCCAAGTAGCCATTTCCCCAGCATCAGCGGGCAACATTCCCCTGCAACTGGTAAAAGCCAACCCAGCAACCGGCAATGGCGCGATGACTGACGTGACTTTCGTTCAGCGCGTAGCCACTGTAGGCGGCGTAGCACCCAAGTCCGAGTGCAGCACAGCCACCAAAGGCACCAAGGAAATCGTGAAGTACCAAGCTGACTACATTCTGTACAAAGCCGCCAAGTAATTGCGCGCCAGCCCGCAAAGGGCTCGGTTCATGTGGCCAGGTCTATTCTTGGTCACATGAACACACACCCATTAAAACTTTGCAGTCCGAATTGCTTCGAATTGCCGTATCCGGTGTTTGACCCGGCCCTTCAGGCCGATGGGTTTGAAACCCAAGCCAGGGAAAGTGATCCAGCTGGTTTGAATGCCGTGTCGCGCAGCTTGCTCAAGGTGACCCAGGGTGTCGTCTACCAACAGGGCCTTGCGACCCTTCAATTTGCTTTTCAGATTGGGCCACAAAATGCCCGCAGGCTTGGGCCGCCAGGCCTGATGCACCACCATGTCTTCAATCGCAATGACTGCGTGAAGATGCCGGTACAAACCCAGCTCTTTGCACAAGGCCACCGCATACGCACGCGGCGCATTGGTCAGCATGATTCGGACACCATTCAAACTGCGCAAGCGATGTGGCACACTGCCGTGGCGGGAACTCACAGTTTTGAGCTCTGGAAACACATGGGTATTCGCCAGGAAGTGGTGGGGGTCTGTTTGATGGTGCCGCATCATGCCCAACAAGGTGGCGCCGTAACGCAACCAGTACTGGGTGCGCAATTCGCTGGCCTTTTGGGTATCCAGTTCAAGGTGTGTTTCGAGATAACGGGTCATTTGCCGGTTAATCTCGGGCAGAATGTGAGAAGAAGCAAGGTGAAGCGTGTTGTCCAGGTCCAGCAGGTAGACTTTGCAAGACAAGCCCGCGTGGGGACGACGAATATAACGAATGCGCAAAACGAATGAACCTGAAGTTGAATTTTCATCCCGAATTTTGTCAGGACACCTTGTGCCATTCTGACACCGCATTGCGGTGCGGTCTAGACAACCGTTGCCCACCCGACTTGTTGCACAACCTGGGCAGACTTTCCGTACTGCTGGGTGATATTCGGCAGTCCCTGAAACTGCCCGCTGGTGCGTTGAAGATCAATAGCGGATTCAGGGCTGAGGCACTGAACGCCAAGGTGGGTGGTGTACCCCACTCGCAACATTGCCTGGGGCTGGCCGCTGATGTGGTTTGCCCGGAATTTGGTTGTGCGTATGAGTTGGCGGCCGCGATTGCGCAGTTACCCTGCGAGTTTGATCAACTGATTCTGGAGTTTGGAAAATGGGTGCATGTGTCGATTGCACCTTTGGACCAGATTCCCCGGCGGGAATGCCTGAGCATTTTCAGCAAAGACGAAGGTTATCTGGAAGGGATAGTGAAACGATGAACAACTTGATGAATAGGTCAATGAAACACAGGCTGCTGAAATTTGCAGCGTGCACCGGGTTCGCCATTGCCATGCTGCCTGGAGCCCATGCTGCCGACATGGCATGCAAGGGTATTGCGAAACACGTGATTGACACCGACTTGCAGTTTTCGCTGACCCACAGCCAGATCCCCGGTGAACTGGCTGTGAGCAAACACACCCTGCGGGTTGCCGGTACGCAATACAAGCTGGAATCGGTTTCACAGGCCAAGGGGTTTGTAGCCATGCTGTACTCAGGGCAACTGACTCAAAAAAGCGAAGGCTTGGTGGATGCGCAAACTGGGCTGGCCCCGCTTTACTACGCTGAGCAACGCGGCAAAAAACCTGTTGCCGAGACCATGTTGAACGCAGACACCCAGCAGGTGCTGTTCAAACGCAATGGCAATTCAGCGCCTTTCGAGAAAGGCTTACAAGACCGTATCAGCATGATTTATCAAATCTCGGCCCGACTGCGCTGCAATAGCGACCTGAAGGCTGGCGACACCCTGGCCATGCGGGTGATGAGCACCGGGCGAGTGGGCAATGAAGTGTTCACGGTGTTGAAGGCCGAGGACGTGACGTTGAACCTGGGCAAAGGCGATCGACGCGTGGATACGCTGTTGCTTGAAACAAAACCGGAAGAACAGGGCGATGAGATTGTACGTATCTGGTATTCAAAAGACCTGGCTTGGCAACCCGTCAAAATCGAGATCAAGGACAACGAGGGCAAAAGCCTGACGCAGACCCTGATTGGGCTTGGCAAACCGCAGCCCTGATCTCGAGATTGTAAAACTAGCCGTTGGCTGGCACCCTGCGCAGCAAATTGGGATCTGCTTCCAGTACAGGCAAATTGACCTGGTGACGCTGCCCGCTGCGGCGCATGACCGCGAAGGTGGGGCCTACTTCTTCAAGAAGCCAGCCATTGGCGACCTCATCGCCGACGCGCATGGACTGCGCTGGTTGCCCTTCAATCGACATCACAGCGGCGCCTTTTCCCTCACTGTTGGCAAACACGCCCACCAGGTTGACCGAAGGCGGGGTGAGGCCACCCGCGGTTTCAACACCCATCAAACGCGCTTCAGGTGACTGGTCGACCTGGTAATTGGCAGAAACTTGCGACGGCATTGCAGGCGCCACCACCGGCGAGGGGGCAAACAGCTTGATCAACACCCAAACGGTCAACCCCACTGCCAGCAACCACAACAAGGTGCCCAGCCCCTGCATTAGACGGGGAGAGAGACTGAAGTTGGAAAATCCGGATTTCAAGGCGAGTTTCATGTGATGAAGTTCAATATGACGTCGGAAAACATCATAACCCGCGACAAGCTCGCAGTTCAAAAAAAACCGGTCTATCCATCGGGATGACCGGCTTTTAAGCCATGCTTCAAGGGTTGTGGGCAAAGTAAATTGCCTACACGCACAGTATGAGCACCAGTGAATATTCAGCAAAGCCCCTGTTTAAGTGACACGCGGGTGGATTTTACCGATTCCCCAAAATGCGGGGGATACACACTCACGCCGTGCAAAGGCTCGAACGGGCTGCTGTCAAATTTTCACAAAATAGGTGTAACCTTCGTCAAGGATATTTCTGGATCTTTCTACGGTTGTTTATGAAAAAATCAAATTCGCGTCAAAACATTCAACGCAACAAAGGTTTTACCCTGATTGAAATCATGGTGGTGGTGGTGATTTTGGGAATTCTGGCCACACTGGTTGTGCCAAAAATCATGGGGCGCCCCGATGAAGCGCGTGTTGTCGCTGCCAAGCAGGACATCGCATCCGTGATGCAGGCACTAAACCTTTACAGGCTGGATAACAGCCGCTACCCAACCACCGATCAGGGGTTGCAGGCACTGGTTGAACGCCCCAGCACAGAACCGCAGCCACGCAATTACAAGCAGGGTGGTTATTTGTCTCGATTGCCGGTCGACCCGTGGGGCAACAACTACCAGTTTTTGAGCCCTGGCATCAATGGCGAAGTAGACGTGATGAGCCTGGGTGCAGACGGCAAGGCCGGTGGTGAGGGTGTAAATGCCGACATTGGTTCCTGGAGCCTCTAAACAGGGGTTCACCCTGCTGGAATTGCTGGTGGTGATCGTTGTACTGTCGATTGCCGCAGGACTGATCGTGGTCCGCGGCACGCCCGGCGATGCCAACTACCTGGAGTCGGATGCGAAAAAGCTCTCGCAGCTTTTGCGGATAGCGCAGCAGGAGTCGCTATTGAAATCAAAAGACATCCGCTTTCTGGCCAGTGACGAGGGTTACACATTCGAAGAATTCACGGGCAGCCGCTGGGTACCTGTCACGACAGAACCCTTGTTACGCCCAAGGTTGTGGGACCACGGCCCTTTCAAGATCACCTTGATCAATGAGGGGCTGGAGAACAAGTTTCTGACCCTTGAAAGCCAGGCGGGCTTGACGCGTCAGGCCATTGTTCTTCAACGCAATCAGGTGCAGGTAGTGCTGGAAAGCCAGGCCAGTGGAACATTCCGTGTAAGCCAGGCGCGAACGGTGACGAGCGGGACACAGCAAAACCTATGAGGCAGCAACGCGGTTTTACCTTGATCGAAGCCCTGGTTGCCATGACCATTGTTGCTGTCGCCTTGATTGCCTGCCTGAAAGCTGCGGGCAATTTGAATATTCAGCAAGACGACATGATCAAGCGCCAATACGCCCAATGGAGCGCCAAAAACACGGCAAATTTCATCCGTGTATCAGGTGTTTTTCCAAGCGCGCAGGCGGCGCAACACCTTTGTCCTCAGGGCAACTTCCGCTTTGTTTGCCGGGTGGACATTACCAATACACCCAACCCGAATTTTCGTCGGGTTGAAATCCAGGTTCGAGACGCCTTTGAAGGCGAAAAGGGCAACCAACTGGCGCGATTGGTGATTTTTTTAAGCAGCGCACCATGAACAGGCAAAGCGGATTCACCTTGCTGGAAGTCTTGATTGCCCTCGGGATTGTGGCAGTGATTTCGATACTTTCATGGCAAGGTCTGGAAGAAGTACTGCGTTCGGCGGGTCGTGTAACCCAGGTTGATGAGCAGATACAAACTACCACCGCCGTGTTTGCCCAGCTTGAAAAAGACATCGCCGCCCTTGAATTGGGGCTGGAAGCCCCCACCCCCGCCAGCGATCTGATTGAACTCACTGGCAGCGGTCTTCTGCTCCAGTTCACCCAACGCAACACCAGTGAGCCCGCCTACCGCGAACGCGTGGAATGGGTGCTGGATGGAACAAACCTGCTGCGTATTTCACGGCGCGAGTTGAACCCGGACCAACCGTCGGTCAGTGAACCGATCCCTGCCCGCGGCCTGCAAATCCGCTTTTTACGTGAACCCGGTGGCTGGACCAGCCCGCTGGCTTTTGGTACACCCGCCCCGCAGGAACGCAGTGACCTGGAACTGCAGGGCCCCGCCTTGCAATTGAATACGGGCGCTCCCTCAGGACCACCCCCGGGCGAAGCTGGGGAAATGCCCCAAGCACCACAACCTCCTGAATCGCCAGAATCACCTGAGGCCCCGGCGACCCCTGAAACGCCCGGAACGCCGGGAACGCGCCAGACACAGCCTGCAGCAAACCTGATTCGTGCGGTAGAGGTGAGCGTGACGCAAGCCAACAACCAGGCGGTGACCCGCGTGTTTCGCACTGGCGGGGTGTACTGATGAAACAATTGAAACACCACCGACCCAAAGCACAGGCTGGCGCAGCGGTGGTGATGGCCTTGTTCATCGTGGTGCTTTGCACGCTGGCGATCAGCCCTTTGATCTGGAATCTGTTTGCCACAGCGAAAACCATTTCGGTCGCAGCAGCAAGGGATCAAGCAGATGCAGTCAGCGTCAGCGGCGTGGACTGGGCACGGGTTATTTTGCGGGAGGACGCACGGGTGTCCACCACGGACACGCTGACCGAACCCTGGGCGGTGCCGCTGGCCGAAAGCCGGATCAACGAAGGGCTGATGCGCAAGGAAGAAAACGCCACGGAAACGGATGACCGCGAAGTGGTGCTGACCGGTCGAATCGAAGACGCGCAGGGTCGCTTCAATTTGCGCAATCTGGGTGCTGGCAATCCTCGTCAGCAGACCTGGCTGGCAGGGTTCTCGAAGTTGTGCGATTTGCTGAGCATACCCACCGAACAGCGCAACCTGCTGGTGCAAACTTTGGGCAGCATGTTCATGCCAATATTGGCCAACCCGGAAGAGCAGGGCACCACGCCAGATGAAGTCCCCATTTTACCGGCCCTGCGCTGGGGAGAGTTTCGCGGCAAATACGGCATAGCAGAGGAAACCTGGAACCAGTTGCGACCCTACGTAGTGATTTTGCCCCGGACCAGTGCGGTGAATGCCAACACTGCATCTGCGGAAGTGCTCTATGCGGTAGTACAAGACATGAGCTTTGCAGATGCCCAACGTGTGATTGCACAGAGGGAACGCGTGACATTCCGCGATTTGGCTGATATTCGTGCTGTTCTGAACCCGAATATCACCATAAACAATGATTTAATAACTGTGAACAGCAATTACTTTCTGGTGGAAGGCACGGCACAGGTTGAGGAGGCGTTGATCCGCACACGAGCCTTGCTCGAGCGGCGCGATCAGCGTGTGTATGTGATGTGGAGACAATAATTGAATAA
Source organism: Limnobacter thiooxidans (assembly GCF_036323495.1). Classification (NCBI taxonomy): domain Bacteria; kingdom Pseudomonadati; phylum Pseudomonadota; class Betaproteobacteria; order Burkholderiales; family Burkholderiaceae; genus Limnobacter; species Limnobacter thiooxidans. Next base: position 189,728 of record NZ_AP028947.1, on the reverse strand, counting down.
CAACCAACCCCTGTTGGTGATTTGGTGGCCCAAGGCGCTGGATCAAGCCCGCGCAGAGGAAGAAGGCCGAGTCATTCGGGTGCGCTATGAAGTGCAAAGCCGCAGTGGCGACAAGCAGCATGGCGGCGAAGAAGCGCTGAACCGGCTGCCAAAGGACCTGCCTTGCCTGGTGTTGCTCAAGCCCACCGAGGTCGGGCTGTTTGCCGTGGTGCCACCCAAGCTTTCAGGCAACAAGTTGAAGGAAGCATTGCCCTTTCTGGTTGAACCCTATTTGCTCAATGAGCCCGAAGAAAACCATGTGAGCCTTTGGTCCGGTTTGCCCGACCATGCAGGTGGTGCAAAACTGGCTGCGGTTCTGGGGAAAACAAGGGCACGCAGTGTTGTTACTGTCTGTAACCAACACGGATTGAAACTGGCGGCACTGAGCTGCGAAACCCTTCGTGAACGAACTGGCCATGAAGGAGCAGCCTGGATAAGCGGGCAGGACTTCATCGTGGTGGACGGTATCGACACGCCTTTGTTGACCCCGACAGAACAGCCCGCTGTACTGAAGGTGATGCTTCAGCGCAGATTGCAACAGGTGGGCGCCCCGACCATTCAAGCCAGTGCCGCGGACTATGGCTGGCTGGGCCAACAGGTAGACGGCGCGCTCGGCGACAACAGGATCCAGGCTGCGACCCGCGCGCCCATCGAACCCTTGCCCCGCCTCTTGAACAAAAGCCTGCTTGGTGCTGACGAGCTTCGCAAAATGGGCATGCGCCCCATGGTCAACCAGCTGGGTGCGCGCAAACTGATTGCGCCTGCACTGACACTGCTGGTTGTAGCGGTGTTGGGGCTGAATGCTTTGGCCTTCAAGGCACAACGCGCCAACGCAGCCATTGAAGCGCAAATTGCAGAAACCTACGCGCAGGCGCTGCCCAACACCCCCATGGTGGCCGACCCGCTGTTGTTGATCGAACGCGAAAAGCGCAGCCTGAATGCAGGGCTGGACACCAGCAGCGCACAGGGCGTAAGTGCCTTGTTGCACGAAGTTGGCCAGGCCATGGACCTGGCACCCTTTAACAGCATGGTTGACTTTGCCTGGGCGGACAACACCCTGAGTGTGCGCTTCAATGCCAACGTGACGGAAGACCAACAAGGCGCTGCCCTGCAAAAGCTGAAAGCCCGACGCCTGGAAGCGAAATGGTTGATCGGTGCGAAATCGAATTTGCCAGTGCTGCAAGTAGAAAAAGGGCCGGCCCAATGAAACACACTGAATTGCTGACGCAGATACAAACCCGTCTGGACCAGTTGAACACTCGCGAAAGAAAACTGGTTACTTGGGGTGGTACCGTGGCCTTGGCGTTGATTGGATGGTTCGTGCTGCTCGAACCTGCAATCGTGACCATTCAACAAGCACCCGCAAACCAGGCTGCGCTGGTTGACAAGGCAGGGCAAGTGATGCGTGCTGCACAGGACCTGGAAGCCCTTCGCGGCGCGCGTTCGCGGGTTGTGGTACCTGAAAGCGATTTGCAGGTCCGTTTGCAGCAGTTGCTTGAAGAACAGGGAATTGCAGAACAGACCAACCTGGTGCGCACAGAGGAAGGCGACATCCGCATCGAGTTCAAGCAGGTCTCTGCCAGCGGATTTCTGGCTTGGCTGTCACGGGCGGAAGCCATATCCAGCCTTCAGTTGCATTTGGCAGAGGTGGAAAAAGTGGAAGCTGGCGTGTTGAGTGGCTATGTGAACCTTCTGCCAGGCACTTCGGGAAATATGGGCAAATCATCGCCATGAAAAACCTGCGCTGGTTGTGGCCTTTTGCACTGTGCGCGGTGGTGGTACTGATCTGGAATTACCCGGCGTATGCCCTGAGCGGTCGCATTGAAGCAGCCAGTGGCGGAAAAGTCAGGGTGTTGAGCAGCAATGGTTCAGTGTGGTCGGGGCAGATGCAGTTGGGTTTGGCTGATGGCACCCAAATCTACGCCATTCCCGAGGCCTTGAATTGGCAATTGAAACTAGGACAACAGGGCAGTTGGGTTGCCCTTGAAGTTGAACATCCAAAATTGGCACTTCCGCTGCATCTGGGATTCAATGCGGCAGGTATTAATGTGGGTGGCGGAGAACTTCGCTTGCCCGCGTCCTGGCTGACAGCACTGGGAGCGCCGTTCAATACCATTCGACCCGAGGGCTTGTTGCAGTTAAGCTGGGCACAGTGGCAAAGTGACGCAGCCATGCAGGCGACACTTAAGTGGCTTGACGCACAGTCCGCCTTGGCCAGTATTCGCCCTTTGGGGGAATATGTCATCACAGTGACTGGCACACCGGGTACAAAGACAGAGATGACATTGACCACGACCAAGGGCCCGCTGATGCTGGAAGGAAGTGGGCAGTGGACGAAGGGACAGCGGTTTGCGTTCAATGGCTACGCCAGCGCACAGGAACGCAGCAAAGAGGCATTGACAGGGCTATTGAGCCAGATGGGACGACTTGAGGGTGATCGCTATCGCCTGGGTGTATTTTGATGACAGAAGCAAAAAGAAAAGGAACAGTGAGCTTGAACACTGCACACATGGGACGAATGAAACGCTCACTGCTGAGCTTGGCTGTGGCGTCGATGGGATTGGGGCTGGGAGCTGGCGGTCACGCACAAAACCTGGATTTGCAAAGCAATGCGAGACCACAGAACAGTCAGGAAGACCGTTTTGCATTGAATTTTGTGAATGCGGAAATTGATGCCGTCGTGCGGGCAATTGGCTCCTTCACCAATCAAACCTTCGTGGTGGACCCCCGAGTGCGGGGCACCATTTCCCTGGTATCGCCCGAGCCCTTGAGCGCCAAAGATGCCAAGAATGCCCTGTTGGCCGCATTGCGCCTGCAAGGCTTCACCATTGTGGAAAGCGGTGGTGTAGCACGTGTGCTACCGGAAAACGATGCCAAGGTGCAGGCCAACAACACCGTTGACCCACGACGCGCGATGAGCCAAAGTGGCAACGCCATTGTGACCCAGGTGTTTCAGCTGAACTACGAATCAGCCACGGCGCTGGTGCCGGTGCTACGCCCGTTGATTGCGCCCAACAACACGATTGCGGCCTACCCCAACAACAACACCCTGGTGATTACTGATTACGCAGACAACTTGCAGCGCATTGCGAGAATCATTGCGAGCATTGATGGGCCCTATTCCGGTGACCTGGAGGTGGTGCCCCTTGAGCATGCTCTGGCGGTTGACCTGGCGGCCATTCTCGGTCGCATGCTGGATGAGGGCAACCGGGGCACCGGCGCTGCAGTGGATGCGGGCCAACGGCTTTCGGTCATGGCAGACCCACGCACCAATTCGCTGTTGCTGAGAACACCCAGCAAGGCGCGCCTGAACCTGGCCAAGGCACTGATTGCCAAACTGGACCAACCCACCAAGCAACCGGGCAATGTGTGGGTGGTTTACCTGAAAAACGCGGAAGCCGCGAAACTTGCCAAAACCTTGCAGGCCGTGTTGAGCAGCAGCCCGATTTCAGAAAACAGCAATTCCGGCCTGAACCAGCTTTCCTCAGGCGGCGGGCTTGCAGGCGGATTGACCAACGACAACCCCAACAACAACAATTCCACACGAAATGTGACCAATGGCAGCCCAGGCTTGGGCTCATCAGCGCTGGGCGGTTCTTCAAGCGGACAACTCAGCTCTGCGTCAGGCAACGTGGAATTGAACAACGGCGGTATTGTACAGGCCGACCCGTCCACCAACTCATTGATCATTACCGCGCCCGAACCGATCTATCGCAACCTGCGTTCGATCATCGAGAAGCTGGATGTGCGGCGTGCACAGGTGTTTGTCGAATCGCTGATTGTGGAAGTGTCCACAGACAAGGCGGCCGAATTCGGTATTCAGTTCCAGGGACTTTCCGGTGTGGGTGCTAACGGTGTTCGCGTCATCGGTGGCACCAATTTCAACGCCCCCGGCTCAGGGGCCAACATTCTGGGTGCCGCAACCAACCTGGGTTCGGTGGGCCGTGGCCTGAACATTGGCGTGATCGACGGGCAGGTGAACATTCCAGGCATTGGTACCATTTCCAATTTGGGCTTTTTGGCCCGCGCGCTGGAAAGCAAAGCCAACGCCAACATCCTGTCCACACCAAACATTTTGACGCTGGACAACGAGGAAGCCAAAATCGTGATCGGCCAGAACGTGCCATTCATCACCGGGCAGTTCACCAACAGCGGCGGCAATGGCGCCACGGTCAACCCATTCCAGACCATTGAACGTCAGGACGTGGGCCTGACCTTGCGGGTGAAACCCCAGGTGTCGGAAGGCGGCATTGTGAAACTGGGAATTTTCCAGGAAGTAAGCTCGGTAGTGGACAGCACCAACGTGTCGGGCATTATCACCAACAAGCGGTCCATTGAAAGCAATGTATTGGTGGAATCGGGCAACATCATCGTGCTGGGCGGTCTGGTTGAAGACCGGGTCACCGGCAACGAGGAAAAAGTACCAGGCTTGGGTGACGTACCCGTTCTGGGCCAGTTTTTCCGTTACGACAACCGCCGCCGCCAGAAAACCAACCTGATGGTTTTCCTGCGCCCGGTGGTGGTTCGCAACGAAGACCAGGCCCAGGGCATTGTGACCAACCGCTACGACTACATGCGCCAGTTACAGCGCGAAAACCAGCCCGAACAGCGATTTGGCTTGCCCAATATGGAAGCGCCTGTTTTGCCGACACGTAGACCGCAGGCCGTTGCACCAGCTGCCGAGGCAGCCCCTGCGAAAACAACACCAGGCGAAGAAACCATTAACCTGACGCCGAGCAACAAGATACTGGTGATTCCGCGCCCTGGCCAAGCCAGTGGTGACGCAGAAGTCGGTCCGAATGGCGGTCGAATCATTCGAGGCAAAAAACCTTGAGCGAGTTGAATTTCAACCCACAGACCGTGGGCCGCCTGCACTATGGTTTTGCCAGGCAAAATCAGGTGCTGTGTCTGGATGCCCAGAATGAATTGTGGCGCCTGGCCTTCAGCCCGCGCACGCCAAGCCATGCCTTGATTGAGGCGCAGCGTGTGGCCCCCTGCCCGATTGACTGGGTGTTTTGTGAAGACGCTGTGGCGCTTGAAAAAACCATCAACCAGGCGTATTCAAATCAGGAAACCAGTGCAGCCGCGGTGGCCAACGAGGTGGCAGGCGACCTGGACCTGGACCAGTTGATGCAGGACATTCCCGCAGTGGAAGACCTGCTGGAAACCGAAGACGATGCGCCAATTATTCGCATGATCAACGCCCTGCTGACCCAAGCCAGCCGCGACGGGGCTTCCGACATTCACATTGAAGCCTTCGAGACCCATTCTGCTGTACGGTTTCGTGTGGACGGCACCCTGCGCGATGTGTTGCAACCCCGACGCGAACTGCATTCCGCACTGATTTCCCGCATCAAGATCATGGCCAGTCTGGACATTGCTGAAAAGCGATTGCCCCAGGACGGCCGCATTACCCTGCGAATTGGTGGCAAGCCCATGGATGTACGAGTGTCCACGCTGCCGACAGGCCATGGCGAACGCGCAGTGCTGCGCTTGCTGGACAAGGAAGCAGGCCGCCTTGAATTGAGCCGCCTGGGCATGCCTGAACACACCCTGAAAGAAATGGACCGCCTGTGCAACACACCACACGGCATTATCCTGGTGACAGGCCCCACGGGTTCCGGCAAAACAACCACGCTGTACGCGGCGTTGTCGCGCATTGATTCCGGCACCACCAATGTGATGACGGTTGAAGACCCGGTGGAATACGATTTGCCTGGCATCAGCCAGACCCCGGTGAACACAAAAATTGACATGACATTTGCCAAGGCCTTGCGCGCCATTTTGCGGCAAGACCCTGACGTGATCATGATCGGCGAAATCCGTGACCTGGAAACCGCGCAAATCGCGGTACAGGCATCACTGACGGGGCACCTGGTGCTGGCCACCTTGCACACCAACGATTCAGTCAGTGCGGTGACCCGGCTGGTGGACATGGGTGTCGAGCCTTTCCTGCTGTCATCAAGCCTGTTGGGTGTATTGGCCCAACGCTTGGTGCGCCGCTTGTGCCCACACTGCAAAACCAGCACATTGAATGACTTGGGGCAGGCCCATTGGCATGCCAACGGCTGCGACCAATGCGGACACACGGGCTATGTGGGAAGAACGGGCGTGTATGAACTGTTCACCCTGGACGACGAGTTGCGCGCCATGGTTCACAACGAAAACTCCGAAGCAGAAATGCGCCAGCGCGCGCAGGCCAAGGGCATGAAAAACATGCGGGAAGACGGACAGCGCTGGGTAGAGAGTGGTACTACCACGCTGGAAGAATTGCTTCGAGTCACAAGAGACTAAGTGAGACACTGAGCAGCCATGGCAGTATTCAGATACGAGGCATTAAACGCCCAAGGCAAAACGGTCAAAGGCTCGATGGAAGCCGATTCGCCCCGCGCCGCACGCAACCAGATGCGGATGCAGGGAATGACCCCCATCGAAGTGCTGGAAGTGGGCAGCGCCAAGATGACAGGCAAAAAGGCTGGGCGTTTTGACCGGGAACTGAGCACCCGCGAGGTGGTGTTGTTGACCCGACAGTTGGCCAGCCTGTTACAGGCTCGGCTTGCACTGGCCCAGGCCTTGGCGGCGCTGGTTGAACAAGCCGAGAAACCCCTGATACGGGAACGGATCAACAGCATTCGCTCGGAAGTGGTTTCTGGCACCCCCCTGAGCCAAGCCCTGGCCCAATACCCAAAAGCATTCCCCGAAATGTACGTGGCCACTGTGGCTGCTGGTGAGAACACCGGCGACCTGGGTGGGGTACTTTCCAAGCTGGCCGATGCGCTGGAAGCACGGCAAGCCCTGCAACAAAAAGTCAGTGCCGCATTCATTTACCCGGCCATTGTGACCGTGGTGGCCCTGATGGTTGTCATTGGCCTGTTGACCTACGTGGTGCCGCAAGTGGTGACCGTGTTTGAAAGTAACAACCAGCAATTGCCCACACTGACCCTGGTCATGATTGCCCTTTCAGACGTGCTGCGGGACTGGGGCTGGCTGATGGCCCTGACCTTGGCGTTGGCTGTTTACCTGTTTCGCAATGCGCTCAAGAACAAAGCTTTCAAGCTGAAATTCGACGAATCGGTGTTGACCATTCCGGTGATCGGTCCTTTTGTTCGGGCAGTGAACACCGCACGACTGGCATCTACCCTATCTATTCTTGTGGGCAGTGGTGTACCTATTCTCAAGGCCCTGGCTGCCGCCAACCGCACCTTGGGTAACTCGGCCTTGCAACTGGCCATGGTCGATGTACAGGAGCGGGTGAAAGAAGGCAGCGGTTTGAGCAAGGCCATGGGAAAAAGCGGCCTGTTTCCACCGGTACTGACCCATCTTGTGGCCAGCGGCGAGGCCACGGGCCAGTTGGCGGCGATGCTGGAGCGAGCCTCGGAAAGCCAGCGCACAGAAGTGGAGCGCAAGGCGATGTGGCTGACCAGCCTGATGGAGCCGATCCTGATCCTGGTGATGGGTCTGATCGTGTTACTGATTGTTTTGGCGGTCATGATGCCGATTATTGAAGTGAACCAGTTGATTCAATGAGTATTATCCAAAGTGAAGTGCGGGGAAAAACAATCCGGGTGCTGTTGGTCGATGACGACGAGCAATTACAGGACAGCCTGAAACAGGCCATTGAACTGGACCCGGCATTGACCCTTCTCGGTCAATGCCATTCCTTGAGCGAGGCCTTTGCGGCGCTTGACGAACTACAACCCGATGTGGCGCTGATCGATCTTGGACTGCCGGATGGCAACGGGCTGGCGTTGATCAAACACATTCACGAACATGTGCCCAACTGCGAAAGCATGGTACTGACAGTGCTGTCAGATGAAAGCCACGTCATCGCCTGCATCGAGGCCGGGGCCACCGGTTACCTCACCAAAGACACCCGCCCCCCCGAAGTTCTGGAACGTTTGAAGCAGTTGCGGGCGGGCGGCTCTCCGATCAGCCCCTTGATTGCCCGGCGTTTGCTGAACCGTTTTCGGGGTGCATTTACAGGCGAAGCCCTTTCTGCAAACACCAATGCTGCAGCGCCTGCGCCATTTGAAGCTGCTGAATTTACCCCGCTTTCAGACCGGGAACAGGAGGTTCTCGAAATGGTGGCCAAAGGCTTCTTGCAGGCAGAAATTGCCAGCATGATGGGCGTGAGTATCAACACAGTGAGCACCTATGTGAAGCGAATTTACAAGAAGCTTGCAGTGAATTCACGGACAAGCGCTGTTCACAGGGCCAGTGAACTGGGACTGATCAGTTTCAAGGACTTCTGAGACGGTAAACGGTCAGGGGACCTAATTGCGTGGGTGTGCAAGTCAGCGTGTAAAGCGTAGCATTTCAACCAAATACCAACGAACCTGAAAGAATCCTGTTCATGACCATGAGCGCCGACCAAGCTGTTGACATGGAGCCAATCGGCGTCATTCTCGTGGAGGATGAACCAGCCACACAAGACCACCTGGTTCAGGTGTTGCAGTCCAGCAGTGCATTGCGTTTGCTGGGCTTGGCCAGCACGGTTCAGGACGCCTATTCCCTGCTTTTCATGACGCAGCCCAAAGTGGCCTTGATTGACCTTGGGCTTCCTGACTCATCGGGTATCGAGATCATCCGGTGGCTGAGCAAGAACAAACCCGAGGTTGAGCCACTGGTGATCACTACCTTTGGCGACGAAGACCATGTGGTGCGCAGCCTTGAAGCAGGTGCCACGGGTTATCTGCTGAAAGACTATTCCAATGAAGAGTTGATCAACCACATTGTCGAGGTGGCCAATGGGGGCTCGCCCATCAGTCCGCTGGTTGCGCGGCAACTGCTGTTTCGAATGCAAAACGAGCGCGTGCCCGAACCAGGTTTGCAGCAGGACAAAATCACCCAGAAAACCTCGCCAAATGCAGGCAGCATCACGGACAGGGAGTTGAAGGTAATTCAGCAGGTGGCGAGGGGATTTACTGCCCAGGAAATAGCGGCCCAAATGGGTATTTCTACCCACACCGTGTCCACACATGTGAAACGGATTTACAAAAAACTGCATGTTCACAGCCGCTCGGAAGCGGTGTATGAAGCGTCGCTGCTTGGACTACTTGACCTCTGATGTCAGCAGTTCAGCAACCAAAATCTCGTTTTGTATGGCAATTCTGCCTGCTGTTTTCCGGCACCTTGTTGTTGGCCTTGTTGGGCACGTTCAAGGCACCGCTCCATGTGCTGGGCAATCCGGATTTGCAGAAGTCGGGGTATTTCCTGACTCAGGCACAGGTTCTTTTCTCGGATTCCGGTGAATGGACATCCAGTCAGGCACTTCAACAGAATGGGGCGCAACAGATTTCCTTGCCTGACACCTGGGACAAATCAAAACCTGATTTTGAAGGCGATGGCTGGTATCGCATCGACTTCAATCTCGACCCGGCCAAGCCCAAGCCAGATACCTTGTTTATTCCCAAAGCCATCATGAATGCGCAGGCTTATCTCAATGGATACTGGATCGGCGGCTTGGGATCCATGCAAGGTGAACTGACACGTCACTGGAACCGCCCCTACCTTTTTCAGTTTTCCCCCGAGTTACTGAACAGTGGCAACAATGTGCTGCAAGTTCAGGTTGCCGGTTATCGAAACTACCGCAGTGGCCTTGGGCGCCTGTGGCTTGGCCCCAGCGCTGACCTGGAGCCACTGTATGCCACAGCCTACCGTTGGCAGGTGACGGGTTCCATGCTGGCCACCCTGATTGCCTTTGGCAGCGGTGTAATGCTGCTGCTGTTTGCACGCGTGTTCAGGGAACAGGAAGGTTTTCTGTTTCTCAGCCTGGCGGTGATGGTGTTTGCGGTGCGCAACACCGGGTACTTCATGGATTGGGCCCCACTACCGCACGCCAAATGGGGGCAGCTGGTGCACAGCCTGCATGCCTGGTTTGCCTGCCTGTATGGCATGTTCCTGATCCGTTACATGGGTTTGAACTGGAAATGGATGCGATATGGCTTGATGGCTTACGGGGTGTTGCTGACCGCATTAACGTTCGCCGTGGGTGGGCAGGAGATTCTCCAGTTCACCTTCTGGCTGCTTCTTCCTGTCATACCCTTCATATTTTTTCTCAATGTGATGTTGCTGGCCTATTCCTGGCGGACTCAAAACTTTGAGGGGGCCATTCTGGGGTGCAGCTCTATCCTGTTTGTATTACTGAGCATACGAGACCTCAGCATCATGATGGAAGCCTTGCCGATTGAGTCGGTACTGCTGTCCCAGTACACCGGCATTCTGCTTTTCGTCTCAGCCTGCTGGATTATTTACAGGCGTCACAATGCCCTGCTTGTTGCGTTGAAACAGTCCAACGAGGGCTTGAATTCCGAACTGGCTGTGCGGGAACGGCAATTGTTTCAACAGTTCAATTTGCTGCGCAAGATCGAACAACAGCGCACTCTGGACGATGAACGCAAACGGATCATGCAGGACATTCACGATGGCGTGGGTTCCAGTTTGGTATCAGCGCTCAACCTCAGTGAAACACGCCCACTGGAACAGGATGAGATGCGGGATGTCCTTCAGGAATGTCTGGACGATTTGCGCATGGCCATCGACTCGCTGGACCCGCAAAGCGATGACTTGCTGGCCTTGCTGGGCAATTTCAGGTGGCGCTACGACCGCCGCCTGAAAGCCAGTGGAGTAACCTTGCTGTGGCGCGTGCACGATGTTCCGAAACTGGAAGGCTATACCTCCCGGGATTTGTTCGATTTGCTGAGAATGGTACAAGAGGTATTCGCCAACACCCTGAAGCATGCGCAGGCCACGCAGATTGAGCTTAGCGTGCGATGGGACGAACTTGCCAATCTTGTTCAGCTGACCATTCGTGACAACGGCCTGGGTTTACCCAAACACACCCTTGGCCGGGGGCGCGGCCTGGCCCACATGAACATTCGCGCCAAGTCGATTTGTGTGGACTTATTGGTCAACAATGCGAACCCGGGGCCTGGGGTGTCAGTTCAAATCAGCATACCCAAAGTCAGAAAACGATGAGTATGGCCTTGTGCCTAGACGTTTTTCCTGCTCCAGAGCGCACGCCCTGATCGACTGCCATACGGTTTGCCGATGGTTCCTGAAATCCATGCGCCCGTGCTGACCAGCTTGTGCAAATCCAGACCGGTTTCAATGCCCATGCCGTGCAACAGGTACACCACATCCTCGGTGGCCACGTTGCCCGTGGCGCCCTTCGCATAGGGGCAACCGCCCAAACCGGCAATTGAACTGTGAAATGTGGACACGCCCAACTGCAGTGCTGCCAGGATGTTGGCCAATGCCTGGCCATAGGTGTCATGAAAATGACCTGCCACGCGGTTCAAGCCAACTTGCTTGCCCACGGCCTCAAACACCTGACTTACACGCAAAGCAGTGCCAATGCCGATGGTGTCAGCCACGTCGAATTCCTGTACACCGATGTCTTGCAGACGCAAGGCCACCTCGGCCGCACTTTGAATGGGCACTTCGCCTTGATAGGGACAACCCAGCGCACAGGAAATTGAACCGCGCAAATGAATGTTGTGCGCACGGGCCAGTTCAGCCACAGGTCTGAATCGCTCAATACTTTCAGCAATCGTGCAGTTGATGTTCTTGGCGGTGAAGGCTTCCGAGGCTGCGGTGAAGACTACGGCCTCCTGAACACCCGCTTCAATGGCGGCCTCCATTCCTTTGAGGTTGGGCACCAGTGCGGAATAAGACACTTTGTAGCTGTTCAGCGAGGGCATTGCCTTCAAACCCGCCAACACATCCGTGCCATCAGCCATTTGCGGCACCCATTTCGGAGACACAAAAGCGGCAGCTTCAAGACGTTGTATGCCTGCCTCGATCAACTGTTTGCACAGGTCCACCTTGATGGCCGTGGCGATGGGTGTTTTCTCGTTTTGAAGCCCATCGCGGGGGCCGACTTCAACAAGGGTGACTCGGGTGGGTAGTTTGATCATGCTCACGGTCAGTCTTTTGAAAAGTGAATCAGTTCGGTGCCTTCCGTGACCTGGTCGCCAACCGGGTGGGGAATCGATTCCACCACGCCGTCGCAGGGCGAGTTCAGGGTGTGTTCCATTTTCATGGCCTCCAAGCCAATCAAGGGTTGACCTTTCTTTACGGTGTCGCCCACTTTGACAAACACAGCGAACACCTTGCCAGGCATGGGGGCAGCTACACCTTGCCCATCATGCCCCTGATCAGCGCGAATGTGTGCCGGGTTGAGCCACTGCAGGCTGGTTTGTTCGGTGCCCACGTGCAGGCTCAGGTTGTCGCCATGCCAGATCAGGTCAAAGCAGTCACCTGCATGCGGGCCAGTGGTCAACAGGCCAGTCAGGCGGGGCAAGGGGTACGGCTGACTGACCACAGTCAACTGGCAGTTCAGGCTGTGCTCGCTGCATTGAACCAGCGCCTGCTGGCCTTGTATTGAAACGTGGCTGTGACTGACCATGCTTTGGTCGCGCTGCAACCAGCGGTCTTCACGCAAAGGCGGTGCGCTGGAGTAAAAGCCGTCCAGCACAGCCAATGGGTCGGTGCCTGTTTTGTGTGAACGGGCGATTGTTTGCTGGTGCAATGCCCAGCGGGCAAGGCCGGCCAGTGCGGTCAAGGTTTGCGGATCGATTCCTGTCGGCGTGGTAGCCGGTGTTGCAGCCAGGGTCATCCGGTCAATCAAACCTGTGTCATAACCACCCGCCGCAAACTCCGGGTGCAGGCACAGGCTGCGCAGCCAGGCGATGTTGTTCTTCACGCCCACGCAACGCAGGCGCGCCAGCGCATCGGCCAGTTTTTGAAGGGCAGCCGCGCGGGTGGGTGCCCAGGTAATCAGTTTGCCCACCATGGGGTCGTAATACGGTGACACCGCCAGGCCTGAACGCATGGAGGAATCAAGCCGAACACCAGCAGTTCGGCCGGCATGGGTACCGGTGTGGAATTCAATGGCTTCGGGTGCTTCCCACAATTCCACGGTGCCAATGGCGGGCAGAAAGCCTTGGTCGGGGTTTTCTGCATACAGGCGCGCTTCAAAAGCATGGCCGTCGATGTGAATGGTTTCCTGCGTGGCCGGCAAGGGCAAGCCTGCAGCAATTTCAATTTGCCACTGCACCAGGTCAAAGCCGGTGATCATCTCGGTGACTGGGTGTTCCACTTGCAGGCGGGTGTTCATTTCCATGAAATAGAATTCGCCGCGGGCATCCAGCAAAAACTCCACCGTGCCTGCGCCCACGTAATTCACCGCACGGGCCACCTGCACGGCTGTGTCGCCAAAGGCTTTGCGTTGGGCCTCGGTCAGGCCGAAGGCTGGTGCTTCTTCGATCACTTTCTGGTGGCGGCGCTGGGCTGAACAATCCCTTTCAAACAGGTGCACCACGTTGCCATGGGTGTCAGCAAACACCTGCACTTCCACGTGGCGTGGGTTGATGATTTGCTTCTCGAGCATCACCGTGGCATCACCAAAAGCGTTGCGGGCTTCACGCTGGCAGCTTTCCAGCGCAGCAGGCAATTCACCTTCGTTGTTGACAATGCGAATGCCCTTGCCGCCCCCGCCTGCCACGGCCTTGATCATCAGCGGAAAACCAATGCGCTGCGCTTCGGCTTGAAGGGTGGCGAGGCTTTGATCTGCACCAAAGTAACCGGGAATCAGCGGAACACCGGCGGGTTGCACGCAGGCCTTGGCTTCGCTTTTGCTACCCATGGTGCGAATGGCTTGAACACCGGGCCCGATGAATGCAATGTGCGCGTCGGCACAGGCTTGTGCAAAGGCCGCGTTTTCAGACAGAAAACCGTAGCCGGGGTGAATGGCCTGCGCACCAGTTCGGCGGGCAGCGGCGATCACTTTCTCGATGTTCAGGTAACTGAGGGCGGCTTCAGGCTCGCCCAGGCACACCGCTTCATTGCATTCCTGCACATGCAGGGCCTGCGCATCGGCCGTGGAATACACCGCCACGGTTTGTATGCCCATGGCTTGCGCGGTGCGGTTGATTCGTCGGGCAATTTCGCCGCGGTTGGCTATCAGGATCTTGGTGAACATGTTTTGTTGTGGTCCTTGGTTAGCCAACCCACTGTGGTTTGCGTTTTTGCATGAAGGCCATCATGCCCTCGGCGGCTTCGGCACTGCCACGCACGGCGGCCAGTCGGGCAGCCACATCGGCATGGGTTTCATCGGCAGTGATGTCCATGCGTGACACATCGCGAACCAGTTTCTTGCAAGCCGCCATGGCGTCGGGGGCGCAACTGTCGAGTTCTGCAAGAATGCTGTCCAGCGCTGCATCCAGCTTCTCGAGCGTGGTCAGTTCATGCACCATGCCCAGTTCATAGGCCTTTTGCGCAGAAAATGTTTCGCCTGTAATGAAATATCGGCGGGCCGCCTGCACACCCATGGCCTGCACAACATAAGGGCTGATGGTGGCAGGAATCAAACCGCGCTTGACTTCCGGCAGGCTGAACTTCACGTTGTTGCTGGCCACGATGATGTCGCTTGCACTGACCAAACCAGTGGCACCGGCCAGGCACAGGCCATGCACACGCGCCACAACGGGCTTGGGGCATTCGGCAATGCCACGGAACAGGCTGGTCAAAGTGACAGCGCTTTGCTGGTTGGTGTTTGAGGCCGCAGCCTGCTGGGCCATTTGCATCATGTAGCTTAAATCGGCGCCAGAACAAAAGGCATCGCCATTGGCCGCCAACACAATGGCGCGGGTGTCGGGGTCAGCGCCCAAACGCTGGAAGGCTTCCACCAGCATGGCGATCATTTCGCCATTCATCGCGTTTTTGATGTGCGGGCGGTTCAGGGTCAGCCACACGGATTTTCCCTTGCGGGTTTCAATCACGGGCTTCTCTGTAGTTTCAGTCATAGCGTCTCCGTATTTTTATTGTGCTTTATGTTCTTTTGGTGCATTTTTTGCTGTGCCCGCTTACATGCGGTACACGCCGAATTTTGTTTCCGGAATGTCGGCATTCAAGCTGGCAGAAATCGCCATGCCAAGGATGCGGCGCGTGTCGGCCGGGTCGATCAGGCCGTCGTCCCACAATCGTGCGGTGGCGTAGTAGGGCTGACTTTGCTCATCAAACTGTTTCAGGGTGGGGGCCTTGAATTCGGCTTCCTCTTCCTTGCTCCAGCTGCCGCCCTTGGCCTCAATCTGGTTGCGCTTGACCGTGGCCAACACGCCCGCAGCCTGCTCACCACCCATCACGCTGATGCGGGCATTGGGCCACATCCACATGAAGCGCGGGCTGTAGGCACGGCCGCACATGCCGTAGTTACCGGCACCAAATGAGCCACCAATCACCACGGTGAACTTGGGCACCTTGGCGCACGCCACCGCCATCACCATTTTTGCACCGTGGCGGGCAATGCCTTCGTTTTCAACTTTTTTGCCCACCATGAAGCCGGTGATGTTCTGCAAAAAAACCAGCGGAATTTTTCGCTGGCAGCACAGTTCAATGAAATGCGCCCCTTTCTGGGCCGACTCGGAAAACAGAATGCCGTTGTTGGCCACAATGCCCACGGGCATGCCATACAGGCGGGCAAAGCCGCACACCAACGTGCTGCCAAAACGGGCTTTGAATTCATCGAATTCGCTGCCGTCCACCACGCGGGCAATGATGTCGCGCACGTCGAACGGCTTTTTCGCATCAGTGGGCACAATGCCGTAAATTTCCTCGGCGCTGTAGAGGGGTTCCCGAGATTCACTCAAAGCCCAGGGGTAACGTTTTTCCGGGCGACCCAGATTGGCCACAATGCGGCGGGCAATTTCCAGCGCATGCTGGTCGTTCTCGGCCAGGTGGTCGGCCACGCCAGACAAACGGGTGTGCACGTCGGCACCACCCAGTTCTTCGGCGCTGACAATTTCACCCGTGGCGGCCTGCACAAGGGGTGGCCCACCCAGAAAAATCGTGGCCTGGTTTTTGACAATAATGGCTTCGTCGCTCATGGCGGGCACGTAAGCGCCACCGGCGGTGCAACTGCCCATGACCACGGCAATTTGCGCAATGCCTTGCGCGCTCATGTTGGCCTGGTTGAAGAAAATTCGGCCAAAGTGATCGCGGTCGGGAAACACTTCATCCTGGTTGGGCAGGTTGGCCCCGCCGGAATCCACCAGGTAAATGCAGGGCAAATTGTTCTCGGCCGCCACTTCCTGCGCACGCAGGTGTTTTTTCACGGAAAGCGGGTAGTACGTGCCGCCTTTCACCGTGGCGTCGTTGCACACAATCATGCAGTCCACACCGCTGACGCGACCAATGCCTGCAATGGCGCCTGCACCGGGTGCCGCGCCGCCATACAAACCCCAGGCAGCCAGGGGGGCAAGCTCCAGAAAAGGCGAACCGGGATCAAGCAAACCAGCCACGCGTTCGCGCGGCAGCAATTTTCCCCGCGCGGTGTGGCGTTCATTGGCCACCTTGCCACCGCCCTGGGCCACCACGGCCAAATTGGCCTTTAACTCATCCACCAGCTTTTTGAGGGCGGCGTGGTTGGCTGCAAAATCGGGCCGGTTTTTGACCTGGCTGGAATCGAGAATTGCCATGCTTAAAACGGTCCTTCAACAACCCAGCGGCGCAATTGCTCCATGCGGTCCTGACCCCAGAATGCCTCGCCGTCCACCACGAAGTAGGGTGCACCAAACATGCCTGCATCAATGGATTCCTGCACGGCGTTCTTCATTTGTTCCTTGATGGACTCGTCCTGTGTACCCGCCACCAAAGCGGTACCGTCCAGCCCAATCGAGCTGGCCACTTCAGCCACAACCGCTTCCTCGGTGATGTCTTGCCCGGTGACAAAATAGGCTTTGTACAGGGCACGGGTCAGCTCACCGGCCTTTTCGGGCTGGGTGTTGATGACTTGCAAAATGGCACGTGAACCCACAGTGGCGTTGATCGGAAATTTCTTGGGCCAATTGATTTCCAAACCATGAAAACGGGCTGTGCGTGCGAAGTCTTTCGCAGAATACTTGCCCTTGGCCGGGTTCATCATCGGTGCGCTGTTGCCCGTGCTTTTGAATACAAAACCCAACAAGGTGGGCTTGTAGTTCACAACACGGTTGCCGGCGGCGGCAATGTCTTCGATTTGCTCAGCGGCCACGTAGCTGTAAGGGCTGGTCAGGTCGAAATAGAAATCAATCGTTTGTTTGGTAGTCATGGTGCTTTTCGGCTCCAGATTAGGGTGTTCCTGTGATTCTATCTAACTTATTGAACACTAAGTGGAGACATAAGGTGCAGTTCGCACACCGACCTGCGCCTTGTCAGGAAAAAAGCCAACCCAACCATTGGCTGGCCCAAGGCTGCTTTGACACCCACAGAAAAACGGCATACCCGCCCCACCAAAGCAGAAGCACCAGCAAGGCAGCCAACAGCGTGAACACATAACCGGCCAGCACCAGGCGACCGTCGCGCACCCGCAAGCCAAACGTAATGCACACCATGGCGGCAGCCGGCAGCACATTGTCAAAGGATGCAAAAGGCACTGGTGCGGCCATGGTCAACCCGGCGAAAGCCAACACCAGCCCGTTTAAAGGGCGCATACGCGGATGGCTCATGATGAACAGGCGCGGCTTGCTGTGCTTGGCAACCCTGGTGATGAACACCATCAACAGCTTTTTCAGCACGCTGGCTGCTTTGGGCGGCAAACGCTTTTCACCCACTGATTTTGGAATGGGAATACCGAACCCCAGCGCATAACCCAAACCCAACAGAAAGGTCAGGTAACCCAGACTGGTGGCAATACCGGGAATTCCGAAAGGCAACAACAGGGGCAGGGCAGCCAAACCGATCCAGGTCAGTTGCTGCTTGGGGCTGCGGCCAATGGCATCGGCCACCTTGGCCTGAGCCATGTTGTCAGCGAACAGAACCACTCGCCGCCAGGCGTAGGGCAATGCCTTCAGGACATCATCGTGCTCTTCGGAGGGGTTCAACAGATTGCTCAATCAGGGGTTGATGGGTCATTTGGCGCGGTAGGTATACCGCGGAAACCCGTCTATCTTAGGTGATGTGAATGCGATTGGCGCATAAACCTACCCTTTTCGAGTGAAGGGTATGCCCGATGGACATCAACCTTGACCCGTTCTATAACTGAACCATGAGTCACTACATGGATATCACTCTAGATGATGATTTCCCATGGATCCGAGGAGTTGTCATGTTCAAACGAATTTGTATTTCACTTGTACTTGCTGGCAGCGCATTGATGAGCCTGCCAGCACAGGCAGAGCGATTTCCGGATGTGCTCCGGCCGATCGACTATTTTATTCACGGTGAAGAAATACTTGCCGTGGATACACTGCGGGACACCATTCGCGCACAAGGCAACTTTCCCCTGGGCAAGGCGCTGTTCACCATTGGCCGGACCGACCTGCTGGGCCTGAACCGCAGCCTGGACAGCTTTGACACCAGCACGCTTGAAACACCGCTGGGCGGCAATTTCGAAGTGGATAAGGAACAGGTAGCCGAATTTCGCACTGCACGTGCCCAGCGCGCCACCCGTGGTCTGAATAGCGGATTTGACAGTGGACGCTTTGACTCGCCCTTGGGCGGCCAGTTTTCGGTCGAGATGGTGGAACAGGCCGTGCCTTTTCGCGGTGAAAGAGCGATACGCGCTGCGCGGGGCTTGAACCGCTTGGGATACCGAAGCGGGTTTTAGGTGGAGAGGGATTAATCAGGGTGGGGTAATGTTTGGTGTCTAAAGACGACCTTGTTAACCTTCGACTTCATCATTTTCCACGCCATTGCCTCCAATGCAAACTAAACACTATTGCGACGGAAAGTTGCCCAACTGTATTTCAGTTCATTTCAATCTTGAAGATCTCACCAAAACAAATAGTGGTGTTTCAAACATCCCTCAAGACAACAGTGTAATCGCCAATTTGCGTAAAGTGGCAGAACACATTCTGGAGCCTGTGCGCAAACATTTTGAACAAAAGGTGACAATTCACAGCGGCTATAGAAGCCCGGCGGTGAACAAAGCAGTAGGAGGCTCCAACAACTCCCAACATTCCCGTGGAGAAGCTGTTGATTTTCGGGTGCAGGGCCATACTGTTCATGAAGTAGCAATGTGGATAAAAACCAACCTGATCTTCGATCAATTGATTCTTGAGCACTTTTTGCCAAACTCACCGCATTCGGGCTGGGTTCATTGCTCTTATTCACACAACAACCGCAATCATGCTCTAACCAAATTCAAAGGATCACAGATTTATCACCCCGGTATTTTGCTTGCTCCTCCAACTGCAAAGGTAAAGTAACTGTGCGCGTTCTGCTCAAAACAATGGTTTTGCTGGCCACTGGCGCATGCTCAGTTGAACGTCCTGCTGTGGCACCGTCATTTGTGTACGAAAACTTTCTTGGAGAGGGCAAACCGGAATACAAAATCACGGGGACTCAAATCAAGTTGCTGGACTTACCCAATAGGGAGTCTTCGCTTGTGGGCACCGAATCCATTTCGGGAGAACAGGTGCTGCCGTTTGATGATGTCGTCACCAAGGTCATCAAGACAGGAGAAATCCAGATTTCAGGCGATCTTTCAGTTCAAACCAGAAATTTTGGCGCAATTCAAAAGTTGACCAAGGAAATGTATTACGACGAATCCATTGCTTGGGTCGAGAGAACCCTTACCGCGACGGATCAGCCGACCCTGTTAATGTGGATGTCAGAAGGCAACTGCCTGATAAAAATTAAACAGACCGTTAATGAGAGCAGAGATTGCCCCACAGACTCGGGAAACCCTTGGCAACTGTTGAATCCACCTGAAACAGAAAGCTGGATCAAAATAGAGCTTAATCAGTCAAAGGGCTGGGTGGAGGTAGACGACCGGCAAATCAGGGAAGTGGACAGAAACTTTTGATCTGGAAACTTCTAGCGCTTCATAAAACAACAGCCGGTTGCTCAGCAACCGGCTGTTGATGTGAATGCCTGAATCTTCCGATGAACTATTCGATCTGATTATTCAGCTTCATTTTCCTGATCAAGCTGCCTGTTTTGCAGGTGCCTTGCGGCTTGAAGTTTTCTTGGCAGTGCCTGAACCTGCTTTCGCAAATTCCAGAACACCATCTTCAAGTTTGCCTTTTTTCAACACGGGGCGGTCAGCCAGGTAGTTGTTGACCACGGTCCACGGCGCTTCTGGCCCCTGCTTGGGCAAGCGGTCAGCAGCACGCTTCATGTAACCTGCTTCCAGGTCGAACATTGGCGTGTCGTCTGCCTGAACACCTTCGGCATTGGGCACTACGCGGCTGTATCCGTTCTTGTCCATGTGGTTGATCACGCGGCAAACGAATTCGGCAGCCAAGTCGGCTTTCAAGGTCCAGGACGCATTGGTGTAACCAAACACCATGGCAAAGTTGGGGATGCTGCTCATCATGACGCCTTTGTAGCTCATGACTTCGCCCACATTCAGCTCGTTGCCATCCACGGTGACGCCCATGCCACCCAGAATCTGCAAGTCCAGGCCAGTCGCGGTCACAATGATGTCCGCCTCAAGCACCTGGCCACTTTTCAGCTTGATGCCCTTGTCGATAAAGGTATCAATGTGGTCGGTCACGATGTCGGCCTTGCCTTTTTTCAGCACCTTGAACAAATCGCCATCGGGTACCACGCACAGGCGTTGATCCCATGGGTTGTAGCTCGGCGTGAAGTGCTTCATGTCGAAGTCTTTGCCCATGCGCACACGGGTTGCACTCAGCAGCAGGCGCTTGATGGCTTTCGGGCGCTCCTTGCTCAGCTTGAAAATCAGGCGCTGCAAACCAATGTTGCGTGCACGGCCGATGTTGTACACCCAGGTGTCGGGCATGAACTTCTTCAACACCACCGAAACAGGGTCAACCGACGGGATGGACGCAATGTAAGTGGGTGAACGCTGGAGCATGGTCACATGCTCGGCCTTATCGGCCATGGCAGGCACCAAGGTAATGGCGGTCGCGCCACTGCCAATTACCACCACACGCTTGCCTGCGTAGTCCAGGTTTTCAGGCCACTGCTGGGGGTGAATCACCTGCCCCTTGAAATTCTTAAGACCGGGAAACTCGGGGCTGTAGCCCTTGTCGTAGTTGTAATAACCAGTACAGCCCAACAGGAAGTTGCTGGTGTACACCTGCTTTTCACCGGTTTCTTCGGCAATACCTTCAACGGTCCACTGGTTGGCAGAGGAATCCCAGTTGGCGCTGGTGACCTTGAAGCCAAACTCGATGTCCTTGGTGACATTGTGTTCCTTGGCGGCTTCAGTCACGTACTCGCGGATTTCCTGGCCGTTGGCCAGCACTTTCTCGCCCTTCCAGGGCTTGAAGCTGTAACCCAAAGTGAACATATCGGAATCGGAACGGATGCCGGGGTAACGGAACAAGTCCCATGTGCCGCCAATCGCTTTGCGACGCTCCAGAATGCGGATCGACTTGCCCTTGCAATTCTGCTTGATATGGCATGCTGCACCGATGCCCGACAGACCGGCACCAATAATCATTACGTCTACGTGTGGATTGTTCATTGTGTTGTCCCCTTATGTGACTTTTTGTATTGTCAGTTGAGAGAATAGTGGCGAGCCGGGTCTGTTGGCTAGTAATAAATACTCTAAACTGGGCTAACTATTACACAGAGCAAGGGAAAATGGAATTTCTTGACACATTGAAAAACCGCCACAGCGTTCGTGCCTTTGCACCCACGCCTGTGCCCGAAGACGTGCTGGAACGGCTACTTCAACAGGCTGCACTGTCACCAAGTTGGTCAAACACACACCCCTACAGAATTGCTGTGGCCACGGGCGATGTGCTGGAAAGTCTGCGTACCGAACTGTATGCGCGTTTTCAGGAAACCATCAAATTGCAACGCGGCGGCAAGCTGGCCCAGATCAAGGGATTGATTACCCGCAACAAGGGCATTCCAGACGGGGATGTGAAGCCGGTTGTGAACTACCCCAAAGACCTTCAAGCCCGCCGGGTGGAATGTGGCAAGGGCCTGTACGGTGTATTGGGTGTGGCGCGTAACGATCTGAAGGCCCGCGACCAAGCCATGGCCGAGAACTTCCGCCTGTTTGGTGCCCCAGCCGCTGCGTTTGTGTTTGTCCACGAAGGGGTAGGTATTTACAGTGCATTGGATGCAGGTATTTTTCTGCAAAGCCTGATGCTGGCTGCCACCAATGAAGGCTTGGGTACCTGCGCGCAAGGCGCACTGGGCCTGTTCCGCTCGCCGCTGGACAAGCACTTCGACATTCCAAAGCAATACAAGCTGCTGTGTGGCGTTGCGATTGGCTATGAACTTGATGTGCCGGTGAACAAGTTTCAGCCAGAGAAAATTGCGGCGAGCGAGTTGATGCTACCGACTCGGCGTTGAGCCCATTCGGCATCAGGCTCACTCGGCGCGAACCGCTCACTGGCTGGTTTGAATGCCCACTCGGCGCGAATTACAATCGTTCGCCTGAAAACCTGTTGATCCCGTTTTGACCACGTCACACTGCTCACCGAAATCGGCAAAACAGATGGCCGATTTCGGTGGCGCCCTTCGGGCCCACGCAGCGTACCGGGTCAATCGGGCAGGTTTTCTTGAATGGCGAAACGATCGGAACTTCGCTGCCGATTGGGCTGAAACCTGTCGGTGATACATCGCGCACGAGTGGACGCGACTGTGATAGGTTGGCGCTGTCCGCATGAACCCGCTGCGTCAGAGCTTTCCTGGCAGTGCGCTTGCTCATCTCGCACATTCAGGAAAACCGCCCGTTTTGAACAAGGCTTGAATGCTCGCGCGTTGCGCGACACATGAATCCGACCGTCTTTATTGTCGGATTCATGTGAATGCAAAGCCTTCGTTCAAGAAGGGATCAGCGGTTTTCAGTGCGAAATGAGCAAGGCACGCTGAGCAAGCCATGAACCCGAGGCGAGTTTTCAGAATGCAGAACGGAGGGGCTCAGTAGTTGAATCCCACCGACACGCTCAGCGATTCCTGTTCCATATCAATCGACTCGCGCAAACCGGGCAACGGCAAAGCCGATTCCCCGCGAACCCGCACGGTTGGTGCACGCATGTAGTGCCCGGAAATTTCGGTGGCCTCACTCAAACGATAAGTGGCTCCCAAGGTGTAATGCTTGGTGACCACACCCGGCGCAAGAATGTTGAATGTCACATTCTCTTCAGTAACCGGGTTGTCACCCTTGTTGTAACCCGCCCGCAGCAACAAGTTTCGGGTTGCTTGGTACTCCAGGCCCAACTTTTTCACTGTCACGTCACGCCAGCCAAAGCCTGGTCCATTTTCATCGCCCAGGCAGTTGCACAACGGGGCGGCAGTCCGGCTGGAATTGCCCACCGCCGGCACTTCACTGAACTTGATCTTGGTCACATCGGCGGCAAGCATCAACTTGCGGGTGGGGCGCCACGAAACCCCCACACCGTAATTCGTAGGAATGTCGAAATCACCTTGCCCGGCAAACAGCCCCGCGTATTCATCAAACTTGTTCATGTCCACACGGGGCGAATAGGCTGCCCCCACCTGCAAACTGCCAAAGGTGCCGAAGTACCCCACCCGGTAACCACGCCCATTGCTGGTGCTGGTGCCCTCGTTGGTCAAGCGGTTGGCGTCGCTGCTGTAACCCAGCGTGCCGAACAGCTGCAGCCCTTCCGCGTAAAAACGCTGATAAACAAACAGGGGTGAAAATCCGAATGCGTGGTTTTCATTCAAACGGTAGGCCAGCGTGGGTGCAATCACCAACTGCTCCAGGTTCACGCCCGCTGACCCCTGGCCACAAAACGGGTTACCACGCGCCGTCGGCAGGTTGTTCACACAGGCCGTGCTGTCCCCTTCCTGGTAATCCGTATTCAAGCCACCGTTGCCGTACACAGTTACGCCCACAGTCAGTTTTTGACTGAGTTTTTTACTCATCCCGAAGTCAGGAATGATGAACAGGTTGCGGTCGCTGCGCTCGTTAAAATTAAACTGCCCCAACGGGCCATTGGTACGCTCTGCACCACGCCTGGGTACAAAAGCGTCGAAGCCCGCATCAATCCGATTGTTCAAATCGGCAAACAAGGCCGGGTTGGTTGCACCCGCCATGGTGTCATCCGAAATGGCCAGGGAAACGCCCCCGCGACCCTTGGACTTGGTGCCATAACCATGCGAGAAATAACCATTGGTGGCGTGCGCTGCTGTAAAAGACAGGGCCAACAAAGTGGCCAGGCTGAGTTTTAGTGTGTTCATGTTGCCGGGTTTCAAACAAACTTCAGGTTAGGCTCTCCCAACTTGGGTAAGCCAAAAGCCGAAGCAGTTTAGAACCAAGGGTTATGAGGCACAACAATTAAATTGTAATTTTGTTATAACCAGTGGTGCAGTTCAGGTTTTCCTGATGAACCGGTTGGTAAAGCGTATCGCCTCGGAATAGGGGAAGATATCCTCGATGTGCCCTTTGCCAATCCGGTCTTTTCGCTCTTGCCAGAACTCATATTCCAGCAAATCCCGATGCCGGCTCAGAAACGCCTTGCGTACCCGCCGGTCACCCAGCAGGAAGTGCCCGAACTCCTCCGGGAATACATCCTTCGGCCCCACGGTGTACCAAGGCTCGGATGACATTTCAGCCTCTGGGTTGGGCGCTTCCGGAATGCGGCGGAAGTTGCAATCCGTCATGTATTCAATTTCATCGTAGTCGTAGAACACCACACGGCCCAAACGGGTCACACCGAAGTTCTTGAACAGCATGTCGCCTGGGAAAATATTGGCTGCGGCCAACTGCTTGATGGCGTTGCCATACTCCGTAATGCCATGTTCCACTTCCGCATCGGTTCCCTGCTGCAGGTAAATATTCAACGGGGTCATCCGCCGTTCAATGTAAACATGCTTGATCACCACCGTGTCGTCTTCGAAAGACAGCGAGCTTTCACACGTGTCCTTCAGGTGCTCGATCAACTCCTGAGAGAAACGGTTCAACGGCAAACCCACGTGGCTGTATTCCCAGGTGTCGGCCATTCGGCCAACCCGGTCGTGCTCTTTCACCAATTGGTATTTGCGCATGACCCCGGCACAGTCGATTTCCTTGGAAGGCGCAATTTTGTCCTTGATCAACTTGAACACATACGGGTAAGACGGCAAGGTAAACACCGCCATCACCAAACCCTTGATACCGGGAGCCACGATAAACTCATCGTGCGAGTGTTTCAAATGGTGCAGAAAGTCACGGTAAAACATCGTTTTACCCTGCTTTTGCAAACCCAGCATGGTGTACATCTCGGCCTTGGGCTTGTTGGGCAACAAGGTACGCAGAAACTGCACATAGGCACCGGGCGTTTCCATGTCCACCAGAAAGTAAGCCCGCGTGAAACTGAACAGGGTCGCAATTTGCTGGACGTTGAACAACACCGTGTCCAGGTACAACTTGCCGGAAGAATCCCGCAAAATTGGAATGGCGAAGGGCTGGGGCATGTTGGCATTGATGAACTTGCCAATGATGTAGGCGCCCTTGTTGCGGAAAAACAGGCTGGACAGCACTTGAATTTGGCAATCCGGGTCCACCTTGATGGGCCGGGGCATCAGTTGCCGCGCTGCATGC
This sequence comes from Limnobacter thiooxidans, assembly GCF_036323495.1. NCBI lineage: Bacteria > Pseudomonadati > Pseudomonadota > Betaproteobacteria > Burkholderiales > Burkholderiaceae > Limnobacter > Limnobacter thiooxidans. The sequence goes on along the minus strand of NZ_AP028947.1, from coordinate 164,233 downwards.
ACCACGTAGCGCAGGTCACGCTCCAGGTCCACAAATTCTGCATTCAACGAAAAATCGGCAATCAGGCTTCTCAGCGTGGTTCTCAGTCCACCGCTTTTTGGATTGGCCGGGTAGTAACTGCGGTAGGAAGGGGGGTCGCTTTCCACATAATCGGTGCTGACAGCCGGGCGAACAAACAAAAACCGATTGTGATAATAGTCGCGGTGAAGAATCTTGGTCACTGCGGAATTGAAGAAAGTTTCCGCCAGCTCGGGCTGCTTGTGGTCCACCAGATAGGTCACAAACCGGGTCTTGATTTTCGCCCAGACCGATTCCGACATCAGCAGCGAACCATAATTGCGCCGCAACAGGTCCACGGCCTCCTTCACACGCTCATCGTAAAAATCAATCCGGTCGCGCGCCAGTTGCTGGATCAAATGCCAATCGCCTTCTTCAAACAGCTTCTTGGTTTGCTGCGCGCAATAGCGAAACAAGCGGTAGTGCTTGTCAAAACCAGCCAACAGGTCAGACGCCACTTTTTTGGACAGCTCACGCTCTTCGTCCTCGCTCAAATGGCTGGTTTCGCTAAGTTCACCAAGGTCTTCTTCGAGGGTTTTCAGGTCCAGGGGCTGGCTGCTCATAAACTGGCTTCACTCCAAATAGTTAGCCTTTAATTCTACGAGATCCCCTTTGTTTCTGCCCGAAAAAATCCCAAACCTTGAAATTACCGTGTGAATCCGGGTGACATTCTGTCCACTTCCTTCATGAACTGGCTCTGAGGAATTCCGCGCACAAACCCCAATTCCGTGTTCGCGACCTGCTTGAACAGATCCACCTTGATTTGCGCAAGTACCGCTTCATCCACGCCTTCCAGCGCATCCATATCTTCCAGCTCGGTGCCGTCAAACAAAGTGCTCATCTCGTTTTGAACCCGCGCGGCCAGCTCAACGACATCCTGTTTGATTTGCTGATCAACGGGGATTGCACTGACAGCGGGGTCAATGCCGTTTGGAATGTCCAGCATCCGCTGTACACAGCCACTGAAACACGGTCTTTCCCTGCCAATCTCTGCCAATTGCAACATGGAGGCATCCCGCAAGTTTGCCGCCACATCCGGATTGTCGTGATGTTGAATGTAGCCAGCCAGGGTTCGAAGCGCCAGACCTGGGCTTAATCTATTGGTTGACGACGCACCGATAGAAACCGCATCGTGGCTACACACATGCCCAATCCCGAGATGAATGTCCTGTCGGTCGCTGCGTTCCATCGAATGCCATTTCACATCAGACAGCACCTCCTCCAAACTGGGCAATTCCCTCCCTTGGAGTTTTTGGCTCATCAAATTCAAAACCTCGTTGCCTGCTTCCACCACGCCATCACTGTGCACAGACTGTTGACGGCTTCCATCCTGACCGCGCATCACGCGATCCATACTGCGGGCAATGTTCAGGCGCTGTTTAGACCAAATGGCCTCTTGCTCGGTTCGTAACGAGAATTTGGAGGACGGGTTTTTCAATTCCTGAATCCAGATTTTTATCAGGCTGCGCTTGACCGAAGCCCCCTGAATCGAAAACTCCTGCCGGTCGGGGGCAATGTCGTTCACCCAATGAGACAACACGGCAATGAACTTCTTTTTGACAAAAGCCAGGTTCGCCAGGCCGCAGTCACTCAAATACAGATCAATCGCCATGCTGGCGAAAAAGCTGTCGCCCCTCTTGGCATTGGCATAATTCACGGTTTGGCCCTCCTCAAGCGTGTGCGCCAGTGCAGCAGACAACTCAAAGCGCAGCGGATGGCTGTGCTCAGGGCTATTCAGGCGCTCAGCCAGGTTACTCGCCAAGGCCATGCGGTGTTTGGATTCGCAGCGACCCGGGCGAGCAAATCCAATCAATTGATCCGCCGAATAAGAGCAGCCTGGTTCATACAGCGCCGGGCTTTCGTCAAGAGCGGGTTTCAGGGAAGTTCTAATGCGAGGAAGATTCACGAACAGCGGGCTCAGAGGCTCAGGCTCTGGCTCATCAATCGACATGCTTGTTGCCTCGTCCGAAAACTGGGGGCTTTGTGGCTCCTCTTCAAAAGCAGGTCTACTTAACTGGAAACCCAAAAACTGCGTGTAGGCGGGCTCCCGCTGCTCCGCAGAAATTCTCACCATTTCCTGAATCAAGGTCGGTGCACTGCGTCGCACAGCATGGCTGAACGCTGAAGGCGTCATTGGCGGGGTGTTTTGCACACTTCGGCCCATTGCATTGATACCAGGATGTGGTGCGTGCACCGACACTCGGGATACCGCATCAGGATTTGACTCTCCGCCCGAACGTCCACAACACGCACCAAAAAGCTGACCAATCATTGTCATTACATACCTCGGTTATTCACAGGACACTTGGGTGGTCGTCAAGCATCCTGGGTTCCTTGGTATGTCAATGCCTGCCTGCCCCTGCAGAACACACCTACAGGGTTTCTGAAAACAGCTCGCGGCCAATCAGCATGCGGCGAATTTCGCTGGTTCCTGCGCCAATTTCATAGAGCTTGGCGTCGCGCCACAAGCGGCCACAGGGGTATTCGTTGATGTAACCGTTACCGCCCAGAATCTGAATGGACTCGCCCGCCATCCAGGTGGCTTTTTCAGCCGCATACAGAATTGCGCCGGCGCAATCCTTGCGCAGGCTGCGAAGTGTTTCGGGCGTGGCCTTGTCGCAGGCTTTGCCTACCTGGTAAACATAAGCGCGGGTAGCCATCATGGTGGAATACATGTCGGCCAGCTTGCCCTGAATCAACTGGAATTCGCCAATGCTTTGGCCAAACTGCTTGCGGTCATGCACATAGGGCACCACCACATCCATGGCCGCTGCCATGATGCCCAGTGGGCCGCCCGACAACACAGCGCGTTCAAAGTCGAGCCCGCTCATCAGCACATTCACACCCCGACCCACATTCCCTAACACGTGGGTTTCAGGCACTTCGCAATCTTCAAACACCAGCTCACCAGTGTGGCTGCCCCGCATGCCCAGCTTGTCCAGTTTCTGGGCGATTGAAAAACCCTTGAACCCTTTTTCGATCAGGAAAGCTGTGATGCCACGGGGCCCGGCCGCCAGGTCAGTTTTGGCATAGACCACCAGCACATCGGCATCGGGGCCGTTGGTGATCCACATTTTGTTGCCGTTCAGCACATACTTGTCGCCCTTTTTGTCAGCCCGCAATTGCATGCTGACAACGTCTGAACCAGCATTGGGTTCGCTCATGGCCAAGGCACCAATGTGCTCGCCTGAAATCAGTTTGGGCAGGAACTGTTTGCGCTGCCAGTCGTTGCCATTGTTGCGGATCTGGTTCACGCACAGGTTGGAATGCGCACCGTAGCTCAAGGCCACAGATGCACTGGCGCGGGAAATTTCCTCCATGGCCACAATGTGGGCGAGGTAGCCCATGCCGCTGCCACCCAACTCCTCTTCCACGGTTAAGCCCAGCAGGCCCATGTCACCCATTTTTCGCCACAAATGCATGGGAAATTGGTCTGTTTTGTCCATTTCTGCCGCCAACGGGGCAATTTCAGCCTGGGCAAAGGTTTGTACTGCATCGCGCAAAGCGTCGATGTCTTCTCCAAGATCGAACTGAAGTCCGGGCAAATTCAACATGGCTGTCTCCGAAAATTTTGGTTTCCAGAATAATGCCTCACATTGATCCAACTCAGCGACGTTCAGCCTCAGAATCGGGTTGTTTGGGAAGCGGCAATGGTTCGCAAATCACGTGGATCACCCCAGCACCGATCAAGGCCTGTTCAAGCTCCTCTTTTTTGGCAAATCGGGATGATGGTTGTATACCCGTGAAGTTCGTTCCGTTGCTGTCAAGCTTCACCCAGTCGCCGTTTTCTGCTCTGGCCACAGCAAAGTAATGACCACTGATCATGCAGATCATGGGAAACCGGGTATTGCCCGCTTGGTCGCCTTCCCGTTTTTGGATCAGGTCTTTAATACTTTCCTCTAACTCAGCTCGATTGTCTGCGTAACCGTCGCCCACCGAGTACCGCGTTACACGGTCAGGATAAGCGGACCAGTCTCGGCTGTTGCCCTTGGTTCTCAAGAATTGGTTGACCATGCTTTCCAGACGATCCACGTGCATACCTTTGGCCACAGACAACCACAGGTCTGGTGTAATTTCCACTTCATCGGGTTTCGGGAGACCGGGATATTTGTAATTGCACACCGAATCCCATTGCTCGGCGGGGGATGTGTTTTCAAAAAGGACCTGATGATCCTCATAGTTGTCCAGTTGGTTATTTACATCTACAAAGTCGTTGCGCCGCATGACTATGCCTTTTCCTTCACGAATGGCAGCAACCAGGTTGGGGTGATACAAGCCTGGAAGACGTGATTGAGCCAGGTTTCTCACTGACGAGAATGATTCATCATGGTCCAGAATGTGATTAACAGCTTTGGCTGGGCTAATGACCGGGGTCTGGAAAAAGCCGTTAATCGCGGCAATTCCACAGTGGTTGTCGTGCCCAATCTGCCGGAATGCACGCCCTTCAATGGGCCGGTACGGCGGTGCTTTGCCAACCAAAGTCAACTCCCTTGGAGAGTCCAGATTGGAAACAGGGGGCACACGCACAAATACAGGTTCGGGTTCGGGATCAAGCAATATCGTTGGCGCGGCGGCGGGCGCAGTAGCGGACACCTGCGATGCATCAGGTAAAGGCGTAGGCTCCGTGCCTCTGACAAAATGCCGTTTGCTTGCCAATGGGCCTTGCTGTATTTCCCCTTCATTTGACTGCCTTATGATCAATTGCCGCTGCAAAACCGGCCCCAACTGCCACGGGGCTTCGCCCGAATTGTTGGGCAGAAATTCTGGGGCCAGTTGCCTCAAGGTTTGGGTCAGTTCGTTCTGGCTTTGGACAAGCCCCGCCTGTATGCGGGACGACACCTCGGTCTGCAGGACATGCAGGTCAGCCAGCCGATTGCAGCCACTGCTCAAAACAAGAGGGGTTTCCACACTGTCCTGATAAGGCGGGTCCACCTTGGACAAATGAAACTGCAAAGCTCTTGCCGATCGCCTCAACCAGTCCTTCTCAATCACCTTGCCGTTAGGAACCTGCAATTCCGTCACAGGCACCACAAATGTATCGACTTCCCCTTCCACGTCCTGTGCAGGCGCACTCACCAAAATCTGGTAATGCTGAACGCCATTCCTGGTTTTCAAACCTTCCAGGCCGTGGACCACAACCCCATGGCCCAGCGACACCGATTGACTGGCGATCAGCCCGCTTTCCAGTTGGCTGCGCAACCCCTTACCCCCCTGCCTGGCCCATTCGAATATGCCCTGGCGACTCAGGATCGAATTACGGAGTTCGCTCCTGAGCGCCTGGTCCGTTTCAATGGAGATACCAAGACGACTCGCGACAGGCACCTTGGCCAGGTTGTAATTCACGCCGAAGGGAAATACATTCGGAAAATTGTCCTCCGGGTTTGCGGGCATGTTGAGTTGTTGCAACTCCACGGGCTTGGGCAAGGGGCGCGGGCAAACGGCGCGGCTTGAAGGGTGAGGCGTAGATTCTGCCTTGGGCGCAATTCGGGATTTCGGAATTTTCAGGCAATCCAAGTCATACCGAGCCTCTTGAGGGTTCCAGGGCTCTTCGTCTACCAAAGCGGGAGCACTTTTTGAACCGCTATCTACTCTTGAGGTGTTGAAAGCCTGTTTCAAGGTATTGGCAATACACCTAAGAATCTGCTTGATGGCCTCCATGGGCCGGGATGCAGAGTAAGAAGATTCTCCACCGGATGCGTTTGTAGACGCACTACGGTCACACAGTGACAGGCCGATTTTCACAAAAAGCCCCGGTGGTTAAATGGACACCTGGGTACCAATTGAAAACGAAAGGGTTCAATAACTACTTCGGTCTGCACAAGCAAGGAGACGCCAAACATCACCAAAAGCCACAATTCACCGACATTTCAGTCACAAAGCGCTCTTGCCGCGCTGCGAAACACTTACCATGATCGCCTGTCCACAAGCACATGATTCATCGCCATGGGAATTGAACGCCTGTTTGAACCGCCCGTCCTGGGCCAGCCAACCCCCGTGGCACCCGGGGTGCTTTGGCTGCGTCTGCCCCTGCCTTTTGCACTTGACCACATCAATGTGTGGCTGATCGAGGAAGAAAACCAGTACACCCTGGTTGACTGCGGTGCAGGCCTGCCCGACGTGGCAGCCATGTGGGAAGAAATCGAACAAACCCTGTTTGTGCGCAAGCCTTTGGGGCGAATCATCTGCACCCACGCCCACCCGGACCACATCGGCATGGCCGGCCCGCTGGCCCGTCGCCACGGCGTGCATGTGCACATGTCAACAGGCGAATATTTCATGGCGCGGGGCCTGTGCGCCAACCTGCCCGGCTTTGACGGCAACACCCTGGCCAACTTCATGGCCAGCCACGGCCTGGTCAACGAGAAAAAAGCAGACGAAACCCTGGAAGCCCGTGGCGGCATGTTCTCCCGCCTGGTGCCCGAGCCACCCTTGAACTACCAGCGCATTCAACACGGCGACCACATTGACATTGGTGGCCACGCATGGCGTTGCCTCGCAGGTTTTGGGCACAGCCCGGAACACATCAGCCTGGTGTGTGAAAGCCTTGACCTCATGATCAGCGGCGACATGCTGCTGCCCACCATTTCAACCAATGTCAGCGTGTACGGTATCGAGCCCGAGGGCAACCCGTTGGCGCTGTTCCTGAAATCAGTGCAAGACATGGCCCGACTGCCCAACACACTGACTGTTCTGCCCTCACACGGCGTGCCTTTCAAAGGCGTTCACGACCGCTGTGCCCAATTGCTGCGCCACCACGAACACCGCTTGAGTGAACTGCTAGACGCAATGAAGGAAAAATCACTGACCGCCCGGCAAGCCATCAGCGTGCTGTTCAGGCGCGAAATGGATGGCCACCAAATGAGCTTTGCGATGGGCGAAGCCATCGCCCACCTGCATTACCTGTGGTACAAAGGCGTGGTGAAACGCAGCAATGTGGAAGGCCTGTGGACCTTTCAAGCGGTTTAATTTGCCCAATACCCCTTTAAATTTGCCCTGGCAACCCCATATCCTCAATCGACCCAATTTTTGCAGCAAACAAAGCCCATGAACAAGCCCGCCCACAACATGATTCCCGTCACCATCCTTACAGGCTTTCTGGGCAGCGGTAAAACCACCCTGCTGAACCGCATCCTCAAGGAAAACCACGGCATGAAAATCGCCGTGATTGAAAACGAGTTCGGTGAAGAGGGTGTCGACAACGACCTGCTGATGCAAAACGACCAGGAAAACATTGTTGAAATGAACAACGGCTGCCTGTGCTGCACCGTTCGTGGCGACCTGGTGCGCATTCTTGGCGAAATGGCAGCAAAACGCTTGGCCGGCACCATCAAGTTCGACCGCGTAGTCATTGAAACCACTGGCATGGCCGACCCTGGCCCCGTGGCGCAGACCTTTTTCGTGGATGACCTGGTGGCTGAAAGCTTCATCCTTGACGCGGTCATTACCGTGGTGGATGCCAAACACGGCATGCAGCAACTGGACGAGCACCGTGAAATTCAGCAGCAGGTGGGTTTTGCAGACCGCATTCTGCTGTCCAAGACCGACCTGTGCACCGAAGACGATGTCACCGCGTTGAAACGTCGCCTGGTTAAGATGAATGCCCGCGCCGAAATGATGATTTCCGAGTTTGGCGTGGCACCAATCGACAAATTGCTGGACGTGCGCGGCTTCAACCTGAATTCGATCCTGGACATTGCGCCCGATTTTTTGGACGAAGACAAACACACCCACAACGATGAAATTCAAAGCTTCGTGTTCAAAAGCACCAAGGCTTTTGACGGGCAGAAATTTGAAGAATTCATGGGCTCCGTGACCCAGGTTTACGGCCCCGACATGCTGCGTTACAAAGGTATTTTGAATATCAAGGCCAGCGACCGACGCGCGCTTTTTCAAGGTGTGCACATGCTCATGGGCCTGGACTGGGGCAGAAAATGGGAACCCAGCGAGAAAAAAGAAAGTAAAATTGTGTTTATTGGGCGTAAACTCCCCAAGGAATTTATCACCCAAGGGTTAGAGCTTTGTTTAGCCCGATAGCAGATATACTGGTATATAGTCAATAAAAACCAAAGAACACGAGGCTGTGCTTATGACCACTGAAAAGACGCCCCTCATCACCGAGAAGCAATTGCTCGCGATGAAAGAAGACGATTACATGAACGAGGTGCAGCTTGCCTTTTTTCGCCAGCGTTTGCAGGACATGGAAAAAGAACTCCTGGCCAACGCAGGAGAAACCACAGAACACCTGCGTGAAACCGTGGTTGTTCCTGACCCCGCCGACCGCGCAACCATCGAAGAAGAGCATGCACTTGAACTTCGCACACGCGACCGTGAACGCAAACTGCTGAAGAAAGTGCAACAGTCTTTGCAGAAAATTGATGCGGGTGACTACGGCTGGTGCGAAGAAACTGGCGACCCGATTGGTGTGCCACGCCTGCTGGCCCGCCCAACCGCCACGCTGTCACTGGAAGCGCAGCAGCGCCGGGAATTGAAGCAGCGCATGTACGGGGACTGATTCTTCGTATTTGCCAGCGATGAAATCAAGCACGTTGATTGATGTCAGCGTGCTTTTTTTACGCCCACTCGGGGCGGGTTTTGAATCGCCTACTGGTTTTCAAGCTCACTCAGCGCGAGTTCCAATCGCCCGCCTGAAAACCTTTTGAGCCCTTTTTGAAATTCACATTGACTCAACCCACTCGACAAAACAGATGGTCGAGTGGGTTGTCGGCTTTCGGCCGAACGTTGCATGTGAATTCAAACGGGCAGGTTTTCTTGAATGGCGGGCGACTGAAACCTCGCTGCTGAATGGGCTGAAACCGGTCGGCGACGCATCCAGCAGATGAGAGCAATCATGCGGGGTTGCAAAACTCGCGGAGAGCTGGCGTGACTTGGCGCTCGTCAGGTGGTTAGTCTGCGGCGTGCTGATCGCATTTACCGGCGGGCTTCCGGCCTTCCCGGCAGGGGACTTGCCTGTTCCGCACATTCAGAAAAACCGCCCCGCTTAAACAAGGCTTCAATGCTCGCGCGTTGCGCGACACATCAACCCGACTGTGTGTTTTGTCGGGGTGATGTGAATGCAAAGCCTTCGTTCAAAAAGGGAGCAGCGGTTTTTCGTGCGGGATCGGGCAAGCCACGCTGGGGAGGCTTTAGAGACCACGGGGAAGACTGAAGCAGCCGATACAGAATCAGCAAGCCGCGTCAAACAGGCACAGTTCAGCCTTTCAGCGCCAGCGCTCTGTCATACACCGTGTTCTTGGCCAAGCCAGTGGCCTTCACCACCACCGCCACTGCGGTTTTCAAAGGCAGCTCCGCCAGCAGCAACACAAGCCAGGTGTCCAGGTCCGCACTGGCCTGGGCGGAATCAGCATCCGCTGCAGATAAGGAAGAACCCGCGATCACCCAGGCCCATTCGCCCCGCTCGGCATTTGGGTCGTTGCGAATCTGTTCAAAAACACTGGCGCCCAAACCCCGGTAAAACGTCTCGAACTGCTTGGTCAACTCTCGCCCCGCGCACATGGCGCGGTCGCCTGCACCCGCGGCCTCCAGGTCATCCACCAGTTGCATCACCCGGTGCGGCGCTTCAAAAACAACCTGGGGCTCGGCACAGGCTAGCCAGCTTTTCAGGGCATCCACACGCCCCTTGCCCTTCGCGGGCAAAAACCCCCGGAAGGTGAAAGGGCCTTCCACCAAACCACTGGCTGCCACCACCGCCAGTACACTGCTGGCACCGGGTACGGGCACCACCTTGAAACCAGCCTGCGCTACACGGCGAACCACCACTGCGCCAGGGTCGGAAACAGCAGGTGTTCCCGCGTCGCTGACCAAGCCCACGGATTCACCCCGCTGCAGGCAGGCCAGAATGCCCTCGGCACTGTCCTGCTCGTTGTGGGCATGGTGCGCCATCAAGGGTTTTTTAATGCCCAAGGCGTCCAGCATGCGGGCTGTGTTTCGGGTGTCTTCCGCAGCAATTCGATCCACCTGCTCAAGCACAGCGCGCGCACGCAGGCTTAGGTCACCCATATTGCCGATGGGCGTTGCCACCACATAGAGTGAAGGTTCTCGCCGGGTTTCATCCTTTGCGTCAGAATTCAAGACACCCTTCACCATTTCCACTTCACCGGCTTTCTGCATGGCATTCACACCCAAATCCAAAGTTCCTGAATTGTCCGGCATTCCTTGGACCCCCAGCAAATCCCGAACACGAAAACCCAAAATTCCTTGGGCAGCGCCCAAAGAAACCCAGCTCACCCCGCCATCAAGCCCGAATGAATACAAACTCGCCATACAGGCCCAAGGCAGGGAAGCAGAAACACGGGCACTTCGCCTGTTGGAATCAAAGGGGCTTGTGCTGATTGCACAAAATCACCGGTGCCGCTGCGGCGAACTCGATCTGATCATGGCACACGGCGATACCGCCGTGGTGGTGGAAGTTCGACAGCGCAGCAAAAGCCTTCACGGCAGTGCGCTTGAAAGTGTTTCAACCCACAAACAAAGCCGTGTAACACGCTGTGCAAAGCTGTGGTGGGTACAGCAGGGTCAACGCAAATTCACTCATCTGCGTTTTGATGTGGTTGCATTGGAAAGCGACAGAGCACCGCGGTGGATACAAAATGCGTGGCAAATCAGCAACTAAACACCCACCAAACATCCACTAAAGCGGAATCAAACCGCTGTGGTAGGTAAATCGCCCGCAATCGGGTCACCTATAATGGAAGACTCGATAACCGCCCGAAGGCCTGTCGCCATGGACATGATTACACGCGTTACCCAACAATTTGACGAAAGCATTGCCGCCAAACAAGCCGCCACCGAAGAACTGGCAGGCCCCATCGCCGAAGCCATTGAGCTGATGGTGAACGCACTAACCGGTGGCAACAAGGTTTTGGCCTGCGGCAATGGTGGATCCGCTGCTGACTGCCAGCACTTTGCAGCTGAACTGGTTGGGCGCTTTGAACGTGAACGCCCTGGCCTGGCTGCCATTTCGCTGGCCACCGACACCTCGGCACTGACCGCCATCGGAAACGACTACAGTTTTCACGAAGTGTTTTCAAAGCAGGTTGCTGCCATTGGGCAACCGGGCGATGTGTTGCTGGCCATATCCACCAGCGGCAACTCGAAAAACGTACAGCTGGCCATTGAAGCCGCCCATGCACGCGACATGAATATCGTGGCACTAACTGGCAAAGGCGGTGGTCAAATGACCCAGCAACTGAAAGAAGGCGACGTGCATATTTGTGTTCCACACAACCGCACAGCCCGAATTCAGGAAATACATTTGTTGGCGATCCATTGCATTTGCGATGGCATCGACCTGAGTTTACTTGGAGAAGAAGAAAATGAGTCTTAAGCCCCTGTTTTTTGCCCGCACCCGGAACTCTGCAATCAGTGCCGTGTTGGTTGCTTCCCTTGCAGCACCGCTGCTCGGCGGCTGCTTCGTGGGTGCCATGGCAGGCATTACCGCAGGTTCACTGGCTGCAGCCGATCGCCGCACCGTGGGTACGCAGGTTGAAGACCGTTCATTGCAGCTCAAGACCGAAAGCGCAATCCGCGAAAACTTTGGTGACAATGTCCATGTGAATGCCACTGTATACAACCGCCAGATTTTGTTGACCGGTGAAGCCCCGGACGAAGCCACCCGCAACAAGGTTGAAGCCCGTGTTGCAACGCTCCCCAATATCCGACTGATCGTCAACGACATTCAAGTGGGTGGCTTCATCAGCTCACTGTCAGCACGCTCCAACGACGCATTCATCACCGGCAAAGTGAAAGCATCGCTGCTGGATGCACAAGACATTTTCGCCAATTCCTTCAAGGTCACCACCGAAGCAGGTGTGGTTTACCTCATGGGGCTGGTCACCGAGCGAGAGGCCAATCGCGCAGCGTCGATAGCTGCCGGAGTTCCCGGCGTGGTCAAAGTGGTGAAAGTCATGGAAATGATTTCCGAGGCTGAACTTTCCCGCCTTTCGGCCTCTCCAAACAACGGAACTGCCCCGGTCGAGAACGGACCCCGTTGATATCACACATTAATTGGCTATGAAAAAATTTCTTTCCCTGTTTTCAACCCTCGCTTTGGTCAGCCTGCTGGCGGCCTGCGGGGGCGACAAAGCACCGCAAGTGGACTACACCACGATCAAAGGTCAAACCATCACGCCTGCCGATTATCAAGGGCAAGTGATGTTGGTGAACTTCTGGGCAACCAGTTGTACCACTTGCGTGAAAGAAATGCCCGCAATTGTCGATACCCACAACAAGTTCAAGGAACAGGGGTTCCGAACCATTGCCGTGGCCATGAGCTACGATCGACCCGACTACGTGGTGAATTTCGCTGACACCCGGCAATTGCCTTTTGACGTGGCTCTTGATGTTTCTGGCAGCATCGCCAAGGCCTTTGACGATGTCAAAATTACGCCCACCACCTATGTGATTGACCGCAAGGGCAAGATCATCAAAACCTATGTGGGCGAACCCGACTTTGCCGCCTTGCATGCGCTGATTGAAAAGTCATTGGCTGAAAAAGTCTAGAAGCGGGTTACATACCAGCGCAGTTCCCAAAGGTCTTACTGAAACCAGCAAAGCCGGTACTGAACAACACAGGCCGGCTTTTGTTTGTACTTGCTCACTCATCGCCCCACTTGTAATCGTCCATCACGCGGCGGTCCCGCTTGGTGGGTCGCGCCTTGATTTCCAGGGCAGGGTCTTTCATGAGCTTGCGATTGGCCGCGCGCTCGGCCCGCTTTTTGGCACTCTCCATGGTTTCTTCGTACAGGCCTTGGGCAATGGCCGCACTGCCGCGCTTGTCACCCAGACCTTTCACCACCAGTACCATGTCGTCCCAACCCACCGGTACAGTCAGCACATCTCCCACCTGCACACCGTAAGCGGGCTTCACACGCTCATCATTGCATTTCACCTTGCCACCATCCACCACTTCGGTGGCCAACGAACGGGTCTTGAAAAATCGCGCCGCCCACAGCCACTTGTCGATGCGAACCTTGGCACCGTGCGCTGAAAAGTCGGTTTTGCCGTTGGGCGTCTTGGCGGGCTCGGGGTTTCTGTTTTTACTGCGACTCAAATTAACTCCGTGCGTCGTGTGGCTTGTACCCTCTCGGGGATTCCCACACTGGTTGACATCCCTTGGCTCAGGTAGCCTTTCGGACTTCAACTGAACTCGAACAAGGGCAAGCTGTGAAACATTCCATCGCGATCATTCCCGGCGACGGCATCGGTCAGGAAATTATGCCAGAAGCGTTGAAGGTCCTGGCATGGGCTGAAAGAACCCATGGCATTCAGTTGGACCTGCATCACAAAGACTGGGCACACTGCAACTATTACCTGAAACACGGCACCATGATGCCCGAGGACTGGAAGCCCCAACTTGAGGCCTGCGAAGCGATTTTGTTCGGTGCCGTGGGCATGCCCGACTTGGTACCAGATCACATTTCACTGTGGGGCTCCCTGCTGCGTTACCGCCGCGAATTTGATCAGTATGTGAACCTGCGCCCGGTGAAACTACTGCCAGGCGCACCCTGCCCATTGGCCAACAAAAAGCCGGGCGACATCGACTTCGTGGTGGTGCGTGAAAACACCGAAGGCGAATATTCCGCCGTGGGTGGTCGCATGTTTGAAGGCACCGACCGTGAAATCGTGCTGCAGGAAAGTGTCTTCACCCGCCACGGTGTGGACCGGGTATTGAAATTTGCGTTTGAAATGGCCAACAACCGCCCCCGCAAAAAACTGACCGCCGCCACCAAAAGCAACGGCATTGCCATCAGCATGCCCTACTGGGACGAGCGGGTGGACAACATGGCCCTAGGCTATCCGGAAGTGAGTTACGACAAGCAGCACGTGGACATTCTGGCTGCGCGCTTTGTCATGCAGCCCGAACGGTTTGACGTGGTGGTGGCCAGCAATCTGTTTGGCGACATTCTTAGCGACCTTGGGCCTGCCTGCACAGGCACCATTGGCTTGGCTCCCTCGGCCAACCTGAACCCCGATCGCACATTTCCGTCACTGTTTGAACCTGTGCATGGTTCAGCTCCCGACATCGCAGGCAAGGGCATTGCCAACCCAATCGCGATGATCTGGTCAGCGGCACTGATGATCGAATTTCTAGGCAACAGCCCCAAGGTGATTGCACAAGGTCGTCAGGCCAGCTACCAGCAGGCACACGACAGCATTCTGGCTGCGATTGAAAAAGTGCTGGAAAGTGGTGACCTCGATGTACTGACCGGAGACTTAAAAGGCAAAGGCACCACCAAAACGCTGGGTGAGGCCATTCTGAAGGCATTGCCTGGACAGTAAAGCAGTCAGTGCAACAATAGCCCCACAACTCGCCTCACTACTGAACGCCGTTTTTGGCCAGGTACCAGCCAGTGTGGGTGGGGCGAAGCGCCATTTCAATCACGAATGAGGGTTGAAGGGTACCGGCCACCGCAGTGCCTGTGCTCAAGGTGAATACGCTGGGGTCGAACGACTCCACCTTCAGGTTCCTGAAATGGTGCAGCATGTGGGCGTCTTTCAAATTCGCTTCAAACCGGGCGGACACCGCATCACTCAAACCAAACGGCTTGTTTTCTGCAAAATCCACCGTGCGCTCAACCCACAGGCGACCAAAGCACAGGGCTTCATTCTCGCCCTGAGGGCCCTGCCGAAAATGAACACCATCCAGCTTTTTCAGGCCCGTCGAGGGCATGATCACCCAACGGCCATCACGGGTCTGAAGAATGTCCAGCAAACCTGACAGGTCCCAAGCTTTCACATCACGCGCCACCACACTGTTGGCGGGAATCAAATCGCGTGAGTATTGGTCAATCGCTTCAACGGTGGGCAAGCGGGCGCAAAACGCGCCGTGGCTCAAAATAAAGGTCTCGGCCCGCGCGCCTTTCAGCAGGTTGTCTTCATTCAGTTGGGTGCGCGGGTTGCAGGCCGTCAACAGGCCAGTGGCCAGCAGACAGGCTAATAAACGAGCAAACACATGGGTCAACAAAGGGGGTATCGCAGAGGACACAGGGCGAATCATTCTCAGGTTCCTTTTTCACTTGCTACCAGTGTGCCGCGTTCCTGACTTCAGCAAAGCCTCAAGAAAAGGAGGAAACCCCCGCCATTTGAAAAGTTTGAATAACTGTCAACTGGACTTTACTTGCGTTCATGGCCCAAGGCGCGTGGCGGCGAATACCCCAACTGGCGTGCGCGCGCTTCAGCCTGTGCAGCCAGCAGTGGCTGGGCAGCTTCACGGTAATACAAGGCCAACTCGTAACTGGCAATTCCATTACCCAAGCCGCTGGCATACTGCAACCAGCCAACATAGCGCAACAAGCCTTGCTCCGTTTCAAGGGCACGGTGAAGACGGGCAATGCGGGCCGCCGCATCTTTGTCACCACGCGCAGCGCGCATCAACTCTGTCCGTTGGCTATGCGGCAGCTGTTCGGAACTTGCCTGGGAAACAGGTGGTGGAATTACAAAACTGGTCTTGAACAGCTTGACCTCTTTGCTTCGCAAAATCCGCAAGGCCTCTTTGGCGCCCGCCAGCAACAACCCAACTGTTTGAGCTTGTGCGCTATCGGGGTAAGTGGCCAAAAACGCGTTGCAAAGTCTGAGCAAATCCACGGGCCAATCCGTGTTTTGAATGGTTTCCCATGCCGCTTGCTCGGCAGGCGGCAAGGGCTGTTCCGCTTTGCCTTGATCATTCGACCCACCCCAGGACAATGGCACTTGAACACGGGTGTTGTCCGCAATGAAGGGGTTCTGGGCCAACTGGCGAATAGCGGCCAGCGGGTGGTTCAACATGGTGTGCTGTACTTCGGTTTTGACCAGTTGAAACAGGTCATTGAAGGTGACCTGACCTGCGGCCTCGCGCAGCAAGCGCACCAGGGCGGCCGTGTAAAAGGTGTTTTGGTCTGCACTTGCTGGCGACACGGCAGGTCGCCCCGCCCCGGTTGAAAAACACACCAGGCTGCCCAAGGGCGCTTCCACCTGGTTCAGGCCTTCGCCATCGCCCAAGGCATTGCGCAAATCGGTTCGGCAAGCGTCAATGACAGTGATGTTCAAGGCTTGCGGCCTGGGTGGCAAAGCCGCAAGCAGTTTTTGCTGCAACACCAGCGAACGGGCAATCAAGTCCTTGCGGGGTGCTGTGGGGTTGGAACCGGAACCCAGCAACAAATTGTTCGAATCCACCTGCAAACCATGGCCGGCATAGTAAAACAGGGTGACCGTATCGCCGGGTGCGGCCGCCACCCTTTTTACGAACTCAGTCACGGTGGCTTGCAAGCTGCTTTCATCCAGATTCATGGCCTGGGTTACATCAAACCCCCGAAAAGCCAGTGCCTCGCCCAGGTCCATCACATTTTTGGCAATGGGCGGCAAATCATGGGGAACCGGGTAGTCGCCGTTGCCAATCAACAGCGCAAGGCGGCCGGCGTTAGGTACAGTTGCAGGGGGTGCGGTTGTATTGGGTGTAGTCGCATTGCCAGCGTGAGCCACGCCGGCAGACACAGGGATGCTCAAGGGCGCTGTGAATGCGCCCGCAGCACCAAGCCACAACGACAAGGCATTGCGCAGCACAGTGCGCCTGCCCGGTGACTGCAAGTTGTACCCGGGCGTGTTTAATGGTGTGTACAAGGGTTCGCGCGCCAGTGTGCGCGCTTCTGTATTACACGTAACAGTAGGTGAATTCATGGCCATCGGTGTCAATGCTCAATTGGGTCACCGGTTTGCCTTCCAGCGTGGCCTGAAGAATGTGACGGCTGATGGTGGGCAACACGGTATTGCTAAGAATGGCCCCCACCATTCGCCCGCCGGAATCAGCTTCGTTGCAGCGCGCCACAATGCGTTCAATTACAGACGGTGCAATGGTCACCCTGATTTTGTGGGCGCTGGAAATGCGCTGCTCGATTCGAGCCAGTTGCAAGCGCACAATGCTGGCCAGCATGTCGCTTGACAGCGGGTAGTACGGCACCACTTCCAGACGACCCAGCAAGGCGGGTGGGAACACTTGCAGCATGGGTGCACGCAAGGCCTGAACAAGTTCCTCGGATGCAGGGTACTGCCCAGTTTGCAAGCCGGTTTTGCACAGCGACATCAGCACTGAAGTACCCACATTGGTGGTCAGTAAAATCAGGGTGTTGCGAAAATCGATTCGACGCCCTTCACCGTCTTCCATCCAGCCTTTGTCAAACACCTGGAAAAACAGCTCATGCACATCGGGGTGGGCTTTTTCAACTTCGTCCAGCAGCACCACGCTGTAGGGTTTTCGGCGAACGGCCTCGGTCAATACGCCACCTTCGCCATAGCCCACATAACCGGGTGGCGCGCCTTTCAGGGATGACACCGTGTGCGCTTCCTGATATTCGCTCATGTTGATGGTGATCACATTGTGCTCGCCACCGTACAGGTTTTCCGCCAGGGCCAGGGCAGTTTCGGTTTTACCCACGCCCGATGTTCCCGCGAGCATGAACACACCCACGGGCTTGTTGGGGTCATCGAGACCTGCGCGGTTGGTCTGGATTCTGCGGGCAATTGTGTCCAGTGCATGGGTTTGCCCGATGATGCGGCTGCCCAAGGCTTCAGGCAGATTCAGCACGTTTTCGATTTCATTGCGCACCATTCGGCCCACCGGAATCCCGGTCCAGTCTGCCACCACGGCAGCCACGCACTGGGCATCCACTTGGGGGTGAATCATGGGGGACTCGCCTTGCAGCGTCTTGATCTCGAATTCCAGTGCTTTAAGTTGTTCAAATACAGCCTGTTGGTCGGCACAAGCGGCTTGCGTATTCAATTCCGCATTGAATTCCGGTACGGGATCGGGTTCGACCTGCGCCTGCCTACTGGCCTGTACCTGTTGCCGCAAGGTCAGCAACGAATCCAGCAGACGTTTTTCCTGCGCCCACTGGGTTTGAAGCTGTTCAAGCTGGTCACCCAACTGTTGAGTCATTTGCGCAATCTCATCTCGCCTTTGCGAATG
This sequence comes from Limnobacter thiooxidans, assembly GCF_036323495.1. NCBI lineage: Bacteria > Pseudomonadati > Pseudomonadota > Betaproteobacteria > Burkholderiales > Burkholderiaceae > Limnobacter > Limnobacter thiooxidans. Next base: position 146,220 of record NZ_AP028947.1, on the reverse strand, counting down.
TTCACGGCCAAAGGCAGTTTCTTTCTCAATGGCCTCACGCTCAGTGCCCAAGGCATCCAGCTGTTTCTGGAGGCATTCAATCGAAGGGGGTGTGGCGTGCTGTGAAACTGCCACACGCGCACAGGCAGTGTCCAACAGGCTGATGGCCTTGTCGGGCAACTGGCGGGCGGGAATATAGCGGTGTGACAGGCGCACGGCGGCCTGCACCGCCTCGTCGAGCAACCACACCCGGTGGTGGGCCTGCATGGCCCCAGCCAGGCCACGCAACATGTCAATGCCTTGGGTTTCCGATGGTTCACCCACCTGCACCACCTGAAAGCGGCGTGTCAGCGCAGGGTCTTTTTCAATGTACTTTTTGTATTCAGCCCAGGTGGTGGCACCAATGGTGCGCAAGCTGCCCCGGGCCAGGGCAGGCTTCAGCAGGTTGGCTGCGTCGCCAGTGCCCTGGTTGCCCCCGGCCCCCACCAGCGTGTGCACTTCGTCAATGAAAAGTATCGTGCTTTGTTCACTGGACTGTATTTCGTCAATCACTTGGCGCAGGCGCTGTTCGAACTCACCCTTCATGGAGGCACCGGCCTGAAGCAAGCCGAGGTCCAGTGTCAGAATGCGCACATTCTTCAAGGCGGGCGGCACGTCACCGGCCACCACCTGCAGGGCAAAACCTTCGACCACCGCGGTTTTACCCACACCAGCTTCACCGGTGATCAGCGGGTTGTTCTGGCGGCGGCGCAGCAAAATATCCACGATCTGACGTACTTCCAGGCCCCGACCAGTGACGGGGTCGATTTCTCCCTTTCTCGCCTTCTCGGTCAGGTCCACTGTGTAACGCTTCAAGGCTTCCTCACCACCCAGCTGCGCAGCGGGCATGGCACCACTGGCTTCACCGGGCACTGCGTTTTCAGGGAGTACGCTGTGTTGCAAAGCCTGCTCCGGGGAGTTCTCGACCATTTTCGCAAACCGGTCGCCAAGCAGGTTTTCAGGGATTTGCCGGAAACGGGGTGAAATGCGGAGAAGTTCCTGCAACAGAAAATCGGTTTTCAACACCGCCAGCAGTACGTGCCCGGTACGCACCTTCTGTGCACCGAACATCAGCGAGGCGTACACCCACGCCCGTTCCACGGCATTGGTAATCGACTCGGAAAGGTCTGAAATACCCTGTGCACCACCAGGCTGCCGTTCCAGCGCGCGTTGAACGTCGGCCAGCACAGCGCCTGCATCCAGTTCAAAATGGCGAAGAATGTGATGCCAGTCGCTGTCGTCCTGTTGCAGGATCTGGGCAACCCAGTGCACCAGTTCCACAACCGCATTCCCGCGGAGTTTGCACAACACAGTGGCCCCCTCAACCGATTTGAATGCGATGGGGTTCAATGTTGCAAACAGGGAAACACGGCTGATGTTGCTCATGCGGTACTCCGAGACAAAGTGGAAGGGTTGGGAATGGCGGGGCATTTGACTCGCACCATGGCGGGAGCATTGCGACGAAGTTGGCCCTGCGGGCTGCCAAGCCAGGTGGTGCGACCCAACTGCGACGAGCCATTCAAACGCGCTGGCGGAATTTGTTCGGGCTTGATCAACAATCTGAATTCGCAATCAAACTCAAGCCCCAGGTAAGCATGGGTGGCCTGAACAAGTTGCGCACGGCCAGTGGTTTTGGGCAGCAAACGCAGGTAGCTTGCATACGGCATGGGGCCGATGTGCACGGTGATTTTGCTTTGTGCGCACCACACGCGGCTACCCAGCATTGCCCCTTGGCCCAGCAGGCCTAAGCCAGCTTTCGGGACAAGTTGCAGCCATTGGGCAACAAAAGGCTGTACTTCAACTGCCTGCCCGGTGCAGGCCGACAAGGCACACGCCAGCCCTTCCCGGGTTTTGGTTCGCCGTGTGAAATGCCCCGCCAGCCCAGCCCGAAAATGGGTGGGCAAAACCTCCCGGCCCCAGCTGGTTTGCGCACCATGCCCGACCAGGCTGTTCAAACGGTGGGCAAACGGGTTGTGAAGGGGACGGTGATAGGCAATGTGGGGTTGCGCCTGTGCCCAGGCCCGGTAAAACAGCAGATAGGTGCGGTGGTGAAACACATCCAGAAATTCTGAAAAGGTGCGGTCATTCCACTGGTGCACACGCGTGTAGGCATGCTCGGTGTAATGCAAAGGCAAGGCACCGTTGGGCCCGAGCAAACCGAAGTTCTGAACATAGAACTTGGGCACCGCACCCAGGCGGGGCGATTGTAGGGTTTCCTCTCGCTGAAAATCTTGCGTGGCGAAATCCAGGTGGGGGTGTTGGCCCAAACGAAGGGGGTCATCCCGCAGACGAAGTGAAGTACCCAGCATCGGCCTGCCCGGGTGTGCATCTTCAATGTGGCGCAGCAATGCAAAAAAATTCGGTGCGGGCGGACGCGTTTTGCTCATTGGCCTGAATTCCGGTTACAGCAAAGGCCGATTTCCGGACCATGCCGGAAAATCCAGCACGGCACCCGAGTGCACACTGCGAATGCGCGTTTGCACGAACGAATTGACTGACACGTGCGCAGCCAGGTAGCGGGCCAACACGCTGCCCAAAACCGCCACTCCCAAGCCCTGCAGCGCAAGTTCGTCGAGGGTCAAGGTAACCTGCAAGCCACGCACCACGGCTGGCTTGCCCTGGCGCACAATGCGGGACACTGCCACCTGGGAATGAACGCTTTGCACTGCACGAACAATGTGCTGCTGGGCAGGCTGTGCCGGGGCAGCGTGCAAACCAAGCAACTGGGTAATCGCGGCAGCACCGCCCTGTTGCTCGGAGCTAGCGGGATCGATCAGACCGAGATAGTTCAACGACAAATGTTCGATCAACTGCCAACAGGTTTGCGCGGTTTTCACGGGTGCTTTGGGTCGACTTGGCCCCCGCAGGAATCGAATGGACTGCAAAGGCAAATTGCCAGGCCACACCAGATCAGTGGGGCCTTTGCCCACAGGCATCAGCAAGGGCAGGTCCCGGTTGGTGCACAGGGCGCGAACTGCCAGTTGTTGAAGTCCATGACCGGCGATCAATTCACCAGTTGATTGTGTCAAGCCGAGATAGACATCCGTGCCGGAATAAGAGGAACGCCCGCCCTCGCGCGCCTGTTTTTCAGAAACCAGTGTGGGCGTGCGCCTGAGCACATAATGCGGCGTATCAAGACCATGCACACCACCGTTGGAATACAAAGCGGGCACTGACAACAACTTGTGTTGACCATGTCCCTGCACGCCCAGCACGCTGTGTACCTCGAAATCCTGTGGGCGGCTTCTGTTGGGCTGAACATGCATTTCATGCAGGCGTTCATCCAGCAACACGCGGTCGCAAGCGTGTTCAAACAGGTTCACAACCGGCGTGCAATTCAGGGCCAGTGAATCCTGATCCACCACCCGATCCATTTCAAGGTTGCTGTCCGTGAAACACAGCGCCAATTCAAAGGACTGTTGCTGAAAACTGGCCAAATGTGACTTCAAGCCACGCACTTGAAAAAACAGAAAGCGCTGGGGAAAGGCAAAAAATTCCTGAAGCAAACGGGTGCCGCTGAATTGCCGCGCATCGGCAGGCAGCAGGGCCTCTTCGTCACTCATGCCCATGGCCTGCACTGCCCCCGCCGGCAAGAAACGCCAGGCGGATTGCCCCGTGGGCCGAATGGCCACAACAGCAGTGGCATAACAGGCTCGTTCGAATAGGGGGAAAGCATATTCGTCGCCACAGCTGACATGAAAGTCGAGCGTGTCGACCGGCAACTGCGACAAAGCCGACTGCGTGGTGGTTTGAATGTGAATGTGCAGGGCGGAACGAACCACACCTTTGCCTGGTACCTTCGGTGGAGTACCCCGGAACGGACCATGTTCCACAGCCTGAATTTCAAGTGGCCACAGGGTCAGGGCATGGCCTGTGCGGAATTTGCACGGCGTGTGAACACCCTTGGCCACCTGACTTTGCAGCACAGTACCCGCAGGGACAGAAACGCCTTTTTTAAGCGCCACATCGCCCAGATTGGGTTTGAGTTGTACGACACCCATGGCAGGCACGGGTGCCAGAAAATTGACACTGATCCGGTTCAGCAATTGCTCGGTGAAGCGGGGAAATTCTTCGTGCAGGCGAAGTTGCACGCGCGCGGTGAGAAAAGCAAAACCCTCGAGCAGGCGTTCAACGTAGGGGTCTTGAACCTCGGTGGCATCCATGGCCAAACGCGAGGCTATTTTGGGGAAACGCGCTGCAAATTCAGCCCCCATGTCGCGCACATGCGCAAGTTCCTGGGTGTAAAACTGGAGAAGACGCGGGTCCATGGTGTTGAGCGGTTGGGGGCGATTCAGAAACCGGAAAGCGGCATCAAAGCTACCTTGCCGGTTTCAAGATCCACTTCCGTGCGAAGCATCAGTTCGATGGGATAAGGTTGCGCCCACAGCAAACCGGAAATGCGCAAACCAATGACGTTGTGCAGGTGCATCAGGCCCTGCTGGGTTTCCGCCTGCACTTTCAGTGAATTGCCATCAATTCGGGGCTCGAAATTGCGAATGAGTGATTCAACGGTGCGCTCGAAATCCTTGACGTCGATCATCGATGCAATTTTTCCCGCCACGGGAGGCATGCCGTAAGCCAGCACCGATCCATGCAATTCAGGATGACGCTCCAGGTGTTTGCTCTCGAGAATTCGGGTGGCGTTCAATAGCTGTTCGAGATCGCGGAGCACCATGTGGCGCAGTGCTTCCTTGGTGATGAAGCGGCTGTTGGCCGACTCCGCAACACGAGTGGGTTCGTCGTCCTGCAGACGGTCCAGCAAGGCGGGCTGCAAGGCATCTCGGGATTTACTCATAGACATCAATGTAGGTGCAGGCGCCTGACTTCAAATTGGCTGCTGACTTGGGGGTGTACACCACTTCAATTTCCTTGAAGGCAATTGAAAAGGACTCGACAACCTGCCGACCTTCATTGCCGCCGCCGGAAATTTCATAGTCGCAGATGCGTGCCTTGCGCAAGGTAATTCGCAGGTAATCGATGGTGGCAATACCGCCTGGGTCGCGGCAAGTCAAGACCACCTTGCCCAGCAATTCGGCCGATTTCAAGGCACTCATGATGGCGGTGCTGGAGCTGTCGATGGCCTTCTGGACATTGAGCGTTCGCACTGAAGCCTTGGAGGCCAGTTGAGAGGCTGAGTGAACTTGCTGCGACATGCCCCAGGACCAGGACAGCACTTCAATTTCACCGGCATGACCCGCAACCTGACTTTCCCCCTGGATGGCCCCCTGACGGGAGCCATCCAGGGCCAGGAACATATCAACTTTGGACATTGTGTTTCCTGGCTTTCCGATTATTTCTCGGAGTTGGTTGCAATGTTGAAAGTCGCCTCAACCTTGCCGTCTGGTCCACCGTCTTTTTTCTGTGGAACATACACGTAGCTGAACTCAGCGAAGTTCAAGGTCACGTTTTCTGTCAAACGGTCTTCACCACCTGAACCGCCCTGGCTGACGTTGGAAATGATGACGTCTTTCATGGTCAACACCACGTATTCCAAGGGCTTCTCGCCAGCCTTGCGCACTGTCAGAATGGCTTCATCGAAGTGCTTGCCGTTGCAACAGGCTTTGATCAGGTTGGGCGTGGACTTGTCGATGTACTTTGTGAAGCTGATGTCTTGCACACTGACCTTGCCTGCACCACCACCGCGACCCACGTGCGTGGTACCTGACTGGGACATGCCCCAGCTCCAGGCGGCGATGTCGATTTCCTTGGCATGCACGCTATCGGCAGACTCACCATCCACACCCTTGATTTTCAAAAACATGTCTACGGACATTTGATTCCCTCTGTAATTGTTAGGTTAAAAAATTGAAGTTTTAAGACGCTTTGGCGGATGGCAACTTGCTGACCAAACGCAAAGACACGGTTAGCCCCTCTAGCTGGTAGTGAGGGCGCAAATAGAAACGGGATGCGTACATGCCGGGGTTGCCTTCAATTTCTTCGACCACCACTTCGGCAGCAGCCAGCGGTCGGGAAGCCTTGACTGCCTCGGAGGAATTGGCAGGATCTCCATCGACGTACTGCATGATCCAGTCTTGCAACCAGCGCTGCATGTCGGCTCGTTCCTTGAATGAACCGACTTTGTCGCGCACGATGCACTTGAGGTAATGCGCAAAGCGGCAGGTTGCAAACAGATAAGGCAAGCGGGCAGCCAGCTTGGCATTGGCTGAGGCATCGGGGTCTTCATATTCAGCCGGCTTGTGCAGGGACTGCGCGCCAATGAAAGCAGCCAGGTCGCTGTTCTTCTTGTGAATCAGGGGCAGGAAGCCGCTTTTGCTGAGTTCCGCTTCACGGCGATCAGAGATTGCGATTTCGGTGGGACACTTCATGTCCACGCCGCCGTCATCGGTGGGGAAGGTGTGCGTGGGCAGATTGGGCACCGCACCGCCCGATTCAATACCGCGAATTCTTGAGCACCAGCCAAACTCCTTGAAAGAACGGTTGATGTTCACTGCCATGGCATAGGCCGAGTTGGCCCAGGTGTAACGGCTGTGGTCTGCAAGGCCGGTGTCTTCTTCAAACGCGAACTCTTCGACCGGGTTGATTTTTGCGCCATAGGGCTGACGCGCCAAAAAACGGGGCATGGTCAGGCCGAGGTACTTGGAGTCGTCGGTGTCGCGCAGGCTGCGCCACGCAGCGTAGTCGGGGGTGGAGAAAATCTTGGTGAGGTCGCGGGGGTTGGCCAGCTCTTGCCAGGAATCCATTTGAAGTGTGGCCGGTGAAACGGCTGACAGGAATGGCGCGTGGGCCGAGGCGCTGACCTTGGCGAGTTCGCCGAGCATTTCCACATCGGGCGGGGAATGGTCGAAGTAGTAATCACCAATGAGGCAACCATAGGGCTCGCCGCCAAACTGGCCATACTCGTGTTCGTAGATTTTCTTGAACACCGGGCTTTGGTCCCAGGCCACGCCCTTGTAACGTTTCAGCGTTTTTGCCAACTCGACCTTGGACACGTTCATGAAACGTATTTTCAGGAACTCGTCAGTTTCGGTGTTGTTCACCAGGTAATTCAAACCACGCCAGGCGCTTTCGATTTGCTGGAAATCGTCGTGGTGAATAATCTCATTGATTTGCACAGACAACTTTTGATCGATGGCGGCGATCATTCGTTCGATGGAATCCACGACATCGTCGCCAATCAGTTCAACGCCATCCAGCGCTTGCCGGGCCAGCGTCAAGACAGCGGACTCTACTTCGGATTTCGCTTCGTCGGTTTTAGGCTTGAATTCTTTTTGCAGCAGGGCCGACAGTTCGCTGCCTTCCAGCTCGAGTACGTCAAGCGCACGGTTTTGCAATTGTTCAGACATGATTACTCACCTTGTGAAGGAGTGGGTTCAACAGGCTTTTGGGTGGCTGACAGGCTTTTCAGCAAGGCTGGATCGGCCAGCAGCTTGGCCAGCAATTCTTCTGCACCTGTTTTTCCATCCATGTAGGTCAGCAAATTGGACAATTGCTGGCGGGCCTCAAGAAGCTTGCGCAGGGGCTCGACTTTGCGTGCGATTGCTGCGGGGCTGAAGTCGTCCATGGATTCAAACGTGATGTCGACTGCGACATTGCCTTCACCGGTGAGGTGATTGGGGGCATGAAAGGCCACGCGGGGTTTGATGCTTTTCATGCGGGCGTCGAAATTGTCGACATCGACTTCCAGAAAATCACGTTCGGCCACTGGCGCCAAGGGCACTTCCGATTTGCCGGAGAGGTCGGACATCACACCCATGACGAAGGGAAGCTGCACTTTTTTCTGTGACCCATACACTTCGACGTCGTACTCGATCTGCACGCGTGGTGCACGGTTGCGCCCTACAAATTTTTGTCCGCTCATTGATTTAACTCGCAAGTAAGAGTGGTTGAACGCAGGGCGACTTTAGGCATCTTCCTGCTCGAGAGAATCGGGATTGACCCCCATGATTTTTGCCACCTCGGCCAAGGCTTCTGGCGCGAGGTCTTTCATCAACTGCATGAAGTTTTTGTCGATCAAACGGCGGGCACGCTTTAACAAAAGCTGAGCAGGGTTGGTGGGTTCGGCACGTTCAAGGTAAATGCACACCTGATCAATTGCGGTCAGCGCCTGTTCACGCGACTGGATTCCCTGTACGGCCTTGGCGAGATGCTGCGCACCCACGCCGGGAGACACTGGATCCAGTGAAACCTGATTCGACAAATCGCTTGGTGGTACCGGTTTTTGACTTGGTTCCATTTGCGGGGATGGCAGGCAGGCCAACAGGTGCCCAAGGAGAGACTGAACTTCCAGCAAGTGGGGAAGACGTTCCGGTTCAACATGGGTCGCCAGCGCCAAATGAATACGCTTTAGACCGGTCAGACCCTGCGTGACAAGCAAACGCAAGGTATCAGGCTGGCCTTCCGGAGAGCGCAGGAACTGCTCCACCTGATCGCGCACCACGTGCAATTCAACACCGGGTGCATTGCCGGTCAACACTTCAAAGTCTTTCAGACGAAGCTCGCCAATGCGGGGATTTCGGACCACCACGCAATTGCGCAAAGACTGAAAGAATGAGCCGCCGTACCCCAGCGCTTCCACGGCGTTCAAGCGCGCATAGGGATCACTGTCGTCCAGGGGAGGGTTCAGGGTGGGCCAAGCCTGCTCCAGCAGATTGCCCATGGCGTGCAAGCCTTGCGGCAGGCTGAAAAAACCCTTCAGATGGAGTTGGGATTGCGCCCAAAGCAAGACCAGACGAAGATCGCGGCTTTGTTGAAGCAGCGACAGAGTGGCTGTTTCTACGGCATTCCAGTCTGGCGGGGTGGCGGGCTCGAACTGCGTTTCAGGTTTGCCAAGCGCAGCTTGCTGCAACTCAAGAAATGCGTTGTCGTATTCCAGGTTGGGGCCACATTCACCATGCTCGAGAGGATAGGCCCACGCAGGAAGGGTGTCAGTTTCGCAGGTGGCGGCGAGCCTGGATGGCGATGATTCAGATGAAAAAGACACGTTGCGCTAAGGCCCTTGGATAAAACCATGCGGGACTCTAACAACGGATTTTGAAGTTGGCGATTGGTCTAACCTGACCGAGATCACCACATGGGGTGAACGAGGTAGACCCTGTCATTATTCATGGGGTGAATAGAAAAAGGCCCTTGCCTGTTGAGTGCAAGGCCTTGAAGTTATCCGACCTTGCGGGTCAATTCGCGCAGCAGCACCCACTCCTCTGCGGAGCTGGGGTGAACTGCAATTGTTTTGTCAAAATCGGCCTTGGTGGCACCCATGGTGTACAACACGCCGAGCAGCTGGATCATCTCGGGTGAGTCTTCTCCCAGCATGTGAATGCCCACCACGCGGTCGGTGGCGTCATCCACCAGCAACTTCATGTAGGTCTTCTGTTCACCACCTGAAAACTTGGTTTTCATGGGTGTGAATTCTGTTTCATAAACACGCGTGGGCCCACGCTTCGCAGCCTGTTCTTCAGTCAAGCCAACACGGCCAATGGGCGGGGAAGTGAAGGTGGCTGTGGCCACGCTGGTGTGGTCCACGGTGAGATTTTTGCCATTGAATTCGTTCTCGGCCAGGGCGCGACCCTCTGCAATGGCCACGGGTGTCAGGTTCACGCGGTTGGTGACATCGCCCACCGCATACACACCTTTGATGCCCGTTTGGCTATATTGATTGACTTCAATTTCACCGTTGGGGCCGGTGCGCACACCGATGTTTTCAAGACCAAGGCCTTGCGTGTTGGGGCTTCGACCTGTGGCGTTAAGCACGAAATCAAAGTGATGGTTGCCCGCTGCGGTGTGCAATTCGAACGCTTCACCTGCCTGCGACAGGGTTTTGAAGTCGGTTTTCGGAAACAGTTGAATGCCTTGCAAGGCCATGGCGGAAACCAGGCGGCTGCGTACGCCGTCATCGAAACCGCGCAGTGGCAAGTCGCCCCGATAGAAGACAGACACCTCGGAACCAAGGCCGCGCAAAATGCAGGCGAATTCAAGTGCGATGTAGCCGGCGCCAATGACGCCGACCTTCTTGGGCAAGGTAGAAAGGTCAAGCAGCTCGTTGGAGGTTGCTGCAAGTTCCAGCCCTTCAAACGCGCTGCGGTTGGGGGCTGCGCCACTGGCGATCAGAATGCGCTGGGTAGACAGAACGCGGTCGCCGACCTGTACTTCGGTCGCGCTGAGGATGGTGCCGTGGCCACGAATGGTTTCCACACCGCTGTTCTCAAGCATGCGGGCGTAAATGCCTTCGAGCCGGTCAATTTCTCGGCCCTTGGCTTCTTGCCATTGCGCCATGGAAAATTCGGCCTGCGTAACCTGCCAGCCCGGTTGTAAACCTTCGCGCAATGTTTGACCGAACTGCGCGGCATACATCATGAGTTTTTTGGGCACGCAACCGCGAATGACACAGGTACCACCCAGGCGACTGGATTCTATCAGCGCGACTTTGGCGCCGTAACTGGCTGCGCGACGGGCGCTTGCGACGCCGCCGGAACCACCGCCGATGACAACAAGATCGTAAGGGGTGTTGGGTGTGGTCATTGTGTGCTCCTGGGGTGCTGCGTTGAGGACCTATTGTAACGCGAGTGGAGGTGTTGCTGCCCGGACGGGCTTGTGTTGACTCGACGGATTGAACCGTTGACTCGACGGGCTTGTTTGTCTTGCACAGAAAACCACTTGTCCCTTTTTGAAGCAGGCTCTGCATTCACCCGGTTCCGACAAAACAAATGGTCGGAACCGCGCGTCGCCCAAAGGGCGAACATTGGAGCCTGATTCAAACGGGGCGGTTTCCTTGAAGTGCAAGGCAAACAAATCCACTGCCGAGCCAACTCAACCACATCCGAGAGGCTCGCCGCGTCCGTGAGATTCACCAAGGCCGTAGCAACGCGCTGCAATAAGGGCTGGCGCACGCACACTGATGAGGCTTGGATGACCAAGTCAGTCGGAGTCTTCGCTGGAAGGCTGGCTGATTCAAGAGGGATAACTAGCGCGACTGGTGAAGGTGGTACAGCTGGTGCAACATTGGATTGGGCTACGCGGCAAGTGACGCTGCGTTGTTCGGGCCACTCGGCAATGGCTTTGCCAGTTCCGCATTTGAAGAAAACAGCCCCGCTTGAACAAGGCTTGAATGTTCGCCCGAAGGTGAAGCCGAGGGCGACACCTGAACCCGACCAGCTCTTTTGTCGGGTTCAGGTGAATGCAAAGTCTTCGTTCAAGAAGGGATTTGATGTTTTCATGCGGAAGCAGGCAAGCCATGACGAGTGGCCAATCTAATTCACGCAGTGGGCAAGCCATGCCGAGTCACCCAATTCACGAAGAGGGCCGCCCTTGCGATTTACCCCAATCGCCACGCATGGTATTTGCCCAACCACACCAGCAGCTTCTCTGGCGCATGCGCCCGCTTCCATTCCCCGGCCGCATACTTGTTGGCCTCGGCCAGCGTGGGGTAGGTGTGTATGGTGCCCAGAATCTTGTTCAGGCCCAAACCGTGTTTCATGGCCAACACGAACTCGGCAAGCAGGTCGCCTGCATGCACGCCTGCAATGGTGACGCCCAGGATTTTGTCTTTGCCGGGCACGGTGAGCACCTTGACCACACCGTGTGCGTCGCTGTCGGCAATGGCGCGGTCCAGGTCGTCGATGCCGTAGCGGGTGACTTCATACGCGATACCCTGCTCTTTGGCGTCTTGCTCGTTCAAGCCGACGCGCGCCACTTCAGGGTCGGTGAAAGTCGCCCAGGGAATGACGGAATAATCCACCTTGAATTTCTTGAGGTGACCAAACAGGGCATTCACCGAGGCGTACCAGGCCTGGTGAGCGGCCACGTGTGTGAATTGATAGGGGCCGGCTACATCGCCTGCCGCAAAAATATTGGGATACAGCGTTTCAAGGTATTCGTTGGTGACCACAGTGCGGTTGGTTTCCACGCCCAATGCTTCAAGACCATAACCGGTGAGGCGGGCTTTGCGACCCACCGCGCAAATGACATCGTCAAATTCAATGTCAACCTGCTTGCCCTGGTGTTCTGTAATCAATACTTTTTGATCACCGCGGCGCTCGAAGCGAATGGCTTTGTGCTGCGTCAAAATGTTGACGCCATCGGCCCGCATGGAGGCCATGGCCATTTCGGAAATTTCCGGGTCTTCGCGCACCATGATGCGCTCGCCCAATTCAACCTGCGTCACCTGCGAACCCAGGCGCGCGAAAGCCTGTGCCAGTTCGCTGCCGATTGGCCCGCCGCCCAGCACAACCAGCCGCTTGGGCAGTTCCTCGCGCTTGGCAAATTCATCCCACAGGGTGTCGCTGGTCAAATAACCACTGGTTTCAATGCCGGGCAGGGGTGGCACCACGGGTGAAGCGCCTGCGGCGATCACGATGCTGCGGGCAGTCAGGCGGCTGGTTTCACCGGTGTTGTGTTTGATTTCAACCGTCCAGGGATCCACAATGGTTGCGTAACCTTGAATCACATCGACGCCCAGGCCGGTGTAACGTTCCACGCTGTCGTGCGGCTCAATGGCCTTGATGATGTCGTGCACACGGGCCATCACCGCTTTGAAGCTGAAGCTGGGCGTGGCTGCGTGCAAACCGTATTGGTCGGCGTGGCGCATTTGGTGGGCCAGCTTGGCACTTTTGATCAAGGCCTTGGAAGGCACGCAGCCGAAATTCAGGCAGTCGCCGCCCATTTTGTGGGCTTCAATCAAAGTGACCTTTGCTTTGACAGCTGCGGCAATGTAGGAACTGACCAAACCCGCTGCACCCGCACCAATGACGATCATGTTGCGGTCGAATTTCGCAGGCTTGGTCCATTGCGCGTACACCTTGCGCGCCTTGATTTTGTCGATGATTTTCTTCGCGACCAGCGGGAAAACTCCCAGCAACACGAAAGACAACACAAGGCCCGGTGAAAGAATGCCAGACAAGCTGTCGATTTTCGCAAGCTCGGTGCCTGCATTCACATACACCACCGTGCCCGCCAGCATGCCCAGTTGGCTGACCCAGAAAAAGGTGAATGCCTTCATGCGGGTCAGGCCCATCAGCAAGTTGATCAGGAAGAATGGAAACACGGGTACCAAACGCAGGGTGAACAGGTAAAACGCGCCCTCCCTTTCCACACCCTCGTTGATGGCTTTCAGGCGGTTACCGAACTTGGCTTGAACAGAATCACGCAACAGGTAACGCGCGCCAATGAAGGCCAGTGTGGCACCAATGGTGGAAGCAAACGACACCAGCACCAAGCCTTGTACAAGCCCGAACAGTGCGCCTGCAGCCAGTGTCATGACAGCAGCGCCAGGAATGGAAAATGCGGTGACCACTACGTAGGCGGCGAAAAATATGCCACCGACCAACCAGGGTGACTCGGCCTGAAAACCGCGGAATTGTTCGAGGCTGCCTTTGAGGCTTTCCAGCGTGAGCAGGCTGTGCAGATCAAAGGCAAAAACCAGCGCCACAGCGGCCACAATCAGCAGCATTATTATTTTTTTCATTTCAATTCCTTGGTATTTCCGGGAAGGTGTCCGATCAATGATGCATGGACTTCATGACATGTACTGATAGTTTCGACGAGTTGTACAAAAAAGTTACCTCGATTTGAAAAGATAGTCCGGTTAGTCTGTGGACATGCCTTTTGACAATCGACTACAACATGACCGCTTTTATTGACTCAATCTTCATCAGCCATGGCGCACCGACTTATGCAATGGATCCCGGGCTGCCAGGAAAAGCCCTTGAGCAGGTGGGCCAAAAACTGGTGGTGCAAGGCACATCGGCCTTGATTGTACTCAGCCCGCACTGGCGAAGTGCAAAGCTGGCGGTAACAAGCCACAGCGCGCCGGTGGTTGTGCATGATTTTCATGGTTTTCCCAAGGCCTTGTATGAATTGAAACCCGAAATTGCAGGCGCCCCCCTATTGGCCGGAAATTTGGTCGAAGCCTTGGGCGGGCAAGGTATGTCGGTTGAGCTTCGGCCACAACAGGGATTTGATCATGGTGCCTGGGTGCCGTACCTTCACCTGTTTCCAAACGGCGGGCCACCGATGCTCCAATTGAGCATGCCGGTGGAGTGGACCAGCCAAACAGCAATGAAGGTGGGTGAGTTGTTGGGTGAATTTGCGCGCAAGCACAAAGCAGTGGTGGTAGGCAGCGGCAGCCTGACCCACAACTTCGAAGACATGGATTTAAGGGGTGCCCTACAGGGACAATCCACTCCACCCGAGTATTTGACTGAGTTTACAGAGTGGGTTAAAGCCAGATTAAGTACGGGCGACAGGCAAGCCATTGCGCAAGCTGAGCATAAGGCACCGCACTTTGCCCGCGCCCACCCCGATGACGACCATTACCTGCCCTTGCCGTTTGCACTGGGTGCAGCGGGCGAGGGGGCAATGGTCGAGGCACTGCCTGAAGAGGTGCGCTACAAAGCCTTGTCGATGCAAAGCTTTATATTCACACGCGGGTTTAAACCACAGTGATTGTTGCCTGCGCAGTGATGGGGCACGGCAAGGTGGGGTCGAAGGTGAGCGACACCGCACTGGCCACAAAAAATCCGCCAATGTGCTGGGCTGCAATTTCCGGTGGTGTGCCTGGCTTGGTCAGGTTCACGTCTTGTGCAAAGGCGTAGATGCGCCACAGCCCGCGCACTTCATGACGGTGCCTCAACAATTGCCGCATTGCTTCCTTGATGTCCAAAGAACCTGCATACGCACCATCATTGGCACCTGGATCAAAACCGAGACCATCGTCAGTCAGCGGCACTACAAAGGTAAAACCATCGGGTGCGCGGAACAGTGCAAAGGCATACAGGTCGGTGCCCTTGAACAATTTGCCCTCGGTGCGATGGAATTTTGCACGTACCCACAGGGGTTCGCCCAGCGCAACGGTGTTGGGTGTTTCCAGTTCCACGCCATCAGACAAATGGATGTTGGTTTGGGTTTCCCGCACGGAGTATTCGTAGGTTTTACCGGTGGTGAATCGAGTGTAAGTCCATTCCACGTCGGCGGTGTAGGCCTTGCCGGCGTTGGGCTCATCCGGCAGCTTCCACTTGGCCACCACTTTTTCACCCACGGTGAGTTCATCCTCAGCAGGCAGGGTATTGGCTTGTCCACGCCAGAAGGGATCTGCTTCATCGGAAAGCGCCACGCCGATTGCCACCGTGGCCACAGCCGAGGCCACGCCGGCGACGGTGAATTCTTTCTTAGGGCCGGCATCGACATCGGGCGTGCAACAATTGACCGAGGGCTCGGTTTCATCGAATGTACCACTGACGCCAAATGAAGCGGTGCCAGCGCCTTTGGCGGCGGCAACCGCAGCCACAATGGCGGCGATGACGGCGATGATGATGGCAAGCACTTTCCACCAAGGGTCGGAAAATGGCAGCTCGGCGTGCATGCCGCTGTACGCCGGGTTGGGCACCCAGGCCAGGGTGGCGCCGGTGGGTATCCAGGGACCCATGTCGGGTGGGCACTCGCAATTGCCCTTTTCATCCCGACCCCACTTCGGATTTTGAACAATGGCGCTGATGTTTGACATGGTCAGAACACCTTCTTCAATGCTACAGGTGTAACTGTTGGTGACCGGGTCATATCGGGTTTGGGATACGAATATTTGCTGGATGGTTCTGCGAGAATCGAAGCCATCGGCCTTGGCCACAAAGCTGACAAGGCGCTTGCCCGGTGTGGCATTTTTAAAATTGGCGTCCCACATGACCAGCACGGCGGCACCTGCAGGAATGGAAGCGAAGTGAAATGTTTTTGCGACCGGCACAATGCCGGGGTCGCCAGTGCTTTCAAGGTAAATGGTGACATTGGTCAGCGCAGCACCCGACATGTTGGTGTAGTGGCAAGCGATGCGCAGGTCATAAATGGCGTTGTCGAAAATGCCATCGGGCAGCATGATGTTGGTGACGGGTTCGATGGCAAATGGACGGGTTAAAACCTGAAGGGGTGTGGCGCTCATGACTGGGCCTCCTTGTGTGTTGTTGCCTGACCTATCAGCACGAAACCGAGTCCACCCAGTACTTCATCGCCAGCACGCTCAACAATGTGAATGAATTGGTATTCGCCAGCTACGAGGCTTTTCGCACGAATGGCCACGTGCAGGCCGGTTGAAGTGCCCTTGGGTATGCGCATTTCCAGTTTGGTTTCCCCCACCGGGTCTTTCTCGCACAAGGTGCGTGGGCTGGAGCTTAGGCCAACTTCCACAGCCGCTTTTCGAGCAGGCTTTAAACCGCGAAGCCCCAGGCTGAGCAGGGTTTTTTCATCCAGCTTGTCGCCCAGTTCGGCCGTCACGGTGACTGCTTTGTCAACACGCGGTAAGGCAGATACGGTGAGTGCGAACAGGAATGCGCGCTGCATGGCGGCATTCAGCACAGTGAGGTTTTTCTGGGCCACTTGCGGGTATATCGGGGGATTGAACGCATCGGGCAGGGGGTTGGGCAATGGGTGCCCGGGATGGTCTGCGACGGCAACCAGGCATTCATGGCCACCGTTGACGATGACGGGGAGCCAGGGCACCAGACACAAGGCGTCTTGCACGCCACCGGCCGGTACATCGGCGAAGGCAGAACCCACCAGTGTTGCGTTGCTGCGCGTGACCTGCAGGGCCGGGTTGGCCCAATAGAAGTCAATTCGTATGCCGTTGGCGGGTGTGGTGCCGTTGTTGGCCACTTTGGCCCACAGGTAAGCAGGCTGCCCGGCCATCGGGCTACCGGGCGAACCGCCGGGGTCGTTGCCGGGAACAACCCAGATGTCCGGGCTTAAATACCAATGGGGTTCGCCGTCGCGAATGAGCAAATCAACAGCCATGAAATTCTCCTTGAGAAGGAAACCTGGTGGGCTTCTGTTGATTGGTATTCTTCGGCTTGGCGGGGTTGGTCACCACCCCCTAAAATGCTCCCTGTTCCGTTCTGGATCTGGTCTTCTGGAATCAGGCGCCCATCCAGGCCAATGCGATGGCGGTGAGCACGGTTGAAATGCCTGCACTGTAAATGGTCTTGATTTTTCCTGTCATTTTGATGCTCTCCGGAATCATTTCATTGCACACCACAAAGGCCATGGCCCCTGCGGCAAAAGCCATGGAAGCAGGGGTGCCCATCGGCCAGGCCTCTGCCACAAGCACACCAATTGCAGCGCCAACCGGTTCAACCAATCCTGTGGCCAAGGCAGCCGACGCGGCGACTGCTTTGTGAATACCGATACTCCACAAGGCAGTGGCCACGATCAAACCCTCGGGTATGTTTTGCATGCCAATGGACAAGGCCGTGCCGGATGCACCGTTGATGTTGCCCATACTGGCACCCACGGCAAAACCTTCGGGCACGTTGTGAAGCGCAATGGCAATGGTCATGAGCAAGGCCATGCGCGTGCGTTCTGCACCCGCCATTTCATGGCCTGCTACAGGGTGTTCGTGGGGCAAGGTTTGATCAAGAATGGTCATGACACCATAGCCTGCTGCCGCAGACACCAGGGCCAGCATCAGGGCACCCTCGGTTTGAATGGCGGGGAGGAACAGGGAGATGACTGCAGCGGCGGCCATCATGCCGCCCGCGATTGCAATGAACAGGCCCAAACCGTTGTCGTCAATTTTTTTCATGACCAGAAGGGCCAAACCGCCCAAGCCTGTTGCTGCTCCAGCAATGGCGGACAATTTCACAGCCTGCAACTGGGCGGGGGTTGCGAGAATGTGCTGAATGGCTGCCCAGACAAGTGGCGCACCTTCCGAAGAGATTACTGCCACACCAAAGCCGGCGATCAGCACGCCCATTGCGGCGCGGGCCACACGCACGGTGTCCAGACCGGGTTGACCCATACGGTTCAATCCCGCAATTCGGGTGATTGTTTGAAAAGTCATGGTGGGCTCCTGTTCTTCGAATTGCTTGAATACAAGATGGATTGTGTTCCACCAATGGACATTGATCCAACGGATTATTTCGATAGAATCAATCGGATTTTCCGATTAATAATGGAGATCCTGACAGTGACCCTATTTGCAGGTACGGAATCCGGACAACACGTCCTGCCGTTCAGGCTGAAAGTAGTTGCGATACTTGGGGTGAACCATTTCAGGTGCAGTGGCCCAGCTGGCGCCTTTGAGCACCTTGCGGTCATGAAACCAAGGTTGGGAATAATCCACGTAGGGATGCATTTTAAAACCCGCGAAGGGCAAAAAGGTGTCTGCGGTCCATTCCCAAACCTGGCCCCAGGTCATGTCGGGTTGGGTGTGGGCAGCGTATTCCCACTCGGCCTCGGTGGGCAATCGGCGGCCGGCCCACTGGCAATAGGCTTGGGCGTCGAACCAACTGAGGTTTTCAGCCGGTGCATGCAGATTCAGCGGACGCTTCTGCCCGAAAGCGACATTCATCCAAAGACCCTGTTCAAACGCAATGAACGGAGGTGCCGTGTGGCCTGTGGCCTGAATGAATTGCAGATACTGCGCCCACGACACCGGCTGGGAGTCGATTTGAAACGCACCGATTTGAACGGTGTGTGCAGGTAACTCGTTGTCGAATGCGAAGCCGCTGGTTTGCCAACCGAGAACCCATTTCGAGGCAGGAATTTCCAGTTGAACGTTTGACTTGCTGACTTGCGCGCCAGCACGCCTTGCGTACTGTGGGCTTAATGGAATATTCAGCAACTTGGCCATGAACACTGCAGCCTCGTTGTGCATTTGCTCATGCAGCAGGCTGAGGCGAAAAAAGTACAGGAACTGGTCGGATTTTTCAGGGTGCTCGCGACACAGTTCATCGGCTTTTTCAAGCAGCTTCAGTGTTTCATCGAGTGCCGATTGCAGGTAGTTGCGTGTGCCTTGTAAATCGGGCAAACCAATTTCCCAACGGGTGTCGTGGGCAATGGTGCTGGAATTCAAACGCGCATCCGCATTGGGCAAACGCGATTCCGTCCGGGGATGATCCGGGTTGCAGGCCAAGCCCAAAGCCCAATCGGGATTACGCGCCAGCCACCAGTCTTGAAACCAGGCCACGTGACACAGTTCCCAAAGTGGCGGGTTTAATCCGGGGCGGCAGGGAACATGGCAATCTGCTTCCAAAGTGGCCACATAATCGGCCAACAAACCCAGTGTGCGTTCACGCGTGCGCAACAAGGCCTCGCGAAGAAATGCGGCACCGGCAGTGCGGGCGAGTTGGGCGGGGCTGGGTTGCTTATTCAAGGTTGATTGCTGCGGTACAGGGGGGTTTAGTGTACGACAGGTTTTAACCCGGATCACTGAACAGAAACGATTGTCGACCCTTGCTACAACAACACAAGTTTGTAAATTTCCTGCCCATCCGGGTATTCCTTGGTTTCCATCACACAGCGCTCCAAGCGCAGCAGTTTGTTGAACTTGCTGCTGTTTTGTTGAATGACATGGCCAGGGAACACGTTGCAATAAAGGTCGCCAGGTTCAGTGCACAAATGTTCCATACGCACCGCGCCTACCACCGGGCTGCCCAGCACGGATATGTCTTTGGCGAAGGTTTCAATGTAGCCTGGGCCGACATCAATCCCAATGCCAACACCCACCCCCCGAGGCATGTTCTTGGTATTGCGGCGCAATTCTTCAATCACTGCGACATTGAAGCGATCCACCAGGTTTTTGGACAACTTCAGCACGGTGTGCATGGTGTCTGCCAAGCTGTTGGGTGAAACCAGCCAGAATGACAGAAAACCATCACCGGTGAATTTGTCGAACCACCCGCCTTGGCTGCGCACCAGCCCCTCGGCATATTCGATGTAGCCACCCACGGTTTTCGCATACAGGTCAAACCGTATGGCCTCTTTCATGAGCATGGTAGATTTTCGGATGTCCAGTGCCATGACCAGCATGTCCAGGGACTGTTTGCTGGCGTTGGCTTGGCAAACCTGTGCGTACAAGTCGGAACCCATGCCGTGCGGCGCATGGGTTTTTAGCAGATCACCGAAGCTTTTGATTTCTGAGGGGTCGGCAAACGCATGGGCAGGATTCATCGAGCAAGTCAGGGGAAATGCGGAAGGGGTATTGGACCGCATCAAAGGAAGGTTTGGCGCACAGTGCTTGAAGAAATGCCCGCGGTGCTCCGTTCTGAATTGCCAAATCAATCATCACCAATACAACCCAATTATTTTTCCTGCTTTAATTGGAAAATACGATTAACAAACGCGCATTAAAACAGGCATTGAATGAGCTCCCGATACACGCACGCACCGGCACTGTCATTAAAACAGCTCAGCTACCTGCTGGCTGTTGCAGACACACTGAACTTCACTCGCGCGGCTGAATTGTGCTTTGTCACGCAGTCGACCTTGTCAGGCGGCATTGCTGAACTGGAACGCACGCTGGGCGTGCAACTGGTTGAACGGGACAGGCAGTATGTGGCCTTGACTCCCATTGGCTTGGAAACCGCCCGGCGTGCGCAAGACATTTTGTCGGCGGGCAACGACCTGGTGGCCAAAGCGGGGCAGGCTGTTGACCCAGCCCTTGGCCATTTCACGCTGGGGGTAATACCGACAATTGCGCCTTTTTTGCTTGGTGCTGTTTTGAGCGAGATACGCACCCAATTCCCGGAGTTGCGGCTTAACGTCCGCGAAAGCCAGACCCGTGCTTTGCTCGATGAAGTAGAGAACGGCGAACTGGACGCAGCCTTGATTGCGCTTCCCTTCGCGTTGGGAAAACTTCAGGCATTCAAGTTGTTTGACGAGAAACTGCACTGGGTGGCCCATCAAAAGGACACCCTTTTCAATGGAAAAAAGCGGCATTTGACAGAAATTGATACAAGTAAACTGCTAATGCTCGAAAAAGGACACTGCCTTCGCGACCACACCTTGTCTGCTTGCAACACAGATGCTGGAAAAAATGGGTTGAGAGACCATGGTTTGGTAGAAGTCACGAATCTGAGCACGATTGTGCAGTTGGTAAACTCGGGCCTTGGCAGTGCGATGCTGCCGGCCATGGCGATTCAGGCTGGTATTTTGAAGGGTACGGATGTGAAAGAGGTGTCACTGGGCTCCCCCCACCCGGTGCGGACCATCGCCTTGGTAACCCGAGGCAGCCACCCCAACCTGGGTTTTGTTGAGCATCAAATTTGCCCACTTCTAAAACACAGCAAACCCGCGTGACTTAGGTAGTCAAGTCAATATCGCCAAGCCCTCTTAACTGGTATGATGAGTTTACCAGTTAGTCTGAGTTTAAATTAGGCAATGCGAGACCATGGATTCCATACAAAAAACGTCAATTTCGGAGCAAGTCTACTTGCAGCTGCGCAAGCGAATTCTGAGCCGCTCCTTGCCCACAGGCGCGGAGCTGCCATCCGAACGTGAACTGGCTGAAACTCTCGGGGTGAACAGAGGTGCGGTGCGTGAGGCCATCAAACGCTTGCAACAGGCCCGTTTGGTACGTGTCAGGCATGGTGGTGCAACCCAGGTTGAGAACTTTGAATCAGAAGGCGGGCTTGAACTGCTGCCCAGCCTGATGAGCACCGCAAAAGGCCAGGTGAATCTTGAAGTGGCGCTGGGCATCATCGCGCTGCGCAAGGCGATTGCACCGACAGTGGCGGCACACGCCGCAGTGCACGGGGGTGAAGTGCTGGCACAACAGCTTCGTCCAATCGTCCACAAAATGCAGGCTGCGACTGAACTGGAGACCTTGCAGCAACTGGCCTTCGAGTTTTGGGGACATGTGGTTCAAGGCAGTGGAAATGTGGTCTTCAAACTGGCCTTCAATTCCATGAACCAGACCTACCTGGCCGCCTGGCACAGCCTGACCCAGGTGATGCAGGAAGAATTTCGTGACGTTGTCACCCTGGCGCAATTGGCAGACGCCATTGGTGCCGGGGAACACCGCCGCAGCGAAGTGCTGGCACGGCAACACATCGAGTTGGGCAGCCGGGCTTTGAGCGCCGCATTCAGCAAAACCAATTCAAACAATTAAAACAAGTGACGGAGACATCTCATGCTGGGAATTCCATTGGGCCTTTTCACTGCCAACGCGGTGGAGTGGGGCATGCACCGCTACGTGCTGCACGGCTTGGGCAAGAAACGGGGCACGTTCTGGGCGTTTCATTTTCATGAGCACCACAAGGAAGTACGCCAACATGGGTATTGCGACCCCAACTATGAAAAATTTCCTCTGGGACTTCACGCACAAGGCAAAGAGGCCTGGGCGCTGATTGCCAGTGCAGTGGCTATCGCACCGCTGTTTCCAGTGGCTCCATTTTTTGTGGGTACCCTGTGGTACAGCGGTTTTAACTACTACCGGGTTCACAAGAAGAGCCACATGAACCCGGCCTGGGGTGAACTACGGGTACCTTGGCATTATGACCACCACATGGGCAACAACCCAAGTGCCAACTGGTGCGTAACCCGCCCATGGTTTGACTACATCATGGGAACGCGAGTTTTTACCGAAGATGGCATGCGCGAAACCAATGTGCTGGGGTTGAAAAAAATACCGGCCTGGCTGGAACGCGCATTGCCCAAACCGGTAATGCTTGGCAAAGTAACCTCAAAAACAGCGCAACAGCGCACCGCCTGAGCCTGTGACATAATCGCCCCAACACAACAAGGAGAATTGAATGGGCTTGCTGATTTTGGTTACCGGCCTGGTGCTGTTTTTGGGTATGCACGCTGTACGCATTCCAGATGAGCAACGCAGGGCTGGCATGATTGCCCGTTGGGGGAAAAACAAGTACCGGGGAATTTACACGGTTTTGTCAATTACCGGTTTGGTATTGATTGTTTACGGTTACGGACAAGCCCGACTGGACCCGATTTTCGTGTGGAGCCCACCTGCAGCCACACGACACATTGCAGCCCTGCTGATGCTGTTCTCGATGATTCTGCTGGCTGCTTGCTATGTGCCGATGAATCACATCAAGGCCAGGCTTCAACACCCCATGACGCTGGCAGTCAAGGTCTGGGCGCTGGCACACTTGCTGTCCAATGGCACCTTGGCCGACATCCTGTTGTTTGGCTCCTTCCTGGCCTGGGCTGTTCTGCTGTTCAAAAGCGCACGCAAAAGGGCTATTCCGATGAGTTTCAGCGGAGACGGCCCCACCAAGGTCGGCACCATGATGACCGTGGTGGTGGGCGTACTCGCCTGGCTGGTGTTTGCAGCCTGGCTGCACGTGCAACTGATCGGAGTCAGCCCCTTTAGCCGTTAAAGCTTCAGGGGTTTACAAGTACCAGAAACACAAGGCTGCTACTGCTGTGGGCGCCAAAGCCCCAGCAAGCAGCCCGCCTGCGGACACTGCTTCGCCGGGAAACTGGCGTTTGAGCAGTGACAAACCAGCCGGGTTTGGTGCATTGGCGATCACAGTCAAGCCACCGCCCGCTACCGCACCGGCCACCAAGGCATAACGGAAACTTTCTGAGGTGCCTTCAATCAAGGAACCAAGGTAGGTCAGAGCCGCATTGTCGGTAATGGCTGTTAGCGCCATGGCTGCAACAAACAACACACCGTCATCCAGATCGCTGACCGCAGGCTGCAACCACCATTGCTGCATGCCCCCCAGCACCACCAGACCGGCCAGGAAGAAGGCAACCAGCAGACCTTCCTTCAACAGAAGGCGCGACTGGAAGGAGTTGTAAGCAGCCGTGAAACCCAGAAAGAACAAGAAAATACCCATGAACACCGCTGGGTGGTGTGCAAACAGCACCACAGCGCCCAAAAAGGCAAGGTGAATCACCATGGCCCACCAAGGCACAGGGGCCAGGGGTTGGCCATCTTCACCCAGGGCTTCAGGCGTTTTGACTTCGGCACCCAAATGTTTGGCCGCAAAGAAGATGAACACGGTGGCGTTGATGAATACG
This sequence comes from Limnobacter thiooxidans, assembly GCF_036323495.1. Classification (NCBI taxonomy): domain Bacteria; kingdom Pseudomonadati; phylum Pseudomonadota; class Betaproteobacteria; order Burkholderiales; family Burkholderiaceae; genus Limnobacter; species Limnobacter thiooxidans. Next base: position 122,499 of record NZ_AP028947.1, on the reverse strand, counting down.
CCAACTGCAGCCTTCCAGCCAAAGTTGGCGAGCATGAACGGTGTGTCCCAGCCCCAGGTACCCGCGACCATCAACACGGGGGGCGCGGCAAACGAAGTCAGCACACCGCCAATTGAAATATTGACGAACAACACGCCCAAGCCCCAATAACGAATGAAATTGGGTACGGCCTTGTTGAACAACACATCGCGCAACAACAGTGCAGCAAGCGTCATTGCAGCAGGTTCGGTAATCAGGCTGCCCAGCAACGGGACCATGAACAAACCCAACCACGTGAATGCAACACCCTTGCTCACTGGCATCAGCCTGGCCAGCCCTTCAACGAGTAAGCGCGAAGCATCCAGCACCGGGCGGCTGGCAGCCACCACCATGATGACGAAGACAAACAGGGGTTCTACATATTTGCGCGTGTCGACATATTCCACTGCGGAATCAAGATTGACACTGAAAGCCATTGCAATGACCAGGAACAGGGCCCAGATGCCGAAGACCGCTTCAACTTCGCCAAGCAGGTGAAACAAGCCACTGTGGTGCTTGCTGGTGTGGGCCAAGCGCTCAAAGTAGCTGGCAGAAAAAGTATGTACAAGTGCGCCGGCAAAGAGAAAGGCGGCTATCCACTGGATGGTCGTTGCAGTCATGTCGGGTTCTTTTTTTGTGGGTTTGAAAGGACACTGGTCGGGCCTAGAACGCCCGGAATTCAGCAGGGTTGATAGAAAGAGCCTATCACACCATTAAAGTTCCCTTATTTCACTATCTAAAGGGAATTTCATCAGAATGGCCACAAATCCATGAATAGCCTAGAGACATTCCCTTGAGCAGCACTGCATTTCGGGAAAAATTCCCTATGTGACCACCGGTCAACATTCCTACACTCGCAGGACTACTTATACAGTTCACGAGAGGGACGACATGCAAGCATTTCGAATTACCGCAGTAGCCGGTGCCGTACTGGTAGCGATGGGGTACACCACATTCAGTCAGGCACAGAGCGCAGCATTGCCAGGCGTTGAAGTGTCAGGCAGCAGTATTTTGCCATCCAATATCGAAAACCTGCCTGGCTCCTCGAGCGTCTTGACACGGGACGACCTGGACAAGCGCGAGCCATTTTCAATTCTGGAAGTGGTGCGAGAAGTACCTGGCTTGCATGTGGTGTCGGAAGATGCTGCAGGTACACACCTGAATATTGGCTTGCGCGGATTGAACCCGCGCCGCAGTTCGCGGACGTTGCTGCTGGAGGATGGAGCCCCTACCGTATTTTTTGCACCTTATGGCGACCCCTCGGCGCACTATTCGACTCCATTGGAGCGGATCGAACGAGTTGAGGTCTTGAAAGGATCAGGCCAGATTCTGTATGGCCCGCAAACATTGGGGGGCATGGTCAACTTTGTGACCAAGCCTGTGCCCAAGGACGGCTTCGAAGGCTCCGCCAAGCTGTCGGTTGGCAACCAGGGTTACCGTGGCACACACTTGAACATGGGCACGGGTTCAGAGCAGGGCGGTGTCATGATTGACCTGCTGAAACGACAAGGCGACGGTATACGTGCACAACATGATTTTGATGTGCAGGATGTCACCATCAAAGGGCAGTTGAATATCAACAGCCAGCATTCGTTGACCGCCAAGTACACTCGTTTTGAAGAAGACTCTCTGTTCAGTGAAACGGGTCAGACCGCTGCGGAGTATCTTGCCAATCCCTATTCTGTTCCGGGCAGTGAAGGCGAGCGATACGAGATGGAACGCGACACCATTCAGCTGATTCACGGCTGGAAACTGGGTGAAAAAGCGAAACTGACGACGCAGGTCTATCACTCTAAAACGGATCGAACCTCCAGACGTTCAAGGGAATTCGAATCTGAGTTTGACCCCGCCGACCCCACTACTTTTGGCTTGGGCGAACTGGAAACCGATGCATTTGCAACTCGACCCCGTGAGTATTCTGTTTTTGGAATCGAACCGAAACTTGAATTCACGCACACTGCATTCGGCTTGCCCAGTGAAGCCATCATCGGGATGCGTTATCACACTGAAGACATCGACAGAAAGAAGTTCCTGCTTGATTCAGTCAATGGAAACGTAACCAACTTTGACGAACGCTTGCTGGCCGATGTTGAAGCGACTGCATTTTATGCCCAAAACACCTTTATCGCTGGCAACTGGACAGTGACACCAGGCCTGCGTGTTGAGCGCATTGAACTGAACAAGACACTGTTTATCGAAGATGCAGGCAACCCACTGGGGTTTGCCCAGGCCGACAGATTGCAAAGCAGTGAAACCGAAACATTGCCCGGCATCGGTTTCACCTGGAACGGACTGGACAACACCACCGTGTTTGGTGGAATACACAAAGGGTTCGCACCCCCACGCCCTGACCGGGATGTGGACAACAATATACTTCAACGTGTAACGCCTGAACTGGCCACGGTGACTGAGCTGGGTATTCGCCGAAATGTAAAGGCTGGCACATTGGAAGCGACCCTGTTCAACATGGACATCAAGGACATCGTGGTGCAGTCAGGCGGCGTGTTCCGCAATGAAGGTGAAGCACAGCACACCGGCCTGGAGTTGGGCGGCAAATTGAACCTGGGCGAACTGTTCAGCGAAAAAGCCAATCCTTTCTTTGTCAGCGTGGCCTACACGAACCTGTTTACAGCCAAATTCAAGAACTCGGGTATTGTTGGCGGTGAAGGTGAAGACGGCTATGGCGCTTACCAGGCCGGTAACCGCTTGCCATACGCACCAAAACAAACCCTGGCGTTGAACTTGTCTTATGAAACACAGCAGTGGAACGCGCGCCTGGGTGCCACCCATATCAGCAAGCAGTTCGCCAACACTGACAATTTCAGCGGGACGAGCCCTCAAGGTTTTTGCCCCAATGGAGACGACCCAGCCAACGACCTGTTCTGCGGACTGGCTGGCGAAGTTGAAGCGGTCACCTTGTTGAATGCATCCGTCAGCTTTCAGCCTGCAGGCAGCAAGGTTGGCTATTTCCTGAATGCGGAGAACCTGACTGACAAGCAATATATTTCTGCACGCACCAACGGTATTCAGCCGGGAAGGCAACGGCAGGTTGTTGCGGGTATCAATGTGAAGTTCTAAACGAAGCGCGCGTGCACCGAGTCTTTTGCACTTGGTGCATGCCCTTCATTAGTTTGCTCAGGCGCATGCCCTCTTCCGCCAGAAAGCCTGTATTTCCCTTTTTTGAAATTCACACTGACTCACCGGGTTCGGCAAAACAGATGGCCGAACCCGTTGTCGGCTTGCAGCCGAACGTGGCGTGTGAATTCAAAACGGGCAGGCTTTCCTGAATGGCGGTACGAGGGCCATGCTGCCTTTGCAAACTGAACGGGCAGCGCCTGTTAATCGCTGTGAGCGACTTGCGACTTGCAGCGTCCACTGAATCACTGGCCCCATCTCCGGCGCTAGTTCGCGGCCTGCGAGATGTTCGTTTGCTGCATCATCTTGACGATTCAGGGCAAGGCTGCCCGGCTGATTCGCAGCGCGGGGCGATTGCGCAAGCAATCGATGCGAAGACGCGATCGCGTTTCGCATTCCCCAAGCCAGAATCAACCAGCCGGGAAATCAGCCTTGACCAAGGCAGGATGAGCAGCAACGAACATCGAGCAAAGCCAGTGGAATCTAGCGCCCAACCGGCTTCTTGGCCAGCTTGCGTTGCAAGGTCCGCCGGTGCATGTTCAAGGCTCTCGCAGTAGCAGACACATTGCCCTCGTTCTCATTCAACACACGCTGAATGTGTTCCCATTCAAGCCGCGACACAGACATGGTCTGGAACTCCGAGGTGTCCTGTTCAACAACCTCAGCGTCGGCCACATCTTCATCTAGCGCACGCAATATGGCAGTGCTGTCGGCGGGTTTAGCGAGGTAGTTATCCGCACCCAGCTTGATGGCTTGAACCGTGGTTGCAATGCTTGCATACCCAGTCAGCACCAGCAAACTGGCCTGGGGTTGCAGGGCGCGCAGCTGGGTAATCAGTTGAAGGCCAGACTGTTCGCCAAGATTCAAATCCAGGGTAATGTCAGTGAAGGCGCGCTGGCTGGCTGCAAGTATGGCCTGCTCGCGGGTCAACGCCACGCAGGTCTGAAGCTGCTTTCGCTCCATGGAATTTGCCAGGGTGTTCGCAAACGCTTCGTCGTCATCCACGATCAGGATTGATCTGTTCATGCGGGCAGCACCGGCAAACTCAAACTGGCGCAAACACCCGGATTAAGGTTGCGTAAGCTCAACTTGCCGCCTTCCCTTTCAAGCAGGTTCGACAACAGGAACAAACCCATGCCCTGTCCATTGGCCTGAAACAGCTGCTGTCCGATCTTGGGCAACAACTCGGCATCAATGCCACCACCGGAATCATTCACGAACAGCGTCATGCAATTGTTGTCACATTGCATGCCCACCTGCAAGGGCGCCTGAACACCCGCGCGCTGCTGGCTTTGGGCGGCGTTGTCGAGCAGTGTCGTCAGACCCAATTCGAGCAATTCCTTCCTGACCTTGAACTCACCGGCAATCGAGGCGAGGCTGGGCATCAAACGGACCTCGTGCTGGGGATTGCGCGTACGCCATGTGGACAAGGTGCGCTCAAACCACTCACTGGGCTTGATGAGCTGGGCATCGGCAATGTGGCGGGGGTCGACCTCGATTTGCGCCCGCAATTGGCTCAAAGTGTCGGTAATCGACTTCACCTGCGCGCTCAAAATGGCCATTTCCCTTGCATGGGCCTGCATGGCGGGCTCGTGCTGCCAATCTGAAACGATGGTTGAAATGGTTGATACTGGCGTGCCCAATTGGTGCGCAATGGATGCCGCCTGATTGCCCAAAGCGGCTAGCCGAGCCTCGCTTGTCAATCGATTCTGGGCCCTGCCCAGGGCCTGGTCACGGTTGCGAATGGACGAACTCAGCCGTGCCACAAAACCCACCAGAATCAGGACGCTGACCATGAAGTTGACCCACATGCCCACCAAGTGGAAATGAACACCATCGTCGGGATTGGACAATACCAGTGGCAGGTAGTTGGTCATCAACACGGTGTAAGCCAACACACTGAAAATGGCCAGCAGTGCAACCTGCACCCAAGGCAACAAGGCCGCAGCCAACCCGAGGAGGGGCAAATAGAGCGACACGAAAGGGTTGGTCACACCACCGGTGAAATAGAGTACAAAACTGAACGCGGCTAGGTCTGCAAAAAGCTGTGCCGCCACTTCAAAACTGCCAACCGATTGACCCTTGTGCAAACGGATGAAGGTCAGCGCGTTCAGTAAAGCCAAAGCGCCCAAAATGCCCATCAAGGTCAGCCAGGGCAAAGAGACTTTCAACAGTAAACCGACCACAGCAAGCAGCATGACCTGCGCGCACAAAGCCAAAGTACGCATCCAAAGCACGGTGACCAGCTGTTGCCGGCGCACCGAAGGGGCGGTTTGATCCTTCAGTCCTTTGACCCATGCCGGAGCATGCAGTCCTTCTGCACTGGCTTGGGGTGATGCCGCTTGATCAGGAATTGGTGTTGATTTCATGTGCTTATTTTAAGGGGCTTCTCGCGTGGCTGCCGGGAATTGGTGGGGTCTGATGACGGCTGCGACAATATGCCGCATTCACTCTCATGTTACTCAGGGGTATAAGTCCAAGTCGACATTAATTTTCAAACTACCTGAGCCAATGATGCCAATTCGCCCACCCCACGCCCTTCGCCTTGTTCCAGCAGCTTTGTTGTTTGCCCTTTCGCAAGGCCATGTTCACGCCCAAACAAATCTTGCCGATGTTGAAGTGAAGGCACAACGCGAAGCGCTGAGCGCGGCCAACGTGCGTGTGGCCACTGAAAAACTGGAACAGATTCCGGGCGGTGCCGCTGTGGTGGATGCGAAAACCTTTGAAGCCGGTAAGGCGGTGACCATCAAGGACATGCTGGATTTCACACCGGGTGTTTTTTCTCAAAGCCGGGTGAATGAAGAATCGCGCTTGAGCATTCGGGGATCCGGTTTGTCACGCACATTCCACATGCGTGGCATTCGCCTGTTACAGGATGGTATTCCCATCAACCTGGCCGATGGCGGTTCAGACTTCCAGGACATCGACCCGCTGGCCCTTCAGCACATTGAAGTTTACAAGGGCGCGAACGCGCTGCAATACGGCGCAGCCAGCCTCGGGGGTGCCATCAACTTTGTGACACCGACCGGCTACACCACGCCCAACAGCGTGGTACGCGTAGACGCCGGTAGTAACGAGTTTGCCCGTGCACAGTTCAAAACAGGTGATGTAGTAGGCAACTGGGATTACTTCGCCTCGATTTCGCAACTTCGTTCAGACGGGTTCCGCCAGTTCAGCGGACAGAAAAACACCCGCTTGAATGCCAATGTCGGCCTGAAAATCAGCCCACAGCTTGAAACCCGTTTTTACGTGATCCACGGCGACATGAATCAGGAACTGCCTGGTAGCCTGACCAAGGCACAGATGCAGGCTGACCGAACTCAGGCAAACTCTGTGTCTTCATCGAACAACTCCCAACGCGATTTCCTGATTACCCGTGTTGCAAACAAGACCACGTGGATTTCACCCAATGGGGTGGAATACAACGCCGGTGTCTATGCGGTCAACAAGAACCTGTATCACCCACTGACCTTTCCCAACATTGTGCAAGGCAACCCAAATCCGCCACGGCCAGCATTGATTGACCAGCAAAACCGTGATGTAGGAATTTTTGGCAGTCGCATCAGTGAAAGTGAATTGTTTGGCTACCGACACAACGCAACCGTGGGATACAACTATGTCAAGGGCATGACCGAGAACAGGAACTTTGATCATGTTCGCGGAGAGCGGGTAAGGCTTCATGCCTACGATGATCAGAAAGCCAGGAACATCGAGCTTTACGGAGAAAGCCGATTACATCTGAATGATCGCTTTCAATTCATAACCGGTCTGCAATGGACACACGCCAAGCGCACATCAGATGATCAATTGCTTAGCGACGGGAACGGCAGCTATGAACGCCGCTATGCACAGTTCAGTCCCAAGGTGGGAGCACTGTGGCAAGCCGCTGACAACATTCAAATCTACACCAACTTGAGCCGTGCATTTGAACCCCCCACGTTTTCCGAGACCAGCCCCGTGCGTGCTTTGGAGGCTCAAGAATCAACCACGTTTGAATTAGGTACACGCGGAAACCTGAAAGAAGTTAAATGGGACATCAGTGTTTACCACAGCCGACTGAATAACGAGTTTGTAACCTATCAGTTGCCGGCCATGCAACCAGCCATTTTGAATGCCGACAACACACGCCACCAGGGCGTTGAAATTGGTTTGGCTGGCCCCTTCGCAAAAAATGCACTGTCGCAGGGTGACAAACTGGACTGGACACTGGCCTACACATTCGGTCGCTTCCGCTTCGACAATGACAGCGTGTACGGTAATGCTGCCATTCCCGGTATTCCAGAAGAGTACGTTCGCGCGAAACTGGATTACACGCACCCCAAGGGCTGGACCGTTTCCCCAAATCTGGAATATGTGCCACAGGGTTATTTCGTAGACCTGAGAAACACCTTCGCCAGTGACCCCTACCTTCTGGTGGGGCTGAGTGCTTCTTACAAAGCGAGTGAGACACTTCGCTTCTTTGTGGATGGAAGAAACTTGACTGACAAAAATTATGCTGCGACAACTGGTGTGGTTATTAACGCTGGTGGAGCAGATGTCGCCCAATTTGCCCCAGGGGAAGGCCGTAGCGTGTTTGCAGGTGTGGAAGTCAAATGGTGAAGCTTCAAGGCGCATGACCTTCTTTAGTTTGCAAGGCGCATGCCCTACTTCCGCCAGAAAGCCTGTCTTTCCCTTTTTTAAACTCACACCGACTCACCGTGGTTCGGCAAAAGGAATGGCCGAACACGGTGTCGGCTTGCAGCCGAACGTGGCGTGTGAATTCAAAACGGGCAGGCTTTCTTGAATGGCGTTACGAGGGCCATGCTGCCTTTGCAAACTTGAAGGAGCTCTACGCCTGAGGCTTGCAGCTTGCGACCTGCGACCTGCGACCTGCGACCTGCAACCTGCGGTGTTTCTTGAATCACCGGCCTTCCTCCAGCGGAAGTTCGCAGCCTGTGAGGTGTTCGTTTGCTGCATCATCTTGCCGATTCGGGGCAGGGCTTCCCGGCTGATTCGCAGCGAGGGGCGATTGCGCAAGCAATCGATGCGAAGACGCCACGCGTTTCGTATTCCCCAAGCAAGAATCAACAAGACGGGAAATCAGGCTTGTCCAAGGCAAGATGAACTGCAACGAACACCGAAAAGAGCCTGCGCAACGAAGCGCCTCAGCGAAACTTGCTTCGCAATCCAAACCCCGCCATCAACACGATCGACAGAATCACAAACACGGCCATTGCGATGTTCTGGATTTCCCTGCCCAATGGGAACATGAAGTTCCACTTGTGCAGCATGCTGAAACTCCAGGTTTCCGGCTTGGCTGAATTCAGCGCCTTGTCGGCCATCACGCCCGTGGCAGTGTCGATAAAAACACTGGCATTCAAGGGTTGTGCGTACTCAAACTTCCACACCGGCAAGCGTTTGTTTCTAAAATCATAGTCGGGGCCAAACCGCGTCACGAGCGTGGCATTTTGAATGGCTTCACGTGGCAACCCCGTGTGGTAAGCAGCCAATTGATAGGCCAATTCCCGGTCGCCTTCAGGCCATACCTTGCCGTCTGCCGCATCAACATAGAGCGCGGGGCCGGTGGGTTGTACACCATCGAATCGCGCGTTGCGAATGGCAGAATCACCGATCGGCACCTGCCCCTTGGGAACAGGAAGCGCCAAGCGGTAAAAAGTGTTGCCCGATTCATTGGCCACAAGTGAAACCCCCGACACGGTCAGATTTTCAGTCAAAGCGACCCACTCGGAATTCACCGGAAACTGCAAACGCGAGATGTCCATTGGCTTGCCCATGCTCAAGTACGAGGTGTCGCTTGGCCAGCCATGCTGAATGAGGTGATAAAAACCACTGAAAGAAAACATGAACACCGGCAACACCAGCACGTACCCAGCAATGCGATGCCACCCTTTGGCGCCCGCAGCGCGCACCTTGCGACGAATCAGAATCAACATCGAGAGGCCGGTCAGACTCATCAACACCAAGGCACCTACCAACACTGCCATTAATATCACGCGTGGGGTTTCGGCAGATTTTGGCATCCAGCCCCAAGTGTGAAACCACTGGAACCCGGTCTGAACCCAGTCCTTGGTGTGATTGGACACGCCAGCCAGCGAGGCTGTTTCGGTGTACACCAGCGTATTCAAACCATCGGCACGGTCGAAAGTGACGCGGTAAACAGGCAACAGCCGGTTCACGGGGTGATAGTCGGATGAAAACTGGTCGATCCACTGCACTGAAGCAATGTTCTCGTAAGGCAAGTTCATGTAGTGCCGGGCCAAAAAGGCGGCGTACGCCTTGTCATGATTGGGCAGCTCAACCCCTGTTTTCAGGTCAAAGTAACGACGAGGCTTGCCTTGTTCTTCTGTGACTTGAAGTAGATTGTCTGCTTCACCCACCACCACCTTCACGGCCACTGCCTTCTGAATACCGGCTTTGGTCAGAATGTCCCGGAATGGCTGCGCCGCAGACAAACTCAATACCCGCTGCGGTGGGGCGAACACGGCGGGTTGTACACCAAACAAGGTCAACCACGAGTGCAGCAAACCCGAACCACCCCACAACAACAAGGCCGCAAAACCAAGCCAGGCCAGGCGGCGGTGCCACTTCAGCATACGGACCTTGAACTGGGTGGGTACAGACTTATTGGATGACGACGACATAGTTGAGCAAACCTGAAAAAACAATTTGCGATTGTGGCGCATGTCAACGCGCATAGGCTGCGACATTTCGTCGCAGGGGCGGCAGAGTGCTGAGTACCCGCTCTTTCACCTGCGCAAGTGAGCAGCCTTCAGAGGTGTTCGTTTGCTGCATCATCTTGCCGATTGAGGGCAAGGCGAGATGAGAAGCAACGAACACAGAACAAAGCCTGCGTTACACAACACCGAGTGAGGGAACATCGCCCAACCGAAAGATTGAACCATTCACCGCCCTGCGTTACAGTGACTCATCCCCAACTGCAAACCATCCCAAGCCCCATGCTGAAATTCAACGTTCGGGCAAGCTTCACGAGCCGCCTCATCGCCGGAAGTCTGATCGCCCTGTTCCTGCTGTCCATCCCGGTGGCCATCACCGCGCACTGGATTTTGCGCAACAGTACCATTGAGAAGGCCGGGGCCAATGCACTGGCACAGACCGAGCAGATAGCCCAATCGGTGAATCGGCATTTGAAGGAACACCTGCGCGACCTGATCTACACCAGCAAAATTGAGCAGTCCTTTGGCAATTTCTCTGCCGAGCAACAAACTGCCCTGCTGCAAATCATGCGGCAAAACACACCCGGCTATCTCTGGATCGGTGTCGCCTCCCCGGACGGCACGGTATTGGCCGCGCTGGATGACCTTCTCGTAGGCAAGAGTGTTGCTGCACGTCCTTGGTTCAAACAAGGCCTGATTTCCCCTGCAATCATGGACGTGCACGAAGCCGCCTTGCTCGCTGCGTTGTTGCCAGCCCGGGCCGAAGAGAAGTACCAGTTCATCGACTTCACCACCCCCCTGAAGAACCAGCGCGATGAAATCATCGGCGTGATCGGCATTCACCTGGACTGGAAATACTTCATTTCTGAAATCGAGCAAGATGTCTTCAACACCATCAACCCTTCCGCGCCCACGGTCATTCTTGCCAAAGACGGTACCCTGAGAATGGGCAATCGCCTGGAATTGGCAGACCTTCAGGACAGCACCGCTTGGACAGCCATGCAGGGTTTTCAACAGGCAGTGAACGGCAAAAGCAACTGGTCCATTGAAACCTTGAGCGACGGGGAAAGCTACCTGATTGCCTTTGCGCCCAACAAAAGCGCGGAAACCGACAGCCTGGGTTGGGTGTCGGCCACCCTTACGCCACTGAACGCAGTGTCCTCCCCAATTTCTACAGCCTTGATGGGCGCCATTCTCGCCCTGATTATTGGTACCCTGTCGACGCTTTTGCTGGTATTGGGCCTTGGGCGCAGCCTGTCTAACAAGGCCACAGCCTACCTGGAGCTGGTGCGCAAAAATGACGAGAAGTCACTGGCCCGCTCACTCAACGAACTGCCAACCGAATTGCAGCCGATTGCCCGGGACATTCTGGACCTGACTCGCGGGCTGACCGAGAAGAGCAAGTCACTGGAAAAAGCACTGAGGTCCACCAAGGAAAGCTACTGGATTGTCGAAGCATTGATTGTTCAAGCGCCTGTGCCAATTGCCATGTTCGACACCGAAATGAACTACGTGGCAGCTTCGTCCCGCTGGGCGCAAACCTTCACGCGCACACCTGGCAGCCTCGTGGGGAAAAATCACTACGATGTGGTGGAGAACCTGCACGAGCGCTGGCGCCAGGCCCACCAGGCTGGCTTGGCGGGCGAAAGCATTTCAGCTACGTCCGACCCGTGGACCAGCCCTGAAGGAGACACCATTTGGCTGGACTGGGCCATTGAGCCTTGGCTCAAGCCCGACGGCCAACGTGGCGGCATTATCGTGATGTGTAAAGACGTCACGGAAGAAAGGCAGGTACGCGATAGCCTGGCGGAGAGCGAGGAACGTTTCAAGCTCGCGATGGAAGGCTCCCACGACGGGCTTTGGGACTGGGACATACACGCCAGTACAGTTTATTTTTCTCCAAGCTGGAAGCGCCTGCTGGGCTATGAGGACCATGAACTGGAAAACTGTTTCAGCACCTGGGAGCGGCTCACTGCACCAGACGATCTTGAAATGGCCAAGAGCAGACTGACCGAAGCACTCCAGGACCCGGAGAAAAAGTCGTATGAAGCCGAATTCAGAATGCGCCACAAAAGCGGGCACTGGGTCAATATCCTGTCCAAAGCCCTGATTGTGCGTGACCTATTGGGAGAGCCCACCCGCGTGGTCGGTACACACTTGGACCGCACTGTTCAACTGGCACTGGAGAGCCAGCTGCGCGAAACAGCCATCGCCGCCAAAGCGGAAAAAGATGCGAACACTGAAAAAAGTCGCTTTCTGGCCACGATGAGCCATGAAATCCGCACACCCTTGAACGGCATTTTGGGCTTTTCCCGTTTGCTCGAAGCAGACCTGCCTGCGGGCGAGCTCAAGGAACAAGCGGGGTATCTGGTTCAATCGTCAGAAACACTGTCAACCATCCTGAACGATATTCTGGACTTCTCCAAGCTGGAATCGGGAATGGTTACCCTGACCGAATCACCCTTCGTGATGGATCAATTGCTCAAAGGCAGCTCGGAACTGTCGCGCTTGAATTGCGAATCCAAGGGGGTGGCCTTTGAAATTGAAAACAACCTGGGTGAACATCAAATTTATCGTGGCGACATAGGCCGCCTGCGGCAAGTTATTCAGAACCTGCTTTCCAATGCGATCAAATTCACTTCTCACGGCAAAGTAGCATTAAAAGCAAGCAAGTCACCCTTAAACGATGGCTTCTACCGACTAACCTTTGAAGTCATCGACACGGGTCTGGGCATTCCGGCCGACAAGCTCAGCCAACTGTTCAAACCCTTTTCACAGGTACATGTCGACCGGGACAACCGCTTTGGTGGCACCGGGCTGGGACTGTCGATTGTAAAAAGCCTGGTCGGTGCCATGGGTGGGGAAATTCACCTGCAGTCCGAAACCGGCAAGGGTACGCGAGTGACCTTTTCAGTTTCATTGAAGCGGGAAACCGCACTCAAAGAACACAGTGAAGAGCGGATCTTGCCCAAGCGCGCGCTCCGTGTGCTGGTTGCAGACGACATGCCGTTGAACATCAAACTGCTCGAGGTGTTTCTGAAAAAGGATGGTCACACTGTGGAAATTGCCCGGGACGGACAACAGGCCCTGGAAAAAGCCAAAAATGGGGTTTTCGACTTCATATTGCTCGACATCGACATGCCGAAATTGTCTGGTTATCAGGTCGCTGTGGAAATCCGCAATACCCCTGGCCCCAATCAACAGTGTGAAATGGCTGCCCTGACAGGTTATGCTTTCGACACCGACATTCACAAAGCGCAAACAGCGGGTTTTAACTTCCATTTTGCCAAGCCGATCCAGTTCAATTTGTTGTTAAATCGCTTGGCAATCAGTAGCCAGAATACGAAATGACCACCCACAATGCGAAATGTGGTGCAGAATAGCGGCCTGTTGATCTCTTGATTCAAAAGTGGAGTTTTCTATGGAATTACTGATGGATCCAAACGTCTGGATCGCCTTTGCGATTTTGACGGCTTTGGAAATTGTGCTCGGCATTGACAACATTGTGTTCATCACGGTGTTGGTATCCAAACTGCCGGCAGACATTCGCGACCGCGTGCGGCAATTCGGCCTGATGTTCGCCATGGTGACCCGCGTGGGCCTGCTGTTCTCGCTGTCCTGGATCATCGGCCTGACTGAACCACTGTTTGAAGTGATGGGGGCGTCAATCACCGGCAGGGACCTTGTCTTGTTCTTTGGTGGCCTGTTCCTCTTGTACAAGGCATCCAAGGAAATCTACGAGGAAGTTGAAGCGCCTCAAAAACACGAGGACGAGCTGGCCTTGGGCGCTGCCGCGCAGCAAACCGGCAAGAAACTGTTTATTTATTCCATTATTCAGATTGGTATTCTGGACATCGTATTCAGCTTGGACTCCGTCATTACCGCCGTGGGTATGGCCGATGACATCGAAGTCATGATTGCAGCCGTCATGGTTGCCGTAGGCGTGATGATGGTATTTGCCAAATCCATTGGTGAATTCGTTGAAGCACACACCTCTGTCAAGGTTTTGGCCCTGGCCTTCCTGATGATGGTCGGTATGCTGCTGATCGCGGAAAGCTTCGGCCAGCATGTGCCAAAAGCCTACCTGTACAGCGCCATGGGCTTTTCACTGCTGGTTGAGTTGCTCAACCTGCGCTCGAAAGCCAAGCGCCAGCGTTTGCTGGACGAGGCAGCACAAGCCAAAGCCTGATTTTTCAGGTTGTTGTGAAATGCAAAAAAGCCAGTGTAGACTGGCTTTTTTGTTTTCCGAATGCGGAAAATTTCATGAAGAAGGTGAATTCATGCTGTACCGAATTGCGCGCGTTTTTTTACTCCCTTTCTTCGCTTTATTTCCCTGCTTTGCCTTGGCACAAACTGCCACCGATCCTTGGCAACTGTGGAAACAACCGGGTGTTCACGCCATCATGCGGCATGCTACCGCGCCTGGTTTTGGCGATCCCGAAGGCTTTGTTCTTGGTAACTGCGCCACGCAGCGTGACTTGAATGCGACTGGCCGCAAAGAGGCCCGAGTTCTGGGCAGAGCCATCCGCGACAAGGGCATTGCACTGACCGCTGTGTATTCAAGCCAGTGGTGCCGGTGCCTGCACACCGCCGAAGAACTGGATGTAGGAAAGGTCCGGGAGCTGCCCGCACTGAATTCGTTTTTCCAAGGGCGTGGTAACAGCGCTGAACACACAGCGGCCTTGAAGAAACACCTGGCCACTCTGAAACCTAGTGACAAGGTGCTGTATGTCAGCCACCAGGTCAACACCACCGCACTGACCGGGGTTTATCCAGACTCGGGCGAGGTGGTGCTGTTCAAATTTTTGCCCAACGGCGAGGTGACGGTACTGGGTCGGGTGCGGGCAGACACCCTGTAATCGCCGCTATGGGCATGATGTAGTGACCATGAACTGGAGACCCGGACCAAGTGCGCGTTTTTGGTCACGAAACAAAGACTTCACAAAACTTGATTGCAAATACTTGAACTTACTGCCCCTAATGGCCTCGAACTAAAACGATTCCGGTTTGTACACCGAAGCGTATGGAAGATCTTTAGTTCGAAATTCCAAATTGGAGGTTATAAGAATGTTGAAGTCAAAATTCACGAAAACCGCACTGATCAGTGGCCTGGCCCTTTCTGCAGCAGCCATCACCCTGCCTGCGCAAGCGGATGTCATGGTGGGCGGTGCAGCCATGTACGCCAACAAAGACATTGTCGACAATGCGGTGAATTCCAAAGACCACACCACCCTGGTGGCTGCAGTAAAAGCCGCTGGTTTGGTCGACACCTTGAAAAGCAAAGGGCCTTTCACCGTGTTTGCCCCCACGAATGATGCATTTGCCAAATTGCCTCCCGGCACTGTGGACACGCTGTTGAAGCCTGAGAACAAGCCCACCTTGCAGAAGGTGCTGACTTACCATGTGGTGCCCGGCAAGATTTCCGCAGCCGACCTGAGCAATCTGATTGTGCAGGCTGGCGGCATGGTGAAAGTGAAAACCGCTTCGGGTGGTTCACTGGGTGCCATGTTGAATGGCGACAAAGTGATACTGACCGACGAAAAAGGCGGCACGGCCCAGGTCACGATTGCCAATGTGTATCAGTCCAACGGGGTGATTCACGTGGTGGACAGTGTGTTGCTCCCTAATTCTTGAGCAATAAGTCTTGAGCAATCCCTGATCGTCTTCATCGCGATTGCTAAAGTGGCGAACCTGACTGGTTCGCCATTTTTATTTGGACCGCGTCACGAGCACAATGCCCAGCACCACCGGCACAATGCCCAGAAAGTCAGCCCAGTTCAAAGGCTCATTCAACAGCCATGCGCCGGCCAGCAGCCCCAAGGGGGGAGTGAGGAAAAACCACACACTGGCGGCACTGGCACTGCCTTGCTCCAGCAAATTGAACCAGAGCTGGTACCCGGTGATGGACACCACCAGCACCAACCAGGCAAATGCACCCAAAAATGAAGGCGTCAACGCCATGGCCGAAGGGTCTTCAAACCACAGGGCAACTGGCAGCAACAACACACCACTGATCAGGATTTGAAAGCCGGTGCCGGTCACCACATCGGTTTTTACAGGCCATTTTTTGTACAACACGGTGCCACAGGCCAAGGTCAGCAAAGCCGCCAAGACCAGTAAAAAACCTTCCAGCGTGTCGGTGGTCGACCCCATTCGATTGCGCACAATGTAGGCCACACCCAGAAAGCCCAAGGCCAGTCCCAGCTGCTTTTGGCGGGTCAGCGGTTCGCGCAGCAGAAAGGTCGACAACACAGCCACCACGATCGGGTTGGCACTGATCAGAATAGTAGACAACCCCGAGGACAAACTGCCCATGCCGGTCCAGCTCAACCCCAGGTACAAGGCATGGTTAAGCAAGCCCAGTGTGGCCAGTACGGCCAACTCCTGCAAGCTCATTACGCGCAAGCTGCCACGCCAATGGGCCCAAGCCAGCATCAACGCGCCGGCAACCAGAAAACGCGATGCCAGAAACAGCAGGGGCGGGCTATCCATCAGGCCAATTTTTGCGGCTGGAAAAGCACTCGTCCAGATCAGCACAAAGGGAAAAGCCAGGCTGGCATTGCGCAACAGGGTGGATTGATTCATTTCAACACAACTTAAAAGGCGTGCCACATTGTAATCAAGCCAGTGACATCACAGTGCGGTGTTTTTCAGCTTGGTTTCAGGTGGGCTCACTACACTGGGAACCATCGAGTCACACACTGGAGTTTAAAAATGAAAAATACATGGATCAAAACCCTGTCAGCCCTGGCCATTGCGGCTGCCATTCCTTTCGCAGCGCATGCCGATAGCGACCACCGCAGCAACGGCCAGCGCGATGCAGAAATCGTGAAAACCTTTGGCCTGATCTCCGCTGAACAGGCTCGTGAAATCGCCTTGAAGGAATTTCCTGGTGTAGTCACCGAACTGGAACTCGATGACCGCGATTATGGCAAGGGCTGGAAATGGGAAGTGGAAGTGGTGAATACCGACGGCAAGGAAGTGGAAGTGGATCTGGATGCGAAAACTGGCAAGGTCCTGAAAGTGGACAAAGACTGGTTCTAAAGCAGCACACCGGGCTTGAAGTGCACGCTCACTTCAAGCCCGGGCCGATTGGTGCTACCACTTGTGGCCAAACGGCCTGGTGACCGAAATTCCAGCCGAGCCTCGTAGGTGCCAGCAATGTCCTGTGCAATGGCCAGGCCAAGCCCGCTTCCTGGCGTGGATTCATCGGCACGAAACCCGCGCTGAGTCAATTCAGCCAAGGCTTCGGCAGGGCAGCCCGGGCCATCGTCTGCCACCGTCAAGGTGTTCCCTTCCATCACGATGTAAACCTCGCGGTAAGCCCACTTGGACGCGTTGTCGAGCAGGTTGCCAAACAACTCAAACAGGTCTTCCCGATCGCCGAGCAACTTGGTGCCTTGGGGCAGCTCCACAACAAATTGAAGTGATTTGTCCAGGTACAGGGCCCGGCAACTGTTGACCAACGCATCCAGAATTTCACGCAGGTCCACACGCTGGCCAGGCCGCAAGTCGCCCACCACGCGCACACGGGCTGTTTCACGGTCAATCAGGCGGGCCACTTCCTGGTTAAGTGTTTGTACTTCAAGGGCAAAACCGGCTGTACCTGCCTCATCGCCCTCACTCAATTGCGACAAGCGGGCCAGGCGGGTTTTCAAGGCATGCGCCAGGTTGCCCATGCCCTCACGGGACCGTTTCAGGCGTTGATCGATGGCAGTCAACAGGCGGTTCAACTCGGTCACCAAAGGCTTGATTTCATCCGGGCCGCGAAATTCAAGCTGGGCAATCTCGCCTTGCTGCAAACGCACCAATGCCGACTGCACATCGTTCAGCGGCTTGAGCGTGTTGAGCACAATCCAGCGTTGAATAAGCACCAATGCCAACAGGAACAAGGCTGAAAAACCGGCATTGGCCAGTTTGTAATCGGACAGGTTGTTCAAGAGGGGCGTGATGTCACGGGCCATTGCGATGGTGAACTGTTGGCGGTCTTTCTGGTAAGTGCGGGCGTGCACCAGCAAACGCTGGCCGTCCGGGCCCGATTGGCGGGCAGTCACGGCCAGCTCGGTTGTCGGGTCTGGAAAACTGAAATCAGCCCCCCACAGTGAACGGGAATAACGGGTATCCGCTCCAAACTGCAAGGCAAAGTAACTGCCGGAATAGGGTTGCTGATAAGCAGGTGGCAGGCGGGTGCTGTTCAGCGTCGGCTGACCTTCGGCATCAAACTCGATACCAGCCAGCAACACCTCGCTGTCCTGTTGAAGCTGATCCAGAAACTGGTTTTCCAGCAGTCGTTCAATGGCTTGGGACGACAGCCACCACTGGGCCAGCAACAGCACCAGCAGGCTGAGAATCAAACCAAAAGACAAACGGTTGCGCAGTGAATTCAAGGCGCAGGCTCAGCAAACACGTAACCTTGCCCTTTGCGGGTTTGTATCCACTGTGGGCCAATTTTCTTGCGCAGGCGGTTCACATACACCTCCATCACATTGCTGTCTTTGTCGGCATCGTATTCATACACATGCTCGGTTAACCGGGTTTTGCTCAAGGGCTGGCCGGCGTGCAGCATGAAGTAGCGCAACAGGCGGAATTCGGTGGCGGTCAGTTGCTGCGGTGGGTCGCTTTGCACCTGCACGGTTTGTTGGGTTTCGTCCAGTACCAGACCCCTGGCATTCAATGTGTCAGGCGCATTGCCGATGGATCGTTTTAAAACAGCGCTGATGCGGGCCAGCAATTCTTCCGTTTGAAAAGGCTTGGGCACATAGTCATCGGCCCCGGCGTTGAAGCCTTCCACTTTTTCCTGCCAGGTGCCCCGCGCGGTCAGTACAATCACGGGCAATTTCAGGCCCTCCGCTCGCCAGGCTTTCAACACCTCCAGACCTGGCTTTCCGGGCAAGCCCAAATCAAGCACCACCAGGTCATAAGGCTCTATGCTGCCCTGTGCCTGCGCCTCGCGGCCATCTTGCACCCAATCGGCGGCATAACCAGCCTTGCCCAACTGTTTGTGCAGTTGTGCACCAAGTACCGGGTCGTCTTCCACCAACAACAATCGCATGGCCTTCAGTCGTCCTGTTCCAGTTCAATCAAGCGCCCAGTCCTGGCATCCAGCTTCATTTCCCAGACGCGCCCACGGGCGTCCAGCAATTCTATTTCATAAACCAGCCGGCCGTCGTCTTCATCCAGGTCGGCGTCCAGGATACGGCCTTGTTTCACAGCGCGGGCACGGTTGAATATCTGGTCCAGGGACAGAACTTCGCCACTGCGTTGCAATCGGCGAATGCGTTTGTCATCGTCGTCGGCATGGGCCAGCGGCGCCAGTGCAACTGCACAGGCCATTGCGGAACCAAGCAACAGGAGAAGGAGGGCGCGGGTTTTCATGGTGGAAGCTACTTTAAACCATCCACCTGAACCAAAGCTTAAAAAACGGGAGTCAAGACTTGTTTGAACTGTTGCTCGATTCAACCAGGCGGGGTTGTTCGTCATCCGGCCATTCAAAACTGTAAAAGCCTTCCTTCCCATTGATGGTGTAATCGAATTGCCCGCTGACCGATTGACCTTTGACTTCCAGGTTAAAGGCACAGCGGTTGGGGGCCTCGCAGCCATGGCGCTGCACCAGTTGCGACACCGCGGGGTCGATCAAGGGAGCGGTGTGCAAGCCATCCGGGGTCATGAAGTACACCCCGGCGTCTTTTCCGCAATGGTTTTCAATCAGGGTCAAGCCCACCCCTTCAAAACGAAACTCACAATCGTTTTTTGACACATACGCCAGTGTTTGCTGATGGGCGGCCTTGTTCTGGCAAGACGATACGCCGAACAAGGTCACGGCCGCGATCACCATCAAACTGAACACGACGAAAAGAAACTTGCCCAGCTTGCCGACAAACGATCCGCGATTGCGGTGCGAGTCAAAAGACAAGGAGCGTGACCTGTTGCGTTGGTTGAACATGGCGAAACCTGTTGATGAGAAGTAAAGAGTTTGACAATGAAGTCATATCTTTCTCAACGTGACAGGTCGGTCTGCGTTTACCCGTGAGCAGTTCCGGAAGGAATTTTTTACAGAAAACAGCCGCGGGGCCTGGCTTTGCGGGGCATGCACAAGCACACAAATTTGTATCATCAGATTGGGTGAAGGCAGCAACCTTATCGGGGTATACCGCCTTGTTCAAGCCTGAATCGTGAATCCAATTCGTACCCAATCCCCGTCGCAGTGTGCAAAAGGCTCACCACCGTGAAGCCGTGCGATGGCGGCCACAATGGCAAGGCCCAAGCCATGGTTGTGTCCACTTTCATTGCGAGATTGATCTACCCGGTAAAATGGCTCAAACAAGTGCGGAATACTGGGCTCGGGAATACACACGCCCTTGTTGCTGACGGTGATGCGAACCTGCCCTGAAGGCATGGTCTTGTCGATCCTGATCTGGATCACGCTGCCTTCCTGTGCATACCGTGCGGCATTGGATAACAGGTTGGACAGGGCCCGCTTGATCAATTCTGAATCCACACGTACGGCCGCGTCGCCCTGAATCTCAAAGCTCAGCTGCTTTTCTTCCAGCATGGCTTCCATGTAATCCACCACTGTCATTACCGGTTCGCTGAGTTTGTCGACCCAGCGGAAATTGTTGTATTGCCCTTGGCTTGCATGCGACAAAAACAGCATGCTCTGGATGATGCGGTTCATGCGCTGCAATTCTTCAAGGTGACTGTGTAATGCCTCCCGAAGTTGCTCGGGGTCGAGCGTTTTTTCACGCAGCAACAGCTCGTGGCTCACAGTGAGGCTAGACAGCGGCGTGTTCAACTCGTGCGCCACATTGGAATTGAATGAACGCAACTGGTCGTGAAAATACCCCACCTTGCCCATCAGCTTGTTGAACTGTTCAATGACCGGATAAAGCTCTTCGGGCTCGTTGTCACTTTTGATGCGGGCCCGCAAATCCGAGGGGTCAAAGTCGGCAATCCGGCGGCCAAATGTATTCAAGGGCTTCAATTCGAAGCGGGCCAGCGTGCCGCTGACCATCATGATCACAAACCCCCACACCACGGTGACACCGGCAAACAGCAGTGCAACGAAATTCAGGAACCGTTTGTCTTCTGACACGTCCAGCGCCAGCTCCAGGTCCCGCATGGGCATGGTGCCACCCAAATTGTGCAGCGAGTGCATGTAGGTGGCCTTGTGCTTGACCCTGCTTAACAGCACTTGCGGGCCATACAACACCTGGCCAGCGTTGCCGTGCACCTTGGCTCGTAAATTGCCCAGGCTCAACAACAATTCATCGACACGACCCCACATGTCGGTGGGCTCCAGCTCGCTGTTTCTGGCCAGCACTTGTTCGATACTTAAAGCGGCGCGGGTCATGGTGTCCTGATGGCGCATGTCTTGCCACATGTGGATGGCCTGAAAACTGATGATGGCAATCATCGCCACACCCAGCGTGCTGAATATCGACATTTGCAAGGCCGAGCGCCAGGCCATCGAATGTCTTTTCACGCTCCATTCTCCACGGCGCGTTGCTCAAGCACATAGCCCATGCCCCGCACGGTGTGCAGCAGGGGCTGGTCAAACGGTTCATCCATTTTGCCGCGCAAGCGCCGAACAGCCACATCGACCACATTGGTTTCACTGTCAAAGTGCATGTCCCACACCAGCTCAGCCAGTTCAGTTCGTGACAACACTTCACCCTGCCTGCGCAGCAACAACCACAACAAGCTGAACTCCTTGGCGGTCAGGCGCAAATCCTGCCCAGCGCGGCGGGCCTGGCGTTTCACGGCATCCAGTTCCAGGTCAGCCAGGCTCAAGTGACTGCTGTCCGAACCTGCACTGGGCTTGCCTTGCGCACGCCTCGCCAACGCATGAACACGGGCCACCAGTTCGGAAAAGGCAAAGGGCTTGGTGAGGTAATCATCCGCGCCAGCCTGCAGGCCCTTCACCCGGTCTTCCACCATGGCGCGCGCGGTCAGCATCAAAACGGGAATGTCCATGGTTTGGCGCAAGGCTGCCAACACGCCCAAACCGTCAAGGTCAGGCAACATGCCATCGAGAATGATCAGTTCATAGTGCCCCTCGGTGGCCAAGTGCAAACCATCGATACCGCGATGCGCGACATCGACCACAAAGCCTTCGGAGTTCAGGCCCTTTTGCAAATAGCTCGCCAGTTTTTTTTCGTCTTCAATGACCAGAATTTTCATGGCGGGCAGATCGCTTTGCGAAGGATGGACAAGCTTTGAAGTATAGAAGGGTGGCCCTGTTTTTTAAATTACAAATTTGTAATGTTTCTGTGGGGGCTTGGTCATGCATGGATGCGTAAAGTACAACTCATGCCAACGCAACAATGCTGCGGCAAACAGTTAAAAAACAATCCATTCAGGAGATTTACCATGAACGCACGTCAATTGATCGCCACTTCCGTACTCGCCATTTCCGCTACCGTACCCGCTGTTGTAATGGCCAGCCCAGCAACCCAGCAAGGCGATGGCACATCGCATGTTTACAGCGTGAGCCAGCAGCGTGACCAGATCACACGCCAAACCGTGTTGAATGAATATCAACAAGCCGTGAAGTCTGGCCAATTGAGCCCAGTAAGCGGCGATGCCAGCGTGGCCATGCAGGTTGGCAAGTCCAACGCCACCCGCGCTGAAGTTTTGGGCAAGATCATGGGTGCCAACTTGACCGAAGGCGATGCCAGCTAAGCACTGAATTTGTCAAAAAACTGGTCTGATTGACGGTTTTCAAAGGGCGCCTGTGATTCCCCGCACAGGCGCCTTTTGTTTTAAGATGAAGCTCAGCCCCGCATCAAGCAGTGTCCAAATGCCTTCCAAAAAATCACCCTCCGAACAAAACAACCCGAATGAAATGGCAGTGCCCTCCGGGAGGTTCGCCCGCCTGAGCAGGTTTGGGGCGCTGGCAACCACCGTGGCAGGTTCTGTCGTTAAAAACGGCACCAAGCAACTGGCCCAAGGCAAACGCCCCAAGTTGAGCAGCCTTTTGCTGACCCCGAAAAACGCCTTGCGCGTGGCTGATCAACTGGCACAACTGCGCGGTGCGGCCATGAAACTGGGTCAGCTGGTGTCGATGGACGCAGGCGACATGCTGCCACCCCAACTGGCTGAAATTCTGGCCAAACTTCGGCAAGACGCCAAGCACATGCCCCGCGCGCAATTGTTGAAAGTGTTGGAAAGCGAGTGGGGCGCACAGTGGCGCGACCGAGTGCGGGAATTCAATTTGACCCCCATCGCCGCAGCGTCCATTGGCCAGGTGCATGAAGCCATTTCGCTGGAAGGCGAAAAACTGGCCATCAAGATCCAATACCCGGGGGTACGCGACAGCATCGACAGCGACATCGACAACGTGGCCACCATTTTGCGTTTCACTGGCCTGGTACCCAAAACATTTGATTTGGCCGCGTTGTTGACCGAGGCCAAAAAGCAGTTGCACGAGGAAGCCGATTACCTGCGGGAAGCGCAGTGCATCGTGCAGTACACCGCTGCGTTGGGTCAGGATGACCGTTTTGAAATACCCACCGTGAATGAAGTGCTGACCACTCGGGGTATTTTGGCCATGCGATTTGTGGAAGGTGTGCCAATTGAATCCATGGCACAGGCAACCCAGCCAGTTCGCGACACAATTGCCACCACCCTGTTCGAGTTGATGTTCAAGGAATTGCTGGGCATGCGCCTGATGCAAACCGACCCCAATTTTGCCAACTACCGCTACAACCCAAAAACCGGCAAGGTGGTGTTACTTGACTTCGGGGCCACCCGGGGCTTCGACGCAGCACTTATTGATGGCTATGTCGCCGTGATGAACGCGGCCCAAGCCGGCAGCCGCAGCGCAATGGATGCAGCGGCCCGACAAATTGGCTACTTTGACAGCACCACGCAAGCCCACCACCGGGAACTGGTACTGGACCTGATGGAAATGGCCTGCGAGCCCCTGTGCACCAAAGGTACTTTTGACTTTGGCAATACAGACCTTGCCGCACGCATTCGTGACAAGGGCTTTGAGCTGGGCGAGGACAGAAAATTCTGGCATGCCCCGCCCATTGACTGCCTGTTCATCCACCGCAAACTAGGTGGCCTGTTTTTGCTGGTCACCCGGCTGAAGGCGCGGGTGAATGTCAGCGCGTGCACTTAACCAATACAGTGCGGGGGTGATGTAGCTGTCCAGCAAGGTCGAACTGATCAAGCCTCCGAAGATCACCACCGCCACGGGGTGCAGTATTTCTGTGCCCGGCCTCTCGGCTTCAAACAGCAGGGGAGCAAGCGCAAATGCGGTGACCAGGGCTGTCATCAGTACGGGGCTTAAGCGTTCGATGGACCCGCGTACAATCATGGATTGGCTGAATTGCTCTTGCTCAAAACGCATCAGGTGGATGTAGTGACTTACCTTCAATATTCCATTGCGGACAGAAATTCCCGCCAGTGTAATAAAGCCGATCAGTGCCGCCACCGACAGGGGTTGGCCCGACAGCCACAATGCGAACACCGCCCCCACCAAGGCCAATGGAATATTGGCCATGATAATGAGCGACAGCTTTACCGACTGATATCGACTGTAAAGCACAGCAAACATCAGCCCCAGCGACACAATTGACAAAACACCGACCAATCGAGTGGCTGTTTCCTGCGCCTCAAACTGGCCGCCCAACACCACAAAATAGCCCTCAGGCAGCGCCTGCCGTGCCACCACAGTGCGAATGTCTTCGACCACCGCCGATAAAGCCCTACCTTGCGCATTGGCAGAAATCACGATGCGGCGTTTGCCATCGTCGCGGCTGATCTGGTTGGGGCCATCACTGTCCTCAACCTCAGCCAGTGCGGACAAAGGCACCGCACCACTGGGCGTTTGTATCAACAGTTGTTGAAGCTGCTCCAGGCTTCTGTCACGGTCTGCAAGCTTGAGCACCAACGCAAAGCGACGGTTGCCCTCCACGATCTGGGTGATTTTTTCACCCTCGACCAGGGTTTGCAGGCCCAGCAAAATGTCAGTGGCCGATACCCCGTATTGCGAGGCTGCGGCGTAATTCACCCGCACCTTGATTTCAGGCGCCAGCACCTGCTTTTCCACTTCAAGGTCAACCAACCCATCAATGTCGGCCAGTTGCATGCGCAACTGTTCCGCTGTGCCTCGCAAGGTGTCCAGGTCTTCACCGAACACCTTGATGGCAATTTGTGAACGCACGCCAGAAAGCATGTGGTCTATCCGATGGGAAATGGGTTGCCCCAAGGCAATGGCTGCAGGCAGATTTTGCAGGCGCGCGCGAATGTCGGCATTCACTTCATCCATGGGCCGGGTCATTTCCGAAACAGGGATCAAGCCAATGTCCAGTTCCGACACATGCACCCCCTCTGCATGTTCGTCCAGTTCTGCGCGGCCGCTTCTGCGCCCGATGTGTGTAATCTCGGGCACGCCCGCCAACAGCTGTTCGGCCTGGGTGGCCAGTGAAGATGAATCTTCCAGCGTAACACCGGGGTTCAGGCGTAAACCGATCAACAACGTTCCTTCATTGAAGGGCGGCAAAAAGGTTTTCGGAAAAAACGGTACCGAAGCGGCTGCCACAACAACAGCAAGCAGAGCCACCCCAATGGCTTTTTTAGGTTGATTCAACACACCCTGCAAGCTGCCCCGGTAACGTGCCTTTAGCCAG
This sequence comes from Limnobacter thiooxidans, assembly GCF_036323495.1. Lineage (NCBI taxonomy): Bacteria > Pseudomonadati > Pseudomonadota > Betaproteobacteria > Burkholderiales > Burkholderiaceae > Limnobacter > Limnobacter thiooxidans. The sequence goes on along the minus strand of NZ_AP028947.1, from coordinate 97,034 downwards.
GCCAGCGCCCGGGTGTCGCCATGGTCAAGGTTCTTGATGCCGGGCAACAGGTAATACGACAACACCGGCGTCACTGTGACCGACACCACCAGTGAGGCCAGTGTGGACACAATAAAGGCAATACCGAGAGGCACAAACAACTTGCCTTCAATGCCGGGCAATGCGAACAGGGGAATGAACACCAGCACCACAATGGCCGTGGCAACCACAATACCGGCGCGCACTTCAAGGCTGGCCTTGCGCACCAGCGCCACCCAGTCGAAAGGCTGACCAGGGTTTCTGGCCCGTTGCTCTTTCAGGCGCCGCAAAATGTTTTCAACATCGACCACGGCGTCGTCAACCAGACCACCAATGGCAATGGCCAAGCCACCCAGTGTCATGGTGTTGATCGACAGGCCAAAGTACTTGAACACCAGCGCTGTCATGAAAATGGACACTGGAATGGCGGTGAGTGCAATGACCGTGGGACGCAGCGTGCCCAAAAACAGAAACAGCACCACCGCCACAAACACCGAAGCCCCAATCAGTTTGCCCTGCAAGGTGGTGATGGACGCTTCAATAAAACTGGCTTGCCGGAAGGTGACGCGTGGTTGTTCCATGCCTTCTGGCAAACTGTTTTTCATGCCAGCCAGCGCCTCTTCAATGGCGCGGGTCAATGCCAGGGTATCGGCATCGGGTTGTTTTTGAATGCCCAGAATAACGGCTGGCCTGCCTTCAAAACCGGCATCCCCCCGCTTCACCGCTGCAGCAAATTCAACCTGGGCCACCTGCATCAGCAAGACAGGCTGGCCATTGCGAACCCCCACCGCGACATTGCGCAAATCATCCAGCGAAGATGTTCTGCCCAGATGACGAATCAGGTATTCACGGCCATTCAATGACAAAAATCCGCCCGATGTGTTGGACGCAAAACCTTTCAGTGCAGCTTGCAGGTGTTCAATCGTGATGCCCAGATCAACCATGCGCTGCAAATCGGGCTGCACCTGAAACTGACGCACCTCACCACCAATCGGGATGACCTGTGCCACGCCCTGAATGGACAGCAAACGGGGCCGCAGCACCCAGTCTGCGTACTCGCGCACCGCCATCGGGGACAGCTTTTGTGTGTCGATCGGAATGGCGATCTGCATGATCTCACCCATGATGGAACTGACAGGCCCCATCGTGGGTGTCAACCCGGCCGGAATGGATTCTTCCATGCTGGTCAGGCGTTCAGACACCATCTGCCGGGCGCGGTAAATTTCCACATCCCAATTGAAAGTGACGTAAATGAATGAAAGCCCAGCACTGGACACGGAACGGATCACCTCCACACCAGGTAACCCATTCAACGTGGTTTCCAGCGGAAAGGTGATCAGCTGCTCCACTTCCTCGGAAGCCATGCCACCAGCCTCGGTAATCACCGTGACTGTGGGCTTGTTCAAATCGGGAAACACATCCACGGGGGTTTGGGTCAGTGTGAATGCCCCATAAGCCGTCAGCAGCAAGGCACCGAACAACACCAGCAGCCGGTTTTTCAGGCTGCTGTCGAGTAAAAACTGAAACATGCTGTTCTCCCTTTAGCGAACCTGGTTAATCAAGGTTGCGCCTTGCGTCACCACGCGGTCATAGGTCGTCAAGCCGCTTTTCACCAGCACGCGCTGCCCATCGAGTGGTTCTGTCACTACCACCTGTGGCTGAAAGGTTTCGGGTTCGGTTTTCACCCACACCATGGTTTGGTTCGCCGCGTTTTTCACCACGGCTGAACTGGGTATGGCAACACCCTCTGTTTGATCAGCCAGCGCGGCGAACACTTTCACCAGTTGCCCGGTGAAAAACCGCGTCTGCTCCAGTTTGCGGTTTTCAAAGACCAGGGTGAGCGATTGATCACGCACGGCACCCGCTGCACCCACGTAGTTCAATTGGATGGTTTGGTCGCCCAGCACCACTGTTGCGCCACTGAAACCCGGGGGAACGCCGCCGCTGGCCCACGTGGCATCGATGCGCACCACCGAAGGATCAAGCACTTCAAACACCAGCGCACCCGCGTCAAACACTTTGCCCGAAATGGCCTGGCTGCTCGATACAACACCACTGGCTGGTGCTCGCAATGCTTCTTTCGCGCCGATGCCACCCGCCAGGGCAGCAACCTGGCCTTTCAAACCCTGCACCTCGGCATTGGCGGCGTCCAGTTCTTTCCTTGGCAAAGTGTCTTGAAGCTGCTGTACTCGTTGAAGCCTGCTTTCAGCGAGATTCAGTTGCGATTTCAATTGCGCCAGTTGACCCTGCTGGGCAGACCGCTCCAGCGTGCCATGGCTGGCCAGCACATGGCCCAGCAGTTCGCCTTTTGTCACCTTTTGACCCATCTGCGGGATGCCTTTGGGTGGGGCTTCAAAACGCCCACCTGCGGTGGTTTGCACTAGCCCGCCGGTTTGCGGATCAACAACAACCTTGCCATTCAGTTCAATGACTTTCGCATGCGCCTGAAGCACTGCAGGAGTGGTGCGCACGTTGAGTTGCCGCTGTGCGGGCTTGGGTAAAAATACCTCGCCAGTGGGCAGGCGGCGCGGGCTGTTGCCCATCGCGACATCAGGTGTTGCCTGCGCTTGCGCATTGTCGTGCTCTTCGCCATGGTCATGCCCAGGCCCAGCCCAGGCAGTGGTGTTGTTTGAGAAATTCAGCGCCAGCAAGGCCAATGCGCAGGTGAACACGGATGAACGTGAAATGACTAGTTTCATGATTATTTCACTCCCTTGTTGCGGCGTTTGATGAAGAAGGCAATCAGGCCCAAGGCCAGCAGCGCAGCAGCGCCCACCACCACCCAATATTCAACACCGTGCGGGCCATGCTCTTCGTGGCCTGCGTGGTCAGCGTGTTCCTCATGGCCTTCGTGCGCATGGCCTTGATCTGCCAACAGCAACGTGCCAGTCAGCACCTCGCTTTGATCACCCACGCTGACCTGCAAGGCCACCGCCAGTTGCTCACCCAATCCGGATTCGGGCAACACGGCATCGAACTCACCCTCAGCGTGCAATTCAAGCGGTACTTTTTGCCCGTTCAATTGAAGATCAAGAGTGGCGTTTTGCACCGGTGCATTGGTGGCGGCGTGGTCGACAAAAATTTCAAGCGTGCGGCCATTCAATACGCCCACGGCTTCAAACAAATCGGATTCCATGACAACACGGGGCAATACAGCCCCTGCCGCAACAGAGGCTTCATCGCCATGGTCGTGGCCGGGGCCAGCCAAGGCCAGTGTGTGCATGGCGCATAACAACAAAACAGTGACAGGTTTTTTCATGGTGCTTGCTCGGGTAACAGACCCAGCGCCTGCAACAAGGCAGACACTTTGGTCGAGAATTCAATGGTGGATTTTTTGGCCAAACGCTCAGCCTCAAAGGCCTGCTGCTCGAAACGCAACAGCGTGGGGAAATCGGTTTCACCCAGTGCAAATGACTTTTGATGCAAGGTATAAACCTGTCGGGCCAGTTCCGCCTGTGCCTGCGCATTGCCTTGCAGCTTTTCAAACCACTCCACATTGGCCTGCGCGGCAGTCGCTTGCGCCTTGATGCGGGTGCCCACACGCTTGAGCGTTTCCTGAGCCTCGGTTTCATCCGCACGCGCTGCCAGCAATCGGCTGGCATGCGCTGTCCGGGAGCCCAAGGGAATTCGGGTGGAAAGCAGCAGCGACTTTTCATTCGGCGCACCGAAAGCCGCGCGCTCGTTGATCAATGCCAGCCCCACCTCGGGGTTTTCACGCCGTTGAATGGCAACCAGGTCTGCCCGGCTGCCATTGAGCAGTGCCTCGTTTTGCGCTGCCTGAAAAAGCGGATGTCCCTGAATGTTCAGCGTGGTTTCATTGGGCAGCGTTTCTGTCGAGGCACGGCCATGGGCATTCAGCACAGTGACGGGTAAGCCGGTAAGCTGCGCAAACTCGGAACCCACAGTGGACAAGGTGGACATGGCACGGCCAAGCTCAACATGGGCTTGCGCTCGCAGTGCAGTGGCTTGCAGCAGGTCAACCTTGGCCAGATCACCGGCATCCACCCGGCGCTTTACATCAGCCATCAGCCTGTCAGCCGAAATGACACGCGCCTGCGCGAGGTCAACATCAAGCTGCGCAGCCAGCGCGTTCCAGTACACCTGCCGAACTTGCCCGGCCAGTTCCAGTTTCAACTCGGCTGCACGCTGCTCGCCAGCGGCCAGTTCAAGCTGGCGAAGGTTCTGGTTCGTGCTGCGTTCATTCCACAACCAAAGGGGTGCGCTCAGGCCCAGCGAGGTTTCCCGCAAACCCTGGTTGTCCCGGTTGCGGTCGCTTCGATACGACCCTTCAAGTGCCAGGGGTGCAGCAGTCAAACTGTTGGCATTTTCACGCCCGGCTTTCAGTGCTGCAATGCGCTGGCCTTGGGCCAGCAAAGCCGGGTTGTGCGCAAGCGCCGATTGGTAAACCTGTGCAAGCGGCACAGTGGCTTCTTGAGCGTGTGCCCAAGGCGCGGCGGCAAAACCGACGCACGCCCAAAGCACCACGCGCAGTGGTGAATTCATGGTGAAAAACTCCGTGAACAAGTGAAAATCCCCCTGCATGCAGGGGCACAGGTCAAAGCAGGTTCAACACCAGTTGGGGCGTTCTATTCGGGAATTGAAAAAAGAGGTGGCCAGTGTTGGCTCAGGGGAAAACTCGGCGTAGGTCAGGTCGGGGTGCGCATTGGCGGGCAGGCTGGACAACACCACCGTACAATGCCCTGGGCAATGGTGGTGGTGGTCGGTCTCTGCGGAATTGTCTTCAGTGGTTTGGACATGGCCATCGGTAGGCAACGTTTGCACATGAGTGTGTGAATGCGTGTCCTCGAGTGCATGGAAAAACTGCCCCTCAGCCAGCAGGCTTTGCAGCGGTAGAACCATCATCAGCAAAAGAAGAAACCACTTTTTCATGAGCGTGAGATTAACACAGGCCGAAAAAGGTTCAAAACCAGAATATGGGACAGGTTGGACCAAGCATTTGCCATGGCTTGGTGTGCACGTCCATGTGACCTTCAGTGTGAATGTCCATGTTCATTCGCAACCCTTGGTGGTTCACCACGTAATTCACCCCGGGCTTGCCGGATTACACTGACCGAGGCAGATAGACCCAGCGAGGCCATCAAGGCGGCCACCACCAGGTCGGGCCAGGCGGCCTGGGTTACGCCCACCAACACAGCTGCACCCAGCACAGCCAGGTTGCCTATGGCGTCGTTTCGACTGCAAAGCCACACTGAACGCATGTTGGAATCGCCATTGCGGTAACGGTATTGCAAGGCAGCCACACCCACATTCACAGCGAGCGCCAACACCCCCACCACACCCATGGTGGTGTAGGAAGGCACTTCCCCATTGAACGCCGCGTACAGCGCAAAACCCAGCACGCCCACCCCGTACAGCCCCATGGACACGCCTTTGAGCAAAGCCGCCTTGGCGCGGGTTTGAAGGGCCATGCCCAAGACGAACAGCGAGAGTGCGTAGTTGGCAGCGTCTCCGCCGAAATCGAGCGAATCCGCCAACAGCGACACGGAACCTGCCTGCCAGCTCGCACCTATTTCCAGAAAAAACATGGCTGCGTTGGCGATCAGGGCGATCCACAACACCTTGCGGAAACCAGGATTGGCCGCTGAGGCGGCCGCTTCATGAGAATGGCTGTGATTGCAACCGGGCATGTCAGGTCTTCCTTGCGGTGGTTAAAAACGTCTACAGAACCACTGTATTGGAAACCCTGACAAGGTGGCAAGGTCAAGCTTTTTTTGACCGTCCCCGCGACGCCTTGCCTGCAGCCGCTTCCAAGGCTGCTTTCACTGCCCACAGGCGATCCTGGCCCCACACTGCCGTGTCGCCCACCTTGAAGGAGGGCACACCCCACAAACCAGCAGCAAACAATTCTTCCCTATTGGCTGCCGCCACTTCGCGCCAGGCCGTGTGAAGCAGGGCCACTTGGGCACCTTCCCAACGCAAGCCAACGCGTTCCACAATGGCTCGCAGGCCTTTGTCGCTGCCCGCATCAATACCTTCAGCCCACACGCCATGCATGAAAGACAATACAAACTCCGGCCCACAGCTGTGCATTTCCGCAAACGGAATCAGAGCCAGGCCGCGCTCGGTGGGTTTGCCAACAGGGTCATTCAGGCGACCAAACGGAATGTTGCGAACATGGGCTTCGCGGGCGGTGTCAACCACAATGTATTCGCGCTTTACCTTGGGCACGGGCAAGCCCCGCATCACCATGGGTAGCACATAGCGCAAGTTCACTTTCGCACCTGTTTGACGGGCCAGTTCGAATACCCGGGGCGCCACAATGGCGGAATAAGGACTGCGGAAGGAGAAAAAGAAATCAATGGCAGGTGGGTTGCTCAGTGGGTTGGTCAGTGCGTTGGCCTGCGCCAACCCGTCATCGGGTGCAAACAACACGGAATCGGGCACGCCACCTGACCCGCTGCGCTGGGCACCCAGTTCCTGCAAGCGTTGCTCCAGGTGGTACAGCCGGTCAATTCCCCAGTACCACTCGCCTTCGTAATACAGCATGCCGCCCAGGTAATGCCCCAGCTTTTGCCGCAAGGCATCCGCCTGTGCAATGTGGGCTTGTACCTCTTCATTGGACACCGGTTTCAAGCCATTGACTTGCTCGGGTGGAACCCGTGTTTCATCGCTGGCCCACAACCATTGGCCCATCGCAGCCGCATGCTCGCCAAACTGTCCAGCGAAAATGGCAGCCACCAAAGTGTGCTTGGCTTGCGCGCACCGCTGCGCATTGGGCTGGTAGCCGGGGTCGGTGAACTTCAATCCATGGCGCTGGGCCAGCAGGGCTGCGTCCACGCGGCTGTAGGCGACCAGTTTTTCACGCTCGGGCGCCGCTGAGTCGGGCGGCGGGCTGACCACATGCGGAATCAGTTGAATGTTGTAAAGGCTCAGAAACCTAGGCAAAGCCTGCGCCAGCAAGTGGCTGTAAGGGTCATCGATCTGATGAAAGTAATGCACCTCGTGAGGACGCCGGGCGGCTTGCCGAGCCTTTTCTGCCTTGGCTCGCTTGGCCAACAAGGTGCTGCGTGCAAAACGCCTTTGAGTGATGGCGGGCATCAACAGGGTTTTCAGGCTCATGGTGCTGTCTCTGGTTATTGTTTTACAGCACTTTCGCCTGATATTTACATACTGTCAATATTTAGCGCGCGATCAATGAAATCCCTGGCCACTGTGGGGCGGGGCACTTTCTGGTCAAACCAGCTGCGTACATTCTGGTCAAGCCCAATGCCATGCATGTAGTTGTACAGGGCCTTGTTCAAGCCTTCACCCAGTGCGCCATGGTCCACGCCGGTCGGGTCGATAAAGCCGATGTCGTTTTTGGCAAAAGTGCCTTGCGGCATGGGTTTCAACTGAATACCGTATTCCTCGGGGTTTTTGCCCACCGGCGAATGAACCGTGCAGGCAAAGCGGTGAAAGTAGCCTGACTGTATACAACCAGCAGCAAACAGCTGGCGCACGTATTCCAGTGCGTCCACCGTGTCTTGCACGGTCTGGGTCGGGAAACCGTACATCAGGTAGGCATGCACAAGCACACCAGCATCGGTGAAACCCTTGGTGACTTGGGCCACCTGTTCCACCGACACGCCTTTCTTCATCAAGTTCAACAGCCGGTCGGAAGCCACTTCAAGCCCGCCGCTGATGGCGATGCAACCACTGTCGGCCAGCAACTGGCACAGCTCGGGCGTGAAGGATTTCTCGAACCGGATATTGCCCCACCAAGAAATGGAAACTTGCCGCTCAATCAGCTCCAGCGCAAGGGCCTTCAAGGCTTTGGGGGGTGCAGCCTCGTCCACGAAATGAAAACCGGTTTGGCCCGTTTCAGCCACAATGGCTTCAATGCGATTGACCAACTCGGTAGCCGTGGCATTTTCATAGCGGGAAATGTAGTCCAGCGACACATCGCAAAAGCTGCACTTTTTCCAGTAACAGCCGTGCGCCACGGTCAGCTTGTTCCAGCGCCCGTCGCTCCACAGGCGGTGCATGGGGTTGAGCATGTCCAGCAGGCTGAGGTATTGGGCCAAGGGCAGGCCATCCCAGGTTGGGGTGCCTACATCGCCAAACGGCACATCGGGTTCAGCCCAGTTGGTGTACTGCACTTGGCCTTCTGCGTTGCGGGTGAACGTGCGCACCAGGCGTTGCGGGCCGCGCTTGCCTTGCAAGTGTTCGATCAGGCACAGCAAAGGGCGCTCGCCAGAATCAAGCGTGACAAAATCAACAAAATCAAACAGGCGGGGCTCGGCCAGTTCGCGCAACTCGGTATTCACATAGCCGCCACCCAAGCCAATTTTGACGGCCGGGTTTTCTGCTTTCATGGCTTGGGCCATGCGCAGGGCGGCATACACCGCACCCGGAAAAGGCACGGACAACAGTACCAGTTGGGGTTGCTGGCGTTTGAACTCAGCCAGCGTCAGCTCCACCAGAATTTCATCAATCAGGGTGAAAGGCTGTTCAAGCGCCTGCGCCAAGGGGTCGAAGCTGGGCTGGCTGCCCGCCAGGGACTCGGCATAGCGAACAAATTCGAATCGTTCATCAATTGCGTCGGCAATCACATCGGCCAAATCGTTCAGATACAACGTGGCCAGGTGGCGGGCCTTGTCTTGCGCGCCCAAGGCACCAAAGGCCCAGGCCAGCGGGTCGCCACCGTCTTCGTCCACATACACATCCAGCGTTTCGAACCTGGGGCCTTCCGGTAAAAAGCCGCGGCTGTTGATGCGGTGGGCCAGGGTGGAATCGCCACCCTGCAAAAAGCGGATGGTGGGCGCAATGGTGGCGCGGTATCGGCTGAACTGGTCCATGAAAAGGGCCACGCGCTCGGTCACTTCCTCGTATTGCTCAATTTCTGCGGCAATTCGGTCCAGCCCTTCCGGGGAAAACAGGGTCAGCACCAGGCCCAGCGCAATGTCAGCTTGCACGGAATCGATGCCCTGCTTGCGCAGAAAGCCGGTGATGTAAGCGGTAGACGGGTAGGGTGTGTTGAGCTGTGTCATCGGCGGGATGAACGACAACACACGGAATGCAGTAGACACAGTAAACCTCGGGCAGAATGTGGCTAGATTCTACACCCGGTGGTCTGTATTTTTAACAAATGCAAGCCTGGGGTTTAGCAGCAAGGCATGCTGAGGGCACAACACACGGCACCCACTTCACAGCATGAACCTGCGAATGCATAGGTGGCGGCCAATACGCTGGTCAGGAATACACTGGTTTTTGCTACAACTGCTTTCATGAAATACTCCGTTGGAAAATAAAGCGGCGGCCAATCTGCCTGCATTTACAATAGACCACGATTCAATACAAAGTTCAATTCATGCCAGTGAAACTGCTTTCATTTGCGGACACCCAGACGCCGCCGGAATACGACCGCCCCCGCCCTGACCGGCTGGAAAAGGGCAACCCCCTGCGCACCACCCTGAACCATTACAACAGCAATGGCGTGAATGCAGGTATATGGGCTTGCGAAACCGGGGCGTGGCGCATTGCCTTTGCCGCTGGGAAAGACGAGTTTTTTCATGTGCTGGAGGGGCGAATTCAAATCACCGATGCCCAAGGAGAAGCGAAACAATTTGGCCCTGGTGATGCCGGAGTTATACCGGCTGATTTCACCGGCGTATTTGAAGTGCTGGAGCCTGTGCGCAAACATTACGTGATCATTGATCGCGAAGCGATCAAGTAATATGGACCCCATCAACGCTGGCGAGCTAAGCCACAATATTCAACTGCTTATTGAGGTGGTGGCCACACTGGCCTTCGCGCTCAGCGGCATTCTGGAAGGCGCACGCAAGCGGCTGGATGCGGTGGGGGTTTGCGTGGTCGCTTTTCTGGCCGCGTTTGGTGGCGGCACGCTGCGCGACTTTTTGCTGGATGTGCGCCCCTTTTTCTGGGTGAAGCACATTGAACTGCTGTGGGCCGTGTTCGTGCTTTGCCTGGTGGCCATGCTGTTCATGCGGCAGCGACATTTTCATTTCACCGAGAAAGCCATCGCCTGGCCCGACACCTTAGGGCTGGGGCTGTTCACCGCCGCAGGCGTGTTTGCGGCCATTCAAGCGGGCCTGCCCAGCCTGGTTGCGGTATTCATGGGGGTAATCACTGGCGTGTTCGGCGGCGTGCTGCGCGACATTGTGTGTAACGAAATTCCACAGGCCTTCAAAGACCACCGCCCCTATGCCATTTGCGCTTTCTTTGGTGGTTGGGCCTACATCGCCCTTCGCGAATTGGACAACCCCGCTTACGTCAACATGCTGGGCTGTGTACTGGTCACCGTGGGCCTGCGCGCCTTTGCCGTGTGGCGCAACGTGCGTCTGCCGGAGTGGAGAAACTAAGTAGCGAAAATGAGTAGTGGTTAGAACAAACCCATAGCCAAACCACTGGCAAAAGCGGCACCCAGTTCACGGCAGCGCTCCAAATCGCCTGGGTTGATTATTTTTTGAGCAAGAATGTCACCCGGTGTTTGTGCATGGGTACAAACAATCATGGGTTCGGCGATCAGGTTCAAACGCCAACCCATGGCAATGCGCTGAATCTGCTTGACCGCACCTTGCCCGCCACTGCCCGCACACACCAGTACGGCATAAGGCCGGCCGTTGATGTTGTCCAGCACCGGGTAATAGGTCCGGTCGAAAAAGTCTTTCATCAAACCCGCCATTGACCCCAAAGTTTCCGGGGTAATGAAAACATAACCATCGGCCTGAAGCACATGCTGTTCAGTGGCCTCACTCGCTTGAAGCAGCAAAGATTGGATTCCCGCTTCAGCGTCCATTTCTTCCGCCGCCCCTTCAGCCAATGCCTGCGCCATGGCCCTGGAGCCACCGGTGATGGAGTGGTAAATAATCAGCAGGTTTTTCATTGGGGGAGTAAGTGTTTGCTATGTGAATGGTCTTGAATTTTATTCCAATGCTGTCCTTGCAAGTGCGATTCATGATTAACCTGATCAAGGTACTGTTTTGAGGACCTTGCACACTCGAATTAGACTTGCTGGCCACAACACCCTAGCGAGTTGATGCCTATCATGTCAAATGTTGCAATTCAAAAGCCAATAAACGCCACAATGACCATTTCAAAAGCAGGAATTGACCACATATCCAAAGATGAAGGTTTTTCTGCCATGCCCTACGACGATATCGCTGGCAATTGCACGGTGGGTATCGGGATTCTGCTCAGTTACAGTCCATGCACGGAAAAACAGAAAAAGACCAGGTATGACTTGGCTAAATTGAACGCGACTTTTCACGATCGGCTTGAAGAAGCACAAAAATATGTTCGGTTTTATGTAAGGGAAACTGAATTGGGCCAGGCGCAATTTGATAGCTTAACCAGCTTTGTATTTAACACCGGCGTGGGAAATGCACGTGGCGTGCTTGCTTTGGCCAACAAGGGTGAACACAAACTGGTGGCTGAAGAAATGAATCGTTTTGTTTACATTACCCAGAAAAGTAAAGATGGCAAACCGAGTAAAAAACAGTACTCCAATGGACTTGCCAATCGCCGCAAACGGGAAATTGTGCCTTTTCAAGCGCAGCCTTGAGTTTAAAATCTGACCGAGGTTTCTCATAATGAACAAGTTGATATTCGTTTTGTTCCTCAGCCTTACGGCTTGCTCAAACAATTTATCGGTGGACGACCTACATGGAAACTGGTCCATCCGGAAAGAGAAATCAGCTGCTCAAATTGTTGGCATTGGAGAGGAGGAATCCTCAGCGCTGATAAATGAAAAGCTGGTGATTTCCCAGCACCAAATCCAACTTCAAAATCAGGTTTGTCAATACGACGAAATCAAACAGGGCGAACAAACTGTCACAGAGTTCCTGCAACTTTATAGATTGGATGCCAGCACCCAGTTCCCCAAGAATACTCAGGTTTTAAACCTTGAATGTGAAGGCGAGTTTTTTATTGCGCACCTCTTGAAGAGTGATTCAACGCTTTGGTTCGTTTGGTATGGGTTGTTGCTCGAAGCAACAAGAAAGCCTGCTTAGCGCAATCAAAGCAACATCGCCAATTCACGCCACGGCTCTACAGTCCAGAACCTGCGTGCCAAACCGGAAGGTGAAGGCAACACAAAAAGCAGGGTATCGCCCACTTTCCTTTCCTGCGGACCATACTGAAGCGGTCCACCCAAAAACTCCTGCCCCGCACGCTTGGAAGTGAAGGCCAGAATTCGCGGTTGGTAATGCAGTATTTTCGCCTGAAGTTCTTCACGACCAAAGTCGGAAGAGGACAACACGCTGTCGGCACCGAATGTGTGTTTCACCAAGTCGGTCAGCCCTATTCCCAGTGGCAATAGTGCAGGGTATTCGGCCGGCGTAAAGCGGTGGGGTGTCAGCCCAACCTCGAACAGGGTGGGCCAGAACTTGTTTCCGGGGCCTGCGTAATAGGCTTGCTGCATGGCTGAAACCGTGCCTGGGGCTGTGCCACAGAACACAATGTTTAGCCCGGCTTGAAGTACGTCAGGCAATACGCTCATTGGGTTGGATACTTGTTCAACATACGGCGTGGCTGGTCAGGCAAACTAAGGGCTAGTTTAAACGAAGGAGTTTTCCCTTGCGCTTCACATTCATTGTTCTGGTGTTCCTGGCGATATCAGGCTTGTCGGGCTGTAGTTCTCAACAGCTTTACAGCGCGGGCCAAGAGTGGAAGAAAAATGAATGCAACAAGATCGTCGATGTGCACGAGAGAAATCGGTGCATGCAAGGCAACCAAAATTCGCACGACGACTACAAACGCCAAACTGAAGAAGCCAGATAGCAAGGCTGGGCAGCGATAGCGAACGCTGCCCAAAGCACGTTACGAACTACTCGATAACGCGCTCGCCGATGTCACCCCAGGTTTGTATCTTGTTGGCTGTCACCTTGATCAGCGCCACTTCGGGGTGTTCGGGGCCGTTGTCAAACCACTGTTCCAGGCCCTCGTGCCACAGTTTTTTCTTCAGTTCAACATCGTCCACCACTGCGCCGGTGCCCCACACAGAAATAAAGTTGGGGCCATCATGATCAGCGAAAGTCAGTTGCACGCGGTCGTCTTCGGCCAGTTCGGCAATTTTGGTTGAATCGGATTTGGCGAAGAACCAGTTGTCTCCGTCGTATTCCACTTCACCATTGTTGGACATGGGGCGCGTGTTCACACCATGCTCTCCGACGGTTTGCATCATGCAAACATCGATTTTGGCCATCGTTTTGGCCACGTCAGCGAACTCTTGAGATTTTTCCATGAGGTCCTCCTGTTGAGAGTTTCCCGAGCAACCCACCGGGGGCAACCAGGATGTGTTGGAAAGGTCTTGCCTGGAGTGATTGAAATACAAGGGCGACATCCATTTGTCAAAACACGTTGGGTTTTGCCGACAACCGCCATGTATTCAAAATGTCTAGCGCACCTTGCAATTCAATCACCCCAATATAAACACCGCTGGGTGGCGTGGCCAAACTTTGGGTTGGGTCTGGAGGATGCGGGAAATTTGTGGGGTGGCTTTTAGTCGGCCATTACCGGCATTTGGACTAACCGGTGAGGCGTCTGAGTTCTGGTAAGAAGCCGACCTTGAAACATCTAACCGGATTTGATAATGATCCGGTCCTTCAGAATTGAAATCTAAGCTCTCCTTTTGTCGGCGTATAACCAGGGTTTATTTTTCATCCTCTTCATGCAATCCTTGGCAAACATTTAAAATAGTTGAGTTGAAGAAAAAACTGGCGATATTCGGTTAAATGGATATCACCGTTATTGTTTGATCAATCAAGTCAGGAACCTGAAAGTGCCGCATCCGAACCATCACAGCCACACGAGTGCAGATCAGCGAATCGAGAGTCTTGGCATTCAACTTCCCGTCGAAAGCGGCCCCGCGGGAAGTTACGTATCCGCCGTTCAGTCAGGAACCTTGCTTTTTGTTTCAGGCAAAGCACCACTTCCCATTGGCGGCAAGGTGCCCAAAGGCCGCCTCGGCAAAGAATACTCGACGGAAGAGGGCTACGCTCTTGCACGCTCGGCCTGCATCAATCTGCTAGCCACGGTTAAGAGCGCACTGCAGTCTCTCGATCAGGTAGCCAAATTTGTGGAGATCCAGGGTTCGCTTTGCACCGTTCCAGAGTTCGAAGATCATGCGCGGGTCCTAGACGGTGCCTCCGATCTCCTGGTCGAGATATTTGGCCCTTCTGGCCTACATGCCCGCTCGGTCGTTGGCGTCTACACCCTACGCAACGGTGTGCCCCTGACGCTCAAGGCTACGATCGAAGTCAAACCGAAGTAGTCCATGCAGGTGCCCAACCCTTCAGGCAGAGTCGAGCTACTTGCCGTGTCGACGCCACAGCAAATTGAGCAAGGGTTTGACACTGGTGCCGTGCACGACAATTGACAACGTAATGACAATCAAGGTTAGGTAAGTTAGCTCGCGTGCCAGTGCTTCCGGAAGACCGTGTTGAATCGCATACATCAAGTAATACACGGAGCCGATTCCGCGCACGCCAAACCATCCTGCAATGCCGCGCACTCGCCACGACGTCTGGGTGCCGATCAATCCAATGGCAACACTGACCGGGCGTGCCACGACAAACACGAATACCGCGAGGCTGACCGATTGCCAGTTCCAGTAATCTAAAAAAAGCATGCCGCCTACAAGAAGAACCAGCATCAGCTCCGACAGCCGCTCTAAATGTTCCTTGAACACCAGTGCTTCGCCGCTCACAATCGGCGGCGTCGCCGCGCCGGAATCATCGCCTGCAACAACCGGTTCGGCAACGCCTGCGCCGAGTTGCTCAGGCTTCACACCAATGGCGCGTGCAAGCTTGAGTTCGGTATGGCGCAACGCGACAGCAGCGAAAAACACAGCAAGAAATCCCCAAGCCTGCAAAACCTCGCTTAACCCATAAACGATCGCAATCAACCCCAAGCCGACCAGGTCATCGAGTACATCATGCTCTGCGTTGGCACCGCGAAGCCGCCACACGAGTTTTCCGATTGCAACGCCGCTTAACACGCCTATCCCAATCGCAACAGCGGTCGCCCACACCACATCGACGACAAGCCAGCGCCATCCCGTGCCTCCCAAATCGTGCAAGCCAAGCAGCCCCAAGCCAAGCATGACGAATGGGAAGGCCGCGCCATCATTCATACCGGCTTCGCATGTCAGTGTGAACCGGAGTTGATCCTTGTCGCCCGGATAGCGGGATTGCGTATCGGCTGCCAACACTGGATCGGTGGGGGCAAGCACCGCGCCCAGCAAGACGCAAGCACCTAGCGGCAATTTGAGTACGATGTAAGCACAGGCTGCAATGAGAGATACCGTTACCACCATGGAGATAGAAGCCAGACGTAGCGGCGCTTGCCAATCCGCAATTTGAACCGGTACCGGCATTTTGACGCCGGCTGAAAACAGGGAGATGAGCACCGCAATCTCCGTCAGCATTTCCAGAACGGATGATTGCTTGACCGGATCGAAATAAAACAAGTTGAGAATAGTCGGCCCTAACAAAAGACCAACGGCGAGATAAACAATTGCCGGGGTGAAAGGAAGCCGCAGCAGATATCGACTACCGAGTCCTCTGCTCAACATCAGGAAACCGATGAGAAGAAACCACAATTCAATTGACATTGTCGTCCTGCAAGAAACATTGTGTGGACCTGGACAAATGGATGGACAGCCAAGCGCTTTAAACTGTGGCGACAAAGGTAAGTGATGTTACCCACCCACAACTGATTGGGCCCTGCTCAGAGAACGTCTCAGGTCAGGTAAGGTGCACCAGCGGGCCCTGGTGTATCTCGAAAGCTTTGTTGACTGCCTGATCAACAGGGCTGGCCTGTCGATGCCTTTTGCGCCAGGCGTAAAAACATTGGTGGACTTTTTTCAGGCGCGAGGGTGTCAAAGGCATGACAGAAAAAGTGCGGCACCTGTTTGAAGGGAAATACTGTTAATTCTGCAGGGGCAGTGGGCACTCACCCCACCTCACAACAAATCTCCACATCCTTGCTCAACAAAAAACCGGGCGAAATACCAAACATGGTTTTGAACGATGTACTCAGGTGGGCAGAGTCTGAAAAACCGGCACCAAGTGCTGCATCAGTCAAACTGGCCCCCTTGGACACAGCCTGCGCCACATGCGCCATGCGTCGCCAAAGTCGATACCGCCTGAAAGGCAGCCCCACTTCTTGGGCAAACAAGGCCCTGAAACGGGAACTCGACAGGCAGGCCAGACTGGCAGCCTCTTCAATCGAATTGAACTGGGCAGGGCACGCTTCGATTTCCTCAAGCACATGCCTGATTCTTGAAGATGACTCGGGTCGACTACATCGGGGAAAACACCCTTCAATGTCTTTCAGGGACAAACGGGCGCTGTCGATTCCGCACAAGGTATTTCGTGCTTCATGCAACAAGGTTTCTGTGACCAGTCGGGCTTTGTCTTGCAGAGGGTCCAGGTAATAGAAAACCATCTTCGCCTGATCACTGCATTTCAAATGGTGAAGGGTGCCACCGGGAATCAATGCTGCAGAAACCTGGTTCCAATCACTCCAACCCTTCATTTTTGACCAGGTGCGCAACAACATGGGCTCATTCAGCGAGAACGCCAGGGTGCAAGCTGCATTCAGATGAGGCTCAAGATTCAAACCGGGGCCAATGTAGGCTGCTCTTGAGGGACCAATCAACAGTTTCATTTTCTCAGGCACTTTTTAAAAGTTTGTCTGCGCGCGTTCAAGCACAATAACTGATGTCACTTGCCGATGGAGAAACCCAATGACCTGGATCACCACCCTCAGCCTTTTGCTGGGCACAATCATTCATGCCTTGCCAGTCACAGGTGCGCTTGGGGCCACCTGGCTACAAAAACTGTACGGCATTGAGTTTTCCGAGCCCAATACCCTGCTGCTGATGCAACACCGCGCCTTGTTGTTCGGCGTGGTTGCCCTGGTTTTTGTGTACGCCTTGTTTCAACCAGACTACCGTGTGTTTGCACTGGTGCTAGGGCTTATAAGCACGGTGGGCTTTGTGGTTTTGGCCATGCCTTTTGAGCACTACAACGCCTTGGTAGTCAGGGTGGCCAAAATTGACTGGGTACTCATCGTGTTTCTCGTGATCGGGCTGTTGAATGAACTGTTTTTTCTCAAACGCTGAGCCTGTGCAGAATTGATTCGCCCTGGAACATTCACTACCATGTGCATCATCCGTTCAATTCAAAAGCCAGCACCATGCTTCAGTACCTCACCATCCCGGTCACCCCGTTTGCCCAAAACTGTTCCATCGTGTGGTGCAGTGAAACCAACAAGGCAGCGATCATCGACCCGGGTGGTGATCTTGAAAAGCTCACCAAGGCCATTGCCGATCGCAATTTGCAGCTCGAAGCCATTTGGCTGACCCATGCGCACATTGACCACGCAGGCGGCGTGGCGGAACTGGCCAGCAAACTGAACCTGCCCATTATCGGCCCGCACGTGGGCGACCAGTTCTGGATCGACCGGCTGGCAGACCAAAGCCGCATGTTCAATTTCCCCTTGTCCAAACCCTTCACACCCAACCGCTGGCTGGTTGATGGTGACACGGTTCAAATCGGCAATTCCACCTTGAATGTTCGCCATTGCCCCGGCCACACACCGGGCCACGTGGTGTTTCATTCCCCAGAAGCTCAACGCGCTTTTGTGGGCGATGTGCTGTTTGTAGGCAGCATGGGCAGAACCGACTTTCCCGGTGGCGACCACGACACCCTGATTGACAGCATCCGCAACCGCCTGTGGCCCATGGGCAATGAAACTGTGTTCATTCCGGGCCACGGGCCAGAAGGCAGCTTTGGTGAAGAACGCCGCCGCAACCCCTATGTTCGTGATTTGCAGTTCTAGGTCGCGCTTTATTCCTGCCCCACCCAAAACGCCCCGATGATGGTTTTGACATCGCTCACTTCGCCGGCCTTGATCTGCTTCATCAACTCCGCAGGCTCTACCAGCACAACATCCAGAAATTCGTTGTGATCCAGCTTGCGTTCCTGCAGCGTAAGGCCACGCGCCACATACAACTCTATTTTCTCGGTTGAATAGGAAATGACCGGGTGAATGGTGGTGAGGTGTTCCAGCGACTGGGCCACATAACCTGTTTCCTCAAGCAATTCGCGGTGGGCCGTGGCCACAGGGTCTTCACCAGGATCAATTTTGCCAGCGGGGAATTCCAGAAATACTCGGTGCAAGGGGTAGCGAAATTGCCGTTCCATCACAAAACGACCATCGTCAAGAATCGGGATAATGGCCACAGCGCCGGGGTGCACAGTGTATTCGCGCACCGACTCCTCCCCGTTGGGCAGGCGCACCGTGTCACGGTTTACTTTCATCAATTGTCCATCAAACACGCGCGTGCTGGTGATGCAGGTTTCTTCAAGGTGTTTTTCTGAATTGGGCATGGTCATGAATTGTCAGTGGAACAAGTCTCGCATTTGATCACATTGAATTCTCGGTGTTAACCCTAGACTTGCCGGTGGTAAACTCAATCGCCAGCCTTTTATGAATTCTCCTATGTCTCTGCTTTCCAGCCTTCTATTGCTTATCGTGGTGGCCCGTTTGTTCGGGCGGCTGTTTGCGCGCTACAACCAGCCCGAACTGATCGGTGAAATTCTGGCTGGCGTGTTGCTGGGCCCAGCCCTTCTGGGTTTGATCGAGCCCAACAAAGCATTGGCTGGGGTTACTGAACTGGCCGTATTCCTGATCATTCTAAATGCTGGCCTTGAAATGCGCTTCTCCGACATCTTTGGTGCGATGAAAGGCCGTGGCCTACTGCTGGCAGCCATCAGCTTTTTCATTCCGTTCGGGGGCGGCGTGCTGGTGGCTGCCGCATTCGAGCAAGACATCATGCGAATGATTTTTCTGGGCCTGTGCATTTCCATCACCGCACTGCCGGTCGCTGTGAAGTTGATGGACAGCTTGGGTATTCTTCACACACCCATTGCCAAATTTTCATTAGCCACTGCAGTGGTCAACGACGTGGCAGCCCTGTTCATTCTGGGCATTGTGCTGAACCTGCCTGAAACATTGACCCTGGGAGACGCGAGCTCAGCCGTGGGTATTGCCACGCTGAAGCTGATTGCAATGGGGCTTGTGGTGTTGTGCTTGAACCAGCTGCTGAACTGGCTTGAAAAACGCAACGTCAACGTTCAGGCCCTGCCGGAGGCCATGATTCGCGTGTTTGGTCCTGAAGCGCTGTTTGGCATCGTGATTGTGTTTGTGCTGATATTTGGCACCATCAGTGAAGCGCTGGGTTTCCACTTCGTGATTGGCGCATTTTTTGGTGCGCTGTTTCTGGACAAGAAGCACTTCATTGCCTCGCGCTACAAGGATCTGCAAAGCACCCTTGGTTCAGTCACCAATGGCTTTCTGGGTCCGATCTTCTTTGCCTACCTTGGCCTTGAACTGCAACTGGTCAGCCTCAGCGATTGGGAGTTCCCATTGATCGTCATCGTTGTATCCATTGTCACCAAGCTGTTTGCCGGGTGGCTGGGCGGCTTGATGGTGGGCATGGAACACCGGGAGGCCATGGGCTTGGGTGCTGTGTTGAACGGCCGTGGCGTCATGGAACTGGTGGTCGCGGGCATCGCCTACCAGAATGGTTTCATTGGGCCCACCATGTTCTCCACATTGGTATTGATGGGCATTGTGACCACCTTCCTGACCCCGATTTTCTTCAAGCAGATTTATCGGGGCAACAAGCTGGAAGAGTACAGGCAGGAAAGCAGGTAAATATTTCTGCCTACTGCCCCAGCCAGGCAACCTCTCTGGCGCGGGGTGATCCCCACTGCAATCACCACTGCATAGATCACCCGCTGTTTCTCAACCCTGTTGCAATGCCATTGATCGACAGGTGCACACCCCGGGCCACGCGCTCGTCCAGCTCGCCTTGCCGGTGCCTGCGCAGCAGTTCAACCTGCACATGGTTCAGTGGGTCCACATAAGGAAAGCGCGCTTCAATAGACCGCTTGAGCAGGGGGTTGTCGGCCAGCAATTCATTTTGCCCCGTCAACCACAACAAACCGTCCACAGCGCGCGCGTGCTCGGCTGCAATCTGCCCAAACACCTTTTCACGCAAGGCAACGTCTTCCACCAGCGCAGCATAACGCGAAGCAATCGCCATGTCGGCCTTGGCCAGCACCATGTTCAAGGTGGACAGCATGGTGTTGAAGAAAGGCCATGTCTTTGCCATCGCCTGAAGCTCCGCCCGCTCACCCAGAGCAAGCGTGTCGCGCAGTGTGGCCACCGCCGTGCCAAAGCCGTACCAACCGGGCAACATCACCCGGCTTTGCGCCCAACTGAACACCCAGGGAATGGCCCGCAGGTCTTCAATCGTCCAGTCGGCCTTGCGTGAAGCAGGGCGGCTGCCAATATTCAAACTGGCAATTTCGGAAATCACTGTAGACTGCTTGAAATACTCCAGAAATCCATCCGTGTTGTACACCAACTCACGATAAGCACTGAAGGCCAAATCCGACAACTTCGCCATCAAATCCAGGTAGTGGCCGGGCACGTCACGCGTCAGCTCCGTGTGCTCGGAAACCATCAGGTTGGCCGACACCAGCACTTCCAGGTTGCGCCGGCCCAGCGACTCAATGCCGTACTTGGCGGCAATCACTTCGCCCTGCTCGGTCAGGCGAATTCGCCCATCCACCGCACCGGGAGGCTGGCCCAGAATGGCGTGGTAACTGGAACCACCGCCACGCCCAACTGACCCGCCTCGGCCATGGAACAGGCGAATGTTCACGCCATGCTTTGCAAACACGTCCACCAAGCCGATTTCTGCTTGGTACAGACTCCAGCCGGATGTGACAAAACCACCATCCTTGTTGCTGTCTGAATAACCCAACATCACTTCCTGCACATCGCTGCGCGAGGCCACCAAGGCCCGATACTCGGCGATGCCAAACAACTGGTCCATGATGGCGGGTGCGGCCTGCAGGTCTTCAATGGTTTCAAACAGCGGCACCACATTCACCGCCAATTCGCGGGTGGCGACATTCAGCAAATGCGATTCTTTCAACAACACAGCCAGTTCAAGCAGGTCACTGACCGACGCTGTTTTGGAAATGATGCAGTTTTGAATGGCGGCGGCACCCAGCATGTCGTGGGCCAGCTTGGCTTTGCGAAAAATCGCCATTTCAGAATGCGTGCGTTCGCTGTAGTGCAGCGAATTGCTGAACAACAAACGGGGTGTGCGCAATTCATTGCACAACAACTCAACACGTTCAGCTTCAGTGCACGCCAGGTAATCGGTACAGCCCAGGCTAGCCTGTTTGAACAGGTCGGCCACTACATCTTCAAACACATCGCTGTTTTGCCGCAGGTCCAGTGCCATGAGCGAAAACCCGAACACTTTCACTTTGCGGGCCAACAAGGCCAAACGGCCCTCGGCAATGCGCTGCATGCCGTTCTCGCTCAAGGCACTGAACAAGGTGTTCAAATCAAGCAGCAAGTCCGCCGGGCTGGCATAGGCTTGTACTACGCATTCGCCCTGCTGCGCCTGTTGCAAGGTTGCCTCCAGCCGCTTTTGAATGGCCACGCAAGCGCGGCGCAGGGTTTCATCCAAGCGGTGGGCAGAGTCTTCACCCGAGGTGTTGGCCAGTGCAGTCAGCGGTGGGTTGGGCTTCAGGAAATAGTCGGTCACGCTGAATTCGCGGATCAGGCAATTCATTTCTTCAAGGTAATGAACAAGCGCTTTGCTGCTTTGAATTTTAAGGGTGGTATCCAAAACCTGTGCAGTCACAAATGGGTTCCCATCGCGGTCGCCACCAATCCACGAGCCCACGGTCAGCACCTTGCCCAGTGGGTCTTCCTCAACGGGTAAGAAATTGTCGGTGCTGGGCAGGTTCAGCAGGCTTTGCAGCTTGCGGTACACCTGCGGCACCTGAGCAAAAAAAGTGGAATCGAAATAGGCCAGGGCGTTGTTCACTTCATCAATCACGCTCAGCTTGTTTCTGCGCAGCAGACGGGTCAGGAACAGGCGTTGCACGGCGGCCTTCAATTCATCGCGCCAGGCTTGTGCTTCTTCCTTGGTCAGCTGAATTTCATCGCGTTGGCGGATCAGGGCAATAATGCTTTGTTGTGCGTCCAGCACGCTTTTGCGTTGCACCTCCGTCGGGTGCGCAGTCAACACCGGCACCGATTCGGTTTGCTTCAAACGCGCCAACAAGTTGTCACGGTTCACGCCCACCCGGTTCAATTCGGGAATGGTGTAATCCAGGCTGGCTTCACGGGCTGGCATACCAGCCAGTTCATGCTGTCGGTTGCGGCGAATCAAGTGGCAGTCTTCCGCAATGTTGCTCAACATAGAAAAAATCGAGAACGAGCGAATCAAGGAAATGGTTTCGTCTTGCGACAAGGCTTCCAGCCGTGCCTCCAGCTGCGCACGGGCTGCCTTGTCATCAAAGCGGCGGTACTGCACTGACAACTGCCGCACTTCCTCAATGGCTGCAAACACGGGCTGGCCCTGTTGCTCGGCAATGATTTCACCCAGCAGGGCACCCAGCAGGCGAATGTCGTCGCGCAGTTGCTGGTCTTTGTCTTCGATGTTCACAGTCCGTCCTCCGACCAAATTGCGCCTGCCCGCATGGCCATGGCTGTGGCCGATGAGGGGCCATACGTGCCGCTGGTGTAGGGCACAGGCTCCATGCCATGGCTTTTCAGATCATTCAAAATTCGATCGACAAATTGCCATTGGGTTTGTACTTCATCCCGACGCAAAAACAGGCCCAAGCGGCCACGCAGAATGTCGGTAATCAGGCGCTCATAAGCATCGCGCACCGGAATGCGCCAGGTGTTGAAAAAATCCAGATCGAGTGACACTGGCTTCAAGCGTTCGCGTTCACCGGGTGTTTTCGCGAGCAACTTCAATTCCAGTTTGTCTTCGGGTTGGAGGTGAATCACCAACTGGTTGCCCACCCATTGCCCGCCCACCGGTTCAAACAAGGGCTTGGGCACATCGCGAAACTGGATCACGATTTCTGCAAAACGGCGCGGCATGCGCTTGCCCGTTCGAATCAGAAAGGGCACACCGGCCCAGCGCCAGGTTTGCACCTCGGTGCGAAACGACACATAAGTTTCAGTGGTTGAATTGGCCGCCACACCTTTTTCATCACGGTACTTGGGCACAGGCTGGCCTTTCACATAGCCTTCGCAATACTGGCCCACCACAATTTCGGGAATACCGCTGACCTGCGGCACTTTCAGTGAACGCAACACTTTCAGTTTTTCATCGCGCAGCGAATTTGCTTCCAGGGATACGGGCGGCTCCATGGCCACAGTGGCCAACAACTGCAACATGTGGCTTTGCACCATGTCACGCAGTGCACCGGCATGTTCGTAAAAACCGGCGCGGTTTTCGACACCCAGGTCTTCGGCCACGGTGATTTGCACATGGGCCACATGTTCGCGGGTCAACAGGGGTTCGAAAATACGGTTACCCAAACGCAAGGCCAACAGGTTTTGCACCGCCTGCTTGCCCAAATAATGGTCAATTCGATACACCTGCGATTCATCCAGCTTGGCCGCCACAGCTTCCTCAATCAGAGCCGATTCTTTGGCATTGAAGCCCAACGGCTTTTCCAATACCAGGCGCAAGCGGGCAGGGTCACGCACTGTGGGTATGCAATTGATCAGGTCAATAAAGCGGGAAGAAGGCAGGGCCGCGTAATGCACCACCGGTTCCGGGCAATTTGCGACTGCACTGGCCATGGCCACGCACGATTGTGCCGTGCCCAGTACCACCTGCAGGGTTTGCAAAAAAGGCAGCAGGGCGGAAATGGACTGACGAGCGGCTTCATCGCCCGCCGCCTGCAGGAAAGCATCTACCTGGGCCAAGGCCTCTGCTGGACTCAAGGCTTCCCGCTGTGCAAAGATGATTTTTGATTCAGCAGCGAAGTAACCGGATTTGGCCAAATGGGCCAGCGCAGGAATGATTTTGCGTTTGGCCAGATCGCCACCCGCACCGTGCAACACAAATGTGAACGAGCCTACGGGCAGGGGAGAATTGTCGGTCATGTTGGCATCCAGGTCAGTTACATTAATTGCTTGTTTTTTGTAATTATGTTACAAACACTTCACCTCTACAAGCCATCTTATCAAGGTCTGTGCGATGACTACGACACTTCACTCTACGTTGCTGGCGCTTCGCGAGCAAATCGAACAACGCTCCAAAGCAAGCCGCACAGCCTATTTGAACAGCTTGCCACAAGGTCCGCAAAACCGCACTGCAGTGGGTTGTGCCAATCTGGCCCACACCACGGCCATTTACCCCAGCAGCACCAAGCGTGTCATTTCATTACACAAATCACCCCACATCGGCATTGTGACGGCTTACAACGACATGCTGTCTGCCCATCAACCTTTCGTGGACTACCCCGAAAAAATTGCGCTACATGCACGTGCATTGGGCGCCACCACGCAAGTGGCAGGTGGCACGCCCGCCATGTGCGACGGCGTGACCCAAGGCCGCGAGGGCATGGAACTGTCCCTGTTCTCGCGCGATGTGATTGCCCTCTCAGCTTGTGTGGGTTTGTCCCATGACGTGTTCGATGGTGCCATTCTGCTGGGCGTGTGCGACAAAATCGCACCCGGCCTGCTGATCGGTGCATTGGGCTTTGGTCACCTGCCTTTTGTGTTCATCCCGGCCGGGCCCATGGAAACAGGTTTGTCCAATTCCGAGAAAGCAAAAACACGCCAACTGGCTGCACAGGGCAAAGCTACCCGCGAAGTCTTACTGCAATCTGAAGAAAAGGCCTACCACAGCGCTGGCACCTGCACCTTTTACGGCACCGCCAACTCCAACCAGTTGATGCTCGACTTCATGGGTTTGCAGTTTCCCGGTGGCGCGTTCAACCTGCCCACCAGCCCGCAACGCCAGGCACTGATTGCAGAAAGCGTGCGCGCGATTGAAAGTGCTACACGCAACCCGGCGCTGAGGCTAGGTACGCTGGTGGACTCGCGTTGCCTGATGAATGCCTTGGTAGGCTTGATGGCCTCGGGTGGATCGACCAACCACACCATTCACTGGATCAGCGTGGCCCGAGCCGCTGGCTACCTGATCAACTGGAGCGACCTCGAAGTCATTTCCAGCGTGACACCACTACTGACCCGCGTGTACCCCAATGGGTCTGAAGACGTGAATGCCTTTCACGCCGCAGGCGGCACCGCGGGGCTGCTCGCCACCCTGATTAACGGTGGCCTTGTAGACGGTGAAGCCCCCACCCTGTGGGGCACCAGCCTGGCCGACACCGTTGCTGAAGTGCTACCCAACGCAGAAACATTTTCAACCCGCAAACCGGAAGCGACGCGCAACAGGGAAATATTGCGGCCCCACGATGACCCTTTCGAGCTGGATGGCGGTATTCGCCTGATGCAAGGCAATCTGGGGCGGGGCGTGTGCAAGGTTTCAGCCGTTAAACACGAACACCGCCTGGTGGAAGCGCCTTGCCGCGTGTTCACCGACCAGCAACAGGTCATTGATGCTTTCGATCGGGGCGAGTTGACCCAACCCGTGGTGGTGGTGGTTGCCCACCAAGGACCCCGCGCCAATGGCATGCCGGAACTGCACAAGCTCACCCCCCTACTGGGCGTTCTGCAAGATCAAGGCTTGCCCGTGGCCTTGGTGACCGACGGGCGGATGAGCGGTGCTTCCGGCAAAGTGTTGTCAGCGATTCACATTTGCCCGGAAGCCAAAGCTGGTGGCCCCATTTCCCGCCTGCGCGATGGCGACATGGTCCGCGTGGACGCCGACGAAGGCCTGCTGCACACCACGGCCAACCTGGATGAACGCGAGCCCATGCCCACGCCACCCCAGGCCGTAAGCCACGGGCGTGGCTATTTCCAGGTGTGGCGCAACACCGTGAGCAGCGCCGAAGAAGGTGCCAGCAATTTGTTTGCCGAGTAACAGGAGCAACCCCATGCAAAATTCTTCAAACCACAGTGAGCCCGGCACCGAACAAGACACTGAGCAGGACGCTGATCGAATTGAACGAACCCGAAACTGGCTTCGCCAAGGCGTTCTGCCAGTCGTGGTGATTTCCAGCGTGAAGCAGGGCCTTGAAATTGCCGAAGGCCTTTGCGCTGGAGGCATCACGCAAATTGAAATTACCCTGCGCACGCCAACCGCCATGCAAGCCATGGGCGACATTGCAAAGCGCTTTCCCGAAATGCGCCTGTCCGCAGGCACTGTGTTGACGGCTGAGCAATTTGATCAAAGTGCCGACCAAGGCGCCACGCTGTTCATTTCACCCGGGCTCACTGAAACACTGGCTGACCATGCGTTAGAAAAGGGGTATGCCTGGGTGCCGGGTGTGGCCACAGCATCGGAAATGATGCGCGGGCTTGAGCTGGGCTTCGAGTTGCTGAAGTTTTTCCCTGCCATGGCAGCAGGTGGACCCAAAGCGCTGGCGGGCATCACTGCACCACTGGCAGCAGCACTTGTGGTACCCACAGGTGGTGTGACACTTGAAAACCTGCCGCAGTGGCGTGAAATCAAGGCGGTGCAAGCGGTGGGTGGCACTTGGCTGACCGCAGGGCTGGACAATGTTACCGATGTAGCCAAAGTGGTTCAACAACGCGCGGAGCAGGCTGTGGCGGCATGGAATGGAACCGTGTTGGTATGACCCTGAATGCAGTTTGCCCTGACTAGCCGTGTCTTGCCCGATCCCCATTTGAACCAGGCTTCTGTTTAGGCCTCCCCGGCGTGCCTTGCCCGATCCCGCACAGAAAACCGCTCATCCCTTTTTGAAACAAGGCTTTGCATTCACGTCAACCCGACAAAACAGACGGTCGGGTTGATGTGTCGCCCTCGGTTTCACCTTCTGGCGAGCATTGAAGCCTTGTTTCAAACGGGGCGGTTTTCCTGGATGTGCGGAACAGGCAAGCGCACTGCCGGGAAGACCTTGAAGCAGCCGGTTCTTGCGCGAAAATGCAGCGGCGTGGCGACCACTGTACAAAGGCCCTTGGAAATGCAGTGCGCTTCAGCGCTAGTGGCTTAGTCAACGCCGATACGCACCAAGACGCGGTGGATTGATTGCCTGCGTTGGCGCAAACACGATCAATCGCGAATCAGTCGCCACCAAGTTTCAGCCCATTCAGCAGCGAGGTTCCAATAGCTTCGCCATTCAAGAAAACCTGCCCGTTTGAATTAACATGCAGCGTTCGGCTGCAAGCCGACAACACACTCGACCGTCCTTTTTGTCGAGTGTGTTGAGTCAATGTGAATTTCAAAAAGGGATCTACAGGTTTTCAGGCGAGCGATTGAAATTCGCGCTGAATGGGCATTTAACCAGCAGGCGAGTTAACCAAACTCGGGTTACACCCAAGTGGCATTCACTCACCTCGCATGCCACACTTTCACCCAACATTCACAAGAACAACACCATGTCCTCCACCCTTCATAGCCCGCCCCCATTGCGGATGTCTTTCATAATCTGGGGCCTGGCCGCCGCGTTTTACCTGTTTGGTTTTTTTCAGCGTGTCACCCCGGGTGTATTGACCGAAGAACTCAGCGCCACGTTTGACCTCAGCCGCGCAGCCTTGGGCAACTTGTCCGCGTTTTACTTCTACTTTTATGCGGCCATGCAAATTCCGGTCGGCTTGTTGGTGGATCGAATCGGGCCACGCAAAATTTTGACCGTGGGCTGCATTCTAGGTGGCTTGGGTGCACTGATGTTTGGTTTTGCGCCAACCCTTGGCTGGGCTGCGGTGGGTCGCGGCCTTGTGGGTGGTTCAGTGGCTGTGGCCTGGGTGTCAATGCTGATGCTGGTGGCGCAATGGTTCTCGCCGAGTCGTTTTGCAAGCATGTCGGGCGTTAGCCTGGCTGTGGGTACCATGGGTGCCGTGCTGGCCGGGGTTCCATTGCGCGCGCTTTCGGAACTCTTTGGCTGGCGAATCGTAATGGCAGGCAGTGGCATTGTCGCGCTGTTACTGGGTGTACTGATCTGGATTTATGTTCGCGACATGCCCACGCAGCGCGGCTACAAAAACCACGTGGCCAAGCGGCCCGATACAGAAGTTCAATTGCCGCTGCTCACCGCGCTGGGGCACACCCTTCGTTTTCCAGCGGTGTGGCTGATTTTCTGGATTCCCAGCGGGGTGTGCGGTGCCATCCTGACATTCACCGGCTTGTGGGGCGTGCCCTACCTCACCACCTGGCACGGCCTGTCCGTGAAAGAAGCTTCCCTCATCGTTACCGGCATGCTGGTCGCCTTTGCCGCGGGCAGCCTGTTTTTCGGTGCACTGTCCGACAAACTCAAGCAACGAAAACTGCCTTATTTGCTTGGGGCTGCTTGCTCAATCAGCGGCTTTCTTGTGCTGGGCCTGCAGCCCGAATTGCCCGCACTTGCCGTGTCTGTGCTGCTGTGGATTTCCGCATTTGGTGGCGGGTCCATGGTGCTCAGTTTTGGGTATGTAAAGGAATCGGTTCCGCACCACCTGGGTGCTACAGCGGTAGGCATCGTCAACTTGGGTGTGATGGTTGGCCCACTGGTGCAGCAACCGCTGCTGGGTGCCATTCTGGACTACTACGCCACCGCGGAAAACATCACCGGTGCGTATTCAAAAGCGGGCATGACAGTGTGCATGCTGGTGCTGGCCGTGTGGATTGCAAGCTCCACACTGACCTTGCTGCTAAGCCGTGAAACGCACGCTAAACCACGGTTTGCGTGACCAGTGAACACCGCGCCACACACGATGCACGATCCTTGGCGTGCGGAAGCTTCGGGCCGAGGACGTTGAGCTGAACGTCGAAATTGTCGCGGCTGACCAATCAGAAAACTTGCCGACTTTGTATGTTGAGTTCAAACGGTCGCGACAGCAAAAGCCAAGACCCGACCTTCTTTTTTGGAGGGCTTGGCTTAGTACGACTCAACATGCAAAGTCGAGAAGCCAAGTTTTCGGTCAGATGGGACACTGCGGGCTCAGCGCAAAAGTCAAAACAGTTCAATGAGTCAAGCAACGCCGTTGTTGCAAGCAGGTAGGGAAGTGGCAAAGCGCGTCAGGGGGACAATGCAGCTTTACAGAAGAGAGTATAGAGGATGGAGCGCCGAGATGCTGAAGTAGCCCTCGGTCGCTCAAGACAGGGCTTAGTTAATGCAACGTAACCGGATGTTGCATCCAGGGTTTGTAACCTTCAATAAAGGCTTCGATGTCATCAATATCAGGTTCCTGGGCGGCCAGGTATTTCACCTCTTCGCGGAATCGTTCAGCCGCATCACCCTGCAAAAAGAGTTCGCGCTGATTGTTCTTGTCCACGATTTCAATGCCAAGGCTGGGTTGCCCCTCGCTCATGACCAAATCCACCACGCAGTAAAAGGGGCTATCAATCATCATTAACATCGCAAACCTCCAAATAATACTTTCAGGTTGAATATGGTGATCTCTATAGCAATTTCAAGGCCACGCGCGTGGCGTCAAACCCCTTAAGCAACAACCTCCACGAGAGTTATATCGGCAAACCAATCAGTCCATTGAGGCTCTTTCAGCAACTTTATCACTTGTTCGGGATGACTTTGGCTTTCCAGTTCAAGTAACAATACATCGGGTTGATTCAATCTTAAGGTACGAGCTAGGTGGGTTGATAGCACCAATTTAGAGGAACAACACAAACAACCGGGGCTGAGCCGCAACACATGAATGCCTTGGGCTTTGCGCGCTTCGTCCAGCCGGAACAAATCGGCCTGGGCCTGCACAGAGGCAATTGAAAAAAACTCGGTGCTCCCCATCAGGGTGATTTTTCCATGGCCATCCTGCTCAGTCAGCAATTGTTCAATCCGCTGCGCCCGATGTTCCGGATTGCGCCCAGAAACCAGAAAGACACGGGTTTTCATTTGCGCCAGAAAGCGGGGGTGAACAACACGAGAATGGTGAACATTTCCAGTCGTCCCAACAGCATGGCAAAGGAATACACCCACGTCTGAAAATCTCCAAGACTTGAGTAATTGGACGCAGGGCCCAGCACACCCAGCCCTGGCCCGGTGCAGTTAATCATGGCAATCGTGCCAGTCAATGCAGCAATCGGTTCAAGGCCAGTGAACATTTGAATCATGGTGATGGTGATGATGCTCATCCCATACATCATCATAAACGCCAGCACGCCGGAAATGACCTGGGAACTTACCACGGTGTCGCGAATGCGAACCGGGTTAACCGCTCGCGGGTGGAGGGTTCGCGACAATTCGCCCACCGCATGTTGAAACAGGATGACCGCACGCAGCATTTTGATGCCACCGCCGGTTGAACCGGCCGCAGAGGCAAATACGCTGAGGAACAACATGAACAGGGGCGCAAAAATAGGCCACTGGCCAAAATCGGTATTGGCGAAACCAGTGGTAGTTGCCACCGACACCACATTGAACAGACTAAAACGGAAGGCCTCACTGAATGTCGTGTACTGCTGGTGCGCCAAAAGGAAAGTTGCAATCAACAGCACCGACACCAACATCAACACCAAAAACCACTTGGTCTCCGGACACATCACATAGGGACGAAATGACTTGCCACGCCAGGCCAGAAAATGAATTGCAAAGTTGACGCCTGAAATCAACATGAAGGCGACCGACACCATTTCAATGGCTGGTGAATCAAAGTAGGCAAAACTGGCGTCGTGGGAAGAAAACCCGGAAAGCGACATGGTGGTTCCCGAATGCATGAACGCATCCAGCCAGGTCATGCCCGCCAGTTTGTAACTGACCGCACAGGCCAAAGACAGTGCGACATAAACCAGGTAAAGCGACTTTGCTGTTTCAGTGATTCGGGGGGTCAGTTTGCTGTCTTTCATGGGGCCTGGTGTTTCGGCCTTGAATACCTGTGAACCGCCCACACCCAACAGGGGCAAAATGGCCACCGCCAGCACGAGGATGCCCATGCCACCAATCCAAGACAACAAGTGGCGCCATATATTGATACTGGCTGGCATGGTGTCCAAACCGGTCAACACGGTGGCGCCGGTGGTTGTCAAGCCGGATACGGTCTCGAAGTAGGCGTCCGTGAAACTAAGGTCATCAAAAAACAGAACCAGGGGAATGGTGGAAAAGGCCGGAATCAGCGACCACACAGCAGACACCAGCAAGAATCCGTCACGTGGCTGCAATTCCCGCTTGAACCGCCGGGTTAAAAAATGCGCAGCAAGACCCACGAAAAATGTGATCAGGAATCCGGTTGCAAACGAGTCCACTGTAGGCTCGTTCGTTGCAAAAGCATAGGCCAGCGGAACGAGGAAAGACACGGAGAACAGCGCCGTAGCAAAGCCCAGAACGGTGACAACCGGAAAAATTGAGCTTCTCATCGCGGGTGCGCCACTTTAGATGAACCCCACACCAACCTGAAACAACTTTTCTACCTGCGGCACCAGTTTGCGGTTTTCAACAAAAGTGATGATGTGGTCTTCTGCTTCAATGACCGTGTCGTGGTGCGCCATGATGACCTGGTCACCGCGCACAATGGCACCAATCACCGCACCTTTGGGCATGTCGATCTTTTCGATACTACGCCCCACGACTTTTGACGACTTGGAATCGCCATGGGCAATGGTTTCAATGGCCTCAGCCACGCCGCGGCGAAGCCGGTGCACCGCCACTACATCACCACGGCGAATGTGCTTGAGCAACTCGCTCAACGTGGCATTTGAAGGCGCCAGCGCAATGTCAATTTGCCCACCCTGCACCAGCTCGGCATACACCTTGCGCTGAATCAGCGCGATGACCCGGCGTGCGCCCATGCGCTTGGCCAGAAGTGAGGACATGATGTTGTTCTCGTCATCGTTGGTCAGTGCGATGAAGGTGTCCACATCCTGTACATTTTCTTCGGCCAGCAAGTCTTCATCGGTGGCATCGCCATACAACACCAGCGTGCGCGAACCCAGTTGGCTGGCCAGGTCTTCGCAACGCTTGCGGTCTGCATCAATCACCTTCACCTGGTAGTTTTCTTCCAGGCTTTTGGCAAGCCTCAACCCAATATTCCCGCCACCTGCAATCATCACCTTGGTCACTGGCTTGGACATGCGCCGAAGCTCAGCCATCACAGTTCGCACATGCTCTGTGGCAGACAGGCAAAACACCTCGTCCCCAGGCTGAATGGTGGTGTAGCCTTCGACGGCCACTGGCTGGTTTTCGCGAAACAGGGCCACAATGCGCACATCAACCTTGGGAAGGTGCTTGCGTATGTCTTCAATCGGATGCGACACCAATGGCCCGCCGGCGTAGGCACGCACGGAAACCAGTGTCACCTTGCCATCGGCAAAATCAAGGACCTGCAAGGCATCGGGAAATTCAATCAGCCGTTCAATGTGGTCGGTCACGCTTTGCTCGGGGCAAATCACGTGGTCTACATTGAAGCCTTCATCACCATGCAAATTACCTTGTTCAAGCATTTCAGGTGATCGCACCCGCGCGATGCGGCGGGGCACATTGAACATCAACGCCGCCATGCGGCAAGCCACCAGGTTGGTTTCGTCGTTGCGGGTTACGGCCACCAGCATGTCTGCGTCTTCGGCACCAGCCTGTTTCAACACACGGGGAATGGCACCGTTGCCTGCAATGGTGCGCAGATCGAAACGATCCTGCAAATCAGCCAGCACTGCCGGGTCCGGGTCAATCAAGGTGATGTCATTGTGTTCAGACACCAGGCTTTCCGCGAGGCTTGCGCCCACGCGCCCAGCACCAACAATAATGATTTTCATGCGATGTTTTTGCGCGCGGTGCGACCCACTTCCACGCCGAGTTGTTTGAGCTTGCGATACAAGTGGGTACGTTCAATGCCCGTGCGCTCGGCCAGGCGGGTCATGCTGCCATTTTCAAGGCGCAAATGGTACTCAAAGTAAATACGTTCGAAGGAATCGCGGGCATCGCGCAACTGGGCGTCCAAGTCGAGCGTGGACAATTCAGCCAGGGCAAGACCCAAGGGGCTGGTGTCTGGTGTGGATACCCCGCTGGCCGGAGCCCCGGAGGTCGTTGCGCCCAAGCCTTGCGCGGTGCCGGTTTTGGGTTGGGCCTGCATCAAAGCGCGCGCAGACTGCACCATTTTTCCGCGAGCCAGGCCCTTTTCAACAGCACCTAGCAGTTTTTGCAGTGAAATGGGTTTCTCAAGAAAATCCAGTGCGCCAATGCGTGTGGCCTCCACGGCCGTGTCGATTGTGGCGTGACCACTCATCATGATGACGGGCATGGTCAAAAGGCCCTTCACGGACCATTCTTTCAGAAGGGTCACGCCATCGGTGTCAGGCATCCAAATGTCGAGCAGTACCAGGTCAAGCTGCTCCTGCTCACGCAAAGTTCTGGCCTGGCTTGCATTTTCTGCAAGCAGCACCGCGTGTCCTTCGTCACCTAGAATTTCAGACAGCAATTCCCGAATTCCAATTTCGTCATCAACAACGAGAATGGTCGCCATGGTTAGAGAGTTCCTTTGTTATGCGGCCTGACTATGTTCGGCATTGTTCAACGTGTTTTGCAAGACAGGGAAGGTCAGTTCCACCGCCGCACCAACCACTCGTCCTTGTGCATCTACCCTGTTGCGTATGGCAATTCGCGCTTTGTGTTCGTCGGCGATTTTTCTCACGATGGCCAAACCCAAACCGGTACCCTTGGTCTTGGTGGTAATGTACGGCTCGAAGGCCTTGGCCAACAAGTCCGGATTAAACCCGGGGCCATTGTCGGCTACCACCAATTTCACACCGACCAGTTGGTCTTGATCACCTTCCGGCGATTTCAAGCCCTCGGTTCTCAACTCCACACGAGGTTGATCGCAATCCGCACAAGCGTCTAATGCATTTTGCAACAAATTGTGGATCACTTGGCGCAACTGCGACGAATCTCCCGCCACCAGCGGCAAATTTTCAGTCAATTTCGGAATGAAGCGCGTGTCCAGTTGTTCTTCCATGCCCACATGCACATCGTACAGCGCCAATACATCCACCACCAAGTCGTTCAGGTCCAGCGGTTTCAGGTCGGCGGGCGGCAAGCGTGCGTAATCACGGAAGTCGTTCACCAACCGCTTCAGTGACTCCACTTGATTCACGATAGTCCGCGTGGCCCGCTGCAAAATGCCCGATTCAGGTTCCTGCAGCTTGTCGGCCAGTTTCATTTGCAGGCGCTCTGCAGACAACTGGATGGGCGTTAGCGGATTCTTGATTTCATGGGCAAGGCGGCGGGCCACTTCACCCCAGGCCGCCGTGCGCTGGGCGGAAATCAGCGCAGTGATGTCATCGCACACCAGCACATAGCCCGCCTTTTCGCCAGGCAGGCGAGAACCCCTGACCAGGATGGACTTTGAACTTTGGGAATCAAACGCGCGGGGAATTTCAAGCTGCTTTTGCCAGATCCCGCTGTCCTCACCCTCAGTGCCCTGGTGGTCTGCCACGCTTGCGCGCACCGCCATTGCAAAGCCTTCGAGACCGGGCATTTCATCCAGCGTGTGGCCCTGGTTCTCGGCCAGTGACCGGTCGAAAATCCGCAGGGCGCCATCGTTGTACATTTTCAGGCGTAGCTTGTGGTCCAGCACCAGGACCCCGGCCGACAGACTGGTGAGCAAGCTTTGCAGGAAGTCGTTGTTGGCAGCCAGCTGGTTCTGGTTGGCCTGCAAACGCCGCTGCGCTTCCGACAACTGCCGGGTCATGGTGTTGAAGGAATCGACCAGCTCGCGCAACTCGTCATCGGCATTGACTGGCTGCATGGTTTTGAAGTCGCCACTGGCCAAGGCCTTGGTGCCTTCCGCCAACCACAACAGGGGCGAAGACAAGCGTGACGACAACCAGAATGCGGCGGCCACCGATACAAACACGGTCAGCAACAGCGCAAGCGTCAAGGTGATGCCATAAATCTTGCGCAAACCGGAACGCGACAACTGCAATTCCTGGTAGTCCCGGTACACGCTTTGTACGGCATTGGCCCGTTGGGAAAGGGTGGTGGGCACCGGGTGCATGATTTGCACATACCTCTGACCCAGATCAAAGCTGGTCAAGGGAGGCGCAATCGGCACCACCACTCGCATGTACAGCCTTTCTTCGGGGTCATCCGGATCGGGCTCAATTTGCTGGAAAGGTCGAGTCATTAGGGCCTGACGCAACATGACTTGGGTGGGCAAACTGGGCAGCAAGCTGTCAAGCGCGCCACCGGAGCTGCCAAGGATCTGGCCTGTTTCGGTCAGCAGAGTGAGTTCTTGCACATTGGCCGCATCGCGCAGGCGCGGCAATTCCAGCAGTTGCTCGCTTGGTGTAGCGCGAGAAAGCTCAATCGAGATCGACTGGCCTTTCAAACTGAGTTCATTGATCAGGCTGTCCAGTGCGGTTTGCCCCAAGTTCAAACCCGACTCCAACGCGCCGTCCACCCGCACGTCAAACCAGCTGTCGATACTTTTTGCAAGAAACTGCACCGAGACGAGATACAACACAAAACCGGGAATCAGGCCCATCAGTGCAAATGAAACCGACATGCGCAACATCAGGCGGGAACCGAATACACCTGCGCGGTAACGCCGTACCATGCGAACAACAAGCAACACCAGAATGGCAAAAAGGCCTGCTGCAATCACACCGTTCAGCGTAATGAGCAAAGGATAATTGCTTTCAAAAAAATCGGTGTTCGACGACGCGGAAGCAAGCAGGAACAGAAACACACCGCCCAAACCACCCATGATCAACAGCGTGTATCGCAGCCAGCGCGTGTTCTCAAGCCACGGGTTCATTTGAGCGCCTCGCGCCGAGGGGTGAACTCAAAGGTCAGCCATTCGGATGACAAATCCCATTCGCTGTTCACCAAGGCGCTGATCTGGAAAGGCTTGGGCAATTCCGTCAACAGCAAGCGAAAACGCACGTGGGCCACATAGGGCTCGCCAATGGCAATACGGTCACGTGGTATGACCGACCAATCCTTGATTTTCACCATATGCTGCATCACATCCTCAAGCGTTGGCGCATTGTAGGTACTGGACGGGGTGATCAGGCGGTAGGTGCGGGTGAGGGCGTTGTACGACAAATTGTAAGGGTAGGTGGTGCTGATGACTTGTTCATCCACCCAATACCAGCGCGGGCGAGTCAGCTCAAAATCGACTGCGAACTGCAAGGGCAAGCCACGGTCCACAGCCTCCCGAAGCTTGTGACCCAACTGGATGTTGAATTCCGCAGCCAGGCTCCAGCCCGCTTCTGCAGGTGGCCGGGTTGGCTCCAGCTTCACCGCGGTGACCTTGGTCACAGAATCCTGCTGCGCGAAAGCCAGCACAAGGTTGCCCAACAGAATCAAGCCCAAAAGGGCCTGCAGCATGCGGGACCAATACAAAGGGCGAGCCTGGCTAGGTTTCAAGGCACACCCTCAACTGATGGGAGATTTTTCGAACTTGGCGTAGAAAAAGCCATCGGGTGACGCTTCGAATCCAGCGTTGTCGCTGCCCGTTGAACTGGTTGGCAATACCAAACCGGGCGCCGCATGGGCCACCGCATCGGGATGGTTGTCTTGGAAAGCTGCTGCCAACTGGGGGCCCTCTTCAGGAAAGATGGAACACGTCACCAGCAAAAGTGTACCGCCCGGCTTTAGCGTAGACCACAAGGCATTCAGTAATTTGTGTTGTAAGCGCGACAACTTGGCCACATCGTCCGGTCTGCGCAACCATGGGATATCCGGGTGACGGCGCACCACACCTGAACCAGTGCAAGGCACGTCCGCCAGAATGCCGTCGAAGGGCACACCGTCCCACCAGCTCTCCAGTTGCTCGGCCTGAGCCACCTTCAGCTTCAGGTTCCATTGCCCAGTCAAGGTGGGGGCAATGCGGCGAATGTTGTCTTCAACGCGGTCCAGTCGGTGCGGGCTTGAATCGAGTGCCACCAGGTCAATGTCTGCCAGTTCCAGCAAATGGCCTGTCTTTCCACCTGGCGCAGCGCAAGCATCCAGAATTCGCTGACCATTCTGGGGGTTCAGCAAAGGTGCAGCCATTTGGGCGGCGCTGTCCTGTACCGACACGTGCCCAAGCTCGAAGCCGGGCAGGGACGACACGGGCACCGGTTTTTCAATCCACACGGCCTGTGGACCGATCACCGATGCGGCCATGCCAGCGGCATTCAATTGGTCCGAATAGGCCTGGGCCGTCATGCAACGGCTGTTGACACGCACCACCAGGGGTGGATGGCTTTGGGCTTGTGCAAGCACCGTTTGCCATTGTTCAGGGTGACCCGCCTTGAGTTGTTCTACCCACCACACTGGCAAGTTGTGCTGGGCCAGTGGGTCTTCAAGCGCCTTGGTTCGCCAGGTGTTTGCATCACGTAGAAAGTTTCGCAGGCAAGCGTTGGCCAGGCCTTTT
This sequence comes from Limnobacter thiooxidans, assembly GCF_036323495.1. Classification (NCBI taxonomy): domain Bacteria; kingdom Pseudomonadati; phylum Pseudomonadota; class Betaproteobacteria; order Burkholderiales; family Burkholderiaceae; genus Limnobacter; species Limnobacter thiooxidans. The sequence goes on along the minus strand of NZ_AP028947.1, from coordinate 59,774 downwards.
GCGCGCGCAAACTGTTCGCTGCCGGTGCAGGCATACACCATCTGATCCACCACCGTGTGCGCAGGGTACTTCGGGTTCTTGCCTTCCCACAACAAACCGAAACCAAGGGCCATCAACTCATTCAAGGGTTCCGGGCTCAACAAGGGCTTTCCGCTGATCAGGCGGGTAAGAACCTGGCCCTGACCCAGGTGGCGCATGCCGAAATAGGCCAGGTCCTGAATGGCACCCAATGCCTGGGGAGTTTTCACACCCTTGGTTTCCTGGGCAATGGCCTGATCAAGTGAACGACCCTCACGCAATACACGGGTTAGAACGGCTGCTGCTTTCAACAGTGCAAAGGCAAGGCTTGCTTCAGCCAGCTTTGGCGGCTTCGTATTCATCATTTGAACAATTTCTGGAGAGTGGTCGGTAATCAGGAATGGCAGGCGTTTTGCCTGCCATCGACTTGTATTCGCTTGTCTTTATCGCTTTATTCTATTCAGGCACCCAGCTGGCTTCCGGCATTCAGACCCAGCGCTTGCGCCACCTGGTGCGCAGCCTGTCGTTTGGCACCCGCTTTTTGCGCGGTACGAATCCGCAAAACGCCTTGACCACACTGCACTTCAAAGCCTGCAGGGCCCACGGCCAAAACTTGTCCCACGGTACCCATCAAGCCGGCGATGGCAACAGTCTGCGGGTCGAAACACTTCAGGGGTTCGCCATTGAACAGGGTATTGGCACCGGGAAACGGATCGAAGGCTCGCAGTGTACGCTGAAGTTCAACTGCACTGCGCTTCCAGTCGATATTGCCTTCTGCTTTCGTGATTTTCTCAGCGTAGGTGACGCCCACCACGGGCTGTGGCACCAAGGGCAGGGTTTCATCTTGCAAAGCGTCCAGTGCCTCAACCAGCAGGTCGCCACCCAACACAGCCAGCTTGTCGTGCAGCGTGGCGGCGGTGTCGGTCAGTTCAATCGGCAAGGCACGGTGCAAACGCACAGGTCCGGTGTCCAGCCCGGCTTCCATCTGCATGATGCACACGCCGGTTTCAGTGTCGCCCGCCTCGATACAACGCTGGATGGGCGCAGCACCCCGCCAGCGCGGCAACAGGCTGCCATGAATATTCAGACAACCCAGCCGTGGTGCATCCAGCACCACTTGCGGCAAGATCAGCCCGTAAGCGGCCACCACCAGCACGTCCAGCGCCTGCCCATGCACAGCTGTTTTCAGGGCATCCAGCGCCTGCACCGCTTCGTCACCCTTTTTCAGACTGACCGGCTGCAACACGGGCAATTCGTGTTCAAGTGCCAGCTGCTTGACAGGCGAGGCCTGAAGCTTCATTCCCCGGCCTGCCGGGCGATCAGGTTGAGTCAGCACCAAGTGTACGGGGTAGCCAGCGGCAATGAGTTTTTCCAGCGCCACCCGGGCAAACTCGGGCGTGCCGGCAAAACCCACTTTCAGGGTTCGATTCATGGAGGAGTAGGCAATCAAGCGGTTTGAAGCTTGTCTTGCTTCTTCATTTTGGTTTTGATGCGGGTTTGCTTGAGCTGTGACAGGTATTCAACAAACACCTTGCCATTCAAATGGTCAATTTCATGCTGAATGCACACCGCCAGCAGTTCATCGCAATCGATCTCGAACCACTCGCCTTTCACGTTTTGGGCACGCACCTTCACGGTGTCGGGGCGTTCCACTTTCTCATAAATGCCGGGTACGGAAAGGCAGCCTTCCTCGTACACCTTGCTTTCAGCGCTGGCGCCGACAATTTCCGGGTTGATGAACACGGTCAAGCCGGTGTTGTCTTCGGTCACGTCAATCACGATGACCCGCTTGTGCACATTCACCTGCGTAGCAGCAAGGCCAACGCCGGGGGCATCGTACATCGTCTCTGCCATGTCTTGGGTCAGCTTGACAAGCGCGTCATCAAACTGGGTGACAGGGGTAGCAACCGTTTTCAAGCGCGGATCCGGATAACGCAAAATTGGAAGTAAAGCCATGATCTCTAAACCTTAACTGTCATGTGCAAAAGGATAACCCTTCTGTGACAAAAATAGTTCGCGAATTCCATGAGTAAACCGATGCACGACCTGCTACAGGGCATGAACCTGGCCTACAACACGGGTCTCAAAGCCCGCGAACGTTATGAACTGGCTCAAAAAAGCCACAACCGCAGTTTACCTGCTCCCTGCGATGCTGTTCGCCTTTGGCACCTTGTCGCGCACGACTGGTTGCTGCAAAGCAACAAGCGATTCTGGGTGGCACTGGGTCATGCGAACTACCCTGCAGCCCTGCTGGCGCTCAAAGACCCGCCCTTGATTTTGTTTGGCGAAGGCAATGCCACGTTACTGAACACCCCGGGCATTGCCATGGTGGGCAGCCGCAATGCAAGCCGCACGGGTTTGGGCACGGCGCACGGGTTTGCAAGGGAATTTACCCGCCGTGGATGGACGGTGATCAGCGGTTTGGCTGAAGGCATTGATGGCGCAGCGCATACAGGTGCACTGGAAGCCCGAGGCAACACCATTGCCGTGCTGGGTTGTGGACCCGATGAAATTTACCCGAAGCACCATGCAGGTCTTAAGGCCAGAATCATTCAGGAAGGAGGCCTGGTGCTGTCGGAGTACCCGCCCGGCACAGCCCCCCAACCCGGGTTTTTCCCCCGCCGCAACCGCATTATTGCAGGCCTGTCTGATGGTTTGCTGGTGGTTGAGGCAGCCCTGCGCTCGGGTTCACTGATTACCGCACGGGTGGCCAGTGAACTGGGTCGCCCGGTCGGCGCCATTCCGGGTTCCATTCACAGCAGCCAGAGCAAGGGTTGCCATGCCATGATCAAAAAAGGGGCCTTGCTGGTTGAAACCGCCCAAGAGTTGCTGGATGAGGCTGCCGCTACACTGCCCGAGTACAAAACCCCATTCAACCCTTCCCTGTTGCAAGAAGAGCACACACACTGCGATGATGAATTTGAACGGGCCCCCACGCCCCACGCGGGGCTGGACACCAGCCTGAAAGCCGTTTTGGACAGCCTGGGCCATGAACCTGTTCATGTAGACGCATTGGCCGGGCAATTGGGTTTCAGCACTGAAGACACTGTGGCTGCGCTGGTTGAACTGGAACTGCTTGGATTGACGCTGGGGGAGGCCGGAAACCGCTGGGTACGCTCAAATGGTGTATTTTAGACACGGCTGGTTTCACCCAGACCGAGAAGATTGTGTGGAAAGCCTTGATTTGTTGAAGGGCTGACACTTACACTTCGGCGCACAAGGCCTTGAAATTACACACACTGACGAGTTGGACTAATTGAGTAGCGAAAACCCCAAAAAACTGATCATCGCGGAAAAACCTTCTGTTGCGGCCGACATTGCGCGCTCGCTAGGGGGTTTCACCAAGCACGACGATTATTTCGAAAGCGACGATTACGTGCTTTCCTCGGCCGTAGGCCATTTGGTGGAAATCAAGGCGCCCGAAGAATTTGAAGTCAAGCGCGGCAAATGGAGTTTCGCCAACCTGCCGGTATTGCCCACGCACTTTGACCTGAACCCGATTGCCAAAACAGAATCGCGCCTGAAAGTGCTGAACAAGCTGATCAAGCGCAAGGACGTGGTCGGCTTGATCAACGCCTGTGACGCGGGCCGTGAAGGTGAACTGATTTTCCGGCTGATTGCGCAATACGCCAAGTCCAGCAAGCCGGTTGAACGCCTGTGGCTGCAGTCCATGACACCCGCTGCCATTCGCCAGGCCTTCTCCAGCCTGCGAAGCGATGCGGACATGATGCCGCTGGCCGATGCGGCCCGTTGCCGTTCGGAGGCCGACTGGTTGGTGGGCATCAACGGTACGCGCGCCATGACTGCATTCAACAGCAAGGAAGGCGGCTTTTACCTGACCACCGTGGGGCGAGTACAAACCCCCACGTTGGCCATCGTGGTGGAACGTGAAGAAAAAATCCGCAAGTTTGTTTCCCGCACCTATTTTGAAGTGCGCGCCAGCTTTGGTGCACAAGCAGGTGCCTACGAGGGCAAATGGTTCGACCGCAATTTCAAGAAGGCCGAAGACCCTGAGCAGCGTGCGGACCGCATGTGGGATGAGGCCAAGGCCAAAGCCATCGTGGCCGCCTGTGACGGCAAGCCCGGCACCGTGGAAGAAGAAAGCAAGCCCACCACCCAGATTGCACCGCAGCTGTTCGATTTGACCAGCCTGCAACGCGAAGCCAACAGCCGCTTCGGCTTTTCAGCCAAAAACACCTTGGGCCTGGCCCAGGCGCTGTATGAAAAGCACAAGGTGCTGACTTACCCACGTACCGACTCCAAGGCCCTGCCTGAAGACTACATGCCCACGGTCAACCAGACCCTGAAAAGCTTTGTGGGCCTGGATACGGGCCACATTGCCGGTGCCTATGGGCCATTCTGTGAGCAAATTCTCAAGAACAACTGGGTAAAACCCAACAAACGGGTGTTCGACAACAGCAAGATTTCAGACCACTTTGCGATCATTCCGACCCTGCAGGTGCCGAAAAACCTGAGCGAACCTGAAGCCAAGTTGTATGACCTGGTGGTGAAACGTTTCCTTGCCGTGTTTTTCCCGCCCGCAGAATTCAACGTCACCACCCGCATTACCACGGTGGAAGGCCACCCCTTCAAAACCGAGGGCAAGGTGCTGGTCAAGCCAGGCTGGCTGGCCATTTATGGCCGTGCGGCGGCTGCAGCGGGGGACGACAGTCTGGTGGCTGTTGAAGAAGGTGAAAAAGTCAGCACCGATGAAATTGACGTGCACACGCTGCACACCAAACCACCTGCACGCTACAGTGAAGCCACGCTGCTTTCCGCCATGGAAGGTGCAGGCAAGTTGGTGGAAGAAGAAGAACTGCGCGACGCCATGGGCACCAAAGGCCTGGGCACACCAGCCACGCGTGCGGCCACCATTGAAGGCCTGATCAACGAGAAGTACCTGGTGCGTGAAGAACGCGCACTGGTGCCCACCGCCAAGGCCTTCCAGCTGCTGACCCTGCTGCGCGGCCTGGACGTGGAAGAACTGACCATGCCGGAATTGACCGGCGAGTGGGAATACAAACTTTCCCGGATGGAGAAGGGAGAGTTGTCGCGCGAGCAGTTCATGGAGGAGATCGCCAAGATCACCCAGAACATCGTGGACCGCGCCAAGAACTACACCGAGGAAACCATTCCCGGTGACTACGCTACCCTGGTCACTCCCTGCCCGAATTGCGGCAGTATAGTCAAGGAAAATTACCGCCGCTTTGCCTGCACGAAATGCGAATTCTCGATTTCCAAGGTGCCTGGCGGGCGCCAGTTTGAAGTTGAAGAAGTGGAAAAGCTGCTTCAAGACCGTGAACTGCCGATGCTGGACGGTTTCCGCAGCAAGATGGGCCGCCCCTTTGCAGCAGTGCTTAAGCTGACTGCCGAGCACAAACTTGAATTTGACTTTGGCCAGGCCAAGGACGATGACAACGGCGAGCCAGTCGATTTTTCAGGCGAAACCCGTTTGGGCCCCTGCCCGAAATGCGCCTCGAATGTGTACGAGCAAGCCACCAGCTATGTGTGCGAAAAGTCGGTCGGACCCACCAAAAACTGCGATTTCCGTTCAGGCAAAGTGATTTTGCAGCAACCCATTGAGCGCGAGCAAATGGAAAAATTGTTGCTCGACGGCAAAACCGATTTGCTGACGCGCTTTGTGTCCTCAAAAACCCGGCGGGCATTCAAGGCGTTTCTGGTGAAGAAACCCGACGGCGCAATTGGTTTTGAATTTGAGGCCAAGGCCGAGAAAAAGCCGGCTGCAGCAGCCAAGGGCAAAACAGCTGCAGTTGCCAAGCCAGCAACGGCCAAACCAGCCGCTGCAAAAGCCACCGCCAAACCCAAGGCCACAGCAAAGCCCAAAGCAGTGAAGGCCGCTAAAGAAACGTCTTAATTGCCTGTCCAGAAAACACTCACGCCCTTGCACCCCGGGGCCTGATTTTTCCCAGCAATTTCGATTCGAAAGGTTGATCCAGGCAGTGGTCAGCCACCAACCAGCCCCCCAACGCAGCCCACAACAAACCCCTCGATGCAAAGCCGGTGCTCATGAACACACCGGGCATGTTGGGTACAGGTCCGATCGCGGGCAGCCGGTCATGCCACACCGCGCGCACGGCACAGCGGTGGTCCACTACATTGCCCAGGGGCCAGTCTGGAAATGCAGCCCTGAACCGGGCCACGTTGAGCTCGTCCGCTTCTGGCGTGGGGTTCAAATCCAGCACAGGCCGCTCGTAGGTGGCGCCCAGCACCAACCAGTTTTCTCGCGGTGGTGCAATGGCATAACTTTCACCAGACAAGACCACATTGGGCTGCACCGTGGCCTGCAGTTTGCTGATTTGCCCTTTGACCACGCCCACTTTTGCGCCGTCAATGGGTGCCAATATGATGGATTGCTCGGCACTACACACCACCACGGCATCGTGTTGTTCACGCAGGGCGGTTAAATCATGCACCGGGGTGTTGTAATGGGTGGTCAGCAAACTGCCACAGGCCTGCAAATTGGCCTGTACCCAACGCGCAGGTTTTACCCACCCGCCTTGCGGAAAATAAAGCCCGCTTAGGGGTGTGGGCAGTAGGGAATCAGGTTCAGCCCAACGCACCAGGCTTTCCGGAAAAGCCAATTGCGCCAGGGTTTCTCGGGTTCGCTCGGCCTCGTCTACAGGCACGGTTTGCAAGTGACCGGGCGTGGCCCAATCCTCGTCTTTCTGTAGAAAGCCTTGCTCGGTCAGTGTGTTCAGGGCCTGGACTGTGTGTTCAAAACCCAAGCGACTTAAACGCGACAAAGGCGAATCACCCCGGGTGATGTGAGGGTGAAATGCGCCCACCCAGTTGCCAGAAGCGCCTGTGGCAGGCCCGCCAGCCTGGTCGTACAGGTGCACCTGCACCCCGCGTTGGCAAAGCGCCAGGGCCACGCTGCTGCCGGCAATGCCGGCGCCCACCACTGCGACACTTTCGGGCTGGTTCATGGCAAGCGGCTGGCGCGCCATGCGCCGGCCATATTGGCGGTGCGCGTCGGGTTCTAGCACCGCATCAAAACAGCCCTGGAATTCCTGCAAGGCCGCCTTGGTGTTGCCTACCCAAAGGTGCAGTTCCACATTGAGTTCCGGCATTTGCATGAAATGCAGGCCGGGGGCCAATACACCGTTAAGCAAGCCAGTGGGCAGTGCCGGGTTGTTGAACTCGGTTGCTGCCTGGTAGCGCAGCCTTGCAAAAGGCCGCGACGGTGTGCGCTGAAGCAGCGATAACAGTGCATGAAAGGTTTCACCTGCACCGAAATGAGGGTCTAGAACGGTGTACACGGGCTGTCGCGATTCAAGCCATGACGTACAAACGGTTCGAACAATTTCCGGGCTGACCATGAAGCGGCGCAGTGAATGACAAGCTGTGAATTGTAACCCAGCCTCTGCATGGCAGATTTTTAGTTCTCATGCTAATATGAGCCGTTAATCATACTTGTGCAGGTTTGTGATGATATCTATCCACTGGGAGGCTTTCACGCCTTACTCCGCATTGCTGGGCGGGATGATGATCGGTGTGTCCGCAGTGATGCTGATTCTGTTGACAGGCCGAGTGGCCGGTATCAGCGGTATTCTTGGCGGGCTGATCAAACCCCAAAGCAATGAAACCCTGTGGCGCTTCACCTTTGTGCTGGGCATGGTGACAGCACCCTGGCTTTACATGGCCACCATGGGCAGCTTTGAATTTGAAAGCCCGCGTGGCCCCTTGGCCTTGATCGTGGCAGGCCTGTTGGTGGGCTATGGCACGCGCTTGGGCTCTGGCTGCACCAGCGGTCATGGGGTGTGCGGTTTGTCGCGTCTGTCGCTTCGTTCATTGGTGGCCACTGGCGTTTTCATGACGGTTGGTTTCGTGGTTGCGTCCCTGTTGATGCACGCAATCTGATCAGGAGAATATGTTGAACAACTCTATTCGTTTTGCAATCGTCAGTGGATTGACGGGTTTGATATTTGGCCTGGGTCTCGTGGTTTCCGGCATGGCCAACCCAGCCAAGGTCATCGGCTTCCTGGACCTGTCCATGCCTTGGGACCCCTCATTGATGTTTGTGATGGGTGGCGCAATTGCGATCGGCTTGCCTGGCTTCTACCTGGCCAAGCGCCGTAAAACCAGCATGCTGGGCATGCCGATGAACCTGCCTGCCAACACCCAACTGGACAAAAAACTGCTGCTGGGTGCGGTGTTGTTCGGTGCAGGTTGGGGAATTGGCGGCTTTTGCCCAGGCCCGGCAGTGGTGGCTGCTGCAAGCCTCGCCACAGACGGTCTCATTTTCGTGACCGCCATGCTGGCAGGCATGTTTGCCTTTTCAGCCAGGGGGCAATAAAAACCGGCTCAACACCGCGTGAAGTACAGGAACATTCACAGGTTTGGTCAAAAATTCATCCACGCCTGCTTCACGGCAGGCAATTTCGTCTTCCTGAAGCGCACAGGCGGTCAGCGCCACGATGGGAATTCGCGCTGAGGGCCCTGTCAATTCACGAATGGCTTTCGTGGCGTCAATGCCGTTCATCACCGGCATGTGAATGTCCATCAGAACCAAGTCAAGATCTGGATCCAGTTGGACCGCATTCACCGCTTGGGCACCGTTTTCTGCCAGGGTGACCTGAACCTTCATTCCGGCCAGTAAGGATTTGATGACATGCTGGTTCAACAGATTGTCTTCCACCACCAGGATTTTTTTCCCCACCAGCGAGGGCGCAGGTGTGAGAGGCTCAATTGGCACGGCATTCACATACACGGGTTTAACCGACATCGTGAAGCCCAGTACGCTGCCTTCACTGCTGGAGGACAGCACGTACAGTTGCCCACCCATCAAGCCACTTAAGCGTTTGGAAATGGCCAAGCCCAAGCCGGTGCCACCGAACCGGCGGGTGGTTGTGTTGTCAGCCTGTTCAAAAGGCTCGGTCAACCGGTCAAACTCATTGAGATCAAAACCGATGCCACGGTCATGAACCTCGGTGCGGATCAAGGCATTATGCTCATCCACCTGATCGGCCTGTACTGTCACTCGAATCGGCCCCCTCGCAGAAAACTTGATGGCGTTGCTCAGCAAATTGCCCACAACCTGGGTGTAGCGAGTTGGGTCACCTTTCACCATCAAGGGGGTCATCGCATCCACTTCAAGTTCAATTTCCAAGCCCTGTTGACGGGCGCGCAAGGCGAACTGACGAACGGTTTTTGCAGCCTGCTCATGCAAATCGAACTCGATTGCTTCCAGGTCGATCACGCCTGATTCAATCTGCGAGAAACTCAGCACATCTTCCAGCATGGCCAGCAAATATTGAGACGCATCTTCCACCTGAGCCACATACTGCGCGGCAGGCTCCTCCTTGACATGGGCTTTCAACAAGTTGTTCAGGCCGACAATTGCATTCAGGGGAGTGCGTATTTCATGACTCATATTGGCCAGAAACAGGCTTTTGGCATGGCTGGCGCTCATGCGTTTGCGCTGGGCCGCCAATGATCGCAGGATCAAAAACAGCAGAAAATCGATGACAACCCCTGCCGCGAGGATCAGGTTGGGTGTGGCACTGCCCACCTGTTGATCAAAGTTGGATGTGCTTTGAAAGTGGGCTGTCCAGGTTCTGCCTGACACCGCAATGGGCACCGTTACACTGTACCTTGAAATGCTTTCAGACTGACCTGCTGCGGAATCGTAAATCAATGCGGCTGGGTTCATGTCCGCGGCATCGAACAGGCGAAACGCCAAGGGCAGCTTTTCCTTCCCCATCAAGTTACTCATCAAGTCCACAGTGCGAAACGGGCTGTACACGATGCCGCGAATAGCCGCCCTGCGCGCTTGGGGGGTGTCAAGCACTGCACCCTGCCGGTACACGGGTAAATAGATCAGGAAGCCTGGTTGGGCGTTGTCACTGTCTTCCTGTTTCAGCTTGACCAATCCGGAAAGGGTGGCCTGACCGGTTTCAATGGCGTGGTCGATGGCCTGCTTTCGCACCGGCTCGGAATACATGTCAAACGCAAAGGCACGCTGGTTGCGGGCATCGAAAGGCTCAATGAGGCTGATCGGAAAATACATTTCCCGCGCGCCTGCGGGTGTCACCGCATAATCGGGAAAACCTTCTGAACGCACTGCAGTTTCGTGGGCATTCAACCCGCCAGCGTCAACCCGGGGTGCATAAGCAAAACCCTGCAAGCCGGGCAGGGCCTTTTGCAAGTCCAGAGAACGGGTATATACCTGCCATTCTGCCCGGGTAACTTCTGCCTGGGAGTCAAACAGGGCCACACCGCCGCGCAACACCTGCTCATACTGCTTCATGCGGCTTTCAACACGCTCCTGCGCTTCGCGCACTTCGAATTTGAAATTTTCTGCCGCCCGTTTTTCAATGGCCTCGCTGGCCAAAAACCAGCCCAGGCCTGTGATGGTCAACGACAACGCCAATACCAGCCAGGCTGTCACCTCGTTGTGAAACAGCTCGGCAACGGGTTTTCCGCTTGTCAAAGTGGACGTGACGCCCGGATTTGTTGTGTTTAACGGCATGATGACTCACCAGTCAGTGCGAACTGAATCGGTTAAGGAAGTCTTGGAAATTCCACCATATCCCATGCATTGAGCACATGCAGGCTAACGCCATCGCGCTGTGACAGTTTCTTCAACTCACGAAGGGATTTGGAAAAATCATCCACCAAGTTTGGCATGGCTTGCAATGAAATTGGCACACCTTGTTGCATCAAAGGCAGTGTGAAGTTGTCCCAGTGGATCAAATACACCTGTTTTGCCTCTGTATTCAAGACCATTTCCTGCCAATAGTCGGCCATGTAGAGGGCGTCCAGTTTTCCAAGACCACCTGTACCCAAAAACACGGTATCCACCGTGATTCCCTTATTCTGCCCCGGAATAAAACCTGCGCTGGGCTGGATCAAGGCAAATGGGCGATTGCCCAGAAGTGGATGTGACACCAGAAAGCTGTAACTGATCCCTTCCTTGAATGACAAGGCATGGGCGGGCAAGTGCAAAGGGGATGCGTTAAACCCACCAGTAAAACCGGTGGGCGCGTGGGCCGATTCCCTGAGCTCCACCCGAAACTGCCCGAAGTTGGCCAAGCCCTGCTTGCCAGTCGCTTGCACGTGGGTTGCCAATACATCCTGCCCGCGAGCAATTTGAGCAGTCGATTCTGAACCATGCAACATGCCGCCAAATGTTTTCACCAGAAAAGGCGCGTCGATTGCGTGGTCATAGTGGGAATGGGCCACCACGATACCTGACAATACTTCCGGCACATCAAGGCGCTTGAACGCTTCTTTGGCCACCTCCAGGACACGCTGTTCATCCACATCGAGCCGGGAAAAAGCCACGCGGCTCACTGCCTGCCGGGAGAAAAACCCATCAACCATCCACGTGTTTTTTCCATCCGTCCAGGCCATGGATGAGGTGCCCAGGAACAACATTTTCACGCCGGAATCCCCAGCCTTCGGGGCGCTGAACTCCAGGTCAACTGTGGGCGCTGTACGCAAACCGTATAGCACAGCACCCAGTGCAATCAGCGTTACACCCACCACCAGGCAGCCTGCCCATCGCAGTAAGCGCCAGCCATCGAATTTCTGTTGAACAAACACCATGGTGAACCCTGCCCATAAAAAAAGCCGCCCAGGAATCGAGCGGCTTTGGTCGATCTGCGGACAGTTTACTTGGTCAACACTGCGGCCAAATGAACTTCATCCACCGACATGGCCACTTTACCTGTTTGCCCATTCAGCATTTGTGCACTTTTACGGGTATCGAAATATTTGTCGTAATGAAAAATGTAGTCCTTGTCGGCCAGGGGAATGTGGCAACCACGACAGGTGGCGTAATCCACTTTGGCAGGTTGACCGTTAGGCTCAAATGCGGCGTAAACCCAGTCACCTGTTTTCATACCTTCAGGCGCGGTGCTGCCCCAGTCCTTGCCCTTGTACATCACGAACACTTTTTCCAGACTTGCCTTGGTCATCTTGTCACCGGTTTTTGTGGCTTTGTAGATTTCCATGACACTGACAGTGCCGTTAGGGAAGACGTCACCTTTCTTGGCAGAGGCGCCTGTCGGATTGATGTAGATGTCGCGCACATGGCCAGTGGGCTTTTCAATACCCGCCAAAAAAACGGGCCATGATTTGTAGTCAGACGGCTGGGCCAATTCACCATCTTTCGGCGCCGGGCCAAACATTCCCCCGGCTGCACAACCCGCTAGCACCACCGTGGTCGAGACAACAAGCATCAGTCTTTTCATCTTTTTCCCCTTTTTGTTAGTACAACAGAAGTTGCATCCTGAAAATAGCGCCAACACCTCTTCTTCGCAACTGTTCAGTCGAGCCAGCAACAGATTCAAGGGTTTACCCTGATCCACCCATTCCAGTCCAATCTGACCAAGCAAGTTTAGAGAAGGGTAATCACACAGCTTATCCACAAATGGCATTTCAAATCAGCTCCTTAAGCTAGTCATATCCCCCATTTGGTGGACGCCCACCCCATTCCAACAATGGATTGACAACCCAAGACAATCCCAAGGAGCAACGCACATGAATCCTGTTTACTCAAGCACCAAAGCCGGTTTGACCGCCCTTTTGTTGACCGCATGCGGCACTGTTTTCGCAGGCACACCCAATGACGTATTGCCGGAAATCAAGGCCATTGCAGCAAAGCCCGAAGTCATTGCCGCCGTGAAGGCACAAAACGCAAAAGGTTTGACGCTGGACGCCATCAAGGCCACGGACAGCAAATGGATCGCTGCAGCGGGTGGTTTGCCAGAAGGCAAAACCATGATGGAAAGTGCCACCTCCAAAACCTTGTTGGCCGCTGAGAAAGCAAAACCCTATTTCACGGAGTCCATCCTGACCGACAACCAGGGCGCGAATGTCGCAATCAGTTCCATGACGTCCGACTACTGGCAGGGCGATGAACCCAAGTTTGTCAAAGCCTGGGCCGATGGCAAAGGCGACGACTACATCGCGCGGGCCAAGAAAGATGAAAGCTCGGGCGCTGTGATTTCACAAGTGTCTGTGGCGGTTATGGATGGTGGCAAAGCGATTGGCACCTTGACCATTGGCGTGAATGTCCAAGCCTTGCCTTGAAGGAACACACATGTCCTCCGTCATGAACAAATTGATCAATACCAGCCTCAACATGCGGCTGGGCATTGTGATGGGCATACCCATTGTGGCCCTGCTCGCCATGAGTGTGTTTTCGGTCTATGAAATCCACCAGCTGAACCAGTTCAACCAGGACAGTACCCAAAAGCAAGTGAGCTTGCTCACCGAAGTGTCCAGCCTGAGTGGCAAGTCTGCGTTGTTGGCTCGCGAGGCACGCAACGTGATTCTGGCTGACGAGCAGGAACGTTTTGATCTTGCAAAGTCACGAATGCTGGCACTGAAAGTCGAAATCAGCCAGCTTGGTCAAGGCATGTTGAGCCAAACACCAACTGACGAAGCACGGGACCTGATTCAAACCATCACCACCGACAATACCGCTTTGCACACCGTTTACACACGTGTCATTGATCAGTCTGAGTTGGGTGAAGTTCAGGCCGCTACCCTCGCTTTGCTCAGCGAAGCAGATCCACTGGAGCAGCGACTGGACCAAAGCATGCTGGCGCTGAATTCCAGTGTGAAAAGCACCATGGAAGCCTCAGTGGAGCAGGGTGACAGGGTGTTTGCCAATGCACTGATCACCATTGCCGTGGTGTGTATTAGCATTGTGTTGCTGTGCGGCCTCACGGTGGGTATGGTGGCGGCGTCGTTGCGCAAGCAACTCGGCGGTGAACCAGCCAAAGCACTGCATGTGGTCGCGACCATGGCACAGGGCAACCTGACCCAGGCTGTACCAAACTGCGAGAAAGGCTCGCTGATGGACGGCATGCAGCAACTTCAGGTGCGCTTGAGGGAAATCATCAACCAGGTTTCACAAGCCTGCGGCACCTTCAAAACGGCATCCAGCGAACTGGTGAATGTAGCATCGGGTTTGTCGGGCACTGCAGAGCAACAAGCAGACAGCTCCAACGCCACCGCCGTCAGTGTTGAACAAATGAGCGCCAGTGCAAGGTCCATTTCCGACTACGCCCACAAAACCGAAGTGCAAGCCAAGCTATCAGTAGACACCGCTAAAAACGGCATGAAGTTGATGCAAACCCTGCAGGGCAAAATGAACGACATGTCTGGTCAAATGCACACCACCACCCAGGAAATTGCAGGGCTCGTGGAGCGGTCAGACCGCATCAACGGCATTGTGTCGGTCATACAAGGCATTGCCCAACAAACCAACCTGCTGGCACTGAATGCCGCAATCGAGGCAGCCAGGGCCGGTGAGCAGGGGAGGGGCTTTGCCGTGGTAGCTGATGAAGTGCGCACCTTGGCCCAGAACACGGCCACGGCCACGAATGAAATTCGTACCCTGATTGGGGAAATCTGCACCTATTCGGAGCGATCCAACAAATCGGTTGCCCAGGTGGGCGAGCACATGAGCGAAAACATGGAATACGCCGACAGGCTCATGGGTGGCCTTCAGGAAATTGTTCAGCATTTTGAACAATCGGTTGAATATGCACTCGCTGTAGCCAATTCCACCAAGGAGCAGGAAACTGCCAGCCAGGACATTTCTGGACGGGTCAGCGACATTTCGGCACTTTCCGAACAACTGAAAACCGCCAGCCTTCAACTCGAAGGGCAGTCTCGACAAGTTGAAAGCATGTCCGAAGAACTGCAACGCGCCGTGTCCTACTTCAAAACCTGAACCGGTCAATTCAATGTGACAAAGACAATACACGTCACATTGAATCGCTATTCAAAACCAAAATGCAGTTTTCCGGGTATCACAGATTGATGTTGTTCAATCTGGATGCCCGCCATGTCGTTTTCACCCGCCTTGATTCCCAGCGTTCGTCGACGCAACCTGCTCAAAACATTTTTGCTTGGCGCCTCTGCCAGCAGTTTGCCGTGGTTGGCAGGCTGCTCCGGCTCAGACAACCCACTGAGCGGCACGGGTGGCCGTGTCACTGCCTCGGAAACAAATCGGTTTGGCGGCACTGCACTGAACAACAACCAGTTCCGCTTTCGCAACATTGGCCCCCTGCGTGATGCAGATGCCAACGGCGTACGCACCGCAGCCGGTTTTTCGACCCGCGTGGTCGCCATCAGCAACCTGCCGCCAGCGCGCGGGGCCACACCCTGGCACATTTTCAATGATGGCGGGGGCGTGGTGCCCCGTGAAGACGGCGGCTGGATTTATTGCTCCAACAGCGAAGTGCCGGGCGTAGGCACCTTAGGCTTTCAGGTGCCGGAACTGGCACCGCTAACCAACCCACTGGAAGCGCTGGTTCCCGGTTTGGGTGGCGCCAGTGCGCTGGTTTTTGCGGCGGACGGAACCGTTGAAGACAGTTACCGGATATTACGCAACACCACATTCAATTGTGCGGGCGTAATAACTCCCTGGAAAACCTGGCTCAGCTGCGAAGAAATTCCAACCGGCCTGGTGTGGGAATGTGACCCACTGGGCATTCAGGCCGCACGCCCTTTGCCGGCACTTGGCCTGTTCAGCCACGAGGCGGTGGCCATCGACAGCGAGCGCCGCGTGTTCTACATGACCGAAGACATGCCCGATGGCCGCTTTTACCGCTGGGTACCCACCGCTGGCGACTGGCCCAGCAGCGCTGCCCGCGCCAACATGAACCAGGGCGTGTTGCAGGTGTTGAAAGTTGAGGGCGACCTGGCACAGGCTTTGAACGGCCCCGTGCGCTACAGCTGGGTCAATGCAGCAAACCCCAATGCACCCCAAACAGAAAACCGACTGCCCGACACCGCCGTGTTTGATGGGGGCGAGGGCGTGTGGTATCAAAATGACCGCGTGTTCTTCGCCACAAAGGGCGACGACCGCTTGTGGATGCTCAACACCACCAACCAGACCATTGAAGTGGTCTACGACATGGCAACAGCCACCGCGCCCAACAACATTCTTTCGGGCGTGGACAACATCACCATGACGCCTTTTGGCGAAGTACTGGTGGCTGAAGACGGCGGCGACATGCAAGTGGTGGTGGTTTACCCCGATGGCGTGTTGGTGCCCCTCTTGCAAATTGTGGGGCAGGACCAATCCGAGATTGCTGGCATCGCCTTCAGCCCCGACGGCAAGCGCATGTACTTCACCAGCGACCGGGGTGGCCCGAACTTGCAAGGCGGATATGGCCTTGGCTTGGGTATGCTGTACGAGTTGTTGATACCCGACACCCTACCCAACAACTGATTTCCCAACAACTGATCCCCCAGAATCAAGGAATTCTTCACATGTCAGGTCCCCGCCGCAAACGCAGCCGCATCCAGAAACGCCCAGGGCTTACCCGCCGCTCATTCCTCAAGGGGTTGGGCATTGGCACAGCCAGTGTCACGGGCTTAAGCCTTTTGCAAGGTTGTGGCAGCGATGACAACAATTCATTGGGCAATGGCTCTGCAAACCCAAGCGATACCGCGCCCACCCAGAATGTGCAGTTTTTGCACAGTGTGGCCAGTGGTGACCCCGCCTTCGACAGCGTGGTGCTGTGGACCAGGATCACCCCTGAGAATACTGATAATGCAGTGGCAGGGCGACTGGATGTGTTTACAGATGAGGCACTGACCACCTTTGTAAAATCCATCGACTTTCAGACCACGGCCGCGCAAGACTTCACCGTCAAACTGGTTTGCAACGGTCTGCAACAAGACACCGTGTACTTTTATCAATTCCGCAGCAACGGAAAAACCAGCCCTGTGGGCCGCACCCGCACCACACCGGCAGCCGGCAACAAGCGCCCGCTGAACTTCGGCGTGGTCAGTTGTTCCAGCCTGGCGCACGGGTTTTTCAACGCCTATGCCAAGCTGGCCGAGCGTGATGACATCGACGCGATCATTCACCTGGGCGATTACATTTACGAATATGGCAGCGGCGAATACGGCAATGTCCGCGAATACGAACCAGCCACGGAAATCATCACGCTGGCGGATTACCGCACCCGCCACGCTCAGTACAAGAAAGACCCCGACCTGCAGAAACTGCACGAACGTTTTCCCTTCATCACGATTTGGGACGACCACGAGTCCACCAACAACTCCTACCGCGATGGTGCAGAAAATCACACCGAAGGTGTGGAGGGTGTCTGGGAACAACGCAAAGGTTTCTCGCAACGGGCTTACGATGAGTGGATGCCGATTCGCCTGCCCGAGCCCGGCAACCGCGCCAAGATATTCCGCCGAGTGCAGTTTGGCGACATGGTCGACCTGTTCTTGCTCGACACCCGCCTGTTTGACCGCGACATTGAAGCCGCAACGCCTGTGAACCCCACCGATGGTGTGGCCAGCCAGCCAGATCGAACCATGATTGGCGAAGAGCAATACAACTTCCTGATCAACGGCATGCGAGGCTCGCAGGCCCAGTGGAAGCTGATTGGCAACCAGGTGGTGTTTCACCAGTGGATCATCAAGCCTGGCTTGAACAACCCGGCACCTGCCCAACTTGGTGAACTGCTTGCACCATCAGGCTTGAATGGCGATTCCTGGGACGGCTACAGCGCCGAACGCCAGCGCATCATCAACGCCTTGCGTGGCAGCGATGGGGGTGCCGCAATCGACAACGTCGTTATTCTGACAGGCGATGTGCACACCAGCTGGGTGGCCGACATCACCGACAACCCCAACCTGCCTCTCAATCAGGTGGGCGGTTACAACCCACTGACTGGGCAGGGCAGCGTGGCCACTGAATTCGTGGTGACCTCGGTCACCTCACCCGGCCTTGACCTGCCCAACCAGATCATTCAGGCCATCCGCCTGACCAGCCCGCACATCAAGCATGTAAACGTGACCGAACGTGGCTACAGTGTGTTACGTGTGGCTGAGGACAAAACCACCTGTGAATATTGGGCGGTCAGCACTATTCTTGAACGGGGTGGATCGGAAAGGTTGTCGGCAAGTTTCGAGGTGGCCGACGGGGCCAACCGCATTACGCCTCAAGGCCTTTACCCGGTGAACGTGGTCACCAGCCTGCTGGGTGTTTGAACATTTCTGAGGTAAGATCCGGGCTGCTTGACTTCTCAATTTAGTTAAGCAATTGAGTTGACCTAACCCTGCGCCCGGATCTCCAAAGTGTCCCTGTCCAAAATTCTTCCAGCCCCCTTGGTGGGCGTGCTCACCGTCACACTGATGAGCCTGTGCATCACCTTCTGGTTCATCGTGATGTTTCCATTCATCCTGCTGCGTTTGGTGCCGGTGTACCGGGTACAACGCGTGGCATCCAACTGCTGCGTGCAAATTGCCACCTGGTGGGTGGGTTCGAACAAACGGCTTTACAAACTGCTGCATGGGCAACAAGGGCAAGTTGAAATTCACGGCCAGTTCAAGCCCAACAGCAGCTATCTGGTGATCAGCAACCACTCAGCCTGGGCAGACATCGTGGTGTTATTTGACGTGCTGCATGGCCACAGCCCCTTTGGGCGTTTTTTCCTGAAAAAGGAATTGATCTGGGTACCGATTGTGGGCTTGGTGTGTTGGGCCATGGACTTTCCCTTCATGAAACGCCACAGCCGCAGCGCAATCGCCCGCAACCCCGCACTGGCCACACAAGACCTTGAGACCACCCGCAAAGCCTGCGAAGTGTACAAGGAAAGCCCGGTTACAGTGATCAACTTTCTGGAAGGCACCCGCTTCACACCCGCCAAGAAATCAAAAACAAAATCACCCTACACACACCTGTTGGGCCCCAAGTACGGTGGCCTGTCTGCATCCCTGAATGCCATGGGTGAACAGTTTGAAGGCATGGTGAATGTGACCATTGCCTATGGCCCCAGCACCGGCAACACCACCTGGTCCTGGCTGTGCGGCAAGCAGCCGAACATGCAGGTTCATGTTGAAATTCTGCCTATTCCCAAAGACATGATCGCGGGCGACTTCCGGGGCGATCTGGAATTCAAGAACAGATTCAAGACCTGGATCGGTGACATCTGGACAGCCAATGACCAGCGGCTTGCCCAACTCAAGCAAAAGGCCAAAGGCTAGGCCAGGCTCACCCGGCTTGACAGCTTTGGTACACTAATCAAATTGCAGTTCACCGATGTACTCATTTTCATGAATTCCCGCTGGTTTCAACACATGCTCATCGCGCTGGCCTTGCTGGCCGCGCAATGGGCAGGTCTTGCCCACAGCATCGAACACCGGGAACAATTACAGCACGGGGCACAGTCGCACACCAGCGTGCATGGTGATGCTCACATCAGTGCCGACCTGCTTCATTCCTGTCTGCTGTTTGATGGGCTAACCACTGCACACGCAGCAACCCCAGCTTATCCGGCTACCTGTGCCTTGCCCCTGCAAGCCACATTGACCGCACGCTCAATCGAGCTTGTACCACCTCGAAACACCCTGTTCGCCCAGCGCGTCCGTGTGCGCGATCCACCCCGCTTTTCCTGAAAGTTTTTACCCCTTTTTAAAAGATGAACAGTCGTTGCGCTGCCCTGTGGGTGGCGCAGCCTCCCATTGCATTTCAGGAAAAGAACATGAACCGAATTCAATTTGAACGCCGGGCCGTTGCCTTGGCCAGCCTGCTTTTTATCGCACAAGCACACACATTGGCCCAGGCCCAACAATCTGCACCCTTGGCGGTGCTTGAGTCTGTGGTGGTCACCGGCACAGCCGTACAGCCTGAATCCATCACCAAACCTTTCTCTGTCGTAGGCGACGATGAACTGAACGCCAGTGGCGCCAGCACGCTGGGTGAGGCACTGCGCTATCAACCCGGCATTTCAGCCACTGGCTTTGGCCCCAACTCAAGCCGGCCGATTGTTCGTGGTCAGGACTCGGATCGAATCAAGATTCTGCGCAACTCGGCAGCCACAGTAGATGTATCCGCACTCAGTTTCGATCACGCCTTGCCCGTAGACCCGTTTGCCCTGCACCAGGTTGAAATACTGCGTGGGCCTGCTGCACTGGCCTACGGTGGCAACGCCGTGGGTGGCGTGGTCAATCTGGTAGACCAGCGCATTGCCCGCAAACCGGTTCAAGGCCTACAGGGTGAAGTCAACCTGTTGGGCGGTGGTGCAGCCGATCAAACCGCGGGCGGCTTCAAGCTTGATGGTGGTCTGGGGCAAGGGGTCAGCATTCACCTGGATGGTTTCAAACGCACCACCGGCGACCTTGAAACCCCCACTTTCACTGACCCCGATGGCGTCACTGGTCGGCGTGTTCAAAACTCCTCATCCAGATCAGATGGGGCAGCAATCGGCGCATCGATTCAAACCGGCAATGGCTACGTGGGTGTGTCCGCTGAACGTTACAACAACGACTATGGCGTGCCGAAAAAGCTGGATGTTCGAATCGGCATGGAAAGCGAACGCTACGCACTGGAAGGCGAGCAAAATTTCCAAGGCGAGGCCATTCAAAGCATCAAATACCGACTGGCCAAAACAGACTACCAACACCAGGAGTTTGAAGATGGAACCCCCGCCACTGTGTTTCTCAATGACGGCGTGGATGGTCGCATCGAGCTGGGCTTAAGCCCCTTCACACTGGCTGGCTTGAATGTGAGCACACAGGCCGGTGTGCAATTTGAGCGCACTGATTTTTCTGCCATTGGTGACGAAGCTTTCGTACCGAATACCAGCACCGATCAAACCGGACTGTTCAGCATCTTCCGTGCAAGCACAAGCCAGACGAACAGTGGCGTATTCGAGTTTGGTGTTCGGGTGGATCAGGTAGACGTGAATGCCGCCAGCAGCGGTTTGTCCGGCTTGACTGGGCCCGTGGCTGGTGCCGGTGTTACCGCAGGTCCAGCCATTAATCGCGCGTTCAGCCCCACTTCCCTGTCATTGGGGTACACAACCCCCATCGGAAATGGCTGGTCCCTGGGCGGGTCGGTTTCTCGTGTTGAACGTGCACCTTCCAGCTTCGAACTATATGCCGACGGTGTGCATGTGGCCACCGATGCCTATGAGAAGGGCAACCCAACCCTTGAAGAAGAACGTGGTCGCCATTTTGAACTGACCAGTACTTGGGCACAAGGCGCATCAAAATTCAACGCCACCGCCTTTGCCAGCCGCTACAGCAACTACATTGCCCTTATTGGCCGCACCGGTGCTGATTCAATTTTTGACGAAAACGAGGATGGGGATGCAGACCCCACCACCGGTGAAGTGCTCCAGGTGTTTGATTTCACCGCCGTACCCGCCGAGTTTCAAGGCTTGGAAATCGGCTACCAAACAGCTTACAAGCTGGGTGCAGGTCAAGTTAAACCAGCCATTCAGTACGATCTGGTTCGTGGCAAACGCACCGATGGCGGTGGCAACCTGCCACGCATCAGCCCGCAGCGCGTTCTGGCCAGCTTGGCTTACAGCCAGCAGGGATGGACAGTGACGCCAGAAATCATCTGGGTTGACAAAAGCAAAGCTGGCGAAGGCGACACCCAGGTTGACGCCTATCAGCTTGTGAACCTGCGCGTGGGCAAGGCTTTCACTTGGGGAACAACAGGTGGCGAAGTATTCGCCAACCTGCAAAACCTGACCAATGAACTGGCGTTCTCGGCCACTACCCTGAACACGGTTCGGGGTTACACCCCCTTGGCCGGGCGTTCTGCCTTGGTGGGTGTCAAACTGGCTTTCTAAATCTTAATGCTTGTGGTCGCCATGGCCATCTTGGTCATGGTGTCCACCGCCCGCAGCATTTTGACCTGCTACGGCTTTCACGGGCATTTCAATCCTGCTGCCATCTGGCTTTTCAAACAGGAGGCTCAATTCGACTTCCTGACCGGCCTGAATGGGTGCGGTGAGGGACATCAGCATCAAATGGTAACCACCTGGTTTCAACTCGAGGGGTTCACCTGCTTTCAGTTCAATGCGCTCAGCCATGCGCATGCGCATGATGTCACCATCCATTTTCATTTCATGCACTTCAGAAATTTCTGCCGCAGGTGAAGCCACCCCCACCAACGCCAGTGGTTCCTGGCTGGTGATGGTCAAATAGCCGCCTGTGGCATCCTGTTCACCCACGGTAGGGCGTACCCAGGCGTTCTGCACAGAAATGCCGTCTTGAACCTGTGAAGGCGCTGCAACGGCTTCCACCGCTGCAGGAGCATCATTCGTGTGCTCAGCATGTCCCGCATGGTCGTGGTTTTCCGAACAGGCTGCAATCAAGGCGATGGCAGACAAGGCTGCCAGATAAGTCACTGATTTCACTTCAAACTCCCAAAAACTTTTTTAAGTACTGCGCTACCCGCTGCAACCGGGTTGGCACGTATCGCTTTTTCTTCCTCGGCGACCATTAGAAACAACGCATCGAGCGCCTTGTTGGTGACATACCCTTCCAGGTTGGCATCTTCTGCTTTCACCAAACCGAACCGGCTACCTTTCTCGGCCAAGGCATTGTACTGCTGGGCCAGGCCAACCTGCGCGGTTTTGCCTTTCACAATAGGCAACAATTGCTGGTACAAATCGGATTGCGTCTTGCTGCGGAAAAAGTCCGTCACTGCTGTCTCGCCACCACCTAGAACTTGCTTGGCATCTTCCACAGTCATGTTTTGTATTGTTTTCTGAAGTATGGCTTTGGCCTGGGGAACTGCCGCTTCAGCAGCCCTGTTCATCGACACTTCCACTTGATCCAGTTGGCCACCCATGCCGACCATTTTCAGCATGCCTTTGCTTTGCGCCAGAAATTCCGGCAACTGAATTCGCGCAGCCGGGTTTCCCAGAAACCCGTCGGTTTTGCCCAAGCTACCTACAGCCGCCTCTGCGCCCTTGGTCAGTGTGGTACGCAGTGCGGTTACTGCTTCCTTGCTGGTAATGGCGGACAGATCAGCCGCGGAGGCCATGCCTGTCACAGTAAAAGTTACCAGCAACAACAGTGTTCTGAATAATCTCATCATTGGCCTCCCAGCCCGTTGTATGTCAGGAATCAAGCAATCGGGCCTTGCGTTCGGCGCGTATAAAAATTTCCACTGCCTGCCCCTTGTTTTTTGCACCCAATCGCAGAAAAATTTCCTTGATGTGTCCCCGAACCGTATCCGGGCTGATGTCCATTTCCCGCGCAACTTCTTTGGCTGACAAACCTTCCGCTGTCTTGCGCATGATTTCTACCTGTTTCCAGGTCAACGGCTTGCCTGAACCTGGTGCGCATATGTTGGAATGAAATTCGCTGCTTGTTTTTTCAGAGGTACGGGGTTGTTCATCGACCACCCCGGCTGCAATCAGCAGTGACTGAATGGACTGCAAAAGTTCATGATAAGAAGAGGCCTTGTTGACATACAGATAACCTGCATTCTGGGCTTCCAGCGCAAGCTTTGCATCCAGAACACCTGAACAAATCAACCTTGGGCAGTCAGGGAACAATTGGGCAAATGCTTTGATGGTACCCAAACCCTTGGAGTCGGGCAGATCAAGATCCGCGATAACCACGTCTGGCTGGATACGCACTTCGATGGCTTTTTCCATGCTGTTGACAACAATGACTTCGCTGTCGGAAATCAGTTGGCCGATCATGTCGGACAACATGATCGAAATCATGGGATGATCCTCAGCGATCAAAATCCTGGGTTTGTCAGTCTGCGAACCCATGTCAGCTTGCCCTGCTTTTTTCTCGGTACGTCGAATTGTACTTCGAAAACTCAGAGTCGTGCCTGTGCACCTGCTTGTGAAGCAAGTCGTTCACGGCTGGCTTGTATCACTGCCTTGATCTTGGGGATTGTCTGCTGCGCCACCTTTTCGCCTTCCAGCAAAAATTCATGACGCTGATCCAGATTCAATGCGTCCGCATGTTGCACACTGGGCTGAATCACGACGTCGGCCTGAGCCAATTCAGTTCGTATGGCCTGTTGACTAAGTATGTTGATGCTTTGGTCCAACAAACTCCACCATCCCATTCCAGAGGCGCCATTGCGAGGTCGTGCAGAAATGTCCACTGCAATGACCACATCGGCACCCATGTCCCGTGCGGTCAACACTGGGACCGGGCTGACCAGTCCTCCATCAACAAATTGCCGTTTGCCGATGCGTGCCGGCAAAAATACATTGGGTATGCTGCAAGACGCGCGCACAGCCTGACCGGCGTTGCCGTAATTGAAAGCCACTTTTTCCCCGCTTTCAAGGTCTGTGGCCACCGCTGCAAACCGAATTGGAAACTGCTGAATGGATTTGTTGCCAACCTGGGTGTTGACATACTGCTGGAGTTTTTCACCAATCAAAAACCCTTGGCTACTCAAGGTCAAATCGCGGATATCCGTTTCCTGCATGCCCAAAGCAACACTTTGCAGTTTGAATGCACTCATTCCGCTGGCGTACAAAGCACCCACAAAACTGCCTGCGCTGGTGCCCACCACAATGTTGGGCTTGATCCCGTGGCTTTCCAGCACCTTGATTACACCCACATGCGCAAAACCCTTCACACCACCACCGCCCAGCACCAAAGCCACCACGGGTTCGCGTGATTTGGCGGGTGCGGCAGTGGGTGGTATTGGCTGAGGTTCAGGAGCACGCACGGCGCCTGTGCAGGCAGACAAAGCCAAGACGAAAATTGCCGTGAAAAGAGCGCCCAAAGGCTTGTTTCTCATACTTATTTTCAAAAAATTCAGGATCAGCCGGAGATGCTACCGCAGTGCAACAGACTTGAGTGGATGGAATCCACTAAAGGCACTCATTTAACAACACGCCCCTGCTCTATTGCGGTGCACAATAAATAGGGATAACCCTTAATTTGTCAAACTTTAACGAATAAAGTGACACTTAACGGGTGATACCTATCGCCCCGATTTTGGATTTTTTGACAGTTTGTGACATGTTTAAAAGCATATAAAACATACAACGCACCTTTTTTGTGCGATTGGAGACAACAGTGAATATGCGAATACACGCGCAAAAACTGACAGCATTCACTCCCGCACAAAACTTGGCGGGCAAGAAGATGATTGCCAGAAAGTCGGGGCATGCACATGTGACTGGTGATGTGTACAAAGTGCGCCACCGTTGGAAACGCATCTGTGAGTTTGTTGGCGCGTCGCGCGGACCGAATATCATGGCAAAAGCCTATTTTGAATCAAGCCATTATCTTCAGGCTGCCATCACCAGGAAAGCTTACCGGGCACGCAAGCTGGAAGGACAGACAGGCGAAAACTTTACGCCTCAACAATTCAATTCCATGGTCTGGAACTCCAATGCCGTACAAAACAGGCTCATGCGGGAAGATTTTATCCGGTTTAATGGTCGACACTATTCCAAAGAATGCGGTGCCAGTGAAAACAACCAGAAAGCCTACGACATGTCCCGGATTGCCCACCGTTTCCATGGGGTCTGTGAAATGTTCGCTGCACCAACGGGAATGACTTCCAACCTGCTGCGAAACACTGCGCTGAAAAAACCAGATGAGCAAAGCACACGCAACAAGGTGTTTATGCTGGGTGCACTGGGTTTTATTGGGGTGGCCACCACTGAGTTGTTGTCCTGGCTACACAAATTCATCCCTGAATCCGTGAAAATTGCCGGTGCAAAAGCAGCCCCTGTCATCATCGCTTTTCCGGCCATGTCATCAGCCATGGGGGGTTTTGGCAGTGCGTTCGGTTGGGCGAGTCAAGCCTATATCGAGAAACAGGATCTGAGCGATAAACAGATTGCACACCTTGAAAGAGATCTGAATACCACTCTTCAAAAACTGGTGTTCCGCTTGAAATCTGTCCAGAACAATCCTGAATTGATCAAAATGATGGGACAAGCCATGAAAGGCAAGCGTGGCCTTTTGAAGAAAATCGACAACTCAGGTTTGAATGCAGACGGGACGCCCAAAGTTCTTACCCAGGCCTTGGCGAGGATCAATCCTTCCGCAAGTGACACCGAGAACATGGAAGCGCTGTTTGATTTTGCAGGCGAATTTCTTCAAGTACCAAACAAACCAGACCCCAAAAATGCCAGCCTTTGGTCCCGATACATTTACACGAAAAAGGTCAAAGCCATGGACAGGCAATGGGTTGCGTTGTTGGGCATGGTGGAGCATGCAGATATCGAAGCTGCTCCAAAAAACACAGTGGACATGCGTAAAAATCTTGAGGACAACCTCACCCCAAAATTCCACACCTATTTATTGAAAAAACTGATTCCACTGGCAAAAAAGTTCGACGGTACCTTTGAAACCAGTATGGCAAGAAGATTTGAGAAGTGGACTTCACCCGAGTATTTGAAAGCGCAAGCCAAAATGGAAAAAAATCCCTTGTTCCGTAACCGTATTGCCTATTCCGGTAGCTACATGGCCAAGCATCGCCACCAATACGGCCCAATTACACGTTGTCTCATTACCTTGGCGGAGGGTATCCGCCTGTTCAACATGAACATGGTGCTGGCCTGCAATGCAAATCTGTCCAGAATTTTTAGTAATCTGACTTACACCGCACACGAACTGTTGGGTACAAGCCCGGCATCACGAACTATGTGCAACAGCCTTGGACGATTTTTCGGGGGTGCAGCACTGGCCGTTATTTTTGGCACTGTCATTCCAATCGCGGTGGCCGAAACAGGTGGTGGTCCATCGACCCACGATTTCGGTGTTGGTACCTCTGAAGAAGTCACTTTGTCAGCCACAAACATCGGCATACTGATGTGTATTTTGGCTGCTCCTACCTTGTTGGCACAAGGTTTGGCCCATTTGTCCGCAAGGCTGGAAGGATGGCGTGGTGATTTTTCCGATTCTGTATCGAACAAGGAAAAAAGCTTTCGCTGGTGAAAGCGAAAGCTTTTTTTATTGAATAACCTGACTTTTTTGACTGTGGAGCGAAAAAATAAATGACCAAAACCCCAACGGCCAGAAGCACTTCCCCAAGGGTTTCAGAAAAATAGTTGGCCAAGTTGCTGCGAAATAAATGGCCAAAAATTTTTCCTTCAAAAATCCAATTCAAATCAGAGACTTACAAACCGACTTCAGGTCAAAGTTCGTAGATTCTTAAATCTCTCGAATTTCGATAGAGCTCGGTGTTATGAGGCTTGGCGAACGATGAGATTTAACTGATTGGTTACTCATTCGTACACTATAGCCCTTGCGCACCCACTCGACCAAGTCTTGTTCCCTTTTCACTCTTTGATAATCCTTCTCATAGCGAGTGAGACTGACGACAAAGTGATTGTCCTCATGTAAATGAGGCGTAAGAACCGTCCCGACTGACCCGCCACGCTTAACAACGTAAGAAAGCTTTTTCATCAGCATCGCCTTTGGAATGTTTACGAATAAGACTGTGAACTTCTTCATCAATTTTACAGACACAAAATTCGTTTATTAAAGCTACAACTCAATCGCCATGCAAACTATGAATAACTGGGCTAGTCCAAGCGATCCGCATCGGTCAAAAATAATTATGATATTTGTGATATCCCTGTTGACACTGAATAATTTCCAACGTAAGATTCGTTTCATGGTGATTAACGGGATATCACCGACATACCGTAAGGGAAGCAAATGAATCAGACCAAAAATCTAGAATCCGTTGTGTTGTTCAACAAAACTAAACATGCCGCTATTCGCTCACAACAACGCGGCGTGTCCCAGGAAGCAATTGAATTTGCTCTCACTTATGGCAAAGAACGTCATGTTGGACAAGGCTGCATGAGCATTTACATGGACAAAATTGCCCTAAGCGAGTTGCGAAGTTCACTGGGTGTTAAGCGCTTCGCCAAACTAGAAAATCAGCTTACTGATTTGTATTTAATTGTTAGTGACGATGACGTGATAACCGTTGCTCGAGCTCACTAACTAATCATTACTCTCAATCCAATAGGAATCTCATGGACATCACTAAAGAAGCATTCTTACTGCACGCCCGTGCATTGATCTTGGGCTTTTACTCAAATCTTTGGCGGATTGTTGGGCACAACCCAAGCAAAGATTTGCCAGAGGAAATTCAAGGATATGAGTTAAGCGTATCCAACGTTCAAATTGCCATGGAAGACCCGAATGTTCGAAAGTTTCTATCGGGTGATCTTATGAAATGGTTTGAGAAAGTTTATGACTACGGTACCGATGGAATTGATGACCCGTCAACTGAACCAGAAGATGAAGAAGAGAGCTGCATTCCCTTTTGGGGAGCGTTTGAACATCTGCTTCTTTTCATCTCCTACAACACAGACGAACAAAATTTCAATGCCATACGCTCTTATGAGATTGTTAACCATTTTGTAAAAAAATATTTTCAACGGTGGGAGCTGGATTCAAACAACATGAATACTCAATTCATAGATGGTGAGCCATGCATATTCCTTACCGACCTCGCTGGCCTTGCGGATCTAGATGAGAAAACAATTCGAAATATGGCTAGTAAAAAACTTGAGGGGTTCCCAGCGCTTCTTAAGTTCGAAAACCGAACTTATGTCACCAAAAAAGAAGCGCGTGCATGGCTTGTCTCTCGTGGGTGGAAAGAGACCGTATATCTTGGTGACAAACAACAGGCAATAAAGCTCCCTGATGTGTTTCACGCCCCCAATCATGTGTTGGAGTTTTTTACGCAATCGCTTGAACAAGCTCGAGATCTGTTTAATTTGGAAAATCCTATTAAAGAAGTATGGTTTAAAACAATCTTAGGCAAATTAAACGTCGGGGATTTAGATCTCCCACTTGATGCTGTTGCAGCATGGGGGCATTTCATAAAAGTATCGAGTTACGACCTCGCACTTACAATCCACGAACTAAAAAGCCGCCTTGAAGCTGAGCGCCTTAAAGCTCATTTCATTCTGTTTAAATGACGGCTGATAACCAAAATTTAACCTTGTATCGGCCATGAGCCGCAGAAATTTGCTCATAAAGAGCTTCTTAAATTTCATACATCTCAGGGAAATATGAATCAACAAAGTAAGTTATCTAACTATCAACTGTATGCAGACCGTATTCGCGAATTGACGGACGATCAACTCAAAAATATTGATTACCTGATTAATCATCTTACTATCGAAAAAAATGACAAAGTTAGAGTCATCTACTGTCCGTTTGAATGGCAAAACCCGCAAGCCAAGTTGATGATTATCGGCATCACTCCAGGTCCTACCCAACTACGAAACGCCCTCACAGCATTCAGGAGCGCAATACGACAAGGGCTTGATGAGCAACAGGTATTAAAAGTTACGAAGCTAGCTGGTGCATTTTCGGGGGATTTAAGAATCAATCTCGTGAAGCTGTTGGATGTAGTTGGGCTTCATAAATATGCTGGCGTACCAACTTGCGAGTCATTTTTTGGAACTCATTCGCACTTAGTCCACACAACTTCACTGATCAGCAACGCCACATTCTTGCTCGACGGAACGCCATATAACGGAACTCCCAATCCGATGAAGAATGATCTATTGCGCAAGCAGATCTTCGACGGTTTGCTGCATCAAATATCTGTAGCAAAGGACGCCTTGCTATTGCCTCTTGGCCCAACCGTTGATAAGGCTATTCAAGAACTTTGTGAACAGGGACTCATAGATCCAAAAAGAGTTCTTTTCGGTATGCCACATCCTGGTGGTCAGAACGGGGAACGAGTCAAATATTTCTTGGGTCAGAAGAAAGCGGAGATCTGTTCAATCAAAACAAATACTGCGCTACTAGACTCTCGTAAAAAAGAAATCATGAATAAAATTTCCGTGTTACAAACTACTGTCTAGAGCGATTAGTTTTAGTAAGTCTTGAGTTAACACGTTAATTCTTATTACACACCGACCCAGCGTAATCTGGCTGACCGTTTGGCAACAAGAATGACAGAAGATTTGATCGAATTTTTGAAGCACTTTGACGACACTCTGCAGTTTGGGAGTTTTGTATCCTTAGATTTGGAAATGGCCAACTCAAACGACCTTACCAGCTTGATTCAAATTGGCTGTATTCAGTTCACTAATGGCCCCAATTGGTCAGAGCGTAAATCGTTGAACCGGCTTGTTAGATACCTGGGTGAGTTTGATTGGTATGCCTCTAAAAATATCCACGGAATTCGAAAGCGCGATGTACTCCAATCGCCATCAAGCGAAACCGTCTATCGCAAATTCAAGGCCCTCGCTGATCATACTGGGCTCATCGTTCATTATTCGGGTCGGGAGCGTCAAGTGATGAACGCATTGAGCAACAAGTATGGAATTGAGAAACCGAAAGCCGAATGGCTTGATTTACATAGAGCAGTGAAAAAACGATTTCCTGAGTATCGCAAACAAGGAGGAGGGCTGAAGGCGATGGCTGAGTTTTACGGATTGAACTTGGATCATCATGACGCCTATTCTGATGCTCTGACCACAGCTAAAGTGTTCATGCAGCTTATAAGGGAACTCCATACACATAGTAAAACCAGTGCATAGGCGTAAGATTACTGACTAATTTGTCACTTCCACCTGGATCCAACGCCGCTATAATAGTGCCAGAGGAAAATATATGAATCGTGTGGCAGTCAAGCCGAATTTAATACAGTGGGCCTTGAACCGCGCGCAGTTGAGTGCTTCGGATCTTGCAAGCAAATTTCCCGAGTTGGCAGATTGGGGACACGAAGGCGTTTTTCCAACTTTCAAGCAATTAGAGGACTTCGCTAGAACAACGCGAGTGCCCTTCGGATATTTGTTCCTCCCCGAACCTCCCGACATTCCTCTACCGATTGCAGATTTCCGCACTATTGGGGTCCAATCTCCTTCTCCGAGTCCGGAATTACTAGACACCATCTATGCAATGCAACGCAGACAAACCTGGATGAAAGAGACTCGTCTGGAGTGTGAAGCTGAGCCGCTGGATTTCATCGGAAGTGCTCGTATAGGGGACAATGCTCTCGCTATTGGCCGTGAAATGCGACGTGCATTGAGACTCGAGGATGGTTGGGCAGCGAAAGTCGCCAACTGGCAGGCTGCGGTCAGCCTGTTACGTGAATCAATAGAGTCTTTAGGTGTGATTGCCGTAATCAACGGCGTTGTGGGAAATAACACCCACAGAGCTCTTAATGTTGCAGAGTTTCGCGGTTTTGCGCTGAGCGATAAATATGCGCCCTTGATTTTTGTTAACGGTGCGGATGCAAAATCTGCTCAAATGTTTACCCTCGCACACGAGCTCGCCCACCTATGGCTGGGTGCGGAAGGCTCGGGACTCTCTGGCTTCCAGGGAATTTTTCCAGATGGAGGGTCAGTCGAAGTTTTTTGTGACCAAGCGGCAGCGGAATTCTTGGTTCCCGAAAGTGAACTTCGCGCTATTTGGCAAAGCGTCAAACGGGATGCTTCGCCATTTGAAACTTTAGCAAGCCGATTCAAGGTGAGTCCCATCGTAATTGGGAGGCGGGCAATGGATCTACGACTTGTAGATCGCCAGGCATTCTTTGAATTCTATGACGACTACGTTAACAGAGAACGCAAAAAGAAAAATGACAGAGCAGGCGGCGGAGATTTTTACAATAATCAGAATACCCGCGTTGGAACTCAGTTCGCGTTGCAAGTAATCCGAGCAGCAAAAGAAGGCAGAATTGGATTTAAAGAGGCGTACGAGCTTACGGGCCTAAATGGCGGGGCATTTCAGGACTATGCAAAAAGACTGGGGATGGACCTTCCCAGATGAGCTACCTAATCGACTCTGATGTTTTAATTACCGCCAAAAACAGTTATTACGCATTCGACCTCTGCCCAGGTTTCTGGGAAAGCCTGCAAACAAAACACCTAGAGGGCTCTGTATTTAGCCTGGATCGTATCCGTAGTGAGCTGCTGCAAGGTCGCGATGACGACAGCTTGGTTCAATGGACGAACAATGTAATTCCTAGGTCGTTTTTCTTGAGCAGCGCTACATTGGAAGTGGCAAACGCTTTCAGCGAGATTATGCTTTGGGTTCAACAAAACTCACAGTTTCAAGACACTGCAAAAGCCAAATTCGCGACCGGCGCAGATGGCTGGCTAGTTGCCTTCGCAAAGGTTAAGGGCTGGACAGTAGTGACGATGGAAGAATCCAGGCCCGAATCACGCAACCAAGTTAAGTTGCCTGATGTATGCATTCGATTTGGTGTGCCATACCAAAACGTTTTTTCGACTCTTCGCCAGTTGAATGTGAAGTATCGCCTTTAAACATTTACCTGTCTTAATAGGTGTATGTTAATTTCGAAAAAACAAACTTCGAGCAAAGTCTAAACAATTGAAACGCCAGGTTCCTAATGATTAATTTGGACCTCTTAAACGAGTTAAGACGTCAAATCGAGATACTTCCCATCAAGACAGCTTATATCTTTGGCTCCTACGCGACGGGAACACAAACTAGCGACCGCGACATTGACCTGCTTGTCATAACCGACGACCTGTCAAAGATTGGCGCAAAGGCTGCGTTCAAACCCCTCGGCCGGAAACTCAATATAAAAATCGACGTGCTCGCAATTTCTTCTGCCGAATTTGCAGCGATAGACCAAACCAAAGAGGGGTTCTGGTCAGCGGTTTTAAAAAACGCGATCCCAATAAAAACTGAGTAAATCAGCGCTACCAACTCTTCCAATTGGCTGTGTGGGTGCCGATTTGCTCCGCCAAGGTGTGTCACTCATCCGTCAAAAGGTACTTAAAAAGTATTTTTGTCATTAACGAAATTAGTGTATGCTAAGTTGCATGAGGCCAATATGTGGCTGCCAGCTTAGCACTGAGAGAGTAGCGGATTTTTGGAGTGACGTGATGACACAAAAGCCGGACAGCGAAATACATAAAAGGTTGGATCGGCTCTCATCGGTCTTGCTACGAATTGCAATGGTCTGCACTGCCGCATCAACGATTGTTACCCTTCACAGCGGCTGGTGATGAAATTGAGCGACAAGAAACCTTCAGCGCTAGGATTTATTGAGCAGTTACACAAAACGATGACGCTCGATGAAGTCAATGTGTACCTTAACAACTTGAACAGAGAGCAGCTTCGGAAAAACCCTACACAGGACGTTGTCATGGGTGGTAAAAGCTATTGGAAGGATGCAAAAGTCACACATTCGCCCGCATTCTTGAAATGGCTGCTCGACGAAGATAGCGAAGAAACCCCAGATAGCAGTGATAAAGATCACGACACAGATAACGAAAGCCAGATCATTGTTCAAATGAGACCATTTTCAAAAAGTGCACACCTCACGTTCAACACGCTCAAAACAAATCCAAACTTATCCGCTGGTGATATTGCCAAGACGACTGGCTTGAGCAAATCGAGCGTTTACCGAGCCATCAAGATTCTTTTGCGTTATGAATTTATCCAAGCACTACCCGAAACTAGTGCTGGATCAAGCTCTAAATTTTCGATTCCAGCAAGACTAGACGGCTTCAAAATTGAGCATGTCTGGATTGAATGCGGCGTCAAATTGTTGAAACAAAAAGAAAAACGCAGAAAAGAATTCTTCGACAGAGGCGGCAAGATGTTGATGGGCGAAAATTCACCCGAACTGAAACTTCTAAAGCGCCCCTTCAACAGGTTTGACGATGACAAATGAATCCTTTGACGACTTCTTTCAGAAGTATTTCGATTTGAGCGACGACGAACTGGTCGAAATGGCGAAAAATGCACCCGACAACGGTGGAGCAATGCTCGTTGAGTTGCAGGATTTCATGATTCGACGTGCCGAACGACTTGAACGCGAGAATGCGCAGAAAACCACACCTCCCGATGGCGAGACTTAATTAAACCGAGCTTCAGAAATAGGGAGCGTGCATAGCATCTGTCCAAACTATGCCCTATCTGAGAATTTTCAAAGAGGCCACCATGCTCATACCGGAATCAACCGGCAACTTTAGGAGATATGGCATGAATTTGGAAAATGCACCAAGCAAAACAGGTAATCCATCAGGTGGCGGACGCGGCAATAACCCACCAGGCAAAAAGTAAGTACATCAGGAACACGTTGGCACACCAGTCTTATTAGATGGCATGCCACGTTCCCGATGGAAATCTAACCAGAATTGATACCTTTCGCTGCACCACTGGCTGACCGATTGATAATCAAACGGTAAAACATTGAAGTTTTTGAGCTCACCTTTGGCAAGTCGCCCAAAAGCGGACTGTGCCGTTTCAATAAGCAACCAAAAATCATTAATGTGGATTGCGGCCTTCCAATAATTGAATAGGCACACCTCGGCCATTTGTACAGAGAGTCGATCACTCACGATCAAAGCCGCGTTAAAAGGGATCATCGTCTCACCCAGTCTCCAACGACGTTTCGTTCTTTCGTTGAAATCATTCTTGCCAAGTGGATCTGCCAGTAAATCGGCAAGCTCTTTGTTGCTCGGATTTTTTTGTAGATCAGTGGACTCCAGAATCGCTTTAAACAGTCTGGCTGCAGAATTTTGCTCTGACCATTCGAAATTAGGCAAAAGTTGCTGATATCTCGACTTGCCTTCTGGGCTATGCAACACATCGAGTAATGCAACAAATGACAACTGACCTTCAAGATACATTTTGAACTGCAATGCATGGATCATTTCCGGATTACCCACACACGCATCTAAATCTGATTTGGCGATGAAATTTCTCAACAAATCGTCACCGGCGATCAACCTAGTGACGTCACTGTTGTGGCCCTGCTGACGCGCAGCGATGACAGGAGTGCAACGGGATTCAATATCAATCAAGAATAGATACTCAGGTTTGTTCGCCACCCCCAGCCCATTTGCGAACAGCTCCCAAATTGCAGTTTGCCTTATTCTGTGTTGGGCAATTGGATCTCCTTCTATCGCCTCATGTATTAGCTGTGTCGTCTCATTACGTGGAATTATTTCTGACAAGAACTTTAAACTCGCATTTTCACCAAGAGAACCACTCATCACCCTGGAAAATGTCTTGGCTTTCGCTTCGCCATGCTGATCTGAAATCATTTTAGTAGTCGGGGCACCGTAAAGGCGCGCCATTTGGAACGGATGCATTAACATCCAACCGACCAATTCTGGAAGTGCCTGCCTCCCCTCGTATGTATTCAAAGGTCGGGCTGATTTTCTATGGATACTGTTGGTTGAGGTCATTGACTATCCAGGGTCTTAACCCGCAACATCTAACAGATTCAGCAAATTCTCAGGCACGCATCCCTCCCGAGAGCTCCACTCGTATGCCTCTGGACCAATTGGCGATCTCAATCAAACTCTCATTGATCAGTTATTTCCCAAGTAACGCAGGATTTCAGCGATGTCACTGGCCAACGAAGAGCTGGTGTTTCCAACGGGCGCATCTCGCAACTCAGTCAGCACTTGTTTGTATGAAAGAGGGGTGACGCCAAGGCGGGTCATGTGCACCAGTTCGGATTCGTCCCTAAGTACGCCATGAACGAAAATGTACTTCCACTGGGCACTTGGCAAAACCGCAGCCCTACGAGCAACTTTTCGCGGACCAGTGAATTTCCTCTCAACCCATTGTTCAACACCCGATTGAACTTCTTCTGGTGTGCGGCGCCGTGCGTTGCTATCGCCACCCACGTAGCCGATTGGGCGGTAACTAACCTGAACCTCGACATGCCAACATTCAACCTTGTCAATCATGCGAACAGCGAGTAAATCAATCTCATCAATGCCAGCCCTGAGGCCACGGATCGTGAAAAATCCCTTGCGATTCAGCCACTCGTCAACAAGTTGTTCATCCAGCAACGCCATCAGCTGCCTCCTTTAACGGCCTGTCTACGCTAACGCATAAACCTAGGTGATACTCAAAAATGCAGATTTTGGTCGATTCGTCACAACTGAATGGTATTGAAATTTCAGTCTGGATCACAAAATGTAATCTTTATATTTATTTTTTATTCCACTGCAAATAGAGCCAGGATTACGACTAACTATAGACTCAAAGAATAAATTAGCTGTAAAAATTATGCTTTTATTGTGATAGATAAATTTCAATAGAGGATCACTTGAATTAAATAGTACAGTGTCGTCTTCCAAAGCTTTCGAAATTATGGTTTTAAATGATGATTTTTTTCCTTCAAAAATCCACAATCCGCCTTTGAATTGATAATTGATTTCGCCTCTAACAGAAGGGGGCCTAAGATCTTTTACATATTTTTTATGCTCTAGTAGATCAATTTGTTCTTTAACGTACTCATCTGAATCGGAGTTCATCTTTTCAATCATTTGATCTATTATTAACGACCACATTCGCCATGCATCCTGATGAGATCCGCCTTTTTTCTTATCTATCTGGCGAGTTAATTTTAGATCACTCGATGACTGATCGAACTCCATTAGATACAATCCTGTAGAAATTGAATTTTTTTGGATATTCCCAAGAGAATTAATTTCGAGTTTTCTTGCGACAGCTTCGTCTAAATTGATAAGGCCAAGGCCTGTCATTCTCGACAGATAGTGAATGGCATAGTATGCAGAGTAATAACACTCTATTACCTGCCATGATAAGTTTTTATCAAGTCCTTGCAAGGATCTTCTGAAGGAAAGTCGAGAACCAAGATAAAACTTATTAGCTTCACCCAAGAGGTTTCGCAAAAATGGCTCTTGATCACAAACTTGGATCGTCACCTCCTCAGTTTTACTAGTCACATTTAGTGATCTAGGATAAAAAATAGAATCCGAAAATGTTTCCACCATCCGAGCATTTGCGGAATTCTTAATAGAGGTCAAATCCCGAACCACTAATTGGCTGAGAATTCTTGCAAATTTCTGATTAAACATCAAATAGTCACATTTCGTCGCAGGAGTTTCTTGTCTAAAGAATCTAAGCTCTTTAAATAAGCCTTACTGCCAGAAATATCTTTAATTGAACCTGGTAGAGATCTTTCTAGATAACGCTTGTACTCACTTATCTTTTCAATGTTTTCAGGGGAATTATCCGAAATTATCGAAATAATTGATTTAGCATGTCCAATTAATATCTTGAACAACGTTGCCTTGGTGATTAGGACATTCAAATCGGCAGCATTGTCACTAAATATATCTCCTGCTGCTATCAAATATGAATTAATTATTCGATACAGCTTTGCTGTATCGTTCACATTAAATTCTCTCAATAAAGGCTTTAATGAGTCATAAAAAGTCACCTTTGAAATTTTATTCGCAGACTTATCAAACCTGCTGAGTTTGTTGATAAGATAACTATCTGGCTCGACCTCAAAGCTAGTAAATAACTCATCTAAAAAAGATTCCTCAGTACTTTCACGCTCTGCAAGTTTCTTTATATCTAAAAGCAACTCTTTAGGTACTGGCTTTTGAAGTGTATTTATGTCAATAAAAATTCTTGCCTCGTCGATCGGTGTTAGTTCATTATAAATAATGACAGGTACTCGATACTTAAGGCCATCATTCATCAATTTTTTAAAACCGTAGACTCTGTGTTGTCCATCCAAAATTAAAAAGGACCTATTTTCAAGATTGAAAGAAAGAGTTTTCTTTTTAGAGTCATATTGGAGTTCTGCAGCGTCCTGCGCGGATAGAATAATGCTTGATGGAATGGTGCCTTCATTCCTGATGTAGTTTGCAATAGCAAGCGCACGAGTCTCATCTAAACTTCTCTGAAATCCAAGTTCTGGATCTCTCTCTCTTGGGTTTGGAGAACAGCAAGCTGCGATCATCTCAATTTCCATAGTTCCAGAATAGAACTTGTGCTTACCCTGTGTGATCAGCGTTACAGACATTGATTCTCTTGGCATTTTTACCTCTTTGTATTTAACCAGCAGCTTCTTAGTACTAATTATTCAATCTTAATCGTCGATCTGATTGTCTAAATTCATTTAAATTAATATTTAGCCAACAATAAGCGGATTTCTCAAAAATGTTTTTGGTCTGGTTTAGTCAACTTTCCATAAACATGCGGCAACAGCAGCTCTGCAAACTGGTCTTTCACTCTTGGATTGGTCAACAGTTGCTGAATGATGCTTTGGTGGTTCTCAAAACACGCAATAAAAGCATCGTTCATCACCTTCTTGTAATCGGGACTGGCACCAAACTGCTGCTCAGTGTTCGCTGTGGCTTGCTCCTTCAGCGCCTCATTTTCAGTCATCTTGTCCGCCACGTGGTTGAACACGGCGATGGCGTCGGCATCGGTCAGCTGATCACCTTCGAACAGCTTATTCACCTTGTCGATGATCTCGTTCCAGTACACCCGTTCCGTCTCTTCCAGTGTCTTGGTCGTTCCCAAGTCCAATATTGCGGGGTAAAGAACTGAGCCTTCCGTTTTGGCCAATGGTATGTCGTGCTTACCCTTGTTACGAAGCTGATAATGAGTCAGCTCAATACCTTCAAGGTCGATCTCTTCATCATCAATTTCCACGATCAGCAAACGCTGCAGCAAGCGCAAGAACATGCTGCGCTTTTCAAGCTCGGTGTCGGAGTAATTGATGATCTGGCTTAAGAAATCATAGGCACGCACAAACGAGCCAACGTTCTTTTTGAAGGTTTCCAGTTTTTCAACTTCTAGGGAATCGTCACTCGCCTTGGCCGCCTTCAGTCCATCTTTGAATCGGCTTTGCGCCGGCTGCAGGCAGCGGCTTACCGCCGCCTGAGTTGGCTTTTTCAGAAGCACTTCAACCAAGTTGTCAACTTCCTGGTTGGTGTAAATCTGGGCAGCATCAAGCTTAGATTGTAAGTCGAAGATCACGTTGGGATCCGACACCTCGGACAACTGGGCTGCGCGGTAGTAGGGCGCAAACGACTCCAAAATCTCACTTGGGTCATTCACGAAGTCCAAAACGAAGGTGACGTCTTTACCAGGATAGGTGCGGTTCAAGCGAGAGAGGGTTTGCACCGCGGCCACACCCGAGAGCTTCTTGTCTACATACATGGAAACCAACAAAGGTTGGTCAAAGCCGGTCTGGAATTTGTTGGCCACAATCATGACCTGGTAGTCGTCCTCATCGAACGCATCTCGCAGATCTCGGCCATTCAAGCCAGGGTTCAGGTTGTATTCAGTGAACTCACCAGGCCCAGTTTCGGAGTCGATCACAGTTCCTGAAAACGCCACCATGGCCTGAAGGCCCTGGTAGGTCTTATCCTCAGAGATCTTTTTGGTGATGTATTTGTCAATTGCCACCTTGTAGCGCACAGCCTCTTTGCGGGAGCCGGTGACCACCATGGCCTTGGCTTTGCCATCCAAACGCCAAGCTACGTTGGCCTTGAAGTGCTCAACTATTACTTCGACTTTTTGGGCAATGTTGTAGGGGTGAAGCCGAACCCACTTCATCAAGCTTTTGAGAGCCTTGCTGCGGTCCACGGTTTCCGAGTCGTAGTCCTGGCCGTCATGGGCGATTTTGAACGCTAGCTTGTAGGGGGTGTAATTCTTCAGTACATCAAGAATAAAGCCCTCTTCAATAGCTTGCTGCATGGTGTACAGGTGGAAGGGCGCTGGCTTGCCATCGCCATTGGGCCGCCCGAAAAGCTCCATGGTCTTACTCTTCGGTGTGGCGGTGAAGGCAAAGTAGCTGATGTTTTTAGGCTGGGCCCTAGAAGCCATTTCAGCTTCCAACATGGCTTCAATGTCGATCTCGCCACCGTCTTCCAGCTCCTGCTTTTCCGCAGGCGATAGCACATTCTTTACCTTGTTGGCCACAGCCCCAGACTGGGAGGTATGGGCTTCGTCCGCAATGATCGCGTACTTTTTCCCCGCCATGTTTGCACTGGCCAAAGCCTCAATCACAAAGGGGAAAGTTTGAATGGTGACAATAATGATGGGCGTATTGCTGATCAATGCCTGAGCAAGTTGAGCCGATTTCGAATCACCCATTTCAGATTTGATGCATTTCACCAAACCTTGCTTGTGCTCAAATTGATAAATCGCATCCTGTAGCTGGCTGTCCAAGACAGTGCGATCAGTCACAACAATTACGCTGTCGAAGACCTTTTTGTTGTCCGCACCGTGAAGGCTAGATAACTGGTGGGCAGTCCAGGCAATCGTATTTGTTTTGCCAGAGCCCGCAGAGTGCTGGGTCAAATACCGGTGGCCGGCACCTTCCACCTTTGCAGTTGCAATAAGTTTGGACACAGCGTCGAACTGATGAAACCGTGGAAAGATCATGGCGGTTTTAGTCACCCGCTTACCCGTCTTCTTGTCGATTTTATCGACGCTCTCCAGGTGCATGAAGCGCCCGAGAATGTCCAAGAAGTTATCCCGCTGAAGCACGTATTCCCAGAAGTACGTCGTCTTGAAACCGTTGGGGTTTTCAGGATTTCCTTTGCCGCCGTTGTCGCCCAAATTGAAGGGCAAGAAGCGGGTATTCACCCCGTCCAGTTTCGTGGTCATCTGCACTTCTTCAGTGCTGACGGCAAAGTGCACCAACGCTCCACGTTTGAACGCGAGAAGCGGCTCTTCCTTTTTGGTCGATTTGTCCTTAGGGAGCCGGTCAAATTTGTACTGCTTCACGGCATCTTCGATCGACTGAGTAAAGTCAGTTTTCAACTCGGACGTGGCAACAGGAATGCCGTTGACGAAAAACACCAAGTCGATCGAGTTGTTGTTGCTCGTGGAATAGTGGACTTGCTGGATGACACGCAAACGCACCTTGCCGTAATTCTCAATAGTGGTTGCATTTAGCGTTGTGGCAGGTTTGAACTGACAAAGATTCACACGGCCGGCAGACACATCCTTAAATCCATGACGCAACACTGAAAGCGTGCCATCGGCGGTCAATACCTTAACCAGGCGTTCCAAAAGTTTCTTCTGAGTCGAGCCATTGTGCATAGCCTTAACCTTGTTCCAGGTTTCAGGCTGAGTCTCTTGGATCCACCAGATCAGATCTTCAGGAAACAGAGCTAGATCACGGTCGTAGCCTTTGTCATTTGCTGAATGAAGCCAACCGTTGGCGACTAAGTGAGCGCAAATCTCGTTTTCGAAGTGCAGTTCTTTGTGAATGTTTGTCATGAGGCAAGGGATCCTTATTCTTCCTCGGTAATGTAGTCAGCTTCCGCGACTTCCGATTCCAAATCTTCCTCTGTGGTTTTCAACACGGGATCTGCATCCAGTGCAGCCACTTCTTCGTCGGTAACGAATCCTCGGACGTCGATCTTTCCAGTCACTGCGGCTGTGATAAGGGCTTGGCGATGTTCTTTCAGAAGTTCGATTGAACATTCACACTTTTTAATTAAAGCGTCGATTTTGCCGCCAAAGAATTCTAGATGACTCAAAATCAGTTCCTGTTCAGATATTGGTGGAATGAGAACACTTAGTTGGTTCATTCCGCCTAAAGACAGAGCAGGCTGGGCACTTCCATTGACTAATAAATCAATTTGCCCGCTCCACTTCAAAAACTTCAATTGTTTCTCAATCCAGTTATTTGAGGTCCTTTTTCCATCAACATCAAGCTTGAGTGAGTTACCTGAAACTACAGCTTTTTTATCAAGTGGAGGCAGTATTGATGCACTTCCAAACCGAGCACCAATTTTTGCAATAACAATGCTTCCTGAAAAGGCCTGACTTCTTGATATTGTTTGAAAATGGTTGTCTGAAATGGTTTTTAATTTATTGAAGTTGATTTTTCCTGTTGTCGCAAAATTGCTTTCTATCACGTAAGCATCGCCATCGTCGATAAAGTGTTCCGATTTAAGGTTGCTGCCAAACGGGCCATCAACAAAGGAATTTGAGTAACCCGCTTTTACGAATTTGATTTTACTGACAACCCAATGATCAGGGACTTCACCCAACCACTCAACCCCGCTGTCCTTCATTTTCACAGTCGGATCTAGCCCTTTTGTGACCGCCTGACTAATCACAGCCTGGCGCTTTTCCTGAAGGAGTTTGATAAGCTTTTGCTGCTTTGCGATGAGCTTGTCGATCTTAGCTGTTTCACGGTTGAGGTAAGTTGCGATTTGGCGTTGTTCGATGAGCAGTGGCAATCGAACTGACATCTCACCTAAGATACCCCCATTAAGATTCGCAAGCCCAGTCGTGCTGTTAGAGAGTAAAGACAGTTGCTCACGACTCCACTCAGAATTTAATTGATACCAAATGTATCGAGGAATTGCACGTTGCTCGTCCACTCTAAGCCTTTGCATAAAATTCGAGTAGCAAGGTTTTAATGCAGCTATTTTGTCGTCAACTAATGTTGTTTTACCAATATGAAGTGGACTACCACTAGATTTTGTGACGAGTAAATCGCCCTTTTTTAGGGTCGCAGCAAATTTTTCTGAAGCGCTGAGTTTACGCATAGCAGGTTGCTTGATGAACCACTTACCATCGGCGGTCTGTTCTGTTGACCTAAATACAATTACATCATCATTTCCATCTGGTTCGTCACCCCAAACACCGCCCGTATTCAGGACCAGAAAGAACTTCAATTTGCTCATAGCTTTCGAAGTTGGACTCATCTTGCGACCTCACCAAGCAAAGTAACAATCTCAGCAGTCACCGTCTTCAAATCAGCATCAATTTCTTCTAGTGAACGAGGAGGAACATATTTGTAGAAATGACGGTTGAATGGAATCTCGTATCCAACTTTGGTCTTTTCATGATCAATCCATGCATCTGACACATGTGGTAATACCTCACGCTCAAAGTAAGCCTGGATGTCATCCTTCAGTGGTACGTTTTCCGTATCGCGCAAATCGGGGTTTGATTCAACATTCCCCTTCTTGTCGGTGCACACCACGGCTTCATGGTGATGCTCACCAAAAATTCCAACCACTGCTTTTTCCTGAGCTGCCGCCAAGGCAACACCTGCTGCTGAACATACCGCCTTCAAGTCTTTCTCAAAAACTTTACGGTCCATCCAAATCTTGCCTGCTGGGAGACTAGTCAAAGCAGTTTTCAGGTTTGCAAGCCCAGAAGCCTCCAACTTTTGTAGGGGCTTTGAATCGTCAATCAATGCAAGCTTTTCAGGAGTGATTTCAAACTTCAACTTCAATGGCCTCTCAACCGTAATGGTTGAGTAGCCAAAATCCTCATTGTCGAAAATCAGAGAGTGCTCGGTTGTTTTGAAGTCACCGTAAAGTTTGGTGATGAGTTCGATGTGCTCCTGGCTCAGCTCCTTACGTTTCGAGCCAAGACTTTTGCGCATCTTTTGGTAGAAATCAGCGCCATTGATCAGCTGTACCTTACCTTTGCGTTCGGCCGGTTTGTGATTAGAAAGAATCCAGATGTAGGTGGAGATGCCGGTGTTGAAGAACATGTCGGTGGGCAGTGCGATGATCGCTTCCACCAAATCATTCTCAAGCAGGTAACGACGAATATTTGACTCGCCAGATTCTGCGCCACCAGTAAACAAGGGGGATCCGTTCAGGATGATGCCAATGCGGCTACCACCTTCACTAATTGGGCGCATCTTGGATACCAAGTGGAGCAAAAACAGCAGAGAACCGTCAGACACCCGAGGCAGACCTGGACCAAAACGTCCGGAGTAACCACGCTGCTGATGCTCAGTCGTCACAAAGTCCTGAACGTTTTTCCACTCCACGCCAAATGGCGGGTTGGCCATCATGTAGTCAAACTTCTTGTCTGGCAGTCCATCTTCAGACAGCGTATTGCCACAGATGATATTGGCAATGTCTTGCCCTTTGATCAGCATGTCCGCTTTACAAATGGCGTAAGTGTCTGGGTTCAGTTCTTGGCCATAAACCACAAATCGTGCACGGGGGTTAAGCTCCATCCCCCGATCCTCAGCAACAGATAAAATGCCGCCGGTACCACTGGTTGGGTCGTAAATGGTGCGCACAATACCAGGTACTGTGAGGGCCTCTTCATCGGCTGCAAACAGCACGTTCACCATAAGGCGAATCACCTCACGGGGCGTGAAATGTTCACCCGCCGTCTGGTTCGAATCTTCAGCAAACTTCCGGATCAACTCCTCAAACAGGTAGCCCATTTGCATGTTTGAGACCGTTTGAGGGCTCATATCAATCGTGGAAAACTTTTGCACAACCAAGTAAAGCAGGTTGTTGGCATCCAGCGCGTCGATGTAATTCTGAAACTTGAATTTGTCGAAGATGTCCCGCACATTCTCGGAGAATGACGAGACATAGTTGATCAGGTTTTGTTTGACGTTGGCCGAGTCCCCCAGAAGGGTTTGGATATCCATTGGAAAGGTGTTGTAAAACTCGAGCCCAGACTTCTTCAACAAAAAGGCATGGGCAGCATCACCAAGCGCTTTTTTGCTTTCATATTCGGCCAAGACCGCTGCTTTGGTAGGCGCCATCACGCAATCTAGGCGACGCAAAACGGTAAACGGAAGGATGATTTTCTCGAACTCGTAATGCCGGAAATTTCCGCGGAGAAGGTCGGCCACCGACCAGATAAACGAGCTTAGGTTTTGATTTGACATGCTGATTCTTATTGTTGAATGGGATTACCGCAAAATCTGAGGTGACATTTTCCGCACCTGCGAAGCTTGTCACCTACCTCATTATTATTTGATGAGTGTATAGCGAAACATTCACTGGATAAACCATCAGGCTCCAAGAGGAGCCAAGGCAGGCGCGGTACTCAGTCAGGGGACCAATTTTAGGGGGGTATATTGAGAGCGATGTATTTCTGTGATTTGCGCCACTATCCCTTAAAGCAAAATATTAGGGTATAGAAAATGACCGAGCTGAAAGTTATTACCTGGAACTGCAACGGCGCCTTTCGCCGAAAGTTCGATCAGCTGCGTGAATTTGATGCAGGTGTGTAGATCTACTTACCTGCGCAGGGCTCGTATGATCACGAATGGCATGCTGCGACAGTCAAGTGACCATCGACTGCTTTAGCAAGGGATCAAGGGCATTCCGATTGATCCGATAAATTCCCGCCTTCACCAGCACCACTTTATGTTCAATCAAGAATCGAAGGCCGATCTCATACTCACGGTCATAGACCTTTAAAGTGTTTGGAAAATGA
Organism: Limnobacter thiooxidans; assembly: GCF_036323495.1. Lineage (NCBI taxonomy): Bacteria > Pseudomonadati > Pseudomonadota > Betaproteobacteria > Burkholderiales > Burkholderiaceae > Limnobacter > Limnobacter thiooxidans. The sequence continues at coordinate 15,083 of NZ_AP028947.1, read as the reverse complement.
GTGAATGATCCATTCGGTGACATGATGGCTGCTGCCGCGTCAAGCACCAGTGCAGCTTCAGGGCAAGCCAGTGCTATGTTGTTTCGAACTGTTGTGTTAAGTTTCATGCGCGGCAATATACTGTGTTAATAAACAGTATATTGCCATGATCAATCCGATTCGCCAATATCCGTTCTTGAGATTGGCCTTGAAATAACAGAATTACGCCGCCTTGGCCTGGTTCGGCAACAATAGCTTGCCAAGCTGCGTGACCTCGATCAAGTAGCCTCGGCTTACACCTTCACCAACATCAAAACTACCCACCGTTTTAAGGTCGTGCGATTCGATCATCCTCAAGAGCATTCTTGAACTTGTACCAAGCTGGTCGGCCAAAGTGGAAAGCACGATGTAGGTCTGTTGAAACTCTGCCAAAGCAGATACTGGAATCAAATTTACCTTTTGACCACGCAAGATACTTTCCACTGAGCGAATCAGGCCTTGTTTTACCCAGAACCTAATCACCTCTTCCTTGATCTTCAGCATGTTGGCAACGCCAGCAATTTTTAGTAGTGGCTCCCCATTCCCTGCCTGCAGAATTTTTGTTACTTCGGATTCTAGGAATTCGAAGTTCCCGAGTTTATTGTCCCCAGTGGGAGACGCAACCGTCAACGAACCGTTAACCAAAGACAGGTAAAGCGTTCGATGCGCAGTGGCGTTGGTGGTCATCCTTGCCGCAAAATTTTTCAGCCTGATCTTGGGGCCTTCCTTACTTTGCGCCTCAGTGGCCAATTTTTTAGTCAACACCTCAATCGCAGTTGCAGATATTGTGCGGTTGGAAGTCAATCGCACTTCTGGCTCTTCCAATACGTCAAATATCCCGTACTCAATGAAGTAACCCATTGATCGCCTACTTAGGCCAGTAATATGCATGGCGTCGGTCTTGGTGATAAAGGTCTTCAGAAACTCATGCATTTCTTCAGCTGAAAATTTATCAATCAATATTCTGCGAGTTTTAGACTCATGTGGGATTTCTATGAACCGCAACTCCTTGCGATCTACCATTTTCATTACGGTCTGCTCGTGGATGCGCAGATCTTTCGCCATTTGGGCAATGGACAAATAACGGGATTTCTCGGTATTGGCCACTTTGTCATTGATGTGATACTTACCATCCGAATATTCGGTGACCGCGTCACGCGCCGCCTGGATAAATTCCTTATACCGCCCCGAACCACACAGATTCGAAAGTCTCTTGATCCAGTATCCGAGTCTTTGTTCTGCGGAGAAAATATCTGGAGCAGCCAGATCAAGTCGAAACTTCACCAACTCTTTTACACGGGTGGGAAAGTCTTCAAATAAAGGCAAAACACCTTGTACGATTTCCAGTGAATCATCAATTGAAATGGGTTTGCTGATCCTTCCGGTCAACGTCTGTTTGGTTTGCTTTGAATGGGCATACAAAAACTCAATCAAAGTGACGAAATTGCTCCACTGAATCGGTTCCGTATTTCCGAAGTCCTGCATTGGCGGACAGGGTGTGACATCCATGGCCAAACGCATACTCAGCCATCTCTCGGCGTTTGAAACCTTAGTCGGTTCAATAGATGTCAAATCTCGGCCACACTTACAGGCCTTCAAATGATATCGATCTTTTGTGATGGTGTTACCACACTCATCGCAGGTTTCTACAAGTCGAATGCTGTGCTCAGCGCAGGCAGTGCTGTATGTATGCTGCCAAATGAGTTTTGCATAGCCATGCTCTTTAAGGCACATAGGACACACTGGCGTCGTCGACATTCTGTAATGTCGATCTTGAATCGATGTTCTATGGCCTTGCTCCAATTCTTTAAGTTTCGCCAAATCACTAGCCTTCTGGCCTGTGATATCTGCAATATGCTCGAGCTTGCCAAACAGGGATGATTGAGCCGTAACTCCTCGGATCGGGCCAAGCAATTCATAAATCCCGAGCATGCCATTGTGATTTGCTAACCGTAATAAATAGCCTTCGAGGCTCTCACCAATCTTTACGGAAAGTAGGTTGGGGACCTTAGGGAGTTCTAAGTCTGGGTCTTTAAACATGATGCGCCAACCTCCCGTTTACGCCGACAATGCGGGATAGGTCTTCTCTCAAGATCATTCGCTCCCAACATACTGAGAACTCACGATCGGAAATTTCTCGATCAAAGGGGTTTCCGTCCAGATCAAAATCAACTGCTATTTTTTCTGCGGCAGCGCCAAGTAAATTTTTGTTAATGCCAAACCTCCCATTGGTTCTCAGGAACTCAACCTGCAAGGTGTGCATAAAGTTGCTAACCAAGCCAAATCTTCCTGCGGACAAATAATAAAGTGCACGTGCAAAAGTTTTAAAGCCGATTTCGATGTTGTATGGATCCGTTACCAGACCATCGTAATAGCCCCTAACGGCACTCACAAATTCCTTCATTTGATCTTGATCTGAATAGTCGTATGGCATGAACATCACTCGACGTTCAGAGCGGTTAGCAAGTTGCGTATTGTTCAAACACAATTCTTCAGCGTTCGGTAGTCCCACAAAAATGAATGTAATCGGTACTCGTTCAAACAACTCCTTCAAAACATCAGCCGCTCCGCGAATTGATTTTGATCGGCCAGCGTCAGTCAACTGTTGAATTTCATCAATGATCAACACCTTAACCTTGTGAAGTTCAAGCTGACGGATTGCTAAATCAAACTTGTCAGCGACTGAACCGCGTGCAAAACCAGCCATCTTCAAACTGTCAAGAATTGCCATGGCGAGGCCGCCTTTTGAGCCACCAGATCGCATGGTCACCTTCAGAACAGGAATCATCCTGCGATTGTCACTGTCCGTTGATTCCAGTTTTTGGAATTTGGCATGAACGTAATCAACGACCTGAGTTTTTCCCGATCGTGAAGGGCCAAGAATCCACTTCAAGCTGCGATAAGCCCCCGTAACTTCCGGAGGACTCAATCCGTCTTTGATGTAGATAGTGAGCTGCTGTGCGACACGTTCGAAAGCAGGGTGAAGATGTACCTTATCGTTAATAATATTTTGTTCTATTCTTGTCATTGATAATTTTTCTTTGTTACGATTTTTGGTGCCTGGACTGAGTCATAGTCGAAATCGTCGTTAATGCCCAGATAAGTTGGCCCATCAATTTCTTTTTCATTTGCGGTTCGACCCGTGGTCATTGATCGCACCAATTTAGCGGCCTCCGCGACCTCTTTCTTGGCCGACGAATGTTTCTTGGTTTTCGTCGTTGCCCTCTTGTTTACGCCATCAAAAAACACGCCAAGCATTTTTTGATACTCGACAGCGATCGTATCGTAGTCAGATCTACCATGGGTTTTGTCCGCATTCGCCATCAGAGTTCTGAGCGTTGTGTAATCCACTGGCTGGTTCCTTCCAATATCCCAGTAGATATTGTTTAATCGAATTTTCGATCCCTTGTTGGTTGGATCAATCACATCGATGTATGTACAGTCGATCGGGTCATACAAAATTTCCACCTTTACGCCAGGGCCCAATTTTGAATACAACACAGCATATTCAGAAGAGGAATACTTGCATTTCTCAAACGTAATTCCGCCCCTGTCTGTCGTACGAGTTTCTTTAATCATTCGTGCATTGGCCATGTCTTGCATAGTTATTGGCTCTAGTGCAATCATTTCCTTTTGCAAGCGCACAAGTCTTTCTGCAGGTGAAAAACCGTAATCTTCGCCCTTGGCTACTGATCCAATAACGTGCCTATCCAGTGATCTCATGCTGTAGTCATCAAATACAAATCGAGTTATCAGCATCTTCAATTCTGAAAAATCGATGATCGCTGTCTTCATACCAAGCTCGGTTTGCGGCCGAGCATTGGTAGTTTTAGGACCTCGCGTGGACCCAGGCAAACTGGACGTGAAATCCTTCAAACTGCGGTTAAAACGTTCAACAAATGGCTTTCTATATGGTGAATATGCAGGGTTGTATTCCACCGCAATACCAAAAGTAGTTATCGATGAAAAGCTTTCGGAACGAAACTCCGAACCGTTATCAAGGACCAACGTTTGCGGGCGGCCCATGTACTCGATACGATTCATAACCCCATATTTGTCAAACTCTTCCTTGGTATATCCGTACATTGCCCGCTCAAGTGTCTTCAACACCTGAACGGTGTCGGGCGTATGTAGCGAGATTTCCGTTGCAAGTGGAAAGCCTGTGGCCACATCAATTGCGACACACACCCAGGGTCTTATCGGTGCCGAACTAAGTGCTTGTGTGACGAACACATCAAGTTGCGTACAGTCCATCTCAATTCTTTGATAGGGCAGAGCTGTCTGATAGTTTTTCTGCCGCATGCTTCCCACTGAGCGTCGGGTGCGAGGATCAAACTTGGCAAGAACACGCCTGTCCCAAGGCTGCAAATTGACGTAGTAGCGAACCTGGTCATAAGACATTCTTTCCTCTGATCCTCTTTTCTTCAGATTCTGATTAATGATTTGATGCAGCTCTTTGATGCGGATGTAATGCTTACCTAAGTTCTCCTCCAAAGTGGACACGACGATCTGTTCTACCTCTTCTGAAAGCACAACTTTTGGCCTTCCTTTTTTATGATGCTTCGGCGTAATTCCTTCAAAGCCGCGGTGGCGGAAATCTCGGCAATAGCGCCTGAAAGTGCGCTCTGAACAGGACAAGCCATATGTGCCGATTACGCTTTTACAGGCATCCGCAGCTGTCATTCCATCTGTTACCAGACGCTCAAATTTTGCAATCGCATTTTGTCGACGCTTCGCTTCAGTGATGTATTCACTTTTATATTGGGGATCATCAATCACCCTTGACTGACTGCAGCGTGTGTCATGTTCGTAATTCTCGCGAACATATAAACCATTGGCGATATTTCGCTGCAGTTCAGTAAGTGTCACAGGGAAGTCATTTTTGGTATGAAGATCAGTGATCATCACAACCTGCGAATCTCTGTTCAGTTTTGAAATACACAAACGCGATGCGCCGGTTTGATACACCGTACCCGTTGTTATCTGCGTCATGTTCTTCTCCTTAAATCAAAGTGTTCATACCGAATGCAATTCATCGAATCATCGGCAGCACCTGACAACAATGTTTTTTTATTAATCACTTCACGCCAAATCGGCGCATCAAAAATCCCCATGACGATTGCCATGCAAACTTGCGTCACCGTTAATCTATTTCCATCAGCAATTTCAGAGACCGAAAGCATTTCTGCGCTCTCATGCATTTGCGCCGCAAACACTCGAACGGCTTGCAATTTTTCAGTCAAATCTAGCAGTGAGGCCGGAACTTCCTTGGCGTTCATTTGATGATTAATGCTGTGTAGCAGTTTCAAGTTTTGAACACACGGCAATGTGTCCTCATAAGAACCCGCAAGGATTTCAAAATGAATTCCTTTAACCTTTAATAGCTCAGTGGCGGCCTCAATTTTTCCTGCGTAAGAATCCGTGAAATCAATCCAGGCCGCGTCCTTGATTTCAATGATTCGCACCGTTTGGTCTTGCATCGTTAAAGCGAAATCAGGTGTGTAAAGGCTTGCTTGCCTGCCACGTGTTTTAAGTTTTTCTCTGTAGCGATCAAGCTGATCTTTTGTGTGCAACATTTCACCTGTTGTTACATCAAGGGTGAAGGGCTGTACTTGCAACGCTTTAATGCGTGGATCAAGATCCATGGCATAGCCAGCAATGAGTTCGTGTCTGCTATCAACCACCGACTTTCCCTCCGGCGCAGACTTTAAGAGATGCGTGAAATACGATCCTTTTCTGAAGCCCCGCTTGCCAATCTGCCTGGTCTTACCCTTTTGATCTTTTTTCGTGAGGTAGGACATAGTTATATTTTTGTTGTTAACGAAATTATATCATGTATGATTTAATGAAGGCAATAATTTTGTTGTTGACAAAAATAGTGCCTCCAAAAATTCGTTGAATCTAGGTTATTAAAGGACTGGGGGACAGGACGGGGCGAGAGCTAGGACTGTAGACGAGTAGAGTGGCAACTACTTTTTATTGCCTGGGTCAGGATCTTTTTTCGATTTCTCGATTGATTCACGAATTACTTTCACCATGTCCTCCAGGGTTATGGCTTCGCCAATTTCACCTTTTTTCACGGGCTCCTTTCGCACCAACGTCAATTTGGGCTTTTGTCTGATGGGCACATAGGGTGTTGGCTCCGGCGGCTTAATCGGAGCCGCCTTTTTACGGACGCGTGACTGCATTAGCACCGTGCCTGTGGGATCGTCCAAGAGAACAAAATCCATTTGGTTGCTCGCTCCCAGAGCTTGAAGGATTCCCAAAAAGCCACAAAACGAACCAATAGGCTCACCGCGTTCAATGCCGCGTACAGTCTCGACACTAATCATCGCTCGCTCAGCGATTTGCTTTTGAGTCAGATTTCGCACCAGGCGAGCGAGTTTTATGCGCTTACCAAGGCGCTCAAGTGATACCCAGATCATTGGGCTTAGATGTCTTTCAGGTTCCCGTCTCATAGTCTCTACATCGCCTTATATGCTAGTAAACCATACTTAAACTTAGCGTAATGTCTAACTTATTAGCACTTATCTATCTGAACGGAGAGCGGTGCACACTGCCAAGCCAAACATTGCCGCACTCACTATAGACCAGCGGATAAATTTGCTCAATATTTTTGTTATTGACGAAATTAAAGGAAAGGTTAAACTAGCGTTCTAAAGTAAAGGAAACGATTTTGGCAAAAAGAAAGGAAAGCAAACCAGGTGTACCTTTATGGTACGACCAAGGTAAAGCTGCGCAGTGGCAACTTGAGAACTCCAAAGAACTGAGTATCGCGAATCACCTTGCTGTCTATGCTGAGAACAATGGTTTGTCGGTGCGCATGCTGAAACGCTACGTGGCATTAAAGGAATTTGTCGATGAAAACTTTCATCAACACATCGGCAAATTCACGGACCAGACGCCGTATTCAAGCATCGAGGAGCTGCTGAAACTCCACAAGCTAAATCCTGCCAAGGCGGCACAAATAGCCGAATCGGTGATCAGTGGACAGACTATTGCTGCTGGCGTGAAACATTTGATCGAGCTAGAGACCAAAGATTCGGGTAGCAGAAACGTTGACAACACAAGATCTGAGGCACGTAAGGCCGCTTTCCAACTTCAACACGCCGTTGTTAATCACGTGAACAAACACCCAGCGGACTTTGGCCTGTCGGGTACCTGGAAAGAAATTGACCTCTCTGGGCTATCGATTAAACCCGATCTTGGCTTTGAAACAGCAAAAGGTAAAAGGGTAGCTATTGAGATTCGCTACTTCTCGATGAACTCAAGTACGGCCTTTTTTCATCAAGCACTGACCAAATATGCTTGGTTGCAGATGAGCTTCTTCGATGAAGTGTACTTAGCTGTCAATGAGGACGCTGTGGACTTGGTCGAAGCGTACTCTGATAACTTTCAAAACTGGACTGGCAAAAAATTAAACATTAAATCTATACAGCTCATATAGAAACGAACAAATACAATCTATTTAACTGGAAGCTCGTCTAGAGTGATTACTGAGATCTGATCGATATCAACCATTCATATGATTGATTTTGTTTAATTTTTTATATTTTTTCCAAATTTATGAAATGGTTTCTTACTATTTGCTCAATTTTCGCTTTCGCCTCTGGTCCAGTCTCGGCTTATCTAGGCCATCCAGAAATATTGTTGGTTAGCACTATCGGGTTCGTCACTCTCATTTTTGTTGCGAACCTTGATCGAATTTCCGAGTTCAAAGCATCTCGGGACGGAATTGAAGCGAGAACTCGAGAAGTAGTGGCTCGTGCCGAATCTGCAGTGTCAGAACTTCAATTGCTTGCCGTTCAAGTTGCGGAACTCTCCCTCTCGTTGGTAAAACGCCAGGGACGATGGGGTGGCTATTCTGATGAAGAGGAGGAAGCTATTAGAAAATCGGTGATTGCGGTGCTTTCGAAATTAAAGATTCCGAACAGTGAGATGGAGTCCGTCTTGAAAGAGTGGCATCGAATAGTGGAGTTTGACTACTCTCATCACATTCTTGGAGGAAGTTCCATTCCGAACAATGCCGCACCAGAGGTTTTATCCGAATGGAAGGCTATGCGAGAAGGTGGCATTGCGAAGTTTCCATCTCCACAAGAAATTATGAGCTTTCTTGTCAAGAACGATTACCTTACTCATGAACTTGATGAGCTAGTTAAAGATTATCGGTTTTATTGCGTTAATCGATTTCATAAACGGCCTGAAGTTTGGCAGCAGCGTCGTGACTGGGGGCAACTAAGGAAATCTTGATTACCTGATGCGAACTTTTTTCTTAGCCAATAAAAAACACCAACAAAAACGACATCCTTAACAATTTAGGATTTACCCTGCATTTCGAATGTGTCTGCCTTCTCAAACATGAGCTTAAGAATTACTTTGCCTTTTGGGGTGTGCCTAAAAACATGGGCTCCAGGGTCGACGACATGGAGCAACAAGTGGTAACCGTGTATAGGATGCTCTACATAGAATAGGTACCTATCACTTACCCTGGAGTTTCTTATATTGGAATGTGGAGATGACCACCTAGTAGCCCATTTTTGTTTTGAATCTTCATCATTCTGGGGATAAAGATGGACATGCGACACGTTTCGGTTCTCATCTTCTCGCACTGTTTTCCCAAACATGAAATTGTTTTCTTTATTTGTGGAAATCCACCGCTTAAAACTAGTGATGAGAACATCTAACTCAGTAGCAGACAAATCTTCAGCCAGTAAAGAAGATACCGATACTTTCGGGGTTGGAGAATTCAAGGACTGGGGGAAATTTTAAGAATTATGGCTGTAGGGTGTAAAAACTCGTGAAGATCTAGTTTTCAAGCAATCAAACCTTTTGCTTTAAACTTCTCGTATAAAGCATCAACGCCGAATACGGTCTTATCACCCATCTTTGAAAGTAAGCTAAGTTCTTGGACAGACAAAGCTTTTTCCGCCAACTTAGCACTCTCGAGAGCGTTTGGCTTCAAATTTTTCTCAACAAGTAGTTCCGTAATAAACATTGATCTCTTCATCACCATGATTGTTTCCTCGTATAGCTAACGAGCGTGTGTATCGTAACGATACATACAGAGGCTCAACGTATCACAAGAATTTTGGCATGTCAATTTATGGATGTTTCAAAAATAACGTTGCTACTGTCTTTAGAGCTCATGGTTGCGTTGCGTGTTTGTTTTCCTAGGATAACTTGCAATGCATCTGTGGTGAACTTTCCAATCCTTACGTTCTTCGTTTCTGAAATTTTTGATTGGTGTAGGCCTAAAAGACTCAGCACCTTGAACCTGGGTAAGTACTTCTTGATTAATCAAACACCTAATTGGGTTCACTAGAACAACTTTAAGCAGCATCTCGCTCCCTGTATCATCAGGAAGAGCGATATGGATTGAATTTTTCTAGAACCTTGGTGACTTGCTATTTCCCTTTTAGATGTGTACGTCACATATGGACTAATTGGGAGAGGGAGGAACTATGGAGTGATTGTTAAATATTTAAACTCATAATTTTTCTACGAAATTGGCAAACAACTTTATAAAACTTTTTCGATTTTTCTCATAAATCTTTTTTAAATCAATAATTTATTAAATAAAAAGAAAACGGCCAACCGAAGTTAGCCGTTCCCCTATACCCTAATGTTCGAAAAAAGTTGGTCAACTATTTAACAAAACTGGCCAACTATTTCTTCGCTCCACATTGACTTAAACGTCAATATTCCCAGCCTTCAAGGCATTGCTTTCAATGAAGGCCCTTCTGGGTTCAACTTCGTCGCCCATCAGCGTTGTGAAAATCTGATCTGCAGCGATGGCATCTTCAATTTGAACGCGCAGCAATCGTCGCACTGTAGGGTCCATGGTTGTTTCCCACAACTGCTGTGGGTTCATTTCACCCAAGCCCTTGTAACGTTGTTTCGTGATCGCTTTTTCTGCTTGTTCACGCAACCATTGCATGGCTTCACGGAAGCTCTGAACCGCCATCACCTTCTGCTTCTCGCCTTCACCGCGTTGAATTTCTGCGCCTTCAGAAATCAAGCCTTTGAAGGTTTTTGCGGCATGAGCCAACAAGGGGTAATCCGCGCCATGAACAAAGTCTGGGTCGATTGTGGTCACCCGTACGTTGCCATGATGGCGGCGGTGAATAAGGACCTTGTGCTTGTCGCTTTGCTCATCAAACTTGGAAAACACTGTCATGATGGTCGGGTCCAGCACGGCCTGTAGTCTCGCTGCACTGGCTTTCGACGCCTCTTCAGTATCCAGATCCAGTTCAACGCCTTCCACAATCGCATTCAGCACATCCGGGTCAATCACACGGCTCAAGCGCCGCACCACAGCTTCTACAGTTACAAACTGGCGAGCCAGTTCTTGCAACGCTTCGCTTCGAATGGCTTCTTTTCCCTCGCCTGGAATCAGCGCTGCCTTTTCCAAAGCAATGGTCAGCATATATTGCGCTTCTTCCTGATCGTCTTTCAAATACCTTTCATCTTTGCCATGCTTTACCTTGTACAGCGGTGGCTGCGCAATGTAGATGTGACCATGTTCCACCAACTCAGGCATTTGGCGATACAACAGGGTCAGCAACAGCGTCCGGATGTGGGCTCCGTCCACGTCCGCGTCGGTCATGATGATGATTCGGTGATAACGCAATTTGGCCAGATTGAAATCGTCCTTGCCAATGCTTGTACCCAAGGCGGTAATCAGCGTGGTGATTTGCTCAGAGGTCAGCAACTTGTCGAACCGTGCTTTTTCAACGTTCAGCACCTTTCCCCGCAAAGGCAAAATTGCCTGGAATTTACGGTCGCGGCCCTGCTTGGCTGAACCACCCGCAGAGTCGCCCTCGACGATGTAAATCTCGCACTTGGCCGGGTCACGTTCCTGGCAATCTGCCAGTTTGCCGGGCAGGCCAACGCCGTCCAGCACACCCTTGCGGCGTGTCATGTCACGGGCTTTCCGAGCGGCCTCACGCGCACGCGCAGCTTCAACGATTTTAAGACAGATCAGCTTGGCATCACCGGGGCGTTCGTCCAGAAACTCGCTCAGCACCTTGGCAACAATGTCTTCCACAGGAGCACGCACTTCGCTTGAAACAAGCTTGTCTTTGGTTTGGCTTGAAAATTTCGGTTCTGGTACTTTCACGGAAAGTACACAACACAGGCCCTCGCGCATGTCGTCGCCAGTCACTTCCACTTTTTGCTTCTTGGCAATTTCATTGACTTCAATGTATTTGCCGATGACCCGCGTCATCGCGGCACGCAAGCCAGTCAGGTGGGTGCCGCCATCGCGTTGTGGAATGTTGTTGGTGAAGCAGAGTACCGATTCATTGAATCCGTCATTCCACTGCATGGACACTTCGACACCAATGCTTGTACCGGGGATACCGCCATAAGTTTCCGCAGGGCGCTCACCTGCTGCGTAAAACGTATTCGGATGCAAAATTTTCTTGTTGGCATTGATGAATTCCACGAAGCCCATCACACCGCCGCTGCCTGCGAAATCATCTTCCTTGCCAGTGCGTTCGTCTTTCAGGCGAATACGCACACCATTGTTCAGGAAGCTGAGTTCACGCAGCCGCTTGGCCAGAATTTCATAGTGAAAATCATTGTTCTGCTGAAATATTTGGGTGTCAGGCAGAAAGTGAACTTCTGTGCCACGCTTGTCTGTGGTGCCCACAACTTTCATGGGCGATACGTCTACACCATTCACTTGTTCAATGATTCGGTTTTGAACAAAACCACGTGCAAATTCAAGTTGATGCACCTTGCCATCGCGACGAACAATCAGGCGCAACCAGCTGGACAAGGCATTCACGCAACTTACGCCCACACCGTGCAAACCACCTGAAACCTTGTAGCTGTTCTGGTTGAATTTGCCGCCAGCATGCAGCTCTGTCAATGCGATTTCCGAAGCAGAGCGTTTCGGCTCGTGCTTGTCATCCATTTTCACACCGGTCGGGATACCCCGCCCGTTGTCTGTCACGCTGATTGAATTGTCGGCATGGATCGTGACAACGATGTCATCGCAATGCCCAGCCAAAGCTTCATCAATCGAATTGTCTACAACTTCAAACACAAGGTGGTGCAAGCCTGTGCCATCGGAGGTGTCACCGATGTACATGCCAGGACGTTTGCGAACTGCTTCAAGGCCTTCAAGAATTTGAATGGCACCTTCACCGTAATCGGCGCCGGTGGGTTGCGCGGGCAATGGTCCGTCGTTCTGTATGTCTGAAGTCATAGGGTATTCTTGTTATCGTCTTTCTTAGATACGCATGGGCATGACAACGTATTTGAAGTCATCTTTGCCTGGGGTGGTCACCAATGCACTGCTGTTCCCGTCTTGCAACGTGAACTGCACGGTTTCCGACTTGAGGTTATTCAATACATCCAGCAGGTAGTTTACGTTAAAACCCACATCAATCTCGGGGCCTTGGTACTCGACCTCCATTTCATCCCGGGCTTCTTCCTGATCCGAATTGTTGGCCACAATCGTCAAGCCATTGGCACCCAACACCCAGCGAATGCCACGAAACTTGTCGCTGGTCAGGATGGACGCACGTTGCAGCGAATGCAGCAGCGCATCGCGAGCAATCACGACATGGTGCTTGTGGGCCTTTGGAATAACCCGCTGATAGTCAGGAAACTTGCCTTCAACCAGCTTGGTGATCAGCGTAATGTCTGCAAAACTGAACTTGGCCTGGTTGCTTGCCAAGTCAATCGTCACTGTGTCATCCGTGTCGTTCAATAAACGTGACAATTCCAGCACGGTTTTACGTGGAACAATCACCTCGTGTTTGGTCGTGCCCCCTTGGCCTGGCGCATCTGCGTAGGCCAAACGGTGTCCGTCAGTTGCTACCGCACGAATACACTCACTCTCGATAACCAGTAACACACCGTTCAGGTAATACCGCAGATCCTGCTGGGCCATTGAAAAATGAACCATGCCCAGCAAATTCTTCAGTGTTTTTTGGGGCAGGCTGATTCGGGTGACCCATTCTTTTGGCTCTTGAACCAAAGGAAAGTCCTCTGCAGGCAAGGTCTGTAGTGCAAATCGGCTTTTCTTGGCTTGAACTGACATCTTCTTGCCGTCCAGTTTCACCATCACATCCGAGTCTTCGGGCAAGGATCTCAATATGTCCAGGAATTTTCTCGCAGCCACTGTGGTGGCGGTGTCTTCACCGCCTGCGCCCACTTCTGCACTGGTCTGAATTTGCATCTCGATGTCCGAAGACAACAACGTCAACAAGCCACCCTGTTTTCTCAAAAGGATGTTGGCCAATACAGGCAAAGTGTTCCTGCGTTCAACGATGTTGCTGACGATTTGCAGTTTCCGAACCAATGCATCGCGTGAGCTATGAATTAATTCCATTTAATATTTCCTTATAGGATTAGTTAATAGAGTTGATTCATTTCTGTGGACAACTCCATTTTTCCCTTTGAATTTAGCTTCTTAGGTTCTTTCAAAATTGGTGTAGAACTCACGGGACTCAATCTGCAAACTGTGGATAACTTTTTGCGATCTTCCGAGGTTCTTTTTTTTCTGTGGATAACTCACCTCTTTGTACACGGCAATTACACAGTTATCCACAATTCTAAATCAACCCTTCAAGGTTTGGTCCAGTACGTGCAACGCATGATTCAACTCTGAAGATTGGTTACGCAGTTCTGAAATCTTGTTCACGGCATGCAGCACAGTCGTGTGGTCGCGCCCGCCAAACAGCTCGCCAATTTCCACGTAGCTTTTCTCGGTCAACTCTTTGGCCAGGTACATGGCCACCTGCCGTGGCAGTACGATCTGGGCTTGTCTGCGCTTGGAAAACATGTCTGCAACTTTGATCTTGTAGTAATCCGCCACTGTTTTCTGGATGGATTCCACTGAGACCTGACCATGGTGGGCTGAAATCATGTCGCGCAACGCTTCCCGAACCAGGTCCATGGTCACAGGCTTGTTGTGGAATGAGGCAAAGGCCATGATTCGACGCAACGCACCCTCCAGTTCACGTATGTTGCTGCGCATGTGCTTGGCTACGAAAAATGCCACATCTTCCGAAAACACGATTTTTTGCTGTTCGGCTTTTTTCAGCAGGATGGCTACCCGCATTTCAAGTTCAGGCGGCTCAATGGCCACAGTCAAACCGCTGTTAAACCTGGAAATCAGCCTGTCATCCATGCCCTGGATGTCTTTGGGGTAGGTGTCGCTGGTGATGATGATCTGTTTTTTGGCAGCAATCAGTTGCTCGAAAGCATAGAAAAATTCTTCTTGCGTTCGGCTTTTCCCGCCAAAAAACTGAATATCGTCAATCAACAGCAAATCAAGCGAGTAATACGAACGCTTGAATTCTTCAAATGCCTTCTTTTGGTAAGCCTTGACCACATCGCTCACATACTGTTCTGCGTGGATGTAGCGAATCTGCGTATTGGGGTTCTGTTCAAGCAGGCGATTGCCAATGGAATGAATCAGGTGGGTTTTGCCCAATCCCACCCCACCATACAAAAACAGGGGGTTGTAGGACACGCCGGGGTTGGAAGCCACCTGTTCTGCCGCGGCTCTCGCAAGCTGGTTGGCTCGCCCCGATACAAAGTTGGAGAAACACAGGTCCCGATTCAGCCGGCTGCGTTCGTACACCGTGGCCGCGATTTCATCGCGTTTGACCGCTGCCATTTTTGGCGCGTTTTGCGTACTGGCTTCGTTGGTGGTTTTCGCCTGTGAAGGGGCCGGTGCCTGCAGAGGGCTGGCCTGCTTGGCGGCAACCTGCCACTGAATGGCCATTTCGCATCCAAAAAACTCGGTGGCCAATTCGTTGAAGCGGCCCCCGTAGTTGTTTAAAACCCAATCGAGTTTGAAACGGTTTGGGGCAGCCATGCTCAAGCTTGCCGTGTTTTCATCAAATTCAACCACGGTCAGTGGTTCGATCCACAGCTTGATTTGTTGGGCGGGGATTTCTTTCCGAAGCGCTTCAACGCAGTGGTCCCAGAATTGATCAATCACGTTATCAACAGCCTTATTATTCGGATGAACTGCTTTGCAGGAATTAAATCTCAGCGCTCCATTGTATCCAAACCCCCACGAATTGAGTGAGGCATTGTCT